>NZ_JBIRVV010000019.1:0-110562 GCF_044387305.1 Lentzea sp. NPDC020367 | reverse complement strand
GCCCGCTCTTGGCTCGGCTCGTGACGAAGCCACCCCACCAACGCGCCCCACAAAGCAACGCGCCTCCGCCCAAAGCAACAGGCGTGCCATCTACCCACGCATGGCGTAGACCCCGGCTTTTGATCAGATTGGCGGGGTCTGGGGCGGAGCCCCAGGAATCAGCCGCCACATCCCCTCGCAGGGCGACCACCTACGAACTCGCAACGCGCAGCCGCCAACGCAACCGGGGGACGACCTACGGCCCCGGCGCGCGCACCAACGGCGGATACAACACCTCAGCATCCCCACGCCGAAACAAAGCAGCCGGCCGCCCCCCATCCCGAGAGGTGCTCTCCCCGGTAGCCACCAACAACCCACCCACCCCAGTCACCTTCCGATGAAAGTTCCGAGGATCCAACGAAACCCCCCAAACAATCTCGTAAACCCTCCTCAACTCGGCCACCGTGAACTCGTCTCCACAAAACGCAGTCCCCAACGCCGTGTACTCCAACTTGGCCCGGGCCCTCTCCACCCCGTCCCCCAAGATCCGGTCATGGTCGAAGGCCAGCGAAACAGCCTCCCCCACCGGAACCCAAGACGCAGCAGCAGCATCAGTCCCAGCCACCGGAACCGGCAAATCAGGCGCCAACGCCAGATAGGCCACAGAAACAACCCGCATCCGAGGATCCCGAAGAGGCTCCCCATAAGTCCCCAACTGCTCAAGATGCAGCCCGGACACCCCAGTCTCCTCAGCCAACTCCCGCCCAGCCGCGGCATCCACGGACTCGGCCGGCAACACGAACCCGCCAGGCAACGCCCACCGCCCCCGATAAGGCGCCTCCCCACGCCGAACCAGCAGGGCACACAACGCATCCCCCCGAACGGTCAACACCACCAGGTCGACCGTGACAGCAAAGGGAGGGAAATCACTTGGCGTGTACACCCCACGAAGTATAGGCTTATCGTCAGAACGACGACAAGCCGCAGAACGACCAGCCGAACGAACAGGGAGCCCCAACCGTGGCCGACATCAGCACCTACCCAGGACTCCGCCACCTCAGGGGCGCCCCCACCGTCCACATCCGACACGTGAGCAAGGGCAAGCTGATCCACGAGGGCACCGGCCTGAGCTTCTGGTTCCGCCCAAGATCGGCAGTCCTCAGCGAAGTCCCGGTGGACGACCGAGAACTCCCCATGCTCTTCCACGCCAGAACGAACGACTACCAGGACGTGACAGTCCAACTGACCGTCACCTACCGCTGCACCAACCCGGAAACGGCAACGAACAGGATCGACTTCTCGATCGACCCGGACACGGGAGTCTGGCGCCAGGACCCGCTGAGCCAGATCGCGAACACCCTCACCGAGAGCACCCAGCAACACGCTCTGAAAATCCTCGGCACCCTGCCCCTGGACACGGCCATCAAGACCGGCGTGGCACGCGTCAAGCAGGAGATCCAGGAGAACCTGACGGCAGACCACATCGGCCTGGAGATCATCGACATCCGCGTGGTCGCCATCCGCCCGGACGCGGACATGGAGAAGGCACTCCAGACCACGGTCAGGGAGAAGGTCCAGCAGGAGGCCGACAAGGCCACCTACGAACGCCGAGCCATGGCGGTAGAACGAGAACGCTCGATCAGCGAGAACGAACTCCAGAACCAGATCGAACTGGCGAAGCGAGAGGAACTCCTGGTTGTCCAACGAGGCGCGAACGCCCTGAAAACGGCTGAGGACCGCGCCAGGGCAAGCCGGGTCGCCGACGAGGCCAAGGCGGACGGCATCCGCAAACTGGCCGAAGCCGAAGCCGCAGGCGAGAAGGCCAGGCTGGACGCGTACAAGGAGATCCCACAAGAAACCCTCTACGCCCTGGCGGCAAAGGAACTGGCCGGCAACCTCCCGGAGATCGGCAGCATCACCCTGACCCCGGACATGCTCCAGCCCATCCTGCAGAGACTGGCCCGATGAGCCTCGCCCCGCGAATTGTGCTGGTGCACAGGCGCACCGAGCTGACAGAGTTGCTGGCACGACACGGGACGAGAGGACAGGTCGAGTTCTTCCTCAAGTCCCGCAACAGAACTCTGGACGAGGTGGTGGACCGTGACCAGCAGGCCCGCAGGGCGTTGGGAGACGTCAGCGCCGCCATCCCGCTCGACTGGCGCCGCGGCGTCGTCGAGCGGGAAGACCTGTCGCGGTTCCTGTTCGCGCCCGAGGACGTAGTCGTCATCGTCGGCCAGGACGGCCTGGTCGCGAACGTCGCGAAGTACCTCGACGGCCAACCGGTGATCGGCATCAACCCGGAACGGGGCGTGCTCGCCACGCACGCCCCCGCCCAAGCCGCCGAACTACTGCACAACACCACCAACACCGAAGACCGCACGATGGTCGAGGCCAGATCAGACGACGGCCAGACCCTCTACGCCCTCAACGAGATCTACGTCGGCCACCCGAGCCACCAGACCAGCCGCTACCGCATCCGCGACGAACGCCAGGCCTCGTCCGGCATCCTGATCGGCAGCGGCACCGGAGCAACGGGCTGGTGCAGCTCGGCCCATCGCGAACGAAAGAGCCCGCTGGCCCTCCCCACGCCGACCGAGCGCAAGCTCGTGTGGTTCGTAAGAGAAGCCTGGCCGTCACCAAGCACCGGAATCGAACACACCGAAGGCGAAATCACCGACGCACCACTGGACATCGACGTCGAATCCGACGGCCTGGTGGCCTTCGGCGACGGCATCGAAAGCGATGCGCTACGACTGGGCTGGGGCCAACGGCTGAGCATCGGACTCGCCACCCGCCGGCTCCGCCTCGTGCGCTGACCCGATCACCAGCAGACAAACCCCGGACAACACCGCACCCGCAACCAGATACAGCGCGATGGCCCAAGTCCCGGTGCGCAGCAACGACTGCGCCACCAACGGCGCCAGCCCACCACCCAGCACAGCACCGAGCTGGAAGCTCAACGCCACCCCGCTGTACCGCACCCGAGTCCGGAACAGCTCGGCAAAATAGGCAGCAGACGGCCCGAACAACGCGGCAGAGCCCACAAAGCCGAGCACCATCGCGAACGTGAACCAGCCGGAGTCCGTCAGCCAGAACAACGGAAACGCGAACGCGGCCTGGAAGATCGCCCCGCCGAACATCACCGGCAACCGTCCAACCCGGTCGGACAGCAGCGCGAACGCAGGCACAGCAACGACCTGCGCCACCGACCCCACCACGGTGGCGATCAGCAGATCGTCCGCGGAGATCTTCAACGCCGTGCGCCCGTACCCGATCATGAACACGCTCAGCACGTAGATGAAGATCGTGAACCCGAGGTTCACCCCGGCGCCCAGCAGCACCACGCGCCACCGGTCGCGCAGCACCTCCGCGATCGGCAACCGCGACTTCTCCACCCGCGCGAACTGCGGCGACTCCGAGACGCGCAGCCGGATGTAGAGGCCGATCCCGACCAGCACGATCGAGAACAGGAACGGCAACCTCCAGCCCCACGACAGGAAGTCCGGCCCGGAAGCCTTCGAGGACAGGTACATCGCGAGGTTCGCCAGCACGAGCCCGACCGGCGACCCGATGAACACCCAGCTCCCGTACCAGCCCCAGCGCCCCGGCGGCGCGTGCTCGACGGCCATCAGGGACGCGCCACCCTGCTCGCCGCCCATGAAGAACCCCTGGACGAGCCGCAACAGCACGAGCAGCAACGGCGCGAAGATGCCGACCTGGGCGTAGGTCGGCAGCAGACCGATCAACGCCGTCGACACACCCGTGACCGAAAGGGTGATCACGAGCATCGAACGGCGGCCGATCCGGTCGCCGAGGTGCCCGATCACCGCGCCGCCCAGCGGCCGGGCGAAGAAGCCCGCGCCGAACGTGGCGAACGCGAGCAGCACTCCCACGCGCGAGTCGAACTGCGGGAAGAAGATCTTGTCGAACACGAGCGCCGACGCCGTGCCGTAGAGCAGGAAGTCGTACAGCTCGATCGTGTTACCGACCGCCGATGCCACAGCTACTTTGCGTACCCCCGTCATCGTTCCAGCCTGGTCGAGGGATTGACACTGCGCAATGGTCCGGTCACCCTTCGTCCTACGTTCCTACTCTTCAGTAACGAGGTAGCAATGACGCGCCGAGTGACTGTTGTTTCCCTGCTCACGGCCCTGATAGCGGCATTGCTGGCCCCGCACGCCAGCGCCGCCCCGAAGTACCGGAACTACGTCTCGCTCGGAGATTCGTTCGTCTCCGGACCGTTCATCCCGCTGCAGCGGCTCGACCCGCTGAGCTGCTTCAAGTCCACTCAGAACTACCCGTCCGTCCTCGCGAAGAAGCTCGGCATCGCGAACTTCACCGACATCTCCTGCGGTGGCGCGCAGACCAAGGACATGGCGGGCGTCCAAAGCGGCATCCCCGGCCAGTCCGTGCCGCAGTTCTCCGCGCTCAAGGCCGACACGGACCTCGTCACGGTGTCCATCGGCGGCAACGACATCGGCTTCTCCGACATCATCCTGACCTGCGCCGGCAAGAGCCTGGCCGACCCGCACGGCTCGCCCTGCAAGGCGACCTACGGCGACTCGCTCGGCCAGCGCGTCGACGCCACCTCCGCCAAGGTGGCCGCCGTGCTCGCGGGCATCAAGCAGCGCAGCCCGAAGGCGAAGATCGTGGTCGTCGGCTACCTGCGGATCCTGCCGCCGTCGGGCGGCTGCTGGCCGGTCGTGCCGATCTCCCGCGGCGACGTGCCGTACCTCGACAACGTCCAGCAGCAGCTCAACGGAATGCTGGGCGCACAGGCGAAAGCCGCCGGTGCCACTTTCGTGAACCCCTACGACATCAGCACCGGTCGCGATACGTGTGCAGCGCCGTGGGACAAGTGGGTCGAGGGCATCATCCCGACGAGCCTCGCGTTCCCCGTTCACCCGAACGCCAAGGGCATGGCTGCGGTGGGTAAGCAGGTGGCCGCCGCTCTCGCCGGGACGGAACTCACCGGCGTCTAGTTGCACGCTCTTTCGGCGGTTTACACGATCTGGTGTTACCGCTCGGTTGAATGGAATTTCGGTTCCTGGCCCCGCCAGAGTGGTGGCATGGCCAGGAACCGAATTTTGTTTGCCTGTCTCGCGCTCGCCGCTCCGGCCATCCCCGCGACGGCGACCGCGGCGCCTCTGCTGCCGGAATCGACCCTGATCCTCTCCGTGCAGCAGGAGATGGGCTCGTTCGACAACACCCTGCTGAACTGCGACCCCGCCAGCGGGCCGCACAAGAACGCCAAGACCGCGTGCGACGACCTCGCTCCCGTCAGCGGCGACTTCACGAAGCTGCCGCAGGCCGAGGCCCTGTGCACGATGGAGCTGAACCCGACGAAGGCGAAGCTGCACGGCACGTGGCGCGGCAAGAAGGTCGACTTCGAGGAGACCTTCTCGAACCCGTGCGTCATGCGCGTGAACACCGCCAAGGTGTTCGACTTCTAAAAGACCGCGTTCGCCGGTGTCCCGCCGCACCGCCGTCGCGGCGGGGCACCGGCTGCGCCCTAACCAGGTAAACCCCATGAAGGCACCGGTGATCCGCCCACCGGTCCAACCTTCAGGTCAGGCTTGTCCCCGGCACGGTGGATGACCGCTTCCTCACCGCGCCGCAGGTCGATGCGCAGATCTCCGTTGCCCAGCACCGAGAACCGCTTGGGCCGACCACGAGAATCACGCACGACCGGATCCTTGATGTCCGTGCGCACAACGCAAGGCGCGCCGGCCTCACTGCGCAGCTTGATCCACCGCGTCACCCCGTTCTGCCGCGACGCCGAGAGCAGGAACGCGCCCTGCGTCCGGAAGTCGTCCAACGAGATGTCCGGCCACGGCACCGCGGGAAACACGCGGATCACGCCACCCCAGCTCTGGCAGAGCATGTCGTACATCGACTGCACGGCGCTCAACGGCGTCTCGATGACCGGACCGGACTCCTGGTACATCGTGTTCGGCTTGATGTACCGGCGCATCAGCTCACCGAGGTAGAAGTCGGCCTTGTCCCCGCGCGACATCTGCGCGCTGATCGACGCCGCTCCCGTGAACGTGTAGCCCTGCAACGCGCCTTCGAAGCTGACCCAGTGGTTCAACGACGTCTCGATGAGTTGCCGTGCCCCAGGATCCTCCCAAGTCACCTCGTACAGCGGATAGATCTGCAGCAGGTGCGAGTAGTGCCGGTGCGACTTCGCGAACGGCACCCCCGCGCCGATCATGTACCCGTTGGCGTCCACGGGATATGGCGTGAGGTTGGCGAGCGTGTCCTGCCACCGCGGGATCAGCGGATCGTTGACGCGCAACGACTTCGCGGACTCCAGCAACGTCCGGCAGCCCCACCGGATCAGCGCGAGGTCGTAGGTGCAGTCCGGCGCGTTCACCCCGTACTCGGGCGAGAACGTGATCGGCAGGTGCCACTTCCCGTCCGATCCCTTGGCCAGGAAGTGGAAGTAGTAGTTGATCGCCCTGCGCAGCAACGGGAACAGCACGCCCCGCAGCACGCGGTCGTCCATCGTGTGCCGGTAGGTGAGCCAGACGTTGTGCAGCGTCCAGGTCAGGTTGCCGACCTCGGGCGTCGGCACGTCCTTGCCGGGAATGCCCACGCCGTAACCGGAGTTGCCCACCCCGGCACCGTTGTTGAGCACGGTGTCGGTCGTGCGCGGGATGCCGGCGGAGTCGTGCCGGTACTCGGCAGGCACCTGTTCCACCAGCGCGTCCCGGTATCTGTCGACGGAGTAGGTGACGGCGTCGAACTCGACGTGGTTGGAACCGTGGATCAGCCAGTACTCCAGCTGCACGTTGAGATTCCACCAGGTGTTGGGCCACGGCGTGTTCTCGAGCCAGGGCCCGCAGGTCGCGATCGCGGGCGCCTCCTTCCGCGCCGCCGACGCGAACTTGTAGAGCTGGATCCAGTAGAACGCCTGCAACCGCTTGTCCGGAATGGACAGAAAGCTCCTGCGGTAGAAGTCGTGCCACCACAACCGGTGCTCAACGGCGAGCCCGTCGATCGAGCCGCACCGGACGTTCGCGATCGCCTTGCGCACCGCCGTTTTCGCCGGATGCGACCAGGCGACGCTCGTGAAGAGCGTCCGCCGCGTGCCGCGAGTGACCTCACGCCACGCCGTCACGTGCTCGCCGCCCGCGTTCAACGGCTGCACGGCCAGTTGCACGTCGCCTGCGCTGGTGAGCTGCATGGGCGGGTTGTCGGTGAACCCGGCCGGTGCCGGGCGGCCCCACTTCGGGTCGGTGCGCGGGCTGATCGCCTTGAGCGGGTGGAAGACCCATCGGAACGCCCGCTCGCCCTCGCTGGCCTGGACGTCGATCGCGTAGAGGTCGCGCCGGGTGTGGATGAACGCGCGCACCCGGAGACTTCCGGCGGCCGTGGTGATCGTGCCGGTCAGTTCGGCGTTCCAGAGGTCCAGCCGCAGGTCGACGCCGGTGATCGCGCCGACGGGTTCGAGCGTGAAGTACCCGATGGGCAGCCGGGCGAGGCCGAACAACGCCCCGAACTCCGGCCGGTGGTCCTGCACCTGGGAGTGCTGGACGTTGAACCTGACGGCGTTGGCGCCCGGCTCGGCGTAGATGCCGGAGCCGAGGTAGCCGTTGCCGAGGAACGGGCCCTCGAACCAGGTCGCGGGCATCTTCTTCCAGATTAGATCGGATGACCCGATGAAGTCCTTCCAACTGAACGCATCACCCGCCGATGCGCTCGTCGAGAGCAACGCACTACCCGCCATCCCTGCTAGAGCGCCTCCGAGCACCGTGCGCCGGTTGAGTTCGACCACTTCCAGGCACCTCACTTCGCTGTGCGGTCAGGTCAACGCGGGCGGCGATTCATCGGATCTTTCGTGACTCCTACGGTCTCAGTCAAGAGGCCCTAGGCTTCGATCATGGGGGATTTCCTCGTCTACACGATCGGCTTCCCGGTCACGTTCCTGCTGCTGGTCCTGGGCATGTCCCTGGCCGCGCGGCGCATCCTCGGCCTGCGCATCGGCCTGATCCGCACGGCGCTGGCGTGCCTGCTCTCGATCTCGATCGCGTCGAGCGCCTTCGGTGAGACCAGCGCGGAGCCGTCCGCGGGGCTGGTGACGCTCCAGCTGGGACTGTCGATCCTCGCGGTGATCGGCGTGCTGGCGTTCGCGGAGATCATCGTGCCGACCGGCTCGATCCCGCCGCCCACCGAGTGGTGGGGCATGGCGCGGCGCCGGATCGCGCGGACCCGGCGGTACTCGCGGATCACCAAGATCGCGTTCCGGCACGGCCTGGGGCCCTACCTGCGCGGCCGCGAGCGGACCTCCACCGGGCTCGCGCGGTCGCTGCGGCTCGCGTTGCAAGACGCGGGCGTGACGTTCGTGAAGCTCGGACAGGTGCTGTCGACGCGCGCGGACCTGTTGCCGCAGGACTTCGTCGACGAGCTGAGCCTGCTGCAGGACAAGGTGCCGGCGGCGAAGTGGGAGCAGGTCAGGGCCGTGCTCGACGCCGAGGTCGGGCTCGACGCGTTCCAGGAGGTCGATCCAGAACCCCTGGCCGCGGCCTCGATCGCGCAGGTGCACCGAGCCGTGTTGAAGTCCGGCGCCGAGGTGGTCGTGAAGGTGCAACGGCCGGACGTCCGGGCAACGGCCGAGGGCGATCTGGACATCGTCGCCCGCCTCGCCGAGACGCTGCAGCGCACGCGGTGGGGTGCCGCGCTGGGCGTCCGCGACCTGGCGGCGGGGTTCGCGGCGGCGTTGCGCGAGGAGCTCGACTTCAAGATCGAGGCACGCAACATCACGGCCGTGACGGCGGCGTCGGACTCGTCCGTGGGACTGCCTCATGTCCACCTGTCGACGTCCAGGGTGCTCGTCATGGACCGGCTCGACGGGGTGCCGTTGCGCGGCGCCTCGGAGGACGTGGGGCTCGCACGAACGCTGCTGCGGTTCGTGCTGCGTCAGGTGATGCTGGACGGCGTCTTCCACGCCGACCCGCACCCCGGCAACGTGCTGCTGCTGGCCGACGGACGCCTCGGCCTGCTCGACTTCGGCTCGGTCGGGCGGATCGACTCCGCGCTGCGCTCGGCGTTGCAACGGCTGCTGCTCGCCATCGACCGCAGCGACCCGGCGAGCCTCACGGACGCGTTGCTGGAGCTGACCTCACGACCGGAGGACATCGACGAGCAACGGCTGGAGCGCGCGCTCGGCCAGTTCATGGCCCGGCACCTCGGCGCGGGCATGCGGCCGGACGTGGAGATGTTCGGCGACCTGTTCCTGATCGTGTCGCGGTTCGGGCTGAGCATCCCGCCGGAGATCGCGGCGGTGTTCCGGGCCCTGGCGACGCTGGAGGGTACGCTGGCGGTGCTCGCGCCGGGCTTCAACATCGTCGTGGAGTCGCGGTCGTTCGCCGCGGAGCAGATCTCCGAACGGCTCACGCCGGAGTCGGTGAAGCGGACCATGACCGAGGAACTGCAGGCCGTGCTGCCGATGTTGCGCCGGTTGCCGCGGCGGATCGACCGGATCACCGGGGCGATGGAGCAGGGCCGGCTGAGCATGTCGATGAGGCTGTTCGCGGACGAACGCGACCGGTCGTTCATCACCAGCCTGTTGCACCAGGTCATGCTGACCGTGCTGGGCGCGACCGCCGGTGTGATGGCGGTGCTGCTGCTCGGCTCGGCCGGCGGGCCCGAGGTCTCGGCGGGCATCGGGCTGTACCAGGTGTTCGGCTACAACCTGCTGATCATCAGCGTGCTGCTGGGTTTGCGCGTGGTCGTGACGGTGTTCAGACCCCGTTGATCCTGTGGGTTCCTAGAACTGCCTGCGGTAGACCGAAACGTCGTCGCGCCACACGCCGAACTGGTCGGGTGCGGACTGGACGATCGTCATCTCGTTGAGGTGGCCGAGGATCCGCCACGAGCGCGCAACCGCTTGCGCGCCTGCGTAGGCGATCGTGCAGAACCGCCTGGGCTCCACCACCGTGCGCACGCGGTCGACCTTGCCGACGCTCATCGGCGTGTCGTGCCACAGGTCCAATGTGTACCCGGTGCGGATGGGGTCACCGGACCCCAGCACGCCCTCGATGCTCACGATCAGCCGGTCGCCCTCCAGCCTCAGGTCGTGGTGGCCGCTCCGGGGAGGATTGCCGCCGGTGTACGCGGAGCGTGCCGGGTCGAGCACCCAGTGCCCCAGAAAAGGCACGAGATCGTCACTCATGTGTGTCCCTTCGCGGAACCTGCGCCACTGGCGGATTGTCCGGCGGATCGACGTGGGCGACCATCACCCGATGAGTTATGAGACGGGCGTTCGGTGGAAGTGGATACCGGCCGTCGTGCTCGGCTTCGTCCTGCTGAGCTGGATCGTGTTCGAGGCACTGGACCTCATCGACTTCGAAGGGGTCGTGTCGTGGGTGCGCGGCATCGACCCGGTGTGGGCGGCGGCGGCGATCTTCGCCCTGCTCGTCGTGGACGTGCTGCTGCCCGTGCCGTCCACTCCGCTCATCGTGCTGGCGGGAACGGCACTCGGCCTGCCCTTCGGACTGGCACTCGCGATCATCGGATCCCTGGGTTCCTCTGCCGCAGGGTACGCCCTGGGGCGGTTCGCGGGCCCGTGGCTGGTGCGCCGGGTGGTCACCATCGAGGAGCTGACCGAGATGCGGCGATGGGGCCGTCAGTTCGGTCCCTGGTTCTTCGGAGTGGCACGCGGCATTCCGATGATGGCGGAGACCGTGTCGGTGTCCGCGGGGGTGTCCAGGGTGTCGTTCCGCCAGTTCATGTCGTTCACCCTCATCGGCACCATCCCCATTTGCGCCGCCTACGTGTTCGCGGGGTCGAAGGCCGACACGGTCGAGCAGATCGTGATGATCAGCGCCGTCGGGTTCCTGCTGACGGTCGGCCTCTTCTACCTGCTGCGCCGGCTCGTGAAGGCGGCGCCTTAGGAAAACCCTTTGCGCGGCGTGGTTGTATGAGTGTGCGCCCGGTGCGCAGCGGAGGGTTACTTCTGGTGATTCTCAGGTTCGACCCCTGAAGCCGGTTTCGGCCGGTCTTCGCCCACCTCGGTGGGCACGTCACCCCCCGCGATTTGATCTCGGGCGTCCACCAACTTCACATCGGCCGGAATTAAATCACTGGCGCGGCGTGGTTACATAAATGAGCACCCGGTGCGAAAGTCCACGGTTACTTCATTCGAGATGAAAACCCGACCGTGGGCGCGTTTGATCTCGGGAGCGCACAACTTCACACGTGTCCGGTGCGAAGCAGAGGGTTACTTCCACTGTTAATGGGCGGGTTGCGGGTTCGAGTCCCGCCAGACGGGAAACCGGCTGTAGCTCAACTGGCAGAGCAGCAACGTACCTTCCGCGACTTTGATCTCGGACACGTGTGGGGTTTGTGGGCTCCCCTTTGTTTTTTCCGAGGGGGAAAGAGCCGATGGCGAAGTTCAACATCTTCCGCGCACGTCCGGCGGGCACCAGCCCGGTCGCCACGGCGCCGGAACCGACCGGTCGCACCTACGAGGGTGGCGACGGCTACGCCCGTGACACGAAGTCCGAGCTGTTCCTGCTCGCCGTGTCGAACATGGGCGGCGAGGACACCTTCTACGAGTCCGGTGGTCAGCGCGACAACCGCTTCGCCCAGCTCGTCCACGAGGCGGCGCTGTCGGATCCCGAGTGGACCGCGCGCCTGCTCACGTGGCTGCGCAGCGAGGCGAACATGCGCACGGCGTCGCTCGTGGGCGCGGCCGAGTTCGTGCTGGCACGGCTCGTGTCCGAGTCCAGCGCGGGCGTCACCAACCGCGCCGTCGTGGACTCCGTGCTGCAGCGCGCCGACGAGCCGGGCGAACTCCTGGCCTACTGGACCAGCACGAACGGCCGGCGCGTGCCGAAGCCGATCAAGCGCGGCATCGCCGACGCCGTCGGGCGCCTCTACAACGAGCGCGCGGTCCTCAAGTGGGACAGCGACGCCCGTGGGTTCCGGATGGCCGACGTGCTGAACCTCGCCCACCCCTCGGCCGGCGCTCCGTGGCAGGGCGCGCTCTTCCAGTACGTGCTGGACCGCCGCCGTTCCGCGGAGGCGGACGTTCCCGCCGAGCTGCGCGTGATCGCGGCACGGCGTGAGCTGATGGCGTGGCCGGTCGAGCAGCGCCGTTCGCTGTTCCAGCGCCCTGACGCGGTCGACGTGCTGCGCCAGGCGGGGATGACGTGGGAGTCCGTGGCCGGTTGGCTGCAGGGACCGCTGACCCGTGAGGTGTGGGAAGCACTGGCGCCGTCGATGGGCTACATGGCTCTGCTTCGGAACCTGCGCAACTTCGACGAGGCCGGCATGTCCGACGAGGCAGCGGCGGCCGTCGCGGCACGTCTGGCCGATCCCGGCCAGGTCGCGCGCTCGCGGCAGTTCCCGTTCCGCTTCCTGTCCGCGTACGAGGCGGCGCCGAGCCTGCGCTGGGGCCACGCCCTGGACCAGGCACTGCAGGCGTCGCTGTCGAACCTGCCCGCCCTGGCGGGCCGGTCGCTGATCCTGATCGACACCTCGGCGTCGATGACGGGCGGCACGATCTCGGCTCGGTCGAAGGTCACCCCGGCCAAGGCCGCGGCGGTCTTCGGCGTCGCACTGGGCGCTAAGGGCGAGCAGGTCGACGTCGTCGGGTTCGCGGACGGCACGTTCCGGCACGACATCGCGCGGGGCGCTTCGGTGATCCGCGAGGTCGACCGGTTCCTCAAGCGGATCGGCGAGGTCGGGCACGGCACCGACATCGTCGGGTCGCTGAAGCGCACCTACAAGGGGCACGACCGCGTGTTCGTCATCTCGGACATGCAGACGATGTCCGGGCACTACGGGCAGGGCGCCTCGGACGTCGTGCCGCGGCACGTGCCGATCTACGGGTTCAACCTCGGCGGGTACCGGAACGCCGCGTACGCCACCGGCAAGGCCAACCGCCACGAATTCGGCGGCCTGACGGACGCGACCTTCCGCATGGTGCCGCTGCTCGAAGCAGGTCAGAACGCCACCTGGCCGTTCTGAGGTGTGAGGGCTCTCCTGACGCGGAGAGCTCTCACACTTACTTTCAGTTAGCGTTTTGACCAGGTATGATGCTGCTATGGACTACAACGTGTTCGCGAAAGCGTGCCCGTCGCGTCCCACGCTGGAGCACATCACCGGCAGGTGGGGCAGCCTGACGCTGACCGCGCTCGCCGACGGGCAACTGCGGTTCAACGAACTGCGCCGCCGCGTCGACGGGGTCAGCGAGAAGATGCTGTCGCAGACGTTGCAGGCACTGGAGCGCGACGGCCTCGTGCACCGGGAAGCCCAGAACACGAACCCGCCGCGCGTCGACTACAGCCTCACGCCGCTGGGCCGCGACACGGCCGAGCGGCTGCTGTCGTTGATCCACCTCCTCGAGGGCCGCATGCCCGAGGTGCTGGCCGCGCAGGCCGTGTACGACGCCCGCTGAGCACGTGAAGGGCTGCGGACTCTGCTGGACCTCGGCCGAGCTCGAGCTGCTCGACGGCGATCCCGCGCTGGTGCCCGACACCGTCGTGTGGCAGTTCGCCTGGGAGGTCGAGGACCACTTCGAGCCGGACGAGTACGAGCTCGCCTGGCGACGGCTCGCTCCCAGGGTGCTCGATCTGCTGGAACGGGACCCGGACAGCCGGCTCACCCAGGGTCTGACGTGGGCCAACCTGCCCGCCTGGCCGGAAGCCGAACGCATCGCGCTGCGCTCGAGACTCACCGAGATCATCGTCCGCGCGTCGGACAGCGCTGACCTGGACGAACTGGTCCAGGCCGCCGCGCAGATGGACGAGGACCTGACGCCGTGGCTGCCCGTCGTCGACGGTCTCCCGGACGCCGCCGTCGCGGAGCTCGCTCACAAGTGGTCGTACGACTTCCTGAGCGGCGGCGACCCGTGCGACGGGGGCTGGTTGCGCTGGGACGAACCGGCTGCGCCGATCCGGAGCTGGCTGCTCACCCCAGCGCTGCGCGACCGTCTGTCCGGAATGGACAACGAGGTCGCGCAGTACGCGGTGATGCAGATCGACGCGCTTGCCTGACGCTCTATTTCGCTTGCCGCAGCTGCTTAGGCTGAGTGCGTGAAGTGTTGTGGACGCGTCCTGACCGAGGCAGATCTGACGCTGCTCGACGGGGATCCCGAACTGGTTTCGGACGACCTCCTGCTGAACTTCGTCTGGCACCCTCCCGGCTGCTTCGACGAGGACGAGTACGAGGCCGCCTGGCGGCGGCTCGCGTACCGGGTGGTCCAGGTGATGGAGGACGATCCGCACGCCTCGCTCGCCGAGGGACTGGCGTTGGCGAGACCCTTCACCTGGCCGGAGAACGAGCGGGCGGCCCTGCGCGCGCAGCTGACCGGCGCCATCCGGCGTGCTGCCGGGGACGACGAGCGCTGGCCCGCGCTGGACGCGTTGTTCCAGACCGCCGCGCTTCTGGACGAGAGCCTGACCCCGTGGCTGCGCCTGGTCGACACGTTCCCCGACGAGGTGGTCGTGCACCTCGTCAGGGAGTGGACGTCCGCCGTTCAGTGCACCACCAAGGGCGACTACGGCAGCCTGCTCGTCTGGCAGAACCCCACGCCCGGTGAGGAGATGCGGGAGTGGCTGTTCCGCCCCGCCCTGCGCGACCGTCTGTCCGGAGTGGACAGCGAGGCCGCGCAGGACGCGTTCCTGCACGTCGACTGGTTCGCGGAGGAGTTCAGCACTCGATGACGTTCACGGCGAGTCCGCCGCGAGCCGTCTCCTTGTACTTCACCGACATGTCCTTGCCGGTGTCCCGCATAGTCTTGATGACCTTGTCCAACGACACGAAGTGCGAACCGTCACCGCGCAAAGCCATGCGCACAGCCGTGATGGCCTTGATGGACGCGACGGCGTTGCGTTCGATGCACGGAATCTGCACCAGACCGCCGATCGGGTCGCACGTCAGGCCGAGGTTGTGCTCCATGGCGATCTCGGCGGCGTTCTCGACCTGCTCGGGGGTGCCGCCGAGCACCTCGGCGAGGCCACCGGCGGCCATCGAGCAGGCCGAGCCGACCTCGCCCTGGCAGCCGACCTCGGCGCCGGAGATCGACGCGTTCTCCTTGAACAGCACCCCGATCGCGCCTGCCGTCAGCAGGAACCGGACCACGCCGTCGTCGGAGGCTCCCGGCACGAACTTCGTGTAGTAGTGCAGGACCGCCGGGACGATGCCGGCCGCGCCGTTGGTCGGCGCGGTGACCACACGGCCGCCTGCCGCGTTCTCCTCGTTGACGGCCAGCGCGAAGAGGGTCACCCAGTCCATGACCCGCAACGGGTCGGTGACGAAGTGCTCCTTCTCCAGCGTCTTGCGCATCTCGGCGGCACGGCGGCGGACCTTCAGGCCGCCGGGCAGGACGCCGTGCTCGTTGCAGCCGCGTTCGACGCACTCCTGCATGACGTGCCAGATGTGCAGAAGTCCTTGGCGGACCTCGGCTTCGGTGCGCCACGACAGCTCGTTGGCCATCATGATCTCGCTGATCGACAGGCCGGTCTCGCGGCACCGCGCGAGGAGCTCGTCGCCGGTCAGGAACGGGTGGGCCAACGGCGTCGAGTCCGGCTTGATCCGGTCGGTGCCCGATGCGTTCTCGTCGACGACGAACCCGCCGCCGATCGAGTAGTAGACGGCGTGCTCGACCGACTTGCCGTCCGCGAACGCCTCGAAGCTCATCCCGTTGGGGTGCAACGGGAGTGACTTGCGGCGGTGCATGACGAGGTCGCGGTCGTGCACGAAGTCGATCTCGTGCGCGCCGCCGAGCTTGAGCCGTTTGCTGGAGACGATCTCCTCGACGCGGTGGGCCGCGGCCGTGGGGTCGACTTCTTCCGGATGATTGCCTTCCAGGCCCAGGAACACGGCCTTGGGGCTGCCGTGGCCGTGGCCGGTCGCACCGAGCGAGCCGAACAGCTCGACGTGCACGCGGTCCACTTCGGACACGCTCGCGCCGAGCTTCTCGACGAACATCGCGGCCGCGCGCATCGGTCCGACCGTGTGTGAACTGGACGGTCCGATGCCGACGGAGAACAGGTCGAAAACGCTGATCGCCACTGATCAGTCCCTCGTGGTGGTGGAGCGGTCAGTCAGACTTGGTGAGTTCGGCGTACTTGGCCGCCGTGAGGAGGTTCTCGGCCGACTCGACGCGGACCTTGAACAACCAGCCGGCGCCGTACGGGTCGCTGTTCACGATCGCCGGGTCGTCCACGACAGCGCTGTTGACCTCGATCACCTCACCGGTGACGGGCGAGAACAGGTCGCTGACGGACTTGGTGGACTCCAGCTCGCCGCAGACCGCGTTGGTGACGACCTTGGCACCGACCTCTGGCAACTGGACGAAGACGATGTCGCCGAGCGCGTCAGCGGCGTACTCGGTGATTCCGCAGGTCAGCGGGTCCTGAGTGCCCGGCGTCCAGTCGACCCACTCGTGCTCGGCGGTGTAGAGCAGGTTCTCGGGGAACTCCACGGCGACGACTCCTCTGGCTGTGACGGGTCAGGAAACTTGCGCCCCCTCCGCCGTGCAGAGTTGCCTACCCCGAGCGGTCTTGCTGCCTGAGAGTGTGCGGGAGCTTGCCCCTTCGGCGCCCCGACCGGTTCGTCGAGGTCTCTCCCACTCGGGTTCTGACGCTTGCGCGCCGCGGCCGGTGTTCAGTTCTCGGCGCGAACGCTATGTGCGGCCCCCGCCGAGTGTCAACGCGGGACGGTCGAGCGGAACGCGAACGAGGCTCAGGTCGCTCTGTCCTAGATGAACAACCAGAGGGTTACCGGATAGTGCGATCCGCACAGTGACATGACCTTCCGACTGGCCCACATTATGAGATGTCGGCCCACCGAACGGAGGAGTCATCGTGCGGATCGCAGTTCCTCGCGAGATCAAGAACCACGAGTACCGCGTCGCTCTCACGCCTGCCGGTGCGCACGAACTGACCAGTCGCGGCCACGACGTGTACGTCGAGCAGGGCGCCGGTCTCGGTTCCGCGATCACCGACGAGGAGTACCTCGCCGCGGGCGCCAAGATCCTCCCGACCGCCGACGACGTGTGGGCGGAAGGTGACCTGGTTCTCAAGGTCAAGGAGCCGATCGCCGAGGAGTACCCCCGTCTCCGCGCCGGCCAGACCCTCTTCACGTACCTGCACCTCGCCGCCGACAAGCCGCTGACCGAGGCGCTGCTGGCGTCCGGCACCACGGCCATCGCCTACGAGACCGTGCAGCTCCCGAACCGCTCGCTGCCGCTGCTCGCCCCGATGTCCGAGGTCGCGGGCCGGCTGGCCCCGCAGGTCGGTGCGTTCGCGCTGATGAAGCCCTCCGGCGGCCGTGGCGTGCTGCCCGGCGGCGTCCCCGGTGTCGCCCCGGCCCGCGTGGTCGTCATCGGCGGTGGCGTGGCCGGCGTCAACGCCGCCACCATCGCCGTCGGCATGGGCGCGGACGTGCAGATCCTCGACACCAACGTCGACCGCCTGCGCCAGATCGACGCCCAGTTCCAGGGCCGCCTGCGCACGCTCGCCTCGAACTCGTTCGCCATCGAGCAGGCCGTCCGCGAGGCCGACCTGGTCATCGGCGCCGTGCTCGTCCCCGGTGCCGCTGCCCCGAAGCTCGTGTCGAACGCGCTCGTCGCCGACATGAAGCCGGGTTCGGTGCTCGTCGACATCGCCATCGACCAGGGCGGTTGCTTCGAGGACTCCCGCGCCACCACGCACGCCGACCCGACCTACGAGGTCCACAACTCGGTGTTCTACTGCGTGGCGAACATGCCGGGCGCCGTCCCGCGCACCTCGACCTACGCGCTGACCAACGTGACGCTGCCGTACGCGGTCGCGCTGGCCGACAAGGGCTGGGAGAAGGCGCTCAAGGACGACCGTTCGCTCGCCCTGGGCCTGAACGTCCACGCCGGCCTGCTGACCAACGGCCCGGTGGCCGAGGCGACCGGCCTCGCGCACACGCCGCTGGAGACCGTCGTCTAAAGCCAACTGAATGAATGAGGCCCCCGCACGCGTCAATCGCTGCGGGGGTTTCGCCTATCTGAGGGCGGCGACGCGCGCCTTGATGCCGTCGATCACGCAGTCCAGGCCGAACTCGAACTGCCCCTCCAGCGACCACACCGCCGGGTTGTCCAGCATCTCGACGTAGCGGGGGTGCTTCTCGCGGTACAGGTCGGCGATCTTGCCCAGGTCCGGCGGCGGCTTGTCCATCCTGCCCCGCCCGGCGAAGTTCACCTCGGCGATCGCGAACCCCATGACGTAGCTCGACACCGTGGACGCCGACAGCGCCGCCTCGGCCATCGACAGACCGGCCGCCCGCATGGGTTCGAGCAACGAGTCCGCCATCGCCACGGAGTTCGGGCCGATCGTGGTGTGCTCCCCGATGGCACGCACCCACCACGGGTGCTTCTGCGCGAGATGACGCAGCGTGTGCATCATCCCGCGCAGCGCGGGCTCCCACTCGGCGTCGGGTTCCGGCAGGTCGAACTCGCCGTAGATCTCGTCCAGGCAGAGCTCGATCAACGCGTCCTTCGTCGGCACGTGCCAGTACAGCGACATCGGCGCCGCGCCGAGCTGCGCGGCGAGGTTGCGCATGGACAGCTTCTGCATGCCGTGCTCGTCCAGCAGCTCCAGTGCCTTGCGGACGATCGCCTCACGGCTCAGACCGAGGGGCTGCCCGCTGCCGGGCCTGGGCTTGCTGAACCAGACGCTCTCCACAAGGCGATCCTAGGCACGCCGCAGCAGCACGCTGGCCACAACACCTCCCAGGAACACGGCGATCGCACCGATCACGAGGCTCACGCTCATGCCGTTGGAGAACGCCTCGCGCACGACCGTGATGTCCGCACCGCTGTGCAAGGCCTCACTCAGTGATCGCCCTGGAACGCCGTCCGGCAACGAGGCCACGAACCTTGCCGACAGCAACGCACCGAGCACCGCGATGCCGAACGAGGAACCCAGTTCCGTCAGCGTGCCGGACAGCCCGGACGCGATGCCGGCGCGTTCCGGCGGGATCGAGCCCATCAGCGCGTTGACCGCGACCGGTTGGGACACACCGACACCCACGCCGATGAGGATCAGCCCGGCCAGCGTCGGCGGGTAGGTCGTGCCGATCGACAGCAACGCCACGCCGCCCGCGACGATCGTCATGCCGAGCAGCATCGCCCTGCCCGCGCCGAGCTTCATCACAAGCTGTCCCAACGTGTTGCTGGTGACGAGCAACGCGATCGCCATCGGCGCCACACGCACGCCGGCCTCCAGCGGGCTGTAGCCGAGCACGCCCTGAAGGTGTTGCGTCAGCAGGAAGAGCGAGCCCGCCATGCCGAACGCCGCCAGCACTCCGGACGCCACCGCGCCGGTGAAACGGCGGTTCCGGAAGAACCCGAGGTCGAGCATCGGATCGGCGGTGTGCCGTTCCCACAACGCGAATCCGGTCATGGTGATGAGCCCGATCGCCACCGGAACGCCGAACTCGGCCGAGCCGAACCCGTGCTCCGGCACCTCGATCACCGCGTAGACGACCGACACCATGCCGATGATCGACAGGATCGAGCCGAGCACGTCCGGTTTGCGCACGGTCGGGTCCTTGGACTCCGGCACGAGCAGCGCGACGGCCGCGATCGCGAGGATCGCCACCGGCACGTTGATCAGGAACACCGAGCCCCACCAGAAGTGCTTGATCAGCGCGCCACCGATCACCGGCCCCGCCGCGAAGCCGAGACTCGTGACGGCGGCCCAGATGCCGATGGCCTTGGGGCGTTCCTTGTCGTCGAACAACTGCATCAACACGGCGAGCGTGCCGGGCATCAACACAGCGGCGCCGATCCCCATGAAGCCGCGGGCCGCGATCAACGCCTCGGACGAGCCCGCGTAGGCGGCGACCGCGCTACCGGTGCCGAACAGCGCCAGGCCCACCAGAAGCGCGCGCTTGCGGCCGAACCGGTCGCTCAGCGATCCGGTCGTGAGCAGCAGGCCCGCCAGCGCCAGCGAGTAGGCGTTGATCATCCACTGGATGTCCGCGGTGCTCGCGTCCAATCCCGTCGAGATGGACGGGATCGCCACGTTGAGCACGGTGTTGTCCAGCACCACGACCATCACGGACAGACAGAGCACGCCGAGCACGGCCCAGCGTTGGGGGTGCGGGTGCACCCCGACCTTCTCGGTCGTCGAAGTCATCGTTCCTCCCCCTTACGGTGTACGAGGAACTTACAGCGTACGAGAGGGCGGGGCGCAACGAATTTCGCGCAGAGGGTGCGCGAAGTACCTGCCAGGAAAGAAGGGGGAGAAATTAAAGGGCGGCCGCGCTCAACCAGCCTGGGGGTCACTGGGAGCGGGGCCGCCGTCACCAAATATAGCGGGCCTTGGCACACCGCGCCCAGCACCCCCACCGAAACGCGACCCAAAAGTTTCCCCGAGTGGACCACTGGCCGCGTCGTGCCCGTCCAGCAAACGAGTGAATTCGGTGTTTCCCTGTGCGGCGAGCAGGGGGTTCGGCCGATGAAGACGGAGTCGGGTGTCCCTCGAAGGGAGATTCCATGGCTGAACCACAGGGATGGATCCACTGCCACGACCCGTTCGGTCGGGACAGGTCGATGACCGTTCTGGTGGAGAACGACCGGGTTCTGCTGGTCACGCCTCCTGGCGAGACCGCTGTGATGTCCGCCACTCAGACGCGTCGGCTGGGCTCTTTGCTCGACCAGGCCACGGCGAAGATGTGATGGACGAGACCCTCCGCGACGCGGTGCTGCAACGCCTGGCACTGCTGGACAAAGTCGCAGAGCACGGAGAAGCGGAGGCGCTGGTTCCGTTGGCCCGTGCGGAGATCCACCGCCTGGCGGACGGCTGGCGGCTGTTGCTGACCGTGCACCAGCCCGACGAGGACGGCCGCTGCAAGGCCTGTCCCGGCTGGCTGCGCCGGCGTCGGTGGCCGTGCCAGATCTGGAACATGGCGCACCAGCACCTGATCGGCGAGGGCCTGCCTCACCGCGAGCGGCGCCGGCCGTTGCGCAACCCTTTCACTCGATCAGGTGTCATTGAACTGCCGGAGGAGACTCCGGCCGAGATGACCACCGAACTGCCGATCTTCCGCGACGATCCGTCGGTCGTGCACCGCGCGCCCGTCGTGTCTCGGCCCAAGCACGCCTTGCCGGACTGACGTTTCAGGCAGGATGGGCCGCATGCATGACGGCAGCGGCCTCATCGCGGTCCAGAACCTCTCCAAGCAGTTCGGTTCAGTGACCGCGGTGCAGAACCTGAGCTTCACCGTGTCCCCCGGCAGCGTGACGGGCTTCCTCGGCCCGAACGGCGCCGGCAAGACGACGACCCTGCGAATGTTGCTGGGTCTCGTCAAGCCGACGAGCGGCACGGCGACGATCAACGGACGACCGTTCCACCAACTCGGCCGGCCCGGCCGCGTGGTGGGCGCGGTGCTGGAGGCGCAGGGGTTCCACCCCGCCCGCTCCGCCCGCAACCACCTGCGCGTGTACGCGGCGGCCATCGGCGTGCCGGACGCGCAGGCCGACCAGGTCCTCGGCCTGGTCGGCCTGGGCACCGCCTCCGACCGCAAGGTGGGCGGGTTCTCGCTCGGCATGAAGCAGAGACTGGCGCTGGCCACGGCGTTGCTCGGCGATCCGCAGGTGCTCGTGCTGGACGAACCGGCGAACGGGCTCGACCCCGAGGGCATCGCGTGGCTGCGGACGTTCCTGCAGTCGTACGCGCGCATGGGTCGCACGGTGCTGATCTCCAGCCACCTGCTGGCGGAGGTCGAGCAGACCGTCGACCAGGTCGTGATCATTTCGCGCGGGCAGACCATGTTCTACGGGCCGCTGGACCAGTTGCGGCAGTCGCAGCAACGGCGCGTTCTCGTGCAGCCGTCGGACATCAACGCGCTCGCGAACGCTCTCCGCGCCGAAGGCGTGCAGGTGATCGAGCAGTTGCCGGACGGCAGGCTCGCGGTGTCCGGTGTGGACTCCAAGTACGTGGCGGACTGCGCGTTGAAGGCCGGTGTGTCGATCTACGGCATCCAGGAGGAGCAGGTCGACCTGGAGCGGTTGTTCTTCCAGCTCACCAGTGGCCAGTACGCCGGGCACGCGCCGGCGCCGTATCAGCAGCAACAGCAGGGTGGTTGGGCCTGATGGGCAACCTCGTACAGGCGGAGCTCCGCAAGACGACGACGACCGGCCTGTGGTGGGGTCTGCTGATCCCCACCGCGGTGCTGGCGCTCGGCTGGGGACTCGCGACCGGTCTGCTGGGACAGTTCTTCGTGGACTTCGCGTCGTCGAGCGATGTGGACGAGGTGTCCGACTTCCTCGGGGTCACGCCGGACCAGTGGAAGATCTCGCTGTTCGGCATGGCGCGGGCGATCAACATCTCCACGATCTTCCCGATGATCTTCGGCGCGATGGCGATCTCGGGTGAGATCAACCGCCGGACGATCACGACGACGTTCCTGACCGCGCCGTCGCGGATGCACTCGATGCTGGCGAAGATGCTGGTCTACGTGCTGTGGGGCGCGATCTACGGCCTCGCGATCATGCTGTTCCTCGGCATCGGCGTGGTGCTCACCAGCGAGTCGGGGCAGCTGCCGGACGCCGGTGGCTGGGCGATGCTGACGCTGGTCTGCGTGCTGTCGTCGATCCTGATGACGATGTTCGGCGTCGGCGTGGGCGCGCTCATCCCGAACGTCGCGGGGACGATCGTGTTGCTGCTGCTGTACTTCCTGGTGATCGAGAACGTGCTGCACTTCGTGCTCGCGTACCTGGAGGTGCCGGCCGTCATCGGCTTCCTGCCGAACGGGTCGATCAACGGGCTCACCGGGTCGGTCTCGGTCGACCTGTTCCTGTCGTCGGCGGGCGTGGTGCCACCGGAGATCGAGGACGTGCTGCGCGCGATCGCCGGTGCCGGCGGAGCGCTCGACTGGTGGTGGTCGGGCCTCGTGTTCCTCGCCTGGTCCGGGATCGTCTTCGCGGGCGGCTGGGCCGTCACGCAGTCCAAGGACATCACCTGACCTGCGGTTTCTGACGTCACACTTTTATGTCGGACCCCGAACGTACTGTGGGTCCCGTGACAAAGGGCTGGATCCGCCGACTGACCGCAGCGTGCTGGCAGCACCCCCGCCTGGTGGTGCTGTCGGTGGTCGCCGCGGTCGTCGGCGTGGGTCTGCAGGCGGCGGGGCCGTTGCTGCTCAAGACCGCGATCGACGACTCGACGGTGGGCCGCACCGATCGGCTGTGGCCGCTCATGGTGGCGCTGATCGTTCTCGAGGTGCTCACGTTCGGGTCGGCGTTCCTGCGGCGCTATCTGGGCGGGCGGCTGGCGCTGGGCGTGCAGCACGACCTGAGGCTCGGCGTGTTCTCGGCGGTGCAGCGGCTCGACGGCGCGAAGCAGGACGAGTTGCGGACCGGGCAGATCGTGTCGCGTTCGATCACCGACCTGCAGCTGGTGCAGTCGCTGCTGATGATGGCGCCGCTGGCCGTGGGCACGGTGGTGTTCGCGGTGGCAGCGCTGGCGGCGATGATCTACCTGTCAGTGCCTCTGACGATCATCGCGGTGATCGTGCTGCCGCTGGTGGCGTGGCTCGCGGGCCGCACCCGGCTGACGCTGTTCCCCGCCACCTGGTCGGCGCAGCAGCGGGCCGCGGATCTGGCGCAGCACGTCGAGGAGACCGTCACCGGTGTCCGCGTGGTGAAGGGCTTCGGCCAGGAGGCGCGCGAGGTCGCCCGGCTGGAGAAGCACGCCAAATCCCTGTTCGCGGAACGGATGCGGGCCGCCCGGCTGTCGTCGAAGCCGCTCGCGACCGTGACGGCGCTGCCGTTGCTCGGCCAGGTCGCGGTGCTGGGGCTGGGCGGCTGGCTCGCGTTGCACGGCCAGGTCACGCTGGGCACGTTCCTGGCCTTCACGACGTACGTGGCCAATCTCGTCGGGCCGACGCGGTTGCTGTCGAGCCTGATGGTGTCCGCGCAGCTCGCCCGCGCCGGGGTGGAGCGGGTCTACGAGCTGATCGACTCGCAGCCGGACGTGACGGACGGCCCCGGTGAGGTTCCCGACGGGTCGCTCGGGATCTCGTTCTCCGGCGTGACGTTCGGGTACGCCCGCAGCGAGCCGGTGTTGCAGGACTTCTCGATCTCCGTGGAGCCGGGCGAGACGCTGGCGCTGGTCGGCACGTCGGGTTCCGGCAAGTCGACGGTCTCCTTGCTGCTGCCCCGTTTCTACGACGTGCACGCGGGTGCCGTGCGGGTCGGCGGCGCGGACGTGCGGACGTTGAAGCTGGAGTCGTTGCGCGGCACGGTGGGTGTGGTGTTCGAGGAGGCTTTCCTCTTCTCCGACACGGTGTTCTCGAACATCGCGTACGGCCGCCCGGACGCGTCTCGTGCCGAGGTCGAACGCGCCGCGAAGGCCGCGGAGGCCCACGACTTCATCCAGGCACTGCCGCTCGGCTACGACACGGTGGTCGGCGAGCGTGGCCTCACGTTGTCCGGCGGCCAGCGCCAACGCGTGGCTCTGGCCCGTGCGCTGCTCTCCGATCCGCGCATCCTCGTGCTGGACGACGCGACGTCCGCCGTGGACAACGCGACCGAGGCGGCGATCCACGCGACGCTGGCCTCGGTGACGGCACACCGCACGACGTTGCTGGTGGCGCACCGGCGTTCCACCCTGTCGCTGGCCGACCGGATCGCGGTCCTCGACGCGGGCCGCGTGATCGACATAGGCACGCACGCCGAACTGCTCGCGCGTTGTGCCCTCTACCGCGACCTGCTGGCGGGCCCCGGTGATGCGATCGAGTCCGCCGCGCCGGTCCGCGCTGGTGAGCTGTGGCCGGCGCTGTCGCAGGAAGACCTCGACGAACGCCTGATCGCCGAGGCCAGGACCTCGTCTCCCGCTGCGTCCGGCCGCCGTGGTGGTGGCGGCGGGGGCGGTGCAGGCGGAGGCGGGATGTCCGCGCTGGCCGGTGGCCCGCCCACCCCGGAACTGCTGGCCCAGGTGCGGAAACTCCCGCCCGCCACCGAGATCCCGGTGCTGCACGGAGAAGACCCGCGCGCCCCCGATCCCGCCTTCCGCCTCGCCCGCCTGCTGCGCCCGGTCCGCTGGGCCCTGGGCGGTGTGGGCGCACTGGTGGTGCTGGACGCGCTGGTCGGCATGGGCATGCCGTCGCTGGTGCGCCTGGGCATCGACGGCGGTGTCGTGGGAGGCGCCGAGTCGTCGTTGTGGCAGGCCGTCGTCCTGGGCGTCGGCCTGGTCCTGGTCGGCTGGCTGACCACGGCGAGCAGCACGATCTTCGCCGCCCGCCTGGGCGAGCGCCTGCTCTACCTGCTGCGCGTCCGCAGCTACGCCCACCTGCAACGCCTCGGCCTCGACTACTACGAGCGCGAGATGGCCGGCCGCATCATGACGAGGATGACGACGGACGTCGACGCCCTCTCGACGTTCCTGCAGACCGGCCTGGTCACCGCCGTGATCAGCCTGATCACCGTCGTCGGCATCACCGCGGCGCTGGTGTTCACCGACGCGTCGCTGGCCCTGATCGCCCTGTCGGTGCTGCCGATCCTGGCCGTCGCCACGGTGCTCTTCCAACGCCTCTCGTCCACGGCGTACGCGGAAGCCCGCGAACGAGTCAGCGCGGTCAACGCCGACCTCCAGGAGAACGTCTCGGGCCTGCGCGTCTCCCAGGCCTACACGCGGGAACGCCGTTCGGCGGAGGCCTTCGCCGAACGCAGCGACGCCTACCGCCGTACCCGTCTGCGGGCCCAGCGCTACATCGCCACGTACTTCCCTTTCGTGGCAATGCTTTCCGGTGTGGCCCAGGCAGCGGTTCTCGCCGTGGGAGCCCACCGCGTGGCGACGGGCACGCTGACTCCGGGCGTCCTGCTGGCGTTCCTGCTCTACCTCGGGCTGTTCTTCAGCCCGATCCAGCAGCTCTCCGGTGTCTTCGACGGCTACCAGCAGGCCAGGGTGGGCCTGCGCAGGATCAGCGACCTCCTGCGCACGCCGAGCACGGTCGAACCGCCGTCGGCCCCGATCCCGGTCCCGCCGCGTCTGCGGGGCGAGGTGGAACTGCGCGACGTCTCCTTCACCTACGCGGGCGCCGACACCCCGGCGCTCGACCACGTGTCCCTCCACGTGACGCCGGGCGAAACCGTGGCCCTGGTGGGCGAGACGGGCGCGGGCAAGTCCACCCTCGTCAAGCTCATCGCCCGCTTCTACGACGCCACGACGGGCGCGGTCCTGGTGGACGGCGTGGACGTCCGCACCTACGACCTCTCCGCATACCGCCAACGCCTGGGCGTGGTCCCGCAGGAAGCCCACCTGTTCGGCGGCGACCTGGCCGAGAACGTCGCCTACGGCCGCCCCACGGCCACCGAACAGGAAATCCAGCAGGCCACCGAAGCCGTCGGTGCCTTGCCGATGGTCGCCACGCTCCAGAACGGCTTCCACCAACCGGTGGGCGAACGCGGCAACCACCTCTCCGCGGGCCAACGCCAGCTCGTCGCTCTGGCCAGAGCCGAACTCGTCAACCCGGACCTGCTGCTCCTCGACGAGGCGACCGCCGCCCTGGACCCAGCCACGGAGTCGGCGGTGCTCGCGGCCAGCGACCACCTGGCAGGAGCCAGAACCACCTTCGTGGTGGCCCACCGCTTAGCGACGGCGGCCAAGGCCGACCGAATCGTCGTCCTGGCGAACGGCAAGATCATCGAACAGGGCACCCACGCCGACCTCTTATCGGCCAACGGCACCTACGCCCGCCTCTGGCGCCACGGCGAAACCCCGGAAGCCGCCTGAACCCGGGCTCGCCCGCCGGGCGAGCAAGCGAGGTCGCCGAGGCGGGGGAACGACGAAGCCGAGAGCGGGCACCCCTGTCCGCCAAAGGCAACAGTCACCACCGGTCGCGAGCCTCTACAACCCAGGCGCCTGGAACGCAGGCACGGGGGACGCGGGCACCTACGGGTGGGACCGCTCATGGCGACCACCCGCACGAACTTCGGCAGCCCCACCAGCGCGAACCCCCGCAGTCCCCACCCGGCCCATGACGTGGAAACCAACTCCCCAGGCCGGCGAGGTCAAAGGAGCCCAAGCCATGCCCACCCGCCCCTCGATCCTCTACGTCTCCAACCTCGCCTACCCCGCCAGAGGCCGCCGCTACTGCGACGAGGACATCTACCTGACCTCGCACCTCAGACAGCACTTCGACGTGGCCGTCTGCCACCCAGAAGACGCCGCGGCCGTGATGGCGAACTTCGACGCGGTCGTCGTCCGCAACAGCGGCCCGGTGATCGACTACCTCCCCGCCTACGAGCACTTCCGAGAGCAGGCGCGAGCCACCGGCAAGCGCGTCTACAACCCGCTCACCGGCAAGGCCGACATGGCGGGCAAGCAGTACCTGGTCGACCTGACCGAGCAGGGCTACCCGGTCATCCCCACGATCGACCACCCGGACGCGCTGGATCGTCTCCCCGAGGCCGCCACTTATGTCGTGAAGCCCAAAGCCGGCGCCGACTCGCACGGTCTGGAATTCGTCAGTCGCGACGAGGTCCTCGGCAAAACCGGTGACCTGCTCATCCAGCCCAAGATCGATTTTCGGTACGAGGTTTCGTTCTACTTCGTGGACCACGACTTCCAGTACGCACTGCACGCGCCGGACCCGGCCCAGCGCTGGGAACTCACCCGGTACGCGCCCACACCGGAAGACCTGGAATTCGCGCAGCGATTCATCGACTGGAACGACCTCGGCCACGGCGTCCAGCGCGTCGACGCCTGCCGGACCCAGGACGGTGACCTGCTGCTGGTCGAACTGGAAGACCTGAACCCGTACCTGTCCCTGGACCGAACGTCCGACGAGACCAGAGCCGCCTTCACCGCGGCGTTCACGGCCTCGATCAGGCGTTCACTGACCTGAACAGATCGCGGTCAAGATCAATCCGCAGAGCGAGCACCTTGTACCTATCGTGAACTGATCACCGCACTCGGTGCGTATGCCCGTCCAACAGCTCAGTGAGCATTGCTCGAAAGAGAGGAGGCGTAGTGAGACGCACATCAAGAACTGCTCAACTGCGGGTGACGCCAGGGCCGTCCTGATCGATCCTGTGACAGAGCACTCCTTGCCATGTGCCTCCAGCGTGTGAAGGCCCGTGCCAGGGGGACTAACCTGACTACCGCATGAGTCAACACCAAGAGCGAGATGGATAGAGGCGAGCGACAGCCGTGTCCAGCAGCAGTCCTGCGTCACAGTTCGGGCCGAACGAATGGCTCGTCGAGGAGATGTACGAGCAGTTCCTCGCGGACCCGTCATCGGTAGACCCGGCGTGGCACGACTTCTTTGCCGACTACAAGCGCGCAGGCGGTAACGGCAGCGCCGCCACGGCCAGCGCGGGTGGCTCCACGGCCACCACGACCGCGACCGTGACGCCGCCGGCGGCCGACAACGGCAAGCCCGCGCCCGCCGCCGCACCCAAGCCTGCCGCGCAGTCGCAGCCGAAGCCGGCGGCCACGTTGCCGTCGACCGGCAAGCCCGCGCCGCAGCAGGCCGCGAAGGCCGCGCCGGTCAAGCCGAGCACGCAGCCCGAGCAGAAGCAGCTGCGTGGTGCCTCCGCCGCGATCGCGAAGAACATGGAGCTGTCGCTCACCGTTCCGACCGCGACCAGCGTGCGTGCCGTGCCCGCGAAGCTGCTGGCCGACAACCGCATCGTCATCAACAACCACCTGAAGCGGACGCGCGGCGGGAAGGTCTCCTTCACGCACGTCATCGGCTACGCGGTGGTCCGGGCGCTGCAGGCGTTCCCGAACATGAACCGGCACTACGCCGAGGTCGACGGCAAGCCGTTCGTCGTCACGCCGGAGCACGTCAACTTCGGCCTGGCGATCGACCTGCCGGCCAAGGACGGCAGCCGCACGCTGGTCGTCGCGTCGGTCAAGGGCTGCGAGAACATGACGTTCACGCAGTTCTGGCAGGCCTACGAGGACCTGATCCGCAAGGCCCGCGGCGGCTCGCTGACCGCGGACGACTTCTCCGGCACCACGATCTCGCTGACCAACCCCGGCACGATCGGCACGAACCACTCGGTGCCGCGGCTGCAGGCCGGTCAGGGCGCGATCATCGGCGTCGGCGCCATGGAGTACCCCGCGCACTTCCAGGGCACCAGCGAGCAGGCCCTCACCGACATGGGCGTCAGCAAGATCATCACGCTGACCTCCACGTACGACCACCGCATCATCCAGGGTGCGGAGTCGGGCGAGTTCCTCAAGCGCGTGCACCAGCTGCTGCTGGGCGAAGACGGCTTCTACGACGACATCTTCGCGTCGCTGCGGCTGCCCTACGAGCCGATCCGCTGGGTCGCCGACATCCCCGAGGGCGCAGTCGACAAGACCGCGCGCGTCATCGAGCTGATCGACGCGTTCCGCACGCGCGGCCACCTGATGGCCGACACGGACCCGCTGAACTACCGCCAGCGCTCCCACGCGGACCTGGACGTGCTCAGCCACGGCCTGACGCTGTGGGACCTCGACCGCGAGTTCCCGGTCGGCGGCTTCGCCGGCAAGGAGCGGATGAAGCTCCGCGACATCCTCGGTGTGCTGCGCAACTCGTACTGCCGCACCGTCGGCGTCGAGTACATGCACATCCTGGAGCCCGAAGAGCGCCGCTGGATCCAGGAGCGCGTCGAGGTTCCGCACGAGAAGCCGCCGGCCACCGTGCAGAAGTACATCCTCAGCAAGCTGAACGCCGCCGAGGCGTTCGAGACGTTCCTGCAGACGAAGTACGTCGGCCAGAAGCGCTTCTCGCTGGAGGGCGGCGAGACCGTCATCCCGCTGCTCGACGCGGTGCTCGACAAGGCCGCCGAACACGAGCTCGACGAGGTCGTCATCGGCATGCCGCACCGCGGCCGCCTGAACGTGCTCGCGAACATCGTCGGCAAGCCGATCTCGCAGATCTTCCGCGAGTTCGAGGGCAACCTCGACCCCGGTCAGGCGCACGGCTCCGGCGACGTGAAGTACCACCTCGGTGCCGAGGGCAAGTACTTCCGCATGTTCGGCGACGGCGAGACCAAGGTGTCGCTGACGGCGAACCCGTCCCACCTCGAAGCGGTCGACCCGGTGCTCGAGGGCATCGTGCGCGCCAAGCAGGACCTGCTCGACAAGGGCGGCGACTTCTTCCCGGTGCTGCCGGTCGCCATGCACGGTGACGCGGCGTTCGCCGGTCAGGGTGTCGTGGCCGAGACGCTGAACCTGGCGCTGGTCCGCGGTTACCGCACCGGTGGCACGGTCCACATCGTCGTGAACAACCAGGTCGGCTTCACCACCGCGCCGGAGAACTCGCGGTCCTCGAAGTACTCGACCGACGTCGCGAAGATGATCGGCTCGCCGGTCTTCCACGTGAACGGCGACGACCCCGAGGCCTGCTACTGGGTCGCGAAGCTGGCCGTCGAGTACCGCCAGGCGTTCGCCAAGGACGTCGTGATCGACATGGTCTGCTACCGCCGCCGCGGCCACAACGAGGGCGACGACCCCTCGATGACGCAGCCGGCGATGTACGACGTGATCGACCAGAAGCGCTCGGTGCGCAAGACCTACACCGAGTCCCTGATCGGCCGCGGCGACATCACGGTCGAAGAGGCCGAGAAGGCGCTGCAGGACTTCTCCAGCCAGCTGGAGCACGTCTTCAACGAGGTCCGCGAGCTCGAGAAGCACCCCGTGACGGTCAGCCCGTCCGTGGAGGCAGAGCAGCAGATCCCGGCGAAGCTGCCCACGGGCATCTCCCGCGAGACGCTGGAGCACATCGCCGACTCGCACGTGAACCTGCCGGAGGGCTTCACGCCGCACGCCCGCGTCAAGCCGGTGCTCGAGCGCCGCGCGAAGATGGCGCGCGAAGGCGGCATCGACTGGGCGTTCGCGGAGCTGCTCGCGTTCGGCTCGCTCGCGATCGAGGGCCGCAACATCCGCCTGGCCGGCCAGGACTCGCGCCGCGGCACGTTCGTGCAGCGCCACGCGACCCTGATCGACCGCAAGAGCGGCGACGAGTACACGCCGCTGCAGCACCTGTCGGACGACCAGGGCAAGTTCATGGTCTACGACTCGGTGCTGTCGGAGTTCGCGGCCGTCGGCTTCGAGTACGGCTACTCGGTGGCGAACCCGCAGGCGCTGGTGCTGTGGGAGGCGCAGTTCGGCGACTTCGTCAACGGCGCCCAGCCGATCATCGACGAGTTCATCTCGTCCGGTGAGGCGAAGTGGGGTCAGCGTTCCGACGTCGTGATCCTGCTGCCGCACGGCCACGAGGGCCAGGGCCCCGACCACACGTCGGGCCGCATCGAGCGCTGGCTGCAGCTGTGCGCCGAGGGCTCCATGACCGTCGCGGTGCCGTCGACCCCGGCGAACTACTTCCACCTGCTGCGTCGCCACGCCCTCGACGGCGTCGACCGGCCGCTGATCGTGTTCACGCCGAAGTCGATGCTGCGCCTCAAGGCCGCGGTGTCCGGCACGGACGAGTTCATCAACGACCGCTTCCACTCGGTGATGGACGACCCGACGATCAAGGACCCGAACGCGGTCACGAAGGTCCTGCTGTGCAGCGGCAAGATCTCCTACGAGCTGCACGCCGAGCGCGAGAAGCGCGGCGGCGGCGACGTGGCGATCGTGCGCGTCGAGCAGCTCTACCCGGTCCCGGCCCGCAAGCTGACCGAGACCCTGGAGCGCTACCCGAACGCGAAGGACGTCCGCTGGGTCCAGGAGGAGCCGGCGAACCAGGGTGCCTGGCCGTTCTACGGCCTGGCCCTGCCGGAACTGCTGCCGGAGCACCTCGGCGTCATCCGCCGGGTGTCGCGCCGCCCGATGGCCGCCCCGTCGGCCGGTTCGAGCAAGGTGCACGAGGTCGAGCAGCGCGAGATCATCACCCGCGCGTTCGAGTAAGCCAGTCCTGAACGAACGAGCCGCCGGATTCCTTTGGGGTCCGGCGGCTCGTTTTCTAAGCCCTCACAGGAGTTCTGCCATGTACCACACCGATCGCGGCATCGAAGAGCTGGAGAAGCGGCGCGGCGAGGAGGAGATCACCTTCGCGTGGCTCGCCGACAAGCTCCGCGAGTTCGTCGACGCCAACCCGGACTTCGAGACGCCCATCGAGCGCTTCGCCACGTTCCTGGCGCGCGATGACGACGACTTCGAGGACTGAGCGGCTGATCCGAGCGACCTACCAGGCGTAGGCCTCCGGGGCCGGCTTCGACCCGTTCGGCGCCGGCGCCGGGAACAGCTCGTCGAGCTTCCCCAACACCTCCGCGTCCAGCTTCAACTCCGCGGCACGCAACGAGTTGTCGAGCTGCTCGGCGGTGCGCGGCCCGATGATCGGCGCGGTCACGCCGTCCTGGTGCAGCAGCCAGGCAAGACCGACGTTGGCCGGGTCCTCCCCGATCTCCGCGCAGAGCTTCTCGTAGGCGTCGATCGTGTCGCGGTACTTCTCCAACGCGTCCGCGGAACGCCCGGACGAAGAACGGGAAGCGCCGCCCTCGCGCTGCTTGCGCAACACACCGCCCAGCAGACCGCCGTGCAGCGGCGACCACGGGATCACGCCGAGGCCGTAGTGCCGAGCGGCCGGCAGGACCTCCAGCTCGACCCAGCGCGTCATCAGGTTGTAGATCGACTGCTCGGACACCAGGCCGAGGAAGCCTCGGGTGCGCGCGGCCTCCTGTGCCTGGGCGATGTGCCAGCCGGCGAAGTTCGACGAGCCGAAGTAGATGACCTTGCCCTGCTGGCGCAGCACGGAGAAGGCTTCCCAGATCTCGTCCCACGGCGTTTCGCGGTCGACGTGGTGCATCTGGTAGAGGTCGATGTAGTCGGTCTGCAGGCGCTTCAGGGACGCGTCCGCGGCGCGGCGAATGTTCAGCGCCGACAGCTTGGTCTCGTTCGGCCAGTCGCCCATGCTGCCGTAGAGCTTGGTGGCGATGACGGTTCGCTCGCGGCGGGTGCCGCCCTTCGCGAACCAGTTGCCGATGATGTTCTCGGTGACGCCCTCGCCCTTCTTCCAGCCGTAGACGTTGGCCGTGTCGAAGAAGTTCAGGCCGTGCTCGTGGGCGCGATCCATGATCGCGTGGCTGTCGGCCTCGGAGGTCTCGGGACCGAAGTTCATCGTGCCGAGGCACAGGCGGGAGACGGACAGGCCGCTGCGACCGAGGTTCGTGTACTCCATGGCTCTTACCCTGCCTCGCGAACAGCCCGTGTGCCACGTGGAGTTGCTCCAGCTACTCCCATTCCCACTTGATGCCGTGGACGTAACCGGCCTGGGCCTCGTGCACCACGATGTGCGCGGAGGCGGTGGTGCCGATCCAGAGTTCGCCGGTGTCCACGTCCGGCGCGCCCGGCTCGGTTCGGTAGAAGCTGTTGCACCGCACGGGAACCGCGTCCGGGTGGAACTCGACCTCCAGCACGTACTCGCGCAGTGCGCGGACGAACGTGCGGTCCGCCGAGACGCTGTCCGCACCGGGGTCCGCGGTCATCCGCAGGTCCACGAGAGCGGTGTCGCCCGACCGCAGCACGCGGTCGAGGATGACCTCGGCGACGACCAGCTTGTTCACCTCGTCGCGGCGCACGCGGCCGATGCGGCACGACTTCGACGCGATGATCTCGCCCGGTGAGTGGTCGGTGTCGTCGGCGGTCTTCGAGACGAGGATCCGGTCGACGCCGTCCTCGAACGCCTCGATCACCGCGCTGGACCGCATCTCGACCTCACGCCGGTCCGCGCCGATCACCGTCAGGTCCCGCACGACGAGGTACTTCGCCGGTGCGGCGGTGAGGTGGTCGACGCGGGCGATGGCGCGGCCCAGGTCGAGGGCGGCCTCCTGCCAGATCCCCTCCAGGGCGGCGACGCGCTCGGTCCACCGGCCGCGCGGGCGCCGGTCGCCGAGTTGCCCGGTCAGCGTGCCGGGCTCCAGCCGCAGGACCTCTTCGAGCACTGCGACGGCGTGCAACGACTCCGGGCGTTCCGGGCGACTGCGGCCCCGCCGCCAGTACGAGAGCGTCGACAGGCTCACCTGGACGCCGCGTGACTCCAGGTGGCGCTGGATCCGCTCCAGGCTGAGGCCGCTCGCCTCCACGGCCCGCGTCAGAGCGTCACCGAATTCCGCCACCTCCGAATACTACGGCCAGTGATCAAATCCGGCCCGCCCAAGCACGGCGAGTGCTTGAAAACGGTATCGCCACAGTTTTGACAGTATTGAGAACTGAAGTTTCGAACCTGTTATCCGAAGCACAACTCGCGTTAGTTTCTTGGTGTTCCCCAGTTCATTCCCTGCCAGGAGGAACCCCATGGCACTTCGGCGTCACGTCGCCTTCGCGGCGGCATTGGGCATCGCTTCCACGGCGATGTGGACGCCTACCGCGATCGCCGAAGAAGCAGTGCTCCCCGGTGCGGGCGCACAGGCGGTCGAGGGCAGCTACATCGTGGTGCTGAAGGACGGCGCGCGCACCCCTGCCAGCGCGTTGGCGTCCCGCTACCAGGGCAATGTCAAGCACACCTACAGCGCCGCGCTGAACGGGTTCTCGGTCACCGGAATGTCCGAACGACAGGCACGCAGGCTCGCGGCCGACCCGGACGTGCAATTCGTCGAGCGCAACACGTTCGCCATGATCCAGGCCACGCAGTCGAACCCGGTCTGGGGTCTGGACAGGATCGACCAGGCGAATCTGCCACTCAACCAGTCCTACACGTACCCGAACACCGCGTCGAACGTGACGGCGTACGTTCTTGACACCGGAATCAGGAAAACGCATTCCGAATTCGAGGGCCGCGCTTCCGACGGTTACGACTTCATCGACAACGATGCCGTCGCACAGGACTGCCAGGGCCACGGCACGCACGTCGCCGGCACGGTCGCGGGCAAGACCTACGGCGTCGCGAAGAAGGCCAAGCTCGTCGGCGTCCGCGTGCTCGACTGCAACGGCAGCGGTGCGTGGGACGGCATCATCCGCGGCATCGACTGGGTGACGGCCAACGGCAAGAAGCCCGCCGTCGTCAACATGAGCCTCGGTGGCAGTGGCACGAACGCCTCGCTGGAGAACGCCGTCAAGCGCTCGATCAGCGCGGGCTTCACCTACGTGCTGGCGGGCGGCAACAGCGGCCAGGACTCGTGCAACTTCACCCCGGCCCGCACGCCGGAGGCGATCACGGTCGGAGCGTCGGACCGCGCGGACAAGCGTTCGATCTGGAGCGCCGGCTCGTCGAACTACGGCAAGTGCCTCGACATCTGGGCACCGGGCAGCGACATCGTGAGTGCATCCCACAGCAACGACACCGGCACGCGGTCCATGGGCGGCACGTCGATGGCCTCCCCGCACGTCGCCGGAGCGGCGGCGCTCTACCTGAGCGCGAACCCGTCCGCGACGCCCGCCCAGGTGCGCAACGCCCTGGTCGGAGCGGCGACGCCGAACAAGCTGACCGACATCAAGACGGGTTCCCCGAACCTGTTGCTGAAGGTCTAGGTACCTGCCGTCGTCGCCTCCCTGCGGCGGCGACGGCCATCCTGGGCGCCCTCGATGCCCACGGCCGAATGCGGCTCGGCCGAAGCATCATCTCAACTGGGGGGCGCTTGCGGTGGGAGTGGGAGTAGCGGCTACTCCCACTCCCACCGCACTCCATAGATTCCGGGCTTCGAGTTCCGCACGTGGATGTGCGTCGATGCCGTCGTCCCGATCCACAGGTCGTTCAGAGCGGTCTCCGGCTCGTGCAGCGAAGGCCTGGCGAACTGGAAGCAGCGCGCCGGCACCGCGTCCGGGTGGAAGTCGATCTGCAGCGTGTACTCGTTCACCGGACGCAGGAACCGCCGGTCGCAGACCTCGCTGTCCGCGCCGGGTCTCATCCGGACCGTGTAGTCGACAAGGGCCGTCTCGCCCGCCCTGAGCATCCGGTCGAAGAGGATCTCCGCGACGAGGAACCCGGTGGAGTCCTCGCTGCGCACCCTCCCCAGCCGGCACGGCGGTCCCGCCTCGATCGACGGCACGCCGAGGTCCGTGGCATCGGCCAGCTGGATCGCGAGGAACCTGTCGACGCCGTCCTCCAGCGCCTGGACCACGCCGGTGCAGTGGTTCGAGACCTCACGGCGGTCCGGCCCGATCACCTGCCGGTCCTGCACGCTCAGGTAGGTCGTCGCCGTCGGCTGCAGCCGGTCGATCCGCGACATGACCTCACCGAGGTCGGTGGCCCGCGAGTCCCACATGTCCTCAAGGGACAGTGACTGGTCCACCCAGCGCCCGCGCGGCCGCTTGTCGCCCAGCCGGTCGGTGAGGAAGCCCTCGCCGAGGTCGAGGAGTTCCTCCAGCGCCGCGACGACCTTCAGCGACTCGGGACGTTCCGGCCGGCTGCGGCCGCGGCGCCAGTAGCTCAGGGTAGAGATGCTCACCTGCATGCCGCGCGCGGCGAGGTGGTGCTGGATGCGTTCGAGACTGAGGCCGCTGTTGTCGACGGCTTTCGTCAGGGCCTCCGCGAAATCCACCACGAGGACACCGTACGGCCCCGCACCTTCCGCCAATAGGCCCACACGGAGGGTAATGAGACGCCGGTCTCAAATGGCTCGTACGCCCCGACGCCACACTGAGTGCGTCAACGGGACGCCTGGGCGGTACGCCAGATGCGTGATCGAGGGCGCGTCCAGCACGTGGAGATCAGCCCGCGCACCAGGCCTGATGACCCCGACGTCGTCCCGGCGCAACGCCTGCGCGCCTCCCGCCGTCGCCGCCCAGACCGCTTCCTCGACGCTCATCCGCATCTGCAGGACCGCTGTCGTCACGCAGAACGCCATCGACGACGTGTACGACGAGCCGGGATTGCAGTTGCTGGCGAGCGCGACCGTCGCACCGGCGTCCAGCAGGGCGCGGGCGGGCGGCAGCGACTGGCGGGTCGACAGGTCGCACGCCGGGAGCAGCGTGGCGACGGTGTCCGACGACGCCAGCGCGTCGACGTCGGCTGCCGACAGGTACGTGCAGTGGTCCACCGAGGCGGCACCGAGTTCCACGGCCAGCCGCACGCCGGGGCCCTCGCCGAGCTGGTTGCCGTGAACCCGCAGGCCCAGGCCCTTCTCCTGGGCCGCGACGAGCACCGCCTTCGACTGGTCGTAGTCGAAGGCGCCCTTCTCGCAGAACACGTCCGCCCAGCGCACGAGGGGTGCGACGGCGTCGAGCATCTCGCCGCGGACCAGCTCGACGTACTCGTCCGCGTCCTCGCCGGGCGGCACCAGGTGGGCGCCGAGGAACGTGACCTCGTCGGCGTGCTCGGCGGCGATGCGCGCCGACCGCACCTCGTCGGCCACGTTGAGGCCGTAGCCGGTCTTGGTCTCGACGAACGTCGTGCCCTGACGCAAAGCCTCGGCGATGTGCTTGCGCACCACCGCGGCCAGCTCCTCGTCGGTCGCGGCACGGGTCGCGTTGACGGTGACGGCGATGCCGCCCGCGGTGTACGGCTTGCCGGCCATGCGCGCGCCGAACTCTGCGGTGCGGTCGCCCGCGAAGACCAGGTGGGTGTGGCTGTCGACCCAGCCCGGCAGCACCGCGCGGCCCTCGACGTCGACCCTTTCGTCGGCTGCGGGGGCGTCGCCCGCGTTGCCGACCCAGGCGATCTCCGCGCCGTCGACGACCAGCGCGTCGCCGCTGACCTCGGTGTTCGTGGTCAGCTCACCGATGCCGGTGATCAGCACGCTCATGCCCACAGCTCCTCGATCGCGTCCGTCAGCAGCCTGCCGACGTCTCCCAGAGTCTCGTGCACGCCACCTGCGGCGACCACGCGGCCGCCGACGACCACGGTGTCCACATCGGACGCCGTCGCGGACAGGAGAACCTGCTGCGGCAACGAACCCGCGGTGCGCGGCGTCGAGCAGCTGATCGCCACGAGGTCGCAGGGCGCGCCGACCTCGATGCGTCCACCGTCCCAGCCGAGCGCGGAGTGGCGGGTGGCGGCGTCGAGCAGTTCGGCCGGCGAGAAACGGCCTCGCTGACCGGTGCGGAGGCGTTCGTTGTGTTCCAGGGCCCTGGTTTCCAGCAGCGGGTCGATCACCGCGTGCTGGTCGCTGCCCAGCGACAACGGGCTGCCCGCGTCGGCCAGTTCGCGGGCAGGGCCGATGCCGTCGGCCAGGTCCGCCTCGGTCGTCGGGCAGAAGCACGCGCCGGTGCCGGAACCGCCCAGCAGCGCGATGTCCTCGGCCGTCAGGTGCGTGGCGTGCACGGCGGTCGTTCGTGGCGACAACGCGCCGGCCTCGTGCAGGAGCCCGGTCGGCGTGAGGCCGTAGGCGGCGAGGCAGGCCTCGTTCTCGGCGGGCTGCTCGGAGAGGTGGACGTGCAGCGGTGCGTCCGGAAAGGCCTGCGCCACCACGGAAAGCTCGGCTCGCGGGACCGCACGGACCGAGTGGATCGCCGCACCGACGCGCATCACGTCGTCCGACTTCAGCTCGCCGACCCTGGACGCCCACGCCTCGGCGGTGCCGTCGGAGAAGCGCTGCTGCACCTCGTTGACGGGCTGGTCGATGCCACCCGCGAGGTAACAGGTGTCGAGCAACGTCAGCCGGATCCCGGCGTCGGAAGCCGCTTCCCGCAACGCGTACCCGAACTCGTTCGACCTGTCGTGGACGTAGTGGAACTCGCCCACCGCCGACACACCCGCGAGCGCCATCTCGCCGTAGACCGCGCGAGCCAGGCGGTAGTAGGACTGCGGGGTCAGCTTGGAGGCAAGCGCGTACATGCCTTCGCGCCACGTCCAGAACGTGCCGCCGCCGTCGTGCGTGCGGCCGCGGAGAGCCCGGTGGAACGCGTGCGAATGGGCGTTCGCGAAGCCCGGCACGACAACGCCGTGCAGGCGGCGAACGCCCAGCGGAATCGTGTCCACTGTGGACACATTTGCGATCACGCCGTTCTCGACCCTGACCAGCACGCGGTCGGCGAGCCCGGTGGGCAACCAGGCCCGCTCGCACCAGAAGTTCATGAGCCGAGGTGTTCGATGGTCGCGGCCAGCGCCTTGACGCCCTCGTCGACGTCGGCCTGCTCGGCGAACTCCTCCGGCGCGTGGCTGACGCCGGTCGGGTTGCGCACGAACAACATCGCGGTCGGCACGTGCTCGGCGAGGATGCCCGCGTCGTGGCCGGCACCGGTCGGCAGCGCCGGAACGCCACCGAGCGCCCCCGCGATGTCGTCCCGCAACGCGGAGTCGAAGTACACCGTGTCGCCGTACGACTCCTCGGTGATCCTCAACTCGCAGCCTTCCTCCTTGGCGGCCTGGTGAGCCGCCTCGGAGATCTCCGCGACCATCGCACGGGTGCGCGCGTCGTCGCTGTCCCGCGCGTCCAGCCAGACGTCCACGGTGGACGCGATGACGTTGGTGCCACCGGGGTTGGGGACGAGCCTTCCCACGGTGGCACGCCCGCCACCCCTGGCCGCCTTCCTGGCGGCGAGGACGAGCTGGGACGCCGGAAGCATCGGGTCGCGGCGATCTTCGATCAACGTCGCGCCGGCGTGGTTGCCCTCGCCGGAGAACGTGAAGCGCCACCGGCCGTGCGCGAGGATGCTGCTCGCCACACCGACCGGAACCGTGAGGCCACGACCCTGTTCGACGTGCAGCTCGACGAACTGCCCGATGCGCTTGAGCGCCCGTTCATCGCGGCCGGCCAGTTCGGGGTCGTACCCCGCGGCCTTCATGGCCTCGGCCAGCGTGATGCCGTCGGGATCCTTGAGCGCCAACGCCTTCTCCGGCGAGATGGCACCGGTCAGCAACCGCGAACCGAGGCACGCGACGCCGAACCGGCCGCCCTCCTCCTCGGCGAAGACCGTGATCGCGAACGGCCGCGCGGGCGTGAACCCCTTGGCCTGCAGGAGATCCACGGCCTCCAGAGCCGACGTCACCCCCAGCGGACCGTCGAACGCGCCGCCACCGGGCACCGAGTCCAGGTGGCTGCCGGTGATGAGCGCGTTGTCGCCGCGCTCGCCCCACCACGCCCAGAGGTTGCCGTTCTGGTCGGTCTCCACGTTGAGACCGCGCCGGACCGCCTGCTCGACGAACCAGTGCCGCAGCTCGAGTTCAGGCTTGTTGTAACCGTGGCGCGAGTAACCGCCGCGCTTCAGGTCCTTGCCGACGTCCGCGATCTGGTCGAGCATCAGCCCTCCATCGGGATGTGGACACCCTTGTCCGCTGCCACGGTCTTGGCCTCGTCGTAGCCTGCGTCCACGTGCCGGATGACGCCCATGCCGGGGTCGTTGGTCAGCACGCGCTCGATCTTCTGCGCCGCCAACGGAGTGCCGTCCGCGACCGTCACCTGACCGGCGTGGATCGAGCGGCCGATGCCGACGCCGCCGCCGTGGTGGATCGACACCCAGGTGGCGCCGGAGGCCGTGTTGACCAGGGCGTTGAGCAGTGGCCAGTCCGCGATCGCGTCGGAACCGTCGGCCATCGCCTCGGTCTCGCGGTACGGGGAGGCCACCGAGCCGCAGTCGAGGTGGTCGCGGCCGATGACGATCGGCGCGGACAGCTCGCCGGACGCCACCATCTCGTTGAACTTGAGGCCCGCGAGGTGCCGTTCGCCGTAGCCGAGCCAGCAGATGCGGGCGGGCAGGCCCTGGAACTCGACGCGCTCCCCCGCCATCTTGATCCACCGGTGCAGCTGCTCGTTCTCCGGGAACAGCTCGAGGATCGCGGCGTCGGTCTTGGCGATGTCGGCCGGGTCGCCGGACAGCGCCGCCCAGCGGAACGGGCCCTTGCCCTCGCAGAACAACGGGCGGATGTAGGCGGGCACGAAGCCGGGGAACGCGAACGCGCGCTCGTAGCCGCCGAGCTGCGCCTCACCGCGGATCGAGTTGCCGTAGTCGAACACCTCGGCGCCGCGGTCCATGAACCCGACCATGGCCTCGACGTGCGCGGCCATGGACTTGCGGGCGCGCTCGGTGAACTCCTCCGGCTTCGCGGCGGCGTAGTCCTGCCACTCCTCCAGCGAGACACCGACAGGCAGGTAGGCCAACGGGTCGTGCGCCGAAGTCTGGTCCGTGACGATGTCGATAGCGACCTCGCGGCGCAGCAGCTCGGGCAGGATCTCCGCCGCGTTGCCCACGACACCAACGGAAACGGCCTCACCGGCGGCCTTCGCGGCCAGCACGCGCTCGATCGCCGAGTCCAGGTCCGCGGCCACCTCGTCGAGGTAGCGGGTCTCCAGGCGGCGCTGGGCGCGGTGCGGGTCGACCTCGATGCAGAGCGCGACGCCCTCGTTCATCGTCACGGCGAGCGGCTGCGCGCCACCCATGCCGCCGAGGCCCGCGGTGACCGTGAGCGTGCCACGCAGCGTGCCGTTGAAGCGCTTGGTGGCGACGGCGGCGAACGTCTCGAACGTGCCCTGCAGGATGCCCTGGGTGCCGATGTAGATCCACGAACCGGCGGTCATCTGCCCGTACATCGTGAGGCCCTCGGCCTCCAGGCGACGGAACTCCGGCCAGTTCGCCCAGTCCGGCACGAGGTTCGAGTTCGCGATGAGCACGCGCGGCGCCCACTCGTTCGTGCGCATGACACCGACCGGGCGGCCCGACTGCACGAGCAGGGTCTCGTCGGCTTCCAGGTTCTTGAGCTCGCGGGTGATCGCGTCGAACGACGGCCAGTCGCGCGCGGCCTTGCCCGTGCCGCCGTAGACGACGAGGTCCTCGGGACGCTCGGCGACGTCCGGGTCGAGGTTGTTGTGGAACATCCGCAGCGCGGCCTCGGTGGACCAGTTCTTCGCGGTCAGCTCGGTGCCGCGGTCAGCGCGAACAACCATTACAGGGCTCCACTTCGAATCAGGGCCTCGGCGGCGGCGATCTCGGGGGCGAGGTGGCGGTCGGGACCAGGACCCAGGACGGTCTCGCGCAACTTCGCCACGGCGGCGGCCGTCGCGGGGGCGGGCTTGAGGGGCGCGCGCAGGTCGAGAGCCCGTGCGGCGGTGAGCAGTTCGATGGCCAGCACGGTCGTGAGACCGTCGACGGCCTTGCGCAGCTTGCGAGCAGCGGACCAGCCCATCGACACGTGGTCCTCCTGCATCGCGGAGGACGGGATCGAGTCGACCGACGCCGGCACGGCGAGGCGCTTGAGCTCGGACACGATCGCCGCCTGCGTGTACTGGGCGATCATGTGGCCGGAGTCGACGCCGGGGTCGTCGGCGAGGAACGGCGGCAGGCCGTGCGACCGCGACACGTCGAGCATCCGGTCGGTGCGGCGCTCGGCGATCGAGGCGACGTCCGCGAGCGGGATGGCCAGGAAGTCCAGCACGTAAGCGACCGGGGCGCCGTGGAAGTTGCCGTTGGACTCGACGCGGCCGTCCGCCAGCACGACGGGGTTGTCGATCACCGACGACAGCTCGCGGTCCGCCACCGTGGCCGCGTAGGCGACCGTGTCACGTGCCGCGCCGTGCACCTGCGGCGAGCAGCGCAGCGAGTACGCGTCCTGCACGCGGGTGCAGTCCGGGCCGCGGTGCGAGGCGACGATCTCGGAGTTCTTCAGGAACGCGAGCATCCGCGCGGCGCTGACGTTCTGACCGGGGTGCGGGCGCAGCGCGTGCAGTTCGGGCTCGAAGACGCGGTCGGTGCCCAGCAGGGCCTCGACGCTCATCGCGGCGGTGAGGTCCGCGATGTCCAGCAACCTGGTGAAGTCGGCGATCGCCAGCGACAGCATGCCGAGCATGCCGTCGGTGCCGTTGATCAGCGCGAGGCCTTCCTTCTCGGCCAGTTGCACCGGTTCGATGCCCGCTTCGGCGAGTGCCTCGGCGGCGGGCACGAGCTCGTCGCGGGAGTTGCGGACCATGCCCTCGCCCATCAACGCGAGCGCGTTGGCCGAGAGAGGCGCGAGGTCGCCGGAGCAGCCCAACGAGCCGTACTCGTGCACGATCGGGGTGATGCCGGCGTTCAGCATCCCGGCCATGGCGTCCACAGTGGACAGCCGGACGCCGGTGTGGCCGGTCGAGAGCGTGCGCAGCCGCAGCAGCATCAACGCCCGCACGACCTCGCGTTCGACCTCGGGACCGGAACCGGCTGCGTGCGAGCGGATCAGCGACCGCTGCAGCTGGGCACGGCGGTCCGGCGGGATGTGCCGGACGGCGAGCGCGCCGAACCCGGTCGAGACGCCGTAGGTGGGGCGTTCGGCCGTGGCGAGCTGTTCGATGTGGCCACGGGCGGCGGTGACCGCCTCACGGGCCGCCGCGGTGATCTCCACCGGGGCGCCGTCGCGGGCGACGGCATGAACGTCCTCGAGGGTCAGAGGCTTCGGACCCAGCTCCACCGGTTGTCGCATGGAGACATCACAGCGCTCCGGAGCCGAGTCAGCGACCCCGGAGCGCCCGATGGTGTCTGGGACTCCAGACAGCGTGCCTAGAGGCCCTTGCCGATCCAACCCATGTCAGGAGAGGACGCGAGCTGGACCTCGTTCGCGGTCTTCACCAGGTCGTCCGTCGAGGCCCCTCCGCGGACGGTGACCCACACGGGTCCGTCCAGCACCGCGACCACCCCGTCCACCAGCACGCCCTGCTTGCCGCGCACGGCGATCGGCGAGCCACCGGTGAGGCCGGGCGAGCGGGTCGTCACCTGGACGACGAGCGGGTCGGCCATCAGCTGCGCGCCCCAGTCGCCGGGCGAACTGCCCCACACCTCGGTGGCCTCCTGGCCCTTGGAGGTGAACGGTGCCTGGTGCGTGACCTTCGAGTCGGCTCGTACCGACTCCGCGACCCGCAGCGCGGTCTGCTTGACGTCGTCCGTGCCACGCACGGTGACGCTCAGCCAGTCCTGCGCCTGCCAGACCAGTTCGGCGGTGAGGCCCGCCGACTGACCCTGCTTGGTGTGGATCCACGCCTTCAGCCCGCGCACGGTGGTCTGTTCCCACCCCGACGTGTCCGGCTGGCTCTTCGACTTGAACAGCCTGGTCAGCGGGCCGCCGTCGGTGAACGGGTAGCCCTGGGCGCCGGCGGGCACGTAGGCGCGCTCGCCGTTCAGCACGCCCCGGTAGACCTCGCCGTACCCCTCGGGCAGCCAGTGCGGTGAGTACTTGAGTGCCCCGGTCGCGCCGCCCGGCACGAGCGCCGCGGCGGCGTCGTTGGGGTTCGGCGGCGTGTACCTGTCGCTGGCGATGACGCCCGCGAAGATCAGGACGACGACCGCGGCCATGCCGGCCGTGGCGATCAGGAAGACGTTGTTCCGCTGCCTCTTCCGCTTGCGCCGCAGGGCGTTCAGCGTCGGCCCCGGATGCGGGGTGCGTTCGGCGAGCTGGCCGAGCGCATCCTTGATCAGCTGTTCGGTGTCGTTCACGACAGGCCCTCCCCGAGCCGCAACCCGACTCCTGCGGGCTCCGGCGTGTGGTCCAGGCGGAGTGTGGCCAGCGCACGCGAGATGTGGCTGCGCACGGTTCCCTCGGCACAACCGAGCATCTGTGCGATCTCCGAGTCCTCGTAGTTCTCGTAGTAGCGGAGCACGACGGCGGCCCGCTGTTTGCGGGGCAGCTTCGCGATCCGCTGCAACATTGCTTCCCGCTCGTCGTAGTGGTGCGTCTTGTCCGCGACGGGCGGGGTGACGGACTCCAGCGTCGTCATGCAGAGAGCGACGTCCTTGGCGGCCCTGCGCCTGCGCCACGAGAGGTACTCGTTGGTCACCATGCGCTTGACGTAGGCGTTGGGGAGGTCGACTGAACCGATGCGATCCCATTTCTGCTGCGCACGCAGCAGGACTTCCTGGACCACGTCCTGGGCCAGGTGCGGGTCGCACGTGAGCACGGTGGCATAGCGCAGCAACGGGGTCACCTGTTCTGCCACGAAGTCATCGAAACTCGGTGTCAATCCCGACCCCCTTCAAAACCGTCACGCCCCTCCAACGCTCCCCGGGCGTGTTCTGTTGAGTGTGCCCTGATGTAGTAACGGCGTGGGCTGCATCACGTGGGAAAATCACTTTTGTGGGCAGCAGCAGTGACGTTCCCGCGCTGCGGCGAGGGTTGGCGGTCCTCCGGCTGCTGGCGGGCAGACCGGGGCCCGTCTCCGCGGCGTCGGTGGCGCGCGAGCTGAATCTGCCCAGGTCAACGACCTATCACCTGCTGTCGGAGCTGACCGAGGCCGGCTTCGCGACGCACTTCCCCGAGGAGAAGCGCTACGGCCTGGGCGTCGCGGCGTTCGAACTCGGCTCCGCCTACCTGCGGCACGACCCGCTGGAACGCCTGGCCCGCCCGTTGCTCCGCAAGCTCGCCGACCGGATGGAGAAGGTCGCGCATCTGGGCGTGCTGCACGGCGCCGAGGCCCTCTACCTCGTGCGCGAGCAGCCCAGGCAGCCGCAGTCGATCGTGTCCGACGTCGGCGTCCGGCTCCCCGCCCACCTGACCGCCTCCGGCCGCGCGATGCTGGCCCACCTGCCTCCCGCGCAGGTCAGGGCACTGCTGCCGTCCGTGGCCGCGTTCGTCGACCGGACCGGCCGGGGCCCGCACAACCTGCCGGCGCTGCGCCGGCTGCTGACGCTCGAACGCCGTCAGGGCTGGTCGGTCGAGGACGGGTTCGTGACCGCCGGGTTCGCCTCGGTGGCCGCACCGGTGTTCGACCACGGCGAGCGGCCGATCGCGGCCATCACGCTGACGTTCCGGCACCTGTGCGACACGCCGTGCGGCTCCACCTGGCCCGAACTGGCCAAAGAGGTCCGCAAGGCGGCCGAGGAACTGACGGTCCGGATCGGCGGGCACGTGGCTTCGGGTTAGTAGCCATGTACATAGTAGCCATGTACCGTATCTGCCATGAGCAGCACGGGACCGACGCCTGGACACCTCGTGTGGCGTTTGGCGATGAAGTGGCGGACGGCCGTTGACCGCGCGTTGGACCCCCTCGGGCTGACGCACGCCCAGTACGTGGTGCTGTCGTCGCTGGTCGCGCTCGACCGGCCGTCGCAACGCGAACTGGCCGACCACACCGGTCTCGAACCGCTGTACGTCTCGAAGCTGGCGCGCGCCCTGGAGGCCTCGGGCTTCATCGCCCGCACCCGCGACACCGTCGACACCCGGACCGTCCGGCTGACGCTGACCCCGCACGGCCACTCGACGGTCGAGCCCGCCATCGAGGTCGTCCGGTCACTGCTGGACCGGCTCCTGAAGCCCCTGGGCGGCCGCTCCGGCGACCGCACCGAGGCGCTCTCCCGCGAACTGACGGCGCTGCTCGACGTCCCACTCGACTAGGAGCCCTCCGATGCCCGTCGTCCCCGTCCTCGACTCGACCATCCACCACCTGGAGTCCGGTTCCGCGCCGTTCGTGTTCCTGCACGGCAATCCCGCCTCGTCGCACATCTGGCGGAACGTCCTGCCCGAACTGGGAGGACTCGCGCCCGACCTGATCGGCATGGGCAGATCCGGCAAGCCGCCCGTCGACTACTCGTTCGCCGACCACGCCCGCTACCTGGACGCGTGGTTCGACGCCGTCGGCCTGGACCGCGTGATCCTGGTCGGCCACGACTGGGGCGGCACGCTGGCGTTCGACTGGGCGGCCCGGCACCCGTCGCGCGTCGCGGGCATCGCCTTCTTCGAGCCGATGCTGAAGCCGTTGCGCAGCGACGAACTGCAACCAGCCGCCCGCGAACGCACGCGCAGGCTCCGCACCCCGGGCCTGGGCGAGGAACTGGTGCTGGACCAGGACACCCTCGTGCGCCAGGCGTTCACCGGCGGGGTGCTGAACCCGGTCCCGGACGAGGACACGGCGGCGTACCTGGCGCCCTACCCCGACCGCGAGAGCCGCCGCCCGCTGCTGGCGTGGGTGCGGCAGCTTCCGGTCGACGGCGAGCCTCCCGCCCTGATCCCCCGCATGGAGGCCTACAGCGAGTGGCTGAGTGCGTCACCGGTGCCGAAGCTGTTGCTGACCTTCGAGAACTCGCCGACGCTGGCCATCGGGCCGGCGCTGACGGCCTGGTGTCAGGAGAACATCGCCGCGCTGGAGGTCGTCGGCTGCGGTGAGGCCGGGCACCACGCGCAGGAGGACCGGCCGAAGGAGATCGCGGCGGCGATCGCAGGTTGGGCGGAGCGCAACGACCTGCTTGCATAGAGCGCATGGGGGAAATCCACGTCGAGGAACTCGACTTCGTCCACGCAGTCGAAGCCGATCAACGCGCTCTGTTCGACATCCAGGTGGCCTGGTGGACGAACGCTTTGCCGACACGTGCACTGCCGGACTTCAGCGGGTGGGTGCGGCGGCGGCAGACGCTCGAAATCGGCTGGGGCCGGCCGCGGTTCGCCGTCGCCAGGGAGAACGGGCGCATCGTCGGGTACGCGGACGGGTATCTGCCGACGAGCGACAACGCGCACCTCGTCGCGGGCAACGTCCTGGTGGACCCGCGGTGGCGACGCCGGGGCATCGGTACCGCGCTGCTCCGGTTCGCCCTGCGTCAGGCGAACCGGGAATCAGCGGAAGCGTCGTGGGTTCCCGAAGGCAGCGTGGGCGTGCGGTGGGCTATCAATCGCGGATTCGCCGTCGCCAGCTCGCTCACCCTGCAGGAACTGGTGCTCACCGACCCGTTGCCCGAGGTGGGCGAGGTGCCGTCCGGGTACCGCCTGACCCAGTGGACGGGACGGGCACCGGACGACCTGCTCGTCGCCTACGCCGACGCGCTCAACGCGGCGAACGACCAGCCCATGGGCGGCAGTGCGATCGAACTGGCCACGCACACACCAGAAACCGTGCGGCAGGAAGAAGACGCCCTGTCAGCCGCTGGTGTCGACGAGTGGGTCGTTCTCGCGACGCACGACGGCGAGGCTGCCGCAGTGACCGTGCTGCAAAGGACTCTCTCGCGGCCTTCTGTTGGCCACCAACGACACACCAGCGTGGTTCCCGCGCACCGCGGCAAAGGCCTCGGCCGGCTCGTCAAAGCGCACCAGCTCCGCCAGTTGACCGGCATCGAGATCATCGAGACCGAGACGAACAGCACCAACGAGCACATGCGGCGGATCAACCACTCGCTCGGCTTCACCGACCGAATCACCACGGTCGACCTGAGCGCCCGCGTCGCCGACCTGAAGCTCTAGCAACGACAGCGGGGCGGACACCCGAAGGTGCCCGCCCCGCTCAGTTCGTCCAGGTCAGATGCCCGCCGAGGCGAGCCACTCCTTGGCGACCTTCTCCGGTTCCGGCTTGTCCGGCGACGACAGCTTCTGGTTCAGCTCCAGCAGCGTCTTCGTGTCGAGCTTCTTCGCGATGGCGTTGAGGGTGTCGCGGACCTGCTGCGACGCCTTCTTCTCGTTGATGAGCGGCAGCACGTTCTGCGCGGCGAAGACGTTCTTCGGGTCTTCCAGCACCACGAACTCGTTGGCCTTGATGGCCGCGTCCGTCGTGAACAGGTCGGCCGCCTGCACCGTGTTGTCCTTCAGGCCGGCGACGGTCAGCGGGCCGCCGACGTCGAGGGCCTTGAACTCCTTGAACTCACAGGCGTACTTGGCCTTGAGGCCCGGCAGGCCGTCCGGGCGGTTCTGGAACTCCGGCGGGCCGCCGAAGACCAGGTCCTTGCAGTACGGCACGAGGTCGTCGATCGACTTCAGGCTGTACTGGGCCGCGATCTGCTTGGTGACGACGACGGCGTCCTTGTCCTCGGCGGAGGACTTGTCGAGCACGATGAGGCCCGCCGGCAGCGCCTTCTTCAGCGCCGCGTAGACCTCGTCCGAGCCGACCTCGGGCGCTTCCTTGTTGACGTGCTTGAGAAGCACGCCGGTGTACTCGGGGATCAGGTCGATCGAGCCGTCCTGCACGCCCTTGAAGTACAGCTCCCGGTTGCCGATGTTCGGCTTCTTCGAGACCTTGACGCCCTTGGCGGACAACGCTTCCGCGTAGATCTCCGAGAGCAGTCGCGACTCCGGGAAGTTCGCGGAGCCCACGACGATGGTGTCCGTCGGGGCCGGGTCGGTCTTGCCGTCTCCGGTCAGCGGATCGCCACCGCACGCAGACAGAAGCATGACCGCAGCGACGGCTGTCGCGATGCGCTTCATCTCTTTCCTCCGGTTCCCACTGGACGCAGCCCTGGCGAGACCGTCAGCCGTTGCAGGCCGGCGAACCCCAGGTCGACGAGAACGGCGAGCAGTGCCACGAGCACCGCGCCGGCGAGCATCTGTCCGAACTCCTGCAGGGCGAGGCCGTCGAAGACGAGCCTGCCCAGTCCACCGGCGCCCGTGTAGGCGGCGATGGTGGCGGTCGCGACCACTTGCAGCGCGGCGCCGCGGAAACCGCCGTAGATCAACGGAAGCGCGTTCGGGATCTCCACCTGGAGCAGCACACCCGACTCGCGCATGCCGACACCCCGTGCGGCGTCGACGGTCACCGGGTCGACCGCGCGGACGCCCGCGTACGTGCCCGCCATGATCGGCGGGATCGCGAGCAGCACCAGCGCGACGTACACCGGGAAGTCACCCAGACCCGCCCACAGCACGACGAGGATCAGCACCGCCGTGGTCGGCAACGCCCGCAGAGCGTTGGAGAGTCCGACGATCACGAACCCGCCCTTGCCGGTGTGACCGACGAACGCGCCCAGCGGGATCGCGATGACCGCGGCGATGAGCAACGTCAGCAGCGTGTAGCCGAGGTGTTCGGCCAACCGCACCGGAATCCCGGTCGTGCCGGACCAGTGCGCGGGATCGAAGAGCCAGCCACCCATTCAGCTCACCTCCCCGCCCGTGCCCACGGCGTGAGCAGCCGTCCGATCAGCAACAGCAGGGCGTCCGCGAGCACCGCCAGCACGACCGTCCCGATGAGACCCGCGAGGACCTTCTCGGTGTGGTCGGTCTGGTAGCCCTCGGTGAAGAGCTGGCCGTAGCCGCCCAGTCCGACGAGGGCGCCGACGCTCACCATGCTGATGTTCGACATGGTCGCGACCCGCAGGCCCGCGATCGTGACCGGCAACGCCAGCGGGAAGTCGACGGTGAGGAAACGGCGCAGCGGCCGGAACCCCATCGCGTTCGCCGCGGCGACGACGTTGCCCGGCACCGCGGACAGCGCGTCCGCGACCGACCTGATCATCAGCGCGAGCGTGTAGACCGCCAGCGGCACGATGACGTTGATCTCGTCGAGGATCTTCACGCCGAGCAGCACCGGCGTGATCACGATCAGCGCGATGGACGGGATCGTGAACAGGATGTTGGCGAACGGGAAGAGGATCGCGCGCGCCGTCTGCGACCGACTCGCCCACCACCCGAGCGGGATGGCGAGCACGAAACCGATCAGCACCGGCACGACGGAGAGCCGCAGGTGCACCTCGGTGACTTCCCAGAACCTTTCCCAGTTCTCGAAAATCCAGGTCACTTCGGGACCTCACCCGCCGCGCGGGCCTTCGCGAGGGCCTTGATGACGTCGTCGGCCTTGACCACACCGGTGACCGCGCCGGCGTCGTCGACGACCACACCGAGCGCCGACGGCGAGCTGAGCGCCGCGTCGAGCGCGCCGCGCAACGTCGAGCCGTCGTACAGCGAACCACCGGAGATCAGGTCCTTCTCGGCGACCTCGACCTCACCGTCCACACCGGACAGCCAGCCCTTGGGCCGGTTCCCCTCGTCGACGACGAGCGTCCAGTCGCTGACCGTGATCCGCTCGCCGAGCTTGGCCGTGGTGACGGCGTGCACGGGCACGTCCGCGTGCAGGAACGTGAGCGTGCGGTAGCCGCGGTCACGTCCGACGAACGAGGCCACGAAGTCGTTGGCGGGCGCGGCCAGCAGCTCGGTGGGCCGCGCGTACTGCGCGAGGTGCCCGCCCGTCTGGAACACCGCGACGCGCTCGCCGAGCTTCAACGCCTCGTCGATGTCGTGCGTGACGAACACGATCGTCTTGTCGAGTTCCGCTTGCAGACGAAGGAGTTCGTTCTGCAGGTCCTCGCGCACAACTGGGTCGACAGCGCTGAACGGCTCGTCCATCAGCAACACCGGCGGATCCGCGGCGAGCGCGCGGGCGACACCCACGCGTTGCTGCTGGCCACCGGAGAGCTGGGCCGGGTAGCGCTTGCCGAAGTTCGCGTCGAGCCCGACGATCTCGAGCAGCTCGGCCGCACGCGTGCGCGCCTTGCGTTTGTCCCAACCGGACAGAAGAGGGACGGTCGCGATGTTGTCGAGCACGGTCCGATGCGGGAACAACCCCGCCTGCTGGATGACGTAGCCGATGCCACGCCGCAGCGTGGGCGGATCCACGGTGAGGACGTCCTTGCCGTCCACCAGGATCGTGCCCGACGTCGGGTCGATCATGCGGTTGACCATGCGCAGCGACGTCGTCTTGCCACAGCCGGAAGGACCGACGAACACCGTGATGGTGCCCGCCTCGACCGTGAGGTCGAGCTCGTCGACAGCGATGGTCCCGTCCTCGAACCGCTTGGTTACGGCCCGGAACTCGATCACCCTTCGGATCCCTCCGGTCGTGACGACCACCCCGATTGGGCCGCCCTGGATGTAGATCCCAAAGACCTTAACTCGTTCGGCGTACCCCGGCACAGCGTTCCACGATGTGACAGGCCGTATGGTTTAGCGCTTGTGACGATCGATCAGGTTCGACAGTTGGTGGCGGAGCGCGGCGTGCACGCCCGCAAGCTCCGCGAAGTGTTGTCCCTGCTCAGCGAGGACTGGCACCCGCTGGCTGAACTCGTGCGCCTGCCCGCGGTTCCCCGCCGCACCGTTCAGGACCTGCTCAAGGCCCTGGGCGACGACGCGGAATCTTCAGACGATCGTTACCGCATCGCACCCGGTCTGGTGGCCTCGTACCGCTCGGAGTTCGGTGTTTCCGGTGTCCGCGACCACACCGACGTGCTGCGCCAGATCCTCGTGGACATTGCGGACGTGCCGTCGCCTTTGTCCTCGTTGGACCATGTGCAGGCGACGGCCGAGACGGCGCTGAACCGCGCGGTGTGGCTGAACTCCACCTACGACCTGACGGGCAAACGCCTGCTGTGTCTGGGCGACCACGACCTGACCTCACTCGCCGTCGCCGCCGTCAATCCGAACGTGTCGATCACGGTCGTGGACCTCGACGAGCGCCTGCTGGAGTTCATCGACTCACGGGCCCTCGCCCGCGGGCACGACATCCGGACGTTGCACTGCGACATGCGTTTCGGCCTGCCCGCGGCCGCGCTGGAATCCTTCGACCTGGTGTTCAGCGACCCGCCCTACACGCCGGAGGGCATGGGCCTGTTCGCCGGCCGCGGCATCGAGGCGTTGGCGGACATCGCGTCCGGCCGCCTGCTGCTGGCCTACGGCTTCTCCGACCGGACACCTGCTCTGGGCCTGAAGGTCCAGCAGGAACTGCAGAAGCTCGGCCTGGTCTTCGAGGCCATCCTGCCCGCGTTCCACCGCTTCGACGGCGCGCAGGCCATCGGGTCCGCCGCCGACTTGTACGTGTGCCGCCCCACCGGTCGCCGCGCGGTGTCCGGTGGCACGCGGATCTACACGCACGGCGCGCAGTCCGTGGAGTCGTCAGGGCCTTCGTCCGAAGCGCTGGCCGCTCTGTCGGAACTGGCTCCGCGCCCGGAGTCCTCGCCGCCGCCGAAGCCCCGTTCCGCGGGGTGGGCCGAGCCCGTCGGGAAGGGCGCGGCGTCGCTGGCCGTCGACCTGTCGGCGGATCCGGGGCCGTGGCTGCTGCGCACGTTGCTGGCCTCGTCGCCCGCGCGGCTGGCCTGCCTGGTGCCGAACAATCACCCGGCGGTGTCCTCGGAGGCCGGGCAGAAGGAACTGCAGTCGATCGTGCGGACGCGGTTCTCGTTGAAATTCCTGCGCAACAACCCAGATGCCAAGACGACGATCGTCGTTGCCGATCAGGTGCTGACCGGCACGCTGTCCGCCGGCGACCGGGTGGTGCGCGAGGTATTGATGAAGGCGCACGGGAAGCTGCGCAACGTGTGGCGGGAGGCGTTGATCGGCGGGTCCTCCGGGTTGCTGACGAAGAACCAGGCTCGGGAGATCGTCGAGAGCGCCGGGGTGGTGGAGGAGGATCTGGAGCTGCGGCTGATCGACCTGCCCAAGCACCGGATCGCCGCGGTGCTGGCGGCGGTGGAGGACAGCGCGAAGTACCTGGAGCCGCCCGCCTGACGTCAGATCGTGCCGAGATCGACGGGGAACTTGAACATCGCGGAGTCGAAGGAAGCCGGCTGGGCGAAGGCAGCCTTGTCGAAGTCGGCCCTGCCCTCGAACGAGGTGGCCGCGAAGCTGGCCGGCCCGTGGAAAGCCGCGCCGTTGAAGAAGCAGGCACCAGCGAACAAGGCGTCGCCGAACTCGGTGCTCTTGTCGAATCTCGCCCGGGCGAACCAGGCGCCGCTGCTCCACTGGGTCTTGAAAAAGTCGACGTGGTCCTGGAAACGCGCGTAGTCGAGTTCGGCCAGCTCGCGGAATCCGGTTCTCTCGAAGCTGGCCTCCCGGAGGAACACGGCGGCGGTGAAATCGACCTCGCCGGTGAACTCGGCACGCGCGAAGGTCGTCTCGCCGCGGAATTCGGTCTTCTCGAACGTCGCCGTGCCGACGAACGTGGCGCTGGTGAAATCGGCCTTCCCGAGCCTGCACCCGCTCAGGTCGAAGTCGATCAGCCTGGCTCTGCTCAAGTTGAACTCGTGGATCTCGCTCCACCAAGCGAGGCTTCTCGGCACGCCGGTCACAGGGTCGAGATCCGGCCGAGCCCTTTTGGCCAGCATCCGCTGGGCGGCCAGCCGGACCTCGCGTTCCTCTGCTTCGGCATCCGGCTTCACGTCGTCCGACGAGTGCGGCATGCGCAGGTACGCGCACACCAGATCGATCACCATCTGCCGATGCCGGGGATTGTCGTCAGCAAGCCGGTCCAACCCGAACAACCCCGCCAACCGGACGGGTGCCTTGTCCGAATCCAACTGGTCCGCCGCTTTCGCGTAGAGCTCGGTGACCCGCCGCTCCGCCGCGTCCAAATCCCGCCCGTGCAACTCCTCGCGCCGCAATTCCAGCTCAAGCTCCTGCGTCCGCTGCCGCCGAGCCGCCAGGTACAACGCGAACAACCCACCACCACCCACGGCGATGGCCGAAGCGACCTTCACCGCCTCGAGGTGCGCAGTGGCCCGCTTGTCCAGATCGGCAAAGCGCAGCGAGTCGATCCACACCCACAACACGACCAGAGCGGCCGCCGACACCAGCAGAACCGCCACCGCCACAACCGGAACGGTCCAGCGCGGCAACGGCGAACGGCTATCCGGCACGGGGAATGTGCAAAGGACCGAGGGCCAGCACCGCGCGGAACTCCTTGGGCGGCACCGGACGCGAGAACAGCCACCCCTGGTAGGCGTCCACCCCGACCCCGCGCAGCACGTGGAACTGGGTAGCGGTCTCCACGCCCTCCGCGACGCACTTGCGCCCCATCGCCCTGGCCATGTCGACGACGGCACGGGCGACGGCGAAGTCCGAGGAGTCGTTGCCCACGCCGGAAACGAAGCGCCGGTCCACCTTGATGATCTGCGCGGGCAGGTCCTTCAGCCGGGCCAGTGACGAGTAGCCGGTGCCGAAGTCGTCCACGGCGAACTGCACGCCGCGCTTCACCAGTTCGTCCATCGACTGGCGGACTCGGGAGGGCAGGTCGACGAACGCCGTCTCGACCAGTTCGAGCACCACGCGTTCCCACGGGACGCCGGACTCCATGATCGCGGTCGACACGATGTCGACGAACTCGGGATCGCCCGGCACCAGGCCCGCGAGGTTCACGGCCACCGACACCGGACGGCCGTCGGGTGCGGGCCAGGTCGCGGCCTCCTTCAACGCCGTCCGCAGCACCCAGCGGTCGAGTTCGCGCATCAGGTCGCCCTGTTCGGCGACCGGCAGGAACACGTCCGGCGGGAGCATGCCGCGGTCGGGGTGCGGCCAGCGCACCAGGGCCTCGGCGGTCAGGACGGCGCCGTCGACGCCGACGACGGGCTGGTAGTGCAGCACGAGGCCGTCGTGCTGCAACGCGTCGCGCAGCTGGCCCTCGAGGTGCACCTGGCGGTCGGCGGACGCGATCAGCGCGGCCGAGGCCAGCGAGACACGTCCGGCTCCGGCGCGCTTCGCCTCGAACATCGCGGCGTCGGCGAACCGCAGCAGGTCGGCACCGTTGGCGCGCGAGCCGTTCGGGACGGCGGCGCCGATCGAGGCCGAGACGCGGACGAGTTGGCCGTGCACCGGAACGGCCGTGCGCAGCAGCGAGGCGACGCGGGTGGCCAGGGCGTCGACGCCGCCGACCGAGTCGATGTCCTCGCAGATGATCACGTACTCGTCGCCGGACAGGCGGGCGGCGGTGCAGCCGTCGGGCAGGCCGCCTTCGAGCCGTCGTGCGAGAGCGACCAGCAGCTCGTCGCCGGCGTCGTGGCCGAGGGAGTCGTTGACGCGCTTGAAGTTGTCGATGTCGCAGAAGAACACGGCGACCTTCGAACGGCCGGGGCCCTCCAGCAGCTTGCCGAGGATCTCCTTCACCAGCGCGCGGTTCGGGAGGCCGGTCAGCTCGTCGTGGGTCGCCTGGTGGCGCAACGCCTCGGCGGCGCGGCGGCGTTCGGTGATGTCCAGGAACACGATCAGCCAGAAGCGGCGGCCGTCGTCCTGCACGGACAGAGCGATGTGGAGCTCGCAGTAGACCTTCTCGCCGTCCGGGCGGACGAGGATGCGCTGCGGGATCTTCTGCGTGCGTTCGGCGGCCCACTGCAGGCCCGGCGAGGTGTCCTCGGGGTGGGTGAGCTGCTCGGCGGTCATGCCACGCAGCTGTTCCAGCTCCATGCCGAGCAGGTCGCACAACGCGTCGTTGGCGTCGACCAGCCGCTCGCCCTCGTCGAACAGGCCGATGCCGACCGGCGTCACGGACACGAGGTCGGTGAAGCGCTGCGAGGAACGCTTCATGCGTGCCTCGGCGGCACGCTGCTCGGTGACGTCCTGGGCGGTGCCGACGGCCAGCTGCTTGCCGCGCGCGTCGTGGACGATCATGCCGTGGCAGCGGAAGATGCGCGGCGAGCCGTCCGGGCGCACCACGCGGTGCTCGAACTGCGACGCGACCTCGTCCACCACCAGCTGACGGCACAGGTCGTCGACCCAGCCGCGGTCCTCGGGGTGTACGAGGTCCAGGTACGCCTGGTAGCTGCCGGGAAGTTCCGCGGGCAGGCCGAAGAGCTCGCGCAGCATGTCCGACCAGACGACCTCGCCGGTGCTCGGGTTCCACTCCCACATGCCGAGGCGCGCGGCCTGCTGCGCGTCCGCCAGCCGTCTGCGGTCCTCGCGCATCTGACGTTCCAGGGCACGCGCTTCGGTGACGTCCTGGATGGTGCCGTGGTAGCGCTCGATGCGGCCGGACGGCGCGATCTCCGCGCGGGCCCGGCACATGTAGACGCGCTCGCCGACCTCGCTGCGGACCTCCACCTCGACCGGCGCGTTGTCCTGGGTGTGCAGCAGCTGGTGCCGCAACGCCTTGACGGCCTCGCGGTCGTCCGGGTGCACGCCGCTGAGCAGGTCCTCGTCCGGCGTCATGCCGAGCTCGGCGAACATCTCCATCAGCACTTCGCTGCGGTGCACGGCGCGTGTGCCGGTCTCGTACGCCCAGCTGCCGATGCGGGCGATGCGCTGCGCCTCCAGCAGCCGCGCCCGTTCCTGCGCGAGCTCGGTGGCCGCGCGCTTGGACTCGGTCATGTCGCGGATGTAGCCGGTGATCTTGTCCAGGCTGCCGGCGTCGTCCAGTCTCGCCTCGGCGACGCCGCGGATCCACCGCAGCTGGCCGTCCGGGCGGACGATCCGGTACTCGATGTCGATCGGGTCGCCGGTGATCTCGCGACCGTGCCAGTACGTCTCGACCATGTGGTAGTCGTCCGGGTGGACGACGTCCAGTACGGCCTGCGCACCGGGCACGACGGCGCCGCGTTCGAGGCCGAGGAGTTCGTAGTGCGTGTCCGACCAGACGGTCAGGCCGGTCCCGGGGTCGAACTCCCAGGAGCCGAGCTCCGCGACCCGCTGCACCTTGCGCAGCCGGCGTTGTTCGTCGCGCAGTTCGTCCGCGGCGGCGGCGAGGTCGGAGACGTCGATCAGCAGGACGGCCTGCAGGCCCGTTCCCGGAACGGCGTGGCGGGCGACGCGCACCGGCAGTTCGGTGCCGTCCACGCGCAACAGCCGCAGGTCGGAGGTGTTGCCGAGGAGCAGCTCACCGAGCGGGTGCCCGACGAGGTCGTCGGCTCCCTGCGCGGCCGCGAGCTCCACGGCGGCGGGGTTCGCCTGCATGACGACACCCTTGGCGTCCACGAGCAACGACGGCGCGTCGGGCAGGGTCAGCCCGTCCAGCGTCATCGGAGGTTTCCCGGACGTCGGGACAGCCGTCCGTGCACGGCCGTTCACCACCGTCGCGCGTCCCACCCACTTGGGCACCGGCCCACCCTCTCCCGCATCCACCGCCCGCGGCAATTCGGGTGGGCACGACAACGGCACCCGAACGGCGGCAAACACGAACCCTCTCCCCGAGTGAACACCCGAGGAGAGGGACGGTAGCGCTTCAGAGCGTCATCGCCCACCCCTGCACGGGTTAACGAAAAGCCACGGTCGTGGTTCCGGTACCCGTGAAGATGCAAATGAGTGGCGAATACAAGTGCCGGATCAGGCGACTCCGTCGGCCTTCGCCGCGAGGGCCACAGCCGCCGCGACCTCGGGTCCGACGCGCGGGTCCAATGCCGAGGGAACAATTCGGTCTGGGCCCAAATCATCCTTCGCGACGGCGAGAATGGCATCCGCGGCCGCGAGTTTCATGCCTTCCGTGATCCGTCGCGCACCCGAGTCGAGAGCCCCGCGGAAAATGCCGGGGAACGCGAGCACGTTGTTGATCTGGTTCGGGAAGTCGCTGCGGCCGGTCGCCACGATCGCGGCGTGGCGGGCGGCGACCTCCGGGTGCACCTCGGGGTCCGGGTTCGACAGCGCGAAGACGATCGAGTCGCTCGCCATGCTCGCGATGAGGTCCTCGGACACCTTGGAGGACGAGACGCCGATGAAGACGTCCGCGCCGCGCAGCGCCACGTCGATGCCGCCGTCGAGGTTGTTCTTGTTCGTGACGGCCGCGATCTGTTCCTTGACCGGGTTGAGCCCGGCCCTGCCCGTGCGGACGATGCCGCGCGAGTCCAGCAGCGTGATGTCGCCGGCGCCGGCGGCGATGAGGATCTTGGCGATCGCGATGCCCGCGGCGCCCGCACCGGAGATGACCACCCGCTGGTCGCCGATGTTCTTGCTGAGCACCGTGTTCGCGCCGTTGAGGGCGGCGAGCGACACGACCGCCGTGCCGTGCTGGTCGTCGTGCATGACCGGGCAGTCGAGCGCCTCGATCAGCTTCTGCTCCAGCTCGAAGCAGCGCGGCGCGGAGACGTCCTCCAGGTTGACCGCGCCGAACGACGGGCGCAGCCGGACGAGCGTCTCGACGATCTCGTCCACGTCCGTCGTGTTGAGCACGAGCGGGATGGAGTCGAGGCCGCCGAACGTCTTGAACAGCGCGGACTTGCCCTCCATGACGGGCAGCGACGCGCTCGGGCCGATGTCACCGAGACCGAGCACCGCGGTGCCGTCGCTGACGACGACGACCAGGCGGTGCGCCCACGTGTACTTCGCGGCGAGGCTCGCGTCCTCCGCGATGGCCTTGCTCACTCGTGCGACACCAGGGGTGTACGCGATCGACAGCGCCTTCGGGTCAGCGAGCGAGGCGGTCGCGCCGACCTCGAGCTTCCCGCCCAGGTGCGCGGTGAAGATCTCCTCGTCCGTCAACTGCGTCGGATCGGAGTTCTCGGTACGGGCTTCGTTCACTGCTGTCACGGCGTCCCTCCTGCGGTGCGGGCGGCGTATTGGCCCCAACTGGGCTCATCACCAAACGGCGCACCGGCCCAGCGTTGTCACGCCGGGTACACGGGGCCTGGAAACTCGGTCAACGACCTCCGACGAGTTGCGTCGGAGAAGTGCCCGAGTGTTGCGGGTGACGGGAAGTGTGGCAGGGTCCCGCGTCGCTGTCTGCGGCGGGGATCACACTTTTTCCGCAGGTCAGAGGGCATGTAGCAAGACGTCCGTCCGGTTTTCTGCACCGACCGGTCAGTTTCTGCAGGCAGGAAGCACCCGATCGGTCAAGAAAGATTGACGCCTTAGAGTGACGGCATGCAGGCGAGTTCGCTGAAAATTGACGGCGCGTTCGAGTTCACCCCTCGGACATTTCCCGACGACCGCGGCGTGTTCGTCTCGCCGTACCAGGAGGCCGCCTTCACCGAGGCGGTCGGCCACCCCCTCCGGGTCGCCCAGACCAACCACAGCGTCTCCCGCGCGGGGACGATCCGCGGCATCCACTACGCGGACGTCCCGCCGTCCCAGGCGAAGTACGTCTTCTGCCCGCGCGGCTCGTTCATCGACGTGATCGTGGACATCCGCGTCGGCTCCCCCACGTTCGGGCAGTGGGACGCCGTGCTGGTGAACGCCGAGAAGTGCAACGCGGTCTACCTGGCGGAGGGCCTCGGCCACGCCATGATCGCGCTGGAAGACGACACGACGATGAACTACCTCTGCTCCACCGTCTACAACCCGTCCGGCGAACACGGCCTGACGCCGCTCGACCCCGCTCTCGACCTCCCGTGGCCGCGCGAGCTCGAGTTCCGGTTGTCGGAGAAGGACACCTCGGCCCCCACCCTCGCCGAGGCCTACGAGGCCGGCGTGCTGCCGCGCTACGACGACTGCCTGGCCCTGTACGCGTCGCTCAAAGCCTGAAAGCAGGCCTCGGCCATAGTCGAGCTTTGACGACTCCGAGCACCTCCGCAGGTCCGAGGTGCTCGGAGTCCGTGCTCGCGTACGGGTTGTCGCCCACCACGTGCCACCCGCCGTCCACTTCGTGAGAGACGCGCTTCACCGACAACTGCCCGGGCCGACTCGCCCACGTGACGAGCACGACCTGCCCGGGCTTGGGCCTCACACCCCACCTGACCAGCACGATGTCCTCGTCCCTGAGGGCGGGCACCATCGACGGACCCCGCACGAGCACGGTGGAAAGACGCGGTCTCAACGATCACCCTTCGATCAGCCGGAGTAGGGTTCTCCCCGTCGGAGCATCCACTGTTTTTCATTCTGGGAGGAACGATGCGACTCGTGTCGCGCATTCTCCGCCCACGCGTTGAGGCGACCGCGCACTGCGATCTCCCCTGCGGCGTGTACGACCCGGCCCAGGCCCGGATCGAGGCCGAGTCGGTCAAGGCGGTCCAGGAGAAGTACCAGGCGAACGAGGACCCGGAGTTCCGGGAGCGCGCCATCCTGATCAAGGAGCAGCGCAGCGAGCTCGTCAAGCACCACCTGTGGGTGCTGTGGACGGACTACTTCAAGCCGCCTCACTTCGAGAAGTACCCCGAGCTGCACGACCTGTTCAACCGCGCCACCAAGGCCGCGGGCGCGGGCGGCACGAAGGCGTCCATGGACCCGGCCTCGGGTCAGGCGCTTCTCGACCTGATCGCGCAGATCGACAAGATCTTCTGGGAGACCAAGCAGGGCTGAGCCCAAAGCCTTGCAGAACGACGCTGACCCGCGAGATCGCTTTCGCAGGTCAGCGTCGTTCGTCGTCTCCGGGGGTCGTTCAACGGCCCCCAGACGGCCCACGTTCGTCCTCTGTGGACCTACAGCCGATTCCGGCCCTACGCGCTCGGGCTAGCCCTCCAGCTTCCCGATCTGGAGCGTCCCCGCCTCCGCGTCGGTCACCACGACCCGTACGTTCTTGAGCTTCTGGTTGTGCACGACCGAGCACCCGAACGCGTTGCCCGACCTGATCGCCACGTGCTCAGGGCAGCTCATCTGGCTGCTCGACCCCGGTAGCTCACCCCGTTCGCCCAGCACCCGCTGCACCCGACTGGCGAGCTCAGCGCTGTTGAACGTCATCTCCTGCTGCGCCACGACCGGCAGCCCCGAGGACGACAGGACCTTCGCCGTCAGCACGACGGCACAAATGGCGACCACCACGGCAGACGCGGCCACCGCGAACTGTGCGCTCCGACTCATCACGGCCATTTCATAGCCGATCAGGTCCGGGGGCGGAGGGCGATCGGACGAACACCGCGAAGGTCAGGCCGGGACGACGTCGGTCGACCGGGAGAGGTCCTGCCACGCCTCCAGGTCCGCGCCGACGGCCGCGAGCTTGGTGCGGATGTCGGCCAGCGTGGAGGTGCCGAGCGGGAGCCGCGCCGGCATCTCGGCCAGGTCGGCAAGGGTCAGCAGAGCCGCCGCGGCCTTCACCGGGTCTCCCTCCTGCAGGCCGTGGTTCTCGCCGGCCCACACCCTGGAGGCGCCGCCGGTGGTGGCGTAGTCGTCGATGACCCGTTCCACCTGTCCCAGGGACGACGAGGCGAGGAAGTCGGTGCGCAGCGGGCCCGGCTGCACCGAGGTGACCTGGATGCCGAGAGGGGCCAGTTCGAGGCGCAGTGCCTCGGTGATGCCTTCCAGTGCGAACTTCGTCGCGCTGTAGACGCCCCAGCCCGCCCACGCGACCACGCCGCCGGTCGAGCTGATGTTGAGGATGCGGCCGCGGTGTGCGGCGCGCATGGCCGGGACCACGGCCCTGATGACGGTCAGCAGGCCGAAGACGTTGATGTCGAAGACCGCTCGGGCCTCGGCGTCGCTGGTCTCCTCGACCGCGCCGACGAGACCACGGCCGGCGTTGTTGACCAGGACGTCGATGCCGCCGAACCGGGCGATGGCGGCTTGCACGGCCGCGTCGGCCTGGTCCTGGGCGGTGACGTCCAGGGGCAGGGCGAGCAGGTTCCCGGAGTGGCCGGGCAGCGCACGCTCGATCGCTTTCGGGTCGCGAGCGGTCGCCACCACCGAGTCGCCCCGCGTCAGCGCGGCCTTCACGATCTCCAGACCCAGGCCGCGCGACGCACCGGTGACGAACCAGACAGACACGATGTTCTCCTTGCGAGGACGTTGTTGACGCTTTCCATTACGTCCCAGCAGAACGCCGATTCGAAGGGGAAAACTGGTACCCCTCGTCGTGGCTCTGGCAGTACCACCCAGGAACTGCCGGACCTCCCGCAAGACGGCCATAATCGAGGGCATGACCAGCGGTGACGAACTGCGCGACTTCCTCACCTCGCGCCGTGCTGCGCTGTCCCCCGAGGAGGTGGGACTGCCCGCCGCCACCACGCCCCGCCGGGTCAAGGGGCTGCGCCGCGCGGAGGTCGCGATCCTCGCCGGGGTCAGCGTCGACTACTACGTCAAGCTCGAACAAGGCCGCGCTCGCAACGTGTCCGAGCAGGTGGCCGAGGCGGTCGCGCGGGCGCTGCGGCTCGACGACGTCGAGAGCCGCTACTTCTCCTCGCTGCTCCAGCCGGAAGCGGCGCGCCCGGCCACGACGCCCAGGGCCAGGCCCGCGCTGCAGTCCATGATCCGCGCCATCGACGTGCCCGCCGTCATCCTCGGGCCGTACCTGGAGGTGCTCGGCATCAACCACGCCGGCAAGGCGCTGCTGGACGACTTCGAGGCCATGCCTGCCGCGGACCGCACCCTGGCCAAGTGGATGTTCCTGAGCCCGCGCGCTCGCGTCGTGTACCGCGACTGGGCCGAGGTCGCCGCCGACATCGTCGCCCTGCTGCGCGCCTCGGTCATCCCCGGCCGCGACAACGAGGCCCTGTCGCGGATCGTCGGCGACCTGAGCACTCGTTCGGAGGAGTTCGCGAGCATGTGGGCGGACTACCGGCTTTCCGAACACCAGCACGGCGTCAAGCGCTTCTTCCACGAGACCGTCGGCGACCTGCGGCTCAACTGGCAGACGCTGCGCCTGCCGGACGCCGGGGGCCAGACCGTCGTCATCTACAGCGCCGACACCGGCTCGCCGTCGGAGGAGAAGCTCCGCCTGCTGAACAGCTGGACGGCGGAGAACGCGGGTGGCCGCCGCAGCGACCACCCGCGTGCGGTCACGCCCCCTCCGTGACCTTGCCCGTCACCTCGAAGTCGGTGCCGGTCGGCGAGATCCCCTCGAACTTCAGCCGGACCTGCTCCTCACCCTCGGTCTCGGTGTCGGCGATGGTCGGCACCTCGAACTCGAACGTGGTCGCGCCCGTCTGGATGAAGGCGTAGACCCCGAGCTGCGTCGACGACAGCGGTCGCGAGGGCAGCGCTTCCTCGCCCGAGTTCTGGAGCAGCCACTCGGCGTTGACGTCCGTTGTGGACAGTTCGGTGCCGGAGGCCGGTGCGACCGGTGTGCCGAAGAGCGCGGCCGGCGAGTCGACGGCCTCGGACAGGGTCAGCCTCCACTTCAGGACGCCGCCCTCCACGACGCTGCCGGCCACGGGGGTGACCGTCACCTTGGGCGCGGGGTCGTCGTTGCGGACCAGCAGTCCACCGGTCGCGGAGCCGACGACCGCGTTGGAGATCGCCAGAACCGACACCGGGTAGCGGACGTCGCCGCTCCACCTGGTGTTGCCGGTGTAGGTCACCGGCACCTCGGTGCGGCTCTCGCCCGGCTTCAGCGTCACGAGCTTGGTCGTGGGCTGTTTGGTCGCCGGGCCGGTGTAGAAGAGCCGGATCACGCGGGTACCGTTGCCGGTCGCCGTGACGACGATGTTGTGCGTCTGCGTGCCGGAGTCGCCCTCGTCGACCGCCGTGACCGCGGCGTCGACCCGGGCCAGTCGCGTCGGAACCACGGGGACGAGGCCCTTGTCCCAGCCGTAGGCGTCGATCAGCCACGCCTCGCCGGACGCGGACTCGGGAACCAGTTCCAGCGAAGCGATGCGGCCGACGCCCTTGGGCAGCGGCACGCGGACTTCCTGAGCCCACAACGAACTCGTGCGGTCCGAGCCGGGCAGACCGGTCACCGAGACGGCACCCAAAGAGTTCTTCTGTCCATTGTGGTCGGTCACCGAGACACCGAAGCGGGAGGCCGCGGCGTTCGGCGGAACGGCCAGGCGCAACGCCAGGTCGCTCGAACCGTGCAGCGACACCGGCGCGGAAGGCGTGACGACGCCGGCCTGACCTGCGGCCGACCACTTGAACGCGACCGAAAGGCGTTCGGGCTGCGCCACCGCGCCGCGGAAACCGACGAAGTGCGGCGAACGCGAAGTGCTGCACCCGACCGCGGCGTCACGGGACGTCTGCTGGCAGACGCGGGCACTGCCGGACACGCCGGTAGAAGCGTCCGGCACGACGAGCGACTTGCGGTCCGCGCCGATCGCGTGCGAGAGAACGCGGGCCGGGTCGGCGGACGGGGCGCGGACGCCGGAGCCGTCGAGCAGCGGCAGCACGGACTGGTCGCGGCCGAGGAACAGCCGCGTGGACGCCGCGACGTAGGTGGCGCCCATGGTCTGCTGCTGGTCGGCGGTCAGGCGGGTGGCGGTGCCGGGCGTGCACAGCGGGTCCGGCTGCTGGCCGGGCCAGAAGTCGTCGGACGCCGGTGCCTCGGCCTGGCCGGGGGTCCACTCGCTGTTGAAGTAGTTGTGGTTCGCGCCGATCATGTACAGGGCGCTGTGCACGGCGTCGCCACGGCTCAGGCCGCGCGTCTGGTCCACGAACATCTGGCCCTGCAGGTCGGACACGTCACCGTCGCAACCGGGCAGGAACGTCACCGAGGGCACGTCCGGCGCCGGGTTGTGGCCGAAGATCGTGGGGCCGATCAGCACGTCACCGCGGATGTTCCAGCGCACCGGGCCGGAGAAACCCGTGTCGCCGGGCGGCGGGGTGAGGCTGTCGGTGGCGGCGCGGTTGACGCCCTCACCACCGCGCGAGTGGCCCACCAGCAGCACCTTCGACATGTCGGCTGCCGGCGCGGACTTCACGGCGGCAGGTGCGGAACCGCGGCCGGAGGAGGCCCAGTCCGCCCACTTCGCCAGGTGGTGGCGCACCAGCGACGAACGGCCCTGCGCACCCGCGTCAGCGGTCATCGCGTCCTGGGCGTTGATGCCGTTGGCGGAGATCGACACCGTCAGATATCCCTGCGACGCCAGCAACTGCTGCGCCTTCAGGTAGCCCTTGTGGCTCGGCACGGCCGTCAACCCGCTGGGGCACGGCCAGTTCATCGCGATCCGGTTCGGATCCGACTTGCTGTAGCAGGTGTAGTGCCTGCCGTGCAGGAAGAGCACGAGCGGCCGCTTGCCGGGTGCGCCCTTGGGCGCGACGACGACGCCCTCCATCTCGATCGGCGCCGCGTACTCGGGCAACTTGATCGAGTCGAGCGCGTACTCAGCGGAGCTGGTGGCGTACGGCCCCGGCGTGCCCGGATCCACGGCGGCCTCGGGCTGCAACGCCGGCAGCTCGGGCACGGACAGACCGGCCGCCGGAGGCTCCGGCACGTCCAGCCGCTTCCCGGCCGACCGCACCTGGAGCGCGGCGGGGTCCTTCAGAGCGGCCTTCAACGTGTAGGTCCGCAGGTCGGCCGACTCCTGGGCACGCCCGACGAACCGGTCGCCCTCCCAGAACTCGACACCCGCGTCGAGCAACGGCATCGACGTGGCGGTGGTCCACCGGATCTCGTCACCGGAGACGGTCAGGCCAGGTGAAGAAGGTGGTTCGGGCGCGGCCGACGCGGGCAGCGCCGGTAGTACCGCGGCCAGCAGAACAGGTAGAAAAAGCGCGATTGCAGAACGCATGAGTGGGTCCCCCTCAAAGGACGATCCACTCCGTTCTAGCCACGCCGCACAGCACAGGGCTCGTGATTCCGCCCGGAATCCGCCAATCAAAACGACAACCAGACGGGAGTATTACGCCATTCAGCCCAAAGCCGGGTGTTTTACCTCATCCGACAATGCGTTCGCATTTCGAGGACAGCCGAAACGTCACCGGTCCCTGGCGTCGTTGTCGCGCTCGTTCTGACTCAGCTTGTTCCACGTCGAGGTCAGTTCCGCCCGGATGCGTGCGACGCGAACCCCGAAGGCCTCGCGGATCTTCCGGGCGTCGACCTCGTCGGGGGCGCCGTGGTCGTGATGCTCGCCGCTCATGGCGGTCGGGGTACCTCGACGGTGTACTACTCCAAACGTGCTCCCCGTCACTCCTTAGGATCAACCAGGTGAGCACCCACCTCTACCTGCTGCGTCACGGCCAGACCGAGTGGTCCGAGAGCGGCAGGCACACGGGACGCACTGACATCGAGCTGACGCCTGAGGGCGAGCAGCAGGCACGCCGCGCGGGCGCCACGCTCGCCCGGCTGAGGGGCACGGACCAGGCACCAGCGCTGGTGCTGACCAGTCCGCGGCAGCGCGCCACCAGAACGGCCGCGCTGGCCGGGCTGGAGGTCAACGCGACGACCGAGAACCTCGCCGAGTGGAACTACGGCGACTACGAGGGCATCACCACGCCGCAGATCCGCGAGCGCGTGCCCGGCTGGACGGTCTGGTCGCACCCCATGCCGGGCGGCGAATCGCACGCGGAGGTGCAGGAACGGGCCCGCAAGGTGCTCGGCGAGGTGCGCAAGATCCTGCCCGGCGGTGACGTGGTGCTGGTCGGCCACGGGCACTTCAGCCGGGTGCTGATCGCAGCGTGGCTGGGCCTCGCGCCCGACCAGGGCGTCCACTTCGGACTGGACCCGGCCGGCATCTGCCAGCTGGGCGACGAGCGGGGCGACCCGCAGGTGCGCAGGCTCAACGTGCCTGCCTGGGAGGTGTGATGATCCGGCGGGTGGAACCGCGTGACGTCGACGCGGCCGTGGGGCTGGTGCACGAGCTGGCGCTGTACGAGAAGGCGCCGGAGCAGTGCCACCTCACGTCGGAACAGCTGCACACCGCGCTGTTCGGCGAGAACCCCGCGCTGTTCGGTCACGTGGCCGAAGTGGACGGTCGGGTCGTCGGGATCGCGTTGTGGTTCCTCAACTTCTCGACGTGGGACGGCGTCCACGGCATCTACCTCGAAGACCTCTACGTCACGCCGGACCAGCGCGGCAACGGGTTGGGCAAGCAACTCCTGGAAGCGCTTGCCAGGGAGTGCGTCGCCAAGGGGTACACCCGTCTGCAGTGGTGGGTGCTCAACTGGAACGAGCCGAGCATCGGCTTCTACAAGTCGTTGGGCGCCATCCCGATGGACGAGTGGACGACCATGCGCGTCGCGGACGAGGCCCTGGTCAAACTCGGCTCGTCACTCTGAAGGTTGACGGAAGGTCTCGAAACGCTCACGAAACGGGGATTCCACTGAGGACGGGTGCGCTGTGCTGGCAGCGTCCCCGCTCGCCGATCCCCCGGCACAAAGTAAGCGTGGAAAGAAGGAAAGACCGTGGGTACTGACCCGACTACGATCGACCCCGCCGTCTCGACCGGCATCGGTGTCTTCGGAACGATCATCTACCTGGCGTTCGCCGTCTTCGGCGTCGTCGTCTTCTGGAAGACCTTCACCAAGGCTGGTCAGCCGGGCTGGGCCGCGATCATCCCGATCTACAACATCTACGTCCTGCTGAAGGTCGCGGGCCGTCCGGGCTGGTGGCTGATCCTGCTGCTGATCCCGATCGTCAACATCGTCATCCTGGCGATCGTCTCGATCGACGTCGCGAAGTCCTTCGGCAAGGACACCGTCTTCGGTGTCGTCGGCCTGTGGCTGTTCAGCATCATCGGCTACGCGATCCTCGCGTTCGGTGGCGCGCAGTACCGCGGCCCGGCCGCGCTGGCGACCCCGCAGGGCGCATACAAGGGCTGAGCAAGACCACGAAGGCCGGCCCGCGAAGTCACCCTGGACTTCGCGGGCCGGCCTTCAGCTCATCCGGCGGTACTGGGCACCGTGACGAGCTCGACGTCGTCCGCTCCGGCTGCCAGCACCACCGTCACGACGACGTCCCCGTGCTCGACCACGAGCGCCTGACGGTCGCCGATCTCCAGCGCCACGCAGTCGACGGACACGCCGTCGACCCGCAGCGCGGCCGGACGCGCCACAGCGGCGCGCACCAGGGCGCGGACCTCGTCCGCCACTCGCCGGTGGTCCTCGGCCGAACGCACGTCGGCCGCGTTCGCGAGAAAGTACGAAAAGGCGCTGCGCAACAAGCTGACCGGATCACGATCGACCATCCGCGACTCCACCGGACGATGAGTGCGCACGAGCGCCACTCGCCCCATTCCGGACCCGGCCTGATCCAGATAATCGGCGTCCAGCGTCCACGGCTTTCCGTCTACGCCGCCGGTGCCGAACATGCAGACCGAACCCACCTCAGGACGCGCCAGCACGAGAACGGGGCGGCCGAACTCGGCGAAGACCTGAGGCAGGCCCGGAAAGTGGAACGACCTTCCGGGCTCCGCGTACTCCATGAAACCCAAGCTACCGGCGCGCACAAGCGCTGCTCACGCGGAAATCCACCCCTGTACTTCACGTCCGGCCTTCACTACGATTCCTCGTGAAAACGTTTTCAGAACGTTTCACACGCCGAGCAGCCGCCGCCCTCGACACAAGAGGAAGGACCTCTCAACGATGAAGCGTCGACTGACCGGCGCGTTCGTCGCACTAGCGGTGGTCGTGGCACCGGTGGGCGTGGCGAAAGCGGCGAGCTTCAACGTCAAGGACTACGGCGCGAAGGGCGACGGCAAGGCGATCGACTCGGTCGCCATCGACAAGGCCATCACGGCGGCCAGCGCGGCCGGCAACGGCACCGTCGAAATTCCGCCGGGCACGTACCTCTCGCGCTCGATCCACCTCAAGAGCAACGTCACGATCAACATCCAGCAGGGCGCGCGCATCGTGGCGTCCGGCAGCGGCATCGACGCGCCGGAGTCCAACCCCAACTCCCAGTACCAGGACTTCGGGCACAGCCACTTCCGCAACGCCCTGCTGTGGGGCGAGAACGTCGAGAACGTCAGCTTCACCGGCAAGGGCGTCATCGACGGCGCCAACAAGCTGGAGACCGGCGAGAACATCCCCGCCGGCAAGGGCGACAAGATGCTGTCGCTCAAGTTCTGCAAGAACGTCACCATCACCGACGTGACCTTCCGCGAGGCCGGTCACTTCGCGATCATCACCAACGGCTGCAACGGGATGAAGCTCGACCGCGTCACCGTCGACACCCCGGACGACCGCGACGGCATCAACTTCATCAACAGCTCCAACGTCGAGCTGTCGAACTCCACCGTCATCTCCAGCGACGACGCCGTGGCGTTCAAGAGCGACTACGCCACCGGCAAGACGTTCCTGAGCGAGAACAACGTCGTCCGCGACTCCACCATCCAGTCGACGGAGAACAACGCGATCCAGTTCGGCTCGGAGACCTGCGGCAGCTTCAAGAACATCCAGTTCCGCAACCTCAAGGTCACCGGCGCCTCGAAGGCGGGCCTCGGCATCGTGTCCATGGACGGCGCGGTCATCGAAGACGTCCTCTACGACAACATCCAGCTCTCCAAAACCGCCTCACCGATCTACCTGCACGTCGGCAAGCGCGGCCGCTGCCCGAACAGCCCGCCCACCGGCAAGATCCGCAACATCACCTACCGCAACATCACCGGCACGAACCTGACCGCGCCGCGCGACATCCCCGGCGACCCCGAGTACGCGTCGACCGTCTCCGGCCGGTCCGACTCGAAGATCACCGGGCTGACGTTCGACAACGTGAAGCTGACGGTTCCGGGCAACCACAAGGAGTCCGACGCCTCGAAGAGCCCGCCCGAGGTGTCCGGCGAGTACCCGCCGCGGATCTTCGGCGTGCGGCCGGCGTTCGGGTTCTGGCTCCGCAACGCGACCGACGTGAAGTTCCTGAACAGCACCGTCGAGTTCGAGAAGAACGACGGGCGCCCGGCCATCACCACCGACAGCGTCCAGAACATCTCGCTGAACGGCGTGCAGGTGGAGCGCAGCACCGGCGCGAACGACCTGCAGTGGCGCAAGAGCAGCGGAACGTCGGTCACCGACAGCACGACCACGAACGGTCAGGCGCTGCGAGCGAAGAACGGCTAGACCATCCCCACTGCGCCGTACGTCGACGCGTCGGCGGCGGCCGAGGTACCGGGAAGCTCGCCGTCCGCGCGCCAGTGGGCGGCGAGCACCAGGCCGGGTTCCAGCAGCTTCAGGCCGCAGAGGAACTCCTCCACGTCCTGTTTGGACCGCGGCACCAGTGTGGAGTCCATGTGGTCCGCGAGGTCGACCAGCCGGCCGACCAACTGCGGCTCCACGTCCTTCGTGAGGTGCGTCAGAGCGAGGATGCTGCCCTCGGCCAGCGCGGCCCGGTAGCGCGCGACGACACCGGCGGGCTCGTCGAGGACGTACGGGAGGATGCCGACCATCAGCACGGCGGTCGGCTGGGTGAAGTCGATGAGACGGCGTGTCTCCGGGTGGCGCAGCACGGCGCCCACGTCGGAGATGTCGGACTGCACGATGGCGGCGCTGAGGTTGTCGCGCAGCATGGTGCGGGCGTGGGCCACGGTCACCGGGTCGTGGTCGACGTAGACGACGTTGCACGACGGGTCGAGGGACTGGGCGACCTCGTGGACGTTGCCGGCGGTCGGGATACCGCTGCCCAGGTCGAGGAACTGGCGGATGCCGTACTCCTCGACGCACAGGCGCACCACGCGACGGGAGAAGGACCTGATCGTGCGCGCGATCTCGGCGACGGGGAACTGCTTGATGCTCTCCTCGGCCAACGTGCGGTCAACCGCGAAGTTGTGCGCTCCGCCGAGGTAGTAGTCGAACAGGCGGGCCATGTTCGGGCGTTCGGAATCGCCGTTTGTCGTCACCCGCTGCGGGCCGTCCTGCACTGCGCACCTCACCATGCTCCCGAGCGGCGCGAACGCTGGAGGCACGGTAGCTGGCTACTCCGTTCGTGTCCATCCACCATTAGTGAACACGCAGGGTGATGGCCCCCGGCCGGAGCCGAGGGCCATCGCAGGGTTACCGCTGGTCAAGCTGTGTGTCAGACGCCCGCGTTCTGGGTGATCCAGGAGCGATAGGTGGCGATGCGGGTGTAGTTGGACCGCGTCGCGCGGTCCGACGTGGACGCGACGCCGACCTGACGACCGGCCGCGAACATCGGGCCGCCCGAGTCACCGCCCGCGGCGATGCCGTTGACCTTCGAGACGGCGATCGCACGGCCGCCGCGGTAGTCGGAACCGTTGGGGTTCGTGACCCGCGTGTCCGCGACCTTCAGGTAGCGCGACTGGCAGTTGATCTCCGGCTGGTTGGTGCAGGTGGCACCCCAGCCGTAGAGCTGCACGGTCTGGCCGGTGGCCACGCCGTCGCTGCTGGAGGCCAGCGGCGAGAACGGTGCCGACATCGACGTGCTGACGCGCACGAGCGCCAGGTCGGCCGACGGGTGCTTGATGATCTGGTTACCGGTGACGACCTGGCCGCCGGAGGTCTGGTCCAGACTGCCCGCGCGGAACGTGTACGTGCCGCTGCCTGCGACGCAGTGCTCAGCGGTCAGGATCCACTGAGGTGCGATCTTCGTGGCGGAGCAGTTCTCGCGTCCGTTGAAGAACAGGCGAGCGGCGTACGGGAAGTTCGACGCGTAGCCGCCGCCGATGATCATCGGCGACATGTCCGGGTTCTCCGGAGCAGCCGTGGCGGTGGCAGGGGCGAGGGAGAGAGCCGCCAGGACGGCGCCCGCGATCGCAGTAGTGAAACGCATGGTTGGTCACCTCGTGAGTGCAGGGAGTGGTTAAGCAACCACGCACAGCTTCACCCGGCCGTGTGACTGTGACCACCCTCCGTTAGTCGGCTTTGTCGCCTTCCGATACGTCGTCGAGGCCCATCGCCCACTTGCGGCCGTCGTTGGTGAACAGGAACACCAGCACCACGACGCAGTAGATGCCGCCCAACGAGCCGAGCAGGGGCTGCTCCGACGGCCCGTAGGCGTACCAGGCGCAGCCGAGCAACAGCAGCTGCGTGACGATCACGGGCGTGCGAGCGCCGTGGTGACCGCGGAACAACATGACCGTGGCGAAGAGCGCCCCGCCGAACCAGAGCACGAGCACGCCGGCGGCGCCGAGGATCGGGCCCGCGGGCGTCGAGCCCCCGATCACCCGGATGACGAGCGCGACGGCCAGCGCGATACCGCCCAGACCCTGCACGAAGGTGAGCGCGGACGCGATGCGCACCGGGCGCGGCGGCGCCGGGGTCTGAGTGGTCACGGGAGACCTTTCCTCACGTTCTGTACTGGTCACGGATCGTAGGCCACCCGGTTGGAGGGCTCTCCCGGCACGTCCAGCGCGGGAAGATCAAGGGGCCTTCAGCGAGCCGGCGGTCGTCCGGGGTGCACTCGGCTGCGAGGTGAACGCGGTGCTGACGGAAAGGAGATTTACGCCACTTTCGTGAGGCTGCAGCCACCCTGAGGGAGGACATGCGAGCCGCGGACGGTCACGCACTGTCTTACTCTCAAGTAGTGCGCGCTCTTCTCGTGGTGAACCCGCAGGCGACTACAACGACGCCGGCGGGCCGTGACGTGTTGGCGCACGCACTGGCCAGTGACGTGAAACTGGAGGTCATCGAGACCTCCTATCGCGGCCACGCGGCGGACGCCGCCCACCAGGCGGCGGCGGACGGATTCGACCTGGTCATCGCCCACGGCGGCGACGGCACGGTCAACGAGGTCGTCAACGGCATCCTGCGCGGCGGCCCCCGTCCCGAGAAGCCGATGCTGGGCGTCGTGCCCGGCGGTTCGGCCAACGTCTTCGCGGGCGCGCTCGGCATTCCGCGCGACCCCGTCGAGGCGACGCACGTCCTCCTGCAGGCGATCGAGCACGGCACCCGGCGCCGCATCGGGCTCGGCCAGGTCTTCGCGGACGTCATCGAAGGCGGTCGCTGGTTCACCTTCAACGCGGGCATGGGCCTCGACGCGGACGTCGTCGCGGGCGTGGAACGCAAGCGCGCCAAGGGCCGCAACGCCAGCCCCGCTCTTTATCTGTCGGTCGCCCTCAAGGCGTACGCGCAGATCGTGCGCAAGCCGCAGCACTTCGTCGTCGAGGTGCCGGACGAGGCGCCGTTCGACCACGTCGGCATGGTGTTCGTGTCGAACACCGACCCGTGGACGTACTTCGGTGACAAGGCGATCCAGCTCAACCCCAGCACGTCGTTCGACGGCGGCCTCGGTTTGAGTGCGTTGCGGACGATGCGGGTACCCACGGTCGGGCGCTACATCGCTCAGATCCTCGCGACGGGGAATCCGAAGGGCGGGAATCTCGTTCGGCGTGACGACGTGGGTTATGTCAGAGTGAAGTGCGAGGAGCCCGCGAACCTCCAGGTTGACGGAGACTTCCTCGGGATGACCACAGCGGTGGAGTTCCGGGCGGTTCCCGATGCGTTGACTGTTGCCCTGTAAGGAACTTGACAGTCCGTGATCGGTTCGTGACCGTCTCGGTACCTTCCCGGGATGTACTGCAGTCGAGTGACAGCAGAGCGTGAAACCCCAGGTGAACGCTGTCGATCTTTTGGGTGAGTTCACTCACCGGGTCAGTGCTTACCCCTTGACATCCCAGCCGTTCGTGAAAGCATTCACAAGCACCCCAAAAACGACCGCTGACAACCGGCGTGCCCTTGTGCGCGCCTATCGCTGAGGAGTAGTTCCAATGGACTGGCGCCACCGCGCGATCTGCCGCGACGAGGACCCCGAGCTGTTCTTCCCCGTTGGGAACAGTGGTCCCGCGCTGCTTCAGATCGCCGAGGCGAAGACCGTCTGTCGCCGCTGCCCCGTCGTCTCCGACTGCCTCGCGTGGGCTCTCGAGAGCGGCCAGGACGCCGGCGTCTGGGGCGGGATGAGCGAAGACGAGCGCCGCGCTCTCAAGCGCCGCAACGCCCGTACGCGGGCCCGCAGCAACGCCTGAGCAGGCAGTTAGCCGCGAACAGCCTCTAAAGAAGAAGCCCGACACCGTGCCAGGTGTCGGGCTTTTTCTTTTGTTTGCACACCCTCCCGCATGACCACGTGAGACCGCTGAGGCTGGCCGTCACGTGTGCACGGCGTTAGTTTAGCGCCGCCCTCTGAGCGGCACGCGCAGGACCGCCTCAGTACCGCCTCGGGGCCGTCGCCGCAAGCTCAAAGAGCCTCTCAATTCGGAATCGACGAGGGTCCGAACGATCTGCAGACCCAGCCGATCGGTGCGTTCCAGGGAGAAACCCTGCGGAAGGCCCTTGCCGTCGTCGGTGATCGTCACGTCGAGCCACTTCGCGGACCGCTCGGAGTGCACGACGACCTCTCCGCGCTGGCCAGGGGCGTAGGCGTGCTCGAACGCGTTCTGCACGAGCTCGGTCAGCACCATCACCAGCGGGGTGGCGATCTCGGCCGGCACGATGCCGAACCCGCCCTCGCGACGCACGCTGACCTGGGTCTCCGTGACCGCCACGTCGCTCATCATCGGGATGACCTTGTCGACCACGTCGTCGAGGTCGACCCGCTCGTCGACGGACATCGACAACGTCTCGTGAACCAGTGCGATGGAAGTCACACGGCGAACGGACTCGGCGAGTGCCTCCTTCGCCTCCGGGTTGCTCAGCCTGCGGCTTTGCAGCCTCAGCAGGGCCGCGACGGTCTGCAGGTTGTTCTTCACCCGGTGGTGGATCTCGCGGATCGTGGCGTCCTTCGACATCAACGCACGGTCACGGCGGCGCACCTCGGTCACGTCGCGGCACAGCACGATGGCGCCCGCGGCCTGCCCGCGTGGCCTTAGAGGCAAAGAACGGAACAGCACCGCGGCACCGCGCCGTGACTCGGCCTCCATGCGCATCGACGGCTGGCCGTCCAGCGCCTGCCTGATCCGCTGGGCGACCTCGGTGGCGTCGAACGGGTCGCCGATCAGGCTGCGCGTGAGCGGTGCGAGATGCACGCCTACGAGGTCTGAAGCGTGCCCCATGCGGTGATACGCCGACAGCGCGTTCGGCGACGCGAACACCACCGCGCCGGACGGATCGAGCCTGATCAGGCCGTCGCCGACGCGCGGACTGGTGTGCACGTCCGGTGAGGGTTCGGGCGCGGGGAACGTGCCGTCCGCGATCATCTGGCACAGGTCGGCGGCGCTGCCGAGGTACGAGATCTCCAACGGCGACGGCACGCGCGGCACCGCCAGGTTGGTGCTGCGGCTCAGCACCGCGATGACCTGCGTGCCCAGCCGCACCGGGATGGTCTCGCGCCGCACCGGCACGCCCAGGTGCCAGCGCGGGTCCTCCTCGCGGCAGATCCGCGACTCGTCGATGGCCCTGCGCAGCTGCGGGTGCTCGTCCGTGTCGACCTCGCTGCCGACGACGTCCTCGGGGTGGGCCGTCGGCGCCGTCGTGGGACGGGCCTGGGCCACGCAGAGGAACTTGGCGTCGTCGAGCGGGACCCACATGACGAAGTCCGCGAACGACAGGTCGGAGAGGAGTTGCCACTCCGCGACGACCAGCTGGAGGTGGTCGACGGCGGCGCCGGAGAGCTTCGTGTGCTCGGCCAAGAGGTCCGTGAGCGTGCTCAGAACTCCTCCATGAGAAACTGGTGGGTGAAGCAGTTCTGATCCTAGGAGACACCCATGTCGAAGCGTGCTCGCAAGCGCCGCGACCGCAAAAAGGGCGGCGCCAACCGAGGCAAGCGCCCCAACGCCTGAGTCGTGCGAAAGGCCCTGGACACCATCACGGTGACCAGGGCCTTTTGTCTTGCTGGAGGACTTTCAGTCCTCGGTGCGGATCGTCACGATCGTGGCGCGGATGCGCGCCTTCAGATCCGCGGGGGCGTAGTCCCCACCACACTTGCGGGCGAGCAGCGCCTTGAGGTGCTCCTCCAGCCCGAACTGCTCGAGGCACGGATGGCACTCGTCGAGGTGCGTCTGCAGTGCCGCGCGCCGCCCCTGGTCGCATTCCTGGTCCAGGAACAGCCAGACCTCGGACAGCACCTCTGAGCAGTCGGTGTCGTGGGGTTCGCCGCAGTTCATGACGCGTCTCCGTTGCTGCCGTTGCCGCCTCGGAGGAAGCCACGGTCGCGGGCGACGTCCGCCAGCATGTCGCGGAGCTGGCGACGGCCCCGGTGCAACCGGGACATCACCGTGCCGATCGGGGTGCCCATGATGTCTGCGATCTCCTTGTACGCGAAGCCTTCGACATCGGCGAGGTAGACCGCGATCCGGAACTCCTCCGGCAACCGCTGCAATGCTTCCTTGACGTCGCTGTCGGGCAGGTTGTCGAGTGCCTCGACCTCGGCGCTGCGCAGCCCGGACGAGGTGTGGCTCTCCGCCTGCGCCAGCTGCCAGTCCGTGATCTCTTCGGTCGGCTGCTGAATCGGCTGGCGCTGCTTCTTGCGGTAGCCGTTGATGTAGGTGTTCGTCAGGATTCGGTAGAGCCAGGCCTTGAGGTTCGTGCCCTCCGAGAAGGACGCGAACGCCGAGTAGGCCTTGAGGAACGTCTCCTGCACCAGGTCCTCGGCGTCCGCCGGATTGCGCGTCATGCGCAGGGCAGCCGAGTACAGCTGGTCGAGCATGGGCATCGCGTCGCGCTCGAAACGTGCAGCGCGCTCCGCCGTCGTCTCTGTCGTGCCGGTGGCGGGCACCGCGCTCCCTTCCCACAGGTTCTGGGTCGGGACTGACTTTACGCGTGACCGCTCAAGCATGTTCGTTGCCACGTTCTGGGTAACAACGGAGGGGCTGGTAGTAATTCCGCATGGCCGGACGTGGGACCCCCGCCACAGCGCTGCTGGACAAGCAGCGGGTGGCGCACACCTTGCACTCGTACGAGCACGACCCCAGGCACGAGTCCTACGGGCTGGAGGCGGCCGAGGCGCTCGGGCTGGTGCCGGGCCGTGTCTTCAAGACGCTCGTGGCCGAGGTGGACGGCAAGCTCGCGGTCGGCGTGGTGCCGGTGACCGGGCAGCTCGACCTGAAGGGCCTCGCCGCCGCTTTGAAGGGCAAGAAGGCGAAGATGGCGGTCGTCGCCGACGCCGAACGCGCGACGGGTTATGTCGCCGGGGGTATTTCCCCTCTTGGCCAGAAGAAGCGCCTTCCGGTCGTGCTCGACGAGTCGGCGATGCAATTCGAGACGGTTTTCTGCAGCGCGGGCAGGCGTGGTCTCGAAGTCGAGATCACGCCTGCCGACCTGGTGCGACTCACCAATGCGGTGGTCGCCGGAATCAGTGCTTAACCGACCGGCGCCACGATGCCGCCGCTCCGGACGTATTCAGCACCGATACCGGACGCCGGCCACGCGACGGTGACCAAAGCGCCCAGCTCGCCCTGGCCGGGCAGGTTGAAGCGGACGAAGGCGGGGAACTGCTGGGGGCCCTCGCTGTTCGATGCCACGTACTTGGCGGCATAGCTGTCCCCGCCGACCAGCGTCTCGCTGTACGGAGGTTGGCCTCCGTTCAGGGCGGCGTGGATGTCGTTGCCTTTCCAGTCGAGGAAGCGCAGGTTGCTCACGGTGCCACCGATCCTGCAGGAGACACCCTCCGCGGCGACGAAACGGATCACGTGCGCCTTGTCCTTGACCGACGGAGAGCGCATGTCGTCGACGCGGATCGCCAGATCGTCGCCGGTGCACCACGGGGCCGCCGCCGGGTCGGAGGCCTGAGCGGCAGAGGACGCCACGACGGCCAATGCGGCAGTGCCGGCCGATGCGACTGCGGTCGCGATCGTGCGGAAACGGCTCACGTGTTTCTCCCGAATTCGTCTCGACAGGCGTTCGCCTTACACACTGATCGACGACTCGGAGATACGCCCGGTTGTCACGAACATCGGATTTCGTACTTTCGGCCGACCTATTCCTCCATTCGGAAGAGCTCGCCCTACTCGCCGGTCTGGCCGTCGACTGCTTCCCTGATGAGATCGGCGTGGCCGTTGTGTCGTGAGTATTCCTCGACCATGTGGGTCAGGATCCAGCGCAGGCTCACCTTGCGGCCGTCCGGCCACGGCGCGCGCTGGGAGAGCTGACCGAGGTCACCGGTCTTCAGAGCCTCTTCCACGGCCTTGCGGGCGCGGTCGACCTCGTTCTGCCAGAGAGCCTGGAGCTGCTCCGGGGTGTCCTGGGCCGCCGAGTGCCAGTCCCAGTCGTTGTCGGCCTTCCAGTCGACGCTCGCCCAGGGCTCCAGCGGCTCGCGGTCGTGCAGGACGGTGTGGAACCACTGCTGCTCGACGTACGCGATGTGCTTGATCAGGCCGCCGAGGGTCATCGTGGACTTGGCGGCGGTCTGGTCGAGCTGCTCGGCGGTGAGGCCGGCGGTCTTCCACGCGAGGGTGGCGCGCTGGAACTCGAGGAAGCCGTTCAGGGTCGCGAGCTCGTCGCCGTCCAGCGGCGGTTCGGGGCGGCCCTGCTCGTCGAAGTCGGTCATGGGCGTGATCTCAGTCGAAGACGTACAGTGCCACCACATGGTCTAGACCACAGCAGGAGGCAGACGTGCGCATCCTCGACCTCGACCGCACCGGGCTCGCCGCGCTCCACGGGCAGGAACTCTCCCGCGCCGTGGCGGCGTCCGAGGGCAGGACCATGGTCGCCGAGGTGTTCGCCGACCGCGCCGCGTTGTCGTTCGACGGGCAGACCGGCGTGCACAACGCCGAACTGATGGCCGCGTTCGGCGCCGACGTCATCGTGCTCAACATGATCGACCGGGTCTGGGACGGCACCACGTTCCGCTTCCCCGGCCTCGGCGAGCTGCCCAGCCTGACCGCGCTGGCCGAGCGGATCGGACGGCCGATCGGCGTCAACCTGGAGCCCGGAACCGTTCCCGAGCTGCGCAAAGCCACGCACGACAACGCTCAGAGGCTCGCCGACGCCGGTGCCGCGCTCATCGTGCTGACCGCGAACCCCAGCACCGACGGCTCGCTGGACGGCATGGCCGCCGCCACCGGGAAGATCCGCACGCAGGCCGCGCTCTGGGTCGGCAAGATGCACCACGCCGGCCATCCCGAACCGATCACCGCGGAGAAGCTCGTCGCCCTCGTCGAGGCGGGTGCGGACGGGGTGATCCTCCCGATTCCCGGCACGCTGCCCGGCATCACCAAGGAGGCCGCGGCCGTCGCCGTCCAGGCCGTGCACGAGGCCGGGGCGGTCGTCATGGGCGCGATCGGCACGTCGCAGGAGGGCTCGCACGCCAACGTGGTGCCGCAGCTGGCCCTCACCGCCAAGGAGATCGGGGTCGACGCCCACCACATCGGCGACTGCTTCCTGCCGGGCATGGGCGACCCCGAACTGCTCTACGCCTACTCGGTCGCGGTCCGGGGCCGCAGGCACACCTGGACCCGCATGGCGCGCTAGTCGAGCGGTCGCAGCACCCGGTCCATCCACTCGCCGACGTAGCGGCCGACGTCCGCGACGGACGCCTTCAGCGAGTGGTCGCCTTTGAGCAGCACGACCTCGCGGTGGTTGGCCACCTCCGGCTGGCCGAACGGGTCGTTCTCGCCCTGCACGACCAGCGTGGCGACCTCGACGCCGTCCAGCTCGGCCATCCGGGACTTCTCCGGCTTGCCGGGCGGGTGCACCGGGAACGCCAGGCACAGCACCGCGACGGCCTGGCCCTCGACCGAGGTGCGGCAGGCCACGCGCGCGCCCGACGACCGGCCCCCGAACACCAGGGGCAGGCCGTCGAACCAGCGTTCGCCCAGGTCCTCGACCACGGACAACCAGGCGGTGTCGAGCTGACCCGCCGGCGCCGGGGCACGACGGCCCGCGACGCGGTAGGGCTGTTCGATCAACGCCACGTGCACGCCGACGGAGTTCGCGGCGCGGCACGCGGCGACCAGGTCCGGGGCCTCGACGCCGCCACCGGCGCCGTGCCCCAGGAGCAGAGCGGCACGCGGTTCGTGGGCACAGTGCAGTGAGGCCCTCGCGGGGCCGTGCGGCGTGTCCACCAACAGCGTGGTCACGGCAGCTCTGCGCGTTCGATGAGAGAGGCGTTGTTGTTCTTCACGCTGTTCACATCGGTCGACACCGGGCGCAACTCCAGTGCCTCGACGATCGACAGGTCCGGGGTCAGCAGTTCGGACGGGTCCAGCGACGTCGGGTCGAGCCACGCCGACCACCGGTCCTGGGGCAGCAGCAACGGCATGCGGTTGTGCACCTCGGTCAACGCGCCCATGGACTCAGTGGTGAGCACAGCGCACGTGACGGTCGGAACGTCGTCCTTCCACCACACGGACCACAGGCCCGCCATCGCCAGGGACGTGTCGTCCCCGAGCGTCATGAAGTACGGCTGCTTGCGCCCCTCGGCCGGCTGCCACTCGTACCACCCGGCGGCGGGGATGATGCAGCGCCGTTTGATCGCCGACTGCTTGTACGCGGGCTTGGTCAGCACGGTCTCCGCGCGGGCGTTGATCATCTTGGCCGCGCCGGAGAGGTCCTTGGCCCAGTGCGGGACGAGACCCCAGCGCATGACGCGGATGCTGCGTTCCAGCTCCGCGTCCTCGTCGGGCTTGCGCTCGACCACGGCCATGACGTGCTTGGTGGGAGCGACGTTGTAGTCCGCCCCCGGCGCCTCGTCGCCGGTCCCGTCCACCGCGTCGAACTCGGCCGCCAGCAACGCCGGGTCCTTGGTGGAGGCGTACCTACCGCACAAAACCGATCACCTCCGAAGTTGCGATAATCCCACGTCCCGCACACCAGTGCGAACTGTCCCAGGACGGATGCGGGATCATCTGTGCATGACTCAGCACTGGTCAGCCCCCAGCGCGTCCGGCCCAGTCCACTCGACGGTGCCGGTGCCCGGCTCGAAGTCGATCACGAACCGCGTTCTGGTGCTCGCGGCACTGGCCGACGGGCCGTCCACGGTCCACGCGCCGTTGCGCAGCCGCGACACGGTGCTGATGGCCGCCGCGCTGTCGTCCCTCGGCGTCGGGATCACCGATCGCGAGGACGGCGGCTGGGACGTCATGCCCGGTCTGCTGCGCGGGCCGGCCGACGTCGACTGCGGTCTGGCGGGCACGGTCATGCGCTTCCTGCCGCCCGCCGCCGCGCTGGCCGAGGGCGGCATCCGGTTCGACGGCGACCCGCACGCCCGCACGCGACCGATGAGCACCGTGCTGGGTGCGTTGCGGTCGCTGGGCGTGGAGATCGAGGGCGACGCACTGCCGTTCACGTTGCACGGCACGGGGTCGGTGCCCGGCGGCGAGGTGACGATCGACGCGTCGGGTTCGTCGCAGTTCGTGTCCGGGCTGCTGCTGTCCGCCGCCCGCTTCGACAAGGGCGTGACGATCCGGCACGACGGCAAGCCCGTGCCCTCGTTGCCGCACATCGAGATGACGGTCCAGACGCTGCGTTCGGTCGGTGTTCAGGTCGACACCAGCGTTCCGAACGTGTGGCACGTCGAGCCCGGCGTGATCGGCGCGCGCACGTGGCACGTGGAGCCGGACCTGTCGAACGCGACGGTGTTCCTCGCGGCGGCCGCGGTGACCGGCGGCGAGGTGACGATCCCGCACTGGCCTTCCACCACGACCCAGCCCGGTGACGCGGTGCGCGGCATCCTGGAGCGCATGGGCTGTGCGGTCGAGGTGTCGGACGAGGGCCTGACGGTTCGCGGACCGGCGAAGCTGTCCGGTGTGGACATCGACCTGCGCGACGAGAGCGAACTGACGCCGACCGTCGCCGCACTGGCCGCGGTGGCCGAGGGCCGCACGATCATCCGGGGCGTGGCGCACATCCGCGGCCACGAGACCGACCGGATCGCGGCACTCGTCAACGAGATCAACGCGGTGGGCGGCGACGCGACCGAGACCGAGGACGGCCTGATCATCGACCCGCGGCCGTTGCACGGCGGCGTGTGGAAGGCCTACGCCGACCACCGGATGGCCACCGCGGGCGCGATCATCGGCCTGGTGGTGCCGGGCATGTCGGTCGACGACATCGGCAGCACGACCAAGACGATTCCCGACTTCCCAGGGATGTGGAACGCCATGCTCACCGGGGGCGCGTAGAAGTGGCCAAGCAGGACTGGCGCAAGCTCGACGAGTCCGACGTGCGCGTGCGCCCCGGCAGGGGAACGCGGCCGCGCAGCAAGATCAGGCCGGAACACGCCGACGCCGAGACCGCGATGGTGATCGGCGTGGACCGCGGCCGCTGGACGTGCGCGATGGAGTCCGGCGCCGTCGTCACGGCGATGCGTGCGCGCGAACTGGGCCGCAAGCCCGTGGTGGTCGGCGACCAGGTCGGCATCGTCGGAGACACGTCCGGCCTGCCGGACACGCTGGCCCGCATCGTGCGCATCGGGGAACGGACCTCGGTGCTGCGCCGGACCGCGGACGACACGGACCCGTTCGAACGCGTCGTCGTCGCGAACGCCTCCCAGCTCATCATGGTCGTCGCACTGGCGGATCCCCCGCCGCGCACGGGTTTCATCGACCGGTGCCTGGTCGCCTCGTACGCGGGCGGCCTGGAACCGGTGCTGTGCCTGACGAAGTCGGACCTCGCGTCGCCGGACTCGCTGCTGGCGCTCTACACCGAGCTCGACGTGCCGGTGATCGTGACGCGCTCCGACGAGGAACCGGCCGCGTTGCGCGCGAGGCTCGCGAACACGGTGTCGTGCCTGATCGGCCACTCCGGCGTCGGCAAGTCCACTCTGGTCAACAAGCTCGTGCCGGACGCGAACCGCGCGGTGGGCGTGGTGTCCGGCGTCGGCAAGGGCCGGCACACCTCCACTCAGGCCGTGGCACTGCGCCTGCCGGAGGGCGGCTGGGTCGTGGACACGCCGGGCATCCGCTCGTTCGGCCTCGCGCACATCACGCCGGACGACATCGTGAAGGCCTTCCCGGACTTCGCCGAGGCGGCCGAGGAGTGTCCGCCCGGCTGCGGTCACCTGGGCTCGCCCGAGGATCCCGGCTGCATGCTGGACGAACTCGTACCGGACGCGCCGGGCCGCCTCACGTCGTTGCGGCGGCTGCTCGCGTCCCGGGCCGGAATGGACGATTACACGGATTGAGGTTGCGCCGGTCGTTCACACTCTCCCCATGAGGAGACTTCTGGGGGTCGCCGTGCTGTGCGCTGCCCTGACCGCGTGCACGGCCGAGATCCCCGGACCACCGCCGAAGCCGGTGCCGACCACGTCACCGCGCATCGACAAGCCCCGCGACGTGTCCGCGTTCGACGCGTGCAAGTCGCTGCCGACGGACGGCGCGAACTGGTACCTGAACGCGGCCACCGCTCCACCCGCGCCCGACGAGAAGAACCCGAGGTTCTGCAGGTACTCCTTCGGTTATCCGAAGGGCCCGCTGACCGTCCAGGTCGGACTGGAGGAGTTCGAGTACGACGAGGCGAAGCGGAACAACCCGAGCGGCCACCAGGGCGAGATCGACGGGCACACCGTGTGGTTCGCGTGCGACACGGACGCGTCGACGCTGGATTGCGGCGTGTGGGCAGCGGTCGGCTACGCGCGCACGCTGACCATCAGGACGCAGTCCCCCGGTGCGAACGAGGCCTGGTTGCTGAGCCACCGCACCACGTTGGTGCAGTACGTGCTCGACCGTCTCCCGAAATCGTCATGAGTCACACTTCCCACATGAACACACGCCTGGGGGCTGTGGCACTGCTGGTTGCGCTGACCGCGTGTTCGACGCCCGCGCCACCACCCGCTCCCGCACCCGCACCGAAACTGCGTGACCTGGCCACGGTCGACGCCTGCACGTTGCTCGTCGAGTCGGACTTCGCGAAGCCGTTCACCAAGGCACCGGAACCGCTCAACGAGCCGACCACCTGCCGGTGGACCATCGAGAGCCAGTCCGTCTGGATGAGTGTCGAGAACGAGTCGCTGGACCAGGCGAAGGTCCGCGTGCGCGACGGCTCCGAACTCACGGTCGAAGGCCACAAGGCGTGGTGGGGCGTGACGCACGACCGTTCCAGCGTGCCGCAGACGAGCCTGGGTGTCGTCGTGACCGAACTGGCCGCGGACCGCGTGCTGGTGATGACCGCGGAGCGAACCCCGCCGAACTACGACATCGGGATGGTCGCCCGCACCCGGTCCGTCGCGGTGGTGCAAAGGTTGTTCTCATGATCCGACTGGTTCCGGTACTGCTCCTCGCCCTGACCGCGTGCTCGACCGGGCAGCCGTCCGGCCCGAAGTTCGAGGACGCCGACCCCTGCGCGCTGCTCGCGTCCGGTGACGCCGGGCAGCTCAGCGGCTCCCCCACCAGGACCGACCGGTCGTGCGACTTCCCGTTCGACTCGCTGACCGTGCGGCTGACGCTGCAGAGCGCGAAGTACGCGGACGAGTCGCAGAAGCTGCTGTCCGACGGCGGCTACGGCGGTGTGGTCGACGGCGGCCAGGTCGGCGAGAGCGACGACCGCCCGGTGACCACCAGGTGCGTCGACTCGTCGAGCGAGGTGACGTGCGACGCCGTCGTCGAGGTGCGGGACGGGCAGCTCATCGGGCTGAAGGTCCTGCAGCGCAGCCACGACCTCAACGTGGTCGGGCAGGTCACGCAGGGACTGGCGGCGAAGGCCTTCGGACGGCTGCCGAAGTGACCGCTACCCCATGTGCGGATACCGGTGATCGGTCGGCGGCACCAGGGTTTCCTTGATGGCGCGCGGGCTCGTCCACCGCTGCAGGTTGTAGATCGAGCCCGCCTTGTCGTTGGTGCCGGACCCGCGCGACCCGCCGAACGGCTGCTGCCCGACGACGGCCCCGGTCGGCTTGTCGTTGACGTAGAAGTTGCCCGCGGCGAACCGCAGGGCGCGATGTGCCTGGTCGATGGCCACTCGGTCGCGCGCGAAGATGGCGCCGGTCAGCGCGTACGGCGTGGAGGTGTCGATGGTCTCCATCATCTTCGGGAAGTCCGCGTCCTCGTAGACGTGCACGGCGAGGATCGGGCCGAAGTACTCCGTGGTGAAGATGTCGTGGTGCGGGTCGGTGCCGAGCAGCACCGCGGGGTCGACGAAGTAGCCCACCGAGTCGTCGCACGAGCCGCCGGCCAGCACCTCGACCGAAGTGGACGCGGACGCCATCAGCAACGCTTCCTTGTGCTTGGCGAACGCGCGGTGGTCGATCACGGCGCCGCCGAACGCCGACAGGTCCGTGACATCGCCGTAGGACAACGACTTCGTGACGTCGAGCAGCTGTTCGCGGACGCCGCCCTCCCACAACGAACGCGCGATGTACGCGCGTGAGGCCGCAGAGCACTTCTGGCCCTGGTACTCGAAAGCACCGCGCACCAGCCCCGTGACGAGCGCACGTGGGTCGGCGGACGCGTGTGCCAGCACGAAGTCCTTGCCGCCGGTCTCCCCGACGACGCGCGGGTAGGCGCGGTAGTTGTCGAGATTGCCCGCCATGGTCTGCCACAACGCCTTGAACGTGCGCGTGGAACCGGTGAAGTGCAGGCCGGCGAAGAACCTGTCCCGCAACGCCACCTGGCTCACCGCCTGGCCGTCACCGGTGACGAGGTTGATCACGCCCGGTGGCAGGCCGGCCTCCTCCAGCAGCCGCATGGTGAAGTGCGCGGCCAGCTGCTGCGTCGGCGACGGCTTCCACACCACGGCGTTGCCCATCAGGGCGGGCGCGAGCGGCAGGTTTCCCGCGATGGCGGTGAAGTTGAACGGCGTGATCGCCACGACGAACCCGTCGAGCGGCCGGTGGTCCATCCGGTTCCACCCGCCCGGCGACGAGATCGGCTGCTCCTGCAGGATCCGTCGGCCGAAGTGGACGTTGAACCGCAGGAAGTCGATCAGCTCGCACGCCGCGTCGATCTCGGCCTGCTGCACGGACTTCGACTGGCCGAGGATCGTGGCGGCGTTGAGCGTGTCGCGCCACGGACCGGCGAGCAGATCGGCCGCCCGCAGCATCACCGCGGCCCGTTCGTCGAACGGCAGCTCCTGCCAGCCCGGCGCGGCGTGCTGGGCGGCGCGCATGGCGTCCGCGACGTCGGAGTTCGTGGCCTGCGCCGTCACACCGAGAACGTGCTTGTGGTCGTGCGGCTGAACGACGTTGATGTGGTCGCCACCGCCCATGCGCTGCTGACCGCCGATGGTCATCGTCAGCTCGTGCGACGTGCCTTCGAGCTCGGCGATGCGCACCTGCAGACTCGCCCGTTCGGCGCTGCCGGGTGCATAGGAGCGCACGGGCTCGTTGACCGGTTCGGGTGCAGACGTGACGGCGTCCATTCCCCCATCGTGGCACGCGGTAGTAGGGTCCGTCGGGTGGCGCGGGTGACTGGCATCGGCGGGGTTTTCCTGCGTTCAAGGGACCCTGTGCGTTTGGCGGCCTGGTACCGCGACAACCTGGGCGTGCCGATGAGCGAGAAGGGCACCGTCACCTTCCACTGGCTCGACACGGCGACGAACGAGTTCCCGGGCACCACGACGATGGCGTTGTTCGCCCAGGACACGCCCTACATCGGCGAACCCCACCAGCGCACGATGCTGAACCTGCGCGTGGACGACCTGGTGTCGTTGATGGCGAAGCTGAAGGCGCGCGGCGTCGAGGTGCTGCCCGACACCGAGGACTCGGAGTTCGGCCGGTTCGGGTGGTGCGTCGACCCCGAGGGCAACCGGATCGAGCTGTGGGAGCCCGCGGAGGGAATGTGACCGTGTTCGACGAGGCCGTGCGGGCCCTGCGCGAGTGGCAGCACGACGACCTGCCGTTCCAGCTGCATCCGGGAGATCTGGGCTGGTACCGGCGTTTCGGCAACCAGGAGGCGAACGCGGCGGTCCGGATCTGGCGCGCTGACGGGCAGATCGTCGCCGTCGGGCTGCTGGACGGCGCCGACCTGCTGCGGTTCACGATCGCGCCGGACGCCCGGCAGGACGAGGAACTGGCGCGGCGCCTGGCCGACGACGTCTGCGCTCCCGAACGCGGTGTCCTTCCCGCCGGGACGGTGTACGTCGAGTCCCCGCGGGGCACGCGGTTCCAGGAGCTGATGTTCGAGCGCGGCTGGCAGTCCGACGAGCCGTGGACGCCGCTGCGCCTTCGTCTCGGCGCCCAGCTGCTGGATCCCGATGTGTCGATCGAGGTCATCGGACATGACCAGGCCGATGTGCACGCGGCCGTGATCCGCGCGTCGTTCGAGAAGTCGACGTTCACCGAGGAACGCTGGCACGCGATGGCGGTCGGCTCGCCGTACGCCGACGCCCGGAGCCTGGTCGCGTTGGACCGGGGCGTCGCGGTGGCGGCGATCACCGTCTGGTCGGCTGGTCCTGGCAGGCCCGGGTTGATCGAACCGATGGGCGTGCACCGCGACCACCGCGGCAAGGGGTTCGGCACGGCGATCACCATCGCCGGAGCGGCGGCGTTGCGCGAACTCGGCTCGTCGAGCGCGCTCGTCTGCACGCCGAGCTCGAACGTCGGCGCCGTCGCCACCTATCGGGCAGCCGGTTTCGAAGCACTGCCCGAGGTGCACGACCAGCGCCGGGACTAGAGCAGCTCCAGCACGAACGGGAGTTCCTGCGCCGCGTACCAGGCCAGTTCGTGGTCCTCGGCGCTGCCCAGGGCGAACTCCGCGTCCGGGTCGCCGAGGTCGGCGGCGTCGATGACGTCCGCGGCCGCGCGCACGTCCTGCTCGGCCTCCGCGGTGTCGAGGTGGACGGCGGCGACGTCCTTCATCGTGAACGAACCCCCGACCTTCACGACCGAGAAGTCGAGGTCCGGACGCAGCGTCACGTCGTCCATGTCCACCGCGAGCACCGCACGACGCGGCTCCGCCTTCTCGTCGGCGGCCAGCAGCCGCAGGGAAGCCCGTGCGGCGTCGAGCATGGCCGCGTACTCCAGCTCCTCCGTGTCGCCCGCCGCGTAGGACTCGCGCAGCGCCGGCGTCAGCGCGAAGGCCGTGCCGGTGACCGGAGCCAGTTCGCCGCTGTCGACGAACGCGCGCAGCATCGGCACCGTCGCCGGGATGTAGACCCTCATGCGCTCGCCGTCCCCATCAGTTCCTCCACCGACTCCTCGACCATGGTCGCGAGAACGTCCACATCGGACATGGCGTCGCGGTCGCCGTTCAACCCGAAGTAAACACCGCCGTCGTACGACGTCACCCCGATGGCCAGCGCCTGGTTCTTGGCGAGCGGGACGACCGGGAAGATCTCGGTCATTCTCGCGCCTGCCGCGTACAGGGGAACCTGCGGGCCGGGAACGTTGGTGACGATCACGTTGAACAGCCGGCGGCTGAACGAACTGGCGGCGCGTGCGCCGAGTGCGTGCAGCGTAGGCGGTGCGAAGCCGGAGACCTTCACCAGCGCGTCGGCGGCGACGGACTGGCCGGACTCCTGGTGCGCGCGCATCGCGTGGCTCACGTGGTGCAGGCGCACGACCGGGTTCGGTTCGCCGACCGGCAGATCGACCAGGTAGGCGCTCACGTTGTTGCCCGAGTCCGGGTCGGCCTCGCGGACGGACAGCGGCGCCATCGCACGGATCGTGGTGCTGCCGGTGACGTTCTCGCCACGGCTGAGCAGCCAGTTGCGCAGGGCCCCGCTCAGCGCCGCGAGCACCACGTCGTTGACCGTGCCGCCGTGCTGCTTGCGGATGGCGCGCAGGTCGTCGAGCTGGGCGCGGGCGACGGCGAACCGGCGCTGCGGCGAGGTGATCCGGACGTTCAGCGGACTGCCGGACGCGGGCGTCGCGACGGTGCGGACGGCACTCGCGAGCACGCCGAACGCGTTGAAGACCTTCTCGACCGTGTTGACGGTGTCGAGAGCCGCGCTGCGGACGTTCTCCACGAGCTCGCCGGGGCGCTGCACGATGTCGGTGACGGCGTCGGCCACGAGCTGCAGCGAGCTGGGCTCCGGCTGCGGCATCCAGAGGTTCTCGACGTTCGTGCGCGGCGTCGGCGACACGTCCAGCATGACCTGGCCGATCTCCAGCGACGCGATGCCGTCGATCATGGCCTGGTGGGTCTTGGTGATGACCGCGGTCTGGTTCTTCTCCAGGCCCTCGACCAGGTAGATCTCCCACAGCGGGCGGGAGTGGTCGAGCGGGCGCGACATCAGGCGCGCGACCAGGTCGTCGAGCTGCGTCTCGTTGCCCGGCTTGGGCAGCGCGGACCGGCGCACGTGGTAGGTGACGTCGAAGTCCGGGTCGTCCACCCATACGGGGCGCGCGATGCGTCCAGGGACCTGCACGACCTTCTGCCGGTAGCGCGGCACGAGGCTGAGGCGTTGCTCGATGAGGTCGACGAGCTTGTCGTAGTCGAAACCGGCCTTGGGCCGGCGGAACACCGCCACGCCGCCGACGTGCATCGGCGTCGTGGAGTCCTCCAGGTACAGGAACGAGGCGTCCAGCGCTGACAGTCGGTCCGGCATACGACCTAGCCTAGTGGCGTTCGCGGTCCATCAACTTCTGAAGCGCGGCACGTTCGCGCGGATCACGGTCGTGCCGCTCCAGCCGGATGCGCGCGGCCTCCGGGATCGCGTTCTTCGCCTCCGGGTCCACGTTGGCCATGAACGACCGCAGGAACCGCCAGCGCGTGACCTTCATGACCGGTGCGAGGTGGGCGACGGCGAGCGAGACCCAGCTCAGCGCGACGTCGAGCCTGCGGTCACCCTTGGTCGCACTCGCCCAGTCCAGGACGACGGGCCCTTCCGGGCCGAGCACGACGTTGCCGGGGTGCAGGTCGAGGTGCAGAAGGTTGCCCTCGCCGCTCAGGAAGTCCGGTGCCGGGATGACGTCGAGGCGGTGGTGCAGGTCCGCGAGCTCCGCGCCGAGGCTGCCCGCGAGCCACGGCTTGCGGCCGATCTCCTCGGACATCCGCGGGCCGGGCACGTACTGCATCACGAGTTCGTCGGCGGTGGCGTCGTGCACGCGCGGCACGGGGATGCCGAAGCCGCTCAGGTACGACATCATCTCGGCCTCGCGCCGCAGGTCACGGCCAGTGCGCGTGCGTTTGACGAGCAGCCCGTCCGACCGGATGAACACATCCGAGTCCTGACCGCTCGCGAGATGTTGACGTTGCGCGACGCTGCGCATACCTGCCGTCATGTGACGATCATCATCGATATGATCCGAAACACAAGGGCCGAACGGCTCTAGTGGAGCTCTTCACCCGTTTGAGCCCCGTGTGCCGGGCTCTGGCACTCTCTTCCAGTGGAGATCTCGCCCAAGGACCGCTTCGTCACCGTCTACGGCCGCAAGCCAGTGCTGGAAGCGCTGGACGACCCGGCGCTCACGGTGGACAAGGTGGTGCTCGCCGACACGGCCCGAGGCGCGGCCGCGCACGAGATCATCGACGCGGCCCGCACGCGTGGGGTCCAGGTGCAGCGGGCGACCGCTCAGCGCGTGAAGGTGCTGGCCGGCAACGGCAAGCAGGACCAGGGCGTGCTCGCCGACGTCGTGGCGCCGCGCATGAAGCCGTTGGCGCTGGCACTCGAAGAGGGCGGGCTGAAGTCCGTGCTGGTGCTGGACGGCATCACCACGCCCGCGAACGTCGGCATGATCCTGCGCACCGCGACCGCCGCGGGCATCGACGGCATCGTGGTGCCGCGCCGGGGCGTCGCCTCGATCGACCCGCTCGTGGTGAAGGCCTCCGCCGGAGTGGCTTTCCGCGCGCCCGTGCTGCGCTGCGGCACCTCGGCGGAGGCCTCGGCTTTGTTGCGCGCGTCCGGCTTTCCGCTTTACGCGCTGGATTCCCACGCGTCCGACACGATTTATTCCGCCTCTTTTTCGTCGCGCTCCGCATTCGTGCTCGGCAGCGAAACGTCCGGAATCACCGACGACGTGCGTCCACACATCACGTCGTGGCTCTCGATTCCGATGGCGGCGGGCGTGGAATCCCTGAATGTCGCGTCAGCGGCGGCCGTGCTCTGCTTCGAACTCGTGCGCCGGGCCCAGTGACCCGCTCAGAGCCAGTCGACGTGGTACCCGTTGACCCGCGGGTAGCCCAGCAGTGACGTGCAGGCCGCGACCGACGGCTCGCCCCTGACCCGGCCGATCGTCCCGTACTGGTCCCAGACGCCCAGGCCGTTCGTGCAGTGCGCGACGGCCCGGAAGCGGCCCGGCCTGCCCTCGTCGCAGAAGACCTCGACGGTGCGCCCGTCTCGCAGGTAATCCTCGTAGCAACCGCGTTCCTGCGCCTGCGCGGGTGATGCAATTGCCGTGGCTGCAATGGCGACTGCAACACAAGCGACAATTCTTCGCATTTTCTCCCCTAAGCATTCCGACTGCTGACCAAATCGACGGTAGTGCGTTGCCGAATATGGGGCAATGCGCTGCGGGGTGAACCCTCAATCGCGGAGCGCGATCGCTAGCAGGATTTCCAGCTCCTCGAGGGTGGACCGTGTCGACCGATGGTGGACGCCGACCATGCCCGCCTCGGCGGCACCGTGGATGTTGACCGCGAGGTCGTCCACGAAGACGCACTCTTCCGGCTGGAGACCCAGCTTCCGGGCTGTGAGCAGGTAGATCTCGACGTCCGGCTTCGCGAGCCCGACCTCACCGGAGACGATCGCGGCGTCGAACAGGCCGGTGTAGACGGTCGGCGGATGCCACCAGCCGTCCGCGTTGGACAGCAGCGCGGTCTTGAGGCCGTGCGCCTTCGCTTTGCGCAGCGCGGTGAGCAGCGGAGGTTCGGCGGGGTTGTCCTCGCCGGGGTCGGTCAGGACGCCGCCGTAGTCGAGCACCAGGGCTTTCAGCACCTTGAGACGGTACCCACTTTCGGGTGCCCGGTGTCCTGAAGTCGTTGTCGGCGCGCCAGGTTCGGCATGCCCCCAGTTGTTCGTCGCCTGCCCGCCTACGAGCCTCCGGTCGGAGTCTCCGGTGGCTTCGTGATTCCCCGGCCGCGGCCCAAGCCCGTCTGGGTGCCGGTGCCGGAACCGCCCTCGCCCGCCTTCGACGCCTCCCGGCTCGTCGCGGTCGTGCTCGAGGTGCTGGACGGGCGGCGTGCCACCCGGCTGCTGCGGGAGGTGGCGGTGCCCGCGCTGGCCGCACGGCTGGGCGGGCTGGTTCGTCCTCGGACCACGCGGATGGTTCGCGCGCCCAGGATCTGCCATCCGTCCCGGTTCGCGGCCGAGGTCTCGGTGACCGTGCGCAGGGAGGGGCGGGTGCTGGCCGTGGCGGGCCGGGCCGAGCACCGGGACGGGAGGTGGCGGTTCACCTCGTTCACGGTGCTGGAGTGAGGGTCCGGAAAGCCGCGTGGGCCGTGTCCCCTGAGGAACACGGCCCACGCGGTGGTGGTGCGGTCAGCGCTTGCGCTGGTTCTTCGCGGCCTGACGGGCCGCCTCGCGGCGCTCCTTGCGGGTGCCGCCCTGCTGGCCGGCCGCGCCGTTCGCCTCGGCGTGCTCTTCGACGCCGCCGTCCTCGGCAGGGCCGCTGTAGTTCAGGTTCTGCTGGCCGGGGCCACCGAGACCCTTGCCGCGCAGGGCGGGCGGGATCGCGTTGCCACTGGCCAGCTGGGCCATGGCCGGACCGGCGGGAGCCTCGGGCTCCCGCTGCGCCTGCGCCTGTGCGGCCGCCGCGGCGCGGGCACGAGCGCGGGCACCGCCGCCACCGCCGTTGCCGGAGACCTGCGGGAGAGCCTGCGGGGCCGCACCCAGGGCCACGGGGACCTGGGGCTCGGCGACGGGTTCCGGCTCTGCCGCCTCGACCTGGAGGTTGAACAGGAAGCCGACGGTCTCCTCGCGCAACGCGTCGAGCATCGCGTTGAACATCTCGAAGCCCTCGCGCTGGTACTCGATGAGGGGGTCGCGCTGCGCCATCGCGCGCAGGCCGATGCCCTCCTTCAAGTAGTCCATCTCGTACAGGTGCTCACGCCACTTGCGGTCCAGGACGGACAGCAGGACGCGACGCTCCAGTTCGCGGATGGCGCCTTCGCCGACCCGGCTGTCGATGTCGGCCTCGCGGGCGCGGTAGGCGTTCATCGCGTCCTCGACGAGGAGGTCGCGCAGGTACTCGCGCGTCACGTCCTCATCGGACTCGAGGATCTCCTTCGCGTCCAGCGAGACCGGGTAGAGGGTCTTGAGGGCGGTCCAGAGCTTCTCGAAGTCCCAGTCCTCGGCGTACCCGTCGGCGGTGGCGCCGTTGACGTACTCCTCGACGACGCTCACGATCATGTGCTCGACCTGGTCACGCAGGTCCTCACCGGCGAGAACGCGGTGGCGCTCGGCGTAGATCACCGTGCGCTGGCGGTTCATGACCTCGTCGTACTTGAGGACGTTCTTGCGGATCTCGAAGTTCTGCTGCTCGACCTGGGTCTGCGCGCTGCGGATCGCGCGGGTGACCATCTTGTGCTCGATCGGCACGTCGTCCGGCACGTTCAGGCGCGTCATGACCATCTCGACCATGGACGCGTTGAAGCGGCGCATCAGTTCGTCCTGCAGGGACAGGTAGAAGCGCGACTCACCGGGGTCGCCCTGACGGCCGGTGCGGCCGCGGAGCTGGTTGTCGATGCGGCGCGACTCGTGGCGCTCGGTGCCGAGCACGTAGAGACCGCCGGCCTCGCGGACCTCGTCGGCCTCGGCCTTGCCCTGGGTCGTCAGTTCCTCGACGACCTTGGCCCACTCGGCCTCGTACTCCTCCGGCGTCTCCACCGGGTCGAGGCCGCGGTCGCGCAGCTCGTGGTCGGCGATGATGTCCGGGTTGCCGCCCAGCACGATGTCCGTACCGCGACCGGCCATGTTCGTCGCGACGGTGACGGCGCCCTTGCGGCCCGCCTTCGCGATGATCAGCGCCTCGCGGTCGTGGTGCTTCGCGTTCAGCACCTCGTGCGGGATGCCCTTGCGCACCAGCAGCTTCGACAGGTACTCGGAGCGCTCGACGCTCGTCGTGCCGATCAGGACCGGCTGGCCGTTCTCGTGCTTCTCGGCGATGTCGTCGGCGACGGCCTCGAACTTCGCCTCCTCGCTCTTGTAGACGAGGTCGGGCTGGTCCTTGCGCTGCGGCGGGCGGTTCGTCGGGATCGGGACGACGCCCAGCTTGTAGGTCTGGTGGAACTCGGCCGCCTCGGTCTCGGCGGTACCGGTCATGCCGCCGAGCTTCTCGTAGAGGCGGAAGTAGTTCTGCAGCGTGATCGTGGCGAGGGTCTGGTTCTCCGCCTTGATCTCGACGTTCTCCTTGGCCTCGATGGCCTGGTGCATGCCCTCGTTGTAACGGCGACCGGAGAGCACACGACCCGTGAACTCGTCGACGATCATGACTTCACCGTTGCGGAGGATGTAGTCCTTGTCGCGGTTGTAGAGCTCCTTCGCCTTGAGGGCGTTGTTCAGGTAGCCCACCAACGGCGTGTTCGCCGCCTCGTACAGGTTCTCGATGCCGAGCTGGTCCTCGATGAACTCCACACCGAGCTCGGTGACGGCGACCGTGCGCTTCTTCTCGTCGTACTGGTAGTGGAACGACTTCGACTTCTCCTCGATGACCTCGATGCGGTCCTTCTGGGAGAGCTGGGTGACGTCGATGCCGCGCATCCGCGGGGCCAGCCGCGCGAACTCCGTGTACCAGCGGGCCGACTGCTCGGCGGGGCCGGAGATGATCAGCGGCGTGCGGGCCTCGTCGATGAGGATCGAGTCGACCTCGTCGACGATCGCGAAGTAGTGGCCGCGCTGCACGCACTCGTCCAGGCTCCACGCCATGTTGTCGCGCAGGTAGTCGAAGCCGAACTCGTTGTTCGTGCCGTAGGTGATGTCCGAGTTGTACGACGCGCGCCGCTGCTCCGGAGTCATCTCGGAGAGGATCGCGCCGACGGACATGCCCAGGAAGCGGTGAACGCGGCCCATCCAGTCCGCGTCGCGCTTGGCCAGGTAGTCGTTCGTGGTGATGACGTGGACGCCCTTGCCGGCGATGGCGTTGAGGTAGACGGGCATGACCGAGGTCAGCGTCTTGCCCTCACCCGTGCGCATCTCGGAGATCTGACCGAGGTGCAGCGCCGCGCCACCCATGAGCTGAACGTCGTAGGGGCGCTGGCCGAGGGTGCGCTTCGCGGCCTCACGGGCCACGGCGAACGTCTCCGGCAGCAGCTCGTCCAGCGACTCGCCCTCGGCGTAGCGCTTCCGGAACTCCTCGGTCTTGCCCCGCAACTCGGCGTCGGAGAGGTCCACCACCTCGTCTTCCAGGTGGTTGATGTGCTGTGCGATGTTGCGGAGGCGCTTGAGCATCTTGCCCTCGCCGGAGCGGAGCAGTCGGGACAGCACCATCTGGATAGACCTCATCACCTGTATCGCGGCGCGCCCACGTCGGACGCCTTTCCCCTGCCCATCGTAGGCAAGTCGCCAAGATGTGTGCACGGACACAGGCGGATTGACTGGCCCGACCTGTTCTGCGCAGGTCAGGTGCCGTTTCGGCGATCTTCCCAAGCCACCTGTCGCCGGTGCCCCCACCTCGGCTACTGATGTGGAGAACGCATGAGGGCGGCGTAAAGGTTCCTGGTCCGGCGTATTTCACCTTGACGTTGACTTCTCCCTGCCCCGAAAGACGGAGATTCCCACCCGCCTCGTGGCGGAGAGCGTTCAACCGCTGTGCCTCGCGACACGGACTTCCTGTTTCGTCGCCGACAGCGGCAGGGAGGGCCCTCGCCGTCTGACATCAGCTCCGCAGGCATCGCCGGGGGTACCCCGGACCACGGCTAGACCAGCCGCAAGGATGTTCTTCGCCGCATTGACGTCCCGGTCGTGCCGGGTGCGACAACCCGGACACGTCCAGTGCCGGGTGGACAGGGCCAGATCCGCCAGCCGCCGGCCGCAGGTGGAGCAGGTCTTGCTCGACGGAAACCAGCGGTCGATCACGGCCAGTGTGCGGCCCGCGCGGTCGCACTTGTACTCCAACTGCCGCCGGAACTCACCCCAGCTCGCGTCCGAGATCGCGCGGGCGAGGTGGCGACTGCGGACCATCCCCGCGACGTTGAGATCTTCGATCGCGATCGTTTGCGCCGAGCGAACCAACGCCGTGGTTGTGCGGTGCAGGAAGTCACGCCGCGCGTTGCGGACCTTGCGGTGAGCGCGAGCGACCTTGAGCTTGGCCTTGCGGCGATTTCGGCTCCCTGGCCTGCATCGGGCCAGCCGTCGCTGGTAGCGAGCCAGGTTCCGCGCCTTGCGAGCCAGGTGCCGCGGGTTGGCGATCCGCTCCCCACTGCTGGTCACCAGGAGGTGGGTCAACCCGAGATCCACACCGACGGCATTGGACGTGGTGTCGAGCGGCGCGGTTGCCGTGACGTCGACGGCGAACGTCACGTACCAACGGCCGTCGGGCTCACGGGAGATCACAACCATCGTGGGATCCAACGTCAGGAGGCCGGCCTCGTCGAACGACCACACGAACCTCAGAGGCTCGGTGGTCCTGGCGAGAGTCAACACTCCGTCGCGCACCCGAAACGCCGAACGCGTGTAGTGCGCGCTCTGGCGACTCGCTCGCGTCTTGAACCTCGGATATCGCGCACGTCCGGCGAAGAAGTTCCGAAACGCCGTGTGCTGGTGACGCAGCGTCTGCTGCAACGGCACAGACGACACCTCGGACAGAAACCCGAGTTCCTCAGACCGCTTCCAACCGGTCAGCGCGGCGTCGGTTTCGCGATACGAGGTGCGGACGCCCTCGACGCGGTAGCGGTGACCCCGCTCGGCCAGGGTCTTGTTCCACACCAGACGCACGCACCCGAACGTGCGGTTGAGAAGCTCAACCTGGTCGGGAGTCGGGTAAGCCCGACACTTGTACGCCGTTCGCACAACCCCGACCGTAGCGGGGATTCCGACTGCCAAAAGGGGCCGAGATCCGCACCGCCCGGAGTGACCGGCGAGAACCACAGACGCACGCCGCCGCCCCGCACGCGAGGGGTGCGGGGCGGCGGCGGTTCGAAGGAACGGGGTGGGCGGTCAGGCCAGCCTGATCACGCCGTAGTCGAATCCCTTCCGGCGGTAGACGACACTCGGGCGTCCGCACTCGGTGTCGGCGAACAGGTAGAAGTCGTGTCCGACCAGTTCCATCTCGTAGAGGGCCTGGTCGACGGTCATCGGTTTGGCGGCGTGCTCCTTCTCGCGTACGACGCGTCCGGGCAACTTGTCATCGAGGCCGTCGTCCCAACGCTGCGTGGGCACTTCCGCCATGCCCTCGTAGTCGGCCTCGGGTGCGTCGAGCACCGCGGTCTTGGCGCGGCGCGACGTCATGCTTTCGCCGGCGGACTGGTCAGCCAGTCCGCTTGTCGCTTCGGCCACCGAGATCGGGGCGCGGGCCCCGTGGTGGACGCGCCTGCGGTCGTGTGACCGACGCAGACGGTTCTCGAGCTTCGCGACCGCAGAATCGAGCGCGGCGTAGAAGTCACCCGCGCAGGCTTCGGAACGGACCACTGGTCCACGTCCCTTGCCGGTGATTTCGACCCGCTGGCAGTTCTTCGACTGGCGGCGGTTCGGTTCGTGGAAAAGCTCCACGTCGAAGCGGATGACCTTGCGGTCGTAGCGCTCAAGCCGGGCCAGCTTTTCGGCGACGTGAACCCTGTAGTGCTCGGGCACCTCGACGTTGCGGCCCTTAACGACGATGTCCATACACGACCTCCCTCGCTTTGCTGCGAGCTATGGCTGGACTGCTTTAAAGCGCCGTGGCGATCTTGGATCGCAGATGTGTCGCAGAGGGTCGTCTCCCTCAGCTCTCACGGCGCCAGGATCATGGGCTGTTCGCCTCCTCCCCGCGGGCCGGGAACGCTGATAGCGGTGCACGTTAGCTTGGGATTCACCGTCGCGTAAGCCCCCTTGCCGGGGGAACGACGAGATTTTTCGGTGACTACGCAGCGCGACGACAGTGCGTTGCCAAGCGTTTCCCGAGCGTGCTCCGAACCAAACCCGACCGCATCTCGCTCACCCGAACGGCGCACAGCCGGACCGGCACTCGACGGCAGTCTCGCTGCGTCGAACGGGTCCAGTCGCGGCCTCATACCCAGCCAACGGGCGACCCCCGCGTCATGTTCCCGAAACCTGGAAGAGATCGATTCCGAACCACTCCGTGGACGCCTGCCGCACTTCTTCCAAGCGAACTGAGGGGCCCCGATACCCGATCACGGGCCAGTCACGCCCGGCTGAACGGCGGATTTCGCCCAATGCCGGACAAGGCAGTCGATCACCATCGCGACGGGACGTACCGGCATTCCAATGAATAACCGCTGGTCAGCTCCATACGTGAATAATCGTTAACTAACGGCGGGTGTGGCGGGCCCGTCTCGGGGTCGCCAGGGGAGGTGACCGCCGCCGCGCTCGAGGCCTTGATCAACGCCGCGAGGTGCGGACTCCTCAGTTCTGAAACGTCCGCTCAACAGAGGTTGGGACAAACGGGGCGAAACGAGTTACAAGATCTTGGGACGTCGTCACAGAACGCGCGCCGAGCTGGGGGTTTTCGTCCGCCACGACCGTGCCGGAGATCGACATCGCCACCGCAACTTCACCCTTGTGGGCGGTGCCGAAAGTCCCCGCCGACCCCGTTCCGGATCTCATTTCGCGGTTCCCCGGTCCCAGCCGCGATTTTCTGTCAGACCCCGCCGCCATCCTGATCCCATGACAGCTCTCGATCTGCTCCTGCCGATGGCCTGCTCCGGCTGCGGCCGCCCCGGCACCCCTTGCTGCGTCACGTGCCTCGACGGCTTCGGCCCGCCGACACGACTCCAGGTGCCCGGTGTGGGGCCGCCTGTGTGGACGCTGGCGGCCTATCACGGCACCGCGAGGGAACTGGTGCTCGCCTTCAAGGAACGCGGCGCACGGGCCCTTGCAGCGTGGTTCGGCGCCCTAGTGGCCGTCACCCTGACCGCGATCGGCCCTCCACCGTGGACGCTCATCCCCGCGCCCTCCCGCCGCAGCGCCGCACGGGACCGCGGCGGCGACCACATGCTCCGCATCGCCAGGGAGACGGACATCGCCACCGTCGCACCGGTCCTCCGCCTCGCGCCGGGCGTGGCCGATTCCGTGGGCCTGACCGCGATCGCACGCAGACGCAACCTCGCGGGCCGGGTGGAGGTCTGCGGTCCGTCGCCGCCGGGCACCACGGTGCTGCTGGACGACGTGATCACCACCGGCGCCACGGCGTCGGCTTGCGTACGCGCCTTGCGGCAGGCGGGCGTCCGCACGAACGCAGTCCTCGCGCTGACCTCGGCCCGGCCACCGCGGCCGAGCCAGTAGGGGCCACACGCCTCCGCAGGACTGGGCAACGCGCACGAACTCGTCACGGCAGCCCGGCCGGGGCAGTTCGTGCCGCGACAGCGCGGGCCGATCGAAGGGTAAGTCAATCGGGTCGGTCGACGACCCGACCTCAACAACCCGCTGTCGCCAGGCAGGCCACACCAATTCGCTGCCGCCAGTCCGACCGCATCGAGCAGCCCACGCCACCCCTGACCACGTCGCCCAACCTCGCCGACCCAGCCCAGCCGAATCTGATCGCCGTCAACGCGACCGCCGCCAACCTGACCGTGTCAGCTCGCCGGCTTCAGGCCCGACCACCTGATCCCGGCCGGCAACAGTCCGGCAACCTGACCCCAACCGGTGTCAGCCCAACCGCGCGAACCCGCAACCCTGCCCGGCTCAGCCCGGGTAGAACACCAGCGCGCCCGACGGCACCCGGATCGCGCTCGACTTCCACACATCGGTGATGTCCGATGCCGACCACAGCCCGGAAGGGTCGATCACCTGCACCTGACGCGCCGCGGCCGCCGCCACCGAACCCACCGGCACGGTGAGGTTCGACTGGCTGTAGCGGTCCATCTTGTAGCCGTCGCTGTAGACCTTCGTGACCGGCCAAGCGGGCAGCGAGGAGGAGACCACCAGCACGTCCTGGGAGAGCCAGTCGATCGACTGCACGGACCCGTCCAGGATCGACGGCTGCAGTTGCCGGGGTGAGCGCAGGGCCACGTCCTGGTTGTTGCGCACCACCGACGCGATGTAGAGCTTGCCGGCGATCACCAGCGCGGCCCTCGTGCCGTCGCGGGAGAGGCGCAGTTCGCTGATCGAGCCGAACGGCACGATGTCGGTGATGTTGACGCCCTTGGCGGTCCAGCTGCCGTTGTCGGAGCGGGTCACGCGGGCCACCGAGGTGCCGTCGACGGCCGTCCAGACCTCGGTGCCCTGGCCGGTCGAGAGCTGCCAGGTCGGTCTGGAGAGCGTGGTCGCGCGCTGGTCCACTTCGGACAGGTCCTGTTCCAGCTCGCCCACGCGCAGACGCATTCCGCCGCCCGCACGCGACACGACGGCCAGCCGTGAGCCGTCGAGGGACTGTGCGGCCGACACGGCGCCATAAGCACCCGCGCCGGCGGGGCCCTTGATCGGGTTGCCGTCGGTGAGGGAGCGGATCGCCCCGTCCGTCACGAGCATGCCCTGGAGGTTCGCGTTCAGCGCCAGCAACTCCTCACCCGCGGTCGCCGACACGTCGGACGGCCGGTAGTCGCGCTGGTCCGGCAGGATCTGCTGGCCGTCGACGAGCACGCGCACCCGCGACGAGGTGACACCCGAGTACGACTTCACGACCTGCGCCACGATCTGCTTGCGCTTCTCCGGCGTCAGGTCCTTGCCCACGTTGGTGAGGTTCACCTCCAACGCGCCGTCGTCGGACTCCTTGGTGTCCGAGAACTTCTCGGTCTCCGTGCCGAGCGCGCTCACCAGCGTGTCGCGCACCGCGTCACCGGGGCCCGCGATCAGCAGCTCGGTCACGCGCGTCGGGATGCTCGTCGCCGGCGGGATCACGACGTAGCGCGGATCCGGCACCAGCACGGTGAACTCGGGGTTGTAGAAGTACAGCGTCACCCGGCGGTAGGTGGTGTTGAACAGGTTCTGCGGCATGTAGACGCCGAGCGGCGGCTCGGAGATCCGCCACTGGTTGTCGTTGGTGCGCTCGACCTTCACCGGGATGCGGAACTCGCCGAGCTGCGGCACGAACGCGTTGTCGCTGCCCAGCCGGCCGACGTAGTTGCCCTGCAGGAGAACGGTCTGCGTCTTGTCCTGCGGCGCCTGCGAGGTCGGCACGGTGGAGAAGCCGGTCTCGATGATCGTGGGGTTCTTGGTGTCCCAGTTCTTGTTGGCCTCGGGCGTCATGAACGCACGGGCCGCCGCGTAGTCGCTGTCCGGGTTCGCCGTCGCGTTCAAGAAGTCGCGCACGAGCATGAACGGGTCGATGTTCTGGCGCGGTTCGGGCGCGGCGGGGGTGTTGGACGCCTTGCTGTCCTTCGACCCGATCGGTTTCGGCTGGGTGTTCGTCGGGATCGCGGCGCACCCGGCCAGGGTCACGAGGACGAGCACCAGCAACGACAGCCGCTTCACCGCACTTCCTCCGAAACCTCGTCCGACGCCTTGTCCGCGGGAGTCCCGTCCACGGGCTCCGCGGGCTGCCAGGTGATCTCCTCGGGCCGCAGCTCGATCTCACCCGGCTCGTCGTCGGCGATCGGCTCCTCCACCACCAGGACGGGCTCCAGCTCGATCGCGGGCGCCAGCGGCAACGGGCTCTCGCGCAGTTCCTCGCCGTGCCTGCGGGGCAACGTCAACCGGAACACGGCACCGTGGCCGGGCTCGCCCCACGCCTCCAGCCAGCCGCCGTGCAGCCGGGCGTCCTCCAGCGAGATCGACAGACCGAGACCGGTGCCGCCGGTGCGGCGGTTGCGCGACGGGTCGGCGCGCCAGAAGCGGCTGAACACCAGGTCGGCCTCGCCCTGGCGCAGGCCGACGCCGTGGTCCCGCACGGTGATCGCGACGGCGTCGGCGTTGCCGCGCATGGTGAGTTCGACCGGCTGGCCCTCGCCGTGGTCGATGGCGTTCGCGAGCAGGTTGCGCAGAATCCGTTCCACGCGGCGGGAATCGAGCTCGGCGACGAGTTCGTCGTCCGGCAGGTCCAGCACCACCGGCGAACCGGCGCTCGTCGAGATCGCGCGCACCGAGTCGTGCGCCCGGCGCGCCAGCACGCGGATGTCGACCTGGTCGGCGGTGAGTTCCTCGACGCCTGCGTCCAGACGGGAGATCTCCAGCAGGTCGCCCAGCAGCGACTCGAACCGGTCGAGCTCGTCGACCAGGAGTTCGGTGGAACGGGCGAGCCCCGCGGGGAACTGTTCACGCGAGGCGTGCAGGACGTCCGCGGCCATGCGCACCGTCGTCAACGGCGTGCGCAACTCGTGCGAGACGTCCGAGGTGAACCGGCGCTGCAACTGGCCGAACTCCTCCAGCTGCTTGAACTGCGCCTGGATCGACTCGGCCATCTCGTTGAACGACTCGGCCAGGCGCGCCACGTCGTCCTCACCGACGACGTGCATGCGTTCGTGCAAGGTGCCGTCCGCGAACCGTTCCGCGACCTCGGCTGCCTGCCGCACCGGCCGCACCACCTGGCGCGTCACCAGGTTCGCGATGAGCGCGAGCAGGACCAGAAGGACGATGCCGCCGACCGCGAGCGTCGACTGCACGACCTCGGCCGTGCGCTGCTCCGCGGTCAGCGGGAAGATCAGGTACAGCTGCATCGACCGCGCGGACGTGCTGATCGGCAGGCCCACGACGAACAACGTGGTCTGCGCGCCGTCGCGCTGCACGGTGTGGATCTGGGTGCCGGAACCGCCGTCCTCGACCATCTCGCGCAGGCCGCGCGGCACGTCGTCGAGCTTGCCGACGGAAGGCACTCGCCCGGCGCCGGCGGAACCCAGCCCGTCGGCCAGAACCGGTTCGAACGCGCCGGCACCCGCCGTGGTGGCGTCCGTACCGGCGCCACCGACAGCGAGCTTGTTGATCGCGCTGGTGAACCGCGTCTGCACGCTGTCCGGCCCCGGATTCAGACCGACCAGATCGGACTGGATCAGGTTGCGCGAGGCCATGGCCTGGCGCACCGCGGCCTCGTCCTTGGTGTTCAGCAGCTGGTTGGTGATCTGCATCTGCAGAACCATTCCCAGCACGAACACCACGGCCGACGAGAGCGCGAGCGTCGACACGACGACGCGCAGCTGCAGCGAACGACGCCAGAGGTCACCAAACGCGGACCATCGCTTACGCGCTTCCTCGACGAGGAACTGCGCCTTCGCGATGGCCGGCCGAACGAACTTCATACGCCACCTGTCACGGAGGGCCGGCCTTGTACCCGACACCGCGGACAGTCAACACCACCTCGGGGTGTTCCGGGTCCCGTTCGACCTTGGAACGCAGCCGCTGCACGTGGACGTTCACCAGGCGCGTGTCGGCGGCGTGGCGGTAGCCCCACACCTGCTCGAGCAGCACCTCGCGGGTGAACACCTGGCGCGGCTTGCGGGCCAGCGCGACGAGGAGGTCGAACTCCAGCGGCGTGAGCTGGATCGGCCTGCCCTCGCGCAGCACCTCGTGGCCGGGGACGTCGATCGTGAGGTCGCCGATCTGCAGCACCTCGGACGGCTCGGCCTCGGTGCGCCGCAGGCGAGCCCGGATGCGGGCCACCAGCTCCTTGGGCTTGAACGGCTTGACGACGTAGTCGTCCGCGCCGGACTCGAGACCCAGCACCACGTCGACCGTGTCGCTCTTCGCCGTGAGCATCACGATCGGCACGCCCGACTCGGACCTGATCGCCTTGCAGACGTCGATGCCGTTCATTCCCGGCAACATCAGGTCGAGCAGCACGAGGTCGGGCTTGAGCTCGCGCAGCGCGGGCAGGGCACGGGCACCGTCGGCGACCACCGCGGTGTCGAAGCCCTCCCCGCGCAACACGATCGTCAGCATCTCCGCCAGGGCGGGGTCGTCATCGACGACGAGCACGCGTGCCTTCATGCTCAACATCGTCGCACTCCCGGTCGCACGTTCGCGCACCGCCCACGTTCCGTTGCTGCTGGTGGCGATGTGCGCTCGTTCGGTAACCGGCCGGAACTGTCGTTCCACGTACCCCACCTCGCCCCGTTTGACCTGTTCGTCGCGGGAGTATCCGCGCGAGGATCACCTTTTGTTACCAGGTGTTCTCAGGTTGTGCGAACGGCCGAAGCCAACCAGATGCGCGCGTCACCGACTTTTCGCGGGTCGGTGATCGCCGGCACCGCGCGGTCGTGCCGCGCGGCGAGGTCGACCTGGTGCGTCACGGTGGCGTGCCAGCCGTAGCCGCCGAGCCACTCGACGGGGTCCTCCACGTCGGAGTGCCAGCGGGCGTCCAGCGCGTCGAACCGCTGATGCACGGCCTTCATCTGCGGCAACTCGCGGAAGGCGCGGTTGACGTGTTCGAGCGCGAGCGTGCTGCCGCGGGCGGACATCGCGCTCACCCAGTACAGGATCTGCTCACCGGCGTCCGGCGGCAGAAACATGAAGAGGCCCTCCAGCAACCACGCCGTGGGCCTATTCGGGTCGAACCCGGCACGTATGAGCGCTGTCGCCCAGTCGTCCCGCAGGTCGCACGGCACGACGACGCGTTCGCACGCGGGCCGGGCGAGCTGGTCGCGCAGCGCGTCCTCCTTGAACTCGATCAGCTCGGGCAGATCGAGTTCGAAGAGTGTCGTGCCCGGCGGCCACCGCAGCCGGAACGCTCTTGTGTCGAGGCCCGCCGCCATGATCACCACCTGGGGAGCGGCCGAGGCGAGGAGCTCGTCGTCGAAGTACCGGGTGCGCAGGACGAAGTGATCGCCCGCGAGGGTGCGCACGCCGTTCAGGTCGCTCGCGGAGCCGGCGGCCTCCACGAGTCCTGCGGCCAGCGGGTCGTCGAAGAGCGGGCGGAGCTGACGTCGCTCGTTGGCGCGGGCGGCGGCGATCAGGACCGCCGTCCGGGCGACACCGACGGGTGGGCGCTGCAGGACACGCTTCAAATTGCAATCTCCTATGCACTCAGAGTGACGTACCGGACACTCGATCGTGTCAATCGGTACGCACGTGAGCGACCACTCAAGGAGTGAAGAGTGGTTCCAGAAGCGAATGAAAGTTCACGTTTGACCGCCCGTCGACCACTTGCCACGGGGCGAGCCAGCCGATGTTCGCCAATCCGTCGTAAACGACACCGCACCGGGCCTGCAGGGAGCCATCGGATTCGTAAATGTCGCGGGCCCGCGAGTCGTCGTCCTGTTCGCGCTTGGCCGCCCGCTCGGCCGCGACCTCGACGGGCACGCGCAGGAGCAGGTGGAGGTCGGGAACGGGGAGCCCGAAGCGGTCGATCTCCAACTCGCGCACCCACCGCACGAACTCGCCGTGCTCGTCCTGGTGCAGGCGCGCGGCGCTGTACGCGGCGCTCGACGCCACGTACCGGTCGAGCAACACGACGTCGTGCTCTTCGAGGTCCTTGCGGATCTGGTCGGCCGCACCGCGCCGATCCAGTGCGTAGAGGACAGCCATCCCGTAGACCGAGTCGCTGAGGTCGCCGAGCCGGCCGTAGAGGCCGTCGCGGACGAGGTCCGCGTGCACGCTCTGGCCGTAGCGCGGGAACGCGTGGCCGGCCACGGTCCTGCCCTGAGCGGCCAACGCCTCGGTCAATCCGTTGGCGAGAGTGCGCTTGCCGGCGCCGTCCAGACCTTCGATCACTACGAGCTTTCCCACGCCAAAACCCTAACGGGAGCGGTCCCAGCCACTCACACGGCCGCAGCACGTCCCCCACACGGGCGAAATCCGTGCTTTCGATCACCAGAACGAGTGACTACGGTGAACAGTCACACGGCGCGTGTGAAGGGTAGGTGCCGCGGTGGCCGCGGATTCCGGGCACGCCGGGTCGGTCGACGAACCGATCGGGCTCCCGACCGGGGGTTTACCGACCCCTCTCGCCGAGACGCTGCGCTACGGGCCGTTCCACCGCGCTTTGCGCGAGGCGATCGCCCACCGTGGCCTCTCGCTCGCACGGCTGCGTGCTCATCTTGAGCAACTGGGTGTCCAAGTGGGCCAGTCGACACTCTCGTACTGGCAACGCGGCCTGCGTCATCCCGAGGTACCTCGCGCCATCAGCACAGTGCGCGCGCTGGAGACCGTGCTGCGCCTGCCGCCATCGTCCTTGTTGGACCTCATCGGCCCGCGCAACGCGAACACCTACGCGCCGCGTCCTGTCGCGACCTGGCCGGAGCCCGCGCCGTTGCTCGCGACGTTCGACTCCGTACCGGAGGCGGCACGAGGCAACGCGGACCTCGAAGTGCTCTCCGTGCACGACACCGTCCAGATAGGCATGCACCGCGAGCAGCGCTCCATCACCACACGGCTGGTCGTGCGCGCGGTGCGGCAGGGACCGGACCGGTACCTGGCGATGCACCACGGCGACGAAGGCTCGTTGATCGAGAACGCGCTGGTGAGATCCGGCGAAGGCTGCCGGCAGGGGCGGCTGCGCCGGGAAAGCGCTTCCCGCAACCTCGCCGTGGAGATGCTGTTCGACCGGCGGCTTGCGGCGGGCGAGGAGCACGTCTTCAGCTTCACGATCGCCGACGACACCGGCAGCGCGACGCCGGGCCACCACCGGACGTTCCGCGACACGTGCGGCTCGTACCTCGTGCAGCTCTCGTTCCACCGACGAGCGATGCCCGCGCGCTGCATGAAGCAGTTCCTGGCCTCCGCCGACGCCACGCCGGTCGACGTCGACGAGCTCGTGTGCGGGCTCGGCGGCGTCGTCAGCGCGTACTTCGGCGACGTCGGGCCGGGAATCGCGGGCATCGCCGTCGAGTGGAGCTAGGGCGAGGAGAGCGAGGGGGCTAAAGACCGGCGGTCCGAGGACCAGACCGGTTCCGGATTTAGAAGGAAGCTCCCTCATGGCCTCGCTTTTGCCACGTTAGCAGCGAAGCGGGTCAGTCCGACAGAAGTTTTCCGAGTTCTGCCACGGTCGTGACGCTTCCGGTCTCGTCCTGCGTCAACCCGATGCGGATCGCAGGAGCGTCCTTTGTGGACCCCTTGCGCGCGAACAGATCCCGCAGGCGTGCCACGGTGAAGTACTTGCGCCGCAAAGCAGCCGCCGCGATCAGCTTCACGACGTCGCGGTTCTCCTCGACCCGGTTGCCCCACGACGAGCCGCGCAAGTAAAGGTGCAGCCAGGTGCCGAACCAGGAGTCACCCTCCCGTTCGAACATCACCGGCAGCGCGACCTTTCCCTTGCCACGCATGGAAGAACGCGCGTGAACCGTGCTCGGCTCGAACGGCTTGCCCATCTGGTCGAGGTCACGGCTCATGAACCCGAACATCGACTCGGCGACCTCGTCGAACCCCTCCCCCGAGTAGATGTTCACCTGCGGCACCACGTACTTCGCCTTCATCGCGTCGCGGTGCAGGTCGATGAACTCCGTCGCGCCGTCCGAGGCGTCCGTGAGGTCACCCGAGTAGTAGGCACCGGCCTGTTTGAGGTTCGTCCACGAGACCTGGCCCTTGTACTCGAAGTTCTCGTTCAGCAGCACCGCGGACAGGTCGTAGTCGGTCCGCTTGACGTGCTGCCGCCAGTGCACGAAGAACCGCAGCACGTCGCCGCCGAACCAGAGCTTCGACCCGCGCGGAAGCACGCCGAAGCCTTCCTCGGTACCGGAAACCGGCACCACGACGTCGAGCACCTCGTCGTCCACGGCCAGTTCGGAGTACTCCGGCAGCCTGCGGATCAGCTCGTTCTCGACCACCTCGACGATCGCCCCGACGGCCTGCGGATCGAGCGCCTCGCGGTCGTCGTCGGCGATCCACACCCTGCGGGCACGACTGGCGAAGACCCGCGCGGTGTCCGGCGTCGTGCGGTTCGACAGGTGCTCCAGCACCGAGATGAGGACCCTGCTCGACACCTCGGGCACGGCGACTTCAACGTGCTCGGCGAGGTTCTCCGCACCGTGCCGGAGCAGCCTGTCGAGCTGCCGCAACAACATGCCCGGCGCCTTGGCCAGAACGCCGATGGCACGCTCGGTGTCGTTCTCGGCGAACGCCATCTCGACCTGCCCGGCGAACGACCGCGCGACCTTCTCCCCACGCGCCACCGCGAACACGTCCTGCGCGCGCTCGAACGGGTACTCGTGCGGGTGCAACCGCTCGCCAAGACGCTTCCACGCCTCACGGTTGGCGTTGACGTCACCGAGCTTGCTCTCCGCCACCTCGTTCAACGCGCCGAGCAACGCCCTGCGCTCAGGCCGGCGAAACGACCGAAAGCGCGTCGCTTCCTTGAGCGTGACGTCTCCCCCGGACGCCTCCGCCGCAAGGCGCAGCACGTCGGTGACGGTGTCGACGTCCCGGAGCGGCCGCTGCGCGACGAGCCGCGCGGCGTTGAGGATCGCGCGGTTCTCCCGAACAGGAACATCCACCTCGGCGTCGACACAGAGCACGGCCAACTCACCGAGCAACGCCCTGTCGTTCTCCGCCAACGGAATCGGGCTCGAGGCGAGTTCCTCGAACAGGCGCCGCACCTCGTCGTCGAGCGTCCCACCGAGGTGCACGAGCGTGATGCGGTCCTTCAACGACGGGATCAACTCGTCGTGCGCCCGCAGCATCTCCTCGTACGAGTGCTGGACCCGGCCGTACTTCGGCAGGTCGAGAAGGTTGGACGTCGGCGCGACGCCCTGCTCCAACGCGTCCCGCAGACACTCCCACCAGAACGCGAGGGTGTCCGGCACGTTGTGCGGGAACTCCTTGAAGTACGGGTTGTGCTGCCCGCGCGCACCGATGAGCTCCTTGACCGCGCGCACGATCTCCGCAGCGAAGTCCTCGGCCTCGGCAAGCCCGCCGACGTGCTCCAGCAGCTCCCGCGAAGCCTTGAAACCCGAACTGATCAGCGCGGCGTCCAACTGCCTCGCGACCGCGGCACCGTCACCCGGCGCACCGTCCGAGGCCGGCACGCGCAGGGTCTTCTTGATGATGGTCGTCCGCACCACGTCAGTAAAACCCGCACGTCAACCGAGTTCCAGCAGCACTTTCCCGTACTGCGCCCGGTCGAACCGGAACGGCCCGAACGCGCTGTAGTCGCGCCCCTTGCGCCGGGGCCGGCTCCAGTTGCGGCTTCTTGCCGGGTTGGAACGGCTTGGCGCCCAGGTAGTCCTGGGAGAGGCCGCCGTACATCTCGCCGGCGGGTTCCATGTCTTCGATCGTCTCGAAGATGTCGACCCACTCGGTGTTCACGGTCGAAGCGCAATTCCACCCGTTTGGGCACGCTGTTGTTTTTCCTCCATCGCCTAACGTCGATTCTCATGAACGGCGATCCGTCCACTCCATACAGCCGTGACCTGGGCGATGAACTGCGTCAGGTGCGCGAGCGCTTCACGACCTTCCGCGCCCGCCGGATCGCCCGAATGCTCGGGTGGGACCCCGGCAAGGTCTCGAACATCGAGCACGGCAAGGTGCGCGCCACCGAGATCGACATCATCCAGTACCTGGGGCGGTGCGGACGTCCCCAGAACTTCATCGAGGACTTCCTGAACCGCTACCGATCCGCTTTCAACCCCTATTTCGTGCAGGTGCCCGACAACCTGCGCACGATGTCGATGGCCGAGTCGTCGGCGGACAAGATCACCAGCTACGACCTAACGTCCATACCCGGCCTTGTGCAGTCGGAGGAGTACGCGGCCGCGCTGTTCGAGGCACGCCTGGCCGCTCCGGACGTGATCGAGAGGAACGTCCGCTTCCGCACGGAGCGGCAGGCGATCCTCCGGCGGCACGACCGCCCGCAGTGCACCTTCTACATCCACGAGCACGCGCTGAGGTTCAAGGTCGGCAGCGACGAGATCATGGAGGACCAGCTCATGCGGCTGCTCTTCCACACACACGTCATCCGGATCGTGCCCGCGGCGATTGGCATGTCAGGAGTCTTCGCGGCCAACTACGTGCTGTGGGAGTGGGAGAAGCGCGGCAGCACGGCCTACACGGAGTCGGATCTCGCGCAGGTGTTCGTGCAGGACCTGGCCGGGATCAAGCACTGCAAGCTGATCTTCGCGCACCTGGATGCGCTCGCGCTCGATGAGGAACAATCGCGGTCGATGGTGGCGGATCTCGCCAGCCGATCGCGGGAGGACCTCAGTGGCCGGAAACTGCACCTGGCGTAAGAGCAGCTACAGCGGTGGCACCGACGGGAGCAACTGCGTCGAGGTGGCGTTCACCCACGCTGTGCGCGTGCGTGACTCCAAGAACACCGCAGGCCCCGAGCTGAAGTTCAGCGTCGAGGCCTGGCAGGCGTTCATCCGCTGAGCCCGTCGGGCAACGGCAGATCCAGCGCAGCGAGGAACCGCCGAGTCTTGACCTCGACGAACACCTCCCCGTCGTCGATCTCGTCGACATCCTCCGACTCGTCCCACTCGAACCCGTTCGGATCCTCGTCCTCGGCGAGGAACGCCAGGAGCTCAGCCTGCTTGGCCGGAGCGTCCCCGGAGTTCGACAGCGCCCACCACGCGGCCAGTCCGGCGGCCTCGCGCAGGACGTCGGTCGGGTCGGACGCGTTGGGGTTCTCGAAGTAGGTGCGCGGCGTCAGTCCCAGGTAGGCGACGCCGGCGCCAGGTCCGGCCGGGGCGTAGACGACCGAGGTGATGTCGCTGTCGTGGATGTCGATCCACAGGAACGGCTCCGCGAGCGGCGGCAGCTCGCCCTCGGACAGCGTCTTCCACGAACCGTGCTCGTAGGCGTAGGTGCCGAAGAATCCCACTACTGCTCCTGGTCCACGTGCGGCGACTTGATCGCCTGAATTATGGAAGACGCCTCGGCTCGTGCCGCTGCGGCTTCCTCGCTCGCCCTCTGCCGGTCTGCGGGAAGCGGGAGAACGCCAGCCAGTGACTCCAGCGCCACCGCCATGTTGATGCGCCACTCCGCGTACTGCCGCGTGGTGGACGGGCCCTGCGGCCGGCAGGCGCGGACCGCGCGCATCTCGTTCAACGCGGACTTCAGTTCGGCGGAGATCGCCATGCGACTTCTTCCGGAAAGCGAAAGGGGCGCCCCTGGCCGGAGCGCCCCTCACAAGCAGCGATCAGTAGCGGTAGTGGTCCGCCTTGAACGGGCCCTCGACGTCCACGTCGATGTACTCGGCCTGGTCCTTGGTGAGCTTGGTCAGCTCGCCGCCCAGTGCCTCGAGGTGGATGCGCGCGACCTTCTCGTCCAGCACCTTCGGGAGGCGGTAGACCTCGTTGTCGTACTCCTTGAACTTGGTGAACAGCTCGATCTGCGCGATCACCTGGTTGGAGAAGGAGTTCGACATGACGAACGACGGGTGGCCCGTCGCGTTGCCCAGGTTCATCA
>NZ_JBIRVV010000018.1:0-120760 GCF_044387305.1 Lentzea sp. NPDC020367 | reverse complement strand
CTCAAAGGAACTACCTCGACGAGGAGGTAATTCATATATTACTGGCTGTGTTTCGGCACGCTGTTGAGTTCTCAAAGAACACGCGCACACCGCAGCTAGTCTCACGGAGAGATGTCGCTTCCGGGGCTGTGTCGTACTTAAGCTTTTGGTTGAAACTTCCGACGCCCTTGGCCTCTGAGCTCAGACGAGCTACCGGCTGGGTCTTCGTCGTTTCCAGATCACCCACTCTACCACAGTCCGTGGAAGCTTGGTTCGTGATCTGTGTCGCGCTCCGTTCCGGTGTTCCCGGCCCGTTCCTCGCTGACATGGAGAAAGTTACACGCACGCCAACGCAGGGTCAAATCGGGGGCACCACGGTCACCTGCGGTTAAGAAACCGCAGGTCAACAGCCCCGTACAGGACCCACGAACAAGCTATCGCAGGCCCGATCCCCACACACTGTGACCGCGATCACATCCAGAAAGATCGAAGGCCGCCGGTCCCAGGTGGGATCGGCGGCCTTCTACGACCAGAACGTGCAGGTCAGAGCTCTACGTGCACGCTCGCGTTGTTGCGCTTGCCGCGGCGGAGCACCAGCCACTTGCCGTGGAGCAGGTCCGACGACGCCGGCTTCCACTCCTCGTCGGTCACCTTCGCGTTGTTCACGTAGGCGCCGCCCTCGTTGACCGTCCGCCGCGCGGCACCCCGGCTGTCCGCCAGGCCCGACGCGATCAGCAGGTCGACGATGGTGGGCTCGTCCGCCAACCGCACCTGACCCTTGGGCGCCTCGGCCAGTGCCGCTTCCAGCACCGACGCGTCCAAGTCGCGCAGCTCGCCCCGGCCGAAGAGCGCCGACGACGCGAGGATGACCTGCTGCGTCGTGCGTTCGCCGTGGACCAGGTCGGTGAACTCCTGCGCGAGCCGCTTCTGCGCGGCGCGTTGGTGCGGCGCCTCCGCGGTCTGCTTCTCCAGCTCGTCCAGCTCCTCACGGGTGAGGAACGTGAACAGGCGCAGGTAGTTCAGCACCGTGACGTCGTCGACGTTCACGAAGTACTGGTACCAGGCGTACGGCGACGTCATCTCCGGGTCGAGCCACACGCGCCCGCCACCGGTGGACTTCCCGAACTTGCGCCCCTCGGCGTCGGTGACCAGCGGAGCCGTCAGCGCGTGCACCTGCTTGCCCTCGACCCTGCGCACCAGGTCGACACCGCTGACGATGTTGCCCCACTGGTCGGAGCCGCCGATCTGCAGCGCGGTGCCGTGCTTGCGGTGCAGCTCCAGGTAGTCGTTCGACTGCAGCAGCACGTAGCTGAACTCGGTGTACGACATGCCGTCGGCTTCGAGGCGCCGCTTCACGGTCTCCCGCGACAGCATCACGTTGACCGAGAAGTGCTTGCCGACGTCGCGCAGGAACTCCAGCGCGCTGACCTGGCCGGTCCAGCTGAGGTTGTTCTCGACGATCGCGCCCGTGGGCGAGTCGTCGAAGTGCACGAACCTCTCCAGCTGCCCGCGGATGCGGTCTGACCACTCGGCGACGGTGTCCAGCGAGTTCATCGTGCGCTCGCCGGTGTCGCGCGGGTCGCCGATCATGCCCGTCGCCCCGCCGGCCAGCACGATCGGCCGGTGCCCCGCCATCTGGAAGCGCTTGAGCATGAGCAGCGGGACCAGGTTGCCGGCGTGCAGCGACGGCGCCGTGGGGTCGAAACCGCAATAGAGCGTGAGCGGGCCGGCGTCCAGGTCCTTCCGGAGTGCGTCGAGGTCGGTGGACGTCGCGATCAGGCCGCGCCAGGACAGTTCGTCAAGGATGTGCTCGCTCACGGATCTCATTGTCGCCTACCTGGTCCAACGGGTTTCGACCCGGTGCTCCGACGGGTATGCCGCCGGCATGACGGACCCACGTGATGCGGAGTTACGCCGGCAGACCGAGTACATGCCGCGCGTGAACGATCCCCACATGCCTCGTGTGAACGAGCCGGTGCTCGAGGAGCAGGTCGTCGAGCGAGACGCCGACTACCGCAGGGTGCGGACGGTGCGAACCGTCTGTGCGGTCATTGACGTCGTGTGCTGGACGTTCGCCATCGTGCTGTTGGTGCACATCTTCCTGGTGATCGCGGGTGCGAACGCGGGCAACGGGTTCTTCCAGTTCGTCGCGGGGTGGGCGGACGGCATCACCCTCGGCCTGGACGGTCTGTTCACGCCGGAGAACGCGTCCGTGGCCACGCTGCTCAACGAGGGCCTGGCCGCGCTGCTGTGGCTGGTCATCGGTGGTCTGCTGACCGCGCTGATCACTCGCATCGCGCTGCCGGTCGGCCATCGACGCGCCTGGTACCGCAGGACTACAGCCGTCCGCTGACGAGGCGGCGCGGCAACTCCACGCCAAGGCTCCCGGCCCAGTCGAGAGCCTTGGCGAGCGAGCGTTCGCCGGTGAGGGTCGCGGCGGCGGGGCGCACCGTGCACCGCCGCCACTGCTCCCCGTTCAGCGTCAGGTGATCGACCTGCGGCAGCGACTCGACGTCGACGTCCGCGCGTGACACGTCGAGGACGCGCAGGTTCGGAAGGGCGGGCAGTTCGACGCGCGCGCCTTCGACCTTGAGGCGGGTCAGCCGTTCGAACGCGGGCACGTCGACGCTTGTCGCGGTGACTTCGAGGCGTTCCAGCGGCAGATGCGCCAGTCCGTCGATCCGCAGACGTCTTCCGCTCAGTTTCAGGTCCTGCAGGTCCACCATGCTCGCGAGCGGCGCCAGATCGGCGTCGCCCAGCTCGCGCAGGCCGAGCTCACGCAGCGTCGGGAACTCGCTCCCCAGGTACGCGACCACGTCGACCTCGTAGTCCGTGACGTCGTAGTGGCCCTTCATGCCGGACGACTCATGACGTTCGGGCGAGCGGATACCGCACGATCGGCACCCAGAGCGGGTGGTGTCCGACGAGCCGCACGGTGTCTCGGGGCGCGGTGTGCGGGATCGGCTCCGCCCAGTTGTCCGGGTCGTGCGCCAAGAAGGCTTCGTCGTCCAGAAGTTGTTGCCGCACAGCAAGGATCTCGTCCGGGGGCAGCAGCACGTGGTCGCCGAACTCGGTGACACCGCTGCGGTACAGCTCGTGCACCTCGGCCGGCAGCGGTACGCCGAGCTCGGCTTCGACGGCCGCCAACGGGCCGGTCGACGTCACTTCGGTGCGCTCGTACGGCGGGATGACGTGACGTGGCCGTGGTTCGAACACGACCGTGTAGCTCGGCGGCAGGTAGCCGGTGCTCTGGTGGATGCCGTCGGTGAGTAGCGCCGTGAACGCCCCGTCCGGCTCGACTCGCATCTCCACGACCACGTTGCCGTCAGAGCCGAGAGCGACCAACGACTTGAGGTGGCGCACGCGCTCGCTGTGTTCTGACGGCTCGGACGTGACCCTGTGGTTCGTGTACCCGCTTCGGCGGCCACCTCGGCCAGCAGCTTCTCCACGTACGTCCCCCCAGAACGTCGAATGGACCCGTACCTTGTCCCGGTGGCCGAGTACGAGTTCGACGTCGCCCCTTCGTTCGCCGAGCAGGACCGCGCCCAGGTCGAGCCGATCGTGCGGCGCTTGGAAGAGCTCGGCGTCAACGTCTACTACGACGAGGACCAGCTCGTCGCGCGGTGGGGCCGCAACCTGATCGAACACATCACGGACACGTTGACGCACAAGGTCCGGTACGTCCTGATGTTCACCTCACAGCGCTACGTCGAGCACTCGCTGGCACGGCACGAACGCCAGACCGCGCAGACGCGAGCGTTGGAGCAGCAGAACGAGTTCTTGCTGCCGATCAAGCTCGACGACACCAAGGTGCCCGGCCTGCTGTCCAGCATCGGGTTCCTGGACCTGCGCGTGCACACCGCCGAGGTGATCGCGCAGTCGGTCGTGCAGAAGCTCGCGCAACACCGCGCCGAGTTCACGTCCACTACCCCGATCACGCCCAAGTCCGTGGACGCGCTGGTGCGGGAGAAGCCGCGCGGCTGGGAGTACCTGCTCTACGCGACTGTTGTGGCGCAAGGGCTTGCGGAGCTGCAGCAGAAGTACCGCGAGCACTTCCTGCGCTACTCGCCGCGCAACGGGACGGTCGAGCACGGCAACGGGATCGACCTGATCCGCGATCGCAACGTGCTGCTCAGCGAGATCATCAAGGTCGCGGTGGACTCGGTCTTCACGGCGGACACCCAGGAGGCCGCGTTCGGCAGGTCCGGCGAGGCGGGGGACGCGGATCAGATCGTGCACCTCGGCGAGCTGTTCGTGCGGACGTTCGACGAGATCCTCGACTGGGCGCGCGGCATCCACGGGACCAGTTACGCGAACGAGCAGGCCCGTGCCGCGGCGCGGGTGCAGGCGCGGTTCGCCGACCGGCAGCTGGAGGCGATGCACGGGGTGGCTCGGGATCTGCGCGAGGTGGCGGACACGCTGGTCGAGCGGTTGACGGCCGGGGAGCGGATCGACATGACGGTGCCGCTGGTGTTCGAGGTGGAGCCTGCCCTGGAGCTCGAGTTCAAGGCCGCGCTGGACAGGCTGTCACGCTGACGGGCGGCGTTTGCCGCCTCTCTTGTAAGTCGACACGGCCGGAGAGTCGATCCAGAACCGCCACGGCACGTCCATCGCCACGGCGACGCCGACGCGTGGACCGGCGTGCACCTTCGCCGCCGGTTCGCCTGCATAAAGACGCACGGGCGAGTCAGCGGACGTCAGGTCGAGGCCGTTCTGCGTCCGGTCGAGCCCCAGGACCTTGCACAGCCGGGCGGGGCCCTTGGCCAGTTCGGCGGCGGAACGGGAGGCCGGGCGGCGCGAGAACGCGACGTCCTCACCGGAGACGACTTCGCCCGCGCGCAACAAGACCGCGCCGGGGACGCCGTCGGTCAGCGTGACGACGTTGGCGCAGAAGTGCATGCCGTAGACGAAGTAGACGTACAGGAAGCCGGCCGGGCCGAACATGACCTCGTTGCGCGGGGTCCTGCCGCGGTAGCAGTGGGACGCCGGGTCGTCGCCGCCCCGGTAGGCCTCCACCTCGACGATGCGCACTCGCACGCCGTCGGCCTCCAGGAACGAACCGAGGAGGAGCCGGGACGCATCGACCGGGTCGATGGCCAGCTCCTCCCTGGTCAGCAGCCTAGAACTCACGCGCGGAGGCAGCCTTCGCCACGAGTGCGTCCAGCTGTTCGCGGACGCGGACGGGGGCCGTGCCGCCGTGGGCGTCGCGCGAGGCGATGGAGCCCTCGACGGTCAGCACCGAACGGACCTCGGAGGTCAGGGCGGGCGAGATCGCGAGGAACTCCTCGTCGGTCAGGTCCTCCAGGCCGACGCCGCGGGACTCGGCCGCGCGGACGCACGCACCGGCGGCCTCGTGGGCCACGCGGAACGGAACGCCTTGGCGCACAAGCCATTCCGCGATGTCCGTGGCCAGGGTGAAGCCCGCCGGAGCGAGAGAGGCCATGCGAGCGACGTCGAAGCGAAGCGTCGCCACCATGCCCGCGAAGGCCGGGAGCAGCAGCTCCAGCTGCTCGACCGAGTCGAACAGCGGTTCCTTGTCCTCCTGCAGGTCGCGGTTGTACGCGAGCGGCTGGGCCTTCAGCGTCGCCAGGAGCCCGGCGAGGTTGCCGATCAGACGGCCCGACTTGCCGCGCGCGAGTTCGGCGACGTCCGGGTTCTTCTTCTGCGGCATGATCGAGCTGCCGGTGGACCAGGCGTCGTCGAGCACCGCGAAGCGGAACTCGGCGGTGGTCCAGATGATGATCTCCTCGGCCACCCGGGAGAGGTTCACGCTGATCATGGCCAGCACGAACGCGATCTCGGCGGCGAAGTCGCGGGACGCGGTGCCGTCGATCGAGTTCTCCACCGGGGCGTAGAAGCCCAGGTCGGCGGCCACCTTCGCGGGGTCCAGCCCCAACGAGGAACCCGCGAGAGCGCCTGAGCCGTAGGGGGAGAACCCGGCGCGCTTGTCCCAGTCGTGCAGGCGGTCGACGTCACGCAGCAACGCGTGGGCGTGCGCGAGAAGGTGGTGCGAGAGCAGCACGGGCTGTGCGGACTGCAGGTGCGTGCGGCCCGGCATGACGGCACCGAAGTGCGTCTCGGACTGCGCGGCCAGCGCGTCCACCACGTCCAGCACGCCGGCAGCGACACGGCGGGCCGCGTCGCGCAGCCACATGCGGAACAGGGTGGCGACCTGGTCGTTGCGGGAACGGCCGGCGCGCAGCTTGCCGCCCAGCTCGGTGCCGGCGCGGTCGATCAGGCCGCGCTCCAACGCCGTGTGGACGTCCTCGTCCTCCAGCACCGGGGTGAAGGCACCGGACTCGACGTCGGCGAGCAGCTCGTCGAGCGCCTTCTGCATGCCGGCGAGTTCGTCGTCCGACAACAGACCCGCGGCGTGCAGCACACGGGCGTGCGCGCGCGAGCCCGCGATGTCGTACGGCGCGAGCCGCCAGTCGAAGTGCGTCGACAGCGACAACCGTGCCATCGCCTCGGCCGGTCCCGACTCGAACCGGCCACCCCACAAAGAACTCATCACTGCGCAACTTTCATTTGGCTAACTTTCAGCTGGCGAAGTCGTAAAGCGATTCTTCCGAACGGGCCACCAGCCCGACCACGCGCCCCTCGTACAGCGCGACGTCGACCTCGCCGGAACCCGAGGTCAGTGCCATCCGTGCGACCCGCACCGCGACCGATCCCAGACTGGACCGCACGACGCCGGCACGGAAGTTGAGCTCGCGGACGGCCTCGGCGACGGAGACGGTCTCGCCGTCCACCGCCACCACGACACCCGCGTCGAACGTCAGAACGGCGTGCACGGGCTCATTCATCGACGTGACCAGCGGCCAGCGAGGTGATCCGGTCGGCGAGTTCGGAGCCGGTCATCGGCTCGCGGGCCACGACGAGGATCGTGTCGTCACCCGCGATCGTGCCGACGACCTCGTGCAACGCCGCGCGGTCCAGAGCGGACGCCAGGAACTGCGCGGCACCGGGAGGAGTGCGCAGCACCGCGAGGTTGCCGGAGAAGTCAGTGGACACCAGCAGTTCGCCCAGCACGCGGACCAGGCGCGTGGTTCCGCCCTGCACGCCGCGCACGGGGCTGCCGTCCTCGGGGATCACGTAGACCGGCGCACCGCCGTCAGGGCCGCGCAGCTTGACCGCGCCGAGCTCGTCGAGGTCGCGCGACAACGTGGCCTGCGTGACGTCGATGCCTTCCGACGCCAGCAGTTTCGCGAGCTCGGACTGGCTGCGGACGGCACGCTGCGCCACCATCTCGACGATGCGGCCCTGACGGGCGGTGCGAGTCATGACGACTGCTCCAGCAACCACACGAGCAAGGCCTTCTGCGCGTGCAGCCGGTTCTCGGCCTCCTGCCACACCAGCGACTGCGGGCCGTCGAGCACGTCGTCGGTGATCTCCCAGCCGCGGTGCGCCGGCAGGCAGTGCAGCACCGTCGAGTCGGGCTTGCCCGTGGCCTCCAACAACGAGGCGTTCACCTGGTACGGGCGGAACGGGCCGACGCGGTCCTTGCCGTCGTTCTCCTGCCCCATCGACGTCCACGTGTCGGTGACCAGCACGTCCGAACCGTCGACGGAAGCGAGCGGGTCGCTGATCAACGCCACCGAACCACCGGTCTCGGCGGCGCGCTTCTTGGCGTCCTCCAGGAACTGCGGGTTCGGCACGAACCCGGCGGGCGCGCCGATCCGCACGTGCATGCCGGCCGTGGCACCGCCGAGCAGCAACGAGTGCGCCATGTTGTTGGCGCCGTCGCCCAGGTACGTCAGCGTCAGACCGGCCAACCGGCCATAACGGCGGCGGATCGTCTGCAGGTCCGCGAGCACCTGGCACGGGTGGAACTCGTCGGTCAGCGCGTTCACCACGGGAACGCGCGACACGGACGCCATCGCCTCCATGCGCGCCTGGGCGAACGTCCGCCACACCACCGCGTCGACGTACCCGGACAGGATCCGCGAGGTGTCCTCGATGGTCTCCTCGCGGCCCAGCTGCATCGAGCGGCCGTCGATGATCACCGGGTTGCCGCCGAGCTGGGCGATGCCGACCTCGAACGACAACCGGGTGCGCGTGGAGTTCTTCTCGAAGATCACCGCGACGGACTTGGGGCCCGCCAACGGCTTCGCGGAGAAGCGGTCCGCCTTGTAGGTGTCCGCGAGGTCGAGCACCGCGGCCTGTTCCGAAGTGGACAGGTCGTCGTCGCGCAGGAAGTGCCGCAAAGTCACTGCGTCTCCTCGAAGAAGGTGGGAAGCGCGGCGACGAAGGCCTGCGCGTCGGACTCTTCCAGAACCAGGGGCGGGGCGAGCCGCAGCACGTCGGGCTGGATCGGGTTGATCAGGTAACCGGCCTTCTGCGCGGCCGCCGCGGCCTTCGCCGAGACCGCCTCGCGCAGCGTGATGCCGAGCAGCAGGCCGGCTCCCCGCACACCGGAGATCGCGGGGTGGTGCAACGCCTCCACCCCCGCGGCGATCTCCTTGCCCACGGACGAGGCGTGCTCCAGCAGGCCTTCCGAGGCGATCGTGTCGAGCACCGCGAGTCCGGCTGCGCAGCACACCGGGTTGCCGCCGTACGTGGTGCCGTGGTGGCCGGGCTTGAACAGCTCCGCGGCCGCACCGAAGCCGATCGTGGCACCGAGTGGCAGGCCACCGCCGATGCCCTTGGCCAGCGTCATGATGTCCGGCACGATCCCGGCCTGCTGGAACGCGAACCACGTGCCGAGGCGGCCGACGCCGGTCTGCACCTCGTCGAGGATGAACAGCGCGCCGTGCTCGGCGGTGATCCGGCGGACCTCCTGCAGGTAGCCGGCGGGCGGCACCATGACGCCCTGCTCGCCCTGGATCGGCTCGACGATGAACGCCGCCGTGTCGTCGTCGATCGCGGCCTCAAGCGCTGCCACGTCACCGAACGGGACGTGCGAGACACCGGGCACGAGCGGTTCGAACGGCGCGCGCTTCGGCTCCTGGCCGGTGAGCGTCAGCGCGCCCATCGTGCGGCCGTGGAACCCGCCGAGCGTGGAGACGATCTTGGTGCGGCCGGTGAGGCGCGCCATCTTCAGCGCGGCCTCGTTGGCCTCGGCGCCGGAGTTGCAGAAGAAGACCTTGCCGGGCTCCCCCGCGATGTCCAGCAGGCGTTCGGCGAGCTTCAGCGCGGGCTCGTTCACGTACAGGTTGCCGGTGTGGCCGAGCTTCGCGATCTGCGTCGAGACCGCCTCGACGATCGCCGGGTGCGCGTGGCCGAGAGCGTTGACCGCGAGGCCGGTCAGCAGGTCGACGTACCGGTTTCCGTCCGCGTCCCAGACGTGCGCGCCCTCACCGCGTTCCAGCTGCAGCGAAGGTGTGCCGTAGTTGTCCATCATGGACTGTTGCCACCGCGTGGTCACTTGTCCCCCAAGACCATGGTTCCGACACCTTCAGTGGTGAAGACTTCGAGCAGAACGCTGTGGGCCAGCCTGCCGTCGATCACGTGTGCCTGCGGAACACCGCCGCGCACCGCGCGCAGGCAGGCCTCCATCTTCGGCACCATGCCGCTTTCCAGGTCCGGCAGGATCTTCTCCAGCTCCGCGGCACGGATCTGGTTCAGCAGCGACGACTTGTCCGGCCAGTTCGCGTACAGGCCCTCGACGTCGGTCAGCACGACGAGCTTCTCCGCGCCGAGAGCGACCGCGAGAGCGCCTGCCGCCGTGTCCGCGTTCACGTTGTGCGGCACGCCGTGGATGTCCGGCGCGACGGACGACACGACCGGGATGCGGCCCGCGCGCACGATGTCGAGCACCGCGTCCGGGTTGACCTCGGTGATGTCGCCGACGAGGCCGATGTCGACCTCTTCGCCGTCCACGATCGCACCGCGGCGGGTGGCCGTGAACAGGTGCGCGTCCTCGCCGGAGATGCCGACGGCGTAAGGACCGTGCTGGTTGATCAGGCCGACGAGCTCACGCCCGACCTGGCCGACCAGCACCATCCGCACGACGTCCATGGCCTCCGGCGTCGTGACGCGCAGGCCGCCGCGGAACTCGCTGTGGATGCCCAGCTTGTCCAGCATCGACTTGATCTGCGGGCCGCCGCCGTGCACGACGACCGGGCGCAGGCCGCACAGCCGAAGGAACACCATGTCCTCGGCGAACGCCTTCTTCAGCTCGTCGTCGACCATGGCATTGCCGCCGTACTTGACGACCACGAGCGCGCCGCGGAAACGCTCCAGCCACGGCAGTGCTTCGACGAGGACTGCCGCTTTTTCGTGTGCATTCATGAGGAGTAGGCGCTGTTCTCTTCGACGTAGTCGTGGGACAGGTCCGTGGTCAGCACGGTGGCTTCGGCGTCACCGACGTTGAGGTCGATGACGATCTCGACGTCACGGCCCGACAGGTCGGCTTCGCTGCGGTCGCGGTCGCGGGTCCCGTTGCGGTAGAGCGACACTCCGTTGATCAGGATCTGGAGCACGTCCGGGTCGATCTCGGCGTCCGCGCGGCCCAGCGCCATCGCGATGCGGCCCCAGTTCGGGTCGCTGCCGAAGAGCGCGGTCTTCACCAGGTTGTCCTCGGCGACCGTCCGTCCGATGTGGACGGCCTCGGCCTCGGTGGCGGCCTGCCTGACGGTGATGCTGATTTCCTTCGTCACGCCCTCGGCGTCGCCCTGCAGCTGCTTGACCAGGTCGCCCGCGACCTCGGTCAGCAACGCGGTGAAGTCCTCGAACGTGGGCTCGACGCCCGAAGCGCCGGAGGCCAGCACCAGCACGGTGTCGTTGGTGGACGTGCCGCCGTCGACGTCGAGCCGGTCGAACGTCCTGGAGGTGGCCAGGCGCAACGCCTTGTCCAGCGAGTCGCCGGAGATCTTGGCGTCGGTGGTGATGACCGACAGCATCGTGGCCATGTTCGGCGCGAGCATGCCCGCGCCCTTCACGAACCCGCCGACGGACCACCCGGCGTCCGATGCCTTCCACGACTGCTTCGGGCGGCTGTCCGTGGTCATGACGCCGGTGGCGGCGTTGAGCCCGGCCTCCACCGAGGAGTCCAGCTCCTTCGCGACGTTCTCGACACCGGTGAGGATCTTGTCCATCGGCAGGCGCTCGCCGATCAGGCCGGTCGAGCAGACCGCGACGTCGACGGCGCCGGTGCCGAGCACCTCGGCGACCTTCTCCGCGGTGGCGTGGGTGTCCTGGAAGCCCTCGGGGCCGGTGCACGCGTTGGCGCCGCCGGAGTTGAGCACGACCGCGGTCAGTCGCCGGGACCCGATCACCTGCTGCGACCACAACACCGGCGCGGCCTTCACCTTGTTCGTGGTGAAGACACCCGCGGCGGCGTCGGAAGGCCCGTCGTTGACGACGAGCGTGAGGTCGAGAGCGCCGGATTCCTTGATTCCGGCGGCGATCCCGGCGGCCCGGAAGCCCTGGGGTCCGGTGACGCCCTTGTTGCGGTTCACGGAGCGACTCCAACGGTCGAGAGGCCGGTCGTTTCCGGCAGTCCGAGAGCGAGGTTCATGCACTGGACAGCGGCACCGGCGGTGCCCTTGGCCAGGTTGTCGACGGCGGCCACGACCACGAGCCGGCCAAGGTCCTCGTCGACGGTGACTTGCAACTGGACGGCGTTCGAACCGAGAACGGCGTTCGTCGTCGGCCAGAGACCTTCGGGCAGGAGGTGCACGAACGGCTCGTCCGCGTACGCCTTCTCGTAGACCTCGCGAACGTTTGCGCCGTCCTTCAACGTCGCCGTGCAGGTGGCGAGGATGCCCCGCGACATCGGCGCGAGCACCGGCGTGAAGCTGACCTTGATCGGACGGCCTGCCGCCGCTGAGAGGTTCTGCGTGATCTCGGGCGTGTGCCGGTGCGCGCCACCGACGCCGTACGCGCTCGCGGAGCCCATGACCTCGGAACCGAGCAGGTTCGTCTTCAACGACTTGCCCGCGCCGGACGTGCCGGACACGGCGACGATGACGACCTCGTCCTCGATGAGGTCCACGGCCGGTGCGAGCGCCAAAGAAGAGACCGTCGGGTAGCAGCCCGGAACGGCCACGCGGCGTGCGCCGACGAGCGCGTCCCGCCCGTTGGGAAGCTCGGGAAGTCCGTACGGCCAGGTGCCCGCGTGCTCGCCGCCGTACCACCGCTTCCAGTCGTCAGCGCTGGTCAGCCGGTGGTCGGCACCGCAGTCGATCACGACCGTGTCGTCGCCGAGTTGCTCGGCCAGCGCGGCTGAGTGACCGTGGGGAAGTGCGAGGAACACCACGTCGTGGCCCTGGAGGTTCTCGACTGTGGTGTCTTGTAGCTGTCGGTCCGCGAGCGGCAGGAGGTGCGGCTGGTGCTTGAGCAGCCTGTCGCCGGCACTGCTGTTGGCCGTCAGCGCGCCGATCTCGATGTCCGGATGGCCCAGTAGCAGGCGGAGCAGCTCGCCACCCGCGTACCCGCTGGCGCCCGCGACCGCGATCCTCACTGTCATGCGCATGATTATGCACGGTCATGCAAACTCACTCAACAGGAGCGTGGCCACCTGGCCACCCGATCGGGGCCACCTGGCGCTGTGGGGCGCTGACAGCGGTCGACGATGATGATCCGCGTGAACGTGAAGGTGCGCGACGGGTTGTGGGCGGCAGCCGCCTTCCTGATCGCGCTGTTGAGCCTGGTCGCGCCGCTGGGCAGGCCCGCCCACTGGTGGCTGGTCGTGGCGTCCGCGGTGTGGGCGGCGGCACTGGTGCCGCTCAGCGCGCGCCGGCCGAGGTGGGCGATCGTGCTCACCGCTCCCCTCAACGGGGTCAGCAACCTGCTCGCGCTCGCCCCCACGTCGCTCGTGATCTTCCGCGCGGCCCGGTCGATCCGGTCGCAGGGTCAGCTGTGGGCGCTGGTCGGCGTCACGACGGCGCTGCAGGCGGCGTTCGGCGGCCTGTACTCGTGGCGGTCCGGGGACAGCCTGACGGAGTACCTGCTCGGCACGCTGTTCTCGGTGGTGTTCCTGCTGATCTTCCCCGCGGTGTCCGGGGCGCTCATCGGGCGGCGCAAGCCGTTGACGCAGGTGCTGATGGAGCGCAACGACTACCTGGAACACACGCGCGCGTTGACCGCGAGCACCGCGCGTTCGGCTACGCGCGCACACATCGCGAGCGAGATGCACGACATGCTCAGCCACCGGCTCCGGCAGCTGACCGCCCATGCGGGCGCCCTGGAGCAGTCCGCCGCCGAACAGGCACCTGAGCTGCGCGAACAGGTCGAGCTGATCCGCAGGACGTCCGCGGTCGCGATGGAGGAACTGCGCGAGATCCTCGGCGTGCTCGGTACCTCCTCCGAACACGACGAGGACGCCGGTACGCGCGCGGACGTCGAACGGCTCGTGGCTGCGTCTTCCGCAGCAGGCCTCTCCATTTACTTCGACTGGTCGGGCGACGATCTGGCCGATGCCGACGCACGCCTGCGCAGGGCCGTGCATCGAGTCGTGCGCGAAGCACTCACGAACGTGCACAAGCACGCGCCGTCAGCCCGAACGCGCGTGTCGGTGGCCGTCGCCGACCGGGTGCGGGTAGAGGTCGTCAACGGTCCCAGTGCGGCGCCCAGGGGTGCCGGTACCCGGCGCGGGCTGATCGGCCTGGAGGAACGCGTCGAGCTGATCGGCGGGTCGTTCCTCGCCGAGGTCCCCACCGGGGAGGGGTTCCGGGTGACGGCCACCCTGCCGTTGCACCCGGTCGTGCCGGAGGAGACCGGGGCGGCGGGGACCGTGGCCGAGGCGCCGCCACCGATCACCGCCGAGGTCCTGACGGTGCCGCGGGTGGTCGGCAGCGGCTGTCTGGCCACGCTCTCGCTCGTTCCCGCGCTCGGCACGGTGTTCGTCCTGCTCCTCGTCGCGGTCTTCGGCCGCAAGGACATCACCCCGGAGGAGTTCGAGGCGTTCCAGGTGTCGGTCACGCACGAGCAGGAGGTCAACGAGACCTTCGGCTTCGGCGTGCCGTCGGACCACACCGGGTGCCTGCGCTACCACGTGCGCGACTCCGCCGACCGCGACGTCGAACTCTGCTTCGACCGGAACTCGGGCCTGCTGACCACGAAGAGGGAGCTCGCGCGATGAGGCTCGTCTGGCCGGCGCTCGCGTTCCTGGTGGGCCTGGTGCCGCTGATCGCCCCGCTGGCGCCGACCCCGCACCCGTTGCTGACCATCGGCAGCGCGCTGTGGATCGCCGCTCTCGTGTGGTTCGCCCCGCGCCGGCCGGAGTGGGCGCTGCTGCTGACGGCCCCGCTGTTCGCGGTCAACAACCTCTGGGCGATGTCCCTGACGACGTTCGTGGTGTTCGCCGCGTCCCGCCGCATCCCCCGGATCGGCCGCCTGTGGGCGTTGCTGGGCATCACCACGGTCCTGCAGACCGCCTTCGGCCTCATGCAGGTCCACGACCTGATGCCGCTGTGGGAGAGCCTGCTCGGCGGGCTCCTCGGCTCGGTCTTCTTCGTGGCCTTCCCCGCCGTCTCCGGCATGCTGCTCGGCCGCCGCCGGCCGATGGTCCGCCTGCTGCAGGAACGCAACGAGTACCTGGAGCGCGCCCGTGCCCTGACCGCCGCGTCGGCCCGGTCCGAGGAACGGGCGCACATCGCCGGCGAGATGCACGACATGCTCGGGCACCGGCTCAGCCTGATCTCCATCCACGCGGGGGCCCTGGAGCTGACGACCGCACGAAAAGCCCCTCAGCTGCACGAACAGGCCGAGCTGATCCGCACGACGTCGTCGCTCGCGATGGCCGAACTGCGCGAGATCCTCGGCGTGCTGCGGACGAACCCCGAGCCCGAGTCGCTCGACGAGGACACCGGCACCCGCTCCGACATCGCCGCGCTGGTCGAGGCCTCCGGGCTCGCCGCGTCCCTGGACTGGTCCGGCGACGACCTGCACGGCGCGGACCCCAGGACCCGCCGCGCGGTGCAGCGGGTGGTCCGCGAGGCCCTGACCAACGTCCGCAAGCACGCCCCGGAGGCCCGCACCCGAGTGCAGATCGCGGTTCAGGCCGGCCGGGCACGCATCCAGGTGCTGAACGGGCCGTCGTCGGCGGTCCCGGGCAGGGGCACCCGGCGCGGCCTGATCGGCCTGGAGGAACGCGTCGGGTTGCTCGGCGGCTCGTTCAGCGCGGGCCCGCCGGTCGAGGGCGGGTTCCGGGTGGCGGCGGACGTGCCGCTGAACCCGCCCGCCCAGGCGGACCAGGCCACCGCCGAGGTCGCCGAGGTGCCGCCACCGCTCGCCGCCGAGGTGCTGACCGTGCCGCGGGTACTGGGCGGCGGCTGCCTCGGGCTACTCGCGCTGGTGCCGATCGCCGGTGCGCTGGTCGTGCTGCTGGTGTTCGCGTTGCTCAACCCGACGCAGATGAACGCGCCGTACTTCGACTCGTTGCAGGTCGGCGTCACGCCGGAGGGCGACGTGTACGAGGAGTTCGGCATCGGCGTGCTGGGCGTCGACGGGTGCTCGCGGTTCCGGACCTCGCACAACCCGGACCTGGCCTACAAGCTGTGCTTCCGCGACGGCAAGTTGGCTTCGAAGGAGCAGGAGCGCCCGTAGGGTGGCTCGCGTGATCCGAGTTCTCATCGCCGATGACGAGACGTTGATGCGTGCGGGCATCCGGTTGATCCTGGAGAACGACCCCGAGATCACCGTGGTGGCCGAGGCGAGCGACGGCAGGCAGGCCGTCGAGCTGACCCTCAAGCACACGATCGACGTAGCGTTGCTCGACATCCGCATGCCCGGCGGCGATGGCCTGAAGGCCGCCGAGCAGATCGCGTCGAGGGTCAACGTCGTCATGCTCACGACGTTCGGCGAGGACTCCTACGTGGCGCAGGCGTTGAAGGTCGGCGCGACCGGGTTCCTGCTCAAGGACACCCCGCCGCAGGAGCTGATCACCGCGGTCCGCAAGGCCGCGCAGGGCGAACCGATCCTCGCCCCGCAGATCACCAAGCGCCTGATCGAGAAGCACCTGCTCGCGCCGAACGACGGGCCGGACGCGCGCCGCAAGATCGACGCGCTCACCGACACCGAACGGGGCGTGCTCCGGCTCGTGGGCGAAGGGCTGTCCAACACCGAGATCGGCGAGCAGCTGTTCATGGCGACCGGCACGGTGAAGGCGCACATCAGCCGGATCCTGCCCAAGCTGGAGTGCGCCAACCGCGTGCAGGCCGCCATCGTGGCCCACGACGCCGGCCTCACCCGGTCGTGATCACCGGGTCGAGAAGCGGTCCAGCGCGCGGATCTTGTTCGTGGCGTCCAGGGCCGCGATCTTGTAGGCCTCGGACAGCGTCGGGTAGTTGAAGACCGTGTCGACCAGGTAGTCGACCGTGCCGCCGCAGCCCATCACGGCCTGGCCGATGTGCACCAGGTCCGTGGCGCCGGTGCCGAACACGTGCACGCCGAGGATCTTGCGGTCCACAGTGGACACCAGCAGCTTCAGCATGCCGTACGCGTCGCCGATGATCTGGCCGCGCGCGAGCTCGCGGTAGCGGGAGATGCCCACCTCGTACGGCACCGCGGACGAGGTGAGCTCGGTCTCCGTCGCGCCGCAGTACGAGATCTCCGGGATCGTGTAGATGCCGATGGGCTGCAACGCCGTCAGGTCGTGCACCGGCTCGCCGAACGCGTGGTACGCGGCCAGGCGGCCCTGGTCCATCGACGTCGCGGCCAGCGCCGGGAAGCCGATCACGTCACCGACGGCGTAGATGTGCTCGACGGGCGTGCGGTAGTGCTCGTCGACGCTCAGCCGGCCGCGGTTGTCCGCTTCCAGCCCGGCGGCGGCGAGGTCCAGCTTCTCGGTGGTGCCCTGCCGGCCGGCGGAGTACATGACGGCGGAGGCCGGGATGCGCTTGCCGGACGCCAGCGTCGTGATGGTGCCGCCCTGCGACACTTCGACGTTCACGACCTTCTCGCCGAAGCGGAACGTCACGGCCTGGTCGCGCAGGTGGAACTTCAGCGACTCGACGATCTCCGGGTCGCAGAAGTCGAGCATCTTCTCGCGCTGCTCCACGACCGTCACGCGGGTGCCGAGGGCCGCGAACATCGACGCGTACTCGATGCCGATCACGCCCGCACCGACCACGACCAGCGACGACGGGATCTCCTGCAACGCGAAGACCTCGTCGGAGTCGAGGATCCGCTCCTCGTCGAAGTCCACCACCGAGGGGCGGGCCGGCGTCGTGCCGGTCGCGATGACGATGAACTCGCCGGTGATCGTGGTGTGGTCGCCGCGGTGGGCCCCGTCCACCGTCACGGTGTGCTCGTCCACGAACCGGCCGAAGCCGTTCAGCAGATCGATGCCGTTGCGGTGCAGCTGCGCGCGCACGACCTGGACCTCACGGCCGATCACGTGCTGCGTGCGAGCCATCAGGTCGTTGATGGTGATGTCCTGTTTGACGCGGTAGCTCGCGCCGTACAACTCGCGCTGGCTCATGCCCGTCAGGAACATGACGGCTTCGCGCAGCGTCTTCGACGGGATGGTTCCCGTGTTCGCGCAGACACCGCCGACCATCTCCTGCTTGTCGATGACCGCTACCCGCTTGCCCAGTTTCGCACCCGCGATCGCCGCCTTCTGGCCACCAGGGCCAGAGCCGATGACGATCAGGTCGTAGTCGTACGGCGTCATGGTCGTCAGCCTACTAAGACGGATTCGATTCCACCCCCGAACGAAATATGAACCTTGCGATGAATTGTGTCGTGCGTGAGTCCATGACAGGACTTCGCACCTTCCGTCTTCCCACGACCGTCACCGGTTCGGACGACGACGCCGCGCTCGGCCGCCGGCTCATCGAGGCCTGGCAAGCCGACGGGATCCTGCAGATCGCGACCGACGCGACTCAGGACCGGACCACAGCGGAGGCAATGGCCGCCAGCAGAAGGTTCTTCCACGGATTGACGCTCGAAGAAAAGTCACGGTTTGTGAGCGACCTGACCTATTCCGGTTACATCGCGTCCGGAGAAGAGGTCACCGACGGCATCGCGGACTATTCGGAGATCTTCACGATCTGCAAGGACGTTCCGCTCGACGACCACCGCGTCACGGGCAAATGGCCGTGCCACGGACCGGTTCCCTGGCCGGACGACAGCTACCGCGACGCCATGCGGGCGTTCATGACGATGCTGGGCGGCACCGGAGAACGTGTCCTTCAGCTGACAGCTCTGGGATTCGGGCTCGACGTCGACACGTTCACCAGGCTCACCGCGGACGGCTGGCACCACATGCGCGTGCTGCGCTTCCCCACCAGGTCCGAGACCGACCGCGGCATCGGCGCGCACACCGACTACGGGATGCTCGTGCTGGCCGCGCAGGACGACGTCGGCGGCCTCTTCGTGCGCCCGCCGATCGACGGCGAGGACCGGCCGCGCAACTGGCTCGCGGACGAGTCGGCGGCGGGCTGCTTCCAGGACGCCCACGGCTGGAACTTCGTCGCACCGATCGAACGCGTCGTCACCGTGTTCCCCGGCGACGTCCTGCAGTTCCTCACCGGCGGCAAGCTGCTGTCCACGCCGCACAAGGTGCTGCTCAACACCCGCGAGCGGTTCACGATGGCCTACTTCCACGAACCGAACTTCGAGGCCGTCGTGCGTCCGCTGGACGACCCGGACGGCGACACCATCCACTACGGCACGCACTTCACCGCGATGTTCATGCGCTGCTACCCGGACCGCGTCACCACGCGCCGGATCATCGAGGAGGACCGGCTGAAGGTGCTCAGCGAACTCCGGTCCGGGACTCGCCACTCCTGAACGGCAGCACCAGGTCGAGCAACCGGACCCTGGCGCGGTAGTCGGCGACGCGGTCCGCGAACGGCCGCTGCACGATCCTGTGCACGGCGTCCGCGCTCAGCCGCTCGTAGGCCGGAACCGTGTCGTTGCTCAGGAAGTCCCAGCGCGACACCCGGTCCGCGTAGTTGAACGCGGGCAGCGGACCGCCGAACAACGACCGGTACTGCGCCGGTGTCTTCCCGCCCGGCACCGGCATCGGGCCGGCGACCGTGATCGCGTACGTGACCATCTCGCCGGGCGGTAACAGCCGCGACCGCATGCGGTCGAACTGGTCGGCGATCACCAGGTTCTGCTCGCGGGACGAGAACTCGAGGACCGCCTGCGCCGGATCCGCCCACGCCGCGGTGGTGTCCGGGTCGATGACGCCCGCGTCGCGCAACTCCTGCACGGCCTGGATCCCGCCGTGCAGGTAGGCGGCGTGCATCGCGCCGAGGTCCATGAAGATGTGCTTCTGCATCGACATCAGCATCGACGAGAACCAGCGCAGCTCCGGGACCGTGCCGAGATCGAGCATGCCTGCGGCGAACGCGGGCGCGCCGATGTTCGCGAAACCCATCCACCGCAACGTGTCCGGGTACGTCAGGTAGAGCTTCGCGTAGAAGTCGTAGACGGCGAAGATCACCGCGCGGTTGGAGGCGGCGGAGCGTTGCGGGTCCCACTCGGACAGGTTGACGCCCGCGTCCTCGGCGGCGCGGACGATCCAGTAGTGCCACAGCAACGCCTTGAAGCGCGTGGGCGAGATGCCCTTGGCCCGGTATCCGGTCAGCGCCTGCTCCAGCGCGGCACGGTCGGACGGCAGATCGGGGTGCACTCCACCCCGCTGTTCGCCGTTTCCGTTCACCAGCGGCAGATCCAGGTAATCCACCGTGTCCGCTTTGGTAGCACCCATGCTGCCGAGCACGAGCGCCGCCACAACCATGAGCACGCGCATGAACGCGAACTGTATAGGGGCCAAGCACCCATTCTGTTCACAGAAGCCCCCGGTCAAGTGATGTTTTGCGAGTTCGTTAGCACTTTCGGTACCGATGGGGCCATAAATCTCAACAGGGCTACTCCTAATGCCTATACCGTTTGGGCGTGACACTTAAGGTTTCCTTGATCGACGCGGTTCGAGCGGGACTCGAGGAGCTCGCGGATCCGGTGAAGGCGCCGGAGATGCAGGCGTACATGAAGTCCGACATGCCGTTCCTGGGAGTGCAGAAACCCGGACGAGTGGCACTGCTGAAGTCACTGCCGCAGTTGCACGACCGGGACGAGTGGCTCGACGCGATCCAGACGTTGTGGCGCGAGGCCACCTATCGCGAGGAACGCTACGTCGCGCTCTCGCTGAGCGGGGATCGCCGATTCCAGTCCGTCGACCTGATGCCGTGGTTCGACGAGATGATCGTGACCGGCGCGTGGTGGGACTACGTGGACGAGATCGCGTCGAAGCGCGTCGGTCCGCTGCTGCGCTCGACGCCGGACGTCGTGCGGCCGTTGATGCTGAAGTGGTCCGTCGACGCGGACAGGTGGCGGCGGCGGACGTCGGTGATCTGCCAGCTCGGGTTCAAGGGCGCGACCGACGTGGAACTGCTGACGGCGTGCGTCGACGCGAACGCGGACGATCCCGACTTCTTCCTGCGCAAGGGGATCGGCTGGGCGCTGCGGGAGTTCGCGAAGACCGAACCGGGCTGGGTGCGCGCGTTCGTCGAGGCACGGCCTGGGCTGTCGCCGTTGTCACGGCGCGAGGCCCTCAAACACCTCTAGTGTCGATCAGATGGAGGGCAAGCACGTCAGGCTGGAACCGCTGTCGCTCGACCACGCCGAGGGGCTGTTCGAGGTCACCCGTGACCCGGACATCTGGACGTGGCTGCTGAGCAGTCAGCCGTCCCACGTCGACGAGATGCGCGCGTGGGTCTCCGAGGCGATCGCGTCACGGGAGGCGTTCGCGCAGATCGAGGTGGCCACCGGACGCGTGGTGGGCACGACGTCGTTCTACGAGGTCGTGCCGGAGCACCGCAGGCTGGTGATCGGCTACACGATCGTCGGCAGCGAGTGGCACGGCACGGCGATCAACCCCGAGGCGAAACTGCTGTTGCTGTCCGAGGCCTTCGACGTGCGCGGCGCGCTGCGGGTCGGCTGGTACACCGACGCCGCGAACGTGCGCTCGCAGCGGGCGATCGAGAAGCTCGGCGCGTCGAAGGACGGGGTGCTGCGGGCGAACATCACGAGGCCGGACGGAACGCAGCGGGACACGGTCGTCTACTCGATGGTGCCGGCGGAATGGCCGGCGGCGCGCGAACGGCTGGCTAGCCGTGTTTCGCGCGACCTGAGTAGGTGAGCGGGAAGACGAGCTCGGCGCACGCCGCCGGCACGTCCTGGGCGACCTCGACCTTCATCGTGACCTCGACCGCGCCTCCGGCGGGGATGTCCACGATGTCGGTGAGCGGGACGACGGTCAGCACACCGGCCGGGCAGCCTTCGACGCGCTGCTGGGTGGCGTCGAGCGGCTGACCGGGCACCGCGGACAGGCTCTCGACGATGATGCCGACGGGGTTCGGGTTGGACAGCCGCACCTTGCGCTCGCCCACGGCACCCGGCTTGAGCTCCACGGCCGCGCCGGAGATGTCGTTGATCTCGAACGGCTTGAGCTGCTGCATGCCGGACTCGCCGCTGCTCACGGAGTACGCCATCGCGGGCTGCACGGGGTCTGGCCAGGTGAGGTGCATGGCCGCCACGACCGCCGCGCCGAGCATCAGGATCGTCAAGGACACGGCGATCTCAAGGCGCGGACCCAGACTACGCATGGCGCAACTCTCCAGAGTTGTTGCTCCCAGGCGGTGGGTTCGCCAATAGCTCCCCACCGGACCGGCGACCAGACTCGCCCGGTGGTTCATCGCTTCGCCCCTCGGCCCTGGCGGGCCGCGTGGCCAATCTTGGAGAACCTTCACGTACTGCGCAAGCGTCCGACGGTTGCCGATTTCCCCTTGTAATGAAGGACCTTTGGCACCTTGACAGCTACGCAGGGCTACCACCTGCTGGTTTGATCCCAAATCCCGCAATTCGGCATTCAGCCGAACGAGCGAACTTTCATGGGCAATTCATCAGTGTGTCCTGGTGACGTGGAAAGGCCCGGGGTTCGTTGGCGAACCCCGGGCCCTCGTCCGTCGTGGCCGATCAGGCGCGCAGAGCCGCGCCCAGTCGTTCACCGGCGGCGGTGACGGCGGCATCGCGGGCCGCGGTCGCCTCCTCGACGGTCAGCGTGCGGTCCGGCGCCCGGAAGCGCAGCGAGTACGCGAGCGACTTCTTGCCCTCGCCCAGTTGCTCACCCGTGTACACGTCGAACAGGCGGATGTCCTCGAGCAGGTCGCCCGCGGACGCGCCGAGCACCTCGGACACCGACTGCACCGGGACGGAGGCGTCCACGACCAGCGCGACGTCCAGCAGCACCGGCGGGTAGGCCGAGACCACCGGGGCCGGGCGGTGGTCCTCCAGCGGCAGCGCGTCCAGGTCGAGCTCGAACGCCACGGTCCGCTTGGGCAGGCCGAGCGCCTCGATCACCTTCGGGTGCAGCTCACCGGCGTGCCCGACGGGCCAGTCACCGACGCGCAGCTCGGCACAGCGGCCGGGGTGCCACGGCAGCAGGTCCGACGCCACGACGCGCAGGGTGACCCCGTACGCCTGGGCGGCGCGACGAGCGGCCTCGACGGCGTCCGACCAGTCGGCGATGCGGCCCTTGCCCCACCAGCCGGCCAGTTCGCGGTGGCCCGTGAGGACACCGGCGACGTGCAGCGGCTGGTTCGGCAGCGCGGCCAGCAGCGAGGCCACCTCGGCCTCGGTCGGCCTGCGGTCCACGCCAAGCGCGGGCACGGGCACCTGCTGCGCGCGCGGCAGCGTCACCTGGGCGATGTTGTAGAGCGAGACGTCCTTCGCACCACGGGCCAGGTTCCGTTGGAGGGTCTCCAACAGGCCCGGCAGCAGTGTCGTCGCGAGGACGTTCTTGTCCGCCTCCAACGGGTTCAGCACACCGACCGCGTTGCGCCGGATGTCGTCGGCGGCCAGACCGAACGCGTCGAACACCGACGGGTCGATGAACGGGAACGGCTTGACCTCGACGAAACCGTCCTCGGCCAGCGTGCGCCACACCGTGCGGCGGCGACGCTGCTGCTCGGTCAGGCCGCGGCCGGCGGGAGCGGGCGGCAGCACGGAGGGAATCGTGTCGTAGCCCTCCAGCCGCAGCACCTCCTCCACCAGGTCGGCGGGCTGCACGAGGTCGGAGCGCCACGTCGGCGGCACGGCCGTGACGATCGTCTGGCCGTCGTCCGAGGTGGTCACGGAGACCTGGCAGCCGATCTGGCCGAGCCGGCGGGCCGTGACGCCACGGGCGTAGCGGACGCCCGCGATGCGGTCCGGCAGGTCGATCGGCATCGACACGGCCTCGGGCAGCGCGGGCGCGCCCACGTCGGTGCGGCCGGGCTTGATCTGGCCCTCGGCGTAGTGGTTGAGCAGCTTCGCGGCCCGCTCCAGCGCCACCGGTGCCAGCGCGGGGTCGACGGTGCGCTCGAAGCGCTTCGCGGCCTCGGACGGCAGCTTGTGCCGGCGGACCGTGCGCGCGATGGACGCCGGGTCCCAGTTCGCGGCCTCGAGCAGGATGTCCGACGACTTGTCGCCGACCTCCGTCGAGGCGCCGCCCATGACACCGGCGAGCGAGATCACGCCGGAGTCGTCGGCGATCACGATGTCGTCGACGTCGAGAGCGCGGACCGAGTCGTCCAGCGTCGTCAGCTTCTCCCCCGCGTGCGCGCGGCGAACCGTCAGCGCACCGGACAGGGAAGCGGCGTCGAACGCGTGCAGCGGCTGGCCCAGTTCGAGCATCACGTAGTTCGTGACGTCGACCGGCAGCGAGATCGACCGCATGCCCGCGAGCATCAGGCGGCGGCGCATCCACCACGGCGTGGGCGCGGTCGGGTCGACACCGGTGACCCGGCGCGCCACGAACCGCGAGCAGCCGGGACGGTCCTCGATGTGGACCGGCCACGCCTCGCCCTCGGGCTCGGGGACCTCGATCAGGCCGGGGTCGCCGAACGGCACGTCCAGCGCGCAGGCGATCTCACGGGCGAGGCCGCGGACCGAGAACGCGTAGCCGCGGTCCGGGGTCGGCGCGAGCTCGATGACCGTGTCGTTCAGGCCGAGCAGCTCCAGCGCGTCGTCGCCGGGCTGCGCGGTGCCGGTGGGCAGCACGAGGATGCCGGAGTGGTCGTCGCCGATGCCGAGCTCGTCGGAGGCGCAGATCATGCCCTGGGACACGCGGCCGTACGTCTTGCGCTCGGCGATCGAGAACCCGCCGGGCAGCACGGCGCCGGGCAGCGCGACGACGACCGAGTCGCCCTCGACGAAGTTCGTGGCGCCGCAGATGATGTTGTTGACCTGCTCGGGGCCGACCTCGACCTGGCAGTAGCGGATCGGCTTCTTGAACTCGGTGAGCTCCTCGATGGCGACGACGCGACCGGCGACGATCGGGCCGGTCACGGGACCGAGCGGGCTCACCTCCTCGACCTCGATGCCGATGCGGGTGAACGCCTCGGCGAGCTCGTCGGGCGTGGGGACTTCGTCGAAACCGAGGTGTTCGACCAGCCAGCTGACCGGGATGCGCATCCGGATCAGGCCTCCGTTCCGAATGGCTGGGTGAAGCGGACATCGCCTTCGACCATGTCGCGCATGTCCGGCAGGCCGTTGCGGAACTGCAGCGTGCGCTCCAGGCCCATGCCGAACGCGAAGCCCGAGTAGACGTCCGGGTCGACGCCGGTGGCGCGCAGGACGTTGGGGTTGACCATGCCGCAGCCGCCCCACTCGACCCAGCCCGCGCCGCCCTTCTTCTCCGGGAACCACACGTCGACCTCGGCCGACGGCTCGGTGAAGGGGAAGAAGCTGGGACGCAGACGGGTCTTCGAGTCCTCGCCGAACATCGAGCGCGCGAACGCGTCGAGCGTGCCCTTGAGGTGGCCCATCGTCAGGCCCTTGTCGACCGCGAGGCCCTCGACCTGGTGGAACACCGGGGTGTGCGTCGCGTCGAGCTCGTCGGTGCGGAACGTGCGGCCGGGGCACACCACGTACACCGGGAGCTCGCGGTCGAGCAGCGTGCGGGCCTGCACCGGCGAGGTGTGCGTGCGCAGGACCAGCTGCGAGTCACCCGGCGCGATGTAGAACGTGTCCTGCATCGAGCGGGCCGGGTGGTCCTTGCCGAAGTTCAGCGCGTCGAAGTTGAACCACTCGGTCTCGAGTTCGGGGCCCTCGGCGATCTCGTAGCCCATGGCCACGAAGACGTCACCGATGCGCTCGGCGAGCGTGGTGATCGGGTGGCGCGCGCCGCGCGGGAAGCGGTCCCAGGGCAGCGTGACGTCGACGGACTCCTCGCGCAGCACCCGCTCGTCGCGCTCGACCTGGAGCACGGCGTGGCGCTCGTCGAACGCCGTCTTGATCGCGGACTGCGCCTCGTTCACCCTCTTGCCCGCCTCGGCCTTGGCCTTGGGGGGCAGGGCACCGATCTCGCGGCGGGCCAGCAGCACGGGCGACCGGTCACCGAGGTGGCCGGGCTTGACCGCGGCCAGTGCCTCGAGGTCGGCAGCTCCGGCGAACGCCTCGCGCGCCTTCTGCACGGCCGCGTCGAGGTTCTCGGCCGACAGCGCCGCGACCTGCTTCGGGTCGTACGGGTCGTTGGCTCCGGACATGGTTGGTGGACAGCTCCCAGGTTTTTGATCCACACGCGGGACACTCGGTAATCAACAGGCCGATCCTAGTGGGTGCGCTGTTGACCGCTCCGGGAGCTTCCGTTAAAGAGCGGCATCGCCCTCATGTCGTCCCTAGGATGGGCGGCATCATGTCGCACACCTTCCGCGTCGACCTGCGCGGCATCATCGACCTGCTCAGCCACCACCTGTACAGCAGCCCGCGCGTCTACGTGCGGGAACTGCTGCAGAACGCCGTCGACGCGATCACGGCACGGCGCGAGCTCGACCCGTCCTGCCCCGCCGACGTCACGATCACCTGCGGTTCCACGCTGACGATCACCGACACCGGCGTGGGGCTCACCGAGACCGAGGTCCACGAGCTGCTGTCCACGCTCGGCCGCACGTCGAAGCGGGACGACCTGGGGTTCGCCCGCGAGGGGTTCCTCGGCCAGTTCGGCGTCGGCATGCTGTCGTGCTTCCTGGTCGCCTCGTCCGTGAGGGTCGTCACGCGGTCCTCACGCGGTGGTCCGGCCGTGCGGTGGGAGGCGGACTCGTCCGGCAACTACACCGTGTCCGTTGTGGATGGTGACGTACCGGTCGGTACGACGGTGGAGCTGAGTGCCTCGCGCGGCAACGAGCACTGGCTCGAAGCCGACGTCGTGCGGCCGTTGGTGAGCGACTACGGCGATCTGCTGCCGGCCGCGGTGACGCTGGACGGGGCCGTCCTGACCCGCGGCGAACGGCCGTGGGACGACGAGGACGCCGATCTCTCCGAGTACTGCGAGCAGGTACTGGGGTTCACGCCGTTCGAGGCGATCCCGATCGAGGTCGAGGCGGCGGGGCTGACCGGGGTGGCGTTCGTGCTGCCGTCCGGGGTCCATCCCGGGACGCGCCAGACGCACCGGGTGTACCTGAAGCGGATGCTGGTCGGCGACAACGTCGAGGGCCTGCTGCCGGACTGGGCGTACTTCGTGCGGTGCGTGGTCGACGCGTCCGCGATCCGGCCGACGGCGTCGCGCGAGTCGCTCTACCAGGACGAGATGCTGCTGGCGGTGCGCGAGGAGCTGGGCGAGCAGATCCGCGACTGGCTGATCAGGCTGGACGCGATCGAGCCGCGCCGGGCCGGTGAGCTGCTGGCCGCGCACCACCTGGGCATCAAGTCGCTGGCGCGCTCGGACGACGAGATGCTGCGGCTGGTCGAGCGCTGGCTGCCGTTCGAGACCACCGAGGGCGCGATCCCGTTGCGGCAGTTCAAGCGCAAGCACGGCGCGATCCTCTACATCCCGGACGTCGACGAGTTCCACCAGCTGGCACCGGTCGCGGCCGCGCAGGGCCTGGGGCTCGTGAACGCCGGCTACGCCTACGACATGGAGCTGCTGAACCGGCTCAGCGCGCTGGACGGTCCTGCCGTCGCGCGCCGGGTCGCGCCGTCCGAACTGCTGGCGGCGCTGGCCGATCCGGAACCGGAGATCGAGACGGCGCTGCGGTTGCGGCTGGCGGAGGGCGCGGCGGCACTGGACCGGCACGACTGCGACGCGGTGATCCGCGACTTCGACCCGGTCTCGTTGCCCGCGTTGCTGATCAGCAACGCGGAGCAGCAGCGCAAGCTCGACACCGAGCAGACCGCCGAGGAGGTGACGGACCCGTTGTGGGCGGAGCTGCTCGGGCAGCTGACCGCGGGCTCCGACTCCTCACGGCCGGAGCAGCTGGTGCTCAACTGCCGCAACCCGTTGGTGCAGCGGCTGGCGCGGTTGAACGACCCGTCGCTGGTGGAGCTGACGCTCGAATCTCTGTACGTGCACGCCGTTCTGCAGGCTCGGCGAGCGATGCGACCGAAGGACACGGCGGCGCTGAACCGCTCGTTCCTGGAACTGCTGGACCGCGCCGTTGGGGGTAAGTGAACATGGCCGACTTCACCGCTGAAGACGCGGAGAGGGCGTTCCTGGAGGCCTACAACATGCCCACGGGCATGCCGAAGCACGAGGCGCTGGAACGGGCCGCGCGCATGTCCGACGCGGTCGGGCACCTGCCGCTCGGGGTGTCGTGCCGGACCGCGTTGATCGACTCGGCCTACTACCTGTCGCGCTACGACCTGATGCTCGCGCCGTTCGCGTGGGTGCGGGCCGCGGAGGAGAAGGATCCCGAGGCCTTCAACGAGTACGAGGTCCACTCGCTGAACTGGGCGCACAAGTGGATCGCGACGGGCCTGCGCCGGGACCCGAAGTTCTCGCTGGAGCAGCTGCAGGCCGTGATCGGGCAGCTCGCCGACCGCTACGGCAAGCTCGGTTTCTCGGTGCAGCCGGTGCACGGCGCCCGTGCCGAGTACGCGTACCACATCGGTGACATGGTCGGCCTCGCCGAACAGCTCGGGCGTTACCTCGCCACGGAACGCGGGCCGATGGCGGACTGCGAGGCCTGCGTGATCGAGGAGCAGGTCTGGATGCTGGCGCGGCTGGGCCGTCATCAGGAGGCCGCCGCGCACGGCTGGGAGGGCCTGTCGGGCAACACCGGCTGCGCCACGCAGCCACAGGGCATCCTGTCCGCGCTGCTGTGGCCCTTGCTGGAGACCGGCGAGGTCGAGAAGGCCGCGCACGCGCACACCACGGCGTACCGGTTGATCAAGGACGACGAGATCACCTCGTACGTGCACGAACACATCCGGTTCTGCGCTTTGACGGGCAACCTGTCGCGCGGCGAGGAGATGCTGCGGCGGTCGCTGCACAAGGTGACGGGCGTGCAGCTGCCGGCGGACGAGATGTCGTTCGCGGAGTGCGCTTCCGTTCTGTTGCGGCGCCTTCCGGCCGACACGGTGTTCGAGGTCCCCGCGGTCGGCACGCGGACGGCCGCCGAGTTGCTCGAGCGGCTGTCGAAGCGCGCGATCCAGCTGGCGAAGCAGTTCGACGAGCGCAACGGCAACTCGACGTGGCTCGACCGGCTCAGCGAAGCGTTGGAGCAGAAGGACTACCCGGCGGTCGAGCTCGCGGTGCCGGCCGCACCGGTGGCCGCTGCGGTCGAGGAGTCCGTCGTGTTCGGCGACCCGGTGGAGATCGCCGAGTCGATGGTGCTGCTGTACGAGCAGGGCGACTTCGTGAAGGCGCGGCGGATGCTCGACTCGCTGCCCGCGGACATGGACTCGTTGCTGCCACCCGATCTCGCGGCGCACGCGGGCATCCGGCGGATGACGACCGGGCTGGTGCCGTTCGACCCGGCGGCGTTCGACGAGATGCTGACGGCGCTGCCCGCGGACCTCGCGCTGCGCTACCAGGCGCGGCTCGCGATGGGTCTCGCAGGCGGCCTGGAACTCGCCGAACGGTGCCTGGCCGAGGCGACGACGGACTACACGCGGACGGTCGCGGCGCTGACGCTGGCCGAGCTGCACGACGACGCGCACGCACACGAGCGGGCCGACGAGATGATCGCGCTGGCGTCCTCTTTGGACGTTCCGGAGCTGCGCGGCCGGGTCGTGATCGAGTCCGCGGAGCACAAGGCACGGCAGCAGGACGTCGAAGGCGCGTACGCGGACGTTCTCGCGGCCATGGCGGGCGAGCTGCCGCTGAACGCGCGGTTCGAGGGCTATCGGTTGCAGCTGCGGCTGGAGACCGTGCTGCGCAAGGTCACGGAGGCGGTGGCGACGGCGCGCGCGTTCGTGTCGGCGTTCCCGCTGCCGGAGTCGGCGGAGGCGCGCTGGTACCAGGTCGCGGCGATCCAGGAGCTGGACCAGGAGGGCGCCTGCCTGGGCGATCTCCGGGAGGCCGTGGCGATCTCGCGCGTGCACCTGTCCCCCGGCCACACCGCGCACTTCTGCTTCGCGCTGAGCGGCGGATACGTGCAGACGGACCGGTTCGTCGAGGCCGCCGAGGTGCTCGAGGAGTCGTTGCGGCTCCTGCAGGACGGCCAGGAGGACCTGCGGTTGCAGGTGGTGTTCCGGCTCGGGCAGGTGTGCCGCAAGCTGGGCGAACTCCCCGCGGCCGAGCGGTACCTGCGCGAGGCGTCCGAGCTGCTGCCGCCGGAGGAGACGGGGCGGCGGGCGTTCCTGCTCGACGCGCTCGCCTCGGTGCAGGGGCGGCTGGACAAGCACGACGAGGCGATCGCGTCCTGGCGTGCCGGTGCCGCGTTGTGGCAGCAGGAGGGCAACCTCTCGGAGGCGATCGGCTCGCTGGTCGAGCTGGCGTCGAGCCTGCCCGACGACGAGATCACCGAGACGCGCGCGGCCGTGGACGAGGCCGAGGCGCTGCTGCCGTCGCTGGACGACCCGACCGAGGTCACCCGCAGGCAGGCGGAGATCGCCGCGATCCGCGCGTGGGTGCACGGCCAGACCGGTGAGTTCGCGCTGGCGATGAAGCAGTACCGCGACGCCGAGGCGCTGGTGGTGTCGCTGGGCGACGAGGGCTGGCGGGTGTTCGTCGTGCTGAAGGCGGCGCACGTGCTCCTCAACGCCGACGACGCCGAGGGTGCGGAGACCGAGGCGCGTAGGGCGGCATCGCTGCTGCCCGACGACAACCAGGTCTCCAACGTGCTCTCGATGTTGTCGGAGGCGTTGCGGCGCCAGAACAAGCCGTCCGGCACCGATCCGCTCGTGCGCGAGTTGACCGCCCGGCTGGACTAGTCGCCGGGCGGAGTTCTCCTTCAGAATCAGCTTCCGACGTGACGGGGGCTGGTCTCGAGCCGCCGCGCGGTTTCGGCGCGTATTCGTTGGGGGTTGACCATGGTGGACATGTGGATGTTGTCCGTCGCCGCGGCACTCGTCGATTCCCTGGAGGAGTGGGACTCCGCGGCTCTGACGCGGCTGGAGGAAGCGGTCCGCGCGGTGCCCGGTCTGAGCGATGCGCTGGATGCGGCTCGCGCGGGAGACGAGTCCGACAGGATCCACCTCGCGGCGGAACTGGCGAACGGCCTCAAGGCCGCCTATGACGGTGGTGGCGCTTTCTCCGTCCTGCTCGACACCGTCTGGCCCGAGGTGCTGTTCGGTCCCACGGCGAAGAAAGCGCACAACGTCAACACCGGCGCCGTCCACGGCAACCTGGTCCAGCTGGGTGTTGTCGGCTCGATCAGCCTCTCCGATCGCCCGAGCTCGGCCCGGTCACGATTCCCGTTCTTCGGCTCTGGCCGACGCGCCAAGAAGCAGCGCCCGTGACCGGACGCCGGCAGATCAGCGAGACAGCGCCTTCTCGTAGGCGACCTGGAAAGCCTCATCTGCGGGCACGCTGATGTGCGGGACGACGCCGACGCCTTCCCAGTTGGTGCCGGAGACCGGGTTGATGGCGCGGCCGTTGGGGATGGACGACTTGAGGTGCGGACCGACCCGGTAGCGGTCGCCGGGGTGGGCGCCGCCCTTGGTGGTCTCGCCGATGAGGGTCGCGCGCTCGGTCTGCTGGAGGTCGTAGCTCAGTTCCTCGCCGCCGGAGAACGTGCGGGCGCTGGTGAGGACGTAGACCGGCTTCGTGCCGCCGAACTTCGGGCCGGGCACGTGCGGGAGCGTCCGGAACTGGTAGGTCGCGTCTTCCGGGCGGTTGTAGATGTCGTTGAGGTGCACGGGTTCGTCGAAGAGGTAGCTGCAGATCAACGCGACCGTGTGCGGGTCGCCGCCGCGGTTCTCGCGCAGGTCGATGATCAACGCGTCGGTGTGCGCGATGAGGTTCATCGCCGCGACGTAGGCCGGGGTGGCGATCTCGGCGTCGTGCAGCAGGCGGATCTCGAGCAGGCCGACGTTGCCTTCGAGCCGTTCGACCTTGTGGATGCCGAACGCGTCTTGCTCGGCTTCCAACTTGTAGGCCACCGGGTCCCAGGCCGACTCCTGGCCGGTCTCGGGGACCTCCTCGACGCTGTGGAGCAGGCGGAGATGCTTGTCGCCGTTGACGCTCTGCAGGTCCGCGGTCACCTTGGCCGCGAACTCCTCGTCATCGTCCACATCGGAGTAGGCGCCGTCGTCGAGGCGAGCGCGCAGGACTTTCGCTATCTCGTTGGCAGTGTCCGGAAAGACGTAGTAGGAAGCGAGCTGGGAGCACAGAAGTTCGATCTCTGATTCGCGCACGGGGCGCACAGTAATCGCGCGCCCGGCACCCGTCAGCTCAATTCCGCTGGTCCCTGGCGGAGGCGTAGAGGCAGACAGCGGCCGCCGTCGCGAGGTTCAGGCTCTCGGCGGCGCCGTACAGCGGCACCTTCAGCGACGTGTCCAGCTTCGCCACCACGTCGTCGGGCAGGCCGTGCGCCTCGCTGCCGAACACCCACGCGGTGGGCTGCGCGAGGTCGCCGTTCGCAGAGGCCTCGACCAGGTCCTGTTTCGCGTAGCCGTCGGCGGCCACGAGCCTCAGGCCGGCCTGGCGGCACGCGGCGAAGACCTCGTCGGCGTCGCGGGACCGGGCGATCGGCAGGTGGAAGAGCGAGCCGGTGGAGGCGCGCACGCACTTGCCGTTGTGCGGGTCGACCGTGTCGCCCGCGAAGATCACCGCGTCCGCGCCTGCCGCGTCCGCCACGCGCGTGACCGTGCCCGCGTTGCCGGGATCGGAGACGCCGTAGAGCACGGCGACGAGACGCGGGGTGCCTTGCAGCGCCTGGTCGAGAGGCTGCGGGACGGCGTCGCAGACCGCGACGATGCCCTGGGGCGTCACGGTTTCCGACAGCGAGTCGGCCGCCTTGTCGGTGACCTCGCTGATCCGGACGCCCTGCTCCGAGGCGGTCTGGAGCAGTTCGGCGTTGCGCTGCGCGGCCGTCGCCGTGACGAAGAGTTCGTGCACCTCGCCGCCCCGCCAGGCGAGTGCCTCACGCACGGCCTGGGCGCCCTCGACGAGGAAACGGCCCGCCTTGTCGCGGCCCTGGCGGCGGGTCAGGTGGCGAGCAGCAACGACCCGAGGCGTCCGTTCGGTGAACGGATCTGCCTCGGGTCGGTGGTGCGCGCGAGCGTTGTCGCTCAGGCCTGGCTCCCGGCCGGAGCGTTCACGTCGGCCGGGAGCGCCTTGCGGGCGATCTCGACGAGCGCCGTGAAGGCGGTGGCGTCGTGGACGGCGAGGTCCGCAAGGATCTTGCGGTCGACCTCGACACCGCCCAGGCGCAGGCCCTGGATGAGGCGGTTGTAGGTCATGCCGTTCGCACGGGAGGCAGCGTTGATGCGCTGGATCCACAGCTTGCGGAAGTCGCCCTTGCGCGCACGGCGGTCGCGGTACGCGTAGTTGAGCGAGTGGAGCACCTGCTCCTTGGCCTTGCGGTACAGCCTCGAGCGCTGGCCGCGGTAACCGCTCGCCAGCTCAAGAACGGTACGACGCTTCTTCTGGGCGTTTACAGCCCGCTTGACGCGTGCCACGGGTACATCCTGTCGATACTCATGGGGAAACCGGCGTCGGGGGCCGGTTTCCCGAATTAGCTAGGGGGTGTCGAAGCGGGTCAGAGACCCAGCAGCTTCTTGATGCGCGGAGCGTCGTGCTCGGACACGACCGCGGTGCCGCTCATGCGACGCGTCACCTTGCTGGACTTCTTCTCCAGGATGTGGCGCTTGCCGGCCTTCTCCCGAAGGATCTTGCCGCTGCCAGTGACCTTGAAGCGCTTCGAGGTCCCGCTGTGCGTCTTGTTCTTCGGCATTTCCGTCCTCGTCTCGTGCTACCCACCGGGTCGGGGGCGGGCGTGCGTCCTACGCCTCTTCCGAAGCGGTGTCGTCCGCCTCGGTCGCGTCGTCGTCCTGCTTGACCACGCGCGGCTTGATGTTCTTGTGCGGCGCCAACACCATGATCATGTTGCGGCCGTCCTGCTTCGGGTTCGACTCGACGAAGCCCAGCTCCGCGACGTCCTCCGCCAGCTTCTGCAAAAGCCTGTAGCCGAGCTCGGGGCGCGACTGCTCGCGACCGCGGAACATGATGGTCACCTTGACCTTGTTCCCGTGCGAGAGGAAGCGGGCCACGTGGCCCTTCTTCGTCTGGTAGTCGTGCGGGTCGATCTTCGGGCGGAGCTTCTGCTCCTTGATGACCGTCAGCTGCTGGTTCCGACGAGACTCGCGAGCCTTCTGCGCCGTCTCGTACTTGAACTTGCCGTAGTCCATGAGCTTGCAGACCGGCGGGCGAGCCTGAGCGGCGACCTCGACGAGGTCGAGATCCGCTTCCTGCGCGAGTCGGAGCGCGTCCTCGATGCGAACGATCCCGACCTGCTCACCATTCGGCCCGACCAGACGAACTTCCGGCACCCGAATGCGGTCGTTGATGCGCGGCTCGGTGCTGACGGGTGCACCGCGGTTCGAGGGACTTGTCATTCACGTCCTTTGAGACTCGGTTGCGCCAAAAACAAGAGCCCCGTCACCGTCTCCCGGTGAAGGGGCCCGCTTCCGACCGATCTCACACCAGAACCGCTGACACCCGTGTGCCGGTAGCCTGGTGGACCGGACCCGGCCACCTCAAGAAGCGGTGAACGCGGGTGGGAGCGGGGCTCCACTTGCCGCTCTCGCACTAACGAGAGCTGGTCGCGTCCGAAATACTAGCAGACGCTCTTGTCAACCCCCGAATCGCGGCCCTGTGACGTCCGCTTGCTTGAATGTAGGGCGTGACCGATCCGCTTGAAGACAGCATCCGCGACCTGGGCGATGTTCCCAGCATCGAGGTGATCAGCCGGGCCGCGGTGATGCTGCTGTCCGCCTCCGCGGAGCGCCTGGGCCTCGCCGACCCGGACCCCGACAACTCCCCGCGCCGCGACCTCGACGAGGCCCGCCGCCTGATCACCGGCCTCGCCGGCCTGATCACGGCCACCTCGGAGTACCTCGGCCCGCACGCGGCCCCGTTGAAGGACGGCCTGCAGTCGGTGCAGCGCGCGTTCCGCGAGGCCTCCGCCGTGCCGGACGAGCCAGGCCAGGGTCCCGGCGAGAAGTTCACCGGTCCCGTCTACTGATCCGCCCTGACCACGACCGGCTCCCACGGCTCCGCCCTGACCTGGAACACCGCGCTGGCCCGTTGCCCGGTGGCGGCACGGAAGGTGATGGCGGAGCCGTTGTGGAGCGGTCCCACCTCCAGATGCTCGACCGGCGGCTCGTCGTCGTACTGGGAGAGCCCGAGCACCCGGCTGCCCGGCACCACGGACACCGTGAGCTGCTCGATGACCGCAGGCCCGCCGAAGTAGCTGAGCCGGAACTCGTCGGGCGCGCCGGGCGTGATGGCGAACGTCGGCATGCCGCTGCGGCTGCCGCGCGAGGCGATGACCTCGACGAGCCCGTTGACCTGTGCCGTCATCTGCTGGGCGGTGAGCTGCGCCTCGTCGGCCAGCACGCGTGACGCCGCAGCCGCCTCCGCCGCCTTCCCGACGGCCTCCTCGGCCTTCGCGGCGGCCTTCTTCGCCTCCTCCGCCACGTTCTTGGCCTGGAAAGCGCTCGCCGTGGCCTGCTCGACGGCCTTGCGCGCAGCCTGCGCCTCCTCCTGAGCCTTGGCGGCGGCCTCCTGGGCCGCCTTCGCGGCGTCCTGGGCGCGTTTCGCCTCGCGGGCCTGCCACAACGACACGGCCACCGCGCACATCGCCACGACGGCGGCGATCACCGACAGCGTGATCATGCCCGCACCCCCACCGACGCGAGCTGACGTCGCGCCAACTCGTCGATGACGTCCGTGTCCCCGGTCCGCCAGGCCACCGCGGGATCCCCGTCGAACTTGCCGAGCTCCCGCGGCGACAACGATGTGAGCGCTCTCAGGGCCAGCAGGTCGGGCTTGTCCCGCAACCGCGCGGTGTTGGCGGCCTTGCGCGCGTACCGAAGCCTGATCGGCAGCCACGTGATGAGCAGGAACAGCACCGGGACGACCACGAGCGCGGTGGCGAGCCAGAACGCGGAGTCCTGCACCACGCCGATCTGCGCGTTGCCGGCGTTGGTGAGCGTCTCGCCGGCCTTGCTGCCGTTGCCGAGCGCCCCCGCCAGGTCCTCGCCGACGAACGGCACACCCCTGGCCTTGCCGGCGGCGTTGGTGAAGGCGTCCCTGATGCTGCCGCCCGCGCTGACCAGTCCATCTCCCGGCGCCCGCAGTTCGAGCACCCAGTCGTGAACGGTGGTCGCCACCCAGATCCAGAGCGCGACCCAGCCGACGGCGAGGAGGTCGGCGATCAGTTGACGCGTGAACCTGACCGGTCTGTCCGCGTACCACTTCATAAGCGGATGCTGCCACAACGGCGGACGGGGTCTTACCGCCTGTGAGGGGTAAGACCCCGCGGCCGGACTACACCTCCGGGCCTGCGGCGTGAAGGACGGCCGCCACGAACACCTCGGGCGGCCGGTACCCGTGCTCGATCACGTAGTGGATCACCAGCGTGGGTGCGGAGTACCGCACACCATCAGCGCCCACAGCGTGGATCTCGGCCGAGCCCTTCGAGGCGACACCCGGCGGCCGGTACGGGTTCGGCACGTCCTCGAACGCCCCCTTGCAGAAGACGCACCAATGGAATCCGCGCGTCTGGTTGCGGGACTTCTTGCTGAGCCTGAGCAGCGCGTCGACGAACTCACGCGGCACCGGACCACGCGGGAAGTCGTGATCGGCGTCGAGCCAGCCGACGTTGAGCATCTTCTCGTCGGACTCGAAGTACTCGTACGGCGACAGATCCGGGTAGTAGGTCATCTTCGCGCCGGCTTCCTCTCTCGGCCTCGGAAACGAGACTGGCACCCTCCCTTGCCGGAGGGTGCCAGTCTGGTCGAGCAGTGGATCAGTCGACGACGGCCAGCGCGTCGATCTCCACCAGCAGGCCGGCGGGCAGACCGACGTAGACGGTGGTGCGGGCGGGCGCCGGGTCCGTCACGAACTCGCCGTAGACCTCGTTCAGCTCCGCGAAGTGCGCGGTGTCGGTCAGGTAGACGCGGATCATCACCACGTCGTCGATGGACGCGCCACCGGCGGCGAGCACGGCGTGCAGGTTCGCGAACGTCTGGCGCGTCTGCTCGGCGACCGTGGTGCCGACGATCTCGCCCGACTTCGGGTCGAACGCGACCTGGCCTGCCACCTGCAGGATGTTGCCCTTGCGCACACCCTGCGAGAAACGGGCCACCGGCTGCGGAGCGTCAGCGGTCTTGATCTCAACCTTGGACAACGTAATTCCCCTTATCTTGGAACATAACCGCATTCGACTGATGCAGCTTCGGCGGTGGCGAGCAGGTCTGGCAGGTGCGACAGCAGGCCGTCGAAGTCCAGCAGCACCTTCGGCACGGACATCGACACGGCCGCGAGCACCTCACCGCGAGCACCCTTGATCGGGGCGGCGATGCAGTGGATGAAGTCCTCGTGCTCGGAGTTGTCGACGGCGTACCCGTTGGCGCGCACGCGTTCCAGCTCGGCCAGGTACGCGGTCGGGCCGATGATGGTGTTCGCCGTCAGGCGCGGGAACTCCATGCCGGCCAGCACCTTCTGCAACGCCGGAGCGGGCAGGTCGGCCAGCAGGATCTTCGCCACGGCCGTGCAGTGCAACGGCGCCCGGCGGCCGATGCGCGAGTACATCCGCATCTGGTGCCTGGACTCGTACTTGTCGATGTAGATCACCTCACCGTCCTCGTAGGACGCGAGGTGGACGGTGTGGCCGAGCCGGGAGTTCAGGTCGCGCAACGCGGACTCGGAGGCGCGGCGGACGTCGCGTTCCTCCAGAGCCAGGTTCGCGAGGTCGAACAGCGCCGTGCCGAGGCGGTAGTGGTGCACGCCGTCGCGCTGCACGAACCGGTGCGACTCCAGCGTGCGCAGCAACCGCAGCGTCGTCGACTTGTGCACGCCGATCACGCCGGACAGCTCGTCCAGCGTCTTCGGACCCGACGCGAGCTGGTTCACCAGCGTGAGCGCGCGGTCGAGGCTCTGGCTCATCTACACCTCCAGGCGGGCGGACGCCCACGTCTGCGGATCGGCGTGCAGCAGCGGATCTGTCACGTCGTCCGGCAAAGGATCTCCGACGTCCTCCGCGGTGAGCAAAGCGGACGCCGCCTGCAGGTGCCCGGCGCGCAGCCGCACCGACGGACTCTCCCCCGCCAGAGTGGCCGCGAGGAAGCCCGCAGCGAACGCGTCGCCGGCGCCGACCGGTTCCACGACCTCGACCTTCAGCGCCGGTTCGAAGTGCGACGACCCGCCTTCCAGCAGCGTCGCGCCGTCGGCACCCTGCTTGACCACCAGCGACCGCGGGCCGGGCAGCAGCTGCCGCAACCGCGCGGGATCGCCCGTGCCCCACACCAGTTCGGCCTCGTCGGAGCCGGCCAGTACGACGTCCGCCATGTCCGCGAGCTCGCGCAGCACGCGCGGGTCGCGGTCGGTCCACAGCGCCGGACGCCAGTTCAGGTCGAACGAGATGCGGAACCCGTGCCGCGGCCGTCGCAGCAACTCGCGCATCATCGCGAGGCACGAGTCGGACAGGGCGGGCGTGATCCCGCTGAGGTGCACCAGCTTCACCTCGCCGAGGCCGAGCCGGTCGATCATCTCGAGCCCCATGCCCGACGCCGCCGAACCGCGCCGGTAGTAGCGCACCGGGCTGCCGTGCGGCGAGGCCTCCTTGACGTAGAGGCCGGTCGGGCGGGACGGGTCGATCCGCACGCCGGACACGTCGACGCCGAAGCCCTTCACCGTGTCGAGCACCGCGAGCCCGAACGAGTCGTCGCCGACCGCGCTGACCCACGAGGACCGCACGCCGAGGCGGGTCAGGTGCATGGCGACGTTGGACTCGGCACCACCGACGGCCCGGTGCCAGGTGCGCACCAGATGCACAGGACCGGGTTCAGCCGGAACCATCATCACCATGGTCTCGCCGAGACACACGACACCGCCGACGTGTTCGAACCGCATGCGTGCTCCAGAGGTGTTCGTTGACGGCGGCGAGTACGAATGCTACACAACACGGCATCACATCGCGCAATGGGAGTTGCAAAATATGCAACATCTGATGGAGATGGACCTTTCGGCCGTCGCGGACATCAGGTCGGAACACGTCAGCTGGCGCTTCAAGGGCCTGCCGTCGAGCACGTTCGGTGCGACCATCGGCGAGGTCGCCGAGCGGCGCCTCGACCTGTTCGCCGACGAGTTCGTCGGCCCGCTCGTCGTGCTGGACGCGGACGCGTTGACGCACAACCTGACGACGATGTCCAAGTGGTGTGACAACCACGGCGTGAAGCTGGCTCCACACGGCAAGACGACGATGGCGCCGCAGCTGTTCCAGCGGCAGATCGAGCACGGCGTCTGGGCCCTGACCGCGGCCAACGCGTCGCAGCTGCGGGTCTACCGGGCGTTCGGGGTGAGCCGGATCCTGCTGGCGAACCAGCTGCTCGACCCCGCCGCGCTGAAGTGGCTGGTCGGCGAGCTCGACAGCGACCCCGGCTTCGAGTTCAGCTGCTGGGCCGACTCCGAGGCCGGCGTCGCGCTGATGAGCGAGACGCTGCAGGAGCTCCAGCCGTCACGACCGGTCGACGTGATCGTCGAGCTCGGCGCTCCCGGAGGACGAACGGGCGCGCGGGACCTGGAGACGGCACTGGCCGTCGCGCGGGCCGTGGCCCAGAGCCCGGTGCTGCGGCTGGTCGGCGCGGGTGGCTACGAGGGCGCGCTGGCGCACGACGCCTCCGAGTCGTCCCAGTCCGTTGTGGACGGCTACCTCGACGACCTGCGCACGCTCGTGCTGCGGCTGGCCGACGCCGGGCTGTTCGACGAACTGGACTCGGTCATCGTCACCGCCGGCGGCAGCGCCTACTTCGACCAGGTGGCGGCGACGCTGGCCAAGCCGTGGCCGGTGCCGGTGACCCCGGTGCTGCGCAGCGGCGCGTACATCACGCACGACGACGGTTTCTACCGCGGGATCTCGCCGTTCTCGCGCATCGACGGCGTTGAGCCGTTCAAGAGCGCTCTGCGCGCGTGGGCCCAGGTGACGTCACGGCCGCAGCGCGACCTGGCGTTGCTGACGATCGGCAAGCGCGACGCGTCGTTCGACGAGGGTCTGCCGGAGCCCCAGCTCGTGCGCCGCGTCGACGGCGCGATCGCTCCGCTTACCCAGGCCCGCGTCACCGCGCTGAACGACCAGCACGCGTTCCTGTCGCTGGGGCCGGAGTCCACGGTCCGCGTCGGCGACTGGATCGGGCTCGGTCTCTCACACCCCTGCACGGTGTTCGACAAGTGGCAGCTCATCCCGGTCGTGCAGGGCACGACCGTGGTCGACCTGATCCGCACCTACTTCTAGAAGGAGTGCACCGATGGACGACGTCGTCCTGCGCGGACCACTGATCGCCGACGGCACAGGCGCACCCGCTCACCGGGCGGATGTGGGGATCAAGGACGGCGTCATCTCGTCCATCGGCACCGGGATCTCGGCCACCAGGTCGATCGACGCGGACGGGCTGGTGCTCGCGCCGGGGTTCATCGACATGCACTCGCACTCGGACCTGCGGATCCTCGCCGAACCCGACCACCTGGCGAAGGTCTCGCAGGGCGTCACGACCGAGGTGCTCGGTCAGGACGGGCTGTCGTACGCGCCGGTGAACGACGAGGTGCTGGCGACGCTGCGGGGCCAGCTCGCCGGGTGGAACGACGACCCGCCGGGCTTCGACTGGAACTGGCGCTCGGTCGGGGAGTACCTCGACCGGCTCGACCAGGGCATCGCGGTGAACGCCGCCTACCTGGTGCCGCAGGGAACGGTGCGGATGCTGGCCGTGGGCTGGGACGACCGGCCGCCGACCGAGTCCGAAATGGACACCATGAAGGCCGTTCTCGCGCAGTCACTGGCCGAGGGCGCTTTCGGCATGTCGTCCGGGCTCACCTACACGCCCGGCATGTACGCGGACACGTCCGAACTGGTGCAGCTCTGCGAGGTGGTCGGGCGGCACAACGGGTTCTACAGCCCACACCACCGCAGCTACGGCGCCGGCGCGTTGGAGGCGTACGCCGAGATGGTGGACGTCTCGAAGCGCTCCGGCTGCCCGTTGCACCTCGCGCACGCCACGATGAACTTCCCGGTGAACAAGGGCAAAGCGCCCGAACTGCTGGCACTGCTGGACGACGCGATCGCTGGTGGCGCCGACATCTCGCTGGACACCTACCCGTACCTGCCGGGCGCGACGTACCTGTCCGCGTTGCTGCCGTCGTGGGCGACGGAGGGCGGACCGGAGAAGGCGCTGGCAAGGTTGTCCGATGTGGACACCCGCGAGAAGATCCGCGCCGAGATCGAGGAGACCGGCTCGGACGGCTGCCACGGCGTGCCGGTCGACTGGGACTCCATCGAGATCAACGGCGTCCGCAACGACCGCAACGCGCACCTGGTCGGCGCGAGCGTGCACAGCTCGGCGCTGCGGCTCGGCCGTTCGCCTTCCGAGCTGTACTTCGACGTGTTGGTCGACGAACGCATGGGTACCTCGTGCCTCATGCACGTGGGCCACGAGGAGAACGTGCAGGCGATCATGAAGCATCCGGCGCACACCGGCGGCAGCGACGGGCTGCTCGTAGGTGACCGGCCGCACCCGCGCGCGTGGGGCACGTTCCCCCGTTATTTCGCGCGCTATGTCCGCGAACTGGGCGTGCTGAGCCTGGAGGAGTGCGTCGAGCACCTCACCGGCCGCGCGGCCAAGCGTTTGCGGCTCACCGACCGGGGTCTGGTCCGCGAGGGCTACGCGGCCGACCTCGTGCTGTTCGACGCCTCGAGGATCGCCGACACGGCGACGTTCGACCAGCCTCGGCAGCAGGCCGCCGGCATCCCGTACGTGTTCTGCAACGGGGTGACGGTGATCGACGAAGGAACCGCCACCGGCTCATTGCCAGGCCATTCACTCAGGAGCCGCCCGTGATCAACTGGCTGCAACATTCGACACCCGGTCTGCTCACCCTCGCGGTGGTCAGCATCGCGGTGTTGCTGCTGCTCATCATCAAGTTCAAGGTCGAGCCGTTCATCGCGCTGATCGTCGTGGCGCTGCTGGTCGCCCTGCTGGCAGGCGTGCCGGTCGAGGCGCTGGTCGGGTCGGCGCAGAAGGCCTCCGACTCGTTGCTGGAGAAGGGCTTCGGCTCCATCCTCGGGCACATCGCCGCGATCATCGGTCTCGGCACGCTGCTCGGCGCGATCCTCGAGGCGTCCGGCGGCGCGCAGGTGCTGATGGACAAGCTGATGAACGCGTTCGGCGAGAAGAAGGCGCCCGTCGCCATCGGTCTCGCGGGCCTGATCTTCGGCGTGCCGGTCTTCTTCGACATCGGCATCTTCGTGCTCGCACCGCTGGTCTACGTGGCGGCCAAGCGCAGCGGCAAGTCGATCGTGCTGTTCGCCATGCCGTTGCTGGCAGGCCTTTCGGTCATGCACGCGTTCATGCCGCCGCACCCCGGACCGGTGGCGGCGGCCGGTCTGCTGAAGGTGTCGCTCGGCTGGATCATCATCATGGGTCTCGCGGTGGCGATCCCGTCCTGGTTCGTCGGCGGTGTCCTGTACTCGTACTGGATCGGCAAGCGCCTCAACGTGCCGGTGCCGGAGGAGATGCTGGCCGCGGCCGAGCTGGCGCGGGCGGAGAACGGTGAGGACGATCGCGACCCGCCGTCGCTCGGGCTGGTGCTCTCGATCATCGGCCTGCCACTGGTGCTGATCCTCGCCGGCACGTTCGGCTCGATCCTGCTGACCAAGGGATCGCGCCTGTACTCGGTGGCGACGTTCTTCGGCACGCCCGCGGTGGCGTTGACGATCTCGGTGCTGCTCGCGTTCTGGCTGCTGGGTTTCCGGCGCGGCATGACGCGGGAGAAGGTCGCGGAGCTGTCCGCCGCGTCCCTGAAGCCGGTGGCGATGATCCTGCTCGTGGTCGGTGCCGGTGGCTTCTTCGGCGCCGTGCTGGCCGCGACGGGCATCGGCAAGACGCTGGCGAACGAGCTGTCGGGCATCGGCCTGCCGGTGATCGCGCTGGCGTACGTGATCAGCTGCGTCATCCGCATCGCGCAGGGTTCGGCGACGGTCGCGATCGTGACGACCGCGGGCATCGTCGCGCCGGTGGTGGCGGACCTGGGCTACTCGCAGCCGCAGCTCGCCCTGGTCGTCATGGCCATCGCGTCCGGTTCGATCATCGCCTCGCACGTCAACGACGGCGGGTTCTGGATCGTGTCGCGGTACTTCGGCCTGTCGGTCAAGGAGACGCTGCAGTCGTGGACGGTCCTCGAGACCATCCTCTCGGTGGTCGGTTTCGTCGTCGCGGGGTTGCTCAGTCTGGTTGTCTGATCGGGTGCTCCGGAACCTGATCCGCCTGTTCGTGATCGCGGCGGTGGCGAGGTGCTCCTCGCCACCGCCGCGTTCGCGAAGGCTCCAAAGTGCACGAGCTAAGACAGAAATCAACATTTTCGACCGCTTGACAACCTCCCGCCCACATCTGAGGATCGGCACATTGTTCATTTGTGTTTGATGTGGACGGGGCCCGCATGAGCAACACGGAGGTCGTGCACCTGCACGACGACACCTCCAGCGTCGTCATCACCATCGCGGGCGCGAGCCTGCCTGTCGTGGCGCACTGGGGGCGAACGCTCGGAGACGTCGACCAGGCCGCGCTGAGTGGCCTCGTGGACGCCGTGTCGTGGACCAACCCGAACAACGCGCCGGACGACCCGGTGCCGCTCGCGCTGCTGCCCGACGCGGGCGCCGGCTACGTCGGCCGGCCGGGTCTGCGCGGCCACCGCGGCGGCGAGCACTTCGCCCCGGCACTGGCCGTCACGTCGTTCTCCGGCGAGGACGGCTCGATCTTCCGCTACGTCGCGTCGGACGAGGCCGCGGAACTGACCGTGAGCGGCACCGTCGAGCTGCTGCCGTCCGGGATGCTCCGGCTCCGGCACGTCGTCCGCAACGACGGCACGACGCCGTACTCGTTGGAGGGCCTGGAAACCGCGCTCCCCGTCCCCTCGCACGCCGCCGAACTGCTCGACTTCACCGGCCGCTGGGCTCGCGAGCGCGCGCCGCAGCGGCAGGCGTTCCACTACGGCTCGTGGGTGCGGGAGAACCGTCGCGGCCGCACCGGACATGACGCGACCATCGGGTTGCTGGCCGGTACGCCGGGATTCTCGTTCCGCGACGGCGAGGTGTGGGCGCTGCACGTGGCGTGGAGCGGCAACCACGTGACGTACGCGGAGAACCTCGTCGACGGCCTGCCCGTCCTGGGTGGCGGCGAACTGCTGCTGCCGGGTGAGATCACGCTGGCGCCGGGCGAGGAGTACACCTCGCCGTGGCTCTACGCGGCGTATTCGAGTGCGGGCATCGACGGCATCAGTGCCGCGTTCCACCGGCAGCTGCGGGAGCGTTCGCTGCGTCCGCGCCCGGTCGTGCTCAACACGTGGGAGGCCGTCTACTTCGACCACGACCTCGCGCGGCTGACGTCGCTGGCCGACACCGCCGCCGCCATCGGGGTCGAGCGGTTCGTGCTGGACGACGGCTGGTTCCGGCACCGTCGCGACGACACCGCCGGCCTGGGCGACTGGTACGTCGACGAGACCGTGTGGCCGGACGGGCTGACCCCGTTGATCAAGCACGTCCGCGCGCTCGGCATGGAGTTCGGCCTCTGGTTCGAGCCGGAGATGGTCAACACCGACTCGGACCTCTACCGCGCCCACCCGGACTGGGTGCTCGGACCGCGTCCCGGCGTGCTGCCTCCGCCGTCGCGCAACCAGCAGGTGCTGAACATCGCGCACCCCGAGGCGTACGCGTACATCCTCGACCGCATCTCGTCCGTGTTGTCGGACAACGACATCGCGTTCGTGAAGTGGGACCACAACCGCGACCTGATCGGCTCGCGCGTGCACGAGCAGACCGCCGCGTACTACCGGCTCCTCGAAGAACTGCGGCTGCGGCACCCGCACGTGGAGATCGAGAGCTGCTCGTCGGGCGGCGGGCGGATCGACCTCGGCGTGCTCGCGCACACGGACCGCGTGTGGACGTCGGACTGCAACGACGCCCTGGAACGCCAGCTGATCCAGCGGTGGACCGGTGTGTTCCTGCCGCCGGAGCTGATGGGCGCGCACGTCGGTCCCACGAAGTCGCACACCACCGGACGCGTGCACGACCTGTCGTTCCGCGTGGCCACGGCGCTGTTCGGGCACTTCGGCATCGAGTGGGACATCAACTCGGCCACCGACGAGGAACGGGCCGGGCTGCAGGCCGCGATCGAGTACTACAAGGACGTGCGGGCGTTGGTGCACACCGGTGTCACCGTGCACTCCGACCACCCGGACCCCTCTGCCTGGGTGCACGGAATCGTTGCGGCCGACCAGTCCGAGGCTCTGTTCGGGTACGTGCAGCTCGCGACGTCGGTGCAGAACAAGCCGCGCCGGGTACGGTTGCCCGGCCTCGACCCGGCGCGGACGTACCGGGTCTCGTTCGACGCCCCGGCGGGACGGCCCAGGCTGATCCAGCGGCTGCCCGCCGACTGGAAGTCCGTGGAGCTGCCCGGTTCCGTGCTGTCGGAGGTCGGGATCCAGCTGCCGGTGCTCGAACCGGAGCAGGCACTTCTGTTGCGTCTCAAGTAGGAAAAGGCCCCGGCGGGATGCTTCCCGCCGGGGCCTTCCTCTCCCCTGTTACTGGCCGGCGCGACTTCCGTCGGCCTTGGTCGCCCACCACTTTCCGCCAACGCCCTGCCCGTTGGCATCACCGCAGACCTTGTCCCCTGCGAACAGGTACTGCGGCCACCCCGCGATGGTGAGCTGTTTCTTCCCGTCCCGCTCGATCGTCCCCACGAGTGCGGCGTCCACGCCCTGCACCTGGAAGCCCTCGCTGACGAAGGCGGGCGGCCATTGCCCCGCGCAGTCGCCGGAGCAGGTGCTCGTCGGCGGTTCCGCGGAGTCGTTGTCGAACCGGTAGAGCGTCATGCCGTCCTTGTCGGTGGCGACGACGCCGAGGTCCCCGACGGTCGCGCTGGTCAACGCGATCGCCTTGTTCTGCTGGGCCTTCTTGCCGTCGGTGGCCGTGGCGAACCACTTCGGCACCGTGACGCCCTTGGCCTCACCGGGCTTGCTGTCGTTCTTGAACGTGTACTGCGGCCAGTTCGCGACGGTGAGCTGCTTCTTGCCGTCCGCGCGGGTGACCGTGCCGAGCAGCTTCGGGTCGACGCCCTTGACCCGCGGCGTGTCGCCCTCCACCAGCACCGGCGGCCAGCTCTCGGCGCAGCCACCGTCGCAAGTGGACTTCGAAGGCTGGGCCGTGTCGCCGTCGAACCGGTAGAGCGTGAGGCCGGCGTTGTTGGTCAGCACCGCTCCCAGCCCGGCGATGACGCCCGTCCGCGCGGCGAGCTGGGTGCGAGCGCCGTCCTTGCCGGTGGCGAACCACTTGCCCTGCAGGCCCTGGCCCTTGGTCTCGCCGGGCCTGGTGTCCTTGGCGAACCGGTACTGCGGCATGCCGTCGACGGTGATCTGACGGCTGCCGTCCTTGCGGACGATGCTGCTGACCAGGTTCCGCTCGACGCCGGTCACACCGAAGTTCTCGTCCTGGACGGTCGCCGGCGGCCACGCCGCGGCGCACTCACCGTCGCAAGTGGACTCCCCCGGCTTGTCGCCGTCGAACCGGTAGAGGGTGAACCCCTCGACGTCCGTGACCACCGGGCCGAGGTCCGCGTTCTCGGCGACGTTCAACGCCACCACGGCTTCTTGCTGCTGCTGCGCCACCGGCTTGCTCTCCGGCGTCCCCGCGCAGGCGGTCAGCGAGATCAACCCCAACGCGACGACCGCAACGCTCTTGCGGATCATCATGAACCTCCTGGCTAGTGCCACCCAACGCCACTCACACGCAGAGCGAGCCAGAACGGTTCAAACTGTTTTTCAGAACATCGCGCGCTTCAGCGCGGGCACGGCGCTCGCGGTCCTGAGCACGGTCTTGAAGATGGTCCGCGCGACCGGGCCACCGTCGGCGAACTGGCGGGCGGCCTTGAGCGAGTCACGCACGGCCGCGAAGCCGTAGTCGTACATCTCCTTCTCGTACCGGGCGATCGCGTCGCCACCTTCAGCGATGCACCGCGCGAGCAGTTGTGCGTCCTTGAGCGCGATGTTCGCGCCGACGCCCCTCATCGGCGTCATCGCGTGGATGGCGTCGCCGAGCAACGTGACGTTCGTCGGCTGCCAGCGTTCGATCGGCCTGGACGACCGGATGCGCCACTCGCTGATCGTCTCCGCGGGCGAGGCAGCGACGATCCGGTTCAGCTCGGGGCTCCACCGCGAGATCCGGCCGAGCACCTCGTTTCGCAGGTCCTGTCCATCGTGGACGGTCAGATCGGCGGCCGCGTAGGCCCACATCAGGTAGGGACGCACGTTGTCGAACAACGGATCGTCCTCGTTGTCGGTCACGCCCAGCCCGTCGTGCACGACCAGGAACATGCCGGCCCTGCTCGTCGGGATGATCGAGTTGGCCCTGACGACCAGGCTCCGCGGCACCCAGTCGTTGTCGTCGAGGTACAGCTTCCCGGCGATCGCCGTGACCCCGATCTTCTCCGTGCCCGCGTGCGGCAGGTACTGCTCGCGCACCCGTGACCGGATCCCGTCCGCGCCGACCAGCACGTCGCAGCTCTCGACCGTGCCGTCCTCGAAGTGCAGCCTGATGTCGTCGCCCTGCTCGTAGCGCTCGAACCGCTTGCCGAACCGCACGTCCAGCCCGTCGAGCAGCACCTGCCGGAGCGTGATCCGGCTGGCCGAGTAGTGCTTCTCCTCGTCCTGGTCGAGCACGAGCAGCGGTTTGAGCTGCTCGGTCAGGAAGCCGAAGCCGTTCTCGCTGGTGCCCGCACTCCGTTCGAACCGCTCCCAGTTCGCCGCGGGCAAGCACTCCCGCAGCGCAGCGGCACCATCCGGATTGATGTGCACCCGGTACCCCTGCAGGCGGTCCGTGCGCGAGAGGTCCCGCTCGTACACCGCCACGTCCACGCCGGCCTTGCGCAACCCGTGCGCCAGGCACAGCCCGCCGATTCCCCCACCGATCACTGCGATCCTCATGCCACCGAGTTTCAACCGCCTGGTTGATTAAGTCAACCCATTGGTTGACAAAGCACCCGTCGGCTACCGTGTCGCCGTGGATCAACGCCGCTCTCCCAGCGCCTCCGAACGCAAACGCGACCCGGAACGCACGCGGGCCCTGCTCCTGGAAGCGGCCGCGGCGGAGTTCGGCGCGAAGGGCTACGCGGCCACGCGCACCACGGACATCGCGGCGCGGGCGGGCGTGAACAAGCAGCTGATCTCGTACTACTTCGGTGGCAAAGAGGGTCTGTACAAGGAACTCGCCACGAGCTGGCACGGCACCGCCGCCGAGATGGCCAGTGCGGAACAGCCGCTGGGCACCGTGCTGGCGGGGTTCGTGCACACGACCCTCACCGACCACGGACGCCTGTGGGCCTGGTCGAACCTCGCGGAGGACAGCCCGCCCACCGACGAGGCGTTCCTGCGCGCCCAGGTCGAGCAGATGCGCGAACGCCAGGAGGCCGGCGAACTGCCCGCCGACCTCGACCCGGGACTTCTGCTGCTGGCACTGATGGCGGCGGCCTCCGCGCCGCTGACCCTGCGGCACACCGCGCGCCAGATCACCGGCGAGGACCCGGCGACGCCGGAGTTCGCCACGAAGTACGCGGAGCAGCTCGCGTCGCTGGTGCGGCACCTGTCCCGCCGAACCTGACTTCTTTCGCGCCCAAACTCGCTACCGTTTTCGCATGGACGAGATCCGGCTGTCCGTCGACGCGGCGAACGAGTTGTCGAAGACGGCCTCCGAGGCGATCCAGAAGGCCCACGAGGAACTCGAAGAGCCTGCCGCGGACGCCCACAAGTACACGGTGCACCTGGGCAAGGCCAAGGGCGTCATCGTCGGGGACAACGCGCGGCAGTGGAACACGTTCTGGGAACTGCCGAAGTCCGTGCGGCGGCTGCTGATCGTCCTGCTCGCCGGTCTGCTGATCGCCGGAAGCTCGTTCGCGGTGGTGCGGTGGGTCGTGCCGATGTTCGCCCCCGTCTACAAGACGACGTTCCTGATCGACGCCGCCGAGGGTGACCTGGCGAGTGTCACCGGTGCCCTGACGACCGTGGTCGGCAACTCGGGTGAGCGCGATTCCCAGTCGTTGCGCAGTTTCGGCGGCGAGTGCGGTTCGGACGCGAACACCACACAGCTCGTCGGGTTCGGCACCGGCAACCGCCAGGAGATCGCCCAGGCCGCGCAGTCGGTGCGGCAGGGCACGAAAGCCACGCTGCAGCGCGGAATCGTAGAGGCGGTCAGCGACTTCACCACACCGTTCTCGCTGAACGCCAGGCAGGTCAACCGGATCATCGTCGTGACCAGGCACGGCAAGGACGCGTGCGACCCCGACGACGAGTTCGTCCAGTCCCAGATCCGGGACCGGGTCGCGGCGGCCGGGCTGTCGATCGAGTTCCGGTTCATCGGCTACCAGGTCGACGACGGCGGCGACGAGCTGACGGAGTTGGCCAAGCAGCTCAAGCAGCAGGAGCCGACGTTCACGGACTCGCCGGAGGCGCTGAAGCGCGCGCTCGAGTGGTTCACCACCATCGAGCCGGTGCTGCGGTCGTCGCAGTCGGTCGTCAACGTGCTGAACCCGACCGTGGACAAGCTCAACTCGACGACCGAGGCGATCAAGAGCGGCCGGTTCGACCTCGCCGACGCCGCGATGGCCGAGGCCAGGGACGCCGTCGTCGACTTCGAGATCAAGGACCTCGACGGCCGCACCAGCTCGGCGGAAGCGGTGCGGTTGCGGGACATGGCGGTGCGGTTGCGCACGTTGCAGGCCGCGGTGATCGAGGCGGCGGAGGAGTTGCTCGGCTCGGCTCGTTCGGGACGGAACCTGGCGGAACCGCTCGCCGTCTACTCCGAGGCCGCCGACGCGTACAACGCCGAGGCGGGGCACATGACGGACGAGCTCACGGCGTTGCGCGCGAAAGGTCCAGGGGGAACACGATGAAACGCTGGCCGCTGGCGGCAGGTGCCGTGGTTCTGGTGCTGGGGCTGGCGACCGGCGGGGCGTGGATGTCCCTGACTCCCGACCACCGCACGACGTTCCTCGTCGACGCCTCCGAGTCGGCGGACTTCGGCGAGGTGGCGGACGCCGTCGGCGCCGCCGCCTCGAACATGTCCGCCGACGACTCGTTGGCACTGCGCCGTTTCGGCGGCACCTGCGACTCTCCGGACACCTCGGAACTGGTCACGCCCGGCACCGGGCAGGCCGCCGAGATCGCCGGCGCGGCGCGGTCGATCACGCCCAGCGGCAAGGCGACTCTGCTGAGCGGTGTGGTTGCGGCGATCGACGACTTCGCGCGCACGTACCCGTTCCGCGGCTCTGTCACCAACCGGGTCGTCGTGATCGCACGTGGTGGTGCCGACGCCTGCGGCAAGAGCGCGGACGAGGTCCGTTCGATCATCAACGAGCACACGGCGCGGGCGGGCGTGAAGATCGACTTCCGGTTCGTCGGCCACCGGCTCACCGCCGAGCAGGTCAAGGTCCTCACCGAGATCGCGGCCGCCACCGACGCGCGGAAACCCGTTCTCACCAAGACTTCCGACGAGCTCGTCACCACCATGAAGGAGGTCTCGGTCCCCGCGGACCTCGTCGCCAAAGAAGTGAAGACGGCTCCGTGCGACGGCGTGACCCCGGAAACGCTCGCGGCGGCGCACCCGCTGGGAGCCGACGTGCGCTACTTCGACATCCAGTGCCGGCAGGACAAGTTCGTTCTCGCGAAGGCGAACACCGCCGCCGCCCAGTACGACAACCTCCTGCTGACCTTCGAACTCCAGGGCGACACGTGGAAGTACCAGAGCTCAGGCACTTCGCTGCCGTGCGGCTCGATTCCGCAGGAGGTCTGGCAGCAGTGGGGGATGCTGTGCGAGTTCGATCCCGTCGTCTGCCGTGACGGCGAGAGCAAGGTGACGGACCTCGACGGGGTCGGGTGTCCCACGGCCATCGACATCGCGGACCGCTACCGGGCGGCGATCACGGCGCAGCAGGCGCAGGGTCAGGGCCTGTTCTGGAACTCGGGCGAATGGTCGTGCGTCTGGCCGTACGAGGACGGCTACGCGCACGCCGTGACACCGCTGAAGTGCGAGCGGACAACGGACAACAAGGTCGTGCGGCTCGGCGACTACAAGTGAGGTGACGACGTGAAACGCTGGCTGCTGGTGGGGATCGCCGTCGTGGCGGTGCTGGGACTGACCTTCGGCGGCGTCGTCGTGCTGCTGACTCCGGACCACCGCACGACGTTCCTCGTCGACGCGTCCGAGTCTTCGGACTTCGGCGAGGTGGCGGACGCCGTCGGAGCGGCAGCGTCCAACATGTCCGCCGACGACTCGTTGGCACTGCGCCGCTTCGGCGGCACCTGCGACTCCCCCGACACCGCCGAACTGGTCACGCCGGCCACCGGGCAGGCCGCCAGGATCGGGGACGCGGCCCGCGCCATCACTCCCAGCGGCAAGGCGACTCTGCTGAGCGGCATCCTCGCCGCGATCGACGACTTCGCGCGCACGTACCCGTTCCGCGGCTCCGCGACCAACCACGTCGTGGTCATCGCCCGTGGGGGCGCCGACGCCTGCGGCAAGAGCGCCGACGAGGTCCGCACGATCATCAAGCAGCACACGGACAAGGCCGGCGTGAAGATCGACTTCCGGTTCGTCGGCCACCGGCTCACCTCCGAACAGGTCAAGGTCCTCACCGAGATCGCCGCCGCCACCAACGCCCTGGAACCGCGCCTCACCAAGACCTCCGGCGAACTCGTCACCACGATGAAGGAGATCTCGATCCCCGCGGACCTGGTGGCGCAGGAGGTGAAGACGCTCAAGGCGTGCGAGACGGTGACCCTGGAGGTGCTCCAGCCGCTGCACCCGGTGAAGGACGATCAGCAACGTCCCGCGCTCCTGACCGAGTTCGACTGCCGGCAGGACCGCTACGTCCTGGCTCGGGCGAACATCGCCCCGGACATCCCCGGCATCTGGCTGCCTGTCGTGTTCGAGTTCCGGGACCAGGCGTGGCACTTCGTGGACGCCCACAACGAGATGTCCTGCGGCGACGTGCCTCTGGAGGTGTGGAAGCAGTGGGGCGCGGGCTGCGTGCCCGATCCGGTCGTCTGCCGCGAGGGCGAAGCGAGGGTGGCCGACGAGTCCGGGTCGCTGGGCTGCCCGGCCGCGATCGAGGTGGCCGACCGCTACCAGGCCGCGATCAACGCAGGTCAGACGGACGGGGAGAACCTGAGCTGGACCTCCGGCGAGTGGGCCTGCGCCCGGCAGGCTCTCGGGCCTCCGCTGCGTTGCACCCGCATCACCGACGGCGCGAACATCGAGATCGGTGCCGGCTAGGAGTCGCGGCTGGCGGCCTTGGCCTCGAGGACCTGCTTCAGGCCCTTGAAGCCGCCGCGCATCATCATGTCGTGGTTGCCGCGGAAGAACGGCTTCGCGATGAGCACCAACCGCCGCAACAGCGCCTTGTTGACCACTACTTCCTGGTCGAACATGAGGTCGGTGCCGCCGTCACGACCGGTGATCTCCCAGCTCGCATAGCCTTCGAGATCACCGGACAACGTCGCACGGAGAAGTCCGGCCTGCTGGTTCCGGATGCTGTGCCTGACCTGCACGACGAGGTCGAACGGCAGGAACGAACGGCACCTGAGCTCGCCGGTCTCGTCGTCGATCTTCGTGGCTTTCCGGATCTCGGTCCACCACAGCGGGTAGTTCGCGATGTCGGACAGCACCTCGTACACGACGTCCGGGGGCGCGTCGACGTGCCACACGCTGCGGAAGCGATAGCGGTTGAGTGACACGGCCGCCATCATCCCGGATACCACGTCCGAGTGACAGATCCTCGACGAAACTCACACCAGACCGCGAATTCCTCGCGGCGGAGCATACGGCTCTAGTGAGACTTGAGCGCCTCACTAGGCCGGCCTAGTTCACTTGTCGACTAGATGAGGAAGCCGTTCCAGGGTCCGCAACCAGCTGACAGCCGCGACGCGCCGGAGTGCCTGCTCCGACGAGTCGAGCGCCTCGACGAGGCTGAAGGGGTACGCCACGGGCTCCCCGCGCGACGCCTGAAGAGCGCGCTCGCGGTAGGCCAGCGCATCGAGTGGAATCATCACCCTGCTGCTGACACCTCCTCGTTCTCGAGCACCTGCAGCAAGAACTGCCCCGTGTAGCTCTTCTCGACCTGCGAGACCTGCTCGGGTGTGCCCTCTGCTACGACCATACCGCCGCCGGAGCCCCCTTCGGGACCCATGTCGACGATCCAGTCGGACGTCTTGATGACGTCGAGGTTGTGCTCGATGACGATGACGCTGTTCCCCTTGTCCACCAGGCCGTTGATCACGCCCAGCAGCTTGCGGATGTCCTCGAAGTGCAGGCCCGTCGTCGGCTCGTCGAGGATGTAGACCGTCTTGCCCGTCGAGCGCTTCTGCAGCTCGGACGCGAGCTTCACGCGCTGCGCCTCACCACCGGACAGCGTCGGCGCCGGCTGGCCGAGCCGCACGTAGCCCAGACCCACCTCGACCAGCGTCTTCAGGTGTCGGTAGATGGCGTTGATCGGCTCGAAGAAGGTCGCGGCCTCCTCGATCGGCATGTCGAGGACTTCGGAGATCGTCTTGCCCTTGTAGTGCACTTCCAGCGTCTCGCGGTTGTACCGCGCGCCCTTGCAGACCTCGCAGGGGACATAAACGTCCGGGAGGAAGTTCATCTCGATCTTGATGGTGCCGTCGCCCGCGCACGCCTCGCAGCGACCGCCCTTGACGTTGAACGAGAAGCGGCCCGGCTGGTAGCCGCGGACCTTCGCCTCCGTGGTCGCCGCGAACAGCTTGCGGACGTGGTCGAACACGCCGGTGTAGGTGGCCGGGTTCGACCGCGGGGTGCGGCCGATCGGCGACTGGTCGACCCGCACCAGCTTGTCGACCTCGTTGAGGCCGTTGATGCGGGTGTGGCGGCCGGGCACCTGGCGCGCGCCGTTGAGCTTGTTCGCGAGCACCGTGGCCAGGATGTCGTTGACCAGCGTCGACTTGCCGGAACCGGACACGCCCGTGACCGAGGTCAGCGTGCCGAGCGGGAACGACACGTCGATGCCGCGCAGGTTGTGCTCGCGGGCGCCGACGACCGTGAGCTGGCGCTTCTTGTCGATCTTGCGGCGCTTGGCGGGCATCGGGATCGACTTGCGGCCCGACAGGTAGGCGCCGGTGATCGACTCCTTGTTCGTGAGCAGCTTCTTGTACGGGCCGCTGTGCACGACCTTGCCGCCGTGCTCGCCGGCGCCGGGGCCGATGTCGACCACCCAGTCCGACGCGCGGATCGTGTCCTCGTCGTGCTCGACGACGATCAGCGTGTTGCCGAGGTTGCGCAACCTCGTCAGCGTCTCGATCAGCCGGTGGTTGTCGCGCTGATGCAGGCCGATCGACGGCTCGTCCAGCACGTACAGCACGCCGACCAGGCCGGACCCGATCTGCGTGGCGAGGCGGATGCGCTGCGCCTCGCCGCCGGACAGCGTGCCGGACGCGCGGTCGAGCGAGAGGTAGTCGAGGCCGACGTCGAGCAGGAAGTGCAGGCGGGCCTGGATCTCCTTGAGCACCGCGCCCGCGATCATCGACTCGCGCTTGCCGAGCTTGAGGCCGTCGAGGAAGTCCGAGCACTCCGAGACGCTCATCGCGCAGACCTCGGCGATGGACCTGTCGCCCTTCTTGCCGTGGTGCAGCGTGACGGCGAGGATCTCGGGCTTCAGTCGCGTACCGGCACACGCGGGGCACGGGACCTCGCGCATGTAGCCCTCGTACTTCTCCCGCATGTAGTCGGACTCGGTCTGCTCCTGGCGCCGTTCGAGGAACGGGATGACGCCCTCGTAGTTGGCGTAGTAGGAGCGCTCACGGCCGTAGCGGTTCTTGTAGCGGACGTGCACCTGCTCGTCGATGCCGTGCAGGATCGCCTTCTGCGCCTTGGCGGGCAGGAGACGCCACTGCTGGTCCATCCGGAAGCCGATGGTCTCGCCGAGCGACTGCAGCAGCCGGATGAAGTACTCCGCGGTCTGCCCGCCGGCCCACGGCGCGATGGCACCGTCCTCGAGGCTCAGCTCGTCGTCCGGGACCACGAGCTCCGGGTCGACCTCCTTGCGCACGCCGATGCCCGTGCAGACGGTGCACGCGCCGTACGGCGAGTTGAAGGAGAACGACCGCGGCTCCAGGTCCTCGATCGCGAGCGGGTGGCCGTTGGGGCACGCCAGGTTCTCGGAGAAGCCCCTGATCCGCTTCGGATCGGTCTCCGGGAGGTCGACGAACTCGAGCTCGACCAGGCCGTCCGCGAGCCGCAGCGCCGTCTCGACCGAGTCGGTGAGGCGCTGCTTGGACGAGGCCTTGACGCTCAGGCGGTCGATCACGACCCCGATGTGGTGCTTCTCCTGCTTCTTGAGCTTGGGCACCTCGGCGAGCGCGTAGACGACCCCGTCGACCTTCGCGCGCGAGTAGCCCTGCGTCTGCAGGTTCTGGAACAGGTCGACGTACTCGCCCTTGCGGCCGCGGATGACCGGCGCGAGCACCTGGAACTTGGTGCCCTGCTCCATCGCGAGCACCTGGTCGACGATCTCCTGCGGCGTCTGCTTGCCGATCGCCTCGCCGCACTGAGGGCAGTGCGGCTTGCCGGCGCGGGCGTAGAGCAGGCGCAGGTAGTCGTAGACCTCGGTGATCGTGCCGACGGTCGACCGCGGGTTGCGGCTCGTGGACTTCTGGTCGATCGAGACCGCGGGCGAGAGGCCCTCGATGAAGTCGACGTCGGGTTTGTCCATCTGACCGAGGAACTGGCGCGCGTAGGCCGAGAGCGACTCGACGTAGCGGCGCTGGCCCTCGGCGAAGATCGTGTCGAAAGCCAGGCTCGACTTGCCGGAGCCGGACAGCCCCGTGAAGACGATCAGGCTGTCCCGCGGCAGGTCGATATCCACGCCGCGCAGGTTGTGCTCGCGGGCGCCGCGAACAACAAGACGGTCTGCCACTGGGGTCCCTTCGGCTGCGATTGGCGGGTCACTCACGCCACACTCTCCCGAACAAGCGTTCGAAGAGTACTAGCATCGTTTCGGAGGCTGCGACCGACCCGCCGACCATGCTAGGGCTGACCCCTGACAAAAACGGTTCCGTCGCCTGTCGCATTCCCCTGAACAGGCTTTACTCATAGTCTGGTCACTTCGATCAGAGCCTCAACGTCGGGGAGAGGCAGCACATGACCTACACGCCGTCCACTGAGCAGACGTCCGTACCTGCGCCGCGAGGTGTGCCGGACAGGCACATCAACGCCGTGCGCCAGGCTACGGACGTGCTCTACGAGGTCGTCGAGGAGCTGGACGAGACCGCGGTGCGCGGTCCGAGCCTGCTCCCCGGATGGACCCGCGGACACGTCATCACCCACCTCGCGCGCAACGCCGACGCGCTGGTGAACCTGCTCACCTGGGCCAAGACCGGGGTCGAGCACCAAGCTTACGCGTCGCGCGCGGACCGCGACGCGGACATCGAAGAGGGTGCGCGCCGCATCCTCCAGGTGATCAAGGCCGATCTCGACTCCGCGTGCCAGCGGTTCGAGACGGCGTGCCGCGAGTTCCCGGCCCACGCGTGGCGTTCGGAGGTCACCGCGCCCAAGGGGCAGGCGATCCCGGCGTCCGCGGTGCCGTTGTTCCGGCTGCGGGAGATCTGGATCCACCTCATCGACCTCGACGCGGGCGTCGGGTTCGACGACCTGCCCGCCGACTTCGTCGAGGAGTTCCTCGACGACGCCGTGCGGCAGTTCGAGGGCAGGGTCGACTCGTTCGCCGTCGAGGTGACCCTGCCGGACGGGAGTCAGCGCAGCTGGGCGGTCAACGGCCCGGCGAGCCGCAACTCGGTGAGCGGGTCGGCGAGCGCCGTCCTGGGGTGGCTGACCGGCAGGACCGACGGCGCCGACCTGCGCGGTGAGCTGCCGGAACTGCCCGACTGGATCTGAGTGAGCAGCTTGTAGGCGGGGCGTTCGACGAACTTCGTCAGCGCCCAGCCGAGCACCAGCGCCGAGGTGACGAAGCCGGCGAGGATCCACCAGGACCGCAGCCCAACGGCGTGCATGCGGTCCATCACCACGGTGCCGATCTGCTGGTGCACGAGGTAGACGCCGTACGAGATGCCCGCGAGCCACGTGATCGGCTTGGCGATCGGGCTGAAGAACACCCAGTCGGGGCCGGCGGCCGCCGCGCACACCATGAGCAGCAGTACGGCGAAGCCGAGCGTCGATCCGTACTCGGTCGTGTGAATCGCCTGCGCGATCAGGGTGGCGACGAGGAGCGCGGCCAGGTGCGGGGTCTTCAGCCTGTCCTTGTGCCACAGCCAGATCGCGATGCCGGCGGCGAACAACTGCGCCCTGTGCAGCGCGAACCCGTTGTAGACGGTGAACAGCGCGTGCGAGTGGTCCAGCAACGGCCGTAGCAACAACGGCGTGACGATGAGCGCCCACAGGAAGACGCGGAGCTTCGTGCCTCTCAGTCGCTTCACGAGCAGAGCACCGGCGATGAACGCGGCGATCTGCACGGGCACGGTCCAGTAGGCGAAGTCGACGATGTTGACGTCCGGCATCCACTGGTTGATGAGCAGCAGGTTGTAGACGACGTCTCTGCCGTCGAGCTGACTCCACCCCTCCGGCGCGATCCATCTCTGCACCGCGTAGGTGAGCAGCACCGCCGCCATGTACGCGGGCAGCAGTCTGGCGAGTCTTCTCCACAGGAACCGGCCGGGTTCACCGCTGTTCAGCGAGGCACAGGCGAAGAAAGCCGAGACGACCATCAGCGTGCTGGCGCCCATCGACATCGGGAACGTGAACGGCAGCGGCCCGAGATCGGGGTGACTGCTGACGCTCGTGAGCGTGGCGTGGTGGAGCAACACGCACCCGATGGCGACGACGCGAAGGACGTCCCAGCTGACCCTGCGGGCCGTCCGGGGCTTCTGTCGTTGCGCTGGAATCACGAGAGGCGGGGACCTGTTCGTTTGGTGCTTTCGGAGTACTCGGACGTCGAAGCTTGATCCTTACTTACCCTATGAGTGAGACCTGTATGCAACCTGAAGGTGTGCGTCTCGCCGCATCGAGCGACTACCGTCTGCCACCGTGGACGTACTCGAGAACTACACCGGTCACGTCGATCCAGAGGGCCCCGCAGCCCGCCGCACCCTGGACGCGCTGACCATCACGAAGATCTCCGTCGGACCGATGGACAACAACGCCTACCTGCTGGTTTGCCGGTCCACGAACGAGGCGCTGCTCATCGACGCGGCCAACGACTACGAGCGCCTGTCCGACCTGTTCGGCCACATCCCGAACCGCCCGAGACTGCGCACGATCGTGACCACGCACCAGCACGCCGATCACTGGCAGGCACTCGGCGCCCTCGCCGGAGCCCACGGCGCGAACACCGTGGCGCACGAACTGGACGCCCCCGTCCTCCCGGTCCCGCCGGACGTCCTCGTGGACCACGGCGACACCATCAACGTGGGAGAAGTCCCGCTCTCGATCATCCACCTGCGCGGCCACACGCCAGGCTCGATCGCCGTCGTCTACGACGACCCGACCGGCCACCCGCACCTCTTCACCGGAGATTCACTCTTTCCGGGGGGTGTGGGAAAGACCACGTCCGCCGACAACTTCGCGTCGCTGATCAACGACGTGGAGGACAGGCTGTTCGCCGTGCTGCCCGACGACACGTGGTTCTACCCCGGTCACGGCGACGACTCGACGCTCGGCAAGGAACGCCCGTCCCTCGCGGAGTGGCGCGCCCGAGGCTGGTGACGCGTCAGCCGCGGACGTCGAGCAGATCCAGATAACCGGTCGTCGTCCGCCACAGGGCGTCCGAGTACGGGGTGAGCTTGCCGGGGCTCCAGCGGCGGTCGGTGTAGTCCTGGTTCACCTGCCGCAGTGCCCTCAGGCTCACCTCGAACTCGTCCTCGACGCGCTTGCGCAGTTCCTCCTCCGACGGCGCGGCCGTGCGCACCAGCTCACCCGTGCCGTCGCTGACCGCCACGAGCGCTTCCTCGCTGACGCCGTCCGCCGCGCTCCAGATCAGCGCGGGGCGTTCGATGCGGTGGTTCCACACCGGCGCGTCCTTCGACCGCCAGCGGGCCTCGAACGGATTGCGCGACAGCTTCGTCGAGTTCGCCCAGTGCTCTGCGCCGACCGGCTCGGTCATCCACGGCACCTCGTCCACCGGCAGGTCGGTGACCAGGGCGACCTCGATGACGTCGAGGTCGCGCGGCACGTCGAGCAGATCGCCGAAGACCCACAGCTCCACCACCTGGAAGCGGAAGAACGAGGCCGGCAGCTCGCCGCACTTCTGGGCGAGTTCGGCCAGGTGGTGCGCGGCGCGAGTCCATTTCACGAGGTGGATCATGCCTGACCGGGTGGCGGAGGCTTTGGCGCGGCTGGATCTCGTCGAGCCCACGCTGTGTGCGTTCCACGAGGTCTTCCGCACGCCCTCTCTCGAGGTCGACCCCTCGCTGCCGTTCGCGGGCATGCCCATCGCGGTGAAGCGCGGCGAGCGGCGGAGCCACCGGGAGGCGTTGATGGCCATGGGGTGCGTGCCGATCGGCCTGACCGCCACGCCCGATGGCAGCACCCCGTGGCAGACGTGGGGCCGCAACTCTCGCGGCCTCACACGCAACCCGTGGAACCTGGACCGCACGCCGGGCGGTTCGTCCGCCGGTTCGGCCGTCGCGGTGGCGTCCGGCGTCGTGCCGCTGGCCACGGGCGTCGACGGCGCGGGGTCGATCCGCATCCCGGCCGCGTGGTGCGGGGTGTTCGGCCTGAAGACGACCTCCTCAGAACGGACCGCGGTCGGCGTCTTCACCCGCGACCCCGACCTGCTAGCGACCTATCTGGGCATCACGGCGGACAGCACACCCACTGCCGTCTGGTCGAAGGACCTGGGCTTCGCCTCGGTGGACGACGAGCAGGCGTCGATCGCCTGGAACGCGGCTTCTCCCTTGCGCCCACGCCCGGTCTCGTTGTCGCTCGAGGACCCCGCCGACGACTGGTTCGCCGGCCGCTGCGGCCCGAACGCCGAGGTGGACGCGTTGTTCGAGACCGCGGACCTGCTGCTCACTCCGGTCACACCCGGCCCGCCGCACGGCCACGACGGCCCGGGCACGCGCATCAACACGTCACTGACCTGGGCGTTCAACCTCAGCGGCCACCCGGCGATCAGCATCCCGGCCGGATTCGACTCGTGCGGCCTCCCGGTCGGGCTCCAGGCCGTGGCCCGACACGGCAGGGAAGTGGATCTGATCGCCGCCGCACGCTTGATCTCCAGTGCGGTGGAGGTTGCACCCTGGCCACCATGAACCTCGTCGTACGCGCCGAACACCAATCCCTGTGGCTGTGCTTCGAGCCGTGGGCCAACCAGCACACGCTGCTACCCGGCACGTCGGTCGTGGTCCGGTTCCCGGACGAGGCCGCCGCCGTGGAGGTCGTGCACCACCACGACGGCATGACCTTCTTCAACGTGGGACCGCACCCCGACCTCTACGAGGAGAACGGGACCGCGTTGGAGATCTACAGCGAGTACATGCCAGCCTTTCCCACCCACCTGCCGCTCGACGCGCTCAAGCTCGTCATGGACATCGTCCCGCCGATCCGCACGGAGCCAGACCGCCTGAACTGACCCGAGCGGGTGGTTTGACTTCAATCCACCTCACCGACCCCCTCACGTGCTGTGTCCTCGTCGCTCGAGGAGGCCACGAATGGCGAGACGCATCGGTGGTGCCGGAGGCGGGTCGGATCCCGGCGCGGGCAAAGCCGGAGCCGTGGTGGTCGCGGGTGTGCTGGCGATGTCGGTCGCCGCCGGCACCGGCGGGCTGTCGGTCGGTGGCGGGGCCTCGACGGTCGCCGTCGACTCGGCCGGGGTGAACCTCACCAGGGCGAGGTCCGAGGGCAAGAAGTCCGCCCGCAACGGTGACGCGGACGGTGCGTGGCGTCAGATGAACATGCGCACCCTCAAGCGCACGGCCAAACCGGCGTTGGAGTGCGTGTCGCACTCCTTCGGCCAGGTGCGGGACCACTTCGTGCGCAACCCGTGCAAGTCGCTCGACCGGACGCTCTTCGCCGTCGGCGACGGTCGAGGCAACGTCGCGGTCGTGTCCGTGGCGTGGGTCGGCTTCCGGAACCGGCGTGACGCCGGTGAGTTCAAGAAGCTGATCGACGTGCACGGCACCGGCGACGTCACCCCGCTCGCGACGCCGCTGCTCGACCTGGCGGACGTCCGCTTCACCGGACTGCACTACCAGTCGCGATCGGACGGCGGCACGGTCGTGATCGCCGAGACGGAATCAGTGTCCGGCCAGGTGAGCGGTGAGACGCTGGACGCCATGGCGGACATCGCGAGCTGGCTGCCCCGTTAGGCGGCGACCGCTCGCACCGACCTCAACGCGGACGCCCACGCCACCAGTTCGTCGAGCATGGCGTTGAGCTCCTCGTGCTGCTGCGGCTCCCCCTGCAGTTCGCCACGGCCGAACGCGACCTGAGTGCGCACGGTCGCCACCTTCAGTTCCGCCAGCACCAGCCGCAACTGTTCGACGGCACGCAGGCCGCCGTTGCCTCCCAGCGACACGAACCCGGCCGCCTTGTCGTTCCACTCCGCGTACAGGTAGTCGAGCGCGTTCTTCAGCACGGCCGGGAACGAGTGGTTGTACTCGGGCGTGACGAACACGAAGCCGTCGTACGGCGCGATGAGCGACGCCCACTCTCGCGTGTGGGCGTGCGCGTACTCGCCGAAGATCGCGGGCACGGGCTCGTCCAGCAACGGCAGGTTCACCTCCTTCAGGTCGATGAGCTCGAACGAGGCGTCGTCACGGGCGTTGGCGACGTTCACGACCCACTGCGCCACGCCCTCGGAACGACGGCCGGGGCGCGTGCTCCCCAAGATCACTGCGATTCGCATGGCGACCAAAGTACAACGCTCGTAGTACTTAGTGCAACGAGCGTTGTACTAAGCTCCGGGGCATGCGACCGGACAAGCGGCAGGCGATCCTGCGCGGAGCGTTGAGCGTGTTCTCGCGCGACGGCTACTCGCGGGCGAGCATCGACGCCATCGCGAAGGAGTCGGAGGTGTCGACGCGAACGCTCTACAACCACTTCGCGGACAAGGCCGACCTCTTCCGCAACGTCATCCAGGCGAGTGCGAGCGAGGCCGCGCAGGACCAGATCGCGATCATCGAACGGCACTTCCACAAGGTCACAGACCTGGAGAAGGACCTCACGGCGTTCGGGAAGGCCATGTGCGCCGAGCACGGCAACGCCACGCACTTCGCACTGGTGCGGCAGATCAACGCCGAGCTCACCCACATCCCGGCCGAGGCGATCGAGGCGTGGCAGGAGACGGGACCGCGCAGGGTGCGGCGGGAGCTCGCGGCCCGGCTCGACGGACTCGGGTTCACCGATCCGCGGCGCGCGGCCGTGCACCTGATGCTGCTCACGATGACGGGCGAGCCCTCCATCAGGGGGACGCGTCCGGATGACGACGACATCGCGGCCGGCGTCAGGGTCTTCCTGCACGGGCACGATGTCGAGAAACAGCGAACGGCAGCGACATAGGGGCATGGACACACGTATCGACGACTACATCGCCGGGCTGCCGGAGTGGCAGCAGGACGTCTGCCGCGAGGTGCGCAGGCTCGTCCACGAGGCCGACCCGGACGTCGAGGAGACGATCAAGTTCACGAACCGGCCGTACTTCGTGCTGGACGGCAACGTCTGCGCGTTGCTCGGCACCAAGGACCACGTGAACGTGATGCTCTACGACAAGGCGAGCGTGCCGGACCCGCACAACATCATCACGAGCGGCCACGGCAACAAGACCGCGCGCATGATCTCCGTGTACCGCGACCAGCCCATCAACGCACCGGCGCTCGTCGAGATGTTCCGCCACATCATCGCCGCCAACCGCCGTCGCAAGGGTGTCGGACCTCGTCGGTAGCCTCATGACGCATGGCGGTCGAGATCTACACCGACGGTGCGTGCAGCCCCAATCCCGGACCGGGCGGCTGGGGCGCCGTGCTGCGCTACGGCGAGCACGAGAAGGACATGTACGGCGGTGACATCGGCCCGACGACGAACAACCGCATGGAACTGATGGCGCCCATCATGGCGTTGGAGAGCCTCACCCGTCCGTCGACCGTGGACCTGTACACGGACAGCACTTACGTCCGCAACGGCATCACCTCGTGGGTGCACGGCTGGAAGGCGAACGGCTGGCTCACGAAGGCCCGTGAGCCGGTGAAGAACTCGGACCTGTGGCGCCGCCTGGAAGAGGCCGCCAACCGGCACGAGGTGGAGTGGCACTGGGTCAAGGGCCACGCGGGCCACCCGGAGAACGAGCGCGCCGACCGCCTCGCCGTGCGCGGGGTCGAGGAGGTGACGGGCCGGGAAGTCAAGCAGCCCCAGGCAAAGCCGAAGAAGGCGGCCAAGCCCAAGCAGCCGCGCGAACTGAGCGGCGAGCCGTGTGGCGCGCCCACGAAGAAGGGCACGCCCTGCCCGATCACGGCAGGCGCGAACGGCCTGTGCCACGTGCACGACCCGGCGTTGCAATGTGGCGCTCTCACGAAGAAGCGCGTGCCCTGCACCATCGCGACCGGCGGCGGCCATTGCGAATACCACCAGGATTCGTTGGAGCTGTTCACCTAGCAACCGGCGTAGCGTCGCCGTCATGCTCCCCGAATCCGCCAGATCAGTGCTGGAGTCCAACGCGCTCGGCCACCTCGTGACACTCGGACCGGACGGCTTCCCGCAGGTCACCATCGTCTGGGTGGGGCTGGACGGCGACGAGATCGTCTCCGGCCACCTGGCCGCACACCAGAAGGTCCGCAACATCCGCAACGACGGCCGTGTGGTGCTGTCCATCGAGACGCCCAACATCAACGACCACGGCATGCAGGAGTACCTCGTCGTCTACGGCACCGCACGCATCACCGAGGGCGGGGCGCCGGAACTGCTGCAGCGCCTCGCACACGTCTACCTCGGGCCGGAGGTGAAGTTCCCGCCGATGGACAACCCGCCGGCCGGGTTCGTCACGCGCATCAAGGTCGACCGCGTCGCGGGTGTGGGTCCCTGGGCCTCATAGCGGCTCGTAGCGGGAGTGGACCGCGGGCTGGCCCGTGTAGTTCGGGCCGGCCTTGTCGTCCGCGCCCAGGTAGACGAACGGCAACCGCGGTCGGCCCGGCCCCTCGTAGCCGACCAGACGCCTGCGGCTGTCGTAGCTGAACCCGGCCTCACGCAACGCTTTGGTCAGCGCGCGACCGAACAGGGTGCCGTCAGCACGACGCACACCAGCGACGTCGAAACTCGCCACGAACCGGCCGCCGGGCGTGAGCCAGGACGCGGCGCGGGTCAGCAGACCGAGTTGTCGCCCACGTAGTGCAAGCCGTGCACGCAGGTCACGAGGTCGACGGATTGCGCGGGCTCCCACTGGTCGACCGGCGCGACGACGAAGCTAAGCCCTGGACGGGCCGGCACGTGGTGGTCGACCAGGTCCACACCGACGATCGTCACGTCGTCCCGCGCGGCCTCGGCGAGTGCTTTTCCCGAGCCACAGCACAGATCCACCCACAGGGCACCGGATCTCAGCAGCAGGTCGGTCCTCAACTCGCGGCGATAGCTCGCCAGGCCTCGTTCCCGGTTCATCTCGCAGTTCGCGACGACCGACGAACTCCACAGCGCCTCGTCGTCCAGCAGGCTCACCGCAGCACCTTCGCCAGACGCGCCATGCCTTCCCCGATCTCCTCCACCGTGTTGGCGGTGAACGACATCCGGAACGTCGCGTGGTCCGGCGTGGTCGCGAAGAAAGGCGCACCGGGCACGAAAGCGACGTCGTGCAGCAAAGCCTCCTTCAGCAGCACGGCGCTGTCCGCGTCGCCGGGCAGCCGCAGCCACACGAACATGCCGCCGTCCGGGTCGCTCCACGTCGTGCCGGGCGGCATGACTGCGGGCAGCGCGGCGATCATCGCGTCGCGGCGGGCGCCGTACTCCGTGCGCAGGCGGGCGATGTGGGCGTCGAGGTCGTTGTGCGTCAGGTAGGCCGCGGCGGCCGCTTGGTCCACTGTGGACGTGTGGAGGTCGGCCGCCTGCTTCACGATCACCAGGGTGCGCAGCAGGTCGGCCGGGGCTCGTAGCCAGCCCAGGCGCATGCCGGGGGCGCCGACCTTCGAGAAACTGCCCAGGTAGATGGTTCTGTCGCTGATCGATGCGAGTGACGGCACCGCCGAGCCGCGGTAGCGGAGTTCGCCGTAGGGGTCGTCCTCCACGATCCACAGCGAGTTCGCCGCAGCGATCTCCGCGATCTCCGCGCGGCGCGGGGCGGAGAGGGTGCGGCCTGTCGGATTTGCGAAAGTGGGGACGAGGTAGAGCAAATCGGGCTTTTCCGCTGCCACCACGGACCTCAGGGACGAAGGAACCAGGCCGTCGGAGTCGCTCTCGACGGGCACGATTCGGGCGCCGGTCATCTGGAAGCACTGCAACGCGGCCAAATACGTCGGTTCCTCGACCGCCACGACAGCGCCCGACCCCAGCAGCGCGGTGGCCACGAGGGTGAGCGCCTGCTGGGAGCCGGTGGTGATCAGGACGTCCGAAGTGGGCAGTCCTGAGCCGGTCAGGCGCGCGGAGACCAGGGCGCGCAGGTCGGGATTTCCTTCTGTGGGGGCGTATTGCAGCACGGAGCGGTCTCGCAGGGCGAGGTCGTAGGCGGCGCGCACACCGTCCAGGTCGAACAGTTCGGGGGCGGGGAGGCCTCCCGCGAAGGAGATGACCTCGGGACGGGAGGTCAGCGCGAGCAGGTCGCGCACCGGGGAACTGGCCACGGAGAGGGTGCGGTGCATGAACTTCACGTTAATCGGACCCCTCTCCCACCGAAGCTCGATTTTCTGTCAGTGGTCGTGGCTAGCGTGGAGGCATGGACATCGAGACACGTGGAGAACAGCCCTACGCCGCCGTCAGGGCCACGGTGACGCTGGAGACCTTCGCCAAGATCGCCGACCGTTTTCCCGAGGTCATGCAGTGGCTGGCCGATCGCGAGTTACCGGTCACAGGAGCGCCGTTCCTGCGGTACTTACGCGTCACCGGCGAGGAGTTCGAGGTCGAGGCCGGCATCCCGACCGTTGCCGAGGTGCCCGGCGACGGTGAGGTGTTCACGGCCACGCTGCCCGCCGGTCAGTACGTGGTCGCGCTCCACGAGGGCAGTCCGGACGGGCTGGCCGCCGTCACCGATCAGCTCCTCGCCCACACCGTCCAGTTCGACCGCAACGGTGACAGGTGGGGTGCGCGCCTCGAGACGTACTTCACCGACCCCGCGGTGGAGCCGGACCAGAGCAAGTGGACGACGGAGGTGGCCATTCGCCTCGCGGGCTGAGGTAGCGCGTATATGCCGATCGAGCTATATTGCTGGAATGGCATCTACGTTCGCCGTGCTGGCGGATCCGAGTCGCCGGGAGATCCTCGACCTGCTGCGTGAACGCGAGCAGCCGGTCGGCTACCTCGTCGACCGGCTGACGCTCGCCCAGCCGACCGTCTCGAAGCACCTGAAGGTGTTGCGCGAGGCCGGTCTGGTCGAGGTGCGCACGGACGCCCAGAAGCGCTGGTACCGGGTGTCGCCAGGGCCTCTGGCGGAGATCGACGCCTGGCTCGCGCCGTACCGGCGGATGTGGGAGAAGAGCCTCGACGCACTGGAACGCCGGCTCGACGAGATCGAAGGGGACTGACCGTGGACGCCGAACTGCGGATGATCGAGGGCAAGCCCGTGCTGCGTTTCGAGCGCGCGCTGCGGCACTCGCCGGAGAAGGTCTGGCGGGTCGTCACCGATCCCGCCGAGATGAAGCACTGGTTCCCCGCCGAGGTCGACGTCGACGGCCGGAAGATGCGCTTCACGTTCCCGGACGCGGCACCCGTCGACTCCGACGGCGGCGAGGGCGAGGTGCTGGAGTCCGATCCGCCGAAGGTCTTCGCGTTCCGCTGGCAGAACGACGTGCTGCGCTTCGAGATCCTGCCGCGTGAGGACGGCTGTCTGCTGGTGTTCACCGCGGTCGTCACGAACAAGCTGTCGGTGGGCCGCGACGCACCGGGCTGGATCACCTGTCTCGACGCGCTGGTAGCCCACGCCGACGGCACGAAGTTCGAACCACCGACGGAGTGGCTGTCGCGCATCGAGCACCACGTCCGGCTCTTCGGCCTGGACGAGGGCACCGATGAACCCGTTGGCGTGCACTTCGTCCGCGATTTGGTCTGGACACCACTCGACGACGTCTGGAAGGTCCTCACCGAAGGCACCGAGGACGCGGTACCGGTCCGTGCCGCACACCCCGGCATCACGCCGGGCGAGGTCACGAGGTCCGAGGCACCGCACCTGCTGGAGTACGAATGGCTCCAGGACGGCGAGCCGAAGGGCAAGGTGCGCTGGGAGTTGGAGCACGTGCCGCTGCAGGGCACGACGGTCACACTCGTCCAGGAGAACGCCCACGGCCCAGAAGCGCTCGCGGCCTGGCACGTGCACCTGGAACTGTTCTTCGCGGCCACGCAGGGCGAGATCCGCTGCCCGTGGCCCGCGGACCGCGAGAAGGAACTGACCGAGCGCTACGCGGAGCGCTGACCGAAGGCACCGGACCCCGGACGCGGCCGTCGCGCAACGGCCGCGCCGCCGGGGTCAAGCGTGCTGCACGCGGTCGACGAGGCAGGCCCAGTCCGGCACGCACCGCCGGCCGAGCCTGCTCGCCGTCCGCAGTTCGTGCGCCAGCACGGCCAGCCGCCGGTCCCGCGGATCGGGCGCGAGGTCCTCGAGCCGCTGCACGTCGGCCGCGCTCAGGCGGAAGCCGACGAGCTTGGTCGAGTCGATCTTCGCGACCGTCCACCAGCAGGCAGCCGCCGCGTAGTCGCAGCCCAGCGTCCGGAACTGCTCCTCGGCGTCGAGGAGGTCCCGCAGCGCCTCGGACTTCTCGCGGGTGGCGAGCAGCAGGTCGGCACGCACCTGCCGCGACCTCGCGACCACCTCGGGGTAGTCCGCGGTGGCGATGACGCTCGTGACGAACTCCTTGCCCTCGTTGTACTTCCGCGCGGCGAGGCAGAGCCGCGCCTGCAGGACGGTGAGCCAGTGGTACGGCTCGGTGCCCGGTGTCAGCAGGCCTTCGGCCACCCCCGCGCTCTCCCACGCGGTCTCCAGGAGGTCCCGGTCGCCCGTCGTCTCGTACAGCAGCAACTGCTTCTCCGCGTGCAGCGAGGCGCACACCCCGACCTCCTCGCTGGTCGGTCCGCCGATGGAGCGGAACGACGTGGTCGCGAGGATCAGCAGATGCTCGCAGTTGCGCAGGTAGAACTCGCGGTCGTACGGCATCGCCTCCATCGCCATGTGCAGGAAGACGCGCGCGTGGGCACGCTGTCCCCGCGCGGCCGTGGGCAGGTCGCGGTACTTCTTCGCGATCTGCGTCCCCTCCTCGGCCACCGACGCCGCCTGGCTGAAACGGTGTTCCCGCAACAGGTGCCACGCCTTCCCCGAGACGAGGACCTTCGCCATCAGGGACCCTTCTCCCTTCAACGGCGACGTCGACGAGAGCGTCTTCAGGCACACCTGCGACAGCCGGCTGACCAGCCTGACATCGCCGTGCGCCTTGGCGACGCCGACCACCGAGTCGAACGCCCTCGCGAGTTCGAGGTCGCTCTCGCCCTGGTCCACCAGTTCGTGCGCGAGCCGGTACGCGAGCTCCGACGACGGCGGATGCGCCTCCAGAGCCGCCAGCATCAGCCGGGTCCGGTGCGCCACCCCTTGTTCCACCTGCATCACTTCACCCCCGTTCCCCACCTCGAGCGCGCCGAGACTGCGCACCAGTTCCTCCTCGCCGAGTCGCGTGCCGGGATCGAACCGGTGCAGCACCAACTGCTGCAGGACGGACGGCAGCGCGTTCGCGTCGACGTCCGGCGGCACCACCGGCAACACGGCGCACCCGTTCGCGCCGCCGTGGTGGTAGATCTTGTGCCGCACCAGCCCCGCCTCGTAGCGCACTCCCCTGCGCTCTACGAAGTCGTTGGACTGCAACGCTTTCACGTAGTCGTCCGACACGATGACGAGAACCGTCCTGTCCCGGACCGCGGTCTCCATCCAGGCCGGAATGGACAGTGGACGGATGATCGGGAGATCGCCGTCCCAGAGCACGTCGAACCCGCGGGACCGCAACACCCCCACCACCGCCGAGGCGGCAGGACCCCCATCGCTACTGCTGTAGCTAACGAATATGGCCATCGCAGCGCCCTCTCCCGTGATGATCTACGAGGGGGTGGGTGCGATTTCTGGTGTCCTTGCACATGGTGCGCCTCCTGCGGGTGTGGTCGCTCTCCGGTCAGCGAAGACCGGCGTGGCGAGGAGCAATCACCCGAGTGGAACCTGGATGGCGGCACTCATCTGGGATCGAACGTCATAGGCTTGCCTACGGCGACATTGCCTCGCCTCATCGGACTGGGGTTCGGGTCGTGGTCTGCCATCGGACGGGTGGCTGTTGGCGCAGCCACCCGCCCGGCCTTAGCGATTCAGGCCCCTCCTAGCTCTTTCAGTCGTCGGTCGATCACCTTCGGCGTCTCCTCAGCCGGCAGCGCGAAGCCCTCCAGCTGGATGAAGTAGTTCAGGAACTCCTTGAGTTCCGGCCCCGCTGTCATGAGCTCGTCGCGGCCGGGATGTTCGAGCAGCAAAGCGAAGTCCTCCTCCCCTTCGGAGAACTCCAAGATCGAAAATGAGCCCTTCATCGCCGGATGGACCCCGGCGGAAAACGGCAAAATCTGAACGGTCACGTGCCCCAGGGCCGAGACCTCCTTGATGCGCTGCAACTGCCGGCGGAGCACTCCCTCGTTACCGATGACCCGGTGCAGGACCGACTCGTCGAGGATGATGGAGATGTCGGGGCCGTCCGAGTCCAGCACCGACTGACGGTGCATGCGGATCTCCACACCGCGTTCGACGACGGCATCCGTGTTGCCGTAACTCTTGACGAGCGCGTGTGCGTAGTCCGGGGTCTGCAGCAGCCCGGAGACGACGTTGAGCTGACTCTGCCGGATACGTACGGCAGCGGTCTCCAGCTCAACGTACTTCGCGAACTGCTCGCTGAACGAACCTCGGTACTTCTCCATCCACGCGGACTTCGACTGCCGGATCGCCCTGGTCATGCCCACCAGCTCGGTGACCCGTTCGTCGTCGCGCACCCCGTAGTGGAAGAGGAGCGCCTGCACGTCGGTGACAGAGATCTTGTTCTCCCCCTTTTCAATCCTGATCAGTTTCGAAACGGACCAGTCCATCGCGTCGGCAACGGCCTGCTGGCTGAGACCGAGTTCGTCCCGCGTCTGCTTGAGCTCGCTGAGCAGGCGTTTCTGCAGCACGACGGGACTTTCCTTGCGGGGCAACGCGCCACTCCTCAATCTGCTAGGTAGCAGAATGGTAGCCCTCAATTGGAGGGACTCCACAATGGTTGGCCACCAATTGACCACTTTCAGACAGAAAGATCGCAGAAAGCGGCCACGCAGATCAAATCGCGGACTCCATCAGAGTGGAGGAGGTCACCCGTTCGGCGTGTTCACGAACGAGCGAAGAGGACGAACGCGTGCCAGGCCGCCGACGAAACCTCAAGCCGCTGATCGCCGCGGTCCTTCGAGTCTCTAAGCCACACCATGCGGCCGTCGCCAGCGCACTCGACACAATCGGCATCTCCGCCAGAGCTGCTGTAAGAGCTGCGCTTCCACGTGAACTCCGCCGCCATTGGTCGCCCTCCCGGCAAGGTCCCCGACCCGACAAGGCCACACCTGAGCGTAGATCCGGCTAGTTGATCGATCTACCGCCAGAGGTCGCCTACTCGAACTTGTTGCCCTCACGTGGAATCAGAGCGTGGCGAACCGGTCCACGCCCACGCCGCTGATCAGCAGCCGCTCCTTGCGGTTTCCCGTCAACCGCGCAGTCCAGTCGACGAACCCGCCGTCACCGATCTCCACGCCGTCGCGGAACACCTTGAAACACAGACCTTTGTAGTAACCAGTGTCCCGGGACGGGTCGGCGGGCAGATCACCGCGCACCACCTCGAACCGCGGATCCAGCACGGTCACGCGGAACTCCACGTCACCACACGCCTCACGCAGGAACGCGACGTGCTCGGCGAAGTGCTCGACCTCGAAGGCGAGCGAGCCGCGATCACGTCCGGCGGACACCGCGGCGAACAACGTGAAATGCGCGAACCTCCCGGCACCGCTGAACAACTGCGCCCGCACCACCCGCTGCACCGCGGCGAGCCGCACGTCGTCCGGGCCGGACTGGCGCAGCAGTGCGGCTTCCAGCGCCAGTGCGTTCGTCGGGTCGGCCGCGACCTCGGTGCCGCGCATGGTCGACAGGACGTTGTTCTGGTCCATCAGAGCAACTGCGGAGCACGTCCCCAGAGGTGCCACGGGCGCGAGGCCCAGCACGGAGAACGACGACGGCAGCGCGGCCAGCAGGCGGTCCTCCGCCGCGCGCAGCACGTCGAACGGCACCGATGAAGGCGCTACGAACCGGTCGGACCGGTACTGCCGCAACACATCCGCGCCGGACAACGCGCCGGCACGTCGCCGCGCCAACGCGAGCAGCAGGCTCGTGAGATCGCTGCCGGACAGGCCCGCGAGCCGGTCCAGCACCTCGTCGCCGCCCACCGATCGCAGTACCCGCGCCAAGACACCCATGCCTGCCATGATCCGCGTCCGAGCCAGCGGATTTCTGCGAGCACCGCAGTGGATCACTAGGGTCGGGAGCATGACGGAGATCCAGGAAGGCGAGCTGTGGGGCCGCAGGGCCGCGCAGCGAGCGGCGCTCGGCGCGAAGATGTCCATGCCTGCCTGGAAAACCGCGATCGAACGCACCGGCATCACACACGGCACGACGGTCCTGGACCTGGCGTGTGGGAGCGGTGAGTTCTGTGCCGCCGCAACGGAAGCGGGCGCGAAGGCGACCGGGATCGACATCTCGGAAGCCATGATCGCGCTGGCGCGGCAGGCGAGCACTGCCGAGTTCCACGAGCTCCCGCTGGGGCGGTTGCCTTGGCAGGACGGCACGTTCGACGTCGTGACGGCGTTCAACGCGTTGTTCTTCGCAGCGGACCCCGACGAAGCGTTCGCGGAGGCGGTCAGGGTCAGCAAGGACTACGTGGTCGTGTGCGAGTGGCATCCGGAGCACGCGAGCGACCTGCTGGTCGTCGGCAGGGCCGTGCGAGGGCCGGGTGGGCGCAGGGGTGCGAAGCTGCCTGAGCCGCACGAGAAACTCACGATCGACATTCCTCAGGAACATCCCGACGAGGCCACGATGCTGCACAGCTTCCTGAGCGTGGGCAGCTATCAGCGCATCATCGAGAGCGAGGGGGAGGAAAAAGTCGTGGAAAAAATCCGGGTCGCCGTTGAACCGTTCCGAACCCCAGACGGCGCCTATCGATTCTCGAACAAGTACCTGATGTCCGTCTTCCGCAAGAACGATCAGGCGGCGAGCACCTGGTAGCCCGCACTGGTCAGCGCCGCGGGGCCTGAACGTGCGCTGATCAGGCCCGCAGTGGTCAGGCGCAGGCCGGCGAACTGGTCGGCGCAGCACAGGCCGTCGACGAGCAGGGAGCTTCCGGCGATCTCGCAACGGCCGTCGGCCACTGCTCTGAGAACGGCGCGGTCGCGGTGGGTGAGCGATGAGTCGGTCATCTTCTTCTCCTAGCCTTCAAATCCTCTACTTACTGATACGTCGAAGGAGAAGGCTTCGGTTCGACATCTTCGTCAGAGAATTCTGCGCGCACCCCCAGAAGGCGTACGGCGCGACCGTGTTCGAAGCGGTCCAGCACGACCAGAGCGGCCGCTGCCAGCTCGTCGGCGGAGGACGTCGGTGCAGGCAGCTTCATCAGGCGGACCTTCGTGAAGAACGGCACGAACCGCACCTTCACGCCCACGCGCACGGCTGGACGTCCCTCGGTGACCACGTCCGCGGCGACCTGATGCGCCAGCGCCACGACCTCGCGGCGGATGTCCTCCAGCGAGGCGAGGTCCTGCTGGAAGGTCTTCTCGTGCGACCGGGACTTCACGACCCACGGCGTCGCGCTCACGACCGTGTCACCGGCGCCCAGCCCGACGGTCCGGTAGTACGGCCCCATCCGCGGCCCGAACCGGGCGGCCAGCACGTCCACCGGCGCGGAGGCCAGGTCCGTCACGGTCACGAGCCCGAGTTCCGCGAGCTTGCGCTCGGTCTTCGTGCCGATCCCCCACAGGGCGGACGTCGGCCGGTGCCCCATCACCTCGACCCAGTTCTCCCGCGTGAGCTCGAAGACGCCGGCGGGCTTGCCGAACTCGGTCGCGATCTTGGCCCGCAGCTTGTTGTCGCCGATGCCCACCGAGCAGTGCAGGTCCGTCGCCGACAGCACCGCCGCCTGCAACGACCGCGCGAACTCGACGGGATCGTCCGTGGAAACCCCGACGAACGCCTCGTCCCAGCCCATCACCTCGACGACCACGGGGAACGAGCGCAGCACGGCCATCACGTCCGCCGACGCGGCCTCGTACAGGGCGTGGTCCACCGGCAGGTAGACGGCGTCCGGCAGCTTCTTGAACGCGGTCCGCAACGGCAGCCCCGAACGCACGCCGAACTCGCGCGCCTCGTAGGACGCGGTGGCCACGACCGCGCGTTCGGTCGGGTCGCCGTTGCCGCCCACCACCACGGGCCTGCCGCGCAACGACGGATCGCGCAGCACCTCGACCGCCGCGATGAACTGGTCGAGGTCCACGTGCAGGACCCAGTCCGCCATGCTGGACAGTATGAAACGGTCGGCCGGAATCCTGCTCTTCAGACGACGCGAGCAGCTGGAAGTGCTTCTCGGGCACATGGGCGGCCCGTTCTGGGCCCGCAAGGACGCCGGCGCGTGGTCCGTGCCGAAGGGTGAGTACACCGACGACGAGACGCCCGAACAGGCCGCACGGCGCGAGTTCGAGGAGGAACTCGGGCTGCCGGTGCCGGACGGCGAGCTGATCGCGCTCGGTGAGGCCAAGGGCTCCGGCAAGGTCATCACGGTCTGGGCGCTCGAGGGCGACCTGGATCCGGAGACGGTCACGCCGGGCACGTTCGAGATGGAGTGGCCGCCGAAGTCGGGTCAGAAGAAGACTTTTCCCGAGGTCGACCGCGTGCAGTGGTTCAGCGTGGAAGAGGCGAGCGCGAAGATCGTCTCCGCGCAGCGCCCCTTCCTCGAACGACTCACGGCCAGATAGAGGAGACCCATTCCGGGTGGTCGATGAACGGGTTCCTGTTGTGCTGGTAGCTGTCGAAGATCACCTGGTTGCGGCGCTTCTCGAACGCGTCCGGCGGGTCTGCGGCGCTCCAGGCCTTCAGCACCGAGAGCCTGCCCATCTTCGGCGCGGACCCGTTGGACACCTGGTCGTTGAGCTCCAGGTCCGCGAACCCGTCGCCGCCCTGGTAGCGCACGGCCATGTAGAAGATCATGCGCGCAACGTCGCCCTTCACCGCGGCGCGCGGTTCGAACGAGTCGCTGTCGTACTTGCTTCCCGACGCCTCGGGGACCGCGTTCCCGCCGTTGTCGAAGTCCAGGTTGCCGCGCGTGGCGTTGACCGACACGTCCTCGGGACGCAGGTGGTGGATGTCGGTGCCGGGACCGGTGGCGGTGCCGAAGTCGCCGTGCGACTTGGCCCAGACGTGCTCACGGTTCCAGTCGTTCGCCCCGCCGCCGTTGGTCGACTTGGACTGCGTGCGGCCGCTGTACAGCAGGATCACGTTGTTCGAGTTCGACGGATCCTGGTCGGTGGCCTTCAGCGCGTCCCAGACCTGTTCGTAGTTGAGCTTGGTCTGGTTGCGGATGATCGAGTTCAACGCCGACTTCAGCGCCGCGCCGCTCTTGCCGCAGGCGGACGTGTAGTAGCTCTCGCAGGCAGACGGCGGTCCACTGGTGGTCGTGGTCGGCGGAGTGGTCGTGCTGGTCGGCGGGGTCGTTCCGGCGAACGCGAACGCCGTGGACGAGGTCAGCCCGGCGTGCGAGAAGTACACGCTCAGGGAGCCCGTGACGTCGATCTGCCTGCCCAGCAGCGACGGGTTCGACTGCATGCCCCATGAGGCGCGGAACGCCGACGGGATCTGCACGTAGACCATGTTCGAGGTGCTGGTCGTGGAGGCCGAGTCGGCCAGCGCCAGCGCGTAGTCGTTCGGATAACCCGAACGGATGACCGTCGTCGTGGCCGTGGGTTGGCCGACGACATACCCGCGGACAGTCGCCGACGACCCGTTCTGGGTCGCGATCGCCTGCGCCACGGTGAGCGGAGCTGCTGCGACAGCGGCGGTCGACCCGTAAAGGCCGACCGCCGCCAGCAAAGCGACAACTAAGGCAAGTGGACTCCACCGCGCCATGAGCACTCCCCGATCGTGTGGATGTTTGTCACACGATCGGTGTACATGGTCAACGCACGGTTAACGAGGGGTCACGGCACCAGGACGACCTTGCCCGTCGTCCGGCCGGACTCGACGAGCTCGTGGGCCTTCGTGACCTCCGCCAGCGGCACGACGTGATCGATCTGCACCTTGAGCTGCGGCAACGCGGCCAGGTCAGCCCCGGACGCGACGACGCCCAGGAACAACTCGAACCGGATGCCCAGCTCGGAAGCTCGGTCAACGTCAAAACCCGGGTTCCCCGGGATGATCGACACGAGCACGCCACCGGGCTTGATCACCTTGGCGGACCGCTCCGCGTACTGCCCGCCGACTGTGTCGAGGACGACGTCGACCGGCTCGATCTCGGTGAAGTCCTGGTGGCGGTAGTCGATCACCTCGTCGACGCCGAGCGAGCGCAGGAAGTCGTGCTTGGCCGCGGAGGCCGTGCCGATCACGTACGCGCCCCGGGCCTTGGCGATCTGCACCGCGACGTGCCCGACACCCCCGGCGGCCGCGTGGACCAGCACGCGCTGACCGGCCGACACACCGGCGCGCCCGACGAGCGTCTGCCAGGCGGTCAGCGCCACCATCGGAGTCGCGCCCGCCTGCTCGACGGTCAGCCACGACGGCCGTCGCACCAGGTCGGCGGCGTTCACGACGGCGTACTCGGCGTAGCCACCGCCGGTGCCGGGGAACGTCAGCAGCCCGTAGACGTCCTCCCCGGCCACGAACCCCTCAGCGTCCTGCACGACGGTGCCCGCGACGTCCCAGCCCAGCGTGAACGGCGGCTCGCCGAGCGCGGGGAACCCGCCGCCGCGGACGTAGGTGTCGACCGGGTTGACGGCCGCCGCACCCACCTTGACCATCACCTGACCTGGTCCGGGCACGGGCGTCGCCGCCTCCGCGACCTCCAGCACGGACGCGTCGCCCACGGTCTTCTGCGTGATGACTCGCATGATGATCCCCTCCGACGTTCTCGACGGGCACCATCTTGCAGTTAGCGCCAACTTCTAGAAAGTAGGCACTTCGAGGTGACTAGCTCTCCCTGAGATAGAGGTCCCGGAGCAGCGCGATCTCCGCGGCGTGGTGGATCACCTCGCGGTTGATGTGCAGCACCAGAGTCGCCATCGGCTCCGCCGCGAACGGTCCCTCCGCCGGACCGACGGCCTTCGACAGGTCCGCCGTGCGCGCGCCGGCCATCCACGCCGCGTAGGCGTCGTCGAGCTGCTTCAGCGCGTCATCCGCCGTCATCGCAAACTGCCAGGTCGCGTAGTCGGCGGGCGGGCCACCGAAGTGCGAGGCCGTGCGCGCGTTGAACACGCCCACGATGATGTGCGCCATCCGCCACGCGATCGTGGTGACCGGGACGGGCTCGGGCGCCGGGTACTGCCAGTCGATCGTGTTGTCCGGACGCACGGTCCACGCGTCGGGCACGGGCTCCCAGAAGTACTCGTTGTCGGTCATGCCTTCGAGCCGTGGCCGCAACTGCACGTTCCAGTGGAATTCGAGCTGGTCCGTCAACTGCTTGTTCCAGTCCATGCGCACGACCGTAAATCCGTTTGCGGACAACCACCGCCCTGGAAACACTCCGGCCGTGGAAATCCGCACCTCACGCCCGGAAGACCTGCCCCAGGTCGAGAAGCTCGTCGTCTCGCGCATGGATCCCAGCGACGGCGTCGACGCCCGCCTGCTGATGACCGACCCGGACGCGGGCTGCGACTGGGTCGGAGTCGCCGACGACGCCGGCCGGATCGTCTCCACCCTCACGTTGATGGACGAGACGGTGACGCTCGCCGGCCTGGACATCCCGGCGGGACAGATCGAACAGGTCGCCACCGACGCCGAGTACGAGGGCAGAGGCCTCGTACGACAGCTGATGGGCTGGGCGAACGACAGGTCGGCCGAGCGCGGTCACCTGCTCCAGTTCGTGATGGGCGTCCCGTACTTCTACCGCCAGTTCGGCTACACCTACGCGATCCCGATCAAGCAGACCCGGCCGCTCGTCCGGAAGCCGGAAGCCGTTGCGGGACACACGATCCGGCGCGCGACCGAGGCCGACATCCCGGTGCTGAACAGGCTTCAGGACGCCGCCCAGCAGGGCGCGGACCTGCGCGTGGGCCACGGCACGCCGTGCTGGCGCTGGCTGATCGACCGCACCGGCTCGATCACCTGGATCGTCGACCGCGAAGGCACCCCGGTCGCCACCGGGCGCAGCACGCCGGAGGAAGAGGGCGACGTCGTGCTCGGCGAGATCGCCGGCATCGACGACGACGCCGTGAAAGCCTTGGTGGCGCTGGTGAATCCGGCCGAGGCCGGCGAACGGCACCCGGCGCTGGAGGAGTACCTGGGAGCCAGGCGAGCGGACCTCGACCAGTACATGGTGCGCATCCCGAGCATCCCGAGGCTGCTCGAACACCTGCGGCCGGTCTTCGCGCAACGCCTGCGCGGGCACGACCCCGACGAGGTGGTGCTCGGCTTCTACCGCACGCACGTCCGCTTCCACTGGGACGGCGAGGAGATCGGCCCGTACGAGTGGGGCGGCACGTTGCTCGGCCCTGGTTCGCAGGGCGGCGCGGGCATCGCCCCGGACCTGCTGGCGCCGTTGCTGTTCGGCCCGCACGGCATCGACGGGCTGCGCCGCCGGTTCTCCGACGTCTACCCCGGCCCGAAGGAAGCCCTGATGACCAGGCTGTTCCCGCCGGTCACGAGCGATTTCCTGACCTTCTACCTGCCGTAACTCAGAATAAACCGAGCGCTCGGTCTAGTATTGAGCGCCATGACGACTGTGCAGGAGACCGCGGCGGTCCGGTACGGCATCTGGGTCGCGTGCCCGGCCGCCGGCGCCGCCGCGGGCTGGGGACTCGAGCTGGCCGCCGGGTGGATCACGACGCTGAGGTGGTTCCCGTTCCAAGGTGTGTTCGAGCTGGTCACGGACATCCCGGAGCCCTGGGCGACGCTCGCGGCTCTGGCCGTCGGCGCGGGCGCGGGCTTCGTGTTCGCGTTGTTCTGGGCGAGCGAGATGATGTCGGTCGAGGTCTCGCCGAGCCGGATCACGCTGCACAAGGACGACAGGACGTTCGGCTTCGGCCGCGAGGAGGTCGAGTCGGCGTTCGCGGACGGCAAGCAGCTCGTGCTGTTGTCGCCCAGCGGCACCGAACTGGCCCGCGAGACGTCCGACCTGAGCAGGTCCAGACTGGAACGGGCCTTCACCGAACAGGACTACCGGTGGCGTGCCGCGGACCTGTTCGCCGGTGAGTTCCGGATGTGGGTCGAGCACGCGCCCGAACTGGCGGCGGACGTGAACGCGCTGTTCACGGCCCGCAGGAAGGCCATCGCGAAGTACGAGAACGCGGAGGCCGCAGAATTGGCGCGGGAGATCCGCAAACGCGGCGTCTCCGTGCGGGACGAGAAGAAGAGGCAGTACTACAGGTGCGAACGGTAGACCCGGTCAAGCACGCGGAGAAGAAGCGGCACATCACCGACACCGCGGCGGGGTTGTTCGCGCAGAAGGGTTTCGAACGCACGACCGTCGCGGACATCTGCCGGGCCGCGGACATCAGCACCGGCAGTCTCTTCCACTACTTCCCCACCAAGCGGGCGATCTTCCGCGAGATCTTCGTGCAGGACGCCGAGGACAACGCGCAGATGTTCGCCAAGGCCCGCGAGCTGAGCCCGTGGGACGGCGTCCTGCTGATGGTCGACCATCTGTGCGTGCCCGCGCTCGACCGGTCCGTGGCGGGGCTGGTGCTGGAGGTCGTGGCGCAGGCCAGCCGCGATCCGGAGCTGTGGGAGCTCGTCGGCCGCAACGAACAGGTGATGCGCGACGAGCTGGCCGCCCTGCTGCAACAGGCGCACGACGCCGGCCAGATCACCCTCCCGGTGAGCGCGCTGACGGCCGCGAGCTGGGCTCAGGCACTGGTCGACGGCCTGTTCGGCAGGCTGATCGACCCCGACTTCGACGCGACCGAACAGGTGATGACCCTACGGTTGATCCTTTCCCGATTCGTGGGTGCTCCAGCACCATGAGGGCATGGCCTACGACGTAGCTGCGGTTCGCGCCCACTTCCCCGCCTTGCGCGAGGGCGCCGCGCACTTCGACGGGCCCGGCGGCGCGCAGGTGCCCGACGTCGTCGGCGAGGCGGTCAGGGCGACGCTGACCTCGGCGATCTCCAACCGCGGCAGCGTGACGGCCGCCGAACGCCGGGCCGAGGAGATCGTGCGGACCGCCCGGCGCACGATGGCGGAGTTCCTCAACGCCGGCAGCATCGTGTTCGGGCGCAGCATGACCCAGCTGACCTACGACTTCGCCCGCACGCTGTCGAAGAACTGGCGGCCGGGCGACGAGATCATCGTGACCAGGATCGACCACGACGCGAACATCAGGCCGTGGGTCCAGGCGGCCGAGGCTGCCAGGGCCACGGTGCGATGGGCGCCGTTCGACCGCACGACCGGTGAGCTGCCCGTCGAGTCGGTGACGAAGCTGCTGTCCGACCGCACCCGCGTCGTCGCGATCACGGCGGCGTCGAACCTGCTCGGCACGCGTCCGGACGTCGCGGAGATCGCCCGGGCGGCGCACGAGGCGGCGGCGTTCGTCTACGTCGACGGCGTGCACTACACACCGCACGTGCCGGTCGACGTCGAGGCGTTGGACGCGGACTTCTTCGTGTGCTCGCCGTACAAGTTCCTCGGCCCGCACCTCGGCGTGCTGGCGGCCGCACCGGAACTGCTGGAGACGTTGCGGCCGGACAAGCTGCTGCCCTCGACCAACGCCGTGCCGGAACGGTTCGAGCTGGGCACGCTGCCGTACGAACTGCTGGCCGGCACGACCGCCGCCGTGGAGTTCATGCGAGAGCTCGACGGCCTGGAGGAGCACGAACTCGGCCTCCGCGAGCAGTTGGAGAACGGGCTGCAGGAACTCGGCGTGCGCATCTACAGCAAGGCTTCGTCGCGCACGCCGACCGTGCTGTTCTCCGTCGACGGGCTGGACCCGGCCGAGGTCTACCGCAGGCTCGGAGCCGAGGGCGTGAACGCGCCCGCCGGCCACTTCTACGCGCTCGAGTGCTCGCGGTGGCTCGGTCTGGGCGACAAGGGTGCCGTGCGGGCGGGCATCGGGCCCTACACCGACGAGTCCGATGTGGACCGTCTGCTCAAGGCCGTGGCCAAGCTCAGATGAACAGCACCAGCGCGGCGTAGATCGCGCCGATCAGCACGCTGATGTTGAGCTTGCGGGTCACGCGTTCCCCTTGGTGCTCGGCGATCAACGACCGGGCGCGTGCCCACATCAGCTTCTCGCCCGCCTGCCTGTCCGGCAGGTGCGGTGTCGTGAGAACGTCGCCGTGCGGCCCGAACGCGAGCATGAGCTGAGGGCCGGAGCGACGCACACCGTGCAGCTGCGCCCACGGCACGCGGTAGGTGAAGACGCCGGTGTAGAGCACGACCGAGTTGTGGTCGAGGCGCAGCATCGGCTGGAACCGCGTCACCGCCGACAGCACGCACTGGATGCCGATCAGCCCGAGGATGATGAGCTCCGGGTAGAACTTCAGCGCGATCAACGCGCCGGCGGCGCCGAGCAGCAGCGCCACGCCCTCGATCCGGCGGCGGTCCCCCGGCCAGATCGCGTGCGGCAGCTCGACCGGCGTGCCCGCGGTGACCGGCTCGCCCGGCAGGTGTGCACTGTGGACGACGTGGCGCGGGCGGACGCGGTTCAGCGTGCTGGTCGCCACGACCTCGCCCTCGACGAGCACCGCCACCTGGCCGCCGAGGTGCCACTCCCCCGCGACGAGGACCTCGGCCGGCTCCAGTTGCACCGGCGGGTCCTCCTCGCCGCGCCACACGCGGCCGAACTCCTCGGTGTCGTGGTAGAGCGGCTCCTCCAGCCCCAGATCGGCGAGCGTGGTGAGCGTGGCGATGTCCTTCTTGTCGTACCGCAACAGGACCCGGCGCGGCCCGATCTGGTGGATCCGCAACCGGAGGGCCTTCACCGGGCCCGTCCACAACGCGCGGCGGCGGCGTTCCCGCGCGGCCAGCATGATCGCGAAGAACACGGCGGAGCCACCGATGGTCAGCCACCACGTGACGTCCTCGGGTTCGTTCGCCATCCGCACCCACGTGCCGTCCGCGAGCACCGGCACCTCGTCACCGACCTGATAGGACTCCGGCGCGAGCGGCTCGAACGCGGTGCGCTGCCGGTCCGGCAGCTCCACCCACACCTCGTAGGCGTTCTTGATCTCGACGACCTCGGCGTCGACGCGGCTGGCGTTCGCGATGTGCTGCTCGATCGCGTCGTTGGTGAGGCTGTACTGCACGAACGTCAGGAACCCGAAGAGGACCAGCAGCACGGCGACGATGCGGAGAACTCCGCGTTGTGGCGGCAGGTCCGGCAGCGAGACGATCGTCGCGCCCGCGGCCTCGTGCTGGTCCGCACGCGACCTGACCGTCCACGCCGCGACCAACGCGCACGCACCGGCGTGCAGCCCGAACGCCAGGTTCGCCACCGCACTGCCGTCGAGCATGAGGTCCATCGCACCGAACAGCACGCCCATCGCGCAGCCCGTGAGCACACGGCTGAACAACAACAGCAACGGCGTGGCCAGCAACGGAACCACCGCGAGAGAGAACAACGGATCCGGCAGGCACGGCTGCGCGGCCGTGCACGGTGCCTCGTTCGCGCTCACGGCGAAGTAGAAGGCGGCGATCCACCCACCGACGAGCCCGACCTTGGTCACCCACCACGGAACCGCCGCTGCTTGCCAGCGCTGGACGTCCACGGGACCGATCATGACATGTCCATTGCTCCGAACGGCGCGATTCCGCGGTGAACAAGTGGGTATCCGCAGCTCAACCACTTAGGAGGTGGACACATGCTGGCCATCATCGCCGCGGTTTCGTTCGGCCTCGCGCTGATCCTCGATCTGGCGAAGGTCGCGCTCGGTGACGTGATCACCGTGAACACGCTGATCGTGCTCGGACTGTTGCTGCTCGCATTGCACATGGCCGGTATCGGCTCGCGCTCGGTCAACTGGCGCCGTGCCCGCAGGTAAGACCGTCGAAGGCCCCACCAAGTTGCCCAAGGGCGCTTGGTGGGGCGTTCTCAAACGGACGGTCAAGGAGTTCAACGACGACAACCTGACGGACTGGGCCGCAGCGCTCACCTACTACGCGGTGCTGTCACTGTTCCCCGGGATCATCGTCCTGACGTCCGCGCTCGCTCTGCTGGGCGACACGACGACGCAGGAACTCCTCAAGTACGTCGACCAGGTCGCACCGGGTGAGGCCGGCAACCTGGTGAAGTCGTCCATCGAGGAGCTGCAGAAGAGCCAGAACGCTGCCAGCCTGCTCGGCATCATCGGCCTGCTGACGGCGCTGTGGACCGCGTCGGGCTACCTCGGTGCGTTCATGCGCGCGTGCAACGCCATGTACGACGTGGAGGAAGGCCGGCCGTTCTGGAAGACGGTGCCGCTGCGGCTCGGGCTGACGCTCGGCGCGGTGGTTCTGGTGTCGCTCACCCTCGGTGCCCTCGTGCTGACCGGCGGGATCGCGGACACGGTCGGCAACGCCATCGGTCTCGGCGACACCGTGGTCACCGTGTGGGACGTCGTGAAGTGGCCGGTCATCCTGCTGCTCGTGAGCCTGGCGTTCGCGGTCCTGTACTGGGCCGCGCCGAACGTCCGGCAGCAGGGCTTCCGCTGGGTCAGCCCCGGCAGTCTCCTCGCGATCGTGCTGTGGGTGCTCGCGACCATCGGTTTCGCCTTGTACGTCGCGAACTTCGCGTCCTACAACAAGACCTACGGCTCGCTGGGCGGCGTGATCGTCTTCCTGGTGTGGCTGTGGATCTCGAACATCGCCGTGCTGCTCGGCGCCGAGCTCGACGCGGAACTGGACCGCGGCCGGCGGATCACCGAAGGCGAGCCGGACCCCTCACCCGAGCCGCGTGATCTCGCTCGGTAGGTCCGCCTCGACCGCCGTCCACACGCCGTCGGGCCCGGCTTCGACGCGCTCGCTCGTGTCACCGGGGACGAGCACCCACAGCTGGTCCTTCTGGGACAGCCACACCACGCCGATGCCGTCCGCCCGCGAACTCGTCGCGTACTCATAGGACTTGCGGAACACGTCACCGCCGTTGCGGTCGGTCACCCGCACCTCGCTCGCGCTCTCGGCGTGCGCGACGAACTTCCCGCTCGGGGACTGCTTGGGCGCGCCCGGCCGGGCGAAGCGGTCCTCGCGGTCGCTGCCGCAGCCGGTGAGGACCAGGAGCAGGGCGGCCAACGCCGCCAAGGCCCTCATGAGAGGTCGCTGCGGGAAATGCGGTGCGTCATACCGCCAAAGGTAGCTAGCGTGATCTTCTATGCGGAGTGTTCTCGAAGAGTTTTACGACTCTGTGCCCCGACCGGGATCTCGTGTTGAGGAACACGGCGAGCTGGTGCTGTTCGTCCAGGCGGGCGACGGTTACCCGTACTACGCGCGGCCCCGGTTCCCCGGCGGGCAGCCGACGGTGGCGGACGTGCTGAAGGTGCGGGAGCGGCAGCGCGAACTCGGTGTGCCCGAGGCGTTCGAGTGGGTGCACGAGACGACGCCGGGCCTGCTCGACGTCGCGGTCGAGGCCGGCTTGGAGGTGCTCCAAGCGCCGTTGTTGGTGCTCGATCCCGAGAAGCTGCCGGAACCGCATCCGCACGTGCGCGTGCTCGACACGCGGCCCGCCGAGGTGTCCGTCGTGGCGGAGCTGGCGTTCTCCTCGCCGGGCACGGCGGCGGGTGAAGCCGGTGTGGCGGAACGGGACGCGGCACTCGAAGGCGCCGTCCCGATGAGCACCCGGCACCGTCACGCGGTGGCCGACCTGCCAGGCGAGGGCGTGCTGGCGGTGGGCACCGCGCAACGGGCGGGTGACGTCGTGGAGATCGCGGGCATCGGCACGTTGCCGGCGGCACGGCGACGTGGCCTCGGTGGTGCGGTCACGGCGGAACTGGCGCGCGACGCCCTGGAACGGGGCGCCGAGCTGGTGTTCCTGTCTGCGGGAAGCCTGGAGATCGCGCGGGTCTACGAACGCGTCGGGTTCCGCAGGTTCGGTACGGCCTGCATCGCCTCGCCAGCGAGCTAACGGGGCATCGGCACGCGGTACAGGCAGCCGACGCACGGCATTCCGGAGGGCTGGGAGAGCAGTTCGGCCTCGCCCTCATGGATGAGTTCGCCGCAGTACGCGGTCAACGCGAGCAGTGTGTCGTCGTCGGGTACGGGTACGAGGTGGCACGTGCGTTGTGTCTCGCCTACGACACCCGCACGCTTGCGGACCAGCAAGACAGGCATGCTCATGCCTTCACCTCGGCGTCGTCCACCACACACACGACGGCGTGCGTGGTGGCGTAGAACTTGAGCCGGTAAGGGCCCGAGCTCTGCTCTGCCACTGCCGCGCAGAACCTCTCGGTGACCTCATCCGAGCGCGGCGTTCGTTCGGCTAGGTCGATCACCCCTAGATCGTGCGGGCTGCCCCGCGGAATGGGCAGGGTTCTATACGATTTGCGGGTGCCGTATGCGGAACTCGCATACGGCGGGCTACCGGAGCTGGGCCGTGAGCTCGGCGATCGCCGGCGTCGCCGCCCACGGTCCGAGCCTGGCCAGCTCGTTCACGATGAGCTGCGACCCCGTCACGCGGGCCAGGTCCAGTGCCGCGAACCCCAGTTCGACGGCCTGGTCGACGTCACCGTTGGCGGCGTGCGCGTAGGCGAGGGTGGCCGTGTGCACGCCCTGCTCCCACTGGCAGACGCTGCCCCACCGCGGCATGAGCTCCGTGTACGCGTCGATGGCGCGCCGGTGGTCGGAAAGCGCGACCATGCTCGCGGCCCGTTGCATCTGAACGTGCAGGTCGGTGAAGCAGTAGCCGATCGAGTACTCGTCCGTGAGCGGCCGTTCCACGTTCTGCACCAACGCCTGTGCGAGGTCGAACCGCCGCATGCACGCGTTCTGACCCGCTCGGGCAAGTCCGCGTGCCTCCTGCCGCAACGCCATCGCGCGCACGACCGGGCTCACCCCGGTCTCGCGCTGGGCGGCCCGCGCCAGGCCGATGACGCGGTCGTCGTCGCCGTCGGCCTCGGCGAGCTGGCTCATCCGCACGTAGCAGTACGCGACGACGTCCCTGTCGTCCGCGGCCTGGCCCTGCTCCAACGCCCTGGACGTCCACGCGCCGGCGTTGCGCAGGTCGCCGACCTCCTCGAACAGCCAGCCGTAGAACTCCGCGTACATCGCGCCCGTGCCGAGCAACCGCCGGCGGATCTCGCCACGCGCGTTGCGGCGCAAGGCGTCGATGACGTCGTACATGCTGCGGACGGCGGGCATGAGGGCTCCGGTCGCCCGCCAGTTGTGCGCGTCGTTGACGATCCGGCGCAGCACGAGCAGCTGGCTCACCGCGTCGTCGTTGTCCGCGCTGAAGACGGCGGAGGCGCACAACGCCATCAGCGCCTTGCCCTCCATCCCGACGACCAGGTCGCCGGAGGGCACCGGCACCGTGCGGTCGGTCAGGCCGAGCAGGTGGGCGGGAATGCCGAGCAGCCGTTGCAACGTGCGCAGGACGCGCATGTCGTAGGCGATGTTGCTGCCCGACTCCAGGCGGGAGATCGCGGACTGGGAGAACCCGGCCAGCGTGCCCAGTTCGTCCTGACGCAGGCCGTGGGCTTTGCGCGCGATCGCGACCACGGCGCCAGGCGACTCCGCGGCGACCGCCTCGCGCACGTCCCTCGACTCCCAGATGGACGGCGGCAGCATCGGCAGCGGCCCGTCCGGGACGACGACGGCGTTCTTAGCTGGGTTGCTCAACCTCAACGCCTCCCGCACTCGGACCGCCCATCATGCCGCTCCGCGCGAAATCACTCCACCGCGTCTCAGCAGGGGACGAAACCGACTATCCTGCGCGCGTGATCAAGGACTTCGGTGCCGGTGTCGGTCTGCTGCTGCGTGGGTTCAGCCTGGTGTTCAGCTCGCCCAAGCGCGTGCTGATGGGTGCGTTGCCCGCGGTCATCACGGCCGTGCTGATGATCGGCGGCTGGGTGCTGCTGGTCACGAACATCGACTCGATCGCCGGATGGCTCACCGGCTTCGCGGACTCGTGGAGCGACACCTGGAAGAGCGTCGTCGAGGTCGCCGTCGGAATTTCGGTGATCGCGGCCGGGCTCGGACTGAGCGTGCTGCTGTTCACCGCGATCACGCTCATGATCGGCGGCCCGTTCTACGAGTACATCTCGGAAGAGGTCGAGGACGAGCTCGGCGGCGTGCCGGAGGCGGAGCAGATCGGCTGGTGGCGCGGGTTCCTGGTGGGGCTGCGCGGCACGCTCCTGCTGGTCGGCACGTCGATCCTGTTCGCGATCCCGTTGTTCTTCTGCGGGTTCATCCCGATCGTCGGGCAGACCGTCGTGCCGGTGCTGGCCGTGCTCATCAACGGCTACCTGCTCGGCATCGAGCTGACCGGCATCCCGTTCACGCGCCGCGGCCGGACGTTCAAGCAGCGCAGGCAGATCCTCGCGACGCGCCGTGGCCTGGTGCTCGGGCTCGCCGTGCCGACCTACCTGCTGTGCCTGATCCCGCTGGCCGCGCTGGTCGTGATCCCGGCGGCGATGGCAGGCGGCACGGTGTTGTCGCACCGCCTGCTCAACGGAGACCGCGCTACTGCGTGAACGGCAGCCAGGCCTGCTGTGCCAGGCCGCTGCGCGCGTTGACCTGCACGCCCGCGTTGGAGATCGACCACAGCTGGTCGCCGATGACGATCGTGCGCCTCGGGCCGCCGTAGTTGTTCGGGCTGGACGGTTCGACGATCTTGCCGTTGTCGCGCAACTGGTTGCCCTCGACGCGCAGCACCAACGAGGAGACCTCGGGACTCGACCGGTAGGCCGACACCGGGATGACGAGCGTGCCGTCCTGCGGCCAGAAGAGGAACGCGTGCGGGTCGAACTGGGCCTCTGAGCTCGAGTTCGGCAGGTGGTACTGCGCGAGTCGTTGCGGTGACGCGGGATTGGCCACGTCGAACAGCGACACCTGGGTGCCGGTCGTCCTGCCCTGCTCGGTCGCCTCCTGGCCGACGCCGATCAGCTTCCCGTCGCCCGCGGGGTGCAGGTAGGCGGAGAAGCCGGTGATCTTCAGCTCGCCCGTCACCCTGGGCTGCCTGGGATCGCTCAGGTCGAGCGTGTAGAGCGGGTCGGTCTGGCGGAACGTGACGACGTAGCCCAGCTTGCCGATGAACCGGACGCTGTAGATCCGCTCGTTCTTGCCCAGCCCGCCGACCTGGCCCACCTTGGCGAGCTGGTTGCCCTCGCGGCGCAGTGTCGTGACGAAGCTCTCCGACGGCGCCGGCGCGATGTTCTGCTGCGGCACCACGTCCGCGGGCATCCGCCAGCAACAAGGGCCTTCGGTGCCCGTGGTGGTGGCGACGCGGAGGACGCCCTCGTGCTCGGACAGCGAGTACTGGTTGAGCAGCGTGCCGTTCACGTCACCGGAAGCGACGTGCTTGGGCGGGCCGGGGCTGCCGATGTCGAACTGGTGGATCGCCGTGGTGATCGGGCGCTGAACCGGTGGCCTGGAAGGGAGTTCCGGCAGCAGGCGGTGGTCGTCGGCGATGTAGAGGCTGCGGTCGGTGCCGTAGACGGTGTCGCCGTCGGCCACGATCGAGACCGGCTGACCGGTGCCGAGCTGACCGGAGAGCTCGAAGGTCAGCACGGTCAGCATCGACGTCGCGCTCGGTGCGGACGGGCGGCTGACGTTCGCGCAGTCGACCAGGGTTCCGCTCGACTTGGCGCCGTTCTCGTTCAGCTCGTAGCGCGGCAGCCACGATCCGATGGGCTCGTTCTGCAGGATCTCCTTGTTGCGGCGCAACGATCCTGCTTCGTTGGTCGTCTGGTCCGGGTACACCCACGGCAGGCGCGGCTGCGAGCGGACGACGACGCGGGCGGTGCCGCCGATCTGGCGGGCGTCGAGGTAGAAGCCGTCGGTCTTGAGGCTGCTGATCTCCTTGAGCCCCTTGAGGTCTACGAGGACGAGCTCGGTGGCGGTCTCCGGCGCGATCGACGGGCGGTCGGGCGGCAGCGACGGCTTCATCATCGGCACGGGGCCGTCGGCGACCACGAGTGCGCGGTCGCCGGAGACCAGCAGCTGGCTCGCCCTGCGCTCGCCGAGGTCGACCGTGCCGGTGATCGACTTGGACGCGACGTCGATGACGCGCAGCTTGCCGTCGGCGATGGAGACGACGCGTTTTCCGTCCGTCTTCACGATGTCCGGCTCGTCGACGCCCTGCTCGTGGACGTTCGTCGTCGAGTGGTCCTGCTGCTGCGTGGGCGGCGTGGCGGCGGTGGGAGCGTCGGGCACGCTCTTCTGCGCGACGCCCGCGCTGTCCGCCACCGTCCCCTCCATGGTGAGGAAGTTGTGGCTGCCAATGCCGTACGCGCTGACGTACGGGGCCATGGCGCGGCGCAGTTCGGTCAATGCGTTGTCACATGAATCGAACGCGACAAGGCGCACCGGCCCGTAGTCCACGATCGGTGGTGGTGCGAGGGTCTCGTCCCGCACCGCGGAGCTCACGCTCACTCCGGCGACGACCAGCACGGCGGCGCCGGCCAACAGCTTCTTGCCGTTCATGTCTCCAGGACGTAAGCGAGGCCGGAAAGGGTTGCCCCTTCCCGGCCGCACGTTTCTTACAGCTGTGCCTGGATCTGCGCCGCGTAGGTGGAGACGCGGGTGTAGACGCCGGGGTAACCGGCGGACGCGCATCCCTCGCCCCACGACGTGATGCCGATCAGCTTGCCACCGGCCACGAGCGGGCCACCGGAGTCGCCCTGGCAGGTGTCGGTGCCGCCCTGGGCGTAACCGGCGCACACCATGTGGGTGGCCTTGTAGTCGCTGCCGTACGAGCTGGTGCAGCTGGAGCTGCTGGTCAGCGGCACCGTGGCGCGCAGCAGGTAGCGCGAGGCCGAACCACCGGAGGACGTGGTGCCCCAGCCGAGGATCGTCGAGCTGGTGCCCGCGTTGTAGAGCGCGCTGTCCGCCGAGGTGGCGAACGGGATCGGGGTCTGCGACAGGTTGCGGTCGAGCGTGAGCACCGAGACGTCGTAGCCGAGGGTCACGTCGCGGTAGCTCGGGTGGATCCAGATCTTCGTGACCCGGGCGACGGTGCCCGCGGTGGAGTTCTTGTCGTCGCGGCCCGCCACGACCCGGACCGCGGACGCCGAGTCGCCCTCGGTGCAGTGCGCGGCGGTGACGACCTTGTTGGGAGCGACGAGAGTGCCGCCGCAGTACTGGAAACCACTGCTCGTGGCGAGGTAGACGACCCAGGGGTAGGTGGACGTGCTCGCGCGCGTGCCGCCGACGATCTGGGTGCCGAACTCACCGTCGGTGGCCGGAGTCGGAGCTGCTTCGGCCACGCTGACGCAGGCCATGGACAGCGTTGCCGCCGCCAGTGCCGCACCGAGCAGTGACCGGAGGCGGTGCAGGGTTGCCGCCATGATCATCTCCTTCTTCTGTTGTGTCTCCCGGCCGCGGGGCCGGTGGTGATTAAAGAAAGACATGAGGACTCCTGGCCGGGTAGGGCTGGTCCGCGTAGGCCATTCGGCCGCGCCCGCCCCCGCGTGATTGGATCGAGCGCGAACAACCCCGTTCCGAGAGGAAGTTGTGATGGCCCCCACGAAGCCTGAGGTCGACCCGCACGACGGCCCGGCGCCCGCCGACCTGCTGATCGAGGACATCACCGTTGGCGACGGTGCGGAGGCCACGGCCGGTCAGTTCGTGTCCGTGCACTACGTCGGTGTGTCCCACTCGTCCGGTGAGCAGTTCGACGCGTCCTGGGACCGCGGCGAGGCGTTCCAGTTCCCGCTCGGCGGCGGCCGTGTCATCCAGGGCTGGGACCAGGGCGTCCAGGGCATGAAGGTCGGTGGCCGCCGCAAGCTGGTCGTCCCGCCGCACCTGGGCTACGGCGCGCGCGGTGCCGGTGGCGTGATCAAGCCCAACGAGACGCTGATCTTCGTCGTCGACCTGCTGGGCATCAACTAGCACGTGACCCCGCGCAGGGCGGGTCGACGCGCTTTTCGTCGACTCGCCCTGCGCGATCTTTGACTTGTGTTGATTGACGTAACGGCGTCCCACTGGTCCGATCAGTGGGACGCCGTTGGTCTGCACAGCCGATTTGACCTCATGGTGGAACGAGATCGGATCCGGCTGCGTCATCCTTTGAGTCCGCCGCCGCTTTGGGAGGGAATCACCGGTGCCCGAGGACATCGCCGGATCCGAGCAGATGCTCGCGAACTGGAACCAGAACATCCAGGAACGCGCCGCGCGCTATCAGGAGATGGCGACGCGCGTTCAGGGGATGACGATCTCCGAGCGGTCGCAGGACGGCTCCATCGAGATCCTGGTCGGGTCCAACGGGATCCTGCAGAACCTCGTGATCAACGAGTCCGCCTCCGGCAAGCGCATGTCCGAGGTCAGCGGCGAGATCATGAAGCTGCTGCAGCGCGCGCAGTCCCGGATTCCCGAGCTGCTGCAGGAAGCCATGGCCGAGACCATCGGCACGCAGGACGAGACGGCCAACGTGCTGTTCAACGAGGCCAAGAAGAACTTCCCGGCGCCGCCGGCCGAAGAGCCGACGCGCACGCCGTACGACCGCAACGAGATCAACTTCCGGGTGGAGGACGAAGCACCGCCTCCGCCCCGCCCGACCCAGCCGCCTCCCCCGCGCCGCCGGCCGCCGTCAGACGATGACGACGACTTCGGCGGGGAGTCCGTGCTCTCCTGATCTTTCTGTCCGCTGCTCGAACTTGAGGGGGTTCGATGACTTCCGGTGGTTTCAACGTCACCTCGGACGTGCTGGAAGCGCACGCCAAGGCCTTGGAGGGCCTGCACGGGCGACTGCAGGGGGCAGTGGACGCGGCGAACACCGTGTCGATGCCGACTGACGCGTACGGGATCATCTGCCAGCCGTTCCGGATGTTGCTCGATCCGGTCGAGCAGTGGGGCATGGACGCGTTGAAAGGCGCGGCGGAGGCCATGGAGGCCACCGCCAAGAAGGTCACCGAGACCGCGAAGCACTACCAAGAGGTCGAGGACCAGATCACCCGCACGCTGAAGGGTGGCGTCTGATGTCCTCACCGAACCCGTTGGTGGCGAAGGCCCCCGCCGAACCGTCCGGCTTCTTCAACGCCGGCACCGGTGACAACGGCTGGGCCACCGGCTTCTCCATCGCCGACTCGGCGGTGGACGCGTACAAGGGCATCTCCGAGGGCAGCTGGATCGAGGGCGGCCTCGGCGTCGTCGGTCTCGTGGCCGACGCCGCCTCGATGGCGATCGACCCGTTCGGCACGCTGCTGTCGTCCGCGGCCTCGTTCCTGATGGAACACATGCAGCCGTTGAAGGAGGCGCTGGACTGGCTGGCGGGTGACCCGCCGGTGATCCAGTCGTACTCGACGACGTGGGGCAACGTCTCGCAGGAGCTCGGCAAGATCGCGGGCGACTACAAGGCCGCCGTCGACGGCACCGGTTCGTGGACCGGTGGCGCGGCCGACGCCTACCGCAAGGCCGCGGGCGAGCAGCTGGACGCGTTGTCCGGCGCCGCTTCCACCGCTGGTTCGGTCGGCACCGTCGTCGGTGTGATGGGCATGGTCGTCGGGTTCGTGCGCGAGATGGTGCGCGACCTGATCGCCGACCTGGTCGCGAAGCTGATCACGTGGGTGCTGGAGGCCGTGTTCACGCTGGGCTTCGGCACGCCGGTGATCGTGGCGCAGGCCGTGACCGCGATCTCGAAGTGGGCCACCCGGATCGGTGAGCTGATCCAGAAGCTCATCAAGACCATCAAGAAGGTCTCGCCGCTGCTGGGCAAGCTGGTCGAGATCTTCACGAAGATCATGAAGGTCGTCGGCAAGCTGGTCGGCAAGGTGACCGGTCTCGACGTGATCTCCACGAAGTCCATCAAGCCCGGTGGCCTGTTCCACAGCACCAACGCTCCGGACCTCTCGCCGTCTTCTCCTGGCTCGCCTTCGTCTCCGGGTTCGCCTTCGTCTCCGGGCGGGTCGCCTTCTTCACCGTCCTCTCCGGACACTTCGCCGTCCTCGCCCTCTTCGCCTTCCTCACCGTCCTCTCCGGACAGTTCGCCGTCGTCTCCTTCCTCGTCCTCGCCGCCGGGGTCACCTTCCTCGCCGGGGTCGCCTTCCTCGCCGTCGTCACCTTCTTCACCTTCGTCGCCGGACGCGCCTTCGCGTGCTCCGGACAGCTCGTCGCCCTCGTCCGCGCCGTCGCCTTCCCGCGCCCCGGACAGCTCGGCGCCCGACGCCCCGTCGCGGGCGCCCGACAACGCCTCGGCTCCTTCGGCCCCGCGTTCGCCCGACAGCTCTCCCGGTTCTCCCGGCTCGCCTTCCGCACCTGCGGCCCCGAGCGCCCCTCACACCTCGTCGACCCCGGACGCACCGGCGCCGGCCCGCAACACGGGCCAGACCGTCCAGTCCTCGGTGGCACCGCCGGAGGCACCTCTCCGCCCGGACGCCCCGCAGGCCCCCACCCGCGCCCCGGACACCTCCCCGTCGTCGACGCCCTCCCAGTCGGGCCCGATGGGCGGCGGCGCCCCGAATGCCGGCGGCGGCGGCGCACCGTCGTCCTCCGCGGGAGGCCGTCCGCCGTCGGGTCCCGGCCAGGGCTGGACCGGCACCCCCGGCAGCCGCGGCGACCTGGGCTCCAGCGCCCCCGCGCCGCGCTCCCCGGACATGTCGACGTCGGCGTCCCGCGCGGACGCCCCAGCCCGTCCGACGTCGATGCCGAGCGCACCGTCGTCCCCGTCGATGCCGTCCTCCCCTTCGGCACCCTCGATGCCTTCCGCGCCTTCGGCGCCTTCGGGCGGAATGCCTTCTGCTGGCGGCGCGCCACACGCCCCCTCGGGCGGTGCCCCGCACAGCCCGTCGACCGGCGGCCCTTCGGCCGGCTCGCCGAACGCGGCGCGTCCCGACGCGACTCCCCCGAGCCGCGCCACCTCCCCTTCGGCGGCGGCACCGCACGCCCCGTCGGCACCGTCCACCCCGACCATGCCGCCGGCGCACAGCCCGTCGGCGGGAGCACCGCACGCCCCCGCGGCAGGCGGCCCGTCCGCGCCGAACGCCCCTCGCGGCGACGCCCCGATGCGCCCGCAGTCGTCCGCACCGACGGCTCCGAACGCCCCCTCGGCCCGCACCGACGCCCCGAACGCACCGTCGTCACGCCCCGACGCACCCCAGGGCCGCCCCAACACGGCCCCGTCCGGCCCGCACGGCGGACCGTCGCGTCCCGACGGACCGCACGGCAACACGACGCCGTCGTCACGTCCCGACGCACCGCACAACGGCCCGTCCGCACCAACGCGCCCAGGCTCGCCGAACGCACCCCACAGCCCAAACGCACCACACGGCGGCCCGAACGCACCACACGCGCCGAACGCACCGCACGGCGGTCCCAACGCGCCACACGCGCCCAACGCGCCACACGGCGGTCCCAACGCGCCACACGCGCCCAACGCGCCACACGGCGGTCCCAACGCGCCACACGCGCCCAACGCGCCACACGGCGGTCCCAACGCACCGCACGGCCCGAACACGCCCCACGGCGGCCCGAACGCACCGCACTCGCCCAACGGACCGCACGCCCCCAACGCACCCCACAGTCCAAACACCCCGCACGGCCCGAACGCGCCCCACGGCGGCCCGAACTCGCCACACGCGCCCAACGGACCGCACGCACCCAACGCGCCGCATGGCGGCCCCAACGCACCGCACGCGCCCAACACTCCGCACGGGCCCAACGCGCCGCACGGCGGCCCGAACTCGCCGTCCCGACCGGACGCGCCCCACGGCGGTCCGTCACGTCCCGACGCCCCCCACCGGCCCGACGCACCACACCGGCCCGACAGCCCGTCCCGCCCGGACGGCAGCGGCCCCGGCAACCGTCCCGACGGCACCCGCCCGGACGGTTCACGTCCGGACGGCTCGCGCCCCGACGGCTCGCGCCCCGACAGCACCCGTCCTGACGGCTCGCGTCCTGACGGCTCGCGTCCCGACGGCACCCGCCCGCACACCCCGGACGGCCCCCGCCACCGGGGCACCGACACGGCCGAGGCACCCCACCGCGCCCCGGACAGCACCCACCCGGAAGCCGCGACCCCGAACCGTCCCGACGCCGGCACGCCCCACCGCCCCGACGCCGACGCGCCCCACCGCCCCGACGCGGACGCGCCGCACCACGGCCCGGACGCCGACAAGCCGCACGACAACACCCCGGACAAGCCGCACGACGGCGACCCCGACAGCCCGAACCACCACGACCAGGACGCCCCGCCCGCGGACCGCCCCTCCCCGGAGGAGGCGCACCAGCGGCACGCCGAGACCACCCCGTCCGGCGTCTCGCACCACGGTGGCGACCCGGACATGGGCGACCTGCCGCACCGCGTTCCCAACGACCCGCGCTACTTCACCGCGGACGTCCACGTCACCCCGGACGGCAGGGCCCGCATCGGCGGCCACGACTACACGCCGAAGGAGTACGCGGACATGCTCCGCCGCTCCGGCTACGACGGCAGCAAGCCGGTCCGCCTGATCGGCTGCGACGCCGCCAGCAACGACTTCGCGAAGCAGCTCTCCAAGCACCTCGACGCGCCCGTGCTGGCCCCGACCAAGCCGGCCTGGACCGACGCCAACGGCCGCGTCTTCACGAGCGACCCCGAGATCCGTCCCGACGGCACCCGCCAGCCGAAGATCCCGCCGAACGGCGAGTGGGAGACCCACCACCCGGACGGGTCGTCCACGAAGACCGGCGACGACGGCTTCGCGCCCGGCACGCACGACAAGGACAAGGACCTCGACCCGACCGACGCCAGGGACCGCGGCGACGACGGCAACGGCAAGCGCCACATCGATCCCGAGCCCGTGGAGATCGAGACGCGCAACCCCAAGGCGTCGATGGAGGAGAAGGTCAACGACCCGGACTACCGGAAGAAGTACTACCTCGACGAGGACTCCCAGGGACGCATCCCGCGCAAGGAACAGCTCATCTCCGACGCCAACGGCGACCCGGTGCCGCCCGTGCGCAGGCAGGGCGACGAGTTCGTGCTGTCCGAGGACCAGACGCCGATCCCGCCGGACTTCCACAAGGACAAGGTGGACACGTCCCGCGGCGACGACGTCGACCCGGAGCTCAAGCGCGAGAACCAGGACCTCGTCGACGAACGCCGGCAGGAGAACCAGAACCAGAAGGACGCCGAGACCAGTTCGCCCGAGGAGAAGGCCGCCCAGGCACGTCTCACCAAGATCGGTGAGGAACTCGGCGACCGCGCGGGCATGCACTCGACGCCCGAGATCTACCCCGGTCCGCCGCCGCCCTCCCGGATCGACCCCGGCCTGCCCGGCAGCGGCCGGTTCGACCAGGTGTGGGAGACCGGCGACGGCAGGCTCGTCGTGGTCGAGGCGAAGGGACCGAGCGCCGGCCTGGGCAACGCGCTCAACGGCGACAACGTCCTCGTCAAGCAGGGCCACGACACGTACTTCGAGAAGATCGCCGAGGAGATGCGCGACCGCGAGCTCTCCCCCAAGGCGGAGAAGAAGATGCGTGCCGAGCTCGAGGGCCAGGGCATGAGCAAGACCGACGTCGACCAGGCCGTCAACGACCTCAAGGCCGCCTACCTGCGGGAGAACGAGCTCGGTGACCGTCTGCTGACGGCCAGCCGGGACCCGAACCACCCCGGTGTCGAGTACGTTGTGACGCAGGCCAAGGTCAAGGAGATGAGCCTCGACGACTACCTCCAGAAGCACCACGCGGAGGACGTCAAGGACCTGACTCCGGAAGAGCTCGACGCCTACAAGCGCGAGCACGGCTTCAACGACAAGTACCCCGGCGGACGCGTGGACGTCTACGACGGTTACGAGACGAAGCACTTCAAGATGAAGTGGCAGACGGAAACCGAGGAGTGAGCCCCAGGTGGTCGAGGTCAGCCGACACGAGGTCGATCCGGACTGGTCCGCCAAGCAGCTGGCCAAGATCGAGCGGCGCATCGAGGAGACGGTCGACTCCCTCGAGAACGTCCGCACGATCGCGCTCAGCGGGCTGATGAGGGACGCGCTGGCCCACCTCGGTCACCGGTGCGCGGTCGACCCGCTGGGCAGCAACGGCGACACCTGGGACAGCCTGCTCTTCGCCGCGGAGGTCGGTGCCGCGATCTACGCCGTGGCCACGGCCGAGGAAGGCGCGCAGGTCGAGATCACGCTGCGGGGCAAGCAGATCCCGGTCACCGCGACGGGCCCCGTGTACTTCGCGTCCGGCGGCACCTGGCTCACCACGAACTACCTGGCGGCCATCGCCAGGGACGTCGCGAAGACGGAGCAGCTGAGCGCGGTGCCTCTTGAGGTGCTGCGCGCCTCCGGCAGCGAAGAGCCCGACTACGTCTTCCTCATGGTCGACATGTTCCAGAAGTTCAACCTCCAGCAACCCGGCGTGCACGAGGCGCTGAACGCGGCGCTGAAGGCCACCGGCCCGGACGAGGTCGACCCGGTGCACCGCGAGCACGTGCGCGTCGTCGCCTTCCCGCAGCTGAACCTGTTCCACAACATCATCAACTCCGGCCGCGAGGAGCAGTTCAACCAGGCCCTCGCGGAAGCGCTGGAGTTGTTCAAGGAACTCTGGTCGACGGAGGAGAACGAGGAGTCCCCGAACGGGTACGTCGCCATCGGCCCCCTCGGGCTGGCGAGCATCGCGCACGACGCGGGCATCCCCATCGAGGTCACGTCGGAGTACCTGCCGCCGTACCTGTACAACGGCTCCTGGACGCACGAAGGCCTCTGACCGACCGGCCACCACGATGCACGAGATCCTCAGGCACGAGATCGACGTGGAGTTCGCCCGCGCTCAGGTGGACACGCTCCAGCGCCTGATCGCGTCGGCGCTGGAGGACGTCGAGTCGGACCCGGACGCGCTGAGCGCCGCACGCAGGCGGGCGCTGACGCGCTTCGAGCACCTCACCGCGCTCGATCCCGCCGCGAGCGAGGAAGAGACGTGGCAGGCGGCCGTGCTCGCGTCCGAGACGGCGAACGCGGTCTTCGCCCGCACGTCCAAGTCGGAGGACTTCGTCCCCTACCGGCTGGGCGACCGGGAGTACCGGTTGCCCGTGCTCGGCCCGAACCACCACGCCACCCCGGTCGACTGGCTGACCGCGGCCTGGCTCGCCATCATCACGCGCAGCGAGCAGCGCGTCGCCGAACTGTGCGCGGTCGGCAAGTACACGTTGCTCGGCAGCGGCGCGAAGGTCGAGGAGTACGTCGGCCCCTGGGTCGACACGATGCAGCGCCACCTCCGCGGCGACCAGGTTCCGCCCGCGTTGCTCGAGTCCGTGATCGACCTGACCGATCCCAGGCGGGCGAGGTTCGCCTCCAGCGACTTCATGCTGCTCGTGGCGTACCCGCCGGTGAACGTCCTGTTCCGCGTCCTGCGCGGCGGGCCGGAGGACTTCACCGACGCACTGGTGCAGGCGACCGAGGCGCACCGCGACCACTGGCGTCAGGCCGGCTTCGCGGACAACCCCGACGGCTTCGTCTCGCTCGCCGTGCTCGCCGTGGCGATCCGCGGCAGGGACAACGGGTTCCCGGTCGAGGTCGAGTCCGGCTACCTGCCGGAGAACCTGCTGAGCGGAGCCCGGTCGCACCGCTGACCGGTGGAACCGCAGGGCCGGACACCCACTCAGAGTGGTGCGAACGGCGTGGGGTGTACGACCGGCCCGCGCGCGTCACGGCAGCCCGATAAGATCAGCGGGCTTTCACGGGGAGAGGGGCGAGGACCACATGAGCCAGCCGGCTACACCGCTGAGCGAGCAGGACCAGCAGCAGCTGGTGCGGCAGATCGGCCGTGCCATGCTGCCTGCCGTACCGCAGGGCTGGCAGCGCATCCGGGCCGAGTACCGGGCGGCAGGCCGGCACATCGAGGTCGACCTGGCGTTCGCGGGGCCCGATGGCCAGCTGCGACCGGTGCGGCCACCGATGGACGTCGTGCAGATGTTCGGGCACCTGCGCGGGGGCATGTACCACCCCGAGCGCGGCACGTGGCTGAGCGCGACGTACGAGATCGAGGCACCGGCGGCGTTCACGGTGGACTTCAACGCCGAGGACGAGCCGCGCTGGCGGAACGCGCCGCCGCCCATCGGTTTCCGCGACGAGCTCCAGACGTTCCCGCGGCCGGACCGGATGATCCCGGACTGGTGGCGTCAGCGCGTCGGCCTGCCGCCGCTGCCCGCGCCCGAGCCGGAACCCCAGCAGCCGCAGCAGGAGTACCAGGTGCCGGCCGCGCAGCCGGACCAGCCGCAGGCGGGCTCGGACGAGCTGCGCACGGCACGCGTGTACGACGGCAAGAACGACGACGGCCGCATCATCGTGAACCGTCAGCCGGTCGACCCGCAGCTGCTCGACGGACTGCTCGCCTACCTCGAGTCGGCGCCGGTCGTGCTGGCCGCGCGCAGCTACGACCTCGACGAGTTCTCGCAGAGCGGCGAGCAGGACGTGCCGCTGAACTTCCGCACCGACGGCACCTGGATCTGGGCCGGCGCCGTGCCGCACTACCTGCGCAAGTACGGCCTGCCGCCGGAGCCCGAACTGGTGGCGCACGCGGCAGCGCGTGGCTTCCAGGTCGCCGAGGTGAACGAGCAGACGCAGGACCGGGCAGTCACGATCATCACGGGCCAGGGCTAGTCGAGGGTTTTGAGGTACGCCTCTCCTCGCGGGGAGAGGCGATACCCCACCCGCAGGGACTCGGTCAGTCCCTTGGCCTTGAGCTTGCGGACGTCCGCCTTGAACGGCAGCTTCTCGCGGCCCATCGACGCGGCCAGGTCCGCGGCCCGCACGCCGGGTTTCGCCGCGATCAGCCGCAGCAGCGCCAGGGCGGCCTCCGTCAGCTCCACTCCGTCCACATCGGACGACGAACGCAGCTCGACGCGCGGATCCTCGCCCGCGAAACGCAGGCGGATCCGGTAGAGCGAGCCCTCCCGTCCATCCACAGAGGACTTCAGCGCGGCGACGGTCGGAAAACCGGCCGCCAGCGCCTCGGCACGGGTCACCCGCGACACGACCTCGATCTCGTCGATCGAGAGGACGCCCAGCGACGTCCGCAACCTCCCGCCGGCGCGCACGGTCGGCCGTTTCCACCGCCGGAACTGGAGCGTGATCTCGCCGGATCGGATGCGTTCCCAGTCAGCCACTCGGATCAGCACCGGTCGAGGGTCTCAGGTTGCCGAGCCCAGCAACAGCCGAGACGATCCTGAACATGCAACGGTGGTGGCTTTTCACGGTGCGCGGGGTGTTCGCGGTCCTGTTCGGCCTGGCCGCTCTGGTCTGGCCGGGCCTGACACTGCTGGCGCTGATCATCCTCTGGGGCGCCTACGCGCTCTTCGACGGCGCGATGATGCTGTACCTGACGCTGACCCACAAGGAGTGGCCCGCCCGCTGGGCACTCGGCCTCATCGGCGTGCTCGGCCTGGTCACGGGCTTGATCGCGTTGTTCTGGCCGGGCATCACGGCGACCGCGCTGCTGCTCCTCATCGCGGCGTGGGCGCTCGTCACGGGCGTGCTGCAGATCGTCGACGCCATCCGCCTGCGCAAGGTGATGACGAACGAGTGGTTCTACGTCGTCACCGGCGCGCTCACGGTGCTGCTCGGCATCATCCTGATCGTGAACCCGGCTGCGGGCGCGCTGGCGTTCGTGATCACCATCGGCGTCTTCGCGATCCTGTGGGGCGTGGTGCTGGTGCTGTTCAGCCTGCGGTTGAAGCAGCTCGACGGCGGTCTCGTACAACCCGCACCGCGAGTGTGACCAGCACGGCGACCCCGACGAACACGTAGAGGTTGCCGATCACCTGCTGCCACCACGCCCAGTTCCGCTCGACGTCGTTGTCGCGCGGGAAGAGCCAGTGCGGCCCGATCGCGAACACCGCCACGACCGCCCACGAGGCCCAGTGACGGCGCAACGCGGGCCGGGAGAGCAGCACGAGCGCGGGTGCGATCCAGATCCAGTGGTGCCCCCACGACACGGGCGAGATCAGCAGCCCGCCGATCGCCACGACGAAGAACGCCTCGACGTCCCCGAGCTGCGAGGCGAGCCACCACACGGCCGCCACGACGAGCAGTGCCAGCACGAGCCACACGCCGACCTGGGCGCCGTTCTCCAGGCCGAAGCGGGCGAGCGTGCCGCGGATGGCCTGGTTCGACGCGTAGGTGAGGCGCCCGACGCGGCCCGGGTCAAGCAGCGCGTGCGTCCAGTACTCCTTCGCGTCGCCGAACGAGATGAGGAACCCCAGCAGCCCGAAGAAGAAGAACGAGCCGATGGACACGAACACGGGCTTCCACTGCCGTCGTGCCACGAAGTACAACGCGAAGAACGCCGGCGTCAGCTTGATCGCGGCCGCGAGCCCGATCAGCGCGCCCCGAGGCCACCAGCGCGTGCGTTCCAGCAGGCAGTCGGCCATCACCAGCAGGCCCAGCAGCAGGTTGATCTGACCGAACCACAACGTCTCGCGCAACGGGTCGAAGATCGACGACACCGCCGCCGCGCCCAGTCCCCACTTCACCGCTTCCGGTCCCCAGCCGAGCACGCGGCCCGCCGCGATCAGGCACAGCCCGGTGAGCATGGCGAGGTTCGCCGCGGCCACCACGAAGATCGCGACCCCGAGCGGCACGAGCGCCAGCAGGCTGAACAACACGGCGGCGATCGGCGGGTAGGTGAACGGCAGGTCGGGGCCACCGAGGGGTTTCGCGAAGCCCTCGACGTAGAGCGGGATGTCCTGGAGGAACGCCGCGCCGCCGTTGCGGTAGACGCGCAGGTCGAGCGACCACCCCGGCGGGCGGAACAGGACGTAGGCGATCGTGGCGACCATGACGGCGGCCCACGCCACCACGACCCGCTTGGCGGTGCGGTCGAGCTGCATCCGGGAATGGTATCGATGTGCCAGATGAGGCCCACGTCACCGGTCCGGACCGGGAATTCTCACGTAGCGTCGTCGCGTGAGCGCGCAACGTCGAACGTTTCCGGTTGAGCCGTTCGTAGGGCGCACAAATGCGCACGCACGGGATATTCTGTGCGCATGAGTCCTGCCCTGGAGACGGTGCTGGCCAAGGCCGGCCTGCAGGTGAGTCCCGACGAGTTCCTGGCCCTCGTGACCGACGCGGCACGAAGGCTCGCCCCGCCACACCCGGAACCGGCCACGTACTTCACGCCGGACCAGCAGGCGGCACTGACCGACGTGGGCCTGGACCTCTCGCCGGCGGGCCCGTCCGACGCGAAGCCACGCACCCGCACGGTCGTGGCCCACGCGGTGCTGCGCGACTCGGCGCTGACCGTGAACGAGGCCGCGCGCCAGCTCCAGGTCGACACGAGCCGCATCCGGCACCGCCTGGGCGTCGGCAGGCTCGTGGGCTGGAAGGACAGGGGCAGCTGGCGCCTGCCCGCGTGGCAGTTCGCGGGCACCGGCGTGCTCCCGGGCCTCGAAACCGTGCTGGCGGAGATCCCGTCGGACCAGCCGGCGCTCGTCGTCGCCGCGTTCATGACCACCCGCCAGGAGGACCTGCCCGTCGACGGCAAGCCCGCGACCCCGCGCGAGTGGCTCCTCGCCGGAGGAGACCCCCGGCGCGTCGCCACCCTGGCCTCCACGCTCGGCACACCTGCCTGAGCGTTCCCGAACACCGACAGGACCCGAATGTCACGGCTTCCGCAGCCGCCTGCCCCTGCCGTGCTCCAAGCACACCTGCGCCGCACCGAGGACGTGGTGGCGGTGCACCGGGCGACCCGCCTGGTGCGCGTGTTCACGGCGAAGGGCTCCCACCCGCAGCGCTGGAACACGTTCCGCTACACGGGCCCGCTCCCCCACGCCCGCTTCGACGCGCAGCAACCGGCCGACGACGGCAGCCCGGTCCAGGACCACGAGAACGGCGTCCTCTACTTCGGCCTGTCCGTGCGCACGTCGATCGCCGAGGTCTTCCAGGCCACGTCGATCGTCGACCGCCGCACCCGCTCGCCGTTCCTGGTCGTTCTCCGGCCGCGCCGCACGCTGCGGCTGCTGGACCTGGGCGGGTTGTGGCCGACGCGCGTCGGGGCCTCGCAGGAGATCTCGACCGGGCCGAAGATCGTGACCCAGGCCTGGTCACGGGCGATCCGGGCGGCCTATCCGGAGCTGGACGGGCTTTGGTACCGGTCGTCGATGGACTCGGGCGACCCGGCGATCTGCCTGTGGGACCCGCCCGGGGCCTCCGGGCTGCCCGCGGCGCCGGACGTGTTGCTGCCGTTGGACCATCCGGGTCTTGATCTCCCGTTGGCGCGCGTGTGCGAGGAGCTCAACTACACACTGCTCGGGTGAGCACGTACAACGAGATCAACGGACCGGTGCACGGCACCGCAGTGCAGATCGGGCACCTGGAACGTCCGCGAGAACGTGCGTCCGCGATCGCCTTCTACTACCCGTACATCCACATCCGCGACGACACCTGGCTGAAGTACGCGGCGATGTACTGGCCGATGATCACGCGTCTGGTCCCGCAGAACTACTTCCCGGAGGATTCCCCGGTCTCGGCCGAGTTCGTCGCGGCAGGGGTGCTCAGCGACGTGCTGCCCACGAGGGCGTTCTTCAGGGACTCGGCCCACTTCCTCTTCGTGGTCGGGTCCAGCGCGGAGGAACTCCGCACCCGCTTCGGCATCGAGAGGCGCGGTGAGTGGACGCCCACCGAAGGCTCGTCGGCAGGACCGATGGCCGACCGGCGCCTCACCTACCTGCACTACGACAAGTTCAGCCACCAGTTCGTCGACATGATCGTGGACAACGGCCTCGGCGAACGGCATCGGGGCCGCGGCGGCGACTGGCTCGGCATGCACCCGGACCTCGCCGCCGTGTACATGTGCATGCTGGCCAACGTCCTGGCCGAGCAGGAGTCGTTGCACCCGGTGACCGATCAGCGCCTGCCGCACAACGCTCTTCTGGAGCAGGGCGTCGACCGCGTCATGGAGGTGCTTCTCGGTGCGTCGCCGCGCCCGCACAGGTCGCAGGTGAGGCAGAAGTTCATCACCGCCGCGGTGCAGACCGTCATACCGGCGGGCCTCGACGACGTTCCGGTGGAGAAGATCCTCGAACTGCGCGAGACGTTCCCCCAGGACTTCCACCGCTTCCGCGCGCACATCGGCGATCACCTCACCGACCTGCGGGCGGACGCGACGGCGAACCTGCACATCACCGTCGCGCTCGACGAGCTCGTGCGTGCCGAACTCGCCGAACTGGAGGACAAGCTCCGCTCGGTGAAGCTGGTCCCGCGCCGCGTCCGCGTGTGGCTGAAGGCGGACGCGGTGCGGGAATCACCGGTCGGCTGGCTCTTCCGGGCGGGTCAGGCCTTGAGGTAGCGGCCCCACCACTCCAGAACGGCGTCGAAGCGCTGCCTGCGGTGCCGCGGCTGCCCGGTGCGGGTCAGCTCGTGCCCCTCGCCGGGGAAAATCAGCATCTCCGCCTCGACACCACGCCGCTTCAACGCGACGAACATGCGCTGCGCCTGCTCCAGCGGGCAACGCCAGTCCTGTTCGGAGTGGACGACGGCGAACGGCAGGTTGATCTTCTCGGCGTAGGTCAGCGGCGACATCGCGCGCTGCGCCTCGGGATCGTTGCCGCAGTAGGCGTCGGCGAAGAAGTAGCCGATGTCCGACGAGCCCGAGAACGAGTCCCAGGCGTTGACGGCGCGCTCGCTCCAGGCCGCCTTGAAGCGTTCGCCGTGGTGCGCGGACAGCCACGACGTCATGAAGCCGCCGTAGGAGCCGCCCATCACGCCGACGCGGTCGGCATCACAATCCTCACGGGCGAGGGCAACGTCCAAAAGGGACAGGACGTCGTCCACGTCGACGGAGCCGAACTTGCCGATCACCGCCTGGCCGTGGGCCTGGCCGTAGCCGGCGGAACCGCGCGGGTTCGGCAGCACGACGGCGTATCCGGCGGAGGCGTAGACCTGGGCCTCGTCGAAGAAACCCCAGCTGTGGTACATGAACGGGCCGCCGTGCACCGCCATGACGACCGGGTGCGGGCCGTCACCTTCAGGCAGCACGAGCCAGCCGTGCACCGGGTAGCCGTCGGAGGCGGAGCCTTCCAGTTCGACCACGCGGCGTGCCTCGACCGACGAGAACGCCGTGCGCACACCGGTTCCGACGAACTCGACCTGACCGGGGCTGTCCGGAGTGGACACGACGGCGACCACAGTGGACCCGTCCGTCGCGAACGACCGGACAGCGGCCGACGAACCCGCCAGCACCTCGCCGGCCCCGCCGTCGAACGGAATCCGTCGCAGCTCCAACGCGCCGCGGTTGCGCACGACGAGCAGAACGCCGGCGGAGTCGGCCACGGGCTGGCCGGAAAGTCGTTCCACGTCAACGGTTTCGCCGTCGATGAGCCGAACAGGAGAGGAGCCGTCGAGCGACGCCTTCCACAGACCGAGGTTGCGTGCGACGGCGTCGATGCCGGAGAACTCGGTGCCCAGCCAGTAGAGCGAGCCGTTGGCGACGAACGGCATCGAGGCCTCGCCGGCGGCGCGCACCAGCAACGACGCCGAGCCGCCGGCTGCGGGAACGGTGTACAGGTCGGAGTGCAACGTCTCGGCCACGCCGAGGTCGCGCGGCGCCACGAACACGAGCGTCGAGTCGTCGATCCACGCCGGGTCGGAGACGTCGAAGGAACCGTCGGTCGCCTCGGAAACCGTGCCGTCGAGGGAGACGACGTGCAGGCGCGGGCGGCGGTCGGCGAGGAAGCCGACGTCGTCCACCCGGTAATCCAGGCGCGTGATGCGGCGCGGTGCCTCGGCCTCGGGACCGTCGTCGGTCGTGCCGTAGCGGCCTTCCTCCGGCACGCGGGCGACGAAGACGAGCCGCGACGAGTCCGGCGACCACACCGGGGCGCCGGCGCCGAGCGGGAGATCGGTCAGCTTGCGGGGCTCGCCGCCGTCCACCGGAACGACGTAGAGCTGCGGCTTCGACTTTCCGCTGACGCGCAGGAACGCGACCAGCCGGCCGTCGGGAGAAATGCGCTGCGCATTGTCACGATCACCGTGCGTCCACGGTGTTGTCGTGCCATCCGGGAACACCCGGTGCAGACCGCCCCGATAGGTGTTCTTCTCGAGATCGGGCGTGGTGATGCTGACCAGCACCAGGTCTCCGGACACGGCGACGGTGCCGGGCGTGGTGAGCAGCTGCAGGTCTTCAGGGCGCACGGCCAGGACGTTAACAGAACTTGTTAGCAAGGCTCAGAGTTATTTGTTGACCGATCACAAAAATTGACTCAGCGCATAGATTCCCGCGTATGACGCGCATCGTGTTCTCTGGGGGCCGGGTCTTCACCGGCCGGACGACCGAGCCCGGCGACGTGGTCGTCGAGGGCGACCGCATCGTGGACGTGGGCATCGGACTCGATGGTGACACCAAGGTCGACGCGACCGGCCACACGATCCTGCCGGGACTGTTCGACTGCCACGTGCACTTCATGTTCAGCGGTGCCGACCTCGTGCGGTCGCTGAACACGCCGTTCTCGCTGCCGTTCTACGAGGCGATCGGGAACATGAAAGCGACGCTGCAGTGCGGCATCACGACGGTCCGCGACGCGCTCGGCGCCGACCTCGGTGTCGCGGAGGCGGTCCGGCGCGGCCTGATCCAGGGCCCGCGCATGCAGATCGCGGTCAACATGGTCTCGCAGACCGGCGGCCACAACGACGACTGGATGCAGTGCGGCGCGCACATCTCGCCGCCGCTGCACCCCGGCCTGCCGGACACCGTCGCCGACGGTCCGGAGGAACTGCGCAAGGTCATCCGCACGCTGGTCCGCCACGGCGCCGACATCATCAAGATCGCGTCCAGCGGCGGCGTGATGTCCCCGCGCAGCAACCCTCGGCACGCGCACTTCCGCGACGAGGAGATCGCGATGATCGTGCAGGAGGCCAACGCCGCGGGCATCGCGGTCATGTCGCACGCGATGAGCGGCGACGGCATCCTCACGGCTGTGCGCAACGGCGTGCGGTCCATCGAGCACGGCGTGTTCCTCACCGACGAGGGCGTCGACGAGATGATCAAGAACGGCACCTGGCTCGTGCCGACGCTGATGGCCCCGCGCATGGTCCTCGACCAGGCCGCGGCCGGCATGGCGATCTCGGACGTCATCCTGGACAAGGCCAACGCCGTTGTCTCGCAGCACTTCCAGGCGTTCCAGAAGGCGCACCAGGCGGGAGTGAAGATCGCGATGGGCACCGACTCCGGCGTCGGCCCGCACGGCGACAACCTCAACGAGCTCACGCTGATGGTCGAGTACGGCATGTCCCCGGCGGAGGCGCTCTACGCGACCACCACGTCCGCCGCCGACCTGATGCGCCTCGGAAACGACCTCGGTGAGCTCGCACCGGGCAAGCTCGCGGATCTCGTTCTCGTGGAGGGGGACGCCGAGCAGCACGTGAAGGCCGGAACGCTGAAGCAGGCCGTCCGCGCCGTCTACCAGAACGGCGTCTCCGTCAGCTGAGTCCAGCCGCTCCGTTCGAGGGAACGTCCACCAGGAGAAGGCCCAACACGTACAGGTCCGAAAACAGAAGCGGCACGTGTGTCCACAGGACACACGTGCCGCGCTGTTCGTCTGTCGGTCAGTGGCCGGCGTCGGCGCCGACGTGCTTCACGGAGTCCGGGTCGCGCCGCACCTTGAGGAGGCTGGCGACCGTCGTGATCGCCAGCACGCCGATGATCACCGACAGCGAGACCTCGATGCCGATCGTCGGCACGTGGAAGGGCTCGCCGCCGTTGAGGAACGGCAGGTTGTTGGTGTGCAGGGCTTCCAGGATCAGCTTGACGCCGATGAAGCCCAGGATCACCGCCAGGCCGATCGACAGGTAGACCAGCTTCTCCAGCAGGCCGCCGAGCAGGAAGTACAGCTGGCGCAGGCCCATCAGCGCGAACGCGTTGGCCGTGAACACCAGGAACGGTTCCTTGGTGAGCCCGAAGATCGCGGGGATCGAGTCGAGCGCGAAGAGCAGGTCGGTGGAGCCGATCGCGACCATCACGATGAACATCGGGGTCACGAAGCGCTTGCCGTCGATCTTGATGAACGAGTTCGAGCCGTGGTAGTCGTCGGTGACCGGGAAAACCTTGCGCACCATGCGGAGCATGAGGTTCTCCTTGTACTCCTCTTCCTCGTCGTGGTTCTCCCGCGCCAGCTGCCAGCCGGTGTAGATGAGGAACGCGCCGAAGATGAAGAACACCCAGCTGAACTGGCTGATGAGCGCCGCGCCGGCCGCGATGAAGATGCCACGCATGACGAGCGCGATCAGGATGCCGATCAGCAGCACCTTGTGCTGGTGGATCGCGGGCACCTTGAACGTCGTCATGATGATCAAGAAGATGAAGAGGTTGTCGACGCTCAGCGAGTACTCGGTGATGTACCCGGCGAAGAACTCCGTGGCGTACTGACCACCGGAGAAGTACCAGATGCCGAGACCGAAGAGGGCCGCCATCGCGACGTAGAAGATCACCCAGCGGGCTGCTTCACCGATCGTCACCTCATGGGGTTTTCGATCGACGATCACCAGGTCCACCGCGAGCAGTACGAGCAGACCACCGATCGTCGCGAGCCACATCCATGCGGGGACGTTCACAACCCAACCTCCGGGATTCTCAGCGCATGCCAGATAAACCCGGAGGTCTCCTCCGCCGCCGAGATGATCCTCGAACGACCGACGGCACCGGGAGCTCCACGCCGAGCTCCGTATTGACGACACCGCCGCTTAGGGAGTACTCCCCTCCATGCTGCGTCAATATTGTGCTCCACGAAGTGCGGTTAGCGCCACACAGGGTGAGCAGACCCACGTAACCAGGTGCAACGGGAATACGCTGCGTGTCGTTCGGGCCGGAACCGCCGTTACCTGAAGCCGCGCTGAAGATCCACTCATGCTGAGACCGCGACGGGATCCTGACAGGCGGTTCTCAGCAAAACTCGCATATCGTCATCCACGTGTCCCGCCTATCCCGCCTTCGCGGCAGGTGGACGATCCCCGCATTGATCGTGGTCCTCGCCCTCGTAGCAGGTGGCGTGTACTTCACTCGATCCGGAGACGACCCCGTAGCCGTTTCCTTCAAAGAAGCGAACATCGACGCACCTGAGAGCCCTGACAGCGCTCAGACGGTGACGATCGAGACACGCCTCTACCTCCCCCAGCAGACGCCCGCGCCCGCGATCATGCTCGCGCACGGCTTCGGCGGCAGTCTTCGCAGCGTGCACACCCAGGCCGAGGAGTTCGCCCGGCGCGGTTTCGTCGTTCTGACGTGGTCCGCGCGCGGTTTCGGCCGCAGCACGGGCCAGATCGCGCTGAACTCGATCGACCGCGAGGTTCGTGACGCGCAGAAGCTCCTCGACTTCCTCGGCACACGTGACGAGGTGCAGAAGGACAGCGGCGGCGACCCCCGTGTGGGCGTGACAGGCGCGTCGTACGGCGGTGCGTTGTCGCTGCTGCTCGCGGGCGTCGACAAGCGCGTCGACACCATCGTCCCCGTCATCACCTACAACGACCTCGCTCAGTCGCTGCTGCCGAACTCGGCGCTGGCGACCCCGCGGGCGGACGCCACCCCGTCCGCCACCGCGTTCGGCGAGGACGGCGTCTTCAAGCGTTCGTGGGCGGGCATCTTCTTCTCCGCGGGCATGACGTCGATCGACCTCTCGTCCCCCACGGGCGACGCGCCCGAGACGGGCCAGCGGGAGTCGTCGAACCAGCAGGCCACCGTGCCGCAGCAGCAGCCGGGTGGGAACTCGGGTGGCCAGGGCCAGCAGCCGCCCACGCCGTCGCTCGGCGCGTGCGGCCGCTTCACGCCCGAGGTCTGCACCGCCTACACCGAGGTCGCCACGACGGGCAGCGCTTCGCAGCAGACGCTCGAACTGCTGCGCAAGTCGTCCCCGGTCGCCGTGACCGACCAGATCAAGCAGCCGACGATGCTGGTGCAGGGCGAGCAGGACACCCTGTTCGGCCTCGACCAGTCCGACGCCACCGCGCGCCAGATCGCGGCGGCCGGCGGCCAGGTCAAGATGGTCTGGTACGCGGGCGGCCACGACGGCGGCAACCCCGGCACCGCGCTGCGCGGTGAGATCGCCGACTGGATGGACTTCCACCTGCGCGGCAAGGGAACCGACCCCGGCACCGGCTTCGAGTACACGGTGCAGGGCGCGTTCCGCTCGTCCGGCCAGCCGTCGCTGCGCACGGTCATCGCGCCGTCGTACCCCGGTCTCGCCCAGGGTTCCTCCACCGAGCGCAAGACGCTGAAGCTCAGCGGACGCGAGCAGGTCGTGGTGAACCCGGCGGGCGGCAACCCGGCGTCGATCAGCAACCTGCCCGGTCTGGGTTCGGCGCTGTCGCGGTCGTCGGCGATCTCGTCGCGGCTGTCGCTCGACATGCCGGGCCAGGCCGCGGTGTTCACCTCGGAGGAGCTGACCTCGCAGGTGCTGCTGACCGGGTCGTCGACGGTGAAGCTGCGCGTCGCGCGCGGTGACCAGACCTCCGGCGAGGCGATCCTGTTCGCGAAGCTCTACGACGTCGCCGCGGACGGCACCCGCACGCTGCCCGGCTCGATCGTCGCGCCGTTCCGCGTGGCGCTGCCCACGGACGGCTCGGCCGCCGAGGTGACGGTGACGCTGCCCGGCACCGTCCGTCCTGTCGAGAGCGAGCACAAGCTGGCTCTCGTGGTGTCCACGACGGACCAGGCGTTCGCGAACGCCGAGCAGCCCGCCGCGTACCGGATCTCGCTGGCCTCCGACGAGCTCTCGGTGCCCGTGGTGCCGGGCCGCAACGTCACCGAGGGCTTCCCGGTGGAAGCCCTGTGGGGCATCGTGATCGCGCTGCTGGTGCTGATCGGCGCCGGCATCATCGCGATGTTCCGCCGGCGCATGGCGCAGGACTCGGACCCCGACCTCGCCGACGTGCCGCTGGTCATCTCGAACCTCACGAAGGCCTACCCCGGCGGCGTGACGGCGGTGAAGGACCTGTCGTTCCGCGTGGAGCACGGCATGGTGCTCGGTCTGCTCGGCCCCAACGGCGCCGGCAAGACCACGACGCTGCGCATGGTGATGGGCCTGATCCACCCGTCCGAGGGCCACATCCGGGTCTTCGGCCACAAGGTCACGCCAGGCGCTCCGGTGCTGTCGCGCATCGGGTCGTTCGTCGAGGGCTCCGGCTTCCTGCCGCACCTCTCCGGTGCCGCGAACCTGCACCTGTACTGGGCGGCGACCGGCCGGCCGGTGGACGAGGCGCACTTCGAGCAGGCGCTGGAGATCGCGGGCCTCGGCAAGGCGGTGCACCGCCGCGTGCGCACGTACAGCCAGGGCATGCGCCAGCGGCTGGCGATCGCCCAGGCGATGCTCGGCCTCCCGGACCTGCTGATCCTGGACGAGCCCGCCAACGGACTCGACCCGCCCCAGATCCACCAGATGCGCGAGGTCCTGCGCCGCTACGCCGCGGCGGGCCGCACGGTCGTCGTGTCGTCGCACCTGCTGGCCGAGGTGGAGCAGACCTGTTCGCACGTGGTCGTGATGCACAAGGGTCAGCTCGTCGCCGCCGGCGAGGTGGCCGACATCGCGGCGGGAGGCGGCGAGGCGACGTTCCGCGTCGACTCCCCCTCGAAGGCAGCCGATGTCCTGCGGGGCCTCGAAGGCGTGCACGACGTGCACGAGGACGAGGACGCCGTGCACGCGTCGATGAACGGTGTCCCGCGCTCCGTCGCACTGACCGCTCTCGTGGCGGCCGGGGTGGCAGTGGACCAGGCGGGCCCGCGACGCAGGCTGGAAGACGCGTTCTTGGAGCTGGTCGGTGAATGACTTCCTGATGGCAGCGGCGTCCGCCACGGCGGACGCCCCGAACCCCGCCGCGATCGAGGTGCTGGCCGACGCCGGCCTCGACGTGGCAGACGAGATCGCGGCGACGCCCGCGTTCGCGCCTGTGCGGACCGCCAACCCGAACCGCACGAAGGCACCGATCCGGCAGGAGGTGGACCAGTGAACGACAACGGAGTCCACACCGATCCCGGCGCGCTCAACGACCTCACCGACGCGGCCGCCCTGCAGCACACCAAGGTGGCGCCGGACGGCTCGTCGGTCGGGTACAAGGCGCGCCGCACGCTCCGCATCCACGTGGAGCTGCAACGGCAGATCCGCCGCCGCAGGACCCAGCTCGTGCTGGGCTTCCTGGTGCTGCTGCCGTTCATCCTCGCGGCGAGCTTCGAGATCGGTCAGTCCGACCCGAACCGCCGCTCCGGTGGCTTCGTGGATCTCGCGACCGCCAGCGGCATCAACTTCGTGGTGCTCACGCTGTTCGTGAGCAGCAGCTTCCTGCTGCCGATGATCGTGGCGCTGTTCTTCGGCGACACGATCGCGTCCGAAGCGTCGTGGTCGAGCCTCAAGTACCTGCTCGCCGCACCGATCCCGAGGCACCGCCTGCTGCGGCAGAAAGCCGTCAGCAGCGGCATCCTCAGCGTCTTCGCCCTGGCCCTGCTCCCCGCGGTGGCTCTGGGCGTCGGCGTGGCCTGGTACGGCGCCGGCGAGGTGGTGAGCCCGACCGGCGAAGCCGCCCCGTTCGGCGACGGCGTGCTCGGGATGGCGCTCGCGGTCGTCTACATCGCGATCAACCTGTTCTGGGTAGCGGGCCTCGCGATGTTCCTGTCCGTGTCCACCGACGCACCTCTCGGCGCGGTCGGCGGCACGGTGCTCGTCTCGATCCTGTCGCAGATCCTCGACCAGATCGAGCCGCTCGGGGACCTGCGCAACTACCTGCCGACGCACTACGCGATGGCGTGGGCCGACCTGCTCTCGACCGACATCGACTGGTCGGAGATGACCCGCGGGGCGTTCTCCGCGCTCGTCTACGGCGGCATCTTCACGCTGCTCGCGGCACGTCAGTTCAAGACGAAGGACATCACCAGCTAGCCAGCGCGGTGACCGCCCGCCTTCGCCCGCTCCTGCGACGATCAGACGGGTGCATCACGGCGCCGGCCCCGCATCCTCATATCGGGCATATGGGGGTGCGGGGCCGGTGTCGTGAGGCACCCTGCTGGGCGCCGCAGGAGACGGCGAAGGTGGGCGGTCACCGCGCTGCCTACTGCACGCAGAACTCGTTGCCCTCGGGGTCGAGCATCACGACCCAGTGGCCCTTGTTGTCGTTGAACTCGCGAACCCGCGTGGCACCAAGGGAAACGAGCCGATCAACCGCCTCCAGCCCGGCGTTCACGTCGAGGTGGAGGCGGTTTTTCGCGGTCTTGCCCTCCGGCACGCGCTGGAAGAAGAACCGCGGCCCCTTCCCCTCGGGATCGATGATCGCCGAGTAGTCGTTGACCGACTCGAAGGGGATCTTGTTCTTGACGGCGAAGTCCTCCCACGACTCGAAGCCGGGAGGCGGCGGCTGCAGCACGTAACCGAGTGCGTCCGCCCAGAAAGCGGCCAGCTTGCCGGGGTCAGCCGCGTCCATCGTGACCTGGATTCCGATAGCCATGACGCCACCGTAGAAGCCAATGCGGACACCCACTGTCCGGAGTAGCGTGCCGTCCCATGTTGCGTCCTGTGCACTTCGAGATCCACGCCGCCGATCCCGAGCGGGCGCGGAACTTCTACAGCTCCGTCTTCGGCTGGAAGATCGAACAGTGGGGCGACATCCCCTACTGGATCATCACCACCGGAGACGACGACCAGGCAGGCGTGAACGGCGGCCTGCTCCCCCGCCGGGGCCCCGACCCCGCCGCGGACGCGCCGGTCAACGGTTTCGTCATGACGATCAGCGTGATCGACATCGACGCCGCCATCGCCGCCATCGAGGTCAACGGCGGCACGGTCGCACTGCCCAAGGACAAGATGCCCGGCGTCGGCCTGCTCGCGTACTACAAGGACACCGAGAACAACATCTTCGGCATCCTCCAGCCGGAAGAGCGCTAGGCGGGCCGCTTGCTCTTGGGCAACCGCGCGACGACGGCCTCGTAGGAGCCGTCGACCAGCTCCAGCAGGTCGTCGTCGGGCACGGAACCCTTGAGCGCGATGGTGTTCCAGCCGTACCGGCCGACGTAGCCGCTCACCGTGACGTCGCCGGGAAAGCGCTCTCGCCACACCGCGGCGGCCTCGGCGTCGACGCCGCACTTGAGCCCGACCGTGTGCACGTCGAGCCCGATGAAGGCGAACGCCTTCCCACCGACCTTGCACACCAACTCGGCCTCGCCCCACGGATACGTCTCTTCCGCGCCAGGCTTGCCCGCGCAGTACACGATCAACTCATCCAGTGTCACAACAGGAATTATCGCGCGCCGAACACCGCGACGAAACGAGTGAGCAGCCGGGCGAACTCCGCCCGCTCCTCCTCGCTCCAGTCCGTCATGGCGGCGGCACAAGCACTTTGCCGCGCCCGGTGCAGCTCAGCGGACGTGGCGCGCCCTCTGGGCGTGCGCACGAGCAACACCCGCCGGCCGTCGGCCTTGTCCGCGATCCTCGACACCAGCCCGGCGTCGACCGCACTGGTGACGAGCTTGCTGGCCCGAGGTTGGTCAACGTGCAAAGCCAGGGCAACACTGGAAACCGTGGCCTGAGCCCCGGTCCGTTCTGCCGTTTCCACAACGTCGAGCACGTCAAAGGCCGGTACGGCCAACTCGGCCAGCGCCCGACGTGACTGACTGCGCCGCACAGCGATCAGCGCCTGCTCCACCGCGGCGAGGTGGGAGTCCACATCCACCCCGAGATCATGGCCGTCCCGCGCCCTGACGAAAGCTGTCCGCGCACATCTCACCCCAGAGGGCGATTTACGCGCGACGCGCGAATCGTTATACGCGAGCGGGATTACCCGCCGCAGTCACCGATCTCACCGTCAGCAACGTCCATAGTGGACGAACTAGCGGCCGGAGTCGCGTGAACGAAGATCCTCAGGAGACGGCACGCCGAGCCGGTCCATCTCGGTCAGGCACACCCGGACCGCCTCGGCGGCGTCGTAGGTGATCTCGGGTGTCACCTGCCGGCTCTCGGCGACCGTGAACCGTCCGGCACCGGCCGGCCGCACCCACGGGCCTGGCACCGGGTACTCGTCCGAGGTCGGCCGGAACGACATCCACCACATCGACTTGAACGGGTACATCCGCCGCAGCCGCGGTTCCCGCATCGCCGCCTCGACGAACTCGCCCAGGCCGTCCCTCTTGTTCGCGCGGTACTGCTGCCAGCTGAGCTCGGTCCGGTCGCCGCTCTCGTACGCGTCGGCGACCGCGACGAAATCGGCGAACGGCCAGGCAGCGGCCAGCTCTCGCGGGGTGGCACCGCCGAGCCAGGCCGCGGCAGATCCGGTGACCTCGGACAGTTCAGTCGTGGTCACCCGGCTCAGGTGCATCTCCCGCAGTTTGTGCCGCACGTAGAACAGCCGCTCGTGACGAGCACAGCACGATCACCTTTGCTCGCCATGACCACGAAGCCGCCGAAGGCGCGCGGCGCGTCACGCAGGTCGATGTCGCAGCCGGGGCAGGCGGCCTGAAGCACCGCCGTGAGGCCGCCCGCGTCGACCACGTCCTGATAAAGCGATTCCCCCATGCCGTCCCAAGCTACCCGCGCGACGCGGGGTTACTTGACGCCGGCGGCGTCCATCCCTCGCAGTTCCTTCTTCAGGTCCTGGATCTCGTCCCGCAGCCGGCCCGCCAGCTCGAACTGCAGATCCCGGGCCGCGTTCATCATCTGGTCGGTCAGCGACTGCACCAGGTCCGCCAGCTCGGACCGGGCCATGCCGGCCCGCTCGTGCGAGGCGACGACGCCGGAGGAACGACCGCCCTCGCCGGTGGCCCGCTTGCCGCGGGACTGGTTGCGGCCGGAACCGCCGACCGGGACCTCGTCCTCCACCTCGGAGTACACGGCCTCGAGGATGTCGGTGATCTTCTTGCGCAGCGGCTGCGGGTCGAGGCCGCGTTCGAGGTTGTAGGCGACCTGCTTCTCGCGCCGCCGGTTGGTCTCGTCGATCGCGTGCCGCATCGAGTCGGTGATGCGGTCCGCGTACATGTGGACCTCACCGGACACGTTTCGCGCGGCACGGCCGATCGTCTGCACCAGCGACGTGCCCGAGCGCAGGAAGCCTTCCTTGTCCGCGTCGAGGATCGCCACCAGCGACACCTCGGGCAGGTCGAGGCCTTCCCGGAGCAGGTTGATGCCGATCAGCACGTCGAAGTCGCCCAGCCGCAACTGCCGCAGCAGCTCGACGCGGCGCAGGGTGTCGACCTCGGAGTGCAGGTAGCGGACCCGGATGCCCAGCTCCAGCAGGTAGTCCGTCAGGTCCTCCGCCATCTTCTTGGTCAACGTCGTGACCAGCACCCGCTCGTCGCGCTCCGCCCGTTCGCGGATCGAGTGCACCAGGTCGTCGATCTGGCCCTCGGTCGGCTTCACGACGACCTCCGGGTCGATGAGACCGGTGGGGCGGATGACCTGCTCGACGAACTCCCCGCCGGCCTGGCCCATCTCGTACGGGCCCGGCGTCGCCGACAGGTACACGACCTGGCCGATCCGGTCGGCGAACTCCTCCCAGGTGAGCGGGCGGTTGTCCAACGCCGACGGCAGCCGGAAGCCGTGCTCGACCAGGTTGCGCTTGCGGGACGCGTCGCCCTCGTACATGCCGCCGATCTGCGGCACCGTCACGTGCGACTCGTCGATGACCATCAGGAAGTCGTCCGGGAAGTAGTCGATCAGCGTCGCCGGCGCGGTACCGGCGCCGCGGCCGTCGATGTGGCGCGAGTAGTTCTCGATGCCGTTGCAGAAGCCGACCTGCTTCATCATCTCCAGGTCGTACTGGGTGCGCATGCGCAGGCGCTGGGCCTCCAGCAGCTTGCCCTGGCGCTCCATCTGCGCGAGCGTCGTCTCCAGCTCCGCCTCGATGTCGCGGATCGCGCGCTCCATCCGCTCCGGGCCCGCCACGTAGTGCGTCGCGGGGAAGATCCGGAGGTCGGAGACCTCCTTCACCACGTCGCCGGTGAGCGGGTGGAGGTAGAAGAGCTTGTCGATCTCGTCGCCGAAGAACTCGACTCGGATCGCGAGCTCCTCGTAAGACGGGATGATCTCGACCGTGTCGCCGCGCACGCGGAACGAGCCGCGGGTGAACGACATGTCGTTGCGGGTGTACTGGACGTCGACCAGCAGGCGCAGGAACGCGTCGCGGTCGACCTCCACGCCGGTCTCCAGCGGGATCGAGCGGTCGAGGTACGACTGGGGCGTGCCCAGGCCGTAGATGCACGACACCGACGCGACCACGATGACGTCGCGCCGGGTCAGCAGCGACATCGTGGCCGAGTGGCGCAGGCGCTCGACGTCGTCGTTGATCGAGGAGTCCTTCTCGATGTACGTGTCCGTCTGCGGGATGTACGCCTCGGGCTGGTAGTAGTCGTAGTAGCTGACGAAGTACTCCACCGCGTTGTGCGGGAAGAGCTCCTTCAGCTCGTTCGCCAGCTGGGCGGCCAGGGTCTTGTTCGGCGCCATCACCAGCGTCGGCCGCTGCAGCTTCTCGACCAGCCACGCCGTGGTCGCCGACTTGCCGGTACCCGTGGCACCGAGCAGCACCACGTCGCGCTCGCCGGCGCGGACGCGGCGTTCCAGGTCGGCGATGGCCGCCGGCTGGTCGCCGGCGGGCTGGTACTCGCTGACCACGCGGAACTGCCCGTCGGTGCGCTCGATGTCACCTACGGGACGGTGCTCGGAGTGCGCCTTGACGGTGCTTTCCTCTGACGGGAGCTCGGTTGCGAAAGCCACGGGAAGCACGTTACGCCGGAGGTCTGACAATTTCCGATTGTGCCTGTTCAGAGGCCTAATCGCAGGGACAGCAGCAGCAATCGCAGCAGTCGCAGTCGCACCCGTCGCAGTCGAACGGGTTGTCCCGCCGCTTGTCGCTCCAGGGGCCGGGGAACGGGTCGCGGCAGCAGAACTGGCACGTCCCGCACTCGTAGAGGAACGCCCCGCAGCCGCTGAAGCACCCGCGCGGCTGCGGCTGCCAGTTGAGCCTCGGGTAGGCCCACAGCCCGCTGCCGGGATCCGACCACCTGTGCTTGTGCGGGTCCCGGTTCTTGCGGCCGAAGACCCGGATGACCGACTCCTCCAGCTCGTGCACCATCAGCCGGTGCATGAGCCGCGCGTCGACGAACTCCACCTCGTCGAGCGCCAGCTTGATCCCCGTGAGGGCGTCCAGGCACAGCCGGTGCGCCTCGGCGACGGGGGTCCCGGTGGCGATCAACGGGTTCCACGCACCCGATGCGCGGTCGGCCTCCAGGTCCTCCGCGGCGTCGATCAGGTGCGCGACCCGTCCGAAGAGACGCCCCACCTCGCGCAACGGCTCGACGTTCTGCGGCTTGCCGGCGAGCACGGCGGTCTGCGCGACGGCGAACCCGGTCGCGGTCTCCGTGGGTTCGGTGACCACGAGCACGGAGCTGCCGAGCCCCGCCCCGCCCTCCACCTCGGGCTGCCGGCGCACCGCGTCGACCATCACCGACGCGTCGAACCCGAGGTCGGACGCCGTCTCCAGCCCCTTGGAAGCCCAGCGCTGCGCCACCGCACGCCCGGCCCAGCCCACCCGGCCGGCGAGCCCGTCGCCGTCGTCCACGTGGTCCTGGATCTTCAACGACGCCAGCACGAGCGACACCGAGGCCGCCAGCCGCGCCCCGGAACCGACGGCCACGTCCGCGGACTTCATGCCGCGCAACGCACACGGCCCGGCGGTCCGCCGCGAGACGCCGGACTGCGCCTCCACGGCGGCCGAGATCATCAGCCCGTCGTAGTTCGTGACGAGGCGCGAGAGATGACCGTGCTCGTCGCGCAGCGACAGGCACATTCCACAAAGGTGAGAGAGCCACGCGGACCGCAGCTCAGCGCCCATTCTGTTGCGGCAGGGGCGGATGATCCCGAACATGCGCGGCATCCTAAGTGGCCGCGGGGCCCAACGATGGCAGTATCGCGGACGTGGCACACATCCATCCGCCGAAGATCGAGTACTTCGACCTGGACGCCAAGAGCAACACCGATCCCAAGGGACAGCTGCGCAGCGTCGACGAGTTCCGTCTCACGCCCACCGGCCTCTACATGTTCCGGCCGCTCGCGGGGCATCCGAAGATCAGCCACTTCGAGAGCTGGTTCCTGCCCAAGCTCAACATCCGCGTCACGCGCCAGTCGTGGCACCGGGGTCACGAGCTCGACTTCGACTTCTACGTCGACGTCGTGGAGATCAACGCGATCGGCAGCGTCTGGAAAACAACCGATCTGTACCTCGACCTGATAGTCCGAACGGGTCACAGCACAACCGTTCTGGACACGGACGAGTTGATCTCCGCAGTTCAGCACAACCTGCTCTCTCCGCAACGCGCGCAATGGGCGCTGGAAACCACCTACTCGGCGGTGTCCGGCATTTCAGCGCACGGTCACGATGTGGTCAGGTGGCTCACCTCTTCGGGTTGTCCTACGTCCTGGCGTTAGTACACAGAGCGTGTTCGTCACCTGACCGTGACGTAACAAATCGACCCGGCGTGTAACTGCGAGCACATATCTGACTACGCTCGGCGGCGTGGGAGCGGTCACTACACCTCAGTTGGTCGATGTCGTCGACACCATTTCGGGCGTGCGCGCTTATTCGTCCGGTGGCTCACGAACTCTTAGTTCGTGCAACGTCGAACGGTGGGGTCTGCGAATCGAGCATCCCACTCCGGAAGACCCGTTCTCGGACTCCGAGGTCACCTGGCTGATGCCCGAACTGGGCGTGCGCCTGACCACTTACCGCCCGCGTTCCCGGCACGCACGCAGCACCCCGAGCGTGCTGTCCGCGGTGCGGGTCGAGCGCGACCACCGCCACTGGCAGACGACGGACCTGCTGCTGGGCCTGGCCGTTCCGGGCGGCACCACGGCCCGCATCGTGCGCAGCGAGGAGTTCGCCGCCGCCGTGGCGGGCCGCGTGCTCCGGCCGGGCGACGCCGACCAGGCGCTGCGCACGATCCACCGCACCCTCGAAGAGCTGAGCAACGTCAACCACAACCTGACGTCGTGGCTGACGTGGCACGGCATCTACGACTCCTGGCCGCCCCTGTAGGCCTCGACCCGCGCGGCGGCCGCGTGCACCCAGGGATCCTTCGCCTCACCGTAGGCGAACCCGGTGGCGTCGGCCGCAAACCGCTGGGACAGCTCCAGCTTCAGGTTCGCGTACTCCTCACGCGCCTCCACGTCGTGCCGCAGCCAGTCGCGGAAGTCGACGGCCCACCGCCAGTTGGCAGCCCCTTCGACCCTCAAATGCAGGTGCACCCGACGCCCAGGGTCAGCGCCGGCGTGCAGCCGCTTGCTCCAGTCCCCCTCGCCCCGAGGCGTGTCCACGTACGGCCCGACGTACGGGAACCCGGCCTGCGCCAACGTCTCCCGCAGCGAGTCGGCGGTCTCCATGTCCTCCACGGCAAGCTGGAAGTCCAGCACGTCCTTGGCCGCAAGCCCAGGCACGGCAGTCGACCCGATGTGCTCAACATGCCGCCCACCGGCCGCCACACTGATCCGCCGAGCGATCCGCCGAGCCTGCGCAGGCCACCGCTCGTCATAAGGCACCACGATCGGCGCCCCAGACGCATAGGACCCGATGCGCAGGTTCTTCTCAAAACCCACCAGCCGATCCCACAACGCCGTGACGTCGGGAACCTCACCGCTGTTGTCCAGCCACACGTCCGCAACGGCCCGCCGCTGCTCATCGCTGGCCTGCGCGGCAATCCTGTTCTCGGCGTCCTGCCGGTCCATGCCACGACTACCGACCAACCGCCCCAGCCGAGTGGCAGAGTCCGCGTACACAACGATCACCAGGTGGTACACGGCCGCCATGTCCCGCTCCACCAGCAACGGGATGTCGTGCACGACGATGGCGTCCTCAGGAGCCTCGGCCATCCGCTGCCCGGTCAACGCCCCGATCCGAGGATGCGTGATCCCGTTGAGCGTCTGCCGAGCCTCCTCGGAGGCAAACGCCTTGGCCGCCAACGCAGCCCGGTCAAGCGACCCGTCAGCTCGGAGCACGTCCTCACCAAACGCCCGAACGACCTCCTTGAGCCCGTCAGTCCCAGGCTCAAGCACCTCACGCGCAAGCTTGTCCGCGTCGATGACGACAGCACCGCGCTCCACGAGCAACCGCGCGACCGTCGACTTCCCAGACCCGATTCCCCCGGTCAACCCCACCCTGAGCATGCGGCCCAGGTTAGACGGGAGGCGTCATCGACTGCTGGGCGAGTACGGGAAGGACGGCGACCAACTTCTCCTTGGGGATGAAGTTGTTCCGGTTGCGCACCACGAAGGTCGACTTCCCCAAGGACCCGATCAACAGCTGCTCGTCCTTGCCCTCGACCAACGTCCCCTTCTGCTTGCCGACATCAACCTCGGTGACCTTCGCCCCCTCAGCCCGCTCAGCCTCAACACTCTCGTTGACGCGAGTCCGAGCCGTCAGATCATCCGTGTACGTCGACAGCCCAATGACGATCTTGGCATCGAGCAGGTTCTTCTTCTCAGGAATCCCGTAGTAACAATCGATCTTCCCGGTCCGCCCGATCCCAGGCTCCTTGATGCCGACGATGATCCGAGGCTCCCCGCCGATCTCCTGCCCCAGCGTCGCGTTCATGACCTCAACGGGCACCACGAGCTCACAGTCGTCAGGCAACGCCCGATCCACCATCACCGGAACCCGCGACGGAGTCGTGGGTGGCGTGATCCGAGGAATCTGCGGCGGCGGCGCCTGAGTCTGAGGCACAGCAGCAGAACAGGCCGTGCAGACCGCCAACAGACCCGCGCCCAGTACCACGAAGAACTTGTTCCCACGCATAGGTTTGTCAACCTACACAACGAGGTTGGCCCTCCACCACAGAGTGAACGGGTGTCGCCCACACACAAACGTGGAAGCGCAACAGAACCCAGATCACCGCGAAGCCGAAGGCGAGCTGTCCTTACCAAACGGGCTGGGCGGTGGGTCCCGTCACGAGTCGCGCCACAGCTCTTGCTGCATGCGAGAAGGGGTGTCAACTCGACACGCTTTTCGTCGAGTTGACACCCCTT
>NZ_JBIRVV010000017.1:0-128755 GCF_044387305.1 Lentzea sp. NPDC020367 | reverse complement strand
GGGTGTCAACTCGACGAAAAGCGTGTCGAGTTGACACCCCTACTCATGTGCAGCAAGAGCTATGGCACGACTCGTGACGAAGCCACCCCACCCGGACCGCACGGTAAAGACGGCTCGCCTTCGGCTTCGCGGCTGTCGCTGGTCCAGTCGGCCGCGTCGTTGCTCGGAACGGCGCAACCGTTTGATACGCCCAGGTCACGATTGCTGAAGATGGTCAGTTGGCAAGTTTTGACGCGCGCGTACCCGGGAAAAGTTCATGTATGTCCAGATTACGTACCACCAGTGGCCGCGGCACGGCTTCCCGCGTGATCAGCGGCATCGGCGCGCTCTTCGCATTCATCGAAGTGCTGTACATCCTGATGATCGTGTTGGGCGCGAACCAGGCGAACGCGTTCTTCAAGTTCATCCAGTCCCTGGCCGAGCCCCTTGCTCTGTTCTTCCCGGGTCTCTTCAACACTGGCAACTACAACCTCGACGTCTTCCTCAACTACGGTCTTGCCGCCGTGTTCTGGCTGGTCGTGACCGGATTGCTCGCGCGTGCGGTGTCACGCTACTGAGTAGTAGATTCCGGCGGTATGCGGACGCGTGTGGTCGGTATCGCCGCCGGAGTTGTCAGTTGGGTCGGCCTCGCGCTGGCGGTCGTGCTCGTCGTTCACGTCGTGCTCACCGTCGGCGGGGCCAACCCGGACAACCCCATCACCAGTACGGTCAAGTCCCTGGCCGAGCCGTTGGCGCTCGCGTTCAGGGACCTCTTCTCGCCCGAGGACGCCAAGTTGCGAGTGATCGTCAACTTCGGCCTCGCCGCCCTGTTCTGGCTGGCCGTTCGAGCGATCGTCATTAAACTCGTGAGGCGCCTGAACTAGGTTCGAAGCATGGCGCGCGACGACTTCTGCAACAGCTGTGGCTCTCAGTACGCCGACACGGCCGCGTACCCGCGAAGGTGCGCCAGTTGTGGGCACATGGTGTGGGCGAATCCCTCGCCGGTCGTGGTGTTGCTCGTCCCGGTGAAGGACGGGCCGCGGACCGGGCTGCTCACCGTGCGACGGGCGATTCCGCCGGTCGGCGAGCTGGCGTTCGTCAGCGGGTTCATGGATCGCGGTGAGTCCTGGCAGCAGAGTGCCGTGCGCGAGCTTGAAGAAGAAGCCGGCGTGCGCATCCCGCCGGACGACCTGCGGCCGTTGCACTTCGTGTCCACGCCGGATGGCGGGACGGTGCTCATGTTCGCCACCGCGCCCGCGATCAACGCCGAGGACATGCCGCCGTTCGTGCCCAACGACGAGGCTTCCGAACGGGCGATCATCTTCGAGTGCGTGCCGTTGGCGTTCCCGCTGCACAACGACGTCGCCACCAAGTACTTCTCAACTGAACTCTGACTGGCCCCACGTGCCGGTGAAGACCGTCTCGGACAGCGGCAGGCGCTTGCGTTCCCGCTGTTCGCGGGCCTGAAGGTCCTCCGGGAGGTCGGCGAGCGAGCCGTGCCGCCCGAGGGCCATGGAGACCAGCGGGCGGACGTCGCCAGGCATGCCGAACGCGGCGTGCGCGGCTGCTTTGTCGAAGCCGCCCATCATGTGCGCGATCAGGCCGAGGTCGACGGCCTGGAGCGCCATGTTCTCCATGGCGAGGCCCAGGCCGAACTCGACGTTCGGGATGTCGCCGCGGTCGTCGGTGGTGAGCACGCACCCGATCAGCAGCACCGAGGCGCGAGGTGCCCAGCTCTTGTTGCCGCGCGTCAGGGTCTCGACGATCGCGTCGAACGTCGGCGTGCCCCGGTGACCCACCACGAACCGGGCCGGTTGGCTGTTGCCGTGCGACGGGGCCCAGCGGCCCGCCTCCAGCACGGTGCGGAGTTCGGAGTCGGAAACCGTTGCGTCAGCGGAGAAAGCGCGAGGACTCCAGCGCTTCGAGATCAGCTCGTTCATCAGATCGCATACTGCCAAACGGCCAGGGAGTAGGCGCCGAACCACGCGCTGAACAGCGTCGCCATGCCCAGGACCGTCAGGACCGTGGACGGACGGCGCCGCGCGAGGACCAGGGCCAGGGGAAGCAGCAGGGTGAACGCGGGCAGCAGCAGGCGGGCCTTCGAGTTCATCAGGCCGTTCGAGCCGAGGTCCATGGCCAGGACGCCGATGCCGTAGACGATCAGCGGCCACTCCAGGCGGCGCTGGAACGCGTAGAAGACCAGGACGATGGCCAGCACCAGCAGCCAGACCGTGCCGGTCTCGAGGATCGAGCGCGGGTTGCCGAGGTGGCCCCAGGCGAACTCCCAGGTGGCCGCGCCGCCGTCGAACTTCGAGCCCCAGCCCCGTTGCTGCACGCCGAACCAGCCCATGAGGTCGCCGGTGCGGACGGCCACCCAGCCCAGGTAGCCGAGCAGGCCGAGCGGTGCGACGACGCCGCCGGCCCAGGCCCGCCAGTCCTTCCGGTCGGCGATCACCGCGACCAGCGCGGCCAGGCCGACCGCCACGATCAACGCCGCCGCGGTCGGACGGACCAGGCCCGCCGCCGCGCAGCAGACACCGGCGAGGATCCAGCGCTTCTTGACCACGCCCACCAGGGCCCAGACGGCGAACGCGCAGAACGTCGCCTCGGAGTAGGTCATCGAGAGCACGACGGCCATCGGGGACGCCGCGAAGAGCGTCACGAAGATCAGGCCCGTGCGGTTCGAGCCGTCGCGGACCACCCGGCCGAGGACGAACAGGCCGTAGGCGCAGAAGACACCGCTGATCAGGCTGACGGCGAAGGCCGCGCCGATCACGTCCACGCCCGGCAGGCCGTCGACCCACCTGATCAACGCCGGGTAGCCCGGGAAGAACGCGAGCGGGGTCTCGGCGGTGCGCCGGCCGAACGCGTCGTACGGGGGTGACGGGACGCCGTTGTAGCCGCCCGTCGCGATGCCGAGGAACCAGTCGCCGTCCCACGACTTCAGGTTGTCGACCGACGTGTCGGCCTTGCCGGTGAGCTTGTTCTGGTACTCGACGACCAGCTGCAGCACGAACAGACCGACCTGGCGGACGATCAGGTAGATCAGCGCGGGAGCCGTCCAGAGCGCGGCCGGATGTCTGAGCGCCTCGGCCGTCCGTGAGCGCGCACTGCTCTCCTGCACGGCTGCTGGGGCCTCCACGACATCGGCGCTCGACGACACCCGGACAGAGTAGTCACGCGCGTCACGGCTCCAGAGTCTCACCAGGTGGTCCGGGTAGGCTGCCTTCGACGTGGGGTTTTAGTCGCGCGAAGGAGGTCAGGTCGGTGGCGCTCGTCGTCCAGAAGTACGGCGGTTCATCGGTTGGAAGCGCCGAGCGGATCAAACGCGTGGCCGAGCGCATCGTCGCGACCAAGAAGGCGGGGAACGACGTCGTTGTCGTCGTGTCCGCCATGGGTGACACGACTGATGAGCTGCTCGATCTCGCCCGCCAGGTCTCGCCGGTGCCGCCCGCGCGTGAACTCGACATGCTCCTCACATCCGGTGAGCGCATCTCGATGTCACTGCTCGCGATGGCGATCAACTCGCTCGGTGCCGAGGCGCGCTCCTACACGGGCTCGCAGGCCGGCGTGATCACGACGTCGGCACACGGCAAAGCGCGGATCATCGACGTGACACCGAGCCGGATCCAGGACGCGATGGCCGAGGGGGCGATCGTGATCGTGGCGGGCTTCCAGGGCGTCTCCCAGGACTCGAAGGAGATCACGACGCTCGGCCGTGGCGGCAGCGACACCACAGCGGTGGCGCTCGCGGCCGCGACCAAGGCCGACGTGTGCGAGATCTACACCGACGTGGACGGCGTCTACACCGCCGACCCGCGCATCGTGCCGAACGCGAAGAAACTCGACACGATCACGTACGAGGAAATGCTCGAGATGGCCGCCTGTGGCGCCAAGGTGCTGATGCTCCGCTGCGTGGAGTACGCCCGGCGCTACAACGTGCCCGTGCACGTCCGCTCTTCGTTCAGCAACAAGACCGGAACCATCGTGTCCGGTTCAGTGGAGGACCTTCCCGTGGAACAGGCGATGATCACCGGCGTCGCGCACGACCGGTCCGAGGCCAAAATCACCGTGACGGCAGTTCCCGACCACCCCGGCATCGCGGCCAAGATCTTCCGCGTCGTGGCGCAGTCGGAACTCGACATCGACATGGTCGTGCAGAACGTCTCGCAGGCCGCCTCCGGCCGCACGGACATCACGTTCACGCTGGCCAAGGTCGACGGCCCGCGTGCGGTGGCCGCGCTGGAGAAGGCCCGTGGCGAGATCGGGTTCGACCAGGTCCTCTACGACGAGCACGTCGGCAAGGTGTCGCTGATCGGCGCGGGCATGCGCTCGCACCCCGGCGTCACGGCGACGTTCTGCGAGGCGCTGGCCACGGCCGGCGTCAACATCGACATCATCTCCACCTCGGAGATCCGCATCTCGGTCATCTGCCGCGACACCCAGCTCGACGACGCCGTCCGTGCCCTGCACGACGCGTTCGACCTGGGCACCGACGAAGAGGCCGTCGTTTACGCAGGGACTGGACGATGACCGCCCCCGTTCTCGCGCTGGTGGGCGCGACCGGTGCCGTGGGCACCGTGATGATCGACATCATCAACACCCGTTCTTCCGTGCCGTGGGGCGAGATCAGGCTGATCGCGTCCCCGCGCTCGGCGGGCAAGAAGATCAACGTGCGTGGCCAGGACGTCACGGTCATCGCTCTGTCGCCCGAGGCGTTCGACGGCGTCGACATCGCGATGTTCGACGTGCCGGACGAGGTTTCCGCCGAGTGGGCTCCGATCGCCGCCGAGCGCGGTGCCGTCGCGATCGACAACTCCGGCGCGTTCCGGATGGACGCCGACGTGCCGCTGGTCGTGCCCGAGGTCAACGCCGACAAGATCAACGACCGTCCGCGCGGCATCATCGCGAACCCGAACTGCACGACGCTGTCGATGATGGCGTCGCTGGGCGCGCTGCACCGCGAGTTCGAGCTCAAGGAACTCGTCGTGGCCTCCTACCAGGCCGCTTCCGGTGCCGGTCAGTCCGGCATCGACCGCCTGTACGCCGAGATCGCGGCGCTGGCGGGTAAGGAGGCGGGCGTGTCCGCCGGCGACGTGGCCGAGGCGCTCGCCGCCGCCGGTCTGTCCGCAGAGGACTCGCCGTTCCCGGCTCCGCTGGTGCTGAACGTGGTGCCGTGGGCCGGTTCGCTCAAGGACGGCGGCTGGTCGTCCGAGGAGCTCAAGGTCCGCAACGAGGCCCGCAAGATCCTCGGCATCCCGGACCTGAAGGTCTCCGCGACCTGCGTCCGCGTCCCGGTCGTGACGACCCACTCACTGTCCGTCCACGCGACGTTCGCGCGCGAGATCACGGTCGAGGCCGCGCACAAGATCTTCGAGTCGCAGCCGACGATCGTGCTGGTCGACGACCCGGCCGCGCAGAAGTTCCCGACGCCCGCGGACACCGTGGGCGAGGACCCGACGTACGTGGGCCGCGTGCGTCAGGCGCTGGACTTCCCGAACACGCTGGACTTCTTCGTGTGCGGTGACAACCTGCGCAAGGGTGCCGCGCTGAACACCTACGAGGTCGCGGAAGAGCTCGCGAAGCGCCTCTAGATCATCGCTCCTGTCGCCGTCGGGCCCGGTAGGGTCTGACGGCGATGGGGGAGATCGAGTGGGTGAGGCCGCCTCGGCTCGCAGAGGTCGTGGCCGCCTATCAGGGTTTCGCTTTCGGCGCGGGTGTCCGAACAGGACTCGTCGGCCAACTGGTCGCGTGTTCGGCGGAGGATCCGGCCGCCGCCCTGGCGCAGTGGGCGTCCGAGCCCGCCGTCCAGCCCGACCTGGTGTCCTGGCAAAGTGCCCGTGACCTGGTCAAGAACAGCTATCGCGGCAAGATCAGGTCGCAGGGGTCCGGTGCGTTGATCTGGGCGTTGCCCGCCGCCGCGCAACGGCTCGGCGAGGACCGGATCCGCGAGTTGGTCGAGCTCACCCACGGCCCGGACTCCGCGGCCGCCGACTCCGTGATCATGCTGGCCTCGCACCTCTTCACGCCGTCGAAGCTCGAGCCACCGGACGCTGACGTCTTCACGGCCGCGGGTGCGCTGGCGCAGGCCGTTCGTGGTGAGGGTCGTGGGGTCGCGCGGGCCATCGCGGGCGCACTGGAAGGCGGACCCGAGCACGAAGTCCGGCTCGTCGCCGAAGAGCTGTACCGGAGGTCCTGGTGAGGGCGTTGGCTCCGATGGAACAGCTCCTGCACGAGTACGAGGCCGACGTGAACGGCTTCGGGCACCACGCCGCGCACGGTGAGCTGCTCATTCCCGGCGAAGTCCTGATGAGCGACCGCGAGGTCCTCGACGTCTACACGGACGAGTCCCGGCTGCCGGCGGGCGTCGAGCAGTGGATCCGCCTGCCGTTGCACACGGTCCTGAGCAGGCTCATCTCGAGCAAACCGAAGCTGCACTTCAACCCGGGTCTGCCGTTCGAGGCCGAGTTCGACTTCGTGGAACTGGCCGACGCCGCCGCGCAGCACATGCGGATCTGTGGATGCGGGGAACGGCCGACCGCCACGCGGGAGGCCAGTCGCTGGGTCGACGGCGAGGGCCGCCGGTTCTTCGTGGTGCCGCACAAGGACAGTTCGCGGTTGCGCGGCTGCCTGATCGGGGGCGCGATCGGTGACGCGCTCGGCGCGAACACCGAGAACCTGCCGATGGAGGTCGTCTACGAGCGCCACGGGCCGGACGGAATCACGGACCTGCCCGAGAAGCCGGACATCACCGACGACACGCAGATGACGCTGTTCACGTTCGAGGCGATCATCCGGTCGCGCGTGCGGCAGCGGATCACCGGCGAGCGCGAGGTCACCGGCATCACCCAGAACGCCTACCAGCGTTGGCTGCACACGCAGAAAACGCCGTGGGACAAGGCCCGTGGCATTCATTCCACTGTGGACGAACCGGACGGCTGGCTCGTCTCGCACCAGGAACTCTTCCGCATGCGGGCGCCGGGACTCACCTGCACGAGCGCGTTGCAGGAGTACGCCCGCACCGGCGAGCAGGCCACGATCACCAAGCCCGCCAACAACTCCAAGGGTTGTGGCGGCGTCATGCGGGTCGCGCCGGTCGCTCTCGTCGACGACGATCCGATGGTCGTGTTCGCGCTGGCGGCGGCCAACGCGGCACTGACGCACGGCCACCCGAGCGGCTACCTGTCGGCGGGCGTGTTCGCCGTGCTGGTGCACCAACTGTTGCGCGGCAAGGGTTTGCCGGACGCATTGGACGTCGCTGTCGACTCGCTCGTCCGACGCGAAGGCCACGAGGAGGTCGTCGCTGCCATCGAGCACGCCGTCGAACTCGCGGCCCTCGGCTCACCGAGCGTGGCGCGCGTCGAGGAACTCGGGCGTGGCGGTGTCGGCGACACAGCACTCGCCATCGCGTTGTACTCGGTGCTGGTCACCGACGATCCGAACGACGCGCTGCTGCTCTCGGTCAACCACGGCGGCGACAACGACTCGACGGCGTCCATGTGCGGCAACCTCGCCGGCGCGTTGCACGGCGTCGAGAAGATCCGTCCGGACTGGGTCGAGCGCGTGCAGTTCCGCGAGGTCGTCGACCGGATGGTGGCGGACTGGGAACTGGAGACCAGCCAGGCCGCGCCGGTGGGACAGGAGTGGTTCGTCCGGTATCCGCCGTCCTAGGGCCTGTATCGAAGTCTGGTCCGCGATAGCCGGGCCCGAGGCGGCCCCTGGCGGCACGGCCGGACGGCCCACATACAACACCGGTATGCGGGCCGTCCGGCCGCACCACCAGGAACCACCTCAAGCGCGACTCTCATCGAACCAGACTTCGATACAGGCCCTAGGGTGGGTCATGCTCGTTCTCGCGGTGGACCTAGGCACGACGGCGACCAAGGTCGTGGCGGTGGACGCGCAGGCTCGTGTCGTCGCGTCGACCGAACGCGCCTATCCGATGCGCACCAGCGGTCTCGAAGCCACGCACGACCCGCGGCAGGTGCTCGACGCCGCGTTCGACGCCATCCGCGAACTGGCTTCGGAGGACGTTCGCGCGATCGCGTTGACCGGCGCGATGCACTCGATCATGGGCCTGGACGCGGACCTGACGCCGGTCACGGACGCCCTGAGCTGGGCCGACAACCGCGCGGTCGAGCAGACCGAACGCCTGCGGGGCACGGCAGAGGGACGTGAGCTGCACCAGCAGACCGGCGCGCCGATCCACTCGTTCACGCCGCTGATGAAGCTCGCCTGGTTCCACGAGAACGGCGTCCGCGCCGCGAAGTGGTGCGAGATCAAGGACTTCGTGCACCTGCACCTGACCGGCTCGTTGATCAACGAGCACTCGTCGGGCTCCGGCACGGGTCTGATGAACATCCACACCCTGCAGTGGCACGAGCCGTCGCTGGAGTTCGCCGGAGTCACCGCGGACCAGTTGCCGCCGCTGGTCGAGCCCACCCACTCGACGCCGCTGACCGCCGAGATCCCCGGACTGCGGCCCGGCATTCCCGTGATCGTCGGCGGTGGCGACGGGCCGTTGGGCAACCTCGGCGTCGGCGCGGCCACCCCGGGAGCCGGCGCGGTCTCGCTCGGCACGTCGGGCGCGCTCCGCGTGGCGCAGCAGGGGCCTGGTGTCGACGAAGAGGGCCGCACCTTCAGCTACGCCATCGGCGAGGGCCTCTGGGTCCGTGGTGGCGCGATCAGCAACGGTGGCGTGGTCGCCCAGTGGGCCGCGGAGACGTTCAACGTCCCGGTCGGCGAGCTTCTCTCCCAGGCCGCCGACGTCGACTCGGACGGTCTCGTCGCGCTGCCGTACCTGCTGGGCGAGCGAGCGCCGTGGTGGGATCCGACCGCGCATGCCGCGTTGCTCGGCCTCCGGCGCGAACACACCCCTGCGCAGATCACCAAGGCACTGGTCGAGGGGGTGTGTCAGCAACTGGCGCTCGTGCTGGACGCCGTTCCGCAGGTCGACTCGCTGAGGATCACCGGCGGTGCGTTCCGCGCCCCGATCTGGGCCCAGACGCTGGCGAACACGCTCGGCATGCCGTTGCACCTCACCGAGGACAGCGGCGGTTCTGCCGTGGGGGCTGCGCTGCTGGCGTGGCGGGCGCTGGGTGAGATCGAGTCGCTGACCGTCGACCTGGTGCAGCCGACGCAGACGATCACACCGGACGAGGACGCCATCGAGAGGTACGCGAACGCACGGCCGTTCGTGGTGAAGGCGTACCGGGCGCTGGAAGAGCTGTACGGCGAATCACATCGTTAGCAAAGAAAACCTTTTGCCATCCGAGTGAGGATGGCTCTGTGGACCTCGCCCCCTTCAAGCACGTGCTGATGCTGCCCAGAGTCCGTCCGTTCGCACTGCTGATGTTCTTCGCGAGGATGCCTCCGGCGGCGACCGGCGTGATCCTGACGCTGCACGTCGCGGTCACGCTGGACCGGGGCTACGGCGCGGCGGGCCTGGTCGGGGCGGCGGGCACGATCGGCATGGGGCTGGGCGCACCGCTGATGGGCAGGCTGATCGACGAACGCGGCCTGCGGTCGATGCTGGCCGTGAGCGTCACGGCCTCGGCGGCGTTCTGGCTGACGGCGCCGCTGATGGGCTACTGGACGTTGCTCGTGACGTCGTTCTGCGTCGGGCTGCTCGGCGTGCCGATGATGTCGATCGGACGGCAGGTCATCACCGCGCTCGTGCCGGAGAGCCGGCGCCGGGTCGCGTTGTCGGTGGACTCGATCTCGGTCGAGCTGTCGTTCATGGGCGGGCCCGCGCTCGGCGTGTTCATCGCCACGACGTTCTCCACGAACGCCGCGCTGCTGTTCATCGGCGTCTCGATCCTGGTCGCCGGAGTGCTCCTGTACTGGGCGAACCCGCCGATGGTGCACGAGGGCGAGGTCGTCGACGGGCCGCAGCCCCGCGTGTTCGAGTGGATGCGCGGACGGATCGTCGGCGTCTTGGTCGTGTGTGTCGGCGCGACGGTGTGCCTCGCGGGCATGGAGGTCTCGGCGATCGCGTCGCTGGAGCACATCGGCAAGCAGAGCTGGCTCGGCGCGGTGTTCTTCGCGATGTGCGCGGCGTCGATCGTGGGCGGCCTCGTCTACGGCGGCGTGAAGCGGGTGCCGAGCGTTCTGGTGTTGCTGGTGCTCATGGCCGCCCTGGAGATTCCGGTGGGTCTGGGCGACGGCAACGTGCTGCTGCTGTGCCTGCTCCTCGTGCCGATGAACCTCATGTGCGCGCCGTTGATCGCCGCGTCCGGTGAGCACATCAGCAAGCTTGCGCCGCCCACGGCCCGTGGCCTGGCGCTCGGTCTGCAGGGGTCGGCGTTCACCGTGGGCAGCGCGATCGGAGCGCCGATCGCCGGTGTCGCGATCGACAGCGGGGGAGCGCCGGCCGGGTTCGCGATCGTCGGCGTGATCGGGTTGCTGGTCGCGGGCGTCGCCTGGCTGCTCGCCCGGCAGAGCAAACCGGTTGCCACCGGGGTGACGATGTCCTCGTGAACCTCGCCCCGTTCAAGTCGGTCCTGGCACTGCCGGGGGTTCGTCCCCTGATGCTGCTGATGCTGTTCGCCAGGATTCCCCCGACGGCGGCGGGCGTGACGGTGACGCTGCACGTGGTCACCACGCTCGACAAGGGCTACGCGGCGGCCGGCACGGTGGGTTTCGCGACCATGATCGGCCTCGGCCTCGGGTCGCCGTTGATGGGCAAGCTGGTCGACAGCAAGGGCCTGCGGTTCGTGCTGGCGCTCAGCCTGCTCGAAGGCGCGTTCTGGCTGACGGCCCCGCTGATGGACTACTACGTGCTGCTCGTGCTGGCGTTCGCCAACGGGCTCGTGGCGGTGCCGGTGATGTCGATCGGGCGGCAGGCGCTCACCGCGATCGTGCCGGAACCCCAGCGCAGGCCCGCGTTCTCGCTGGACTCGATCTCGGTCGAGCTGTCGTTCATGGTCGGGCCCGCGGCGGGCGTGCTGATCGCGACGAAGTTCTCGACCGGCACGGCGCTCGTCGTGATCGGCCTGGCGATCCTGACCGCGAGCGCGGTGCTGTTCGCCGTGAACCCGGTGCTGCTGCACGAGGACGATGTCATCGAGGGCTCGCCTCCCCGGCTGCGGGAGTGGCTGCGCGGGCCGATGATCGCTGCGTTGATCATCCCGTTCGGCGCCACGATGGTGTTGTCCGGCATGGAGATCTCGGCGATCGCCTCGCTGGAGCGCACGGGTCAGCAGAGCTGGCTCGGGCTGATCTTCTTCGTGATGTGCGCGGCGTCGGCGCTGGGCGGGCTCTTCTACGGAACTCTGCGGCGCGTGCCGACTGGTGTGGTCCTGCTGGCCTGCATGGCGTTGCTGGAGATACCGGTCGGCCTCGGCGACGGCAGCGTGTGGCTGCTGGCGCTCGCGTTGATCCCGATGAACCTGGCGTGCGCACCGACGATCACGGCGTCATCCGAGTTGATCGCCAAGAGTGCGCCACCGACGGCCCGCGGGCTGGCTCTCGGGCTGCAGGGATCCGCGTTCACGTTCGGTGTCGCCGCTGGTCAGCCGCTCGCGGGGGTTGCTGTGGACCACAGCGGACCCCCGCTCGGCTTCCTCGTCGCCGGAGTGGCCGGGCTCGTGATCGCGGGCCTCGGCTGGGCGTTCTCGCGGCAGCGTCAGGCGGTCTCGGCCACGTCCTGAGCGGAGTTGGCCAGCGCGAGGCCCGTGCGGAGCGCGCCCACCGCCTCGGACACGGCCTCGCGGAAGATCCCGCCGACGCCGAGCACGTTCGCGAAGCCGTGGAACAGGCCCTCGTGCCTGCGCAGCACCACCGGCACGCCCTCGGCGGCCAGCCGTTCCGCGAAGGCCTCGCCCTCGTCGCGCAACGGGTCGTAGCCCGCGGTCGCGATGTAGGTCGGGGGCAGCTTCGACAGGTCCTCGGCCAGCATGATCGACAGGCGCGGGTCGTGCCGGTCCTTGCCGCCCTCGCTGTACTTGTCGAGGAACCAGTCCATCTTCTCGTCGGTCAGGAAGAACCCGTTGCCGAAGATCTCGCGGGACCGGCGGCGCACCGACGCGTCCACGCCGGGGTAGAAGAGCAGCAGGAACGCCAGGTCGATCTCGGCGGCGTGCGCGGTCACCGCGGCGAGGTTGCCGCCCGCGCTGTCTCCGCCCAGCGCGATCCGCTTCGGGTCGATGCCCAGGTCCTCCGCCTTGGCGATCGCGTACCGCAGCACCTCGGCGGCGTCGTCGGCCGCGGCCGGGAACCGGGCCTCCGGGGCGAGCCGGTAGTCGGCCGCCAGCACGCGGACACCGGCCTCCCTGGCGAGGAAGCGGCACAGGTTGTCGTGGCTGTCGAGGCTTCCGGTCACCCAGCCGCCGCCGTGGTAGAAGATCAACAGCGCTGAGCCGCTCGCGAGGCCGTCCGGCGTGTAGAGGCGCCCGGCGAACTCCCCGATCGTGAGCTCCCGCGCACCCACCCCGGTGATCTTCGGGCCGGCCACGAGCTTCGAACTCAACTCCAGGTCCAGTCGGCTCTCGGATGCTGTCTTCGTGCGCCACTCCGTCCCGGACAACTGCTGGAGCCTGAGCAGCAGCTGCGCCTCGGGGTGCAGGTCCTGGCCGTCCAAACGGATCGGACTGCCGGCGATGAGGCGGCGCACAGGGCCGGGGAGACCGAACGCGAAGCGCAGAGCACCGGCCATCACGGCCGCCTGGAAGTTCGACATGTGTTGCAGGTTACTCGCGAGTAGTGCTGGATCTCCAGGTATCTGGAGGTGGAAGGATCGTTGTCATGACGGTGACGGTGGTGGGCATCGGGGGCTCGATCAGGTCCGACTCGCAGTCCGAGCGGGCGCTGCGAGTGGCTCTGGAGGGCGCGCGCGAACTTGGCGCGCAGACGATCCAATACAGCGGCCCTGACCTGGTGCTTCCGTTCTACGACCCGTCGGTGCCGGACCGCACGGACATCGCCATGAAGATGGTCGAGGACCTGCGCAGGTGCGACGGCGTGATCGTCGTGTCGCCCGGCTACCACGGCACCGTGTCCGGCCTGGTCAAGAACGCCCTCGACTACATCGAGGACCTCCGCGACGACGACCGCCCGTACCTCGACGGCCGCGCGGTCGGCACCATCACCGCCGCGTACGGCTGGCAGGCCGCGGTGAACACGCTCGCGGCAGTCCGCTCGATCGTGCACGCGCTGCGCGGCTGGCCGACGCCGCTGGGCGCCGCGATCAACTCCGCGCAGGTCAAGTTCGACGGCGATGGTGCCTGCTCAGACGCCGACGTCGACCGGAACCTGCGGGTGATCGGCCGCCAGGTCGCCGAGTTCGCGCTCCGGCAGGCGTCTCAGTTGGACGTGAACTGAGTCACGACGGGGCATTTAAGTCGTGCGCGATGCGTTCTCCTTCAGTGAAAGGCAATTAGCCCACTGACTCAAGGGAGAGCGGAATGGAAGCGCTGTACACGGCTGAGGCGACTGCTTACGGCGAAGGCCGCAACGGCGAGGTTCGCTCGTCCGACGGTGTGATCGACGAGGTCCTGTCGGTCCCCAAGGAGATGGGCGGCCCCGGCGGCGACGCGACCAACCCGGAGCAGTTGTTCGCGGCCGGTTACTCGGCTTGCTTCAACTCCGCTATCGCAGCCGTCGCGCGCGCCGGGAAGATTCAGGTCCCGTCTTCTGAGGTAACCGCCAAGGTGGGGATCGGCTCCAACGGCGCCGGCGGCTTCCAGCTCGCCGTCGAGCTCGCGGTGAAGATCCCCGGACTCGACCAGGCGGTCGCGGAGAAGCTCGTCGAGCAGGCCCACCAGGTCTGCCCGTACTCCAACGCGACGCGCGGCAACATCGAGGTGGCGCTCACCGTCACCGTCTGAGGAGGCGCGTTTCACCATGGCCAAGAACCCGATCACCAGCCCACTGGCTGACGCCGACCGCGACGCGGTGGGCAAGATCCTGCAGGCGACGCTCGTAGACCTCGTCGACCTGTCCCTGATCGGGAAGCAGGCGCACTGGAACGTGATCGGCAAGAACTTCCGCAGCGTCCACCTTCAGCTCGACGAACTGGTCGTACTGGCGCGCAACGCCGCCGACCAGGTAGCCGAGCGAGCGGCCGCTCTCGGCGTCACGCCGAACGGCACGGCGAAGACCATCGCCGCGTCGTCCGGCGTGCCCGAGATCGCGTCCGGCTGGCTGAAGGAGGACCAGGTGGTCGAGTCGATCACGACTTCCCTGGCGTCGCTGATCTCCCGCATGCGCACCCGCATCGACGAGACCGACAAGCCCGACCTCGTCACCCAGGACCTGCTGATCGGCATCACGCAGGAGCTGGAGCAGGCGCACTGGATGTGGCAGGCGCAGTCGGCCTAGCTCGGCAGCGCGACGGATGGCCCGCTCCACTGTGGAGCGGGCCTCGTCCGTTTCCGGGACCTACTTCGCGCCCAGGTGCCGCCGGGCGAAGTCCACCTCGGCCGCCGTCTGACGGATCGTCTCGGCGACGACCAACGAGCCGTGGCCCGCGTCGTAGCGGTACATCTCGTACGCGTGGCCGCGGGCCGCGAGTGCGTCGAGGTAGTTGTCGATCTGCCTGATCGGGCAGCGCGGGTCGTTCTCGCCCGCGAGGATCAGCACGGGCGCGGTGACCTGGTCGACGTACGTGAGCGGCGAGCACTCCTCGTAGAGCTCGGGCAGTTCCTCCGGGGAGCCGCCGAACAGCGCGCGGTCGAACGCCCGCAGCGGTTCCATCTCGTCCTCGTAGGCGGCGAAGTAGTCCGCCACCGGGACGCCCGCGACGCCGACGGTCCAGCGTTCCGGCTGGGTGCCGATGCCGAGCAGGGTCAGGTAGCCGCCCCACGAGGCGCCGTTGAGGACCGACTTCGACGGGTCGGTGAGACCCGACTCGACCGCCCAGTCGTGCACGGCGGCGATGTCCTCGAGCTCCGTGATGCCCGGACGGCCCTCGATGGCGTCACGCCACTTCGAGCCGTAGCCGCTGGAGCCGCGGTAGTTCACGTGCACGGTGGCGAACCCGGCGTCCAGCCACACCGCGCGGTAGGCGGAGAAGCGGTCCTCGTCGGAGGAGTGCGGGCCGCCGTGGATCAGGAAGACCGTCGGGAACGGGCCTTCGCCCTCCGGCTTCGAGACCAGCGCGTGCACGTCGCCGACGAACACGTCCTCCAGCGGCGCGGACGTCGCGGGCTTGGCGCCGGCGGGCTCGACCAGCACGCTCTCGGTGCCGTCCGTGGCCAGCGCGCGGATGACCGTGGACCTCTCGGCGGACGACCAGGAGTACTCGATCGTGCCGTCCGGGCGCACGCCCGCCGAGCCGATCACGCCGGGCGCGGTGTCCAGAGTGGACAGTTCGCCGGTCGCGAGGTCGTAGCGGTGCGCGGTGTTGCGGGCGTGGTGGGTGTGCACGATCAGCAACGCGGACGCGTCCGGGTACCAGTCGGCGGAGACCTCGCCGGGCAGGTCGAGGACGATCTCCTGCTCGGTGCCGGCGGCGACGTCCCAGATCAGCAGTTCCTCGCGGCCGCGGCGCTCGTGCAGCACCAGCAGCCGCTGGTCGCCGCGCACCGGGCTGAACGAGATGGCGTCGAGGCCCTTGCCCTTGCCGTCCCACTTCTCGGCGATGGTCTCGCCGTTCTCCGCGTTGAGCGCGCGCAGCGCCATGTGCCTGTTGTCGCCGTGCTCGGAGTGCGCGATCACGACGATCGACTCGTCCTTCGACAGCGCGGTGACGCCGGCGTCGTTGACGTGCTGGTAGAGCACCTCGCTCTTGCCGTTGCGCGCCAGCCACACCGTGGTGCCGTCGTCGGTCGACGCGGCCACGGCCGTGACGGTGCGGCCGATCTCCAGACCCGCCGGGTAGCCGGGGGTCACGTCGGCGACCGCGGGCTCCGCCTTGCTGCCGTCGGCCTTGAACGGCTCGCGCACCCAGACGCCGAACTCGTCGCCGTCGTGGTCGTCGAACCACCAGATCTCGGTGCCGTCCGGGTTCAGCGTGGCGTGCGACGTGCCGTTCGGGCGGTCGGTGACCTTGCGGTGCTCGTCCGTCGCGCGGTCCCAGGAGTAGATCTCCCACACGCCGCTCGCGTTGGAGACGTACAGGGTGCGGTCCGGTGCGTCGTCGGCCCATCCGGGCAGGCTCATGCGGGGAGCGGTGAACCGCTCACGCCACCGGGTCTCGGCGGCCGGGTCCTCGAAGAGCTGTTCCGGAATGTCGGGAGAAGGGTGCGTCGTCACGGTTCAACACTAGAGTCAGTGGCCGGTTCCAGGGGGAATCCACGTGACACGACCACCACAGTGGGGTGCGCCACCGCTGCCGCCGAAGCCCGCGCAGCCCCGCCGGCGACGCGTCCGGCCGTGAAGCGGTGGATTGTTGCAAAGCATCAGCAATCTTTGTCGCAAGGTCACCGACCGCGGAACCGCCGCTGATTAGTTGAATCGAGTCAGAGATTCTAGGTGTGGGGACGAGCGCGAGTTAACGTGGATGCATGTCCGAAACGATGGATCGCCTCGCCGGGGCCGCCACGTTGGAGGAAGTGCAACGCGTCGTCCGCACCACGGCCAGGTCTTCGCTGGCCGCGCACGGTGCGACGCTGGTGCTGCTCGACGGCGACCTCTGCTACTACGCCGACGAGGATTCGATGAGCCCGCTGTGGAAGGGCCAGCGCTTCCCCGCCGTGAACTGCATCAGCGGATGGGCGATGTTGAATCGTCAAACCGTGGCGATCAGGGACATCCGCTTCGATTCGAGGATTCCTCAGGAAGCGTATCGGCCGACTTTTGTGCGAAGCCTGCTGATGGCCCCGATCCTGCGCCCGGAACCGCTCGGCGCCATCGGCTGCTACTGGGCCGTCCCGCACACCGCGACCCCCGCGGAGACCGAGACGCTCGAGTCACTGGCCCTGGCCGCCGGCGAGGCACTGGAACGCTTCCCGGAAGGCCTGCCCGCACGGGGCTTCATCAGCTGACGTTCTGGAGGTGCCGCAGCGTCAACGGACGCTGCAGGTACTCGTCCTCGTCCGGGAACGTCACCGGATCGGTGCGCCAGCCAGGCCCGGCGTAGTTCTCCAGCGCCTGCTCGTCCCGCCACCGGCTCACGTACTGCACGCGCAGCGGGTCGTCGAGGTCGACGAGCACCTCGTGTCCCATCAGTCCGTCGTAGATCTCGGGAAACGTCTCGACGAGATCCCGCACCCGTGCGACGAACTCCTGCTCCCGGCCCGGCTTCACCAGAGCCTCCGACACCCGCGTCAGCATGGTGCCGAGCTTATTGCCGCCCGAGCTCCTCCTCGAAGATCCGGTCGACCTGCCGCGAAGCCCGTGACAGCGCCCGAACCGCGAGGTAAACGACGATGAGACCGACGGCCACAATGGCCGTCACCCAGGCAGAAGTGAACATGTAGACGATCCCCAGGGACTGCAGCACCACAATTGCTTTGGCCGCTATGACGATCCACGACCTGGAAGCAGCATTGGCGGCGGAGGCGGAGTCCATCACTGATATCTCCCGGCTTTATTCAACGACGGCTGAACCACAGCCTTCGTCGTTTGGATCAAGACTCCCGTTACGCACTGTCAGTTGAACCGTCAACCTTCACTCGTAAGGGTTAACGCTACGTGGTCGTTCCGTATAATTTGGTCCGGAACGATGCCGCAGTGTCATGCAACGACGGTGGCGTCTACGGCTGCTCGTGTCGAGACGCGTCACTCGATCGGGTGGCTTATCGGGAACGTTGATGACTTTTCGCGGTGATCTCGAAGGACCTTCGACCCTGTCTGCGAAGGGACCTTCTGGTCGACTTGTCGACAAACAAAAGGCGAGACAAATTCACGACGAAAGAAAATGCCCTGATTCCAGTCTGAGATGGAATTGAGCCGAGATCGGGCCGGCCGTGCGAGATGATCTGGGCGTGAACTGGTCCCGAGTCGACGCCTGGCTCCGCTCTCACATGCCTGAGTTGCACGCCAAGTTCCTGCCTCCGGCCACCGCGACCGACGTGGCGGCTGCCGAGGAGGCGATCGGTGTGCCGCTGCCGGCCGACCTGGCGGCGTGGTGGATGGCGTGCGGCGGCCTGACGAACGTGGACTACACGCCGATCATTCCGAAGTTCCACAGCCCCGTCGGCGTCGGCCAGTCGCTGGAGGTCCGCGAGACGATGATGGAGATCCGGCGCGAGGTCGCGATCGATCCGGACGTCGACGGGTACGAGGCGCGAAAGCTGGCCGAACCCGCCGGGTCGCCCATCGGAGACCTGTGGCTGCCGCTCTTCGTCCCGATCGCGGTCAACGCGTCCGGCAGCTACCTGTTCGTCGATCTGCGCGAGGGGCCGCTGCGCGGGTGCGTGATGCCGTTCGACAACGTCGAGGGCGCGGACGAGGAGCCGCTCTGGAAGAACGTCGCCGCGATGCTCGACGCGACGGTCGAGTGGCTTGAGGGCGACTTCCCCGCCGAGTGGCGGGCATGAGATTCGGAAGTCGCCCAAAAATGGCTGCAAAAACAAATCAGCTCCCATCCGCATTTCTGCGAACAGGAGCTGATTCGTGTTATTCAATCGGGGTGACAGGATTTGAACCTGCGACCTCTTCGTCCCGAACGAAGCGCGCTACCAAGCTGCGCCACACCCCGGCTGGGAACATGTAGAACTCTACATCATGTCCGCGCCAGCTCCGAATCGGACCCCCTCATTTCGCCCCTGACCAGGCGTAACGGGCCGCGGAACCAAGGTCAGCAGGGAAGCCTCCGGAGGGCAGCAGAACCGCACCGGCGCGTACGGCGAAGTGCCCATGCCGGCGGACACGTTCATCCACATGTGCGAGCCCCAGCGCGAAACTCCGCGGGCGCGGCCGCGGTCCAGTTCGCAGTTCGTCACCACTGCGCCGTAGAACGGGATGCGGAGCTGGCCGCCGTGCGTGTGGCCCGCCATCACGAAGTCGTAGCCGTCGGCGGCGAACGGGTCGAGCACGCGCGGTTCCGGGGAGTGCGTGACGCCCAGGCGCAGGGCTGCCGACGGGTCCGGGGCGCCGGCGATGTCGGCGTAGCGGTCGCGCTTCAGGTGCGGGTCGTCGAGGCCCGCGCAGAAGATGGCCTGGCCGTTCACCATGATCGTCTTGCGCAGGTGCGTGAGGTCTTCCCAGCCGCGCTCGATCATGCCGGCGCGCAGATCGCGCCACGGGAGCGTCACGCCGTGGATGCGCTTGGTCTTGGCGGACGGCAGCAGGTAGCGGACCGGGTTCTTGAGCCTCGGCGCGTAGTAGTCGTTGCTGCCGAAGACGAACACGCCCGGCTTGTCGAGCAACGGGCCGAGCGCGCGCAACGTGCCGGGGACGGCGTCCTTGTGTGCGAGGTTGTCGCCCGTGTTGACCACGAAGTCCGGGTTCAGGTCGGCCAGCGCGGCCACCCAGCGCTGCTTCGACACCTGGTTCGGCGTCATGTGCAGGTCTGAGATGTGCAGCACGCGGATCGGCTTGGCTCCGGGGGACAGGACCGGCACCGTGGCGGTGCGCAGGGTCCAGTGCCTTCTCTCGATTCCCGCCGCGTACGCGACGGTCGCGGCGCCGAGAGCGGTCGTGGCGAGGAGGGCGCGGCCCAGCTTGTTCACGCGTCAAGGGTACGGAAGGGCGTTAACTCGATCGGCGCGGCATCCGGAGGGCGGTACCGTTCTGCGCCATGGCGGACTTGAAGACGCGGCTGAAGAACGACCTGACTGTCGCGATGAAGGCACGGGAGACCGTCACGGCCGGTGCGTTGCGAATGGCGCTCACGGCCGTCACGAACGAGGAGGTCTCGGGCAAGCAGGCCCGTGAGCTCTCCGACGACGAGGTCGTGAAGGTCCTCGCGCGTGAGGCGAAGAAGCGCAAGGAGGCCGCGGAGGCCTTCGACGGCGCCGGGCGGGCTGAGAAGGCGGACCTGGAGCGCCAGGAACTCGCCGTGCTGGAGATCTACCTCCCGAAGCAGCTCGACGACGCAGAGCTGAAGTCCATTGTGGACAAGGCGTACGACGCCGTCGCCGCCCAGCTCGGCGAGGCGCCGGGGCAGAAGCAGATGGGCCAGGTCATGAAGGCCGTCAACGCCGAGGTCGCCGGGCGCGCCGAGGGTGGCCGGGTGGCCGCCGCGGTGAAGGCCAGGCTCGCCGGTTAGAACTCAGTGCCGCAGCGGTGATCGACCGCTGCGGCACCCCAGCTCAGAACGCCTTGTCGACCGCGTCCGCGAACTCGCCCATCGACCCGAACTCCAGGTCGTAGCTGAAGTCGCCGGACGGCTCCGGCGTCGCGCCCCAGCCCGGCCGGTCGCTCCGCCGGTTGATCCACACGGACGGCAGCCCCTCCCGCTTGGCCGGGACGTGGTCGTGGAACAGGCTCTGCGCCACGTGCAGCAGCTCCGAACGCTCCACGCCCAGTGAGTCCAACTCGCGATCCAACGCCCGGAAGTGGTTCTCGGCGGGCTTGTACGCGCCGACGTCCTCCGCGGTGATGATCGCCGCGAAGTCCCCGCGCAGCTGCCGGTTGCTGCCCGCGAACCCGGCGCGGTGCACGTTCGACAGGATGATCAGCCGGTAGTGGGACGCCAGGCGCGCCAACGCGTCCGCGGAGTCGGGGAACGCCGGCCAGTCCGGCACCGAGTCGCCCAGCCGCCGCGCCCACTCGTCGCTCACCTCGCGCTCCAGCGAGGCGCCGGTCTGCCGGAAGGCCGTGGCCAGGACGTCCGGGTACAACGCGGACGGCGTCGCCGCCTGCACCGCCGACTCCTGCTTTCCGTACGCGAGCAGCAGCTCCTCGTCGGACAGCGAGAGCCCCTGTTCGCGCGCCCACGGTGACAGCACCGCGGCGATGCCGGTCTCCCAGTCGATGAGCGTGCCGTAGCAGTCGAAGCTGAGCGCCTTGAACGCTGTCAGGTCCATGACCCAAACTGTAGTACAGTTCAACTGTAGGGCAACCCGTTAAACTGGCCACATGTCAGCCCTCGACGGCCTCGAAGTGCGCCGCACCACCACGGCCCAGCAGCTGGCCGACGGCCTCTCCGAACGGATCATGGCCGGTGCTTTCGGCCCTGGTGACAGGCTCAGGGAGAGCGCGATCGCGGCCGAGCTCGGCGTCGCGCGCAACACCATCCGCGAGGCCGTCCGGATCCTGGAGCTGACCGGACTGGTCCGCTACGAGGTCAACCGCGGCGCCGTCGTCATCGCGCCCACACCGGAGAAGATCGAGGCGCTGTACACGGCCCGCGAACGCCTGGAGACCGCCGCGATCGCCCGCACCCCGCGCCCGGAACAGCTCGAAGCGATCACCACGGCGTTCGACGCCCTCGTGGAAGCCGCCCGGACCGGCGACGGGATCGTCGACCGCGACCTCGCGTTCCACCAGACGATCGTCGCGCTGCTCGACAGCACGAGGCTGGACGAGTTCTTCGCCTCGCTGACCAAGGAACTGCGCTTCTACCTCACGGTCCTGAGCAAGTCCGAGACGCCCGAGGAGGTCGTGGCCGAGCACGAGGCCATCGTCGACGCCATCCGCCTCGGCGACCGCGACAGGGCGGTCGCCGAGATCCGGGCGCACGTCGACGTGAGCGTCCAGCGCCTCAAAGCGATGCTCGGGTGAGCGCTACCGGGGTTCCGGTTCGGTCGGCAGCGTGATCGGTGGCGGCTCGTTCGGGTTGCCGGGGTTGGGCGGCGGCTGCGCCGGCGGTTCCGTGGCCACCGGCGGCGGCACGTACCCCGAGCTCACCGACAGCGTGATCACCGTGCCGCGCAACGCGTTGCCGCGCGGCGACTGGCTGACGACCGTGCCCTTCGGCTTCTCCGAGTTCACCGACTGCTGGCTGACCTTGTAACCGGCCTGCTCCAGGATCCGCACGGCGTCGTTGGACTGCTTGCCCACGACGTCGGGCACCTGGATCTCGCGGCCGCCCTTGAGGTAGCGCTGCTCCACCTGCGGCAACTGGGCCACCGGCAGGTTCGCGTGCATCTTCGACATCGTCTCGAACCACGTCTTGGCCGGGATGGTGCCGCCGAAGATGTTGCCGTTGCCGCACAACCGGGGTGCGGCGCCCACGCAGATCGGGCGGGGCGAGTTGCCGTCGTTGAACGTCTGCACGGCGCCCGCGAAGTCCGGGGTCGCGCCGATGAACGCCGCCGACTTGTACTCCTCGGTGGTGCCCGTCTTGGCGATCATCGGGCGGGTCCACTTGGCGGCACGGGCGGCGGCCGCGGCGGTACCTCCGCCGACGTCGTCCTTGCTCATGCCGACCGCCAGGCCGTTCGCGAGACCCTCGGCGACGACCTGCTCGCACGGCGCCTCGTTGACCGGGATCGGCTTGCCGTTGCGGTCCAGCACCTTCGTGATCGGCGTGGGCGGGCACCACTTGCCGCCGCTCACGATGGTCGCGGCGACGTTCGCGAGCTCCAGAGTGGACACCGGCGCCGGCGAGAGCGTGAACGACGCGTTGCCGCCGTTCTGCTTGTAGAACTCGGTCTGCGAGACGCGGTTCTGCTTGTCCTTGGCCTTCGGGTCGGGCCTCGTGCCCTGCAGGTTCGTCGCCATCGTCTCGCGCATGCCCAGCCGCGAGGCCATGTCCACGACCGCGTCCATGCCGGTCTGCTCCTCGAGGATCACGAAGCCGGTGTTCGGCGAGGTCGCGAGAGCCTGCTGCAGCGTCATGGACGACGGGTAGCTCGAGTCGAAGTTCGACAGGCAGTACCAGCGCGTGCCGGGCTCGCCGGTGCTCGGGCAGCGCTGGGCGCCACCCTTGAAGACCCGCGAGGTGTGCGAGGTCGGCGTCGGGATGACGTTCTCGATGCCGAGACCCTTCTCCAGCGCCGCCGCGGCCGTGAAGACCTTGTAGACGGAACCGGCGCCGAACTTGTTCTCCACGCCGCTGGGCAGGTCGTACGTCGTCTGCCGCAGGTCGGCCTTCAGGCCGTAGTCGCGGTTCGCGACCAGCGCCAGCACGTCGTGGCGTTCCTTGCCGGGCTTCACGATCGCCATCGTGTTCGCGATGCCGTCGGTGCCCTTGCCGACGCCGGCCTCGGCCGCCGCCTTCGCCTGCTGGGTGACCGCTCTGTCCAAAGTGGTCTGAATGGTGTAACCGCCGGTGCGCAGCTGTTCTTCGCTGAAACCCGCGCGCTGCAAGTAGTTCACGACGTACGAGCAGAAGAAGCCGTTTTCCGGACCGGCACCGACACAACCGTTCGGTGGTGTGCGAACCGGAGTCGCGAGACCCAGTCCTTCCTTCTTCGCCGCCTCACCCGCGTCACGCGACAGCTTGTCGTTCTCGACCATCCGGTCGATCACTTTGTTGCGCCGCTCCAAAGCTTTGTCCGGATACGCTTCGGGGTCGAGTGCTGACGGACTGTTCACCATTCCCGCGAGCATCGCGGCCTGAGGAACCGTCAACTTGTCCGGCGTCGTGTTGAAGTAAGCCTGCGCCGCCGCCGCGATGCCGTAAATGGTCGAACCAAATGGAACGACGTTGAGGTACCGGGCGAGGATCTCCTCCTTGCCGAGCTTTCGCTCCAGCTGCAACGAGATCCGGGCCTCGCGCATCTTGCGCGCGATGGTCTGCTCCTGGGCCTTGGCCTGCTCCAGCTTGTTGTTCCGCGCGACCACGTGGACCAGGTAGTTCTTGACGTACTGCTGGGTCAGCGTGGAGGCGCCCTGCGACACCGACCCGCTGACCTGGTTCGTCAGCCCGGCTCGGATCGTGCCCTTCCAGTCCACGCCCTGGTGCTCGTAGAACCGGCGGTCTTCGACCGAGATCAGCGCCGCCTTCATGGTCGGCGAGATCTTCTCGGGAGGTGTCAGGACTCTGTACTGGTCGAACAGGTAGGCGATCGGGGCGCCGTCCTTGTCCGTGACCGTGGTGATCAACGGGGGATCCGTCGTCACCAGGTCGGCCGAGATGCTGTCCACAGTGTCGCTGGCTCTGTTCGAGACGAGGCCTGTCGCACCCACGACTGGGAACAGCATGCCGGCGAGGAGAACCCCAGCCAGCAGGCACAGGCCGAGCATCTTGAGCACGCCATTCCTGACTCGCACGCGGGTCAGCGTACGCCGTACACGAACGGGTGAAGGTGATCAGTAAGTGCCGTTACTCAGCATGAGTAGACATACGCAAGACAGGTAACAGTCGGGTGACCCAGGCTTGGACAGGGAACCGAACAGCACTACAGTCCGTCAACGTCCAAGGAATGCAGCCGTGGCTCGAACGCTACGGCATCCGTGGCAGGGGTGTGGCGGATTTCCACATTTGGACAGCACTGAGGAGTGGGGGATATGAACCAGGGGGATTGGCGTATCAACGCTTCGTGCCGTGACGAAGAGCCGGACCAGCTCTTCGTTCGAGGTGCGGAGCAGCGCAAGGCGAAGCTCGTGTGCCTGGGATGCCCGGTGCGCATGGAATGCCTGGCCGAAGCGCTGGACAACAAGATCGAGTTCGGGGTCTGGGGAGGCATGACCGAGCGCGAACGCCGTGCTCTGCTGCGCCGCCGTCCGGACGTTGACTCGTGGTTCGAACTGCTCGACAACGCACGTCAAGAGCACGTCGAAGACACGAGGGTCAGCTAGGCGCTTATTCGCCGGCGAGTCGACGACCTATCTCCCGAAGGCCGTCGAGGTCGTGCACGTCAGCAGGCAATGCGGGCACGCCGACCAGCGCGACGCCGGGGTGTGCACGCGTGAACCGGGCCAGCAGCCGCTTCTCACGATCGGCCACTGCCACCCGGTCCGCGTGCAGCCGGAGCACTGCCGCGGCGAGCGGCGCGTCACCGGAGCGGTCCAGGTCATCCGCTGCGGCGACCGCCTTCGCCGCGGGCAGGTCCCCCGCGAGCACGGGATGGGTCCTGTTCGCGACGAGCCCGCACAACGGCATGTTCTCGGCGCTGAGCCGTTCCACGAAATAGCTCGCTTCGCGCAATGCGTCCGGTTCCGCCGCCGCCACCACCACGAAACCGGTTCCGGGCGAGCGGAGCAGTTCGTACGTGCGCTGCGCGCGTTCGCGGAATCCTCCGAACATGCTGTCGAACGCCTGAACAAAAGTTGACGCGTCCTGCAACAGTTGGCCGCCGACGATCGTCGACACGGCACGGGTGAAAAGGCTGAAACCGGTTCCGACGATCTTGAGCAGCCCCCGGCCGCTCGCTCGCGCCGGCGCCGACAGCATCCTGATGAACCTGCCGTCGAGCACCGTCGACAGGCGCTGCGGCGCGTCCAGGAAGTCGAGCGCCGACCGCGACGGCGGGGTGTCGACGATGATCAGGTCCCACTCGTCCTGCGCCACCAGCTGGCCCAGCTTCTCCATCGCCATGTACTCCTGCGTGCCGGAGAACGACGAGGAAATGGTCTGGTAGAAGGGGTTCGACAGGATCTGGTCGGCCCGGTCGCGGCCCGCGTGGGTCAGCACCATGTCGTCGAACGTGCGACGCATGTCGAGCATCATCGCGAACAGCTCGCCCTTGGGCTCGAAGCCGTCGACGACGACCTCGCGCGGGTGGTTGTCCAGTTCCCGCAGGCCCAGCGACTGCGCGAGCCGCCGCGCCGGGTCGATCGTCAGCACGACCACGCGCCTGCCGCGTTCGGCCGCGCGCAACGCCAGCGCCGCCGCGGTCGTCGTCTTGCCCACGCCGCCGGAGCCGCAGCAGACCAGGACGCGCGTCGCCAGGTCGTCGAGCAACGGGTCGAAGTCGAGCCTGGTGGTCATCGGACACCCGCCGCGACCAGCGCCTCGGCCAGTTCGTAGAGCGCGGCCACGTCCACCCCGTCCGTCAGGTCCGGCAGCTCCAGCGTCGGCAGGTCCGACTCGGAGAGCAGTTCCTTGGCTTCCTGCTGCGACTGCACCCGGATGGCATGCTCCACCGTCTCGTCGACCAAACCTTCGAGCGTGAACTCGTCGAGGTCGAGCCCGGCGGCGTTCAGCCCCGCCCGCACCCGTGACTCGTCCAGCCTGCCCTCGGCCGCGACCGGCAGCGAACGCGCGGGCAGCCGGACCGGCTGGACCCTGTTCACCAGCACCGCGCCCGGACGCAGGTCGGCGCCGTCCAGTTCGGTCACGGCGTCCAAGGTCTCGCGCACCGGCATCTCCTCCAGCAGCGCCACCAGGTGCACCGCCGTGTCACCGGAGTGCAGCAGCCGCACGACGCCGTCACTCTGCCCCTTGATCGGCCCGACCTTGGCGAGGTCGGCCATGGCCTTGGTGACGTCGAGGAACTTGACCACGCGCCCGGTGGGCGGCGCGTCCAGCACGACCGCGTCGTAGAGGTGGCGGCCGTCCGGCCCGGTGCGGTTCACGCACTCCTTGACCTTGCCGGTCAGCAGGACGTCGCGCAGGCCGGGCGCGAGGGTGGTCGCGAACTCGATCGCGCCCATCTTGCGCAGCGTGCGGCCCGCGAAGCCGAGGTTGTAGAACATCGCCAGGTACTCGAGGAGCGCGGCCTCCGCGTCGATCGCGAGCGCGTGCACCTCACCGCCGCCCGGCGCGGACGCGATCCGTTCCTCGGAGTAGGGCAGCGGGGCCCGGTCGAAGAGCTGGGCGATGCCCTGCCTGCCCTCGACCTCGATCAGCAGCACCCGGCGCCCACCGGTGGCGAGCGCGAGCGCCAGCGCGGCCGAGACCGTCGTCTTGCCCGTGCCGCCCTTGCCGGAGACCACGTGCAGACGGGCTCGGGTCAGCTCCTCGGTCCACGACGTCACATGTCCAGACTATGTGTGAAATCGGTCGAACGTGGATCGGTCGGTCAATCGACCATGGTGAGGAAGAGAACGGCGATCGCTGTCGCGGCCACCAACGCCCACGCGACGACCGAGGGAAGCCACAGCGCGATGCTCAGCGTGATCACGCCCACGACCACGAGGCCGATCAGTCCGGCCTGGACGACCTCCGTGCGCCGGCTGTGCTTGCGGTCACGCACCTGGGCCATGGCGACGAGCACCATCACCAGCCCACCTGCCGCGAACAGGCTGGTGGCGATGATCCGCCAGGTCTCCATGTGATCAAGGTAGCTCGAAGTGCGAGAACCGCGCAGAGGGCGATCGGGTGGCAAGTTAGGCTCCGCGCATGACGAAGTGGGAGTACGCGACCGTGCCGTTGTTGATCCACGCCACGAAGCAGATCCTCGACCAGTGGGGCGACGACGGCTGGGAGCTGGTCACCGTGCTGACGAACCCGACGGGTGAGCAGCACGTCGCGTACCTGAAGAGGGCGAAGGCATGAGCACCTGGAGCAACCGCCTGAAGGAGCTCGGCATCGAGCTCCCCGGTGTCGCCGCCCCGCTCGCCGCCTACGTGCCCGCCACGCAGAGCGGCCCGTGGGTGTTCACCTCCGGCCAGCTGCCGTTCGTCGAGGGCAAGCTCCCCGCCACCGGCAAGGTCGGCGCCGAGGTCTCCCCGGAGGAGGCCAAGCAGTACGCCGCGACGTGCATCCTCAACGCTCTCGCGGCCGTCCACGCGCTCGTGGGGATTGACTCGATCAAGCGAGTCGTGAAAGTTGTCGGGTTCGTGGCCTCCGCCGAGGGCTTCACGGGACAGCCTGGTGTCATCAACGGCGCCTCCGAGCTGCTCGGCGAGATCTTCGGTGAAGAGGGCAAGCACGCCCGGTCGGCTGTGGGGGTCGCAGAGCTGCCGATCGGCGCTCCAGTGGAGATCGAACTGATCGTCGAGGTGTGACATGTCGGACACGTGCCACGAACTGCTGCTCAGGCTCGCCGGACGCCTTCCGGACGACCTGCTGTGGCGGTACCGGGACTGGGCGGCTTCGGACGCGTATGCGGTGCTCGCGCGGTCGCTGCCGCGCACTCTGCTGCACGGACGCATCCCTCTGACTGATCACGAACTGCGCCTTTTGCAGGACGCGCTGGTGCCCTACGGGGCGGAACCCGGTGCTGTCAGTTCGGTCAAAGGGCTGGACGAACTGCCACCCACCGACTACACCTTTTCCCCGGAATCACCCGATCGGGTGCCGATGGGAGATTCCGCGACCGTCGTTCTCGGAGCCACGCTGCGAGGCCGGCACGGGGTCGGGGAGGTTCGCTCCTGCTGGCGCATCGGTCCCTCCGGGATCAACCGCGTCCTGCTGGTGGCGGCCACCACCGGCCACGCCCGGCTGACTGGTGAGTTGCAGCGTGTTCTGCGGGCGTTGGGCGAGCACGACCCGTGCGTTGAGATCGTGCCGTCCGGCATGGACCTTCCGCCCTACCACCGGGCGGCGTTGGCGGCATCGGAGCTGGTGTGTGCCGGCGCCGAGTCCGAGGAGCACCTGGTGCTCAGCTAAGGAGAGTTGACGTGACGAACGACGGTGTCGGCCTGCCGGTCCGTCTCCACGATCTCCTGCTGTCGATGGCCGGGCGGGTCGACGACGCCGCCCTGTCGCAGGCCCGCGAGTTCCTCGCGGTCGGAGAACTGGATCGCTCGATCGAGCTGCTCCTGGGCACGCTCCTCGCGGGCGGCATCCCGGTGCTGCCGGACGAGCGCGCGGCCATCACGTGGATCCTCCACGAGGTCCGCTCGGACGCGGCGCTGACCGACCGCCTGCCGGTGGTCGAGATGCTGCCGTTCATCAGGCACCGCTTCACCTCCGAGACGGACCCGGCCTCGGACATCGCGGGCGATCTCGCCCGTGCGGTGTCGGTGCTGCCGGACATCCGCTCGGTGCGCTGTGTCTGGCGTTCGTCGCCCACGGGCTCGACGCCGGGCCCGTTGCCGCAGCGGGTCGTGCTGGTGGACATCGGTCCGCAGGGCTTCGCGCCCGCGACCGCCTACCGGGTCGACTCGGTGCTGCGCAAGGCCGGCGTCCGCGCGTCGGTCGAGGTGCTGACCACCGGTGTGCAGCTCAGCGACTACCACGCGTCCGCCGTGACGTCGTCGATGGCGGTGCCGATCTCCGGCGCCGCCGCCCCGATGATGGCCGACCACATCTCGCAGCAGCAGCAAGCCTGGTTCGACCAGCCGGCAGAGGAGCTTCCCGCTCCGGCGCCGGTGGCCGAGCCGACACCGGCGCCGGAGCAACTGGAAGAGACCGGCTCACGACGCGCACGTTCCGCACCGACGACGCTGGAGGGCTCTCAGCCCTTCCCGCCCAAGCCCGTGAAGCGCATCCCGAGGGCCCCCGTGGAGCCCGAGATCGAGGTGCTTCCCGAACCCGTCCCGATCAACCGGGCCGAGATCACGACCGAGCTCAAGCCCGACGAATTGGCGGCTCTGCAGGCCGCTCTCGCCGAGCCCGCCGAGCCGTCCTCCGTGGACGCGAACCTCAGCGAGCGCGAGCGGGCCCTGTTGCAGCAGCTGCACGAGGAGCTGGCGCAGCGGGAGCAGACCGGGGCGAAGGGACCTGACAGCGGTCGCTGGCAGATCGACAGGTCCTCGTCGCGTTCGTCGGCGTTCGGGGCCACGAACAACGGCCACCAGCCTCAGTAACCCGTTCGCAGGTACTCCAGCTGGGCCCGCACCGACCACTCGGCCGCGGGCCACAGCACTTTGTCCACGTCCGCGTAGACGACCTCGACGACCTGTCGCGGGGTCGGTGCGCCGCCCAGCGCTTCGACGGCTTTGCGGACCTGTTCCAGGCGTTGCGTGCGGTGGGCGAGGTACATCCGCGCGGCTTCTCCGGCGTCCGCGAGCTCCGGGCCGTGGCCGGGCAGCACCGCCGTGTTCTCCGGCAGTTCGGCGAGCAGCTTGAGCGACTCGAAGTAGTCGCCCAGCCTGCCGTCCGGGTGGGCCACGATCGTCGTGCCGCGGCCCAGGACCGTGTCGCCGGTCAGCACGGCCTCGCCGTCGATCACGAAGCACAGCGAGTCGCTGGTGTGGCCGGGTGTGCCCAGGACGCGGAGTTCCAGGCCGGCGCTGGTGATCACGTCGCCGTTGCGGAGGCCTTCCGATCCGTGGGTGAGCGTCGGGTCTAGCGCGCGCACCGGAGCCTTGACGAGTTCCGCGAACTGGCGGGCACCCTCGGAGTGGTCCGGGTGGCCGTGGGTCAGCAGGATCTCGGCGATCGGGCCGACCGCGGCGATGCGCTTGAGGTGCGCCTCGTCGAGCGGGCCCGGGTCGACGACGACGTACGACGTCGCGTCCGGTGCCTTGAGCAGCCACGTGTTGGTGCCGTCGAGGGTCATCGGCGACGGGTTGTCGGCCAGCAGCACGGCGGCATGTTCGGTGACCTGGCGGAGTTCGCCGTACAGCGGGTGCGCGGCGCGGGCGCCGATCAGCGGGGCGCCGCTCACTGGAACACCACCCGGATCACGTCGCCGTCGCGGATCAGCTTGGGAATGATCTTCTCGACGCTGCGTTCCTCTGCCATGACCTTCTCCACGCTGCCGAGAGCGCCCACCTCGTCGAGGGTGCGCCAGGTCGGCGGCATGAGCATGCGACGACCCTCCTGTGCGTCCTCGATGGCGTCCGCGGGGGTCTGCCAGGCCGCGTCGGAGGCTTCCGTCGTCTCGCCGTCGGCCTTCTGGCCCTGGGGCAGGGCGGCGACGAAGAAACGGGTGTCGTAGCGGCGGGGCTCCTCGTACGGGGTGACCCAGTTCGCCCACGGCCTGAGCAGATCCGCGCGCAGGACCAGGTTCTCGGCGGCGAGGAACTGGGCCAGGGAGATCTCGCGGTCGACGAGCTGCTGCCGTGCCTTCGCGTACGTTTTCGTGTCCGCGACGACGGAGTTGGCGTCGGGGCCCGCGAGCAGAACGCCGGACTCCTCGAACATCTCGCGCACGGCGGCGCACACGAACGCACGGGCCGTGGCCGCGTCAACGCCGAAGATCTCGCCCCACCACTGCGGCGGCGGACCCGTCCACGCGACGGACGTGTCGGCGTCGCGCTGGTCGACGCCACCGCCGGGGAAGACGGTCATGCCGCCCGCGAACGCCATGCCCTTCACGCGGCGCAACAGGAAGGCTTCGAGGCCTTCGGCGCCGTCGCGGAGCAGGACCACGGTGACGGCGTCCCGCGCCTGCGCGGGCTGATCGGGTTGGGAGACCGGCCGTGCGGGTACCAGGTTTCCCGGCAAGGTCATGTCGTCGGGCATCCTCCGAGCGTACGACCGCGCTAACCCGAGGATGGTGTGATGGCGACGAAGGTCTCCGGTTGTCTGGTGCAGACCCTGCTTTTCCTGCTCGGCGCCGTGCTGGGCACAGGGCTGACAGCGGTGGCGGGCGTGGTGATGTTCGTGCCGGACCGCACGACCGTGATCAGCGTGGATCCGACCTCCAGCTCGCCGGGCGTGTACGTGAAGAAGGTCGAACAGCTCGTGGGCGGCACCCACTACGAGATCTGGCTGGGTCCGACGCCGGACCGCGGCCACGTGGTGACCGTGCCCGCCGGCTGGGACCACGACCCGCAGCGGGAGTCGAGCGACGCCGGCCTGCGCCTGAAGTTCGACAACGGGGGCGAGATCTTCGTCCCCAAGGCGAGTTACTCCTGAGGCAGGATGTGCGAGTGGACGAACAGCTGCGCGTAGGACTTGTCGGTGCGGGCCCGTGGGCCGAGATGATCCACGCACCCGGCATCGCGAACCATCCGGGCACTTCCCTGACCGGCGTGTGGGCCCGGCGCCCGGAAGCGGCCGCGTCGCTGGCCGCCTCCTTCGGCGCGGAACCGTTCGAGGACTACACCGCGATGCTGTCCACTGTGGACGCCGTCGCGTTCTGCGTGCCGCCGGGCGTGCAGGGCCCGATGGCGATCGAGGCCGCCCGCGCCGGCAAGCACCTCGTGCTGGAGAAGCCGATCGCGGAATCCGTGGAGGTGGCTTCGGAACTGGCCGACGCCGTCACCGAGGCAGGCGTGGCGTCCCTGGTCGTCCTGACCCGCCGCTACGCCCCGGAGACGAAGGAGATGCTGGCCCAGCTCCACCGGACCGGCGGCTGGACCGGAGCCGACAGCCGCTGGATCTCCGGCGCGCTGCTGGACGGCCCGTTCTCGAACTCCCCGTGGCGCCACGACAAAGGCGCTCTGGACGACGTGGGCCCGCACGCGTTCGACCTGCTCGACGCGGCCCTGGGCGAGATCACCGACGTGCTGGCGGCGAACGTCAACGACACCGGCCTGTGGCAACTGATCCTGCAACACGCGGGCGGCGCCACCAGCACCGTCTCCCTGTGCCTGTCCCTGCCGATGCAGCCACCGTTCGCGGACTTCACCGTCTTCGGCACCGAGGGCCACCGCACCCTGACGAACCGCGACACCCCCGCGCTGGAGTGCTTCACGAACCTGCTCGACGACTTCGTGGCGATGGCGGACAGCGGCACCACGACGCACGAGTGCGACGTGCGGCGCGGCCTGCACCTGCAGCGGATCATCGACCTGGCGCGCCGCAAGGCAGGCGCCTGACGTCTCACGGGAAGTGGCGGCGGAGCCTCACGCACAGCTCCGCCGCATCACCCCGAGGCGCCCCGGCCCACTCCACCTCGGTCCACGCCAGCTCCTCAGGCGTTCCCCGATGCCGCACGAACACGTGCTGGTGGAAGTGCGGCACAGACCGCCCGGCCACAGCCGAGAACACGAACTCCGGATCCAGCTCGGCCCGCAACCCCACCGCGACGAGCCGAACCGCCCGTGCGACGGCCTCCGCTTCAGCCACGGTGAGCAAGTCCAGGGCGGCCACGTGCCGGCGCGTCTCCACGAACAGATACCCCAGCACCCCGCCGGGCTGATGCGACACGACGACCAGGTCGTCGGCGAACACGACCGGCCCGGCCAGCGGCCCGGAACCGAGGTGCTTCGCGCAGATCAGGCACTCGTCCACAACCCAGCTCCGTCCAGCCGCGACCTGGGCGCCCAAAATTGTCAGGGGTGCCCGCTAGCGTCCAGAGCATGGACCTCACCGCCACGACAGCCGAGCTCGCCGGTGCCGCCGCCGAGGTGGCGCGGCTGCTGCCGACCCGCGTGCTCGACCCGGTGCTGGCCGGGCTTCGCCTGAAGGCCGGCACCGACGTGGAGGTCGCGGGCAGCGACCAGGAACACGGTGTGCGCCTGAGCGTCTACGCGACGGTGCACACCGAGGGCGAGGTGCTCGTGCCGGCGAAGCCGCTGGCCGCGACCCTTCAGGCGCTCGACGAGCCGCAGGTGCGGCTCAAGGTCGAGGGGCAGCGGCTGGCCATCCGCACGCCCACGTCGAGGTTCGCGATTCCGCTGCTCGACCTCGCCCACCACCCCGGTGTCCCGGCGCTGCCGCCGTTGCAGGGCCACGTGGACGCCGCCACGCTCAGGACCATCGCGGCGGTCGCGGGGGCGGCGTCGAAAGACGACGCGTTGCCGATCTTCACCGGCATCCGGATCCAGTCGGACGCCCACAAGCTGCATTTCATGGCTACCGATCGCTACCGCATGGCCTACGCCACACTCCCGTGGGAACAACGAGGTCAACTCGACCTGTTGGTACCTGCGAAGGCCATCGTCGAAGCGGCCCGGCAAGCGACGGGCGAAGTCGCCCTGCACGCGAACGAGGACCGCATCGGCCTCGCCTGGGGCAACAACTCGATCTCCACCGCGCTCCTGGCCGCTCCGTTCCCGGACGACCGCGCGCGCCGACTTCTGGAGGCAGTCATCGACAGCACGGTGCTCGTGGACGCGGACGCGTTGGCTCGCGCCGTCCGCAGAGCCACGCCCTACGGCGGTCCGCACCAGGCCGTGACCATCCAGGTCGAGGACTCCGAGATCCGGGTCAAGGGCAGCGACCCGCAGCACGGCGAGTCGGAGGAGTTCGTCAAGGCCACGGTCGAGGGCGACCGGCTGACCAAGACGTTCCAGGCCCGCTACCTCGCGGACGCGCTGAAGGCGTTCGCGGGCCGCCGGATCGAGTTGAAGATCCAGGACGGTCTGCGTTCTACGGTGCTGACGTCGACGCCCGGCGAGGACGGCGTCGAACTCACCTACCTCGTGGTGCCGATGCGCTCGGTGGCATAACGCGAAAGGTCTCGGAAGCGAAAGCCTCCGAGCCCTTCACCGAGCGAGTCTCAACGAGCCGCGAGTTCCATCTCAGAACGAGCGGGCACTTCGGCTGGCACGCCGCGCTGCACGGTGCCGCGCAGCAGCCAGACCGCCAGCGCGATCAGCAGTCCGGCGACGCCCGACGCGATGAACGCCGGCCGCGTGCCGAAGTGCTCGATCAGCTGACCGGACAGGCCCTGGCCGATGGCGAGGCCGACGGTCACCGAGGTGATCACCCAGCCGAACGCCTCCGCGGCCATGCCGTTCGGCGTGACCTGCTCGATCGCCGCGGAGTGCGCGGTCGACTGCGGCGTGATCAGCGTGCCAACCAGGAACAGCGCGACGCCCAGGCCGATCAACGTGGCCGGGATGGCCAGCAGGAACGCCAGCAGCGCGAAGCCGCCCAGCAGCACCGGCAGGCGCAGGTGCATCGGGCGCGGCCACGGCCGCATGCCGTACAGCACGCCGAAGATCACCGAGCTGATCGACCACAGCGACAGCATCAGGCCGCCCATCGAGGCGTGGCCTGCGGCCTTCGCGAACGCCGGCACGGCCACCTCGACGAAGCCGATGGTCACACCGAAGCCGAGCGCGGCCAGCGCCACCGTGCGCATGCCGGGGTAGGCGAACGCGCCGAGCAACGGGCGCGGAGCCTGCACGACCGGACCCCAGGCGCGCACGACCGGGTTGAACGCGAACCACAGCGCGCCCACGACCATCAGCACGGAACCGACGAGGACACCGGTGCCCGCCCACGGCGCGGCCAGCAGCAGACCGGCGAGACCCGGTCCGAGGATGAAGAAGACCTCCATGCTGATCGCCTCGTAGGCGTAGCCCGCCATCCGAGTCGGGCCGGACGGGACCATCCGCTCCCACAGCGCACGCGACGCCGAGCCCACCATCGGCTCGGTGGCGCCGACGCCGAGGGCCAGCGGGACCAGCACGAACACCGACGCGCCCGCCTCGACGGCGAGCACGGACACGGTGACGAAGAAGGCGAAGAGTCCGGTCACCGCGAGCAGCGGGCGAGTGGGACCGAAGCGGTCCATCAGCCGGCCCTGCACGACGGAACCGAGAGCCACACCCGTCAGCGCCGCCGCCGAGACCATGCCGGCGACCGCGAACGATCCCGTCGCGCGCTCCACGTAGAGCAGCAGCGAGAGCCCGACCATCGCGATGGGCAGGCGGGCGAGCAGAGACGCGACCACAGGGCCGCGCATGCCGGGGGTCGTCAGGGCAGCGCGGTAGTCGGAGAGGCGGGCGGAGTGGGACATGTGTACCAGTATGCCAAAGTTGGTACGGATGTACCAGATCGGGTGCCCAGGGTCACGATGGTTGCGATTGGGTCACGGGAATGGGATGACCGGGTGAAACATGCAACGAATCGGCCACACACGAGGTCCTTGAGGGTGAAAGGGCTTGAGCAGTCGGGGTGGCGACATGCGAAAGTTGACTCGCCAACCGAGACCAACCTCTGGCTTGAGGGTCGGGGCCTGCGCGCCAGAGGGATGGAAGGCACGGTTCGTCGGGGGATGGGCCGTGCAACACAAAGGACCGGTGCGCCACGTCGGGGGTGGCGCCCGGTCCTTTTTGTCTGGTCGCTGCTCCGCAGACTCCGGGCTCGTTCGCCGAGGAGCTGGTCATCCGCGCGAACTCGCGAAGCTCTTGGCGCGCCGGTCGGAACCTCGTCGCGTGCTTGTGCCCGAACGCGCACGGAGCCCCGTTGACTGCCCGGGGCTCCGTTGCGTTTCGTGCTTTGCGTTCTGACTAGCGGGCGCGGCGCGCGAGGCGCTCCGGGTCCAGGATCAGCACGCTCTTGCCCTCCAGGCGCAGCCAGCCGCGGTGCGCGAAGTCGGCCAGAGCCTTGTTCACGGTCTCGCGGGACGCGCCGACGAACTGCGCGATCTCCTCCTGCGTCAGGTCGTGCGTGACGCGGAGCAGGCCGGCCTCCTGCGAGCCGAAGCGCTGTGCGAGCTGCAACAACGCCTTGGCGACGCGGCCGGGCACGTCCGTGAAGATCAGGTCGGCCAGCATGGAGTTCGTCCGGCGCAGCCTGCGGGCCAGGGCCCTCAGCAACTGCTCGGCGATCTCCGGCCGGTTGGTGATCCACTGTCGGAGCGCGGGGCGGTCCATGGACACCGCGCGCACCTCGGTCACCGTCGTCGCAGTCGACGTGCGGGGGCCAGGATCGAAAATGGACAGTTCGCCGAACATGTCGGAGGGCCCGAAGATCCCCAACAGATTCTCGCGGCCGTCCGGCGACTTGCGGCCGATCTTCACCTTGCCGGACTGGATGATGTACAGGCGATCGCCCGGCTCACCCTCCGCGAAGATCACGTGGCCACGCGGGAACTCCACCGTCTCAAGGGTCGTCGCCAGCGCCTCTGCGGCCGCCGGGTCCACCCCCTGGAAGATGCCCGCTCGCGCCAGGGTCTCGTCCACCTCGTCCCTCCTAATCGACGCGACGGCACGCCTACCACCATCTTTGGTGGAGTCAGCGCCGTGCCGCCGATCACTGCGTTGCAGTCTAAGGGCTACGTAGTGGATCGCCGCTCGGCTCGCCGTCTTACTAGGAACAACAAGACTGAAGCGATCCAGAGCCCAACGAGCCAGTTTACGCCATTCGGGTGGACGTCAGCACGGGGCCATCAGCGAACGCGCTTGCGCGTGCCACCGCGGCCACGGCGACGGAGGCGGAACATGTCAAGGGCGCGACCGATGCCGTGTCCGTAGAGCGCCTTGACCTCTTCGGGCCTGGCGGACTCCAGGAACTCCTCGACCTCGTTCTCCTGCACGGCGACGTGCCGGAGCTTCGCTTCGACGCGCTCCATGAAGAGCGCGAAGAACATGATCACGATCGGAACGACGATCACAAACCAGGCAGTCATGATGCTCCGAAGTCTGGCGCATGAGGGATTCGAGTGCGGATCTAGGGGGTGGGTCCGGCGTGTTGACTACTCTGGATCAGTGCCCGCAACCAAGAAACCGGAAACCAAACTCGGCCTGACCCGCAGGGCCCGCCGGATGGTGCGCGTGCTGGCCGAGGGCTACCCCGACGCGCACTGCGAGCTGGACTTCACCACGCCGCTCGAACTCGTCGTGGCGGTCATTCTGTCCGCGCAGTGCACCGACAAGAAGGTCAACGAGGTCACTCCCGCGCTCTTCATGAAGTACCCGACGGCCGCCGACTACGCCGGCGCCGACCGGACGGAACTCGAAGAGATGCTCCGCCCCACCGGTTTCTTCCGGAACAAGGCAACGTCTCTTATGGGTCTCGGTGCTGCTCTTGTGGAGCATCACGACGGGGTGGTGCCGGGCAACATGGAGGAGCTGGTCAAGCTCCCTGGTGTAGGACGCAAGACGGCCAACGTGGTTCTCGGCAACGCGTTCGATGTGCCCGGGCTCACAGTCGACACCCACTTCGGCCGCCTCGTGCGCCGCTGGGGCTGGACCGATCTCGAGGACGCCGTCAAGGTCGAGCACGCCATCGGCGAGCTGATCGAGAAGCGCGACTGGACCATGGCCTCGCACTGGATCGTCTTCCACGGCCGCCGCGTCTGCCACGCCAAAACCCCTGCGTGCGGGGCCTGTCTGCTGATGAAGGACTGCCCGTCGTACGGCCTCGGACCGGAAGACCCGGACAAAGCGGCCAAGCTCGTGAAGGGCGACGAGAAGCCGCACCTGATCGAGCTCGCCGAGCGAGTACGGGCCGGTGAGAAGCTAGGGGGGTGAACAACCGCACGCGCTGGCTCGCCGTCGTGCTCGTCCTCGGCGTGGCGGGTGTCGTGGCGCTGTGGCCCCGTGACGACTCGCCGGGGCCACCACCGCCCACGTCCGCCCGCCCGACGCAGGACGTGGCCGCATTGCGCGCGCAGGCCCAGCTCCGGCCGTGCGTGCCGGGGGCGGAGGGCGGTGTGGGCGTGACGTGCCTCGGCGACGGCACCCGGACGGACCTCGCGCTGAAAGGCCCGCTCCTGATCAACTTCTGGGCGACCTGGTGCCAGCCGTGCCAGGAGGAGCTGCCCGTGCTGGACACCTATGCGAAGCAACCAGGTGCCGTGCCGGTCGTCCCAGTTCTCGTGGAGAGCAGGGACGCGGACGGCCTGGAGCTGCTCGCCCGCCTCGGCGTGCGGTTGCCGTCCGTTCACGACGAGGCCGATGAACTGCGCAAGCGAGTCAAGGCGCCGATAACGCTTCCCGCTACGTATTACGTATCAGCGGACGGACAGGTCCGGCAGATCACCGATCCGCCGTACTTCACAGCACCGGAACAGGTGGAGAAGGCGGTTCGATGACGGAGGCGACGGAGCCACCCGAGTGGATGCAGCGCCTGGTCAAGGCAACTGGGGAGATCGACGCACGAACGTTCATGCGCGACCCCCGCCCGCCTGCGCGCGCCTATCGCAAGGCGTCAGTGCTCATGCTCTTCGGGGAATCCGACGAACACGGGCCCGACCTCCTGCTGCTGCGCCGTTCGGACACGCTCGGCTCGCATCCGGGCCAGGTCGCGTTCCCCGGCGGCGCGTCCGACGACACCGACGACGGGCCGGTGGGCACGGCATTACGCGAGGCTTACGAGGAGACCGGTGTACTTGAGTCAGGAGTGAGACCACTTGCTTTGCTGCCGGAGCTGTACGTGCCGGTGTCCGGGTTCGTGGTCACGCCTGTGCTCGCCTACTGGGAACAGCCGAGCCCCGTCGCACCAGTCGATCCGGCGGAGACCGCCGCGGTCGCTCGGGTGCCGGTCGCGCACCTCGCCGATCCTGCCAACAGGTTCCGGGTGCGCCACCCCGCGGGTTACGTCTCAGCGGCCTTCTCCGCGCCGGGCATGCTGGTGTGGGGATTCACCGCGGGGTTGGTCAACGGCCTGATCGCACTCGGCGGCTGGGAACAGCCGTGGGATGCGACCGATGTGCGTGATCTTGAACTAGCGTTGCGCGCTACACAGTGAGGCGGAGGTTTCGGGTTGAACTGGGTTGACCTGCTCGTGCTGGGCCTTGCCGCGATCGCCGCGGTGTCCGGGGCCAGGCAAGGCATGGTCGTCGCGCTGCCTGCGTTCGTCGGCGTGCTCGTCGGCCTGATCCTCGGCACACAGATCGCTCCGCTGCTGGTGTCCCAGTTCGAGAACGTCGTCACCAAGGTCGTGTTCGCGGTCGGCGTCGTGGTGCTGCTCGTGGCGCTCGGCGAGACGATCGGCGTCTACATCGGCCGGACGATCAAGGCCAGGGTCAACGCGTCGCCGTTGAAGGGCGCGGACAACGCCCTGGGCGCGATCGTGCAGGGCCTGGTCGTCTTCATCGTCGCCTGGATGATCGCGCTCCCGCTGACCTCGGTCGTCGGTCTGCCGGACCTCACCTCGTCGCTCAAGCAGTCGGTGATCCTCGGCAAGGTCGACCAGACCATGCCGCAGGCCGCCCGCGTGTTGTCCGGCGACCTGCAGAAGCTCTTCGACGTCTCGGGCTTCCCGCAGGCGATGGACCCGTTCAACCGCACGCCGCTCAAGGAGGTCGAGCCGCCGAACAGCCAGCTCGCGGACTCCCCGGTCGCGAAACGGCTCCAGGCGAGCGTGCTCAAGGTCCGCGGTCGTGCGCCGTCGTGCTCACGTGCGCTGGAAGGCACCGGATTCGTCATCGCGCCCGAGCGGGTCATGACGAACGCGCACGTCGTCGCGGGCACGAACGAGGTGACGGTCGAGGTCGGCCGCGGCCAGTTCGACGCGACGGTCGTCTCCTACGACCCGCGCACGGACATCGCCGTGCTCGCGGTGCCGGACCTGGAGGCCACGCCGCTGCAGTTCCGCAGCGACGAGGTGCAGCCGGGCGAGGACGGCATCGTGCTCGGCTACCCGCTCGACGGCCCGTACAAGTCCTCGCCGGCACGGGTGCGCGAGCGGATTCCGCTGCTGCGCGGCCCGGACATCTACGACGCCCAGACGGTCACGCGCGACGTCTACACGGTGCGCGCCGAGGTCCGGTCAGGAAACTCGGGCGGCCCGCTGGTCGACCCGAACGGCCGGGTGATGGGCGTGGTGTTCGGTGCCGCGGTCGACGATCCGGAGACGGGCTTCGTGCTCACGGCCCAGCAGGTGCAGTCGATGGTGCAGAAGGCGCCGACGCTGACGAAGCGGGCGTCCACGCAGGGTTGTGCCTCGTAGCGATGCCGTCGAGCACGTAGCTCAGGCCGGTGTCGAACCACGCCGCGGCGTTCGTGTGCTCGGCCTCGTACATGACCCTGGCGAGCCTCGGGAACCTCCCGGTGGCCAGCATCCGCTGCATGTAGGGGCCGGAGGCGGCCTGCCACTGCTCCTCGGTCATGCCGCTGGCCTGCTCGTCCCGGGTCTCGGCGATCTCGTTGCGGACCGCGCCGTGGACGAACGCCATCACCGTGCCGACCGCGCCGAGCACGTCGTCGATGGTGGGGAACTCGGGCCTGTCGTCGAGGGTGGCCAGCGTTGCCTCGATGTGCGCGAGTGAGTTCGGGCCCCGGTGCGGGCGGCCGCCGAGCAGGTCGATGAGCCACGGGTGCCGCTTCGCCGCCGCGCGGATGCCGTGGGCGATCCGTGTCAGCGCCTCGCGCCACTCGGTGCCCGGTTCCGGTAGCGCGATTTCGCCGTAGACCTCGTCGACCATGAGGTCGAGCAGTTCGTCCTTGGTCTCGATGTAGCCGTACAGGCGCATGGGGCCGGCGTTCAGCGCGGCGGCGACCTTGCGCAACGACACCTCGTCGAGCCCGCCCCCGTCGGCGAGCCTGATCGCGGCCTCCACGATCAAATCCCTGCTCAACGGGGTCGGCGACGGCTTGCTGGGCGGCTCTGGGCGGTCCCACACGAGTTCGTTCGACATCGGACTGGACAATACACCGTCTGGCTGCGATACAGTGTATCGAGTGATACGGCGTATCGGGAGGATGCGATGAAGACTTCGGTGTTGGTGGTGGGTGGGGGACTGGCGGGGACGTCGGCCGCGCTGTTCCTGGCGTGGCGCGGGGTGGACGTGGTGCTGGTCGAGAAGCATCCGGGCAGCTCACTGCACCCGCGGGCGGTCGGCTTCAACGCTCGGGTGGGCGAGTTGCTGCGCGCGGTCGGCCTGGAGGGCGAGCTGCCGGTGAGCAGGATGACCAAGGGGTTCGGCGTCCGGCGGGTGCGGGCGGAGAGCCTGGTCGGGAAGAAGTACGACGAGACCTTCTGGACGCCGCCGGCGCAGCTCTCCGACATCGAGTACTCGCCGTCCAAGGGCGTCGGGGTGGCCCAGGACAAGATGGAGCCGCTGCTGCGGGACAAGGCCCGTGAGCTGGGCGCGGACATCCGGATGAGCACCCGGATGCTGGAGTTCTCGCAGGACGGCGAGGGTGTCACGGCGATCGTGCAGGGCGACGGCGAGCCGTACGAGATCCGTGCCGACTACCTGGTCGCGGCGGACGGCCACCGCAGCCCGATCCGCGAACAGCTCGGCATCACGCGCACCGGCCGCGGCTTCATGCACACGTCCCGCAGCGTGCTGTTCCGCGCGCCGCTGCAGGAGTACCTGAAGGACGGCATCGGCCAGTTCGTCATCGACGACGTCGGCTTCCTGACCACCTACGGCGACGGCCGCTGGGTGCTGATGCTCGACGACCGCGAGTACGCCGAGCCCGAACTGCGGCAGAAGATCGTCCAGGCCATCGGCCGCGACGACTTGGAGATCGAGATCATCACGACGGGCCGCTGGACGATCAGCGCCGGAGTGGCCGACCAGTTCTCGCAGGGCCGGATCTTCCTGGCCGGCGACGCCGCGCACACGTTGCCGCCGAGCCGCGGCGGGTTCGGGGCGAACGTCGGCATCGAGGACGCGCACAACCTCGCCTGGAAGCTCGCGGCGGTGATCAACGGCGAGTCACGACCGTCCCTGCTGGACACCTACGACGCGGAACGGCGCCCGGTCGCGACCCTCTGCCACCAGCAGATCTTCGCGCGCAACGACGGCCACAACCGCGACGGTCAGCCGGAGGACGCGCCGCTGATCGACAACAACGCGATGCACTACGGCGTCCTCTACCGCTCGGACGCGGTGCTCGGCGCGGGTCCGGAACTCCCGCAGGCCCAGCTCCCCGAGCAGTGGAACGGCCAGCCGGGCACGCGCGCCCCGCACGTGTGGATCGAGCCGGGCAAGTCCACTTTGGACCTGTTCCAGCGCGGCTGGGTGCTCGTCGCCGACCACCCGCAGTGGGAGGAGGCGACGGCGGACCTGAACGTCCGATACGAACGGGTCGAGCGGCTGGACGTCTTCGGGCTGTCCGCGAAGGGCGCGTCGCTGGTCCGGCCGGACGGCTACGTCGCCTGGCGCTCGACGGACCTGCCGGACGACCCGACCGGTGCCCTGAAGAGCGCGTTCAGCTCGTCTTCTGCAGGAACTCGGTGATCAACCTGCTCGTGGTGTGGGACGCCTCCTGGTTCGGGAAGTGCCCCACCTCGGGCAGGCTCCGGAACTCCGACCCCGCGCCGAGCCACGGCCGCGAGTCGAGCGCCGAGGCCTCCGGTGCGATCGGGTCCAGCGCGCCGTGGATCTGCAGCACCGGTACCTGGATCGGCTTGTCGACGGCCTCGGCGAACCGGCGGCCGTCGCTGCGCAGCTGCGAGCGCACCGCCCAGCGGTAGTACTCCAGCGCGCTGTGGGCGACGCCCGGGATCGTCATCGCCTGCCGGCAGCGGCGGATGACCTCGTCGAACTCGGGCGCCGTCCGCCACTTCGGCCCGGTCCACGCCGAGAGCAGCTTGGCGATCTGCAGGCCGTTCTCGCCGGTCAGCCAGCGTTCCGGGTAGATCGGCAGCTGGAAGCGCAGCACGTGGGAGTTCGTCCGGGGATGCCGGCGGAACGCCCGGCGCGTCACCAGTGGGTGCGGTGCGGACAGCACGGAGATCGACGAGACCACGCGCGGATGCATCGCGCCGACGGTCCACGCCGTGGCGCCGCCCCACGCGTGACCCACCAGGTGTGCGCGCTGGGCACCGAGTGCCTTGACCAGGCCCGCGATGTCACCCGCGAGTGTGAATCCGTCGTAGCCGCGCGGGGGTTTGTCCGAGTCGCCGTAGCCGCGCAGGTCGACCGCCACCGCGCGGTAACCGGCCTCGGCCAGTGCGGTCAGCTGGTGCCGCCACGACCACCAGAACTCGGGGAACCCGTGCAGGAGCAGCACGAGAGGTCCCTCGCCGAGTTCGGCGACGTGCAGGCGGATGCCGTTGGCCGAGACGTCGCGGTGCGTCCACGGACCCGCGACCCGCACGACGGACGGGTCGGGTTTGCGGCTCAGTTGTCGTCGCCCCTGCGCGTCAGGGCCGCGACCGTGTCCTTCGCGGCCGCGATCGACTTCTCCGGCGCCCTGATCTTCTTGACCTTGCGGTAGCCGAGGAAGGCGAAGGCGACGGCGCTGAGCAGCATCACGCCGAACACGAGCCCGAAGCCCGCCCAGTAGCCCCAGCCGAACCACTCGGCGAAGCCGAACCCGAGGGCCATGAACAGGAAGAACAGGCTGAAGCACAGGATCGTCAGCGCGACGATGAAGAAGACGCTGCCCTTCACGCCCTTCTTGATCTCGGCCGTGATCTCGCCCTTCGCGAGCTCGACCTCTGCTCTGACCAAGGTCGACACGTGGGCGGTCGCATCACGGACGAGACCGCCGAGCGACGCCTCGGCCGTCGGGTCGTCTGCGGTCAGCGGAATCGACGCGATGTGTTCCCTGGTGGTCACTCGGACATGGTGCCATGCGCCCGGCTCCGGCGAATGAGCAACACCGCGGCGAGCAGCGACGCGATCATCGAGGCGAGCAGCACAGCCGCCTTCGCGGTCTCCGCCTGGTCGAGTGAGAGCTCCGCGATCAGCAGGCTGACGGTGAACCCGACCCCGCCCAGCACGGCCACCGCCACGATGTCCCGCGGCCCCGCACCGGACGGCCACACCGCCGCCTTGAACCACACCGCGAGCGCCGACGCCCCGACGATCCCGATCACCTTGCCGACGACCAGCCCGACCATCACCCCGATCGCGATCTTGTCCGAGAAGAGCTTCCCGAACGCCTCGGCGCCCACCGGCACACCCGCCGCGAACAGCGCGAACACCGGCACCGCCACCCCGGCGGAGAACGGCTGCAGCCGGTGCTCCAGCCGGACCGCGGGCGCCTCCTGCTCGTACGGGTCGCGCCTCACCCGCGTCAGCAACGCCAGCGCGACGCCCGCGATCGTGGCGTGGATGCCCGACTCGTGCATGAACCACCAGGTGGCGAGCGCGAGCGGCACGTAGATCCAGGCGCTGGTGATCCTCTTGTACTGGAGGAACCAGTACAGCGCCAGCAACAGCACGACCGCTCCGGCCGCGAGCAGGTTGAACTGCGCGGTGAACAGGACGGCGATCACGATGATCGCGCCCAGGTCGTCCACCACGGCCAGCGACAGCAGGAACACCCGCAGGCTCGACGGCAGCCCGGACGCCGTCAGCGCCAGCACTCCCAGCGCGAACGCGATGTCCGTCGCGACAGGAATCGCCCAGGCCTTCTCGATCCCCGGCTCCCCCCAGCCGATCGACAACGCGACCAGCGCGGGCACGATCATCCCGCCGACCGCCGCGATGATCGGCAGGGCGGCGGCCTTCACATTGGACAGTTCGCCGACGACGAGCTCGCGCTTGAGCTCCAGCCCGGCGACGAAGAAGAAGATGGCCAGCAGGCCGTCCTTGGCCCACTCGTCGACCGACAACGGTCCAAGATGGAGGTCCCGCAACGCGAAATAGCTCGGCGCGAGCGGGGAGTTGGCCCACAGCAACGCGATGGCCGTGGCTCCGAGCAGCACGGTCCCGCCCACGGTCTCCGTGCGCAGGTAACGAGCGAAATCAGCGATCTTGCGAGACACAGGGCTCCCAGGGCGGTCGACAGGTACACGAATACTCGTGCCGACCAGACTTCCCGGCTCACCTAGACGCGATCTTAACGCGAACGGGCGCCCTCAAGTGAGGACGCCCGTCACGTTTACGCAGATCAGTCCTCGGACTTGCCCGACTGCAGACCCGCCGAGATCAGGTCCATGACCGACGAGTCGGCCAGCGTCGTCACGTCGCCGACCGCGCGGTTCTCGGCCACGTCGCGCAGCAGGCGGCGCATGATCTTGCCCGAGCGCGTCTTCGGCAACTCCGGCACGACCATGATCTGCCGCGGCTTCGCGATCGGGCCGATCTCCTTGGCCACGTGGTCGCGCAGCGCCTTGATCGCGTCCGCGCCGCCGGCGTCCGCACCCGCGCCACCGCGCAGGATCACGAACGCCACGATGCCCTGGCCGGTCGTGTCGTCGGACGCGCCGACCACAGCGGCCTCGGCCACGGTCGGGTGCGACACGAGCGCCGACTCGACCTCGGTGGTCGAGATGCGGTGACCGGACACGTTCATCACGTCGTCGACGCGGCCGAGCAGCCAGATGTCGCCGTCGGCGTCGTACTTCGCGCCGTCACCGGCGAAGTAGAAGCCCTGCTCCTTGAAGCGCGACCAGTACGTGTCGCGGTAGCGCTCCTCGTCGCCCCAGATGCCGCGCAGCATCGACGGCCACGGCTCGTCCAGCACCAGGTAGCCACCGCCACCCGCGGGAACCTCGACGCCCTCGTCGTTGACGACCTTCGCGCCGATGCCGGGCAGCGGGCGCTGCGCGGAGCCGGGCTTGGTCGAGATGACGCCGGGCAGCGGCGAGATCATGATCGCGCCGGTCTCGGTCTGCCACCACGTGTCCACGATGGGAGCCTTGCCGCCGCCGACGTTCTCGCGGTACCAGATCCACGCCTCGGGGTTGATCGGCTCGCCGACCGAACCCAGCACGCGCAACGAGCTGAGGTCGTACTTGGCCGGGATGTCCGCGCCCCACTTCATGAAGGTGCGGATCAGCGTCGGCGCCGTGTAGTAGATCGAGACGCCGTACTTCTGCACGATCTCCCAGTGGCGGCCCTCGTGCGGGGTGTTCGGCGTGCCTTCGTAGACGACCTGCGTCACGCGGTTCGACAGCGGGCCGTAGACGATGTAGCTGTGGCCGGTGACCCAGCCGATGTCCGCGGTGCACCAGTACACGTCGGTGTCCGGCTTGAGGTCGAACACGTTGTGGTGCGTGTACGACGCCTGCGTGAGGTAGCCGCCGGACGTGTGCAGGATGCCCTTCGGCTTACCCGTGGTGCCCGAGGTGTAGAGGATGAAGAGCGGGTGCTCCGCGTCGAACGCCTCGGGGGTGTGCTGGTCGGACTGCGAGTCCACCAGCTCGTGCCACCACACGTCCTTGTCGGTCCACGCGACCTCGGTGTCGGTGCGCTTGACGACGATGACCTTCTCCACGGACGGCGCGTCGGCGACGGCCTCGTCCACGGCGGGCTTGAGCGGAGCCGGGGTGCCGCGGCGGTACTGGCCGTCGGTCGTGATCACGAGCCGGCACTCGGAGTCCTGGATGCGGGTGCGCAGCGCCTCGGCGGAGAAGCCGCCGAACACGACGTTGTGCAACGCGCCGACACGGGCGCACGCGAGCATCGCGAAGATCGCCTCGGGGACCATCGGCATGTAGATCGCGACACGGTCCTCGGCACCGATTCCCAGCGACGTCAACGCGTTCGCGGCCTTGGAGACCTCGCGCTGCAGCTCGGCGTAGGTGATGGCGCGGGAGTCGCCCGGCTCACCCTCCCAGTGGATGGCGACCTGGTCACCGTGGCCGGACTCGACGTGGCGGTCGACGCAGTTGTAGGCCACGTTGAGCTTGCCGCCCACGAACCACTTCGCGAACGGCGCGTCCGACCAGTCGAGGACCTGGTCCCACTTGGTGTCCCAGTGCAGCCGTTCCGCCTGCTTCGCCCAGAACGCCTCGCGGTCGGCCTTCGCCTCCTCGTACAGCTCGGGCTGTGCGTTCGCCTGTGCCGCGAACTCGTCGGAAGGCGGGAACGTCCTGCTCTCCGTGAGCAGGTTGTCCAGAGCGTTGCCCTGGCCTGGCGACTGCGTCATGGTGCGAGACCTCCTGGAATGTCCAGACCGGTTGGGGATGCGGGTACTGACCGTAGTGCGAGCCAGCTCACTTCCAACAGGCTCCTCCCCAGAAAGGTTCAGACCAATCTTGGGAGGTCGGTTACACGGCTGTCATTGTGTAACCCGTTTTGTCTGGTCCGGGCACGTGTGGCGCGTTGAACGGGCGCAGTTGCGCGCTCAGCGGTTGGCTCAGTGAGCTGGGTCACGCGTTTCACCTGGTCAGGTACTCTGCGCCACCGTGACCGATCCTCTCGCTCCGCTGCTTTCCTTGCCTGGCGTGGCTGACGCCGCGAACGCCGCCAAGGACGCCGTCTTCCAGGTGCACCGCCATCGGGTGAACCTGCGTGGCTGGGCCACGACGGCGGCGGAGGCGTCCGTCCGCGCGGCCCGTGCGTCGGCCGCCCTGGAGGGCGGGCCGACCGAGATCCCGGAGTCCGGCGAGGTCTCGGATCCCGTGCTGGCCGGGTCCTTGCGGATCGCCGAGGCACTGGGCGGGCTCGTCGGCACCTGGCAGCGCGCGCCGTTGCAGGCCCTCGCACGGTTGCACGTTCTCGCCGCCGCCGATCTCTCCGCCGAGGTCGGACGGCCGCGCGTCTCCGCGGACGTGTCGGCTCGGCTCGACATGCTCGGCTCGCTGGTCACCGGCGGAACGTCCGTGCCGGCCCCGATCGTCGTCGCCGTCGTGCACGGCGAACTGCTCGGGCTGGCGCCGTTCGACGTCGCCAACGGCGTGATCGCCCGTGCCGCGGCCCGGATGACGTCGATCTCCACCGGCCTCGATCCCAAGGGGCTCGGCGTGCCCGAGGTGGCGTGCCTGCGCCGGTCGTCCGAGTACGAGGCCGCTTCCGTGGCGTTCGCGTCGGGGTCTCTGGAAGGCCTGACCCAGTGGATCCTGTTCGTGTGCTCGTCGCTGGAGGCGGGCGCCCGCGAGGCCAAGAGCATCGCGGACGCCGCGCAAGCTAGTTGACGATCTCGGCCAGGACCTCGGCTGCCCTGATCGCGTCCTCGTCGGTGACGTAGAGCGGGGCGAACCCGAAGCGGAGGACGTCCGGCGGCCGGTGGTCGCCGATGACTCCGCGCGCGATCAGCTCGTCCATGACGTTCCTGGCATCGGGGCACCGGACCGAGATCTGGTTGCCCCGCTGGTCGGGCGTGATCACCTCGAGGTTCGTGAGCTTCTCGACGTGCTCGCGGAACAACGCGGTGAGCGCCAGGCCGCGCTGCCGCAGTTCGGCCAGGTCGACGTCGTCCCAGACGTCCAGCGCGGCGTCGAGCGCCAGCATCGACAGGATGTCCGGCGTGCCGACGCGTGCCCTCGCGATCCCGGCGTCCGGTTCGTAGGACGACTTCATGCCGAACGGTTCGCGGTGGCCGTTCCAGCCCGACAACGGGTTCTCGAACGTGGCCTGCTTCGCGTGCGGCACGTAGATGAACGCCGGTGAGCCCGGTCCGCCGTTGAGGAACTTGTAGGTGCAGCCGATCGCGAAGTCGACCTGGAGGGCGTCCAACTCGATCGGCAGCACGCCCGCGCTGTGGCAGAGGTCCCAGACCACCTGTGCGCCAACGGCGTGCGCCTGCTCGGTGAGCGCCTTCATGTCGTGCAGCGCGCCGGTGCGGTAGTCGACCTGGTTGAGCAACACCACGGCGGTGTCCTCGGTCAGGTCCAAAGAGGACGGATGCGCCGCGCGGATCTTCATACCGGTCAACGAAGCCACCGACTGCGCGATGTAGCCGTCGGTCGGGAACGTCGACTCGTCGCACACGATCTCGGTGCGTTCGGTGCCCTTCACCGCGCCCATCAACGCCTTGTAGACGTTGACCGACGTGGAATCGCCGACCACGACCTGGCCTTCGGCCGCTCCGATCAGCCGGCCGACGCGGTCGCCGACCCGTTGCGGCGTCTCCCACCAGCCTTCGCTCCACGACCGGATCAGCCGCGTGCCCCACTGGTGGCCGATCACTTCCTGCATGCGCGCGGCGACGTGCTTCGGTGGTGCGCCAAGGGAGTTGCCGTCGAGGTAGACGACGCCTTCGGGGAGATCGAACAGCTCGCGCCTCACACGTAACTCCTCGCGGTCCACAGCTCGGGGAACACCGCTCGTTGGGTGCGCTTCTCCAGCCATGCAACACCAGCGGAGCCGCCCGTGCCGACCTTGGAGCCCATCGACCGCCGGGTCGCGAGCAGGTGGTCGTAGCGCCAGCGCGCGAACTCCTCGGCGATGTCGGTCAGCGCCTCGCCCAGCTCCAGCAGGTCGCGGTCGTTGCCGCGGTAGATCGCCGCCCACACCTGCTCGACCTCGGCCGACGGCTCGTAGGCCTTGGTCAGGTCGCGGTCCAGCACGCTCTGCGGGACGTCGAAACCCTTGCGCTTCAACGCGCCCAGCACGTCGTCGTAGAGCGACGGCAGCGCCAGCGACTTCTCCAGCTGCTCGTGCATCGCCGGCACCGCCCGGTGCGGCACCAGCATCGACGCGGACTTCTCGCCGAGCAGGAACTCCATCTCGCGGTACATGCCCGACTGGAAGCCGGACCCCTCGCCGAGCGCGTCGCGGAACGAGTTGAACTCGGTCGGCGTCATCCGCGCGATGGGCCGCCAGGCCGCCGACAGCGCCTGGAGGTGCAGGTCGGAACGCCGGAGCGTGCGCACGGCTGCCCGCACGTCGTCGGCGCGCAGCTCGCTCTGGGCCTGCCGCCACTCGAAGCAGAGCAGGCCGAAGTACAGCTCCATCACCTGCGTGATGACCAGGAACGACATCTCGCGCGGATCTTTGGACCACTGCTGTTGAAGGGTGTGCAACACCGACGCGTGCACGTAGTCCTCGTACGGCGTGGTGCCGCCGAAATCCAGCTTGGGGGACACGGGGCAGCTCATGGGGTCAATCGTCGCCGGAACGGCCCGTCACCTGAATGGGCGACGAAAGGCGTTCGCGCCGAACTTCTTCTGATTGCAAAACAGATCGCCGGGTAGCTTTGCGTTCATGTTGGACGAGGTGGACAAGGCCCTGTTGGAGGCACTCCAAGAGGATGCGCGCCTGTCGTACAACGAGCTCGCCCGACGCGTGCACGTCTCACCGCCGACGGTCGCGCAACGGGTCCGGCGGCTGGAGAACATGGGCGCGATCACCGGCTATCGCGCCGTGGTCGATCCGACCGTCGTTGGACGTCCGGTCGTCGCGTTGGTGCGCATGAAGTGCTACGGCCCGCGGTGCATCACCGTGCACCCGCAGCTGCTCGACGACTGCCCGGAGGTGGTCGAGGTCGTGCGGCTCACCGGTGACATCTGCTCGGTCGTGAAGGTCGTGACGACGTCGATCCTGGAGCTGGAACGGCTGCTGGTGCGGCTGGCGTCGCACGGGGAGACGTCGAGCGCGATGGTGCTGTCGACGCCGATCCCGTGGCGCCCGGTGTTGCCCGGATAACATGCATCTGAGATTCCAATTAAGCTAGTCTCGATCACGTGAGGCTGACCAAGAGCACCGACATCGCGTTGCGGATCGTCATGCGACTGGCCGTCGTCGACGACTCCACCCACCCGACCACGCGCGAAGTCGCCGAGGTCATGGGCGTGCAGTACACCCACGCGGCGAAGGTGGTGGCGCAGTTGCAGCACCTCGGCGTGGTCGAGGCGCGGCGTGGCCGGGGAGGCGGGCTGACGCTCACCGCCGCGGGCCGAAATAGCTCGATCGGACGCCTCGTGCGCGACCTGGAGGGCGTCGGTGACGTCGTAGACTGCGAGGGCGAGCTGCCTTGCCCGCTCAGCTCCGCCTGCCGGTTGCGGCACGCGTTGCGCGAGGCTCAGGAAGCCTTCTACGCCTCACTGGATCCGTTGTCCGTCGGGGACCTCGTCGCTCAACCCACCGGCCCGGTTCTGCTCAGCCTGGGGCAGAAGTGAGGAGCTCGTCGATGCTGTCCCCGAAGTCCGCCGAACTGGTCGAGGCCACGCTGCCCGCGGTCGGCGCCGCCATCGGAGAGATCAGCCGGCTGTTCTACGACCGCCTGTTCGCCGAGCACCCGATCCTGCTTCGGATCATGTTCAACCGCGGCAACCAGGCCAACGGCACGCAGGCCCAGGCGCTGGCCGGGTCGATCGCGGTCTTCGCGACCGGACTGCTCGCCGGGCAGCAGCCGGAGGCGATGTTGCGCCGCATCGCGCACAAGCACGTCTCGATCGGCGTCACCTCCGGCCAGTACGCGGTCGTGCACGAGCACCTGCTCGGTGCCGTCGCCGAGGTCCTGGACGTCACGCCGGAGATCGCGGCGGCCTGGAGCGAGGTCTACTGGCTGATGGCCGACACGCTGATCTCCCTGGAGCGGTTCCTGCCCAGGGGCCAGCAGGAGTACCGGGTGATCGCGCGGTTCCAGGAGACCGACGAGGTGGCGACGTTCGTGGTCAGGCCGGTCAGCGGTCCGGTGCCCCCGAGCAAGCCGGGCCAGTACGTGTCGGTGCACGTGCCGCTGCCCGACGGTGCCCGGCAGATCCGCCAGTACAGCCTCTCCGGACGGACCGACGACGCGCTGCAGTTCTCGGTCAAGCGGGACGGCGAGGTGTCGAACCGCCTGCACGACTTCGCGCCGGTCGGCAGCACGCTGAAGCTCAGTCATCCCAGCGGGGACGTGACGCTCGAGCCCGGTGACGGCCCGGTGCTGCTCGTGTCGGCCGGGATCGGCTGCACGCCGATGATCTCGATGCTCGCCGAACTGGCCGCCACGGATTCACCGCGGCAGGTGGTCGCGGTGCACGGCGACCGCGACCAGCTCTCGCACCCGTTCCGCGCCGAACTCGCCCAGCTCGTGGCCAAGCTGGAGGACGCGCGGGCCCACGTCTTCTACGAACGGCCGATCGGGGAGTGGCCGGCCGAGCGGACCGGGTACGTGGACCTCGCCGGCGTCGAGATCCCGCCGAACACGACCGCGTACCTGTGTGGGCCCGTGCCGTTCCTGCGTGCCGTGCGAGCCCAGTTGCTCGAAGCGGGCGTCACCGACATCCACTACGAGGTGTTCGGGCCGGACGTGGTGTCAGCCGGCTAGCCGGTCCAGGGCGTTGCGGACGTGGCCCTTGGTGTCCTCGAGAGCGGCGGCCGCACGTTCGGTCGGTGCGCCGGAGAGCAGGTGCACCAACGCGACCTTGAGGTCGCCGGACGCGTCCGCCAGCGCCTGCTCGCACGCGGTCTCCGGCTGGCCGGTGGCCTCGTGCAGGATCCGGATCGTCCGGCCGCGCAGCTTCGCGTTGGTGGCGCGCATGCTGACCATCAGGTTCGAGTAGGTGCGGCCGAGCTTGATCATCACCGCGCTGGAGAACGAGGTCAGGACCAGCTTCTGGGCCGAGCCCGCCTTCATCCGGGTGGAGCCGGCGATGGCCTCGGGACCGGTGTTCAGCGTGACGAGGACGTCCGGGGTGAACGGCACCGACGCGTTGTTCGACACCAGCACCGTGTGGGCGCCAAGCGCTCGCGCCTCCTGCAGGGCGCCGATCACGAACGGCGTGCGTCCGGACGCCGTCACGCCCACGACCAGGTCTTTTCCGGTGGCGTGGCGACGGATCTGGGCTGCGCCGGAGTGGTCCTCCACCTCTTCGACGGCACGGACGAGGGCTTCCGGACCGCCGGCGTGGTGGGCGACGAACCAGTCGCCGGGAACGTTGAAGGTGGGCACGAGCTCAGCGGCGTCCAGCGTGGCCAGCCGGCCGGACGTGCCCGCGCCGACGTAGTGCACGCGGCCGCCGGACATGATCGCAGTGACGCCCAGGTCGACCGCGCGGGCCAGGTCCGGCAGTGCTTCCGCGACCGCCGCCGGGACCGTGCGGTCCTCGTCGTTGATCATGCGCAGCACGTCGATCGTGGATACCCGGTCGATGTCCGTGGTGCGGGGGTTCCGTTGCTCGGTCGGAGATTCCACGCGCACCACCACACCGTTCCGGGGGGAGATCATTTAGTCGTCTCCCGCGGCCGTCGCCGGCCGTCTGGTCTGGCGCCGAGCCGGTGGCCGGACACCGCTTCGTAGGTCGCCTCCAGCGCCGTCTTCGCCGAGTCCACGTGGTGCTGCGCGACGCCGATGAACAGGCAGTCGATCACCGTGAGCTGGGCGATGCGGCTCGCCATGGCGCCCGAGCGGAACGTGGTCTCGCGCGCGGCCGTGGTCAGCACGTGGTCGGCGACCTCGGTGATCGGCGACCGCGGGAAGTTGGTCAGCGCGACGGTGGTGGCGCCGGTCTCGCGAGCGACGCGGAGGGCCTCGACGGTCTCCGCGGTCGAGCCGGTGTGCGAGATGCCCACGGCGACGTCGGCGGGGGTCAGCACGGCCGCCGACGTCAGCGCGATGTGCGTGTCGTTCCACGCGAAGCAGGTGAGCCCTATGCGGTGCAGCTTCTGCTGCATGTCGAACGCGACGAACGCGGACGCGCCGAAGCCGTACACGTCGACACGACGGGCGCCCGCGACCGCCTGGACGACCTTGTCGAGCGACTCGATGTCGAGCTGCTCCGCGGTCTCCTCGACGGCGCGGGCGTCGGCGAACGCGACCTTGCCGACGACCTGCTTGAGGTCGTCGCCCGGTCCGATGTCGCCACCCATGTCGTGGTTGGCCCTGGCCTGGCTGCGGGCGGTGTCGGCGGCGAGCGCGATGCGCAGCTCCGGATATCCACCCACGCCGATGGCCTTGCAGAACCGCGTCACCGTCGTCTCACTGGTGCCCGCCTGCTCGGCGACCTCGGTGATGCTGCGGTGCGCGACAGTTCCGGGGTTCTCCAGCACCACCTTCGCGACGCGCTGTTCGGCGCGCGCGAGACCCGGCAGCAACGACCGGATCTTCACCAGTGGACTGGACTCGGCACTGCTATCAGTGGACACGTGGGAAACTTACTAACCGCCACTGCGAGGGTCAACGGAGTGTGTCCGAAAGTCACTCTCTCGGCAGGTCCTAGTGGACGTCGGGCACCTTCCGGGTGGAGACGGCGATCCGGTTCCACGAGTTGATGGTGAAGATCAGCGCGATGAGCTGGGCCAGTTCCTCTTCGCCGAAGTGCTTCGCGGCGCGCTCGTAGACCTCGTCGCTGACGTACTCGTGGCTGCTCAGGACCGTGATGGCCTCGGTGAGGCGCAACGCGGCCTGCTCCTTCTCGGTGTAGATGTCACCGGCTTCCTCCCACGCGCTGAGCAGGTAGATGCGGGCCTCGGTCTCACCGCCCTTCCGTGCGTCGACCGTGTGCATGTTGAGGCAGTAGGCGCAGTGGTTGAGCTGGGAGGCGCGGATGCGGACGAGCTCCGCGAGCTGCTCGTCGAGACCCTCGCGGGCGGCGGCGTCGAGGGCGATCATGGCGCGGTAGACCTTCGGTGCCTTCTTGGCGAGGTCGATGCGGTTCGTCATGGCTAAAACCTATGACGCTGATTGGCCCTGAGCATGGTGCAATCTGATCGTGGAATCGTGGGCCAATCTTGACTTCCACCTGGACCTGTCCGGTCCGGGTGGACTGCGGCACCGGTTGACGGCGTCGCTGCGGGAAGCGGTCCGGTCGGCACGGCTGCCGCCCGGCACTCGCCTGCCCGCCTCGCGGTCGCTCGCCGTCGACCTGGGAATCGCGCGGAACACCGTCGCGGAGGCCTATGCGGAGCTCGTGGCAGAAGGCTGGCTGACCGCGCGTCAGGGATCGGGAACCGTTGTCGCGCAACGGGTCGCGCCACCTGCGCCGGTGAAGCGTCCGGTTGCCGACTCCGAGGTGCGGTTCGACCTGACGGTGTCCACGCCCGACGTCACCGAGTTCCCGCGCGCCGAGTGGATCCGGTCCACGCGGCGGGCGTTGACGGCGGCGCCCTCGGAGGCGTTCGGGCCAGGGGATCCGCAGGGGCGCATCGAGTTGCGGACGGCGCTGGCCGAGTACCTGGCGCGGGCGCGGGGTGTGCGGGCCGATCCCGAACGGATCGTGCTGTGCTCGGGGTTCGGCGGCGCCATCCAGATGTTCAACCGGCTGCTGAAACCGCCCGTCGTGGTCGAGGAGTACGGGCTGGACTTCCACCGCTCGATGTGGAGGTCGACAGTGCCGTTGGCGGTGGACGACCACGGTGCGAACACCGAGCAGTTGCCCGACGACCGGCGTGCGTGCGTGTTGACGCCCGCGCACCAGTTCCCGTTGGGCGGTCCCTTGCACCCACGGCGGCGCGCATCGGCCGTGGAGTGGGCACGGCGCGTGGACGGCCTTGTGCTGGAGGACGACTACGACGGCGAGTTCCGTTATGACCGGCAGCCGGTCGGGGCCGTGCAGGGACTGGATCCGGAGCACGTCGTCTACCTGGGCACGTCCAGCAAGGCGTTGTCACCGGCGTTGCGGATCGCCTGGATGGTGCTGCCGGACCGGTTCGTGGACCCGATCCTGGCCTTGAAGACCGACCGGGAGCAGCACATCAGCATGCTCGATCAGCTGATCCTGGCCGATTTCCTGGAATGCGGCGCCTACGACAGCCATGTGCGGCGGATGCGGCTCAAATACCAACGGCGGCGCGATCGGCTCGTGGAGGCTGTTTCGCCGTACGCGTCGGTGTCGGGCATCGCGGCGGGAATGCATGCCGTGCTCGACACACCGCACGAGGCGGCGATCGTGCAGACCGCGCGCGAACGTGGGATCGAGGTCAACCCTCTCTCGTCCTTCCGGCACGAGCTGAGCGACGACGACCGCACGGGAGTCGTGGTGAGCTTTGGAGCGCCCGCGTTTCCACGGGCGCTCCCGCTGTTCACCGAGGTGCTAGCGGCGTGCCACTGACCAGCCCTCGGCCGTGACGTCGCCACGGGCATGCACGTAGACGCCGCGCCCGTTGTAGAGGCCTGCCTTGGTGTAGACGAACCTGGTCTTCACGGATTCCGTTGGCACCCAACGACGTTCGGTCGTCGTGATGGTGCGCGCGTCCTGCCAGTCCGTGCCGTTCCAGTGCTGGATGGTCAGCTTGTCGCCCTTGTCGACGTCCACGAAGACCTCGACCGGGCGTTCCGCGACGAGGGTGCCGCCGGAAGTCGTTGCACGCCATTGCTTTCCGCGTGACTGGACCGCGAGCGCGTTGGCCAGGCCGTCGGCGACGACCCTCCGCGCGGGGTTCACGCTGCCCCAGTCACGGCTCGGGTGCACGCGGTTGGTCAGCAGGATCGCGATCGACCGCGAGGCCTTGTCGATCACGAACGACGTGCCGGTGTAGCCGGTGTGACCTGCGGTTCCCGGCCCGCTCAGGCCGCCCATGTACCAGCGCTGGTCGAGCTCGAAGCCGAGGCCGTGGGCGTTGTCGGGGAACTGCTGGTTGAAGTTCGTCAGCATCAGCTCGACGGAGTGCTCGGACAGGATGCGCCGGCCGTTGTACGTGCCGCCGTTGAGGATCGTCTGGCCGAGTACGGCGAGGTCTTTGGCCGTGCCGAAGACACCGGCGTGGCCCGCTACTCCTCCGAGGGACCACGCGTTCTCGTCGTGCACCTCGCCGCGGACGATGCCGCGGGGCGGTGCCGTCTGGAACTCGGTCGCGGCCGTGCGGTCCTTGGCCTTCGGGTTGTAGCCGGTGTCCTTCATGTTGAGCGGCTTGGTGATGCCGTCGCTGACCGCCTGGTCGAGCTTCTTGCCGCTGACCTTGAAGACGAGTTCGCCGAGCGTGATCAGGTTCAGGTCGGAGTAGACGTACGTGGTGCCGGGCGTGGACTTCGGCTTCACGTCCATCACGCCTTTGATGCGTGACGGGATGTCCGGGTACTTCTGCCACAACGGGATGAACGGCTCAAGCCCGCTCGTGTGTGTGAGGAGCTGCTTGACGGTGATGTTCTCTTTGCCGTTCACGCCGAACTCGGGCAGGTAGGTGGCGACCTTCTCGTCGATGCTCACCCGGCCCTGTTCGACCTGCTGGATCACCGCGATCGACGTGAAGAGCTTGGAAATGGACGCGAAGTCGAAGATCGTGTCCTTGCGCATAGGGACGCGTTCTTCTTCTGGCAGCTGGGTTTGCTGGTCCTTGTACAGAACCGCGTAGCCCGTGCGGTCGTGCGTGACGATCTTGCCGTCGTGCACGTACATCGTGACGGCGCCGGCGAACAGCGGTTTGCCGTTGGCCTGGGGTTTCTGGAACTCGCGGAGCTGGCGCAGTGCCGCGTTGATCGGCTCCGGGTCGAGGTTCGCGAAGTACGGGTTCGACTCGCGCAGCGTCGTCCAGCGGTGCGCGAAGCCGTCCTGGGGCTGGTCGAAGTGGCCGGGTACTGCCGTCGTCACGAGTGCGACGGCCAGTGCAGGGATGAGCATGGCGTCCTCACCGGTAGCGCAGGTAGGGCAGGCGGGTGCGGCGGAACTGCTGGAGCTCCTGTTGCCACACACCGGTGACCTCGTCCAGTGGAGCCTGGGCGTCGATCATCGTGCGCAGCCGGTCGGAGCCGCTGAGCTTGTCGATCCAGTTGTCGGGACGCCACGCGAACACGGCGGGGTACAACGACTTCGCGGTGATCAGCATGGCGACGGCGGCCTTGATGGCGTCGAACTGGGCTGCGTCGGTGACGTGCAGGGTGACACCGCCGCAGGTCTTGCCCTGGAACTTGTTGAACGTCGGCGAGAAGTAGGTCTCGCGGAACCTGATTCCCCTGAGGTTCAGGGCGTTGAGGGACTCGGCCCAGCGCCAGTCGATGCCGGGCGCGCCGACCGTTTCGAACGGACGGGTGGTGCCGCGGCCCTCGGACAGCACCGTGCCCTCGAACAGGCACGTGCCGGGGTAGACCAGCGCGGTGTCCTGGGTGGGCATGTTCGGGCTCGGCGGGACCCACGGCAGGCCGGTGTCGAGCTGGGTGCGCCGCCAGTTCCGGACGTTGACCACCTCCAGCCTCGTGGTCAGGTCGAACTCGCCCTGGAAGAGGCGGGCCAGTTCGCCGACCGTCATGCCGTGTTGCTGGACGATCGGCTTCAGGCCCACGAAGGTCGCGTAGGCCGGGTCGAGCTGCGGGCCGTTCGCCGTGCCGCCGATGGGGTTCGGGCGGTCGAGGACGATGAAGTCCAGGTCCTTGGCCGCTTCCATCGCCTGGTACAGCGACCAGATGTAGGTGTAGAAGCGTGCGCCCACGTCCGCGATGTCGAACACGACCGTGTCGATGCCCGCCTTCGTGAACATCGCCTGGATCTTCGCGGGGGTGGCCTGGTACGTGTCGTACACCGGGATGCCGGTGCGCGGGTCCGCGTAGTCGCCTTCGGAGCCGCCTGCCTGGGCCGTGCCTCGGAAGCCGTGTTCTGGCCCGAAGACGGCGGTCGGCTTGGCGCCGTGGGCGACCATCGAGTCGACGACGTGGGTCTGGTCCTTGAGGATGCCCGTCGGGTTCGTGAGCACGCCGACCTTGCGGCCCTTGAGCTTGCGCCAGCCGTCCTGCGCGAGCTGTTCGGAGGCGGTGGCGAGCTTCGGGGACGCGTGGGCGGTCGCTGTGCTGACGAGGGGGACGGACAGGGCGCTTGCCGCGAGGAAGCTCCGCCTTCTCACCAGGTCACTCCGTGTCCGAACGGGTAGGGGGTCGGGCCTGGCACGTCGACCGGGAGCTTGCCCTGCGGCTTGGCCTCGCCGAGCAGGATCCTGGCCAGCGCCTCCATCGAGACCGTCGTGGTCGAGTAGGTGGCGAGCCACGTCTTGGCGTTGCTGTGGGCGACGTCGTACGGGTTGCCGGTGGCGGCCGCGATGACCGGTTTGCCGGTGGCCACGAGCTGGTTGATCAGGTCGACCTGGGCGGGCCTGGTGCTCGCGTTGTTGGTCAGCACGACGATCTTGTCCGCGTTGGCCGCCGCGGCCACCGCCTGCTGGATCTGCGCCGGGGTGGGGCTGGTCGCGGTGACGACCTTGGTGCCCTTGAGTCGCGTCGCCAGGGCTGCCGTGGTGGCGTCGCTGGTGCCGACGACCAGGGGAGCGGTGGCGTTCAGGGGGATCGCCTGGGCGTCGTTGCGGACGGCCGTGATGGTGCGGTCGGCGATGGCCTGGGCGCTTTGCGCGTTGGAGCCGACGACCTGGTCGACCTTGTTCTCGTCGACCTCGGCGGTGAGCATGACGCCGCGCAGGAGCTTCATCTTCAGGATGCGCAGGACGCTCTGGTCGATGCGCTGCTCGGTGATCTCACCGCTGCGGACGGCCTTGATGACGCTGTCGATCGCGAGGCCGAGGTTCGGCGGCATCAGCAGCTGGTCGACGCCCGCCTTGATGGCCAGCACCGGGATCTCGGCGTCGGAGTGGAGCTTGCGGACGCCCGCCATCTCCAGCGAGTCGGTGATGACGACGCCGTCGTACTTCAGCTCGTCGCGCAGCAGACCCGTGATGATCTTCGGGCTGAGCGTGGCCGGGTTGCCGGACGGGTCGATCTGCGGCACCTGGATGTGCGCGGTCATGATCGAGTCGATCTTGGCGGCGATGGCGGCCTTGAACGGCGGAGCGTCGATCTGGCGCCACTGGTCGAGGCTGCGGTTCGAGACCGGCAGGGCGGTGTGGCTGTCCTCGGACGTGTCGCCGTGGCCGGGGAAGTGCTTGGCGGTCGAGGTGACCGAGCTCAGGTCGAACCAGCGGCGGCCCTCGTAGCCCTGGACCTGTGCCGCGACCATGTCGGCCGCGAGCTTCGGGTCGCTGCTGAAGCTGCGCACGCCGATGATCGGGTTCGCCGGGTTGGAGTTCACGTCGGCGTCCGGGGCGAAGTTCTGGTTGATGCCCATCGCGCGAAGCTCTTGGCCGGTGATGCGCGCGGCCTCTTCGGCGTCCTTCGTGCTGCGGCCGGCGCCGAGGGCCATGTTGCCCGGCAACTGGGTGGCCGGCGGGCCGATGCGCGTGACGAGGCCCATCTCCTGGTCGGTGGAGATGAGCAGGGGGATGCGACTGGCCTTCTGCAGGCCGTTCGAGAGCTGCGCGATCTGCTTCGGGGTGTCGATGTTGTCGCGGCTCGAGTTGTTGAAGTAGATGACGCCGCCGGGCTGGTACTTGCGCACCATCTCCGCGGGCGTGGCCACGCCGAAGTCGGCCTGGTTCTTGGGGTGCGGGACGTCGGCGGCCTGGCCGTTGACGTACGTGACGAAGAGCTGGCCGACCTTCTGTTCCAGCGACATCCCGCGCAGCGTGGTCACGGAGGCGTCCGCTCTCGCCACCGGCGTGAGGGCGACCATGGCTGTGACCAGCGTCAACGCGGCGAACTTCCGCACTTGTCCGTGCCTCCCGGTGATGTTCCCACAGGTAACTGGCGTATTTCGCAAGTTACTCACGACTGCGTGGTGGGTCAACGGGCGCACATTCTGCCGTTCGTCGGCAAAAGTTGGCCTAACAAGCAGACGGGGCACCCTCGAAAGGGTGCCCCGTCTTCAGCGCGGGCTTGCGAGTTACCAAGCGTGCAACTCCAGTCGTACAACCCTGGCCTCGGCGTCCGGCGTCCCGGTACGCAGGCCCTAGACGACAAGCCTCCCGCGGCGTGCTGCGCGTGGGTACTCGAAGTCCGCGCACGGAGCTTGGCCGGGGTGGATCCTGACTTCTCTTCGTCTGGTCCCTGGCCGACCCGAGGTCCGCACCACCCATTTAAGTGCGTGGGCCCGGTCACAGCAAGGGCTCGGACGGGTGCACCGTTCAAGCCACGTTCAGTAGTGAAAGTACTGGCGTTCTTGGATTTGTGAGGTTCTGGTCGCGTTCGGGTACCGCTGCCAGGGCGTTGTCGTGCACTCACGCGGGCACCACATGCGCGGCGCGTTGCCGCTACTCGTCAGTACCGGCCACCTTCGGTGATTTTTTGTTGCGAGGCCTTGACTTCAGCCGCGGGTGCGCTTCCGGCGCAGGCCGTACCAGGCCGCGCCGGCCGCCGCGACGGCGCCGAGGCTGATGGCCGTGACGGCGACCGTCCTGCCCGACGGGGTGGGGATGCGGGAGCGCAGGCTCACCGGGTCGACGAACTGCTGCACGGGCCAGTCCTTCTCGACGGCGATGCGGCGCAGGCCCCGGTCCGGGTTCACGACCGTCGGGTGGCCGACGACCTCGAGCATCGGCAGGTCCGTGACGCTGTCCGAGTAGGCGTAGCTCTTCGCGAGGTCGTAGCCGTGCTCGGCGGCGAGCTGCTTGATCGCGACCGCCTTGTTGTCGGCGGCGCAGTAGAAGTCGACGTCGCCGGTGTAGCGGCCGTCGAGGATCACCATCTTGGTGCCGACGCTGTAGTCCGCCCCGATCATCTCGGCGATGGGGGCGACCAGCTCCTCGCCGGACGCGCTCACGATGACGACGTCGTGGCCCTCGGCCTTGTGGTCGGCGATCAACTGCGTCGCTTCTTTGTAGACGAGTGGATCGACGATGTCGTGCAGCGTCTCGCTGACGATGCTGCGGATCTGTTCGACGTCCCAGCCGGCCGCGAGCGCCGTGATGTGCGCCCGCATGCGGTCCATCTGATCCGCGTCCGCGCCGGCGAGCATGAACACGAACTGCGCATATGCGCTCTTCAGCACCGCGCGGCGGTTGATCAGCCCCTCCTGGAAGAAGGGTCGGCTGAACGCCAGCGTGCTCGACTTCGCGATCACGGTCTTGTCGAGGTCGAAGAAGGCGGCGATCCGGCTCATGTACCTCAGCTTAGGTGTACTCGTCAGTAGGCCGTTCGGGCGGCATTTCGTTCGTGTACGAAACCGTTGTGCTGCACGGTTACCGAAACTTGGCCCGCGGCTGTTGCGGAAGTTGCGCGCGGCACTGGCGCATGGGGATACAGTAGGTGAGTCCGGTTCGACGGACGGGTTCAGTCCGACCCCCCGGGACTGAACCATTGACGACCCCCGTCCCTCCCCCCTGGCGGGGGTCGTCCCATATCCGGACCCCGTTTCCAGGCGGGTGCGACTGGACCTCTGCGGCCCTTGCCCGAGGCTCGTGCGCCCAACCCTCCAGCGTCGCACACGGGTCCGACACTTCCGCCCTGGCAAGGCTTCCAAGATCGCGACTTGTCCACAGCCGCTGACTTGTCCACATGTGGATCTACGCCCGTTGTGTCGTTCCTCACGACTGACCACCGTTGATCCCATGACCCACCCCATCGCCCTGCTCACGGACCAGGACCTCCTCGACGAGGTCCTCCGGGTGGCCGCCGCGGCCGACTGCCCGCTCTCCTGCGCCCCGGACGTCACGTCGCTGCGCTCGCAGTGGCACAGCGCGCCGCTGGTCCTGCTGGACCCCGCAGCGGTCTCCGCCTGCCTGGACGCGGGCTTCCCCCGTCGCACCGGCGTCCTGGTCGTCCACGGCGGCGACCCGCCCTGGGCGCCGGCAGTGGCCCTGGGCGCGGACGGCGTCCTCGAGCTCCCGGTGGAAGGCCGCTCCCTGGTGACGGCCCTGACCGATCTGGGAGAGGGTCCGCCCTCGGACCGGGGCCGGGTGGTGTCGTTCATCGGCGGAAGGGGAGGCGCCGGCGCCTCCACCCTGGCCATCGCGTGCGGCCGCGAGGCGGTGGAGTCCGGCGGCGAGGCGATGCTCGTCGACTGCGATCCGCTGGGCGGCGGCATAGACCTGGCCCTGGGCACCGAGTCGGACCAGGGCGCCCGCTGGCCGGGCGTGCACGCCACCGGTGGCAGAGTCCCGATGTCGGCCCTGCGAGCGGCCCTGCCCACCTCGGGCAACCTGAGCGTCCTGGCCTGCGACCGCGCCGCCCCGGACCCGGAACCGGCAGCCGTGGCGGCCGTCCTCGACGCGGGCCGCCGAGCGGGCTGCACGGTGATCTGCGACCTGCCGCGCTTCCCCACGGCCTCCGCGTCCGCGGCACTGGACCGCACCGACCTGACGATCCTGGTGGTGCCGGCCGAAGTCCGCGCCACCGCGGCCGCCGGCCGAGTCGCCTCCCGCCTCCTGACGCACGGCCGCAACCTCCGCCTGGTGGTCCGCGGCCCGTCACCCGGCAACCTCCAGCCCGGCGAGATGGCCGACGTGATCGGCATCCCGCTGCTGACCTCGATGCGCGCCGAGCCGGGCCTGGCCGAGGTGCTGGAGCGGGGCCGCTTCCCGCGCAACCCCAAGGGCCCGCTCGCCACGGCGGCCCGCGTGGTGCTGAAGGAGCTCCGCCCATGACCGTCCCGCCCGAGGCGGCGGACGCCGTGTCGGCCGCCGACGAGGCCGAGTACGTCGCACTGCTGTTGGGAGACAACGACACCGCGCCGACGCCCTACGCCGGGTGTGGGTGCGTGCCGGTCTTCCTCGAGGCGCAAGGGGAGCCCGCTCCGCCGCTGATTCCCTTGGCGCGGAAGGAGTTCCAGCCGTGATCCGCCTCCGCATCCTGTGCCGGATGCTGCGCAACCTCGTCGTCTACGGCCGCCTCTACCCACCCCGCTTCATCTTCAAGCAGGAGAAGGAGAAGCCGAAGTGAACCGCTTCCTCATCTGGTGCCAGGAAACGTGGCTCCGCCTGACCGGCCGCGAGGTCACCTACGGCCGCCACGCCCGCCGCCCGGAGGCCGCGACATGACCGCGACGTCCACTGCCGACGCAACCGTCGTGCCCGGTTCTCGCAGTCGCGCGGTGACAGCGGCGTCTCCTGTCGACGCAACCGTCGCGCCCGGTTCCCGAAGCCGTGCCGTGCCTGCGGCGTCCACTGCGCCCGGTTCCCGAAGCCGCGCCATAACTGCGGCGTCCGTTTCCGACGTGGCCGTATTGCCCAGTTCTCGAAGCTGCGCCGTGGCTGCGGCGTCCACTGCCGACGTGGCAGGTTCCCGACGCTGCGCCGTGACCGCCTCGTTCTCCTGCGGTAGAGGGCGTGCCGGACCCGCGAGGTGCGCGCCATGACCTCCGCTCTGATCGACCGCGTCCGCCACCGCCTGGCCGGCGCCGACATGGAACTGTCCGCGGCCGTCGTGGCCCACGCGGTCCGTTCCGAAGCCGGCGGTGTGCTGGCCGACTCGGACGTCCTCGAAGCACTCCAGGTGCTGCGCCAGGAGTTCAGCGGCACCGGCCCGCTCGACCCGCTCCTCGCCGACCCCGGCACCACCGACGTGCTGGTCACCGCGCCGGACCAGGTCTGGGTGGACGGCACGACGGGCCTGCGCCGCACCGGCGTCACCTTCCCCGACGAAGACGCCGTCCGGCGGCTCGCGCAACGCCTGGCGGTCGCTGCGGGCAGGCGGCTCGACGATGCCTCGCCGTGCGTCGACGGGTGGTTGCCGGGCAGCGGGGTCCGGCTGCACGCCGTGTTGCCGCCCATCGCGGACCGCACCTGCCTGTCGTTGCGGATCCTCAGACCGGCGACGCACGACCTCCCGGCGCTGCAGGAACTCGGCACGTTCGACGCCGAGATCGCGGAGACGTTGCGTGCGATCGTCCGCAGGCGCATGGCGTTTCTGGTGGTCGGTGGCACCGGGTCGGGCAAGACGTCGTTGTTGTCGGCGTTGCTCGGGTGCGTCTCGCCGAAGGAACGCATCGTGTGCGTGGAGGACGCCGGTGAGCTGAATCCCGACCATCCGCAGTTCGTGCGGCTCACCGCGCGGCCGGCGAACGTCGAGGGCGCGGGCGAGATCACCACGCGGGAGCTGGTGCGGGAGGCCCTGCGGATGCGGCCCGACCGGATCGTGGTCGGGGAGGTGCGCGGGGCCGAGGTGCGGGAGTTGCTCACCTCGTTGAACACCGGGCACGAAGGGGGTGCCGGGACGTTGCACGCCAACTCGCCGGCTGAGGTGCCCGCGCGGCTGGAAGCTCTTGGCGCGTTGGGTGGGCTCTCGCCGCAGGCGTTGCACAGTCAGGTTTCAGCGGCGGTGCGGATCGTGCTGCACATGCGGCGGGACAACAACATCCGGTACCTCAGCGAGATCGGGGTGTTCGGGCGGAACGACGGTCTCGTGGTCCGTCCTGTCTGGACGCGTGAGCACGGGTGGCACGAGAAGGAGTTGCTGTGCTGAGCCTTCTGCTGCTCGCGACGGCGCTGATCGTGTGGCCGCAGCTCAAACCGATCCGCAGGCTCAGACCGCGCCGCAACAGGGAAATCGTTGTGCCGCCGTACCTCTGGCTGGCCGCCGCGGCGACGGTCACCTACCTCGTGGCGGGCGTCGGCGGGCTGGTCGCCGGTGTCGTGCTGGGAGTGACGGGCCGGAGAATCCTCAAGCAGCACAGGCGAAACACCGCACTCCGGCGGGCGACCGAAGCGCTGAGCACCGGGCTGGGCGGTGTGGTCGACGAGCTGCGAGCGGGCGCGCAACCCGCCCAGGCGGCCGAAGGCGCGGCGGAGGACACCGCGGCACCGGCGAAGGAAGTGCTGAAAGCGGCGGCGGCCACGTCGAGGCTCGGCGGTGACGTGGAGCGGACGTTGCGTGAGCTGCGGCAGCCGTTGCTCGGCAAGGCGGTGGACCAGCTGGCCAAGGCGTGGCACGTGTCGGCGAAGCACGGTGTGGCGTTGGCCGAGGTGCTGGACGCCACGAGGCGTGATCTCGATCAACGGGCGGCGTTCGCGCGGCAGGTGCACGCGCGGATGGCCGGGCCGCGGGCGAGTGCGGCGGTGCTGGCGGTGTTGCCGGTGGTCGGCGTGTTGCTGGGCGAGTTCAGTGGTGCGCGGCCGTTTCACGTGCTCACGAGCACGGTGGCTGGGCAGTTCCTCCTGGCGCTGGGAGCGGTGTTCGTGGCGGCAGGGGTGTGGTGGACGCAGCGGATCACGGAGGTGGAGCCGTGACGTTCCTGCTCCTCGCGCTGGCGGTCCTTCTCGCGCCCTCGCCGCGACGATCGATTGATCGGTTGACGCCCCGGGCCCACGACCCGCCGCACGACAACAAGAAACCAGATGGCCCGTTCGAACGGGCCGCGGCCTGGGACCTGCTGGCCGCGTGCCTGAAAGCCGGGTTGCCGGTGCCCACCGCGATCCAGGCGGTCGACGTGAAGGAACTGAGCCAGGTCGCCGAACTGCTGAAGCTGGGCGCTGATCCCGTCACGGCGTGGGCGTCCGCGCTCGACCAGCCGGCCACCGCGTTGCTCGCCAGGGCCGCGAGACGGACCGCGCGATCCGGGGCGGCGCTCGCCCGGCAGACCGCCGAACTCGCCGAGCGCACCAGGTCGGAAGCGTGCGACGACGCGGAAGCGAAGGCGCAGAAGGCCGCGGTCGCGGTGGCGGCGCCGCTCGCACTGTGTTTCCTGCCGGCCTTCCTGTGCCTCGGCGTCGCGCCGGTGGTGCTGGGCCTGGCCGGCCAATTCCTCAACTAGGAGAAGCAGATGGACCTGCTCGACGACGACAGCGGCATGAGCACGGTGGAGTACGCGATCGGGACGTTGGCGGCGGCCGCGTTCGCCGGCCTGCTGTACGTGCTCCTCACCAGCGACTTCATGCAGAACCAGCTGCAAGGGTTGATACAGCGTGCGTTGTCTTCGGTCTGATGACCGGGGCATGGCCACGGTCGAGGCGGCGATCGCGGTCAGCGCGTTGCTGATGGCCGTGTGGCTGGGGGCGAACGGACTGGCGGCGGTCACCGAGCAGATGCGGTGCGCCGACGCGGCGAGAGAAGCAGCACGGCTCACGGCGCGCGGTGAACAGCAGCGCGGTGCGGAGGCGGCCGCACAGATCGTGTCCGGTGCCAACGTCGTGATCGACGTCCAAGCCGACGCGATCAAGGTCGTCGTCAGCAAACGCGGACCGCTGGGCTTGCCGCTCAGCGCGCGGGCGTTCGCCGTGCCGGAGCCGCGATGAACGGCGAGCGGTCCGGCGGTGATCGCGGTTCGGCTGCGGTGAGCGGTGTGGTGGCGATGTTGTTGCTGATCATCGTCACGGTGGCCGGTGCGCAGATCGGATCGGCGGTAGTTGCACGGCATCGGGTCACCGGTGCGGCCGACCTGGCGGCGCTCGCGGCTGCCGCTCGTCTCACCGAAAGCGCTGAAAGCGCTTGTGAGCAGGCAAAACGCGTGGCCTCGGAGAACCGGGCCGAGCTGACGAGCTGCACGGTGAGCGGATGGGAGGTGGTTGTGGAGGTCTCGGCGATTACGCCGTTCGGCCCGGTGAACGCACGCGCCAGGGCAGGTCCGGCTGAAGATCGAAGCGTTTGGAGCACGACGAGCGGTCGGCTCACAGCGGTGAGCGGACTCACATCGGTGCCCGGACATGCTGAACGGTGATCGAACCAAACGCGAACAGTTCAGTTGCCCGGTCAAGCAAAGGACGTTCGCCGTCCCGTAGCTACCAGTTGTCGAGCGGGGGTTACGGAGGCCGGTGCCGGTGTCGTTAGTTGTAGTGGCGGCACCGACGCGGTGTCCTACGAAAACCGACACCTTGTCGATGTCGAGTCAGAGCCTGGGAAGAAGGCGACGAAAGATGGATTGGTCGGATAGCTGGCGCGGGGCCTTCCGCATCGAACTGCGTGCCGAGGCCGTGAGCCTCGCGTACCGCGGTTGGCCCGTACTGCCCGGCACCTATCCGGCCGGTACTGAGAACGGCGTCACGCAGTGGGCCGGTCGCAGCGGCCTCGAGCTGCACGGCCCGATCCCCGTGCACCGCGACTGGGTGGACCGCATCGGGACTCGTCCCGACCAGGTCGCCACGTGGTGGGCGGGTCGTTCCTACAGCCTTCTCGTCGCCACCGGTCACGTGGTGGACGCGATCGAGGTCGGTGCCGGCCTCGGTCACCGCGCGGCCGTCGCACTGCGGCAGATCGGTGTTCCCGTGCCGATCGCCGCGACCCCGTCCGGCCGGTGGATGTTCCTCGTGAAGTCCGGCTCGAAGCTCAACGCCGAGCTGGCCAACAACGCGGACGTGCACCTCTACGGCAAGGGCGAGTACATCCCGCTGCCCCCCACCACCATGGCGCACGGTGTCGTGCACTGGCGGGTCAAGCCGCAGGTCTGCGGCTGGAACCTGCCGGAGGCTCACGTCGTGCAGGACGCACTCGTCGAGGCCGTGCACGCTCCGGCGCGCTTCGAGCTCGAAACCGTCTGACCTACAACTGAATCCAAGCCCGGCCGTGTTGGGTGTCGTCGTGGACTCTCCCCGACAACCCCGAAGGCGATGCCCTGCACGGCCGTTCCACCACAGCCCGATCTGATGATCGGCCCCCGCACCCCGCACGTCGGGGGTGGTCGGAGGACCGGGCGAAAAAGCCGAACACGCACCCCGAAGGACAGCCTCCCGCAACAGTGACCGGACCGAGGACGTTAGTGGCAGGGCGCCAGCTCTGCCGCGGTCGGTGAAGCCGGCTCCTCCCCGGAGTTCGTCAGCAGACAGTCGACACCGTCGCCTCCCGCGTGTCCTGTCGAGACGAACGAACCAGATTCCACCGATGTTCCAAGGGATCCGGTCATGAAGCGGTAGCAGGCGGGAACACAGTGTTCGGCACGTGGAGAGCGCGGCGGGGGTACCCGTGAGCCCCCGCCGCGCCCCACGGAAAAGTGGTAGACCTAGAGCTGGAGAGTTTCCGCGTAGGAAGCGAAGGCGAAGGTCTCCTCCATGGATCCGGGCCGCGGAACCGCATCGGCGTCCCAGCCGAGTTCCCGGTCCTGCAGGACCTGCTCGATCAGCGGGTGCCACCGCTGATCGAGCATTTTCTTCGCCCACACCAGGGCGCCGCGCTTGGACTCCACCTCTCCCGTGTGGATGGTGTAGAGCGTGCGGCAGTACGCCGAGACGATGTAGCGCTGGGTCCAGGCGTTGCCCATCGGCGCCCACTCCGCGATGCCGGACAGCACGTGCGGCAGTTCGGCACGCATCGACGAGCGCAGCGCGGAAGCCGGCACCTCGTCGACCAGTGAGGTGATCGGCGGGCCGTCCAGCACGATGCCGTGGTGGCGCAGGATCCAGCGGGCGTGCGGGCTGTTGCAGTGCAGGTCCCACACCAAGGTGCGCGTGCCGTGGTCGTTGAACAGCCACGGAACTCCCAGGCCCGCCACCGAGCGCAGCGACTCCACGTCGGCGTACGAGCCCTCGATCTCGGTCGACCAGCGGCCGCAACGGGTCGGGATCTCGTCGTGCAGGGCACGGAGCCCGGCCTCGCGCTCGCCGGACGGGAGTTCGGTGCAGGCGACGATGAAGTCGCAGTCGCTGTGGAGGTCACCGGCGCCCAGGGCGAAGGAGCCCTGGAGGTACGCGCCGACGTAGGTGGGGCCGAGGATCTCGCGCACGGACGAGACAAGGTCGGCGAGAAGTGCGTTCAAATCAGCAAAAGGCGTGAACAAAGCAGACTCCGATGAACCCGTGGCCAATGGGGGACGGGCGCGGCGAAGCGTCCGGGCTCAGCCGCGCTGGGTGCGACGGGTCCGGTCGGTGGCGTTGCAGCTGCTTGCGGTCACGGCATCAAGGTAGCCGGGCGGAGGCCACCCGGTCAGGCGATTTTGCCCAGCACCACGTCCAGCACGAGCACGGCACCGGCCTTGTCCAGCGGGTCGTTGCCGTTGCCGCACTTGGGCGACTGCACGCAGGACGGGCAGCCCATCGGGCACGCGCAGGCGCTGATCGCCGCCCTCGTCGCCGATAGCCACGCCCGCAACGCCGTGTGCCCTCGATCAGCGAAGCCCGCGCCGCCGGGATGGCCGTCGTGCACGAACACCGTCGGCATACCCGTGTCCGGGTGCGCCGCCGTCGACACGCCGCCGATGTCCCACCGGTCGCACGTCGCGAACAGCGGTAACAGACCGATCGCCGCGTGCTCGGCAGCGTGCAGGGCACCGGGGATCCGTTTCGCCTCCACGCCCGCGTCGAACAGCAGCGACTCGTCGACCGTGTACCAGACCGCGCGGGTCTGCAGCGTCTGCTCCGGCAGGTCCAGCGGGATCTGGTCGAGCACCACCCCGGACGGCAGCCGCCGCAGGTAGCCGACGACCTGCGTCGTCACCTCCACCTCGCCCAGGCACACCGACACCCCGCCGAAGTCGGTGCGCTCGATCTCGCGCACCACGGTGATGTCCACGCAGTCACGCGGCTGCGTCGTCCACTCCGGGTCTTCGCGGTGGACCATCGCGAGCCCGCTGTCCAGATCGAGCTCGTCGACCACGTACGCCCGCCCCTGGTGCAGGTACACGGCGCCGGGATGCACCTGCCAGCAGGCGGATCCCGGGTCGACCGTGCCGAGCATCCGGCCGGAGTCCGACTCCACGACGGCGACCTGGTCGCCGCCGGAGCCGCGGATGTCCACCCCGGCGTGCGGCCGGTCGTGCGACGCCCAGTACCACCCGGCAGGCCGCTTGCGCAGCAGCTTCTCCGCCACCAGTTCGGCGAGCACCGCCTCCGCGAGCGGTCCGCCGAAGTCGTCCAGACAGGCCGGCGTCAACGGCATCTCGGACGCCGCGCAGGCCAGCTGCGGCCCCAGCACGTACGGGTTCAGCGGGTCCAGCACCGTCGCCTCGACCGGCCTGTCCAGCACGGCGGCCGGGTTGTGCACCAGGTACGTGTCCAACGGGTCGTCGCGCGCCACGAACACGACCAGCGCGCTGTCCCCTGACCGGCCCGCACGGCCCGCCTGCTGCCAGAACGACGCCAGCGTGCCGGGGAAACCGGCCACCACCACGGCGTCCAGCCCGGCGATGTCGACGCCGAGCTCCAGCGCGTTCGTGGTCGCGACGCCGAGCAGGTCGCCCGTGGACAGAGCCTTCTCCAGCGCGCGCCGCTCCTCCGGCAGGAACCCGCCCCGGTACGCGGCCACCCGGCCGGGCAGCTCACCGTCCACTTCGGACAGAATCCGCTGGGTGCCCATCGCCGTCAGCTCCGCGCCACGCCGCGAGCGCACGAACGCGAGCGACCGTGCGCCCTCGATCACGAGGTCGGCCAGGATCCGCGACGTCTCCGCGCCCGCCGAGCGCCGGACGGGAGCGCCGTTCTCACCCTCCAGAGAGGTCAGCGGGGGTTCCCACAACGCGACCGTGCGCGACGCACGCGGCGAAAAGTCGTCCACGACAGCGGAAACGGGAACGCCGAGCAATCTTTCCGCCGACCCGGAAGGATCAGCCACTGTGGCCGATGCGAGAACGAAGATCGGATCCGCGCCGTATTTGCGGGCGACCCTCCGCAGGCGACGCATCAACAACGCCACGTGCGAACCGAAAACGCCGCGATAGGAATGGCACTCGTCGATCACCACGTACTTCAGCCTGCGGAAGAACCGCAGCCATTTCGGGTGCTGCGGCAGGATTCCGCGGTGCAGCATGTCCGGGTTGGTGAAGACCCAGTTCGCGTGGGCCTTGACCCAGTCGCGTTCGGCCATCGGGGTGTCACCGTCGTAGGCCGACGCGCGCACCCCCTTGATCCCCAGTTCCTCGAGCGACCGGAGCTGGTCCGCGCCAAGGGCTTTGGTCGGGGACAGGTACAGCGCGGTGGCCTTCGTGTCCGCCAAAAGAGTGGAAAGCACGGGCAACTGGTAGGCAAGTGACTTGCCCGACGCCGTGCCCGTCGCGAGGACCACGTGCTGCCCGGACCACGCCAGCGAAGCGGCCTCGGCCTGGTGCCGCCACGGCTCGCGCACACCCGTCTCGACGAACGCCTCGACGACCGGCGGAGCCGTCCACGCAGGCCACTCCACGTGATCTGCCTGCCGCAACGGCAGATCGCGCGCGTGCGTGAGGGGTGTCTCCCCGGCGGGCACGCCCGCCAGCACGCGGTCCAGCAACCGGCGTCCCTGATCCACCACGAGATCGAGCTTCGCATACACCACCGACAGTCCCGGCCGGGCCGTACTCGACTTCCTGCGCAGATAACGGTGTGTGCACGGATCGGGACGTTTCGTTGCCTCGTTGCAACCACCCCCTAGACTCCCCGCTCATCGCATCCAATGAGGGATGCGTCACGTCGCGCTGGGCGGCTGGACTGCCTTGGCGCTGCACATGGCAACTCACCAGGAGGACGGATGTCCCGGCAATTCCTCGCGGAGAGCCTCGAGCTCTCCGGGGGTGATCGCGGCGTCGTAGCCGTGGTCGCCGTGGTCGCCCTGGCTGCTCTCGCCGTCGGGTACGTACTGCTCAAGGAGGTCCTGGCCGCCGGTCAGGGCACCCCCAAGATGCAGGACATCGCCAAGGCGGTTCAGGAGGGCGCAGCGGCCTACCTCAACCGGCAGTTCCGCACGCTCGGCATTTTTGTCGTGATCGTGTTCGTACTGCTGTTCGCGCTACCGGCGGATGATTTGGCCGAGCGAATCGGCCGATCTTTGTTCTTCCTCGTCGGTGCCGCGTTCTCGGCGACTATCGGCTACCTGGGCATGTGGTTGTCCACGCGCGCCAACGTGCGTGTCGCCGCCGCCGCGAACGAAGAAGGCGGTCGCGAAAAGGCGACGCGCATCGCGTTCCGCACCGGTGGTGTGGTCGGCATGACCACGGTCGGTCTCGGTCTCTTCGGAGCCGCGCTGGTCGTGCTCGTGTACGCGGGTCAGGCCCCGAAGGTCCTGGAGGGCTTCGGTTTCGGCGCCGCACTGCTCGCGATGTTCATGCGCGTCGGTGGCGGCATCTTCACCAAGGCCGCCGACGTCGGTGCCGACCTGGTCGGCAAGGTCGAGCAGGGCATCCCCGAGGACGACCCCCGCAACGCCGCCACCATCGCGGACAACGTGGGTGACAACGTCGGTGACTGCGCCGGCATGGCCGCGGACCTCTTCGAGTCCTACGCCGTCACGCTGGTCGCCTCGCTGATCCTCGGCACCGCCGCGTTCGGTTCGCAGGGCCTGCTCTTCCCGCTGATCGTTCCCGCGATCGGCGTGCTGACCGCGGTCATCGGCGTCTACACCACCAAGGCGAAGGCGGGCGAGAACGGCCTCGCGGCCATCAACCGCGCCTTCTACATCTCCGCGGTCATCTCCGCGGTGCTGTGCACCATCGCGGCCTTCGCGTTCCTGCCGAGCTCGTTCGCCGACCTCAACGGCATCAGCGACGAGATCAAGGGCGTCAGCGGCAACCCCGCGCTGATCGCGTCCGTCGCGGTGATCATCGGCATCGTGCTGGCCGGCGTCATCCTCTGGCTGACCGGCTACTACACCGGCACCGAGCACAAGCCGGTGCAGGAGGTCGGCAAGACCTCGCTGACCGGTGCGGCCACGGTGATCCTGTCCGGCATCTCGGTCGGTTTCGAGTCGGCCGTCTACACCGCGCTCGTCATCGGTGCGGCCGTCTACGGCGCGTTCCTGCTCTCCGGATCGACCGTCGTCGCGCTGTTCGCCATCGCGCTGGCCGGTTGTGGTCTGCTGACCACCGTCGGTGTCATCGTCGCGATGGACACGTTCGGCCCGGTCTCGGACAACGCGCAGGGCATCGCCGAGATGTCCGGTGACGTGCACGGCGAGGGCGCGCAGATCCTCACCGAGCTCGACGCGGTCGGCAACACCACCAAGGCCATCACCAAGGGCATCGCGATCGCGACGGCGGTGCTCGCCGCGACGGCGTTGTTCGGCTCCTACAGCGACGCCATCAAGCAGGCGTTGCTCAAGACGGGCGAGGTCGTGGGCGACGCGTCGTCGTTCTCGTTCGTCGTGTTCACCCCGAACGTGCTGGTCGGCATCACCATCGGTGCGGCCGTCGTCTTCATGTTCTCGGGCCTCGCGGTCAACGCCGTGACGCGCGCCGCCGGTGCCATCGTGTTCGAGGTGCGCCGTCAGTTCCGCGAGAACCCGGGCATCATGGACTACTCGGTGAAGCCGGAGTACGGCCGCGTCGTCGACATCTGCACCAGGGACTCGCTGCGTGAGCTGGCGACTCCTGGACTGATGGCGGTGCTCGCCCCGGTCGCCGTCGGCTTTGGCCTCGGCGTCGGCCCGCTGGCCGGTTACCTCGCCGGTGCCATCGCGACCGGCACGCTCATGGCGGTCTTCCTGGCCAACTCCGGTGGTGCCTGGGACAACGCCAAGAAGCTGGTCGAGGACGGCAACCACGGCGGCAAGGGCTCCGACGCCCACGCCGCGACGGTCATCGGCGACACCGTCGGCGACCCGTTCAAGGACACCGCGGGTCCGGCCATCAACCCGCTGATCAAGGTCATGAACCTGGTCTCCGTGCTGATCGCGCCGGCCATCGTCACCTTCTCCATCGGTGACAGCGCGTCCGACCCGATCCGGATCGCGATCGCCGTGGTCGCGGCACTGGTCATCGCCGGTGCGGTGATCGTGTCCAAGCGTCGCGGCACCGCGATCGCGGACACTCCCGCGGAGTCCGTCAGCAACGGCGCCGCGTAGATCCACCTCTGGTCGGGGTACGTTCGGGTCTTCCCCCGACGTACCCCGACCGAGGAGTTACGACATGAGGCGCAGCCTCGTCGCCACTGCCGCTGTTGCCGCCCTTGCGCTGGCCGGGTGCACCACCGGCGGCAACTCCGGCACTTCATCGACGCCCACCAGCGGCGCGGCCAGCCCCGAGGCCGTCGCCTACATGGACAAGGTGTGCGGCGCAGCCTCCGAGTTCGCCAAGATCGAGAAGACGGCCCCCAAGTTCGACGCCGGCGACTCCGCCAAGCTCAAGGCCGACATGGCCGCGTACATGGGCCAGCTCGCCGACGCCTTCACCAAGTCGGCGGAGGGCCTCAAGAACGTCGGCCCGTCGCCCGTCGCGGGTGGCGAGGCGGCCGTCAACAAGATGGCCGAGACGTTCACCTCGCTCGGTGTCGTGTTCACCGACGCCAAGACCAAGGTCGAGCAGGCGGACGCCAACAACGCCAACGGAGGCCTCCAGGCCGCCGGAGAGGCCATCGCCAAGCTCTCCGAGCTCGCCGACCCGCTGCGCGAACTCAAGGACGTTCCCGAGCTGCAGAAGGCCACGCAGTCCGCGCAGCAGTGCCAGGCGATGCAGCGCCTCAACGTCACGCCGACGAGCTGAGCGGGGCCGTCCGGAGTAACTTCCGGCCCATGCGCCGCACAGTCCTCGCAGTTCTGACGTGCTGTCTGCTCGCGGTCACCGCGTGCAGCAGCGGAGGTTCCACCTCGACCTCGCCCACCGCCAGTGAGGCCGACGTCGTGGCGTGGATGGACAAGGTCTGCGGTGCCGTCGACGGCACCGTGAAGGCCATGTCCGACGAGCCGCCGATCGACATGAGCGACCCGGCGAAGCTCAAGACGGGCCTGTCCGACTGGCTCGGCACCAAGGTCGCCGCGGTCGACAAGTCGATCTCGGACCTCAAGGGCCTGGAGAACGGCCCGCACCCGAAGTCGAAGGAGCTGGCCACCGCCGCGCAGGACGGCATGGGTCAGATCAGGACCCTGCTCGCGGACACCAGGTCGAAGCTCGACGCCTCGACGGACGCCACCCAGGCCATCACCGCCTTCACGGAGATGGTCGCCAGGGCGAGCGAACTGGAGAAGGCGGGCGCCGACGTGCAGAAGAAGTTCGACGAGACGGGCCTGGCCTCGGCCGCGCAGAAGGCCAACAACTGCAAGGGTCTTCAGACGTCTCCCCCTGCTTCCTGACGACGGAAAGCCCGACTGACCGGATCGCCCGAACGTGTACTGTTCGGCGGTCCGGTTAGTCATTTCCTGGGGGATTTCACCGTGAACGCACGTTTGTCGATCGCTGCTGCCTGCGCAGGCCTCACCCTCGCCGTGACGGGCTGCGGCACCACCGCCGCGCCGTCCGCGCAGAGCACCGCGCCCACGACCACGACGACCACCACGCCCGCCGCCGACCCGGTGAAGTGGGTGGGCGCGTTCTGCTCCGGCACCACGCCGGTGCTCACGGGCGCGATCGAGCTCATCACCGTCGTCGCGGCCAACGCCGAGAACCCGCCCGCCATCAAGGAGGGCATGCTCAAGCTGCTCGAGACCGGCGGCAAGGCGATGGCCGACACCGAGAAGAAGCTCAAGGAGGTCGGCGCGCCCGGCCCCGAGAACCAGGCCATGCACGACGAGCTGGTCAAGATGTTCGGCGACGGCGCCAAGGAGTACGTGACGGTCCGCGAGCAGATCAGCAAGATCGACGCGACCGCGCCCGACTTCATGGCGCAGGTCGAGAAGGTCGGTGGCGACGCCGCGGACCCGTCGAAGCTCTCGGACCAGATCAAGAAGCTCGACGCGGACCCGAAGTTCAAGGACGCCGTCGCGAAGGCGCCGGAGTGCACCGAAATGCGCGCCAAGCTCGGGAAGATGCTCGGCCAGTGACGACGTTCCGCCTGGTCGCGGCCGTGCTCAGCGCTGCCGCGATCACCGCCTGCGGCACGCAGCCACCCGCTCCGGTCCAGCAGGCCGCACCGACGACCACCACGACGGCGGACGTGCCCGGCGCGGACCCGGTGGCCTGGTTCGAGGCCTACTGCGGCCCGATGGGCGTCACGCAGACCGCGCGACTCCAGCTCCAGGGCAAGGCCCAGGAGGGCATGGAGGCCGTCAAGGAGGCCGTGGTCGCCTGGACAGCGGGGGCGGCGGTGTCGGACCGGCACATGGCCGATGAGCTCGAGAAGCTCGGCCCGCTGGGTTCGGACGTGCGCAGCCTGCACGAACGGCTGGTCGGCGCGCTGCGGAACGAGGCCAAGACCTTCGACGACAGTTCGGCGCGGCTGCGGGCGCAGGCGGCGGACGACAAGTTCCCCGAGCGGTACGAGCAGATCATGGTCGGCAGCAGTGGTGACGCCGTGGCGACGTTGTTCAAGCAGATCGTGGACACGAGCCCGAAGTACGCCGAGGCGTTCCGTGCGAACGAGGTGTGCAAGGCCTGGCAGGGGCTGGCGAAGCAGTCCGGGGGAAACTAGTCCGGGTGAGGACACGTCTGCTCGCTGCCCTGCTGACCGGTGCCGTCGTGCTGACCGCCTGTGGAACGGATGCGGACAAGCCGATCACCGACGCTCAACGGCAGTGGGTGGACGCGTTCTGCGGTGGCGTCCTGCCAGGTATGGAAGCGGGCCTTGAGCTGCGCAAACAGGACCCGGCGAACTTCGCCGCGGTCAAGGACGGGTACGTGAGACTCGTCTCGTCCAACACCACCGCGTTCACCGCCGCCGAGAAGAAGCTGAAGGAGCTCGGCGCGCCCGAGGACGACCTCAAGGGCGTGCACGAACGGCTGGTCAAGTTCGTGACAGAGTCCGCCAAGTCGTACGGCGACGCGCAGGCTCCCGTCCAGGGGTTGGAACCGAACGCCCAGTTCCTGGAAGGCGCCGAGAAGGTGCTGGCCGACACCAACGTCGTGACCAGCCCGGAAGACCTCCGCGCCACCTTCCAGGAACTGCAGAAGCGGCCGAAGTACGCAGCGGCGATAGGCCAGTCCGCACCGTGCTCGGAGATCAGGTCGAAGGGCCAGGAGCTGGGACAGTAACAACTGTCCCACTGGTCACACTCGAACGTCTGTTCTACCCTGTGGGCCGTGGTTGGGCAGCTGTCCTTCTTCTCGGCCGAGGCACGAACCCCGGCCAAGGCGGACCTCGCCGGCTTCCTCTGCGGGCCGGGGCAGGCCGTCAGCTTCGCGCGCGGTACAGCCGCCCGCGTGTACACCGAGCTGCGCGACGACTGGCGACTGCGCCCTCTCAAGCAGGCCTGCGCCGAGCGCGGCGTCACCACCGAGCTGTGCGTGAACGAGGCGGGCACGCACTTCGTCCGCACGCCGTTCCGCACCGATCTCACTCCTCTGGCCGCCCGCTGGCTGGACGGAACCGTCAAGACGGTGCCGCCGGACTTCGAGCTGAACGGAGCAGTGCTGCGCGTCTGGGCGCTGGCGGCGGGCAGCTGGATGGAGTCCGCGTACCTGCTCGGTTTGGACCCCAACGCACCGCAGACACACGCACCGTTGCAAAATGCGCTGCTCGCATCCGGACTTCCGTGCACCCTGGTAGGGGCACCCGCGTTGCGGGTGACCGGCCGGCGAAGGCTGGCACGGCTCGCTGAGCTGGTCGGAAGCCCTCCTCAGGGAGTGGCGATGAGCACCTGGCCGGCGGCCTGAGCGGGGCGGTCGGGCAAGGTTGTGTCACTCTGTCTCGTCGTACGGGCGTCGCGGAGACATGACGGATGGTGTGCTTTTCGGCCGACGCTGGGCAACACTGGCGGGCCTGGGAACCGGGTTTGGAAGAGAGCGGGACGGCGAGTGGCTGGATCGACACGGACGAAGAAGAGCAGCGGAGGCGGGGGTAGCACCCGACGATTGGTGATCGTCGAGTCGCCCACGAAGGCGCGCAAGATCGCCTCATACCTCGGCGCCAACTTCGTCGTGGAGTCCTCCAGGGGACACATCCGGGACCTGCCGCGCGGTGCCGCCGACGTTCCCGCGAAGTTCAAGGGCCAGGCCTGGGCCAGGCTCGGCGTCGACGTCGACCACGACTTCGAGCCCCTGTACGTGATCTCCGCGGACAAGAAGTCGCTGGTCACCGAGCTCAAGGAAGCGTTGAAGGACGTCGACGAGCTCTACCTCGCGACAGACGGTGACCGCGAGGGTGAAGCCATCGCGTGGCACCTGCTGGAGACGCTCAAGCCGAAGATCCCGGTCCGCCGGATGGTGTTCCACGAGATCACCGAGTCCGCGATCCAGGCCGCCGCGGCCAACCCGCGTGACCTCGACCAGGACCTGGTCGACGCGCAGGAGACCCGCCGCATCCTCGACCGCCTCTACGGCTACGAGGTCAGCCCGGTCCTGTGGAAGAAGGTCATGCCGAAGCTCTCGGCTGGCCGCGTGCAGTCCGTGGCGACGCGTCTGGTCGTGGAACGCGAACGCGAGCGGATGAAGTTCGTCTCGGCGAGCTACTGGGACATCTCCGCGCAGATGGACGCCGGTGCCGACGCCGCGCCGCGTCAGTTCGGCGCGCGTCTCGTCGCCGTCGACGGCACGCGTCTCGCCACGGGCCGCGACTTCGGCTCGGACGGCAAGCTCACCGGCAAGGCCGACGTCGTCGTGCTGGACGAGGCCCAGGCCCGCGCCATCGCGGCCGGGCTGCAGAACGCGCCGGTCAAGGTCGCCTCCGTCGAGGAGAAGCCGTACACGCGCAAGCCGTACGCGCCGTTCATGACCTCGACGCTGCAGCAGGAAGCGGGCCGCAAGCTGCGGTTCTCCGCCGACCGCACGATGCGCACGGCGCAGAAGCTGTACGAGAACGGCTACATCACCTACATGCGTACCGACAGCACGACGCTGTCGGAGACCGCGATCAACGCGGCCCGCACGCAGGCCACGGACCTCTACGGCGCGCAGTACGTCTCGCCGCAGCCTCGCCAGTACACGCGCAAGGTCAAGAACGCGCAGGAGGCCCACGAGGCGATCAGGCCGGCAGGAGAGGTCTTCCGCACGCCTGGTCAGGTGGCCGCCGAGCTCGACTCGGACGAGTTCAAGCTCTACGAGATGATCTGGCAGCGCACGATCGCCTCCCAGATGGCGGACGCGCGGGGCAACACGACCAGCATCCGCATCCAGGGCCGTGCGGGCACGGGCCAGGAGGTCACGTTCGCCGCGTCCGGCCGCACGATCACGTTCGCCGGCTTCCTCAAGGCCTACGTCGAGACCGTCGACGCCGAGGCCGGTGGCGAGTCGGACGACGCGGAGTCGCGCCTGCCGCTGCTGGTCAAGGACCAGGACCTGACGATCGCGGAGCTGTCCGCGGACGGTCACACCACCTCGCCGCCCTCGCGCTACACCGAGCCGTCGCTGATCAAGACGATGGAGGAGCTCGGCATCGGCCGTCCCTCCACCTACTCGTCGATCATCAGCACCATCCAGGACCGCGGCTACGTGTGGAAGAAGGGCGCGGCGCTGGTCCCGTCCTGGGTCGCGTTCGCCGTCGTCGGGCTGCTGGAGGGTCACTTCGGCCGGCTCGTCGACTACGACTTCACCGCCGCTCTCGAAGACGAGTTGGACGGCATCGCCGCGGGCCGGCAGCAGCGCACGACGTGGCTTTCCGGGTTCTACTTCGGTGGCAGCGTCGGCCCCGACGGCTCGATCGGCCGTTCCGGCGGTCTGAAGAAGCTGGTCGGCACGGGTGTCGAGGACATCGACCCGCGTGAGGTCAACTCGATCCCGCTGTTCAGCGACTCCGAGGGCCGCACGGTCGTCGTGCGCGTCGGCCGCTTCGGGCCGTACCTGGAGCGCGACGTCGACGGCACCGCGCAGCGCGCGAACCTGCCGGACGACCTGGCGCCGGACGAGCTGAGCAACGAGATCGCCGAGAAGCTGTTCTCGACGCCGCAGGAAGGCCGTTCGCTCGGCACCGACCCGGTCTCCGGCAACGAGATCGTGGCCAAGGAAGGCCGCTTCGGTCCGTACGTGACCGAGGTCCTGCCCGAGCCGGCCGAGAACGGCACCGCCCCGAAGAAGGCGCCGAAGCCGCGTACCGGGTCGCTGTTCAAGTCGATGTCGCTCGACACGGTCACGATCGACGACGCGCTGAAGCTGCTCTCGCTGCCGCGCGTGGTCGGCAAGGACCCGGAGACGGGCGCCGAGATCACCGCGCAGAACGGCCGCTACGGCCCGTACCTGAAGAAGGGCACGGACTCGCGGTCGCTGGTCGACGAGAGCCAGATCTTCACCGTCACGCTCGACGAGGCGCTGAAGATCTACTCCGAGCCGAAGAAGCGCGGCCGCGCCGCCGCCGCTCCGCCGTTGCGCGAGATGGGCAACGACCCGGTGTCCGGCAAGCCGATGGTGATCAAGGAGGGCCGCTTCGGCCCGTACGTCACCGACGGTGAGGCGAACGCGTCGCTGCGCAAGACCGACAGCGTCGAGTCGATCACCGACGAGCGCGCGGCCGAGCTGCTGGCAGAGAAGCGCGCGAAGGGGCCGGTCAAGAAGAAGGCTCCGGCCAAGAAGCCGGCCGCGGCGAAGAAGCCGGCGGCCAAGAAGGCTCCGGCCAAGACCAAGAGTTGAGCAGGGGGTGGCGGTGCCGATCAACGAGTTCGGTCCGGACGGGACTCAGGCCCCGCCGCCTCCCCGGCTGTTCCCCGACCCGCTCGCGGGCCTGGTGACGGCTGACAGTTTCGTCGCTCCTCAATGGACGTCTTTCAGCTCACGTGTGTCGGTGCCGACACCTCTGGAGCCGACCGAGGAAGCGCGGCAGGCCGTCTGGTCGCAGATGCAGCAGGAGCAACGGCGGCCGCGGGGCCGGGCACAGCGAGCACCTCAGCCGCAGCAGGCGCATCCGTACGCCGTCCAGCAGTTCGCGCCGACGTACCAAATGTCTGCGCCGCAACAACAACAGCAACCGCAGCAACCCGCCAGGCAGACGAGCGGCGTGGCCGCGTTCATCGGCTGCCTGGTCGTCATCGGGTTCTTCGTCCTGATCCTGGTCAGCATTCTCGGAGCGATCTTCAGCTAGCCGTGTTGTGAGTCCGGCGTGCTGACTCACCACATCCGGTTACGCTGACCGCACGGGAGTGGCGATTTAGGGGTGACTGAAATTCAGGACGCGGACACACCGGTGACCGAGGCAGGCCAGGCAGGGCAGGCCCAGTCCAGCGTGTCCACCGTTCACCGGCTTCGGTCAGTTCTCGCCATCCGCCCGTTCCGGCGGCTCTGGCTCGTCACCTACCTGTGCAGCGTTGGTGACTGGCTGTCACTGCTCGCGCTGACCGGTCTGGTCTCCGCGATGATGAAGAGCTACGAGTGGCAGTCGTTCGCGCTGCCTCTCGTCGTGCTGACCCAGCTGCTGCCCGGCATCCTCTTCGCGCCCATCGGTGGCGTGCTCGCGGACAAGTTCGACCGCCGCAAGGTGATGGTGGTCTGCGACGTCCTGCGCGGGTCGCTGTTCATCTCGATCGCGCTGATCGGCTCCCCGATCTGGCTCTTCGTGGCGAACTTCCTGGTCGGCTGCTGCGCGATGCTGTGGATCCCGGCCAAGGAGTCGGCGGTCCCGAACCTGCTGCGCCGCCCCGACCAGGTGGAGTCGGCGAACCAGCTCGGCCTGGTGATGACCTACGGCATCTCGACGATCAGCGGTTTCGGTCTCTACTCGCTGATCTCGGGCATTCCCGCGTACCTGAACCTGCAGGGCGGGAACCTGGAGTTCAACATCGCGACGATCGCGGTGGTGATCAACGGCCTGCTGTACTTCACCTCGGCGATCCTGGTCGCGACCCGCCTGCCGGAGCTCTCCGGCCGCGTCGTCTCGACCCGCAAGAGGGAAGACGAGGACAAGCCCGGTTTCATCGCGATGTTCCGCGACGGACTGAGGTTCGCCGGCAAGACGCCGCTGGTCCGCGGTCTGCTCATCGGCATGATCGGCGCGTTCGCCGCGGCCGGTGCCGTGATCGGGACGGCCAAGCTCTACGCGTTGTCGCTGCTGGGCGGCGCCTCGACGTTCGGCCTGCTGTTCGTGGCCGTGTTCCTCGGGCTCGCGGTCGGCATGGCGACGGCACCCCGGCTGGCGCAGCGCCTCGCCTACAACCGCCTGTTCGGCGTCACGATCGTGCTCGCCGGCATCTCGCTGGCGCTGGTCGCGCTGGCCCCGCACCTGTGGATCGCGCTGCTGACGGTGGCGCTGGTCGGCGCGTGCGCGGGCGTGGCGTTCCTGACGGGTCTCACGATCGTCGGATCGCAGGTCGAGGACGACATGCGCGGCCGCACGGTCGCGTTGATCCAGACGTTGCTGAAGGTCGTGCTGTTCGGATCGTCGGCTGGTGCGCCGCTGCTGCTCACGTTGCTGCAGAAGCGGCAGGTCAGCGTGTTCGGCCACCCGATGGAGGTCGACGCGAGCCGTCCGGTGATGCTCGGCGGCGCGGTGATCGCGATCGTGCTGGGCCTCGTCGCGTACCGGCAGATGGACGACCGCCGCGAGGAGCCGGTGCTGTCGTCGCTGTTCGCGGCGATCCGCGGCCGCCGGCCCACCAAGGGCATGCTGATCGCCGTCGAGGGCGACACCCGCGAGGACACGTCGGTGCAGGCCCGCCGCCTGGCCGCGGTGTTGCGCGCCGAAGGCCTCGAAGTGCTGCTGGCCGCCGACCCCGAACACGACGAACGCCGCCTGCGCACGATGCTGTCGTCCGCCGAACTGGCCGGCGTGCGCGCGCAAGCTCTCGTAGCCGCCGCCGTCCGCGCGGACGTCGTCGAACGGCAGGTGCGCCCCGCGCTGGACAGCGGCTCCGTCGTGGTGATGGAGCGCTACGTCGACTCGCCGCTCGCGCACTTCAGCGCCACGAGTTCGCTGGAACACCAGGAGCTCGAAGGCCTGGTCGACTGGGCCACCGGTCGGTTGCGCCCGGACCTGACGATCCTGCTCGACCGCCCGGTCACCGACGGCAAGGGCATCGGCCCGGAGCACCACTGGCGCGTGCAGAGGCTGCTGAGCGAGATGGCCGCCGCCGACCCGGACCGCTACGTGGTGGTCGAGGCCGAGGGCGACGTCGACGAGGTGGCGGACCGGGTCCGTTCCGCCGTCGTGCCGCTGCTCGCCGGTCGCAGGCGCGCGGTCCCCGAAGCCGCGGTCTGACCGCTCGCTGGAAGACTGCACCCATGAGCGTGTGGGACGAGGTGGTCGGCCAGCCCGACGCGGTGGCGACCCTGGCGGCGTCCGCGGAAGCCGCGGCCACGATCGTCGCGGGAGGCACCCCCGCTCCCGGCGTGATGACCCACGCCTGGCTCTTCACCGGCCCTCCTGGGTCCGGTCCCACGTCCGCCGCACGTGCCTTCGCCGGCGCGCTGCAGTGCCTGGTGACGGACGACCGGCCTGGATGCGGCGAGTGTTCCGGCTGCCGCACCACGTTGCACGGCACGCACGCCGACGTTCGCGTCGTGGCGCCCGAGGGCCTGTCGATCTCCGTCGCCGAGATGCGGTCGCTGGTCCAGATCTCCGCCCGCCGGCCCACCTCCGGCCGGTGGCAGGTCGTGATCATCGAGGACGCGGACCGGCTCACCGAGGGTGCGGCCAACGCTCTGCTGAAGGCTGTCGAAGAGCCGCCGGAGCGGACGGTGTTCCTGCTGTGCGCGCCTTCCGACCACCCGGACGACGTCTCGGTGACCATTCGCTCCCGGTGCCGGCTGGTGTCCCTGGGGTCGCCTCGGCCCGCCGCCATCGCTTCGGCGCTGGAGGCCGTGGACGGGGTCTCGCTGGAGATGGCGCAGTGGGCGGCGTCGGTCTGCGGCGGGAACGTGGCCAGGGCCCGGCGGCTGGCCGCTGACGAGCAGTCGCGTTCGCGGCGTGAGGCCGTGTTGCGGATCCCGTTGGCGTTGCGGAAACCTGCCGACGTCTTCACCTGTGCCGACGAGCTGATCAAGGCCGCGGAGGACGACGCGTCCACCGCCAACGAGTCCCGCAACGAGACCGAGCGGGAGGCGTTGGAGACCGCCATGGGCGCGGGTGGCACCGGCAAGGGGACCGCGGCCGCCTCGCGTGGCGCCAAGGGTGCGTTGAAGGATCTGGAGAAGCGGCAGAAGTCCCGGGCCACCCGGACGCAGCGCGACTCCCTGGACATGGCCCTGGTCGACCTGGCCGGCTTCTACCGGGACGCGCTGGTGGTCAAGACCGGGTCCGAGGCCGCGTTGATGCACCCGGACCGGTCCAACGACTCGCGGACAGCCGCGGCCAGCTGGACTTCCGAGTCGATCCTGCGGCGGCTGGAGGCCGTGCTGGCGTGCAGGGAGGCCATCGAGGTCAACGTGAAGCCGCGGATCGCCATCGAGGCGATGGTGACGACGCTGCACAGGGGGTGAGGTCTTGGCTTTCCGAGTGACGGTCACCGAGGAGACGGCTGCGAGGCTCCGGCCGGAGCTCACCCGGCTGATCGCCGAGTTCCGCGCGATGGCACGGATGCTCGTCGGCGCGCTGCCGAACCCCGACCTGGACGACGACCTCCTGGAAGAGGTCGAGGTCGGTGGCCGGACGTGGTGGATCCACTGGCACGACCCGCACTACCGCTGCGAGAGCGACACCGGCGTGGTCGTGGAGGCGCAGATCTACCACCCGGACCAGATCGACCCGGCCTTCCTGCTGGAGTACGCGCGGACCGCCGGTGGGCACGAGGCCGTGGTGACGGCCTGCCCGCGCGGGTTCCACGACATCGCCCGGTTGCTCGACCTCGTACCTGACCTGGTCTCAGAGCCACCCCAGCGCGGCTGACACCTCGTCCGCCGCCCGCAGCACCCGCGGCCCGAGCGCGATCAGCTCCGGCAGCGAGTGCTCCATCGCCAGCGAGGACGCCGAAAGCCCGCCGATCACCGTGCCCGCGTGGTCCCGGATCGCGGCGCCCACACAGCGCACGCCCACCTCGTTCTCCTCGTCGTCCAGCGCGAACCGCGAGCGGCGCACCCGCGTCAGCTGTGACTTCAGGCGAGGAGAAGAGGTGATCGTGTGCGGCGTGCGGCCCGGCAGGCCGGTGCGGGAGATGTAGGCGTTCAGTTCGGACCTGGAGAGCGAGGCCAGCACTGCCTTGCCGATGGCGGTGCCGTGGGCCGGGAGCGACATGCCCAGGCGGGACGCCATGCGGTACGGCTTGTCGGCCTCGATCTTGTCCACGTAGACCAGTTCGTCGCCGAACAGCACGGCCAGGTGCACGGTGCAGCTCGTCGACTCCTGCAGTGCGCGCAACGAAGGCCGTGCTCGCTCCACCGTGTCGATCGGGCGGAGGACCTTGCCCGCCAGGGCCAGAACCCGCGGTCCGGTCAGGTATCCGTCCGAGCTGATGGTCGCGAAGCCGCGGTCCACCATCGCCTGGAGCAGGCGGTGGACCGTCGACTTCGGCAGGCCGGTCACCCGCGCGATGTCCGTGATGCGCGTGTGGTCGGCCAGGGCCTCCAGCACGGCGAGCGTTTTTTCGACGGCGGTATCGGTCATCTCGCCAGCCAGCCTCCATCCACGACCAGTACGTGTCCGGTCACATAATCGGACGCGGCGGACGAAAGGAACACCGCCGGGCCCACCAGATCTTCCGGTGTGCCCCAGCGACCTGCCGGGATTCGATCACGGATCGCGGGTTCGCGGCCGGGATCCGCGCGCAGGGGAGCGGTGTTGTTCGTCTCGATGTAGCCAGGGGCGATGGCGTTGACCTGCACGTTCGACGCCGCCCACTCGTTCGCGAGCAGCTTGGTCATGCCGACCAGCGCGTGCTTCGAGGCGGTGTAGGCCGAGACGAGGATTCCGCCCTGAAAGGACAGCAGGGACGCGATGTTCACGACCTTGCCGCCGCCGTTGGCGATCATCTGACGGCCGCAGAGCTTCGAGATCTCGAACGCCGAGTCGAGGTTGACCGCCATGATCCGCTGCCAGTCCGACAGCGAGACGTCGACGGCGGCGCCACGGTGGATGGTGCCGGCGTTGTTCACGAGGACGTCGACGCGATGTTCGGCCAGCACCGGTGCCAGCGCGGGTTCGACGGACTCCGGTTGCGCCAGGTCCACGGAGACCGTGGCCAGGGCCGGTGCCACACCGGAGAGGTCGCCGCGGCCGACGAGGATCAACTGGGCGCCGGCGTCGTGCAGGCCGCGGGCGATCGCCGCGCCGATGCCCGTGCGAGCACCGGTCACCAGCGCGGTTTTGCCTTCCAGGGAGAAGCTCACCGCAGCTCCGCAACTGCGACCGGGTCCATGTCGTCGTAGGCCTGGTTCTCGCCGCCCATGGCCCAGACGAAGGTGTACGAGTGCGTTCCCGCTCCACTGTGGACGGACCACGACGGCGAGATGACGGCTTCCTCGTTGCGCACCACGATGTTCCGCGTGTTCTGCGGTTCGCCGCACAGGTGCACGACGCGGTGCTCCTCCGGCAGGTCGAAGTAGAGGTAGCACTCGGTGCGGCGGTCGTGGGTGTGCGGCGGCATCGTGTTCCAGACGCTGCCCGGCGCCAGCGAGGTCACGCCGAGCACCAGTTGCGACGAACGGATGCCGTCGGCGTGCACGAACTTGCGGATCTCCCGGACGTTCGCGGTGCTCTGGTCGCCCAGCTTCAGCACGTCGACCTCGTCGAAGCGGGCTACGGCGGTGGGGAACGAGGCGTGCGACGGCGTCGAGAAGAGGTAGAAGCGGGTGTCCTCGTCGTCGGCGTGGAACTCGACGTCGGCGGCGCCCTGGCCGACGTAAAGGCAGTCGCGCGTACCGAGTTTGTGTTCGGTCCCGTCCACGGTAACTGTCCCGGTCCCGCGGATCGCGAGCACGGCCAGTTCGCGTCGTTGCAGGAAGTACTGGGAGCGCAGAGGGGAAGCGCTTTCCAATTTCAGCGATTTGCCTGGTGACGGGGTCGCGCCGCCGAGGACGATGCGGTCCTCGTGGGTGTAGACGGTCCGGATCTCGCCCGGTACGAAGAGGTCGTCGACGAGGTAGTGCTGCCGCAGCCCGTCCGTGTCGAAGTCCGGCAACTGCGCCGGATGGGTCGAGTGCCTGATCTGCATCAGTTGATGCCTTCCGGTCGGGGCGGCGGAGTGACACGATGTCCGCCGACCATGGAACTACGTTCCGTGGAACGGAACAAGCCCATCGCCTCCCCGCCGCCGGAGACGCGTTCAGGCATATGAAAGGCGGCCTTGGTGTACCAGCAGAACCCGAATCCGACGGGCTCGCTGTTCCTGTCGGCTTTGCTCGCGCTGATCCCTCTCGTCGCAGTGTTGGTGCTGCTCGGAGGGCTCAAGTGGAAGGCTCACTGGGCGGGACTGACCGCCCTCGCGCTCGCGATCGGCGTCGCGCTCCTCGGCTACTCGATGCCGCTGGGTCAGGCGCTCAACTCGGCGGCGTTCGGCGCGGCGACCAGCGTGCTCGTGGTCCTGTGGATCACGTTCAACGCCATCTGGATCTACAACCTGACCGTCCACAGCGGACACTTCAGCGTGCTGCGGCGGTCGTTCAGCTCGATCTCCGACGACCAGCGCGTGCAGGCGATCGTCATCGCGTTCTCGTTCGGCGCGCTGCTCGAAGCCCTGGCGGGCGGCGGTGGTCCCGTCGCGATCTGCTCGGTCATGTTGATCGCGCTGGGCGTCGACCCGATGAAGGCGGTGGCGCTGGCGTTGATCGCGGACACCGCGCCGGTGGCGTTCGGCGGGATGGGCAACCCGATCACGGTGCTGAACACGGTCACCGGGCTGCCGGCGGACACGTTCGGCGCGATGACCGGCCGGCAGGTGCCGATCCTGGCGATGCTCGTGCCGTTCGTGCTGGTCTTCGTGGTGGACGGCAAGCGCGGCATCAAGCAGGCGTGGCCGGCCGCCCTGGTCGCGGGTGGCTCGTTCGCGGTCACGCAGTACCTGGTCTCGAACTTCTGGTCTTACAAGCTGTGCGACATCATCGCGGCCGTCGTCTCGGTGCTCGCGTTGATCGCGCTGGTGCGGGTCTGGCAGCCGGAACGCTCGATCCCACCGGTCATCGCCGGTGGCGCGGTGGCTGACTCACGACGTGACGTGATCATGGCGTTCAGCCCGTACGCGATCATCGTGGCGATCTTCTCGGTGGCGCAGATCGTGCCGGTGAAGAAGTTCCTCGACTCGCTGACCTACAAGTTCGCGTGGCCGGGCATGCACCTCGTCGCGCCGAACGGCAAGCCGATCAAGGTCGAGTACGCGCTGAACTGGGCGTCCGCCACGGGTTCGCTGCTGTTCGTGTCCGGCCTGATCACGTTGGTGCTGCTGGGCATCAGCGCGCGCAAGGGCGTCGAGATCTACGGTCAGACGATCAAGCAGTTCAGCTGGGCGATCGTGGCGATCCTCGCGGTGTTCTCGCTGTCGTACGTCATGAACTACTCGGGCCAGATCACGACTCTGGGCCTCTGGCTGGCGGGGACCGGCGCGTTCTTCGCGTTCCTGTCGCCGGTCGTCGGCTGGTTCGGCGTCGCGATCACCGGCACGGACGCGGGTTCCAACGCGCTGTTCGGCGGCCTTCAGGTCACCGCCGCGCAGCAACTCGGCGCGTCACCGTTCCTGTTCGGCGCCTCGAACAGCTCCGGTGGCGTGATGGCGAAGATGATCTCGCCGCAGAACCTCGCCATCGGCACGGCCGCAGCCGGTCTGGTCGGCCGTGAGGGAGACCTGTTCCGCAAGGTCTTCGGCTGGAGTCTGGTGCTGCTGCTGGCGATGTGCGTCATCGCCTATCTGCAGTCGACGCCCGTGCTCGGCTGGATGGTGCCTTAGCTCGACCTGCGCCGGGCAGGCAGCGCGGCGAAGATCACCACGCCGGCGAGCAGCAGCGCCGTGCCGGTCCAGAACAGCGGGATCGAGTTGTACGCGGCGTTCGTGTAGGCCAGCGGCGGTGCCCCCTTGGGTGGCGCCGCTGGCGCGCCGGGCTGCTGCGGCACGGTCGTCTGCGGCGGCTGCGAGGTCCCGCAGATCACGCCGCCCTGCGGCGCCGCGGCCCGCACGATCTGCTCGCCCAGCGAGATCTGCGCGAGCGCCGTCGGCAGGTTCGGCAGCTTCAGCTTGTCCGTCGGCAGCACCTGCACGTCGAGCATCCGCGCGGTGGCCCCGAGCTGGAACCCGCTGAACCCGTTGCCGGTGAAGGCCGCCTTCTTCTCGTTGAGCCCGGCGATCTGGAGCTTGATCACGACCAGGTCCAGCAGCAACGGGATGTCGAGGGTCGGGTGCGCGGCGTCGAGCGTGCCGAGCTCCTTGCCGTTCTGACTGACCTTCAGCACCGGCGCGGTGTACGTGATCGTCGACGTTTTCTCGTCGCCGGTCGCCGTGGCCGTGAGCGTCGGCGGGGTCGCGACGTCGATCTTGATGCCACCCGCCAGCTCCACGCTGACCGCGCGCATCGTCGACGTCGACTCGACGGCCTTGTTCCTGCTGCCCGGCAGGTCGACGAGCTTGACCACCGAGCTCGCCTCGAACGCGTCCGGGATGCTGATCAGGCTGGTCTTCACCGGCAGCGGCACCTCGGCCGGCAACGCGCTCAGGACCTCGAGGCCCGCCAGCGACGTCTTGGCCGTGGCCAGCGGACTGACGCACGGCCCGACCTTCTCGTCCCACCGCGCGTGCACGCTGCCGTTGAGCAGCTTGAGCTTCGCGAGCGGCGTCTCCGGAATCGGCAGCCCGCCGTTCGTCGGCTGCGGGTTGTCCGGAATCGCCGTCTGCACCAGCGTCCCCGGCGACTGCGGCGACCGCCCGGCCACCGCGAACCCGAACGGATTGGCCTGCGTCACCACCCGCTCGGTGCTCAGGAACGCCTCGGTGTTGACCTGCGCACTCGCGAGCCCCAGCCCGAACTCGGTCACCGACTGCTTCGGCAACTGCTCGCCCAGCCCGGGCAGGATCGTGTTCGTCGGCACCCCCTGCGGCCCGAGCCGGACCACGCTCAGCCCGGTCCCGGCATCCCCGACGGCGTGCGCGAGCGGCTGCGGCCCGTTCGGTGCCGACGCCGGCGGCTGGTTCGGATCGCGCGGTCCCGGCACCGGAGTGGTCGGCGGCTGCGCGAGCGCGGGAGCCGCGACCAGCGCTAGCAACAACCCGGCCAGCGGCACGGACAACGAACGGCGCATGAACCACTCCTCGACGGTGGGGAGGTGGTGACGTCAGTCACGGTCCGTACAACGATGCCGACCCCCGTGAGTAACGCGCTTGCGGGTCGGTTATAGTTATCGCGTCTCGCCGCCTTAGCTCAGTCGGCCAGAGCAGCTCACTCGTAATGAGCAGGTCATCGGTTCGATTCCGATAGGCGGCTCGGTGAGATAAGACCCAGGTCAGGCTTCCTGACCTGGGTCTTTCTTTATGTCGTGCGGCGCAGGTCAGCGAACCAGTTCGCGATCGAGCGCCGGAAACCGTCAGGCATGTCGAGTGCGCCGACCTCGTGCTCGGTGAACAGCCCGATGTCTTTGTGCTCATCCGACAGAACGGGCTCGTCGGCGCTGTCCAGCAGACACCCGTAGGTCACGATGAACACGTTCTTCCCGGCCACCTCGATGTGGCGCATCCACGAGTCGAGGATCGGCCCGACGCGCACCCTCCACCGGGTCTCCTCGGCGATCTCACGGCTGAGGCACTGCTCGGGTGTCTCGCCGGCCTCGATGCGGCCACCGGGCAGTTCCCACTCGTCCCGCTCGTTCTTCAGCAGCAGCACCCTGCCGTCGCGGACCACCACGCCCTTGATCGAGACGGGGTACTCGGGGTGGCTCATCTGGCGTCCTCACCGCTCGGGTCAACCGCAGGTCGTGAGCGCGCGCTCCAGTGCCGACCGTTCCGCCGCCGCCACGCTCAGCCCGTAGGCCGCCTTCACCGTCACGTAGATCCGCCCGTACGAGCACGCGTACCCGGCGTTGGGCGGCATCCACTCGTCGGGGGTCTTGTCGCTCTTCGACTGGTTGACCTTGCCCGAGACCGCCACGAGGTTGCGCAGGTCGTTGGCCGCGGCCAGGCGCTGTTCGGGAGCCCAGGCCGAGGCGCCGCTGCGCCACATCTCCGCCAGCGGGACCACGTGGTCGATCTGGATCTTCGACGTGCCGCTGATCCGCGTGCCCGTGTACGGGTCGTCGAGGTTGCCCGCCTGGACGCCGCAGCGGCCCGGCTTGCGCTCGACCTCGGTCAGGTCGCGGGCCAGGACCTGGCTGCGCTGGTCGCAGCCGTCGCCGTCGGTGTCGAACCAGGGCTGGCCGAACACGCACGCCTTGCCGTCCGAGCAGTCGCGCACGTACCCGTCCATCCGGCCCGGTACGGCCACTGGCAGGGCCGCGAGCGTCGTGCGCGCCGTGGCGGCGTCGAGGGTGCCCGTCGGTACCCGGTCCACCTGAGGTCCTGAGGTGGACGCCAGGGGAATGGCGGAACAGCCGGTCAGCAGGATGATCAGCAATAGCCACCGCATGGGAACGGATTACCCGCTACAACGTAGGTGATGGCCGCTCAACGGCGTAACTCCTGGAGGACGGATGCAGGAAGCCGACGCGATCGCCGACCGGCTCTTCGGTGCGATTCTCGACCGCTATCCGCTCGACGCCAGCCTGATGGGCTTCGACGTCGACCACGAGTCGCTCACCGACCACGGCGAGGAAGCGGGGGAGCGGTATCGGGCGCGGCTCCTGGCCATTCGCGAGGACGCGCTGAAGCTCGTGCCCGCGACGACGTCCGACCGCATCACGCTGGGGATCGTGCTGCACGAGGTGCGCACGCAGTCCGACGTCGTCGACTCCCGGCAGATCGAGTTCGGCATCAGCGCCAACATCCGCACGGTCGTCCCCGGCACGCTGGCCGGTCTGTCGCGTTCGCCGGTCGACACGCCGGAACGACGGCGGGGTTACCTGCAGCGGTTGCGGGGGCTCGACGGGTTCTTCGCGACGGTGATCGCGCGGCACCGGACCGGGTTCGCGGACGGTCTGACGCCGGTGGCGCACCTGGTCGAGCAGGCGATCTCGCTGTTGGACGGGCATCTGGCGAACCTCGGCGCGTTCGACCTGGTGGACGGCGCCGAAGTCGACGAGGTGGTGCGGCCGGCGATTCAGGGGTACCGCGACTTCCTGCGGCAGGAAGCCCTTCCACTGGGACGCGATGCCGGGCGCGCCGGGCTGTGCGGACTGCGGAACGACGCCTACCGCCAGGCGATCCGCGCGCACACGACCGAGGACCTCGACCCGGAAGACCTGCACGCCACCGGCATCAGGCTGATCGAGGAGCTCAAGCCGGAGTTCGCGCGGTACGGCGACGGCGTGTTCGAGCGCATCCGCCACGATCCCGCGTTCCGCCACACCAACGGCGACGAGATGCTCCGCGCCGCCCGTGCGGCCGTCGAGAAGGCCGAAGCCGCTGCTCCGCGTTGGTTCCGGACGGTGCCGGACGCGGCGTGCGTGATCAAAGCGGCGCCGCCGGGCGTGCCCGCGCACGTGCCGCCGAGCTACTTCCCGGCCGCCGAGGACGGCAGCCGGCCCGGCACGTACTACGTCAACACCAAGGACCCGCGGAACCGGCTCAGGATCAAGGACGAGGCCACGGCGTACCACGAGGCCGTGCCGGGACATCACTTCGAGCACTCGAAGGCCGCGTTGCTGAAGGACCTCCCTGTTCTCAGGCGCAAAGCTCCGATCAGCGTGTTCAGCGAGGGCTGGGCCCTGTACTGCGAACGGCTCGCCGACGAGATGGGGCTCTACAGCGACGACGAGGCCAGGCTCGGCATGCTCACGATGGACGCCATGCGCGCGGGCCGGCTCGTCGTCGACACCGGCCTGCACGCGCGAGGGTGGAGCCGCGAGCAGGCCGTCGCCTTCCTCGTCGAGAACACGCCGATGGGGCTCACCCAGATCGAGTCCGAGGTGGACCGTTGTCTCGGCGAACCCGGCCAGGCGCTCGCGTACGCGGTGGGGCGCCTCAAGTTCCAGGAACTGCGCGCCACCGCGGAACGAGCGCTAGGGACGGCGTTCGACGTCCGCGACTTCCACGAGGCCGTCCTCCGCCACGGCAGGCTCACCCTCGCGCTCCTCGACGAGGTCGTGGCCGCGTGGATCGCCGAGCACTGACCGCATCCGTTCGACGTCGAGCATGCCTTCCCAGCGGGACACCACGAACGTCGCCACGCAGTTGCCCAGCAGGTTCGTGAAGACGCGCATGGAGTCCATGATCCGGTCGGCGCCGAGCAGCAACGCCACCGCGGCAGCGGGGATCGAGCCGACCGCGGCGACGGTGGCGGACAGGGCCAGGAACGCCGAACCCGGCACGCCCGCCATGCCCTTGGAGGTCAGCACGAGCACCAGCACGATCGTCAGCTGGTCGCCGAGGTCGAGCGGGATGTTCAGCGCCTGCGCCAGGAACAGCGTCGCCAGCGACAGGTAGATCGAGGCGCCGTCGAGGTTGAACGAGTACCCGGTCGGCAGCACCAGGCCGACGGACGTGGGTGCGCAGCCGGCGCGTTGCAGCTTCGCCATCATCCGCGGCAGCACGGCTTCCGACGACGCGGTGCCGAGCGCCAGCAGGAACTCCTCCTTGGTGTAGCGCAGGAACTGCAGGAGGTTGACCCGTGCGAACACCCACGCGATCACGCCGAGCAGGGTGCAGAAGAGCAGGGCCGCGCCGTAGGACGCCAGGATCAGCCACATGTACGTGCGCAGCGACCCCAGGCCGTACTGCCCGACCAGGAACGCCATCGCGCCGAACGCACCGAGCGGCGCCAGTTTCATGATGTAGCCGAGCACCGCGAAGAACGCCAGGTTGATGCGCTCCAACAGGTCCACGACGGGCCTGCCGCGCTCGCCGAGCTGGGCCAGCGCGCAGCCGAACAGCACCGCGAACAGCAGCACCTGAAGCAACGCGTTGCGCGCCAGCGCGTCCACCACACTGGAAGGGATGAGGTCGAGCAGGAACTGGACGACGCCGGGGAGGTGGCCGCCCTGCGTCTTCGCCTCCACGGCGGAGGCGTCCAAAGTGGACGGATCGACGTTCATGCCGTCGCCGGGTCGCACGACGTTGCCGACGAGCAGGCCGAACGCGAGTGCGGCCGTCGACACGACCTCGAAGTAGATCAGCGCTTTCAGCCCGATCCGGCCGACCGCGCGCAGGTCCCCGACCTTCGCGATGCCCGTCGCCACCACGCAGAAGATCAGCGGTGCGATCACCATCTTGATCAGCTTGATGAAGCCGTCCCCGATCGGCTTCAGGTCGGCGCCGAACGAGCGGAAGAAGTGACCGACCAGCACACCGGCGACCACGGCCACGAGGAGTTGCAGGAAGAGCGACCGACTTTTCACCTGACGGAAGCTAAATCTCATTTATGAGCAATGGAGTGCTGTGCTGTTACGCCTGCGCTACCCCGTGAGTGACACACTCCCGCGCATGAAAACCGCCGCGGTGGTGGCCGCCCTGCTCCTGCTGGTCACCTCCTGCTCGGACGAGCCCGACCTGCCGCCGCGGGAGATGCCGCCCGCCGGTGGGCAGCTCGACTACCAGCTCGGCGGCGCCTACCAGCCCGATGTGCCGGTCAAGATCGTCGTGCGGGACCGCAGCAAGATCATCGACGGCCGGCGCTACAACATCTGCTACCTCAACGCCCTGCAGACGCAGCCGAACGAGGCCGAGGGCGGGCTGGACTGGTGGCGGAAGAACCACGACGACCTGCTCGTGAAGAAGCCGGGCGGTGAGGTCGCGATCGACCCGGAGTGGCAGGAGGGCATCCTCGACATCTCCAACGGCGACAAGAGGAACAGGATCCTGGAGATCCAGAAGAAGTGGATCAAGGACTGCAAGACGTCCATGTTCAAGGGCGTCGAGCCGGACAACCTCGACTCCTACACGCGCGCCGAGGGGGCGTTCGATCTCAACGCCACCAAGGAGTTCATGAAGGCGTTCGTCAAATACGCACATGAACAGGGCCTTGCCGTCGCGCAGAAGAACACCGCCGAACTGGGCACCGCGGGCAAGAAGGAGATCGGCTTCGACTTCGCCATCACCGAGGACTGCCAGGCGCGCGACGAGTGCGGCTCCTACGCAGAGGCGTTCGGCAACGACTTCTTCCAGATCGAGTACACCGACGAGGGGTTCAAGAAGTCCTGCACCGACCGCGGCGGACGGGTCTCGGTGATCCGCCGCGACCGGAACGTGGTGCCGTACGGGCACGAGGACTACGTCTACGAGGTCTGCCCGCCCACGGTCTGAGTCAGGAAGGCCTGCCACTTCTCGGCCTGCCCGGTCGCGTCGCCGAAGACGTGGTGACCGAAGGCGCTGGTGCCGTGGAACCGGTAGAAGCCCTCAGGGCCGCGCACGCCGAGGAAGTTGTGCAGGTCGTGACGGACGACGTAGTCCACGACCCCGTTGATACCGAACGGTTCGAGGGTGACCTCGTCGCCGACCTCGGCGTCCGAGGGGACACCGAGGGCCTTGAGCAGCACCGGCCAGTTGTCGGCGCCCTCTGGCTGCTCCGGCCACTGGGCGAACACGTAGGTGCCCGGCCTGCCGGCGAAGTGCTCGACGTACTCGGCCAGCGTGAACAGGTACATGTCCCAGCCCTTCGACTGCTGGTCGACGAACTCGTCGCCCCAGCCGTCGGCGAGGATGCCGGTGTGCACGAACCGCAGCACGGTCGTGCCCTGGTCACGGCCCTCGATCAGGTACTCCATCGCGTGGAACGTGCCGTCCTCGCCCTTGTCACTGGAGTAGGCGAGGCGCTTTCCGGGTTCCCACGAGGTGATCGTCGAGGACTCCTGGAAGAAACCCAGGTCGAGCGTCATGCGGCCGCCCACGCGTCCGTCGACGGTGTGCGGGCCCATGAACCACGAGTCGATGCCCGGTCCGGTCGCGATGGCGTCCCAGACCTGCTCGGGGGTCCCGTCGACCTCGACTTCCTTGCTGATCTCGAACTCGTGGGTCACGACTCTTCCTCCTTGGACGCGATCACGCTCGGGTGCAGGGCGACGACGACTCGGTGCGGACGCCCTCCTTCTGCCTGTTCGTCGTGGTACTTGGCGACCAGCTGCGTCATGAAGCCGGCGAGCTCCTCGGCGAACGCCGCGCGGTCCGCCGCCGTGGCGAACCGGACCTCGCCGTCCAGCGCGAAGGTCGCGAGCCGCTTCTTCGCCCTGGTGGACCCCGTGATCAACGTGCCGACGTCGCGCACCAGCCTCGCCGAGACCGCGAGCAGCCACCGCGCGGACAACCGGTCGGGTGACCGCGCCGGGTCGGGCTGCACGGCCGCGAGCGCCGTCGGGGAGATGACGTAGGACGCGGCGGTCGCCTGCATGAGGCGCTCGTTCACGTTGCCCTTGCGCCGTTCCTCGACGAGCTCCACCAGGCCGTGCTGCTCCAGCGTGCGCAGGTGGTAGTTCACCTTCTGCCTGGGCAGGCCGACCTTCGCGGCGAGCATCGTCGCCGATCCTGGCTCCACCAGCTCCGCGAGCAGCCTCGCCCGCACCGGGTCCAGCGACACCTCGGCCGCGGAAGGGTCCTCGATCACCGCCACATCGAACATGGCCTCAGCGTCACACCGAAAACAAAATTAGTCAAGAACTGAGTTGCTGTCGGTAACTTTGCTCCACCTGGGTGGCGTTCGAGCCGGTACCGTAAGCGACGTCTCGATTGGTCGTTGCTTGTTCGCAACCCCTGAGGAGACGACATGATGATGATGCTGGCCCTGACCCTGCTGGCACTCCCGTTCGCCCTGACCGCGGCCAACGTCGGAAGACGCCGGTGGATCCGCAAGAGGGGCGTCGCGAGAGTGCGCGCCGAGCTCCGCGGTTTCCACGCCGAGCTGGCACGCCAGGGGCTGAGTCATTTCTCGGGGCGCTGAAGCACGTCCCCTGACGGCGAGATCCGCGTGACGACGTCGCCGTAGCGAGCCAGAAGGGCGTCCGTGACGGTCTCAGGGGAGCCCAGGACGCAGAACTCGGTCAGCACCTCGTCCGTGATCAGCTCGCTCATCTCCGCCCACTGCTGCCGCCGCGACATGCGGTGCAACTCCTCGTGCAGCGCGCCCCAGCCGTGCAGGTCCAGCACCGGCTTGTACGCGGGCGTCGACCCGTAGAACGCGATCTGCCGCTTGACGTCCGCGATCTCCTCGTCGTTGGTCGCGGCGAACACCGGGCCGCTGATCTCGAAGCCCTCCAGCGTCTTTCCCGCCTTCGCCCGGCCGCGCTCCAACGCGGGCAGCGTCACCTCGCGCAGGTACCGCTCGGTCGTGAAGTTGTGGCACAGGAAGCCGTCCGCGACCTCGCCCGCGACCTCGGTCATCAGCCCGCCGACGCCCGCGAGGTAGATCGGCGCGGTGCCGTGCGGGTTCGGGCCCGGATCGAAGAACGGCGTCATCAGCGTGTGCTTGTAGAACTCGCCGCGGAACGCCAGCCGTTCGCCGGTCTCCCAGGCGTGCCAGATCGCGCGGATGGCGAGGACGAACTCGCGCATGCGTGCGGCCGGCTTGCTCCACGGCATCGAGAAGCGCTTGGTGATGTGCGCCTCGACCTGCGAGCCCAGCCCGAGGTTGAACCGGCCCGCCGACAGCAGCCGCAGGTCGTTCGCCGTGGTCGCGACGGTCATCGGGTTGCGCGCGAACGCCACCGCGATCGCCGTGCCGAGCTCGATCCGCTCGGTCGCCGCGGCGGCACCGGCCAGCGCGAGGAACGGGTCGTGCTTGGTCTCGGCGAGCCAGAACCCGTCGTAGCCCCGGTCCTCCGCCCGCTTCGCGATCGCCCCGGCCTCGCCTGGGGTGTAGTCGACGGCACTGCTGTCCAGCTTCATGGAGCTGAGGTTATTGGGTCACCGGTATCCGTACCGGGACTCGCAGGCGACGCCGTTGCGGTTGTCGTCGAGCTCGACGCGGTAGCCCGGCTGGCCCCAGTAGAGCGGCGCCTTGCCGGCCCTGCGCACGTCGTCGCAGGTCGCGAAGAAGACGGGGGCCGGCGGCTTCGGCGTCGTGGTCGTGACCTTCGGCTTGGTGGTCGTCACGGGTGGCGGCGGGGGAGGAGGCGGAGCAGACGAGGTCTCCAGGGCGTCCTTGCCACCGCACGGTGTTCCCCACAGGCCCATCGGAACGCGCTGCGCGGCGCCTTCGGCTTCCTTCTGCCCCGGCGTCGGGGTGCCGGCGCTGCGGCCGGCGCCGTTGCCCAGCGCGAGCAACGCGTAGTCCGTGCCGTCGGCGAGGGTCAGCGCGCCGGTGGTCTTGTCGTAGCGCACCTGCTGGTTGAGGAGCATCGCCTTGGCGAAGCCGGCGGCGGCCTCAGCCCAGCACGGTCCTGGCTGGGCGAGGCCCGTGACCTCGGCCTTCGAGCCGTCGGAGAGCATCACGGCCCGGCCGTCGACGATCGACGCCACGCTGATGCCCAGCTGGGCCGGCGCGACCGTGGCCGACGACGCGGTCACCGGCGTGTCCTCCGCCGGTTTCTCCACGGCGACAGGCCTCGACTGCTGCACCTGCGCCGCGCATCCCGCGGTCAGTGCGACCAGCAAGACTCCGCCCACAGTTCTCCACCCCGACATAACTCCAGATAGTGCCCTCGGGACGGAGAGTGGCCAAGGTTACGTATTTCGACCGGATCGGTTCACCGCAGTTTTGAACTGAAATACGGAGATGCCCAGTTCAGCGTGCGGGCTTCAACGTCCAGACGACGGTCATCTCGCCGGTGATCACGCCCTCGGCGTTGGTGATCGTGATGGCGACGGGGAATTCGGGACGGGTACCGGACTCCAGCTCGGCCAGGACCTCGTCCGCGGAACGGCCGAGAACGGCCTCGGCGCGCAGAACGCCCATCGCGATCTTCTTGTAGGAGATGTCGGCGCGGACCGCGAGCGGCGTGGCCTTGCCGAGGTGCGCGGCGAACGCGGCCATCACGACGGCACCGGACGCGGACTCGCCGAGACCGAACATCACGGCGGCGTGCGGGCCGCCGATGTGGTTGTTCAGCGTCGGGTTCTCCGGCAGCGACGCGACGACGCGGCCGGCGGAGACCTCCTCGAACTCGATGCCCGTGGTCTTCACGTACGGCACGGCCTGCTTCATGGCGTCGGCGACGAACGACACGTCTTGGCTCATGAGAGGGATGCTACCGGCGAGTAACCCGCACGGCTACCCGTCGGTAACAACTCACTCGCCGCGTCCGTACCACTCCACTGTGGAGTGAGACTCGGAACTCACTTGCATTTCGGTGGACCGGGATGGATGCTTGTACCGAGCAACTAGTTGGGTGATACAAGCAACGAGGTGTCAGATGGTCGATCCGGGCAGGTGCCTCGGCGCCGGCATCGATCCCGAGCACGAGCTCGCGGACCGCATCGGCATGGCGATGGTGCGCATGAACAAGATGCACGCCCAGGTCGCCCACCAGATGGCCAAGCAGGGCATGGACAAGTCCGCCTTCGTGCTCCTCGCGACGCTCTCCGGTCTCGGAGAGTGCCGCTCGAGTGCGCTCGCGGAGGCGGTGCTCTCCGACCCGTCCACGGTCAGCCGGCAGGTCGCCGGACTGGTGAAGGACGGGCTCGTCGAGAGGCGTGCTGATCCGGCTGACGGCCGGGCCAGCGTTCTCGCGGTCACCGAAGCGGGCCGCGAGCTGATCTTGAACCGACGCCGGAAGCGCAACGAGGCGATCCAGCAGGTGTTCGCGGACTGGGCCGATGAGGACCTCAAGGGTTTCGCGGACCTGTTCGAACGCTTCGTGCAGGACTACGAGCGCACGATTCCGGCGCTTTTGACCGAACGCGGGACGGGGACCCGCGCAGGAGGGGAAGACTAGAAATGTCAACGACAACCGATGCGACACCCACGCCAGGGGTCTCCCTGACGCATCGCCAGATCATGACGATCCTGTCCGGTCTGCTGCTGGGCATGTTCCTCGCGGCGCTGGACCAGATGATCGTCGCCAGCGCCATGAAGACCATCGCGGACCAGCTGCACGGACAGACGTTGCAGGCGTGGGCGACCACCGCCTACCTGATCACCGCGACCATCACGACCCCGTTGTACGGCAAGCTGTCGGACATCTACGGGCGCAAGCCGATGTACCTCGCGGCGATCTCGCTGTTCCTGGCCGGTTCGCTGCTCTCGGGCATCGCGACGTCGATGTACGAGCTCGCCGCGTTCCGCGCGGTGCAGGGTCTCGGCGCCGGCGGTCTGATGTCGCTCGCGTTCGCGATCATGGCCGACATCATCTCGCCGCGTGAGCGCAGCAAGTACTCCGCCTACTTCATGGCCGTGTTCGGTTCGGCCAGCGTGCTCGGGCCGGTCATCGGCGGCGTGTTCGCCGGTCTCACCTCGTTCCTCGGTGTCACGGGCTGGCGCTGGGTGTTCCTGGTGAACGTGCCGATCGCGCTGCTCGCGCTGTTCGTCGTCGCCCGCGTGCTGAACATCCCGCACCAGCGGGTCAACCACCGCATCGACTTCGGTGGCGCCATCGCGCTGACCGTCGGCCTCGTGCCGCTGCTGATCGTGGCCGAACAGGGCCGTGAGTGGGGCTGGGCCTCGGCGACGTCGATCGCCATGTACGTGATCGGTGTGCTGGGCCTGGTGGCGTTCGTGTGGGTCGAGAACCGCATGGGCGACGAGGCGCTGCTGCCGATCAGGATGTTCCGCAACCAGACGTTCTCGCTGGGCAACACGATCAACTTCGTGCTCGGCATCGGCATGTTCGGCGGCATGGTCTCCATCCCGCTGTACCTGCAGATCGTCAAGGGCGTCACGCCGACCGTGTCGGGCCTGATGCTGCTGCCGATGACGTTCGGCATCATGTCGGCCACCGCGATCGCGGGCAAGGTGACGTCGAAGACCGGGCGCTACAAGGTGTTCCCGATCATCGGCGCCGGTCTGATGGCGGTCGCGCTGTTCCTGCTCAGCACCATCGGCACGGACACGCCGAGCTGGCTCGTCATGGTCTTCATGTTCATCATGGGTGCCGGCCTGGGTCAGTGCATGCAGACGCTGCTGCTGGCGATCCAGAACGACGCCGAGCCGCGTGACATGGGCGTGGCGACCGCTTCGGCGACGTTCTTCCGCCAGATCGGTGGCACCGTCGGTACCGCGGTGTTCCTGTCGATCCTGTTCACCACGGTCGGCGACAAGATCGCGGAGGGCCTCAAGGCCGCGGCGCAGACCGACGCGTTCAAGATCGCTCTGGGCCAGAACCCGGAGTTCGCGAAGATGCTGCAGGGCGGTGGCGGATCCGGTGTGGACATCAACAACACCGAGTTCCTCAACGGCCTCGACCCCGTGCTGGCGAAGCCGTTCCTCGACGGGTTCTCCAGCGCGATCGACACGGTCTTCCTGACCGGCGGCATCGTGATGATCGCGGCGTTCGTCCTCGTGTGGTTCCTGCGCGAGAAGCCGCTGTCGACCAGGTCCGGTCTGGAGCGCGTGGCGGACGCGGAGTCCATCGCGGTCTAGAACCGAAAACGAAAAAGAGGGGGGTCGCTCCGAGCGACCCCCCTCTTTCGTCGTTACCTAGTGCAGCGTTTCGCCGCGCGCCTCGGCGTCCTTCAGACGCTGGTAGGAGCGCTTGACCTCGGCCTCGGCCTCGGTGCGGCCCACCCAGCTCGCGCCCTCGACGCTCTTGCCGGGCTCCAGGTCCTTGTAGACCTCGAAGAAGTGCTGGATCTCCAGGCGGTCGAACTCCGCCAGGTGGTGGATGTCGCGCAGGTGCTCGTGGCGCGGGTCGAAGGCCGGGACGCACAGAACCTTGTCGTCGCCGCCCTTCTCGTCGGTCATGCGGAACATGCCGATCGCACGAGCGGCGATCAGGCAGCCGGGGAACGTCGGTTCCTGGACGAGGACGAGGGCGTCCAGCGGGTCGCCGTCCTCACCCAGGGTGTTCTCGATGAACCCGTAGTCGGCCGGGTACTGCGTCGACGTGAACAACGTGCGGTCGAGGCGGATGCGGCCACTCTTGTGGTCCACCTCGTACTTGTTGCGCACGCCCTTGGGGATCTCGATCAGGACGTCGAATTCCACTGGTCCTCGCTCATGTAGCCCATTCGTGATGCCCACTAGTGTGGACCACAACGCCTTGTCAACCCTCATCGGAGCGGTGGTTGGTGGGTGTGAGATTGCCCGTACCGAGCTGACGGAGGTCCACTTGCCGGACGAGCCCCAGTGGCCGACCGAGGACGACGACGCCGGGTCGGCCCCAGCCGCGTCGGAGTCGACGGTGCAGGTCAGCCGCCCGTCCGTCGACCAGCCGACGATGCGTTTCCCGCTCGCGGCGATCCTGTCGGCACCGTCCACTCAGGAGCCTCTGCGTTCGTCGCCGGTCCGTTCCGCCCCGAACGGTGTGGGGTCCGGTCATTCCCCGTCAGGTGTGCCAACGACCGGCTCCGGCGGTTCCGGCGGGCCTTCCGGCGGATCCGCCGGTGGGAAGTCTCACGCGACGATTGGTCCAGAAGTCGGCCAACCTCGGGCCACCCCGGTGCGGATCGAGCCGAAGAACGACCAGACCCGCGTCGTGCCGAGGCCGGAGCAGAAGACCACGGAGCTCTCCGTTCCGAACGCCAAGACGGCGCGCGTCGACCAGCTGCCGAACTCCGAGCCGTCGTGGTTCGACCAGAAGACCAGACCCGAACAGCCGCCCGAGCAGCGCCGGCCGCGTCCCGAGCAGACCAAGCGCGTCGACCAGCTCCAGCACCAGGAACCGCCGCGTCAGGAACCACCGCGTCAGGAACCACCGCGCCAGGAGCAGCAGCGCCAGGAGCAGCAGCGTCCGGTGCCACCGCCGCCTCCTCCGCCTGCCCGGAAGGAGCCGCAGTCCGTCCGTCAGGAGCTGCCGGTCACCGGTTACGAGGAAGAGCCCGAGGACCGCCTCGCCACCGACGACGAGCCCAGGAAGGGCCGCAAGTCCCTCGTCGTGGTCCTGAGCCTGCTGGTCGTCGCGGCGCTCGCCGGGGCCACCCTCTACGCGGTCAACGAGTTCGGCGGCACCAAGGCGATCGAGACCAGGCCTCCGGCCGCGCCCGCGAACGTCCAGCCGCTGGTCAAGGCCGTCACCGCCGGTGCGCCGGCACCGACCCCCGCGGGTGTGAAGCAAGCGCTCGCCGGACCGGCGGCCAACGGCGTGCTGGGCACGCTCACCGGCAGCGTCGTCGACCCCGCCAGCGGCACCGCGCTGTGGCAGCAGGGCGACACCACGCCCGCGACCCCGGCGTCGAGCCTCAAGATCCTCACGGCCGCCGCGGCGCTGCTCAGCCTCGAGAAGACCGACCAGCTGTCCACCAAGGTCGTCCAGGGCGCGGAGCCCGGCACCGTGGTGATCGTCGGCGGCGGCGACCCCACGATCTCCGGCGTGCCCGGCAAGTCGGTCTACCCCGGCGCCGCGACGCTCGACGACCTGGTCAACCAGGTCAAGGCCAAGGGCCCGGTCACCAAGGTCCAGTTCGACCTGAGCCGGTACACGGGCGAGGCGCTCGGGCCGCAGTGGGAGTCGGCGGACATCGGCGGCGGCTCGGTCGCGCCGATCGTGCCGTTCATGCTCGACGGCGGCCGGGTCGACCAGTCCAACGTCAACGGCGCGCGCACCGGCAGTCCCGGCCAGGCGGCGGCGGACGCGTTCGCGCAGCGCGTCGGGGCGCCTGGAGCCACGGCGGGCGCGGCTCCCGCGGGCGCTCCGGTGCTCGGCGAGATCAAGTCGGCGCCGATCGAGCAGCTCGTCGACAACATGATGCAGATCTCGGACAACGTCCTGACCGAGGCGATCGCGCGGGAGATCGCGATCAAGACCGGCAACGAGGCGTCGTTCGCGGGCGGGGTCAAGGCCGTCCGGGACGTGCTGACCAAGAACGGGTTCGACCTCACCACCGCGAACTTCGTGGACGGCAGCGGGTTGTCCGCGTCGAACAAGATCCCCGCCAAGCTGCTCACCGAGGTGCTCACCGCGGCGGCCAAGCCCACGCTGGACGACGCGCGCACCGCGAAGCTGCGGCCGTTGCTGACGGCGCTCCCGGTCGCGGGCGGCAGCGGCACCCTCGCCGGTCGCTACGGCGGGACCGCGGCACCGGGCAAGGGCTGGGTGCGGGCCAAGACCGGCACCCTCACCGGGGTCAACGCGCTCGCCGGCATGGTCGTCGACGTGGACGGACGGGTGCTCGTGTTCTCGTTCATGTCCGCCAGCAACGGCAACGCGGAGAGGGAGGTGCGGCCCGCGCTGGACGTGATGGCCGCTGCGTTGCGGGGTTGTGGCTGTTCGTAGCGGCCCGTGCGCAGGTAGCGTCGGAAGCGTGAACGGGGCGACGGAGGCAGAGCTCGGCCCGGTGGACTGGGAGCTGGCGGTCTCGACCGCCACGCGCCTCGTCCGGCCGGGACCGGTGATCGGCAAGAACGAGGCTGACCACGTCGTCGGCAGGCTTCGCGAGCTGGCGCCGCAGGCGGAGGTGCACGTCCGCGAGCTGACCGGGCTCGGTCAGGGACTGCCCCTGCTGCCGGGCGAGGTCGTGGACAGGCCGGCGTGGGTCGCCGCCGCCGCACAGGGACTCGCCGCGCTGACAGCGCCCGCGATGCCACGCCAGACAGGTCCGATGGCGGGCATCCTCGCCGGGACCGCGGGCGTGCAGGCGGGCGTCGTGCTGGCGTTCCTGTCCTCACGGGTGCTCGGCCAGTACGACCCGTTCAGCCCGAACGACCAGTTGGCCGGACGCCTGTTGCTGGTCGCGCCGAACATCGTTGGCGCGCAACAGGCTCTGGACGTGCCGGACGACGACTTCCGCATGTGGGTGTGCCTGCACGAGTGCACGCACCGCCTGCAGTTCACCGGCGTGCCGTGGCTGCGCAAGTACTTCTCCGACCAGGTCACCGCGCTGTTGTCCTCAATGGACGAAGAGCGCGCGCCGCTGACCGACGTGATCCGCGACTTCCGGCAGAAGCTGCGCGAGGGCGACGGCCCGATGGGACTGGTCGAGCTCATCCAGTCGCCGCAGCAGAAGCTGGTGCTGGACCGGCTGATCGCACTGTCCACTTTGCTCGAAGGCCACGCCGACCACGTGATGGACGCGGTCGGCCCGTCGGTCGTGCCGTCCGTGTCGACGATCCGCAGCCGCTTCAGCGCGCGGCGCAAGGGCGGCGGCCTGCTCGACCGGATCCTGCGCACGCTGCTCGGCGTCGAGGCGAAGGTGCGCCAGTACGAGGAGGGCGAGGCGTTCACCTCGTACGTGGTGGAGCGGGTGGGGATGGACGGCTTCAACTCGATCTGGACGTCCGCCGCGACGTTGCCGACCCGCGCCGAGATCGCCGAGCCCATGAGCTGGCTGCGTCGCGTGTCGCCGTGAACGGACCGGTCGCGGAGATCCGTTCCGCGGTCCGCCGGTTCCTGGACGAGGTGCGGCCTGACGCGGTGACCGTCGCCGTGTCGGGTGGCGCGGACTCGCTGGCGTTGGCTGCCTGTGTGGGACGGCTGGTGCCCGGTGCGTTCGCCGTGGTCGTCGATCACCAGCTGCAGCCTGGGTCGGGTGACGTTGCTTCGCGGGCGGCTCAGCAGTGCGCCTCGTTCGGGCTTGTGGCTCGCGTGGAGGCTGTTCGCGTGGAGGGGCCGGGTGGTCCCGAGGCTGCGGCCCGCAACGCCCGTTACGCGGCTCTGAGGCCGTCTGCCGGTGTCGTGCTGCTCGGTCACACCCTCGACGACCAGGCCGAGACGGTGTTGCTCGGGCTGGGGCGCGGGTCCGGGCCGCGGTCGATCGCCGGGATGCGTGCTTTTGACGCGCCGTGGGGGCGGCCGCTGCTCGGTGTGTCGCGGGCGGTCACCCGTGCTGCCTGTGTTGAGCAGGGGATCGAGGTGTGGGAGGACCCGCACAACGTCGATCCGTCGTTCACGCGTGTGCGGTTGCGGTCTGAGGTGCTGCCGTTGCTGGAGTCTGTTTTGCAGGGCGGTGTTGCGGCGTCGTTGGCGCGTACGGCTGCGCAGTTGCGTGAGGATTGCGACGCGCTCGATGCGCTTGCGGAGGCGTTCGCCGGCGACTGCTGTGCTGTTGACGACATCTCCGAGCTACCGGTCGCGTTGAGGCGCAGAGTGCTCAGGGCGTGGCTGATCGGCGAAGCCGTGCCTGAACTGTCCGATTCGCACCTGCGACGAGTTGACGCACTGGTGAGTGAATGGCGCGGTCAGGGCGGTGTCTGGCTACCTGGCGGCTTTGTCGTGCGGCGCGCGCATGGCAGGCTCGTTGTGGAACCACAGTCTTAAGCAGAGGGGACCTGTCCGTGTACGACGGCGACATCGCATCCGTGCTCATCACCGAGCAGGAGATCAGCGACAAGGTCACCGAACTCGCCAAGCAGGTCGCGGCTGATCACCCAGAAGGTGACTCCGACCTCGTGCTGATCACTGTGCTCAAGGGCGCTGTGATGTTCATGGCCGACCTCGCACGCGCGCTGCCCGTTCCGGTGCAGCTCGAGTTCATGGCCGTTTCGTCCTATGGGTCCTCGACTTCGTCTTCGGGCGTTGTGCGGATCTTGAAGGACCTCGATCGCGACATCGCCGACCGCAACGTGGTGATCGTCGAGGACATCATTGATTCTGGGCTCACGTTGTCCTGGCTGTTGAAGAATCTGCAGTCTCGGAAGCCTCGGTCTTTGCAGGTTTGTACTTTGTTGCGGAAGCCTGATGCGGTTAAGGTCGAGGTTCCCGTCAAGTACATCGGGTTCGACATTCCCAACGAGTTTGTTGTCGGGTATGGGCTGGATTATGCGGAGAGGTACCGCGATCTGCCCTACATCGGGACGTTGGATCCGAAGGTTTACTCGAACTGAGTGGTTTGGCTTGGGCGGGGGCGTTGCCGTGGGTGGCAGCGTCCCCGTTTTGTGTTGGGCGTGCGGGTGCGGGTCCCGTTGCGTGCGGGCTGTTGCTGTTCCAGCGGGGTTGGTCGCGTTCCTGACGTTCCGTCGCCTTGCGAGGGTGGGCGCGCGGGTCGTGACGAAGTGCGGGGTTGCGATTGGGGCTTGACCTTGAGCCTCTAGCTGGGCGCGTAGACGGCCTCAAAGACCGGGGTTCAAAGCGCCCCGGCCGAGCCCAGACAGGGTGGCACCCAGCCCCTCAAGGTCAAGCCCCAATCGCCATGAGCGGGGTGCACCGCTACCCAGGCGGTAGAGGTTCACACGGCTCGCCTTCGGCATTGCGCCGCCAGGCTTCGTCCGTGGTTGCCTTGCGTTGCTGGCTTTCCTGTTGGCACCGCGCGGGGCAGGTCGCCGTGTCTGGTCGCTTTTAAAGACAAAGACAAAGCCGGGCCTCCCGTAGGAGACCCGGCTTTTACGTTGAAAGAAATCAGCAGTTCGGGCGGCACCTGCGCTGGGACACCGCGTCCAAAAGCACGCCGCGAATGTCCTCCGGGTTCCGCGCCTGGTAAGCCTTGCCGCCGGTTGCGGCGGAGATCGCGCGGAGTGCGTCCATGTCCACCTCGTCGCCGAGGCCCACCATGATGATTGGAACGGGTTTCGCGGGGTCGGACTCCCGCTTCAGGGTTTCGATCAGCGCGGCGGTGTCGATCGACGAGATGTCGTCGTTGCGGCCGTCGGTCATGAGGACGACCGAGTTGACCTTTGACGCGTCGTAGCCGGACAGGACGTGCCGGTACGCGGCCAGGGTGGTGTCGTTCAGGGCCGTGCCGCCGCCGACTAGACCGGGGAGCTGGGAGGCGCCTGCTTCCAGGCGTTTGCGGCGGGTTACGCCTGCCAGGGGTTCGCCCAGCGGGCCGATCGGGACCAGTTCGATCCAGTCGTTCGGTGGTTTTTTGTCGGTGGAGAACGCCCACAGGCCGATGGCCGTGGTGTCCGGGAGCATCGAGAGAGCGGTCATCGAGGCCTCGGTGGCGGCCTCTACTCGGGTTTTGCCGTTGCCGCTCTTCTCGATCATCGAGCCGGAGACGTCGATGACGGTGAGCATCCGCATGTCCAGGCTGATGGCGCCCCAGGTGCGGAGGAGTTCGGAGACCTGGTCGGCGCCGGGGGTCTCGATCAGCTTGACGTCGCCTGCCTGCACGCCTTCGACGTCGGTCGACCACTTCGCGGGGGCCGCGCCCTGGACGGTGCGGAAGCCGGCCTCGCCGAAGCGCTTGGAGGTGTCTGCGGAGCGGAGGACCTTCTCGAACTCCGCGGCTGCCTCGCCGATGCCTTCCGGCTCGTTCGGGCGGGAGACCCTGACCAGCGGGTAGTCGAAGGAGAGCGTGCCCTCCTTGGGCGGGGCGCCCAGGACCGCGTTGTCCTTGACCGAGCGGTTGTTCGCCACGACTGACTGTTCGGTGGCGGCGAACAGCGGGGCCTTGTCGGCGTCCGTGGTGACCTTGCCGAAGGCGTCGCGGACTGACGGGACGGCGCTGCGGCCCACGCGCAGCAGGGTGCCGACGAGTTCAGGTTTGGGTGTTCCGTCTGGATTGCCCAGCAAAGTACGGATGACGAACAGCGAGGCGAGGCCCTCCGACGTCATCGTCGGGTCGCTCATCGAGATCTGGACCTTCGGGTCCACGACCTTCGCCCACGAGACGGGCGTGACCGGGAAGCCGATCTTCGACATCGCCTGTTCCGAGCCCGCCATCACCAGCGGGCTGGACGCCAGCGAGGGCTTGATGTCCAGCTTCGGGGCCTCCGGGCCGGTCTCCGCCGCCTGGCGCTGGGCCTCCGCGGCCCACATCGAGGAGTCGGGGATCCAGAGGGAGTGGGGGTTGATCTGGGCGGTGGGGAGCTCGTTCGCCACGTCGGCCGCGTTGCGCGACTCGACCTGGACCTGGACGCACCTGCCGTTCACGACTGGTTGTGACCGCTGGTAGTCCTGCGCCGCCGCGTTCACCACATCCAACGCGGCGGGGGTGACGGCGACCTTCAACGGCAGCGCGCCGGAGCAGTCTGCGCCGCTCGTGACACGCAGTGCCACGACCGTGACGCCTGCCGCCGCGACCACTCCGAGCAGGGCGCCCACGGGGAGGGCCACCCGCCGGAACAATCCGGGGGACGTATGACGTGCTGACATACAGTTACTTACCTTCGGTCACGTGTTCACTCTTTCGAGTGGCGAGGGAAACGTTCGGGGGATAGATGAGGATGACATGTGACCCCCAAACGTAATGAGACAGCGTGACCTGCGTCACTCGTCTGGACGGCGGTATTTGTTCCGGATGAACCAAACTGCGTGAACATGCGTGGTGGGGGTCACCCGCGGGAACCCGCGAACGCCCCCGCCCGTTGGTTGCTCAGTACCCGGCCAGCGAGCGGTAGGCTGGTCGGACGCGGTATGTGGGTCTTCCACTGCCCGACGCGCAAGTCAGGGAGGGTCGAGGCCGCCCCCGGCCGTAAGTGCATGGACCGCAAGCGCCTGCTTCGCAACCCGCTGCTGTGGATCGCTGCGGTGTTGCTGCTCTACTTCGTCTTCACCGTCCTCTTTGACGACTCGCGGGGCTACCACCCCGTGAAAACGTCTCAAGCGCTTCAACAGGTGCGGGACGGCAAGGTCAAGGAAGCCACGATCGAGGACAAGGAGCAGCGTCTCCGACTCACCCTCACCGATGGCACCACCTTCGAGGGCAGCAACCGCCTGATCACGCAGTTCCCGGCCAGCTCGACGGACGAGATCTTCACCGTCCTCGACCAGGCCGGCAACAAGCCGACCGTCGAGACCAAGGTCAGCCAGGAGTCCATCCTGATGCAGATCTTGATCTACCTCGTGCCGCTCGGCCTGCTGTTGCTGCTGCTCATGTGGATGATGAACAACGCTCAGGGCGGCGGTAACCGCGTTCTGAACTTCGGCAAGTCCAAGGCCAAGCAGCTGTCCAAGGACATGCCCAAGACGACGTTCTCCGACGTCGCCGGTGCCGAAGAGGCCGTCGAGGAACTGGAAGAGATCAAGGACTTCCTCCAGAACCCCGGCCGCTACCAGGCGCTCGGCGCGAAGATCCCGAAGGGCGTGCTGCTGTACGGCCCGCCGGGAACGGGCAAGACGCTGCTCGCCCGTGCCGTCGCCGGCGAGGCGGGCGTGCCGTTCTACTCGATCTCCGGCTCGGACTTCGTCGAGATGTTCGTCGGTGTCGGTGCCTCCCGTGTGCGCGACCTGTTCGAGCAGGCAAAGCAGAACGCGCCGTGCATCATCTTCGTCGACGAGATCGACGCGGTGGGCCGTCACCGCGGCGCCGGCCTCGGCGGCGGGCACGACGAGCGCGAGCAGACCCTCAACCAGCTGCTCGTCGAGATGGACGGCTTCGACTCGCGCGGCGGGATCATCCTGATCGCGGCGACGAACCGTCCCGACATCCTCGACCCCGCTCTGCTGCGTCCCGGCCGCTTCGACCGGCAGATCCCGGTGTCCGCACCGGACCTGAAGGGCCGCAAGCAGATCCTGCGGGTGCACTCGAAGGGCAAGCCGCTGGCCGCGGACGCGGACCTCGACGGCCTCGCGAAGCGCACCGTCGGGTTCTCCGGCGCCGACCTCGCGAACGTCATCAACGAGGCCGCGCTGCTCACCGCGCGCCACAACGGCCACGTCATCGACGGTGCCGCGCTCGAGGAGTCGGTGGACCGCGTGATCGGCGGTCCGGCCCGCAAGAGCCGGATCATCTCCGAGAAGGAGAAGAAGATCACCGCGTACCACGAGGCAGGGCACGCCCTGGCCGCGTGGGCGATGCCGGACATCGACCCGGTCTACAAGGTCACGATCCTCGCCCGCGGCCGCACGGGTGGTCACACCCTCTCGGTGCCGGAAGAGGACAAGGACCTGATGACCAGGTCCGAGATGATCGCGCGACTGGTGTTCGCACTGGGTGGCCGTTCCGCCGAGGAGCTCGTCTTCCACGAGCCCACGACGGGTGCGTCCAACGACATCGAGCAGGCGACCAAGATCGCTCGCGCGATGGTCACCGAGTACGGCATGAGCGCGAAGCTCGGTGCGGTCAAGTACGGGCAGGAGCAGGGTGAGCCGTTCCTCGGCCGCTCGGCCGGTCGCCAGGCGGACTACTCGCTGGAGGTCGCGCACGAGATCGACGAGGAGGTGCGCAAGCTCATCGAGGCCGCGCACACCGAGGCGTACGAGGTGCTCGTCACCTACCGCGACGTCCTCGACGACCTCACGCTCGAGCTGATCGAGAAGGAGACCCTGCACCAGAAGGAACTGGAGCGGATCTTCGCGAGGGTCGAGAAGCGGCCGCGCATCACCCAGTTCAACGAGTTCGGTGATCGCACACCGTCCGACATCCCGCCGATCAAGACGCCCGGCGAGCTCGCCAAGGAACGTGGCGAGCCGTGGCCGCCGGTCGTCGAGGACACCCTCGACGACGAGCCGGAGACGCCGGCGGAGCCCGCCGCGGAACCGGCCACGGAGGCGCTGCCGTCGCCGAACGGGTCGAACGGCGCGCACCAGCCAGGTCAGCCTTCGAACCAGTCGGGCCCGCCGAACTACGGCGCGCCGCCCGGATGGACCCCGGCGACCGTGCCCGGCGGCAAGCCGCACAACGTCTGGGAGCCGAAGAAGCCGCAGCCAGACCAGGACGAGCGGCAGTGACCGAGCAACAACAGCTCGACGGAGACGCCGGCCTCACCCACCACGGGGAGGCCGGCGTCTCCGCGCGGCGGGTCTTCGACCAGCCGCGGGCAGAGGCTGCGGTACGCGAACTTCTGATCGCGTGCGGTGAGGATCCGGACCGGGAGGGTCTGCGCGAGACACCCGCACGGGTGGCGCGCGCCTACCAGGAGTTGTTCGCGGGCCTCTACACGGACCCGGACAGCGTCCTCGCGAAGACGTTCGACGAGAGCCACGAAGAGCTCGTCCTCGTCACCGACATCCCGATGTTCAGCTTCTGCGAGCACCACCTGCTGCCGTTCCACGGCGTCGCGCACGTCGGGTACATCCCGAACGAGCAGGGCCGCGTGACGGGGCTGTCCAAGCTGGCCAGGCTCGTCGACCTCTACGCCAAGCGGCCACAGGTCCAGGAGCGGCTGACGTCGCAGGTCGCGGACGCGTTGGTGCGCAGGCTCGAACCGCGCGGCGTGATCGTGGTGATCGAGGCCGAGCACCTGTGCATGGGCATGCGCGGTGTGCGCAAGCCCGGTTCCCGCACGACGACGTCCGCGGTGCGCGGGCTGCTGCGCACGTCCGCCTCTTCGAGGGCGGAGGCCATCGAGCTGATCAGGGGCCGTCTCCGGTGAGTGGTCTGCCCCGCCCCGGCCGGTGCGTCGTGATGGGCGTGCTGAACGTGACGCCCGATTCGTTCTCCGACGGCGGCCGCTACATCGATCGCCGTGACGCGGTGTCGCACGGCGTCGACATGTTCAAGCGCGGCGCGGACGTGATCGACGTGGGCGGCGAGTCGACCCGGCCCGGCGCCGGGCGCGTCGAACCCGCCGAGGAGATCGCCAGGATCGTGCCGGTGATCCGCGCGCTGGTCGCCGAGAGCGTGCCGGTCAGCGTGGACACCATGCGTGCTTCCGTTGCGGCTGCGGCACTGGAGGCCGGCGCGTCCATCGTGAACGACGTGTCCGGTGGCCTGGCCGATCCCGAGATGGCTGCCGTCGTCGCCGCCGCGGGTGTGCCGTACGTGCTGATGCACTGGCGTGGGCACAGCACGGAGATGGACGCGTTGGCGACGTACGACGACGTGGTGACGGACGTTCGTTCGGAGCTGCTGGAGCGCGTCGAGGCCGCACTGGCCGCCGGTGTCGCGGAGTCGTCGATCGTGCTCGACCCCGGACTGGGCTTCGCGAAGCTCGGCGACCACAACTGGGAGTTGTTGCAGCGCCTGGACGAACTGGTCGAGCTGGGCTTCCCGGTGCTGGTCGGGGCGTCGCGCAAACGCTTCCTCGGCACGTTGCTCGGCAACCGTCCACCGGACGGCAGGGAGGACGCGACCGCGGCGGTGTCCGCTTTGGCCGCGTTCAACGGAGCGTGGGGTGTGCGGGTGCACGACGTCGACCGGACGCTGGACGCGGTCGCCGTCGCCGGTGCGTGGAGGCGGGGACATGGCTGACCGGATCGCGTTGACGGGTCTGCGGGTGCGCGGGAACCACGGCGTGTTCGAGCACGAGAAGCGCGACGGGCAGGAGTTCGTCGTGGACGTCACGCTGTGGCTGGACCTCAGCGCGGCTTCTCGCACCGATGACCTCAAAGAGACCTACCACTACGGCGAACTGGCCGAGATGGCCGCGGCGATCATCGGCGGCGAACCGTACGACCTCATCGAGACGGTGGCGGGCAAGATCGCCGACGCCGCGATGACGGACGCACGGCTGCACGCGGTCGAGGTGACGGTGCACAAGCCGTCCGCGCCGATCCCGCTGACCTTCGACGACGTGTCGGTGACGATCCGCCGCTCGCGCCGGCTCGCCGCACCGCTGCCGAAGGAAACCCGTTGAGTCGCGCGGTTCTCTCGATCGGATCGAACCTCGGCGACCGGTTCGCCTTCCTGCAGTCCGTCGTGGACGGGTTGCGGCCCTTCGTCGTCGCCGTTTCGCCGGTGTACGAGACGGCGGCGTGGGGAGTCGAGGACCAGCCGGACTTCCTGAACGCCATCGTGATCGTCTCCTCGGACGACGTGGACGAGTGGGGCTGGCTGCGCCGCGGTCAGGCGTTGGAGAACGCCGCCGGGCGCGTGCGGGAGAAGCGCTGGGGACCGCGCACGTTGGACGTGGACGTGGTTTCGGTGGACGGGGTGACCTCCGACCACCCCGACCTGCTTTTGCCGCATCCTGGGGCGTTTGAGCGCGCAACAGTTCTCATCCCGTGGCTCGACGTCGAGCCGGGCGCGGTGTTGACGGGCCACGGACCCGTTGCGGGCCTGGAGTTCTCGGCCGAGGGCGTGCGGCGGCGTGACGATCTCGTGCTTTCGGGTTGGATGGACGAGTGAGGTTCACCAGTCCCCGAGACCTGGCGGCCATCGCGCTCGTCGGCGCGTTGCTGGCCCATCTGCTGCTGCGGCTCGCCTACGACACGTTGCCGCCGTTGCCCGTCCTGGCCGGGTCGACGTTGTTCGTCATCGCGGTCGTGGAGTTCGTGTTCGCGTTCTCGTTGCGGGCCAGGATCCAGCGCCGCGCGGGTGCGCGTCCGGTGCAGCCGCTGACCGCCGCCCGAGCCGTCGCGTTGGCAAAGGCTTCGTCCGTTTTGGGCGCTTTGATGTTCGGTGCCTGGACCGGTGTGCTGATCTTCGTGATCCCCGTTCGCGACTCGTTCGCCGCGGCCTCGAACGACCTGGTCGCGGCCATCGTCGGGATCGTCGCGGCGGTCGCGTTGACGGCGGCCGCGCTGTGGCTGGAGCACTGCTGCAAGACGCCGCGCGAGAGTTCCGGGAACGAATAGATACCCGGCCGTAGGTCTCAGTCGCATAACTACGCGGTACCGTAGTGCCCATGACCGGGCGAGGCGCGTCGATCGACGACGAGCAGGAAGATCACGGTCGTGGCTCAGGGCGATTGCTGTTAGTAGCGGCATTGGCGCTCGCCCTGGTGGCCGCGGCGGTGCTCGTGCTGAGTGACAGCGCCCGCATGCTGCGTCTGGCCGTGGTGGCCGCGTTGTGGGCGGCACTGGTGGGTGCTTTCCTCGCCGCCAGATACCGCAAACAAGTCACGGAACGTGACGACGAAGTGGCCGATCTCCAGTCCGTTTACGAGCTGGAACTCGAGCGCGAAGTGGCCGCCCGCCGCGAGTACGAACTCGAGATCGAGTCGGAGACCCGCAAGCGGATCGAAGAGGAGTCGCGGGCGGACATCGAGGCCCTGCGCGCCGATCTCCACTCGCTGCGCGACAACCTCCAGGCGCTGCTGGGCGGAGACGTCCTCGTCGAACGCGTGGCCCTGCGCGCCGAGTCGACCCGCCTGCGTTCGCTGGGGTCGGAGGCGGCGCGGCTGGCCGGGATTCCCGAGAACCGCATCATCAACGCCAAGCCCGCGATCACCGCTTCCGCGGCGGCGGAGAAGCCGTCCGAGCGCACCGAACTGATCGAGCGCGTCGCCCACGACGCCAAGGTGCAGGCCCCTCGCCGCGAGCCCCTGCGTCCCGAGCCCGTCCGCCCGGATCCGGCCAGGAACTCGCCCCGCCCGCAGCCCGCCGTGGTCCGCCGCGAGCCCGTGAAGGCCGCGAAGCAGGAACCGGTCAGGCCGCAGCCCCGTCCTTCCGCCGCGGCCGCCGTCTCGGCCAGGCTGGGCGGCGCCAGCCCCGCGCCCGCTCCGGCACCGCAGAAGCCCCCGCCGCCGCCGACCGTGAAGGCCAAGCCGGTCCAGGCCCAGCCCGTGCAGGCACAGGTCCACCGGACCGAGCGAGTGCCCCGCCCGCCGCAGCCCCCGGCCCGCACCGAGGCGTTGTCGCGCCCGGAGCAGCCCCCGAAGGCTCCCGCGGCCGTCATGAAGTCGGTGGAGACCCGCAAGCCGGAACCGCGTTCCCGCGTGGCCGAGCGCACCGAGATGATCGACCCGAAGGCGTTGCAGGCCACCGGTGGCAACGGCCGCCGCCGGGCCGACGACCGCCCGGCTCCAGTGCAGGACAGCGGCTCGTGGGAGACCCTGAAGCCGGACGCTCCCGCCGCCACCCCCGCCGGCCGTCGCCGGGCAGACGACCCGCCCGCCCGTCGCACCGCCTCCGAGGACTCGCTGGTGTCGCTGCCTCCGGTGGGCCGCCGTTCGGCCTCGGAGCAGTCGTCGACCAGGCTCCCGGCGGTCTCGCCAGGACGTCGTTCCCCGGCCGACGAGGCCCCGGTCTCCGGACGTCGCGTGGCCGAGGACTCGTCCACGCGCCTGCCCGCCGTCTCGACCGGCCGCCGTGCCGCACCGGAAGACCCTTCCGGCGCGCACGCCGACGGCAAGTCGGTGAGCGAACTGCTGGCCTCGCTCGGTGGAGGCGACGCGCCTCGTCGCCGGCGCCGTCGCGACGACTAGATCGTGTTCTGCAAGCTCGTTCGGTGATAGGCGCGGGCGAGCGACCCGGAGGCGGTGCCGCCGGGTGTGTTCGGGTGCTGCGTGCAGTCTCCAGGTCCCTCGGCCGCCGAGGTCGCCGGACGGGACCTGCAGGACCCGGCCTGGCTACTTGTCGATGTCGCCGACGATCACGGCGAACGAGCTCAGCACGGCCGGCAGGTCGTCGACCTTCGTGCCCGGCAGCAGCGCGGACAGCGCTTGAACGTTGTTGAACGACGGCGTGCGGAGCTTGAGGCGCCACGGCGTCTTCTCGCCGCGTGACGACAGGTGCACGCCCGACGTGCCGAGCGGCGCCTCGACCCGCGTGTAGACCGAGCCCTCGGGAGCCTTGATGGCCTTGGGCAGCCGGACGTTCACCGGGCCCGGCGGCAACTGCTCCAGGCATGCCCCCGCCAGTTCGACGGACTTCTGCACCTCGTCCAGGAGACACCGCACGCGTGCCGCCGCGTCGCCCTCGGTCCGGACCACGGGCGTGAAGCCCAGCGTCCGGTAGGCGGGCAGCGGGTCGTCGCGGCGCAGGTCGAAGTCCACTCCGCTGGCGCGGCCGATCGGGCCGGTGACGCCGTACGCCAGCGCGTCCTCGTGCGGCAGGACGCCAAGCCCTTGCAGTGTCCCGAAGTCGATCGGCAGCCGCGCGACGTCCACAGTGGACAGGAACTCGGCGACCCGCGAGGTCCAGCCCGCCGGGACGTCCTCGCGCAGGCCGCCGATCCGGTTGAACATGAAGTGGATCCGGCCGCCGGACGCCTCCTCCATCAACGCCTGCACGCCCTCGCGGTACGTGGCTGCGTTGGGAGACAACGGGGTCAGGAAGACCATGTGCGCCATCAGGCGGTTCAGTTCGCACAGCAGAGCGCGCAGCCATTGGGCGCGGGCCGGTACGTCCATGCCCGTCATGCGTTCCACGGCCAACGCCACGGCGAGCTCGTTGCAGAAGGCCGAGAGCCAGTCGTGGCGGTTGGCGAGCGTCAGGACCTGGCGGTAGTCGCGCACCTCGAACAGCTTCTCGGCGCCGCGGTGGAGGTGGCCCACGAGCGGCTCGGCCGCGGTGATCAGCAGGTCCGGCGTGACGGTCAGGCGCAGGCGGTAGGCGCCGTGAGCCGACGGGTGCAGTGGACCCAGGTCGATCACGCGGTCCACGCCCAGGTACCGGGCGCCCGCGCCCACGCCGACGGTGATCTGCTCGCTCACCCGAGCATGGTTTCACGGTGCCGGGAACCCGCCTGGACGTGGCTTACGACCTCGTGATCGCGAAGAAGAAGCAGCCGTGCGACACGCTCCGGATCTGGAGCGACTCGATCGAGGGATCGTTCAACAATCCTTCAACCGCACGATCGAACGATCCGGGCTCGACGACCTCGCCGTCGTGGATCTGACCTGCGGCGTTGTAGGAACGTAGGATCCGGGGATTGTTCAACAGTTCAACAGGGAGACGATCCAACGAGGGCTCCTCCGCGCACTCCACGTGCGTGAAGATCGGCCCGATCTCGGCGTACGGGCCCTTGCCCGACGTCGGCGAGTAGCGGAACAGCCACACGGGCTCGTCGGGCAGCGACTTCCGCAGACAGCAGCGCAACGGCACACCCGGCTCGGAGGCGCGGTACTCGCGGCCGGGGTCGGAGAACGAGTCGGACGGCGACACGGTGTGGATTCGCATGTCACCAACGATCGTCGTCAGTCACCAGAAAATCTGGCGGGATTCGGACGCCAGGGCGGCAGCGCGGAAAGCAGGTCCGCCACCGCCACCCCGCGCCCGTGCAGCAGCCATCCGAACGCCCCCAGCCCGGCCGGTGAGCGCAGCTCGGCGATCCGCCCGGCCCGCGCAGCGGACTCCAGCCAGTCCCACCCGGAACCGCTGACCTCGCCGGTCAAACCCAAGGCCGCCAACGCATCCCGCTGCGACACGAGCACGAAGTCCCCGCCGGCAGCCGCCGCACAGGCGTCCAGAGCGACGTGCGCCGTGATGTCACAGGACCCGTCGAAGACCACGGGAACCTGACGCCCGTCCCGATACCCGGTCAGCGAGAAGTGCCGCGAAGACACGAGATGTCCGTAGTCGATCGCCAACGCCGCCCCGCGCACCGAGGACACGGCCGCAGCCCACGCCGCATCCCGGGGCGCGCCGACCTCGGCCAGTGAGCCGTCCTCAAGCGACGGCCACCACCGGGTGATCCACGGATCGGCGGAAGGCCCGCGCACCACCGGGCAGGGGATCGCGTCGAGCCACTCGTGCCCGACCAGCAGCCCGACGCAGGGCGGCACGGAGGTGGTCCACCGAACCCCTGGCAGTTCCACGAACGGCCCGACCTCGACAGCGGTCACCCGAAGCCGCTCGGCCAGCGACCCGGACGCCAGCGACCGCACCGCGAAGGCCAGCTCACCCCCGCCCGCCCCGACGTCCACGAAGTCCACGACCGGGGGAAATCCGAGCGCCGCGTCCACCCGCGACAGCAGCTCCAGCAGCCCGGCGGCCAGCTCCGGACCGACCAGCGGAGACGTCCGGAAGTGCGACGAGGGCTTCTCGCCGCGGGCGAAGAAGCCACCCGGCCCGTACAACGCGGCGTGCCAAGCGGCTTCCCAGTCGAACATCGGACAAGTGTGCATCTAAGGTCATTTCCCGTGACCGACGCCGACCTGACGCCGACGCCGACGAAGAAGCGCATCGAGCAACGCCGCTGGACCGTCCTGTTCCCCGTCGTGGCGCTGATCGCGCTCGCCGCGGCGGGCCTCGTGCTGTTCGCTCTGGGCACGTCGAGCATCGGCATCGAACCGCTGCTGGTCGGTGCCGCCGCGGCACTGATCCCCGTCGCCTTCGTGGTGACCGCGTTCCTGTGGATCGACCGCTGGGAACCCGAACCGGCGAAGATGCTGCTCTTCGCGTTCGTCTGGGGTGCGTGCGGCGCGACGATCAGTTCGCTCGCGTTCAACCAGACGAGCCGCGTGCTCGGCGATCTGCTGACCAACGACGGCACGACGTTCACCGCCGTGGTCGGGGCGCCGATCGTCGAGGAGGCGACCAAGGCCGCGTTCCTCATCGCCGTGTTCGTCCGTCGCCGGCACGAGTTCGACGGCGTCGTGGACGGCATGGTCTACGCGGGCATCACGGCCGCGGGCTTCGCGTTCACCGAGAACATCTGGTACTTCGGCCGGGTCTTCCTGGAGGACGGGCTCGGCAACATGGGCGGCGGCGTGATCGCCCTGTTCATCCTGCGCGGGGTGCTCTCGCCGTTCGCGCATCCGCTGTTCACGGCGATGACGGGCATCGGCGTCGGCATCGCGGCCACCACGAGCAACGCCACGGTGCGCATCCTCGCGCCGATCGGCGGCTACCTCACGGCCGTCGGGCTGCACTCGCTGTGGAACTTCTCGACCACCGTCGGCACCGGCGCCGAGTTCATCAACCTGTACTTCCTGATCATGGTGCCGGTGTTCGCCGGAGCCGTCTCGATCGTGGTGTGGCAGCGCCGCAGGGAACAGCGGATCGTCGCGGGCCAGCTCGCCGCGATGGCGCAGAACCGGTGGATCGCCAACAGCGAGGTGGCCCTGCTGGCCAGTCTCAACGGCCGCAGGAACTGGCTGCGGGCGGTCAAGCGCAAGTCGGGTGACGCGTCGGTCAAGGCCGTGAAGAGCTACCAGATCGCGGTCACCGAACTGGCCTTCCTGCGGCACCGCATCGAGCAGGGAACGGCCGGTCTGAGCGCCGAGCAACGCCACGGGGTGCTGCTCGACAGCCTGCACGCCGCCAGGGCCGCCGCCCGCCGGTGAGTCCGGTCACCGACCAGGTGCACGAGACAGTGGCGGGATTACCCTCGGCGTCGTCGTCCGGTACCCGCACCAGGGACTGGAACGTCAGAAGGAGTTAGTCGCATGGACGCGACCCCACGTCCGGCGAGGCTCGCCGTCGGTGTCATCTCGGCAGGCCGCGTCGGCTCCGTGCTGGGCGCCGCGCTGGCCAGGACGGGCCACGTGGTGACCGGCGTTTCCGCCGTCTCCCAGGCCTCCCGCAACCGCGCGGACGAGCTGTTGCCCGGCGTTCCGATCGCCGACCCCACCGAGGTCGCCCAGCGTGCCGACCTGGTGCTGCTGGCAGTGCCGGACGACGAGCTGGAAGGCCTGGTCAAGGGCCTCATCGCCACCGAGTCGCTGCGCGCGGGCCAGATCGTGGTGCACACCAGTGGCGCGCAGGGCGTGAAGGTCCTCGAACCCGCTGCCGAACTCGGTGCGCTCACGCTCGCGCTGCACCCCGTCATGACCTTCACCGGCCGCCAGGAGGACCTCCTGCGGATGACCGCGGCGTGCGTCGGCGTGACGGCCGCGGACGGCGACGAGGTGGCCTGGAGCGTCGGCGAGGCGCTGGTCGTCGAGATGGACGCCGAGCCGATCCGCGTCCCCGAGGCCGTCCGCCCGCTCTACCACGCGGCACTGGCCCACGGCGCGAACCACCTGATCACGCTGGTCCGCGACGCCGCCGACCTGCTCACGAACGCTGGTGTCGCCAACGCCGAGCGCCTGCTCGGCCCCCTGCTGTCCGCCGCGCTCGACAACGCGCTGCGCCACGGTGACCGCGCCCTCACCGGTCCGGTCGCCCGCGGCGACACGGGTACCTTGCGCAAGCACCTCGACGTGCTGGCCGAGCAGGCACCCGAAACCCTGCCCAGCTACCGCGTGCTCGCCCGCCGCACCGCCGAGCGGGCCGAACGTTCCGGGCTGCTCAAGCCCGACGCGGCCAACGACGTTCGCACCACTCTTGAGGACTGACGTGACGAAGCCACTGACCAAGGACGACTACCGCCCGGACGACGTCACGGTGCACCGCGACCCCGTTCGCCTCAACCGGGTCATCAGGGCACTGCGCAACGCCGGGCGCAACGTCGCGCTGGTGCCCACGATGGGCGCCCTGCACGCGGGCCACCGGCAGCTGATCCGCGAGGCGCAGGTCATGCAGAACACGGTGGTCGTCGTGTCGATCTTCGTGAACCCGTTGCAGTTCGGGCCGAACGAGGACCTCGCGAAGTACCCGCGCCAGTTCGAGTCCGATGTGGACATCTGCCGCGAGGAGCGCGTGGGCATCGTCTTCGCGCCGTCCACCGAGGACATGTACCCCGAGGGCGCGCAGGTGACCGTGCACCCCGGACCGCTGGGTGACGAGCTCGAGGGCGCGGTCCGCCCCGGCCACTTCGCGGGCGTGCTCACGATCGTCTCGAAGCTGTTCAACATCGTGCAGCCCACGTACTCGGTGTTCGGGCAGAAGGACTACCAACAGCTCCAGCTCATCCACAAGATGGCGCGAGACCTCAACTTCCCGCTCGACGTCGTCGGCGTGCCGACCGTGCGCGAGTACGACGGCCTCGCGCTGTCGTCGCGCAACGCCTACCTGACGCCGGAACAGCGCCACCACGCCGTGACGCTGTCGGCCGCGCTCACCGCCGGCGCGCACGTGTCGTCGCAGGGCGCGGACGCGGTGCTCAAGGCCGCGCACGACGTGCTGGCGCAGGTGCCCGAGGTCGAAGTGGACTACCTGGAACTGCGCGGGACCGACCTGGGTGCCGCGCCGGAGAACGGCGACGCCCGGCTGCTGGTCGCGGCCCGTGTCGGTACGACCCGCCTGATCGACAACATCGCGGTGTTGCTCGGCGAAGGCGACGAGTAGGGGGATGCCATGTTCCGCACGATGCTGAAGTCCAAGATCCACCGCGCCACCGTGACGCAGGCCGACCTGCACTACGTCGGCTCGGTGACGGTGGACGAGGACCTGATGGAGGCCGCCGACCTGCTGGCGGGCGAACAGGTCGCCATCGTCGACGTCACCAACGGCGCCCGGCTGGAGACTTACGTCATCCCGGGCGAGCGCGGCACCGGCGTGCTGGGCATCAACGGTGCCGCGGCGCACCTGGTGCACCCCGGCGACATCGTGATCCTGATCGCCTACGGGCAGATGGACGACGCCGAGTCGCGCGCCTACAAGCCGCGCGTCGTGTTCGTGGACGCCGACAACAAGGTCGTCGACCTCGGCGTGGACCCCGCGCACGCCCCCGAGGGGTCCGGTCTGGTGAACGGCTCCACGAGCGCGCCTTCTTCTGAGACCGTTGAGGCGACCGCGCTCGACGCGTTGATCCAGGCCGAGAACTGAGGAACATCACGTGCTGCTCGCCATCGACGTCGGCAACACCAACATCGTGCTCGGTCTGTACGACGGGGTCGGCGACTCGGCCCCGCTCGTGCGCGACTGGCGGATGCGCACCGACGCCAGGATGACCGCCGACGAGCTCGCGCTGACCATGCGCGGCATGTTCGGCGAGTACGCCGACAAGATCACCGGCATCTCCGCGCTGTCCACCGTGCCCGCCGTGCTGCGCGAGCTGCGGGTCATGCTCGGCCGCTACTACGACGCGGTGCCGAAGATCCTGGTCGAGCCCGGTGTGAAGACCGGCGTCCCGCTGCTCGTCGACAACCCGAAGGAGGTGGGCTCGGACCGCGTGATCAACACGCTGGCCGCGCACCACCTCTACTCGACCTCGTGCATCGTGGTCGACTTCGGCACGTCCACGAACCTCGACGTGATCTCGTCGCGCGGCGAGTTCCTCGGCGGCGCGCTGGCACCGGGCATCGAGATCTCGGTCGACGCCCTCGCCTCCCGCGCCGCCCAGCTGCGCAAGGTCGAGCTGGTCAGGCCCCGCAACGTGATCGGCAAGAACACCGTCGAGTGCCTGCAGTCCGGCATCGTCTACGGGTTCGTCGGCCAGGTGGACGGGCTGGTGCGCAAGATCACCGAGGAGCTCCAGCAGACCGATCCGGGGCCGGTCACGGTGATCGCCACCGGTGGCCTCGCGCCGCTGGTCGTGTCGGAGTCCTCGACGATCGCGCACCACGTGCCCGACCTGACGCTGCTGGGGTTGCGCATGGTGTTCGAGCGCAACATGTCCGCTACTCGCTGAGACGGACCATCCGGAAGACCTCCGCGCGCAGGGGGATGTCGAACGGCCCGTTCGACGTCTCCGGGCGTTCGCGGAGGAACGCCAGCATCTTGTCGTTGATGGCGGCCCGTTCGTCGTCGTCGATGACGAGCAGGCGCGAGTGCGTGTTGATCCACGCGACGGCCGCCTCCGGCGAGTCGCGGCGGTGGGCGTGCGGGAAGACGGCGCGCTCCTCCGTCGTGAACGACGGGTGGGCCGTGACCGCGACGGGGTCGTGCCGCTGCGACTCGACGCTGCTCACCGACACCTGCTCCAGCTCGCGGACCCACTCGACGTCCGTGACCGGTTCGGCCCACATGGCCGCCAGCACGCCACCGGGCCGCAGCACGCGGGCGATCTCCGGCAGCGCCTTCTCCTGGTCGAACCAGTGGAACGCGGTGCCGACGAACACGGCGTCGAGAGTCTGGTCCGGGACCGGGATGTGCTCGGCGTGACCGGGTAACGCGCGCACGCCGTGCACGCGGCGGACCAGCTCGGACAACATCTGCTCGTTGGGCTCCACGGCTGTCACGCGGTGGCCTTCCGCGACCAGTCCCGCGGTCAGCTTTCCGGTGCCGGCGGCCAGGTCGAGCACGTCGAGCTGCTCGGTCTTGCCCAGTGGCTCCAGTGCCCACCGGATCGCCGCCACGGGATAGTCAGGCCGGTGTTCGGCGTAGGCCTCGGCCTGCGCGCCGAACGAGTCCGCTCGCCTCGCGTGTAGATCCATCACCCCAACTTAGGGTGTCGGGTATCCGGCGGGGTATCCGGTTCGCTTCGCCCATGAGCCCTTCCGTACCCTTCTCGGCGTGAGTGAGCAGCCGAAGCAAAACCTCGTGACCAGCGAAGAAGACCTGCCAGAGCAGATGCGCGTGCGCCGGGAAAAGCGTGCGCGGCTGCTCGCTTCCGGCAAGGAGCCGTATCCCGTCGAAGTCGCGCGCACGCACACGTTGCGCGAGATTCGCGACGCGCACCCCGAACTCGAACCCGACACCCAGACCGGCCAGATCGTCGGCGTCACCGGGCGCGTGATGTTCATGCGCAACACCGGAAAGCTGTGCTTCGCGACGTTGCGCGAAGGCGACGGCACCGAACTGCAGGCGATGCTGAGCCTCGCCGGTGTCGGTGAAGAAGCGCTTTCCGAGTGGAAGACCGACGTCGACCTCGGCGACCACGTTTTCGTGAGCGGTGAGGTCATCAGCTCACGCCGCGGCGAGCTTTCCGTGATGGCCGACGGGTGGCAGCTGACGTCGAAGTCGCTGCGTCCGTTGCCGGTCGCGCACAAGGAACTCGGCGAGGAAACCCGTATTCGTCAGCGATACGTCGACCTGATCCTCAGGCCGATGGCGCGTGACACTGTTCGGACCCGTGCGAACGTCGTTCGTTCTCTGCGCGACTCGTTCCACCGGCGCGGATTCCTCGAAGTCGAGACGCCGATGTTGCAGTCGCTGCAGGGTGGTGCGAGCGCGCGTCCGTTCATCACGCACTCGAACGCGCTCGACATCGACCTGTTCCTGCGCATCGCGCCGGAGCTGTACTTGAAGCGCTGCGTCGTCGGTGGCATCGAGAAGGTCTTCGAGATCAACCGCAACTTCCGCAACGAGGGTGTGGACTCGTCGCATTCGCCCGAGTTTTCGATGCTGGAGTACTACGAGGCCTACGCCACGTACGACTCGAACGCCGTACTGACGCGTGAGCTGATCCAGGAAGCGGCGGAAGCCGTGACCGGTTCTCAGATCGTGACGCTGGCGGACGGCAGCGAGTACGACCTCTCGGGTGAATGGACGACTCTGAGCATCTACGAGTCGTTGTCCGAAGCGGTTGGTGAGGAAATCACCCCCGAGACGCCCGCCGAGACGCTGCGGAAGCTTTGTGACCGTCACGAACTCGAGGTGAACCCGAAGTTCGGGCACGGCAAGCTGGTCGAGGAGCTGTGGGAGCACCTGGTGTGCGACTCGCTCTACGCGCCGACGTTCGTGCGCGACTACCCGGTGGAGACGTCTCCGCTGACCAGGCAGCACCGCAGCAAGCCGGGTGTCGCCGAAAAGTGGGATCTGTACGTCCGCGGATTCGAACTCGGAACCGGTTACTCCGAACTGGTGGACCCGGTCATCGAGCGGGAACGCCTGGAAGCACAGGCGCGTCTTGGCGCGGCCGGTGACCACGAGGCGATGCCGATCGACGAAGACTTTCTGCGATCACTGGAGTACGGAATGCCACCGAGTGGTGGCGTCGGAATGGGTATCGATCGGCTGCTGATGGCCCTCACGGGTCTGGGTATCCGGGAGACCATCTTGTTCCCGCTCGTTCGCCCTGAATGAGTAACTTTCCGGATGTCGATAGGTGCAATGCGGCACCTGTGCGCTAACCTGCGTCGCAGAAGGCTTTAGTTGGCGACGCGGGTGACCGCGCATTCGGGGTCCAGGAGGATACGCATGGCGCAGAAGGTCACGGTGACCCTCGTCGACGATCTGGACGGTTCCACCGCTGAGGAGACCGTCGAGTTCGGACTGGATGGTGTCAGCTACACCATCGACCTTTCCTCGGGCAATGCGGGCAAACTGCGTGACGCTCTTGCCGACTTCGTGGGAAGTGCACGTCGTGCGGGTGGTCGCAAGCGCCTTGGGCCCGGTCGTCCGGCCGGCAGCGTGAAGGCGCGCCCCGCTTCGGCGGATCGTGAGCAGAACCAGGCCATTCGCGAGTGGGCCCGCAAGCAGGGCATGAAGGTGTCGGACCGGGGTCGCATCCCGGCCGAGGTGCTCGACGCCTACCACCAGCAGGGCTGAAATTCGGTAAAACACGAAGGGGTTCCGAGGATGATTCCTCGGAACCCCTTCGTGCTATTTGAGTGACCGATCAACTACCGGCAGGCGTCCAGAAGGTGGAACGGTGCGATCCAAACGAGATCGCGAACACACTTGCTGCCGACTTTTTAGTTGATCCGACAACGGGTTTGCTGAATCTTTTTTCGCCTTCTCGCACGGCTCTTCTTCTCCCGGTGAGACCGGTGATGTGACCAGAACCGGTGCCCTGGACCTCGGGCCGACCAGGTGGTTCGGTTAGGCTTACCTCTCCTGTCTGAGATGAGGAGGGTGGGCCTTGGGTCGTAGGTCGTCGGGCCTGCTCTTCCTGCTGGTCGTGCTGGTCGCCGTGTCCGTGGCGAGCATCGCGATCGGTTCGAAGGAGATCCCGCTCTCCGGGGTCTGGCACGGTCTCTTCACGCCGACCGGCGTCGAGGACGACGTGGTGATCCGCGAGCTGCGGATCCCGCGGACGTTGCTCGGCATCGTGGTGGGCATCGCACTCGGTGTGGGTGGCGCTCTCATGCAGGGCCACACGCGCAATCCGCTGGCCGATCCCGGCATCCTCGGCGTGACGCACGGCGCCGCGCTCGCGGTCGTGCTCTCGATCTTCCTGCTCGGCGTCGACTCGCTGGTGGGCTACATCTGGTTCGCCTTCGCCGGCGCGATGATCGCGAGCGTCCTGGTGTTCCTGCTCGGCTCCGCCGGGCGAGGCGGTCCGTCGCCGGTGACGCTGGCGCTGGCAGGCGCCGCGGTCTCCGCGCTGATGAACGGCCTCGTGTCGGCGATCGTGCTGCTCGACCAGCAGTCGCTCGACGCGTTCCGGTTCTGGCAGGTCGGCGCGATCGCCGGCCGCGATCTGACCGTGCTGACCCAGGTCGCGCCGTTCCTGTTCGCCGGACTGGTGATCGCGGCGCTCAACACGCCCGGCCTCAACGCCCTGTCGCTGGGCGAGGACGTGGCCAAGTCGCTGGGCGTCAACACCGGCCGGACGCGGTCGCTGGGCATCTTCGCCATCACGCTGCTGGTGGGCGGGGCCGTCGCCGCGTGCGGGCCGATCGGGTTCCTGGGCCTCGTGGTGCCGCACGTCGCCCGCGCGTTCACCGGGCCGGACTACCGCTGGATCCTGCCGTACTCGGCACTGCTCGGAGCGATTCTCATCCTGTTCGCCGACATCGTCGGCAGGGTGGTCGCCCGGCCGTCCGAAGTGGAGGTCGGCGTGATGCTGGCCCTGCTCGGCGCCCCGTTCTTCATCTTCCTGGTGCGGCGCAAGAAGCTGGTGAAGATTTGACGACGACCGCGGTGAAGACCCCCGCAGCTCAAGCGCCCGCCCTGAGGCTGGGCGCCACCTCGTTCCGGCTGCGCCGCCGGCCGTTGCTGGTGGTGGCGGCGTTGCTCGTCGTGCTGGCGGCGGTGCTGATCGCCGACATCATGGTCGGCGACTTCCCGCTGACGGTGGGCCAGGTCGTCGACACGTTGCTGGGCGGAGGCACGCGCCGCGACCAGTTCGTGGTGATGGAGCTTCGGATGCCGCGCGCGCTGACGGGGCTGCTGGTCGGTGGTGCGCTTGGTTTGTCCGGGGCGATCTTCCAGGCGATCGTGCGCAACCCGCTGGCCTCGCCCGACATCCTGGGCGTGACCTGGGGTGCCGGTGCCGGGGCGGTCTCGGTGATCACGTTCGCCGGGTCGCTGGGCGTGGTGACCGGTAGTGCGGCTTCTGTCGGCGTGCCGCTGGCCGGTTTGTGCGGTGGTCTGCTCGCCGGACTGCTGGTCTACGCGCTGGCGTGGCGGCAGGGGATCGAGGGCTTCCGGATGGTGCTCGTCGGCATCGGCATCACCGCTGTCGCCGGCAACTTCACGCACTACCTGCTGACCGTCGGCGACGTGCAGGACGCCGGGCGCGCGATGGTGTGGATCACCGGGTCGTTGAACGGTCGCGGCTGGGAGCACGTCGTGCCGGTCGCTCTGGCGCTGGTCGTGCTGGTTCCCGTGGCTTTGATCGGTGGCCATGTTCTCGGGGCGTTGCAGTTCGACGACCAGACTTCGCGCGGGCTGGGTGTGCGGGTGAATCTCGCGCGGTCTGGTCTGATCGTCGTGGCGATCGTGCTGGCTTCTGTGGCCACGGCTGCGGCTGGGCCGATCACGTTCGTGGCTCTGGCTTCGCCGCAGATCGCCTTGCGGCTGTCCGGGACCGCGCAGCCGCCGTTGTTCGGGTCTGTTGTGGTCGGTGGCGCGTTGGTGATGTTGTCGGATCTGGTGGCTCGGACCGTGTACCGGACCGAGTTGCCTGTTGGTGTTGTCACCGCGGTTCTCGGTGCGCCCTATCTGATGTTCCTGCTGATCCGAAGCCGCCGGGAGGCGCGGGTATGAGTGTGCGTCTTGAGGCTTCGTCGTTGTCGGTCGGGTATGGGGAGCGGCTGGTCGTCGATTCTCTGGACTTGTCTGTTTTCGGTGGGACCGTCACTGCTGTGATCGGGCCCAACGGGTGTGGCAAGTCGACTCTGTTGAAGGCATTGGGGCGGTTGCTGCCTGCTCGGTCCGGGGCGGTGTTGCTGGACGGGAAGCAGATCGACTCCATGTCCACTCGGGATGTTGCCCGGGTTTTGGGGATGCTGCCTCAGGCTCCGTCCGCTCCTGAGGGGCTGACTGTGGCTGACCTGGTGGCTCGGGGGCGGCATCCGCATCAGTCCTGGTATCGGCAGTGGTCGTCTGATGATGCTGCGGCTGTGGATGCCGCGTTGGCGATGACCGGGATTTTGGATCTTGCTGAGCGGACTGTGGACGAGTTGTCCGGGGGGCAGCGGCAGCGGGCCTGGATCTCCATGGCTTTGGCCCAGGGGACTGATCTGTTGTTGCTGGATGAGCCGACCACCTATTTGGATCTTGCTCATCAGATCGATGTGCTGGATTTGGTGCAGGAGCTGCATTCGTCTCTTGGGCGGACGATTGTGATGGTGTTGCACGATTTGAACCTTGCCGCCCGGTATGCGGACAACATCGTTGCCATGCGGGGTGGGCGGGTTGTGGCTTCTGGGACGCCTGGTGAGGTGTTGACCGAGGAGATGTTGTTGGAGGTTTTCGGGCTGGATGCTCGGGTTGTCGAGGATCCGGTTGCTGGGACTCCGTTGGTTGTGCCGGTTGGGTCTCGGCATCGGCTTCCGTAGCGTTCCCCGGCTTGCGGGCGGCCTGGTCGCCTTGCGTGCTTCCCCTGGGGGCTCTGCCCCCAGACCCCCGGCAATCTGATCGGGGGGTGGCGCCGCCTGCGGGTA
>NZ_JBIRVV010000016.1:0-131808 GCF_044387305.1 Lentzea sp. NPDC020367 | reverse complement strand
ACCAGACCTGACGGGTCACGATGGGGCCGTTTTCGGAGCACCTTCCGAAGGCGGCCCCATCGGCATGTTTTACCTGTTCAGACCCATCGCGACTCGTTGAGTCTCGACGAGAAGGGGCCCAGAAGGGGCCCAAGGAGTCCAAAGTAGACTGTGCTTTGCATCCATACTGGACAGTCCTTGTCAACCATTGGTCTAGCGCCAACGCAACGGCTCGTCCTGCGACCAAAGACGGGCTCATCACCCCTGCTATGACCGGCCCCGTCCGCCGGAGAGGCCAGCCCGGTGTCAGCCACATAGGTCGAGAGGAAGCTCGAACAAAGGCGTGGGTCGTACCGGCTACGTCGGGTCGTCACATTGACGACTCCACGCCCGCAAGTGGACGACCGCTCTCGCTGTAATGAGTCAGACGAGGCTGGTCTTAGAACTCCACGCGCGGCCGTTCGCTGATGTCACGACTGAGCAGAGCCCGGACATCCGCTTCCGGGAGGCCGGACCGCCTGATGAACTCGGCGAACGAGACCCCGGCCGTCTCCATTACTTCGATGGCGCGGTGCAGCAGGACCGGAGCTTCTGGGGCCCCCAGAGGACCTGGTTCCACCTTCCGCCACCCTCGCACCGACAAGGCTTTCCAAGCCTGCGCGTAGGTGTGATCACCCATGACGCCGAGCGTTTTCGCCCTGACCAGGAGAGCGGCCAGCGACACGTGCCATTTGGCTTTTAGGCGAAGTAACGTCGGCCAGTCAAGGCGAGCTGGCAACTCATGCGCTATGTCTTCGGCCGGCATGAGAAAAGCGGCGGCAAAGTCGTTAGCCTCTGCCTCAGTCGCTTTGTCACCTATCTGGCCGCCGCTGCCATGCAGAACCAGATGGCCTAGTTCATGGGCTGCGTCGAACCGTGAACGATCGCGTAGACCCTTGTCCGCCCCGAGCGCCACTACTGGCCGGTCCGGAAACGCGACGCAGAAAGCGTCGACTTTTTCGATGCTGACGCGGAATCGGGCGACGACCACGCCGTTCTGCTCCAGCAACCTCACCACGTCCGGAACCGGGCCCCGCGGCACGTTCCAGTAGCTGCGCACCCGCGCCGCGGCCTGCACGACATCGGCACTGCTGAAAGGCTGATCTTCCGTCGCGGGAAAGCTCGGCACGTTGAGTTCCGGCAACCGAACGTACTTCTCGAGTTCGAGCGTCAGTTCCCGCGCGAGATGAACGTAAGCCAGCGCTTGCTGACGATCCTTGGGAGAGGTGGATCTGAGACTGCGGAAGTACCCGTTGATCTCTTCCTGCGCCGGAGGGCGGGCCGGAGCCGCGAAGAAGGCCGGGGGCACCCGCAGCGCGACCGAGAGCCGCTGCATGGTCGACGACGCAGGTTTCGTGTGACCGTTCTCGAACTGACTTATCGAGGCCGACGTGACCGAACCGGCCTCTTTGGCCAGCTGCACCTGACTCAGCCCCCGGAGTTCGCGTGCGAGCCGCAGCCTCGCCCTGTCGAACAGGGCCGCGATGTCACCTGAGTCCAGTTGCCGGTCACTCACATTTGGTCTCCGCGTCAGTGCGCCCTAGCGGGGCGGACGTGTCAGATCTTGATCACTCCGCCGCATCTTAGGCACACCTTGGCTACTGACGAGTCGCTCTGCCGCCGACACGCCCGATGAGGTGTGCCACATCTTCCGCGTAGACACGTGTGTATGCTACCGGAATTCCAGAAGATCGTGTGCGAAACTGAGGTGGACACCCCCACCTGGCGGATGGAGTCGAGGTTGAAGGTTCAGGAGTGCGTGCTGTCGGACGACGTGATCGATGCCGACTCGACCGAGGACGCGTTGTGGGACGCCATCGTGACGCCGGCGAGCATCAAGGAGCGGCTCCGCAACCAGACTCTTCTGTCGTTGCTGATCCGCCCTTCGCTTCCGTTCACGGTGACCGCCCTGCACGGGCTGTGCACGCTGCACGGCCCGCCGGGCACCGGCAAGACGACCCTCGCGCGCGGCCTGCCGGCAGAGGTCGCCCAGTACGTTCCAGGTCGCAAGGTCCGGAGGATCGAGATCAACCCGCACGGGTTGATGAGCGCGGAGCATGGACAGTCGCAACAGCGGGTCAGCGAGCTCCTCGGCGAGTACGTGCCCGGTCTCGCCGCTGACGGCATGCCGACCGTGGTGATCCTGGACGAGGTCGAGTCGATGGCGGTCGCCCGATCCGCAGCCTCGCTGTCGGCCAACCCGGCCGACGTCCACCGCGCCACCGACGCCGTGCTCACAGCCCTGGATCACAACGCCGTGGCACACCCGCACTTGTTCTTCGTGGCGACCAGCAACTTCACTTCGGCGCTCGATGAAGCGTTCCTCTCACGGTCCGACGCGGCGATCCTCGTCCCTCTGCCCGAACCGGAGGCGTTGCGGGAGATCTTCGCCGGGACACTGCTCGCCCTCGTGGACATCTATCCACGTCTCGGGGAACTGGCGGCCTCCCCCGCGATCGGCCGCATCGCCGAATCCGCTCGCGGGCTGGACGGCCGACGCGCTCGCAAAGCGGTCTTCGAGGCCATGGCTCAACGGCTGGACACCGTCCTCGACCCCGAGAGCCTCACCGAACACGACCTGTCACTCGCGGTCCGCAACGCGGTCGCGGAAACCAACCAGCAGGAGGTGACCAGTGCTCCGGACTAGGGAAGTCGCGGCAGCTCCGGTACGCAGCGCCAGCGCCACCTGGTCCGTGATCACGGACCTCGTGACGGACACCGTGGCGCAGTCCGCGGAACTGTCCCGCGAAGAAGCCGCGCAGGCGATGGCCACTGCCGAGCAGATCGGCCGCAAGCTTGTCGCGGGAGGGCATCTGCGGCGGCACCCGATCACGCTGGTCGCGGGCAAGGTGCACTGCGAGATCACAACGGTGTCGGACACGGCTGCGTTGACCCTGCAGGAGAACCTCAACCCCGTTCCCGGTGCGGCGGGCGCAGGCAGCTTCATGATCTACCTGCCTTCGCCGAGCCCGCTGCAGGAACAGGTGAAGGCAGCGGCCGACGCCCACGCCCGGTTGTCTGACGAGGCCCCGCCAACCGCGGAAGCCAAGTCGGCCAGCGCCGGACCTCTGATCGATCACGAAGCCCTGCGACGGGCGGTGCAGCAGCGATGACCTCCGCCCACACCTACAGCCACACCCGCACGCACACCGCGACCCACCTGACCGAAGTCATCCTCGGCACGATCTCGGACATCCTCGCGGACCTCGGGATCAGCACCGCCAGCCTGGACCGCGACTGGGTGATCATCGAGAACGCCATTAAGGCGTGGATCGTCGAGGAGTCCCTGGTCTCCGTCGTGGTCGAGTGCCACCAGCCGTCAGGCGCGGTGGCACCGGTGATCGAGTTCCCGGTGTCCTACCGCGCCTCCGGGGACGGCAATGCCGAGTTCACCGCCTCCCGGGCACGCATGGCCCGGTTCCTGGCGAAGCTCGACCGCGTTCCGGCAGGCACCACCTTCAAGCTCCTCTGCACCTTCGAGACGCCCGGCACACCGCAACCAGGCTGGGGCACCGGAACACGCGCCAGCACCGAGGGTCTGCGCGGTATCGCCTTCGGCACCCTCGGCGCGGCACCGCACGCCTCCGCCGGCATGCGCTACCTCTCCAACTGAGACCAGGACACGGACATGGGATACGTCGACGACGCCTTCGTCAACCTGAAGCACAACCTCGAGATCGCGCCGACCGAGCAGAAACAGGCGGCGTCACACCACCTGGCCATCCGCGACTTCGTCAGGTCGCACTGGGACCTCGCCGACGACTTCCTGACCGGCAGCTACCGCCGCGACACGAAGACGAAGAAGCTCAAGGACGTCGACATCTTCATCGTCCTAGACGCGGACGGCGAACAGGCCGGCTATCGGCACCGAAGCCCCAATCAGGTCATCGACGCCCTGGAGGAGCTCCTGCGGGAGAAGTGGGGCGCCGCCGAGCAGGACGGGATGGCGGTCGTGATCCCCTACGGCCCCGACGACGAGGTCATGTCGGTCGATGTGGTTCCCGCCTTCAAGCGCGAGGACGGCGGTTACTTCATTCCCGACCCCTCTGCTGGGCGGTGGATCGCGACCAACCCCAAGGTCCACCACGAGCTCAGCATCGCCAAGAACGCCGACTGCGACGGCAAGTACGTGCCGCTCGTGAAGATGATCAAGGGCATCAACCGCGAGCTCGGTGAGCCGGTGTCGCCCTCGTTCCTGCTCGAGGTCATGGCCATGTCCTTGGTGAAGACGCCGTTCGGCCGGTATCAGGACGAGATCGTGCTCTTCCTGGCCACCGCTGCGGAGCGCATCCACGACGAGTGGCCGGATCCGGCAGGGCTGGGCGGCAACGTCAACGGCGTCATGACCACCAGCCAGAAGATCACGGCTGCCTCCGCGCTCGACGGGGCTCGCGCCATCGCCGAACGAGCGGTCGATCTGGAGGACGACGGCGAGGAACGCGCCGCCTACGACGAGTGGAAGAAGCTGTTCGGGAACAGGATGACCAGGCCGTGAACCTCACCACCAACCCCGAGGGTTTCCGAGGCATGCCGCCCCGCGCGATCCACGAGCGTCAACTCGACGACGACATGGTGCTCGTGCAACGAGCGGCGGCGGCAAGCCACGTTATAGGACAACGCCTCGAAGCCACACGGGTCAATGCGCCCATCATCATCGCCCTCGGCGGCGTCCTGGTCACCCTGATCGGTCACGGCCGGGCCGTCATGTCCGTCATCGGGGTGGCCTCGTTCCTCTTGTCCGCGTTGTGGCTCAAAAGCAAAGCCGCGCGCACGGCCAAGGAGGGCGCGACCCTCCAGGAGATGTTCGACACCGCACTATTCGACCTGCCGTGGCGGTCCACTGTCGCCGGTGACCGCATCCCCGAGCAGGACGTTCGCCTACTGGCGCGCAAACTGCCGGTTGGTGGCGAGAAGGACGGCCGCATCACCGGTGGCTGGTACGACCCCACCACCGGGGTCCACCATCCCTACGACGTCTTCATCTCCCAGGAACAGAACCTCGCCTGGGACGCACGGCTACGTCGGCGCTACAGCCGTTTCGTGGCCGGGGTGGCGGCCGCGTGGACCGTCCTCGGTGTAGTCATCTGCCTCATCGTCCCGAACGTCACCCTCTTGGACACGCTGCTCAGCTTCTTCGTCCCCTCGCTCGCCGCGTTTCAGATCGCGTACGAGATCTGGTCCGGCCAGCGCAAGGTCGCCGACGAACGCGAACACCTGGGAAAGCTCGTCCTCGCCGAACTGCGCAACGCGCACCCCGGCCCCATCGCCGAGGACGAGTGGCACCGCCTGCGCGGCGTCGCCCGCGACGTGCAGGACGGCGTGTTCCGCACACGCCTCGAACCCACCCGAGTGCCCGAGTGGTTCTACAAGCGCTTTCGTGACGACGACGAGTGGGACTTCGGCGACACAGCCGAAGGCCACCGTATCCGACTCGCTGAACGTACGACTCCACCTACGTAGCACGTAGGACTGGCGCCCCCTAGCGACACCCACGTCCGACCGCCCCGCCGATCGCCAGTCCGAGGTTGTGCGCCCGCAAGGTGAATCCGACACCCCGTCCCACCGGAGCCAAGGATTTCTCGTCAGGTCGTATGGACCGAGCTCTGGTTGGGCCGCATCGAGATCATGCAGCTGGGTGGTTTCCGTTGTCGGACGGCGGAAACGGCTCACGACACGCGCAAAAATTGGCGGACGAGAGAGAGGCAGAGGCGTAGCGTTGCCTCCGCTGTTCGGGGCAGCATCGTCGATACCGCATCAGGGAGAACACATAGATGCACCTGTTGTCTGCCCACGTCGCCACCTTCAAGAGCGCCACGGACTCAACCGAGTTCACGCTGAACGCCGACGTCACCGCTCTTGTCGGTAAGAACGAGTCCGGCAAGACCGCCGTACTCGAGGCCTTGTACCGCCTCAACCCGTTGTCGAGCGGACACATCACCACGTTCGAGGACCTGCGGGACTACCCTCGGCGCTACCGGTCGCGCGACAAGGACAAGATCGCTACGACCCAGCCCGTCAAGATGACTTTCCAACTCGACGCGGACGATGTCACGGCGGTCACCAAGGTTCTCGGGCCTGAAGCGCTGACTAGTGACCAAATCACCTTGTACCGCAAGTACAACGACCCCAAGCTGTACCGCATCGCCTTCTTCGACGAACTCGCGGCGGCACGCCACCTCGTCACCAAAGCGGGCCTCGATCCCAGTCCCTACGCGGCGGCGACCACCATCGCGGAACTTGTTGACGCTCTCCGCGCGGACACCGCTGCCGAGGCGGCCGTAACCGTGGCCGATAGCCTCGGCGGCCGAACGCTCGAGGAGGAGGCTTGGGGCCTGATCGAAGCACGAATGCCCCAGTTCCAGTACTTCGACGAGTACAACGTGCTGCCGGGCACCGTCTCGATCAACCGGCTGCAGCAAGTCCCCGAACGCGACCTGCGTCCCGAGGAACGCACTGCGCTCTCACTCCTGCGTCTCGCCGGGGTGGACACCGCCGAGTTCACTGAGGAGTCCTACGAGAGCCGTAAGGCCGCCCTCGAGGCCGCAGCCAATGAGCTTACCGACCAGTTGCTCGAGTACTGGACTCAGAACCCGGACCTGACCGTCGAGCTCGACATCGAGTTCAGGCCAAACCTGCAGAACCCACCGCACCGCGAGCCGTGGCTGCACGTCCGGATCAAGAACCAGCGGCATCGGGTGACCCTGCCGGTCGAAGGGCGATCGAAGGGCTTCCTGTGGTTCTTCTCGTTCCTCGCGGCCTTCTCCGAATTCGACTCGAGCACGGCCCGCAGGATCATCCTGCTCGACGAGCCGGGACTGAACCTCCACGCGAAGGCTCAGGACGACCTGCTGCGCTACATCGAAGATCGGCTGGCGCCCCGCCACCAGGTCATCTACACCACCCACTCCTTGTTCATGATCCAAAAGAACAAGCTCGATCGGTGCCGCACCGTCGAGGATCTCGGCGACGAGGGCACCAAGGTGAGTGACAACGTGTGGGCTGCCCGTGCTGACACGGTCTTCCCCCTGCTCGGCGCCATCGGTGTTGACATGACGCAGACGCTCGTCATTAGCCCGCACCAACTGCTCGTCGAGGGCCCGTCGGACGTTGTGTACCTGACTGTGATGAGCGAGGTCGTCCGGCAAGCCGGAGGCACGCCCCTCGCCCCGCAGTGGACGATCACGCCCGTCGGCGGGCTCGACAAGGTGCCGGCATTCGTGTCCCTGCTGGGCGGCGGTAACCTGAACGTGGCCGTGCTGATGGACGTCGCCGCCAACGGCAACCAGCGCATCGCCCAGCTGGCATCCAAGGGCCTCATCGACACGAAGCGGCTGGTCCACCTGACCGAGGTGACCGGCACCGGCGAAGCCGACATCGAGGACCTCTTCGAGGTCGACTGGTACCTGAAGCTGCTGAAGGAGTCCGGGGTGGGCACCTTCACGCTGTCCCAGCTCAGCGGTGGCGGCCGAATCGTCAAGCAGGTGGAGGCCGTACTCGGTCACCGCTACGACCACTACCAACCGGCAAACCACCTCATGCGCTCACCCGGCACGCTTCCCGACAAGGTCGACGAGCACTCCCGCCTGCGCTTCCAGGCGCTGTTCGTCCGGCTCAACGGGCTTCTGTAGTGGCCTGCAGGACCGCGCGAGACGCGAATCCACCTCGTACACCGATCAGCACCGCCTTGTCCCCGACACCAGCAGGCCTGCGTGCAGGTAATCCGACGCAAACAGCTAGGCGACGGCACCCACGTGTTCGGTGGTCAGTCCAGGTTCAGCGACGTGCGCGCCGGATCCAACTCAAGGAGCAGCCGGCCGTAACCGAATTGGACGCCGGTGCGGCCGATGAACGGCTGCACCGCCCAGCGCACGTCACCGAACTGGTCTCCGCCGCAACAAGTGCCTGTGCCACAACTGTTTGGACACCCGCGATGTGCGCTTCGACTACCGACGCCCGAGGGTGCACCCGCTCGCCGCGTACAACTCCCGCGCCAACCGCCGCGGCACCAGTAACTCAAGCACGACGGACGACGGTCACCTGTCTTGACCTGGGCACCGACGATCAATCCCAGGTCAAACAGCCGGTTATCGCGAGGCAGCATCAACAAGTCGGTGGCAAGATCAGGTTTTGGCTTGCTGACGGCCCAGCCCAGCTTCACGAACTGTTGCCTCACCGCTCCTTCGCTTTGCTCTCCGAGTTGCCCTTTTTCCGGTTGGTGCACGATGTGCAGTCAACATCACGGGTCGCGATAAGTAAGCGCTGGTCTTATAGCTTCATCCGATGTGGGCATGACTCGTGCGGCAAACCGGTGGTCTCGGGTCGTTTCTTCGCCCGGAGCGTGGTGCCGATCGATGGAGTGAGTCGCCGGTACAGAGCGGGTGCGGTGGTGGAACCATCGCGCTGCAGCACTGGCTCCGACTGGCTCGCCAGCAAGCTCGTCGCGAGGAACAGCACAACCGTGCGAAAGAAGGCCGAAGGGATCCAGCGGCTGATCAACAACGGACAGATCATCGGCTCAGGCACCGGGCCGGCAACGTCGAGGGATCGGAAGAGTTTTCCATCAGCTTGACCAGCCGAGGCAGGTGATCTGCCAGGTACAGCTGCCACACACTTTAGACAGCGTCGTGTGCACCTTGGGCTGTGTGCCATCTCCGATCACGAGACGGCTGTCGATGAGATGGTGCGGGTGTTGCGGAGGGTCGGTTGATCCTCATCGATCACGTCGCCAGCTCGTCGCGTCTTGGGCGAGGCGCGCAGTGGCTGGTGGAGCGGATCACGATTCCAACGGCAGGAGAACACTTCCTGCGGTGGCCGCTACACCTCGATCAGCAGCGCGGACTGGAAGTCGAACCGCTGCAACGGTTCAAGCTCGGCGTGGCGGAGCGACTGGTGGCGCGCAAGTCGGGCGGCCAGTGAGCTGACTACGGTCCGAAGAGCCGTGCAGTTCGCGACTCGTCAGATCGGTCTTCCTTCAGGTGCCAGGTCACGATCACCTGGGCGTTGCCGGCAGTTTCCATCGTTCTGGCAAGCATGTACCTGTGCTCAGTCTGGGCTTCGAACTCCTCGAATTCGGTGACCTCGTCTTGGAAGCCCATGCCGTCGGTATCGACTTGAACGCCGTACGCACTGTCAGTTCCGACGTTCTGAAGTAGGTACCGCTGGCCACCCTCGTGTTCTAGAACGAAGCGAACACGGCCACGCTCGGATTCCGCCACTTCCTCCGCACGCCGAGCGGCCTCGACCTCCGCGAGAGCCACGGCGGCGTCGGCAGAGCGCTTGGCCTCGTCCGCTGACTTCTCCGCCGCGCGTTTCTGGCCGCGGCCGTACCAGGCAGCGAGACACGCGACAAGTAGACCGAAGCATGAGATCACGAACGCGGCGACCGTCATCGCAGTATCAAAGCACCTCGCGGCGTTCCGTTGCCGCAAGAAACTCTTCCGTCAGCGCGATGAGTCAAGGCGGTGGTCGCCGTCGCAGCCGACCAGCCGTACGTCGGCCCGGTCATGGCGGGAGCGTTGATCAGCGACGGCGCCGCCGACCGACTGAAGCTGTCCGAACAGGAACGCAGCGCGCTGCTGCTCTGGTTCCAGTCGTCGTCGAACACCTCAGTAGCGCGTGAGATGCGGTCTCGCCGCACACCGTCGACATGTACATCCGCCGGGCACGGCAGAAGCACGAGAAGGCAGGCCAATCCGCGTATTCCAAGTCGGAGCTGCTCGCCCGCGCGATCGAGGACAATCTGGTGGCAATGGAGGAACTCAACGGCGACACGCCTTGACCTCCGGGCCGACTGGGTTCGGTGGCCGATACTGAGTCTCGTGTCGAATCCTCGCCGCCCAGAGCCGATCCCGATGTGGGAAACAAAGTTCCCCGAACGCCTCGCGCAGGCACTGGCGACTGCCCACCGCTTGTCGGAGGACGAGCTTGCGGCGCACGACGGGGACGCGCTCATCGAGGCAGTTCTCGCCAACCACGCCGCATCTCCAGTGGTGCCGCGGTTCGATCTCAAGTGGAACAAGATGCAAGAGACCAACGCACTCGGCTTCGAGACAAGCGACACCGCTCATCCCGCACACTTCAGTTTGAACGTGCCGTGCGAAGGTGCCGGTTCCGCCCTCTTCGACGTGCCCGACCGGATCATGAACAGCGGTGGCACCACCGATCCCCTGCTCCGAACCAAAAAACCCGACTATCCGGCCTGGCAGATTTCACTGAATCTGAGCCTTGCCGCGGCCGACGACGAGGTGTGGCTGACGTTCGAGTCAGTCCTCCGCGATGCCTGGGATAAGGTCGAAGAGTCGCTGACGGTGGCTGCCAAGGTTGCCAATCAGAGGATCGATGAGCACCGTGCCGAGGTTCGAGCCGCGATATCGCCGGTCATCAAGTCGCGGCGAGCGCGTGTCATCGGCCTTCGCAGCGCGGCGGCCAGCCTGTCGATCCCGCTTGAACCGGTGGCAACGGCGTCTCTCGCAGTGCCGCTCGCGCCGACCCTTTTGACGCTTGAGCAGGTAGAGCGCTCCAAGGCATCAGGCACGCCCGAGCACGCGCTCGCCGACGACATCGCCAACAGCCTCGTCAAACTGATCACGTCGTTCGGCGTTGCGCTTGAGCGGTTGCCTGCCACGGCAGACAAGCTCGTCGGCGAGTCCGAGGAGACGATCCGCGACGTCCTCCTCTTCTTACTCAACGCCAACTACCGCGGTCTTGCCACGGGCGAGACCTTCCTGGGCAAGGGCAAGACGGACATCCTCCTGCGCTGGCAGGACCGCGACGCGTTCGTCGCCGAATGCAAGATATGGCACGGCGAGACGAGGTTCGTCGAAGCCATCGACCAACTGCTGGGCTACACGGTGTGGCGGGACACCCGCATCGCCCTGATCCTGTTCGTCCGTGATCGCAAGGACGTTTCGACCATCATCGATAAGGCCGCCACCTGCATACAGCAGCACAAGCAGTGCCTGACCGAGCGCCCTGCGATCGAACCCGACGCGCCACGAGAGTTCGTCCTGGCGTCCACGGTAGACAACCGCCGCGCGATCCGCTTGTCCTTGATTCCGGTTGTGCTGCCGCGTCCCGAATAACCAGATTGGAGACCGTCGTGGCCGAAGTGTTCGTGCTCGGAGCCGGCTTCTCAAGAGCTATCAGCAACTCGATGCCGCTGCTCAACGAGCTCGGCCAGGAGCTTGAACGGCGGCTCGACAAGCGGATCTTGCCACACGACACGCGCTTGCCTATCGCTGACTTCGAGAACTGGCTCTCGTTCCTCGCGGAGGATCAGCCGTGGCTTACCGAGGAAGAACACCTCCGGCACCGAGCTACGTTCCTCTCCGCTTCGCGCCTCATCTGCGAAGTGATCTTCGAGCGCGAGATCAAGGCACGCCGTTCAGCTCCTCCTGACTGGCTGAGGGCTCTCGTCGCACGGTGGCACGAAGACCGCGCGAAGGTCATCACCTTCAACTACGACAATCTCGTCGAGGCGGCGTACACCGATGTGGTGAAGGTCTACGGGGCCGGAGGATCGACCGACATCAACTACGTCACCCCAGTCCAGCTCCGGACGACCCCCATGATGCCGATCTTCGCCAGGTCGGGTGGCGTCCTTGGGCCCTCGTTCGTCGAGACGTTCAACCTCATGAAGCTCCATGGGTCACGTTCCTGGATGTACTCAGGTCGCCAGACCTTCTACGGTGAGACCATCTATGACGCCTGTCGTGTAGACGGCTGGTCTGCCGACGACGAGAGACCGATCAAAGACTGGCTGATCGCCGACAAAGTTCCACTGGTGGTGCCTCCGACTGCCGGCAAGACCAACTTTTTCAACAACGAGACCATCAGGCTCGAGTGGCGTCACGCGTTCAACAGCCTGCGCGACGCCGACCGTATCTGGCTCGTCGGCTACTCGTTCCCCGAGACCGACCTGCTCGTGCGGTTTCTCCTCCAGCACGGCTACACGGACGGAACGCCGGTCGTGGTTGTGAACCCAGGTTTCGACGTCAAAGAACGAGTGGAACACCTGCTCAGCAAAACCGCGACCCACGTACCGATCGAGTACCTCGATGACGCGGCGAAGATCGCTGGCCTGATCCCACCGCAAGACCCGAACCCCATCGCCCCGATTGTTAGGTGAGTCCGCCGAGGCCTGGTACGAACCGGCCTGAGCGCGAGGCGTACTCCGAGTAGGCGTCGCCGTGTGCGCGCAGCAGGCAGTGCTCCTCCATCACCCGGACCTGGGTCTCGATCGCGGCCACCAGGGCGAGCGCGTCCGCGACCAGTGCGTTCTGCTGGCGACTCCACCCACGTTCAGCGGTGGCCAGTGCGGCAGCAGCCACCGCCGTCCAGATCGAGCAATCGCCCGCACGACGCTCGAGTCCATGCTGATGACCCTCTCGACATGGCCGACGAAGTCGTCTTTGACGATCACCTCGTCCAGGATGCGGGCCCAGGTGCCGTCCTTGGTCCACAACTGCAGCCGTTCATGCGCGGTCTTCCACGGCCCATAGCGGTCGGGCAGGACAGGCTACGGCGCACCGGTCCGCAGCTTCCACAGGATCGCGTTGATCACCTACCGGTGATCAACGCCACCGCCGCCCACACCCGATCCGTCAACTCACCACGACCCACCACCACGCAGAAATACCAGACGCCGAGATCAACGGCTTACAGGACACGCACTAGTCGAACGGTTGTGGCATGGTTACCTTCGCCAGTGTGGCGACCTGCGTCGGTAAACAGATCGTAATTGAAATTCAGCAGGTCCGTCGTTCCCAAAGAGGGTTGTCAAACGCTCAGAACATGATCGTCAACGCGCCGTTGTGAGGTGTTTGCTCGCTGAGCATTCGGGTATTCCGGCGGTCGAGCGCGCCGCCCCAGCCCCCGGTGGTGTCCACACGGTGTCCACTCGGGGAGCGGCGCAATGACCGACAGCGATAGTCCAGCGATCTGTCAGATGCTGATGCAGCGAGCTGGGCGGGGTGATCTTGCTGCGTTCGCCGAACTCTACGACCGCACAGTACGGCCGGTGTTCGGCCTCGCCAGTAGCATCCTCGCCGACCCGGCTACGGCAGAGGAAGCCACTCGCGACGTCTACCTGCAGCTGTGGCACACCGCTCCTCTGTACAGTCCCGACCGCGGTGACGTGGTCGCGCTGCTCATGACCATGATCCGCCAATGCGCACTTGACCGGCTCGAGACCACGCATGCCCCTTACGGCACGCCGGCATCCCCAGCGTCGGCTTGCGTCGGCCTTGGTCAGCTGCAATCCGTTGTGCCCGCCCGCTCACGCGACGTACTGCTTCTGACCTATCTCCACGGCCGCTCGCTCACGCAGGTTGCCGACCTGCTGAGCGTCCTGCGCGCGACAGCGGCATCACGGCTCACCGAGGCCCTGCCCAGGCCGCGCGTGGGCTGTACCGCTGACGCCGTCGACGAAACTCACCACTTAGTCGAGCGTCGCCGTTCGCCGTAGCGGGGCGACGTTTGCGAACCTCGGCTACCACGCCGACCCTGGGCAATCCTTCAACCGGCCGGAGGGTCGGCTCGCGCCGCAATGGCCGCACTCGAACGTTGAGTCCGATCAATGGTCAGAACCGCCAGGCGACGTCGCCTCGCCGAGCGCCGTCAGGACCACCTGGGACAACCGCCCGACAGGAAAGGGACTGTCGCGGGAGAACGCCGCAGTCCGGTTCCGGCGGCCTCGCCGGTCCGGTGTGCGAGCCCTAATTCTCGGAAGCGAGGCAACTGATGGCCATGTCCGGGTTTCGCGGTGCGGTGAGCGCGTTTCGGGACACCGTACGCACGCAGCTGTGGCCGATGCCGACAGCGGGGGTCGTTCTCGCGGTGGCCCTGGGAGTGACGCTGCCGGAGGTGGACGCCCGGATCGACGACGAACTGCCCGCCGCGTGGACGGCGTACCTGTTCGGCGGGGGCGCCGACGCGGCTCGCGCGGTGCTGGCCGCGATCGCGGGTTCGCTGATCACGGTGACGTCGTTGACGTTCTCGCTGACGGTGGTGACGCTGCAACTGGCCAGTGGCCAGTTCTCGCCCCGGCTGCTTCGGACGTTCACCAGCGACCGGTTCGTCCACGCGACTCTGGCCTTGTTCCTCGCCACGTTCGCTTACGCCCTCACGGTACTGCGCACAGTGCGCACCGCAGATGGTGCCCAGCAAGCATTTGTCCCGCAGGCATCGGTGACGGTGGCCTTCCTGCTCGCCCTGTCCAGTGTGGTGTTCCTGGTGTTGTTCCTGGCCCACCTGGCACGCAAGATCCGGGTCGAGACGATGGTGCGCGACGTGCACGCAGATGCCGCCGCCACGGTGAGCCGTGTTCTCACCGAACGCGGTGAGGATTCATCACGGCCCGTGCTTCCGGTGCCCCCGGCGAGCGCAGTGCCGGTGATCGCCTCGACTTCCGGATTTCTCGGCAGAGTCGACGAGAGCGCCCTGCTCTCCGCAGCGGTCGACGCCGACGCCATCATCGTCATCGATCGTCGTCCTGGTAACTCCGTCGTCGCCGGCACACCGATCGGGGTGTGCTGGCCACGCACGGCCGAACCCTTCGCGCACGAGACCTCGACGCACCTGCTGTCACGTGCACGGTCCGCGGTCTCGACGCAGACCGAGCGGACCGCCGCCCAGGACGTCGGTTTCGGGCTGCGACAGCTCACCGACGTCGCCATCAAGGCGCTCTCGCCCGGCATCAACGACCCGACCACCGCCGTCCACGCGCTGGGCCACTCCGCCGCGCTCTTGGCCCAACTCGCCGCACACGAACTGGGACACCACGCCCTTTCCGACGACCGGCACCTCGTCAGAGTGGTGCTGTACCGGGCTGACTTCGAGGATCTCTTGGACATGGCGGTGTCGCAGCCACGACGCTACGGTGCCGCGGACCCGGCGGTGCTGGACCGGCTGCTGACCCTGTTGCGCGAACTCGCGTGGGCGGTGGACCTGCCCGATCACCGGCGGGCGATCGAAAAGCAGCTGGCACGTCTGTGCGCTACCGCCGACATCCAGGACTTCGACAGCACCGAACGCGAGCACCTGAAGCACCTCGGCGATCAGGTCAGGCGGGCGCTGAACGGACGGTGGCGGGCGGTGTGACCCGCACGTGCGGATCAACGAGGGTGGGATCCTCGCCGAGTCGTTGGGCAGTTCGCCGCAGCATCTCGTGGACGAATGCCTGCGGCACGGTCACGGGTCCGCACGAGCTGTCCAGGTGACTCCGGATCCGACGTCGCGAATACCATCCGCCGCCGACTGACCCGCTGGGCTTCACCAGCCACCACCGGTGCTCTCGTCACTTCCTCACAGCCGACCCAGAACTCGGCGTGCGGAACGTGGAACTCCTTCGTCCGGGCTACGGTGCCGGTGGAGGCGGACAACGCCGGCGGTGTCCAGGGCGTGGGCAAGGTCAGGATGCTCGGCGAACACCAGCAGCCGGCACCGGCCGCGCTGGGACGACCGCTTCTGGGCCTCCTGCAGGATCTGCAGCAGAGTGTCGCTAGGAGCGGTGTAGGCGGACAGGTCGACGACAAGGACACCAGGACACACCACACACAGCTCGAGCAGTTCCGTGCGCAACCCCGCAACGGTCTCCGCGTCGATCGGTCCGGCGACGACGAGCAGAACCACGCCGTCGTCAACCCGCACCGAGATCGTCAGCCCGGGAGCACCCGAGCGGGTGCGGGGTGGGACCGGTCCTGAGGGTGTGGCCGATGTCGTCATGGCGCGATCCGCGATGCCCGCTCGGGCGGTGGCGATTCCGGGAGACCCACCAGAGCCACGAGTCGGCGGTCGGCGGGGTGCACCCCGGTCACGGAGAGGGTAGCGCCGCCGCGGGCCCGCTGGCGGCGCAACCGGACCAGCACCGCCAACCCTGCGGCACCCAGATGACGCACCTCGGACAGGTCCAGTTCCACATCTGTCCCGATTGGGACACGCCGGACGCGTTCGACGAGGTCGGGGAGGCTCTCCGCGTCGATCGTTCCGGCGAACCGGACCTGGTGTGGCGCCGCCCTGCCCACGGATTCGACGCCATCCCGAGTGGCGGATCGCGGCACCATCGTGTCCTGTTCCCAGCATCGCGGGACGCGCGTTCCCGCGCAGCGGGTTCCCGCCGGTCGGGCCGGTACGGGTGAGCGAACCGGAACGGGGCGGGTCATGCGGCATCAGGAATGACGATGAACTGAGTGTCCAGGCCGGTGACGTGCAGCGGCATCAGCACGCTGCGGTGGGTCGCCACGACGCGCATGGTGAGGTCCCGGCGACGGCAGTATCGATGGGTGATGACCAGCGCGGCCAGCCCTGCCACGGCGAAGAACCTGATCCCGGTCAGGTCGACCACCAGCGAATCCGACGGGTCGGCGGCCTGGCAGCCGGCCCGCAGCGCCGTGGTCAACGCGGGCGCGGTCACCCGGTCGACCTCGCCGCTGACGCGCACCACCACAGCGGCCCCCACCCGTGCGGAACACACTCGCAGGGCCGGAATACCCGCCGGGACGTTGGGAGCCGTCAGACCTGGTTGGGCGCGGTGCACGGGTACCTGACCAGATACCAGGGCAGGCGGATGGACCAGGTGGTCGTGCATGGGCCACCCGTCTCGAGGAACGGCGATGAACTCCGCCGGGAGATTCCCGGTGGGCGTTGTGGCAGCGTCCAGGATGCGGGCGCGGGGAATGTCGCCGGGGACGAACTGATGCTCAGGCACGGGCCAGTGCTCCGGTGGTCGAGTCCAACAACGTCGACTGCCGGGGGCCGGGGCAGCTCCCAACCAAATGAGAGGGCATCAGTATGCGCTGCGTGAACATCCCCGACAAGACTGGCGGTCGCGCACGGTAACCATTCGGATTCAGCGCGGGTTCAGTCCAGAGGTCGGTCGGCGAAGCGTCGGCGAGTATCCGCACCTGGAAAGCCCGAACGTCCGAAGCACACGGATCAGTTCATCCACAGTGGACCCTTTGTGTTCGGCAACCGGCTCGGTGGCACCCCGACGTTCACTCTCGTGCCCAGGGCTGGCCGTCAGGCGGGCGACTCGGTGAACGAACGCTCCTGCGGGTTCGATCACCGGCCGCGTCGCGACTTCCCTTCTGTCCCAGCGTTGTCACGCCCTTCAGCCCTCTGGCCGCATGCTGAACGCCACCTTCGCCCGTGAGCGACCGAGTTCGGATCAGCTCCAAGGGGTCGTGGCCTGGAGGACCGCCTCGGTCAGCGCCGCCGTGCGCAAGCGCGTCACCTCCTGGTACTCGGGATCGGCCACCATACGACTGAACGCGGTCCTGTCCGGATAGCGCACGACGATCACCGCGTCCCAGCTCTGCCCTTCATCAGCCACCAGCACCGTGGATCCCGTTCCGGCGTAGAGGACCTCGCCGCCGTGACGAGGCAGGAAGGTCTCGCTCAGATGGCGCGCGTATTCGCGGTATGAGTCGGCACCGCCTTCGGCGAACCGCAGCAGGTTCAGCATCACCACCGGCCCGCCCGAGTCCTCGGCGAGCAGTCGTTTCAAGTCCGCACCACGTGGATCAACGGCCATGTGCACAGCATGCCTCGCGGTTCGACGACCCGCATCGGTTGATCCGCCTGTCTGAACTCGCGGCATCGCGAGCGGACGCGGCCGATCGCCGGAAACCGGAAGGCTTCACCCCGGTTCGCAGCGTGATCACCGCTCAATCTTTCGTCTGCCCAACATTTGTACCGACCGCGTATTCAGCCGCAGGCTCGGGGTATCCGGTGTCGAAGGTGAACCAGTCAGAGCCAAGCCGACATCAGGAGCCAGGATGCTCGACGTCAGCCTGCGAGCGAGTCAGGCGATCAGCACACTCATCTCGCTGCACAGCCGCAGCTCCGCGGGCGGGCTCAGGATCTCGCTGGCCAGGAGGCGCCCTGAGCACAGCGCAGGCTTCGCGCTGTCGGTCAGGGAACGGCCCGTGCAAGGAGACCAGGTCGCGGCGGGAGACCTCGGCTCACGGGTGTTCCTCGACCCCACCACCGCTCGCTGCCTCACGGATCAGGTGCTCGACGTCCAACCCGACGACAACGGGAAGTTCCGCTTCACCGTGCGCCGCAAGTCGCGAGGTGGACGCCGGGTGTGCCGCAGACCCGTCCGCTGAAGTGCGCAGTCGGGGTGGGTGGTCGTCGGTTCGACGGTTCCGGCCATGCGGGACACTGCCCTGTCCGGCGCGATCAGCCGCACAGTGCTCGAACACGCATCGTGTGCCGTCGCTGTTTCCAACACTCCAGCGACCAGGGCGCCCATCAGAAAGCAACCTGCTGTCCGCGCCGGCGTGCCTTGGCCCGTAGCGATCAGCGCACCCCGCTCATCAGCTTGCGGATGAACGGGCTGGCCAGTGCGAGCAGCACTCCGAACACGACCGCCGTACCACCGACAGCGCTGAAGTACGCCGCCTCGTTGTCGACGCTGTAGTAACTCGCGAGTGCGCCCGCGGTAGCGGTGCCCAGCGCGATCGAGAGGAAGTTCAACGCGACCATCTGCGTGCGGAACGCCTTTGGCGCCAGCTTCGTCGACAACGACAAGCCCACCGGGGACAGCAGCAGCTCCGCAACGCTGAAGGTCAGCAGGATCAGCACGAGCATCAGCAACGGCGTGGTGTTGCCGGTACCTGTGGCGAAGGGCAGGAACATCAGGAACGCGACACCCATGATCACCGTGCCGAGCGCGAACTTGACCGGTGCGGACGGCTGACGCGGCCCGAGCCGCGTCCACATGGCCGCGAACGCTCCCGCCAGCAGGATGATGAAGATCGGATTGATCGAGTTCGCCCACGCCACCGGCATCTCCCAGCCGAACAGCGTGCGGTCGAGCCGCTGGTCGACGTAGAGGACGACGACCGTGAACTGCTGCTGGAAAAGGGAGAAGAACACGAAGCTGGCCAGGAACATCGGGATGAAGCTCAGCACCCGCCGCCGTTCCACCCGCGTGATCTTCTTGCTGCTCAGGATGACGGCGAAGTACGCGACCGCCGCCACCGCCACGACCAGGACCGTCACCGAGGCGAGGTTCCCGGCCGTGATCACCCCGGCAAGTACGAACAGGACCACACCGGCGACAACAGCCACCGCACCGGCACCGGCGACCGCGCGTCCCTTCGCCGGCAACGGGTTCGGCACGACGTTCGCGTCCTGCGGCAGGTTCTTGCGGCCGATCGTGTACTGGACGAGCCCGGCCGCCATGCCGATCGCGGCCAGTCCGAACCCGAAGTGGAACCCGAGCTGCTGCTGTGCGAGGCCGGTGAGCAGCGGCCCGATGAACGCCCCGAGGTTGACGCCCAGGTAGAACAGCGAGAACCCGGCATCGCGCCGCTCGTCACCCTCGGCGTAGAGGGAACCGACAAGCGCGGTCGCGTTGGCCTTCAGCCCACCGCTGCCCAGCGCGACGGCGCACAGACCGAGGCCCACACCGGCCAGCCCAGGTATCACCGCCAGCGAGATGTGCCCGAGCATGATGAGAACGGCGCTGTAGAAGAGTGTCCGCTCCGAGCCGAGCACGCGGTCGGCTGTCCAGGCGCCGACGATCGTGGACAGGTACACCAGACCGCCATAGGCGCCGACGATGCTGGTCGCGGTGGTTTCAGAGAGGCCGAGACCACCTTCCGTGGCCGAGTAGTAGAGATAGATCGTGAGAATGCCCTGCATCCCGTAGAAGGAGAACCGTTCCCACATCTCCACACCGAACAGGTTCGCCAATCCGCGTGGGTGTCCGAAGAACGCGGTGCCCGTGTTGTCACGGGTGGAGGTGCTCATCGTCCCTGCCGTCCTTCCGTTGGGCTGCGTGTCAGCCGACCCCGTGGTCCGCGGCGCGAACGGCGAGTCCATGTCCGGGTAGCTCGGCCCGGGGTCGCAGAAACCCGTCGAGGGGACGGACTCGACCGGCGAGCGGTTTTCGCCTGCCTGCCGGTGATGCCGACGCAGCGGGTGGCGCCGACCTGCGGGCAGCCCGCCATGTTCAGGCGGCACGGCGTTGCCCGGACCGCAATGAGAATCCCGGTTGTTCCAGACATTCGGCCAGCTGACGGACATCCTCCTCGAGGACCACGAGGTGGTGGGACGACCCGCATCGGCTGGTGGACCCCTTGCCCAGGTTGGCGGTTGCCGCCTCGAACAACACAACCACACCAGGACCACCACGATAATCCCAGCCACACCACATCGACTACATCTCGCTCATTTCCGCTCATATATTGCCCAGAGTTCGCTCATGTGCCGAACACCGAGTTGCACCTACGATTATCTCTAGCAAACAGATTTCATCTCGCCTAAAAGCGCAAGCGAACGGAAGGAATGTGTCGAGAATAATGCGCGAAAGCATTATAAGTGGGCGACAGAAGGACAGCGGACGCCGACTCTTCAGGCCCACACGCTGGGTAGCGGTGGTGGCGGCGCTCGGGGTCGTGAGCGCAGGCACACCGGCGTTCGCAACGGCGCCACAGGCAAGCGAAGAGGGCACGCACTGCGTCAGAACCGCGTCCGGCTATTCCGACCAGATCACACGTTGCTTCACGAGTCTGCGGACCGCGATCAGCCTCGCGACCGACGGGCGGGTCGCCGATGGGCCCGAGAGCGGGGCCGAACTTCTGGACGACAACGCGTGGAACGCGCTCCTGGCGAAGGTCAACGTTGCCGGGAACCAGGCGAAGCAGGCCGGCGGATCGAACCACTTCCTGACCGGAATCGTCTTCGTCGGCGAGGACTTCAGCGGGACGAGCCACCTGATGTCGACAACGCCCTCGTTCGCGACGCTGTCGGGCCCGGTTGCACCGTGCAAGAACTACACCCAAACAGCGACTTTCTCGCTGCCTCACGTCATTCCCAAATCGGTGGCGACCTTCAACGGCTGCTACTATAACACCTACGGTATCGAGTGGTACGCCAACGACCGCCTTCGCCGTCTCGGCTCCCCCGTCATCACCCCTATTCCGAACAACCGCTTCGTCCGGGTCGAGGGCGGTCCGACGAGGCTCGAACTGCTCCAGAAGTGCGGCAAGAGCTGCAAGTTCAAGTTCGACGACGAGGGCCGGCCTTCTGAGCGTTACGGCTCATGGCGTGCGGGCGACGGATTGGTCAACTGCTCGACGTCAGTGGGCACCTACGGCACGGGATGGGAGGACACGGTCGGTGGCGCGATCGACATCGGGGTCGAGATCGGTGTCTCCGCGAGCGGCGGGTTCCCCGGTGCGGTGCAGGTCGAGGCATCGATGAGCACCAGCTTCAACCAGCAGTGGAACTGGTCGTCGACCCTCTCGAAGTCGGTCGAGGTGACCGTGCAGCCCGGTGACTACGCGCAGCTGTGGGTCCGGCCGTTGCTCCTGGACTACAAGGGCCACTACGAACTGAAGTTCAGCAACAACTTCCACGGCCGGAAGACCTGGAACATCCAGGACGTCACGGTGACCCAGCCTGGGCCAGAACGTGCTCTGCAGCATCGCATCGACGGCAGCGCAATCGCCGGAAGCCCGTTCGAGAGTTGGTGTGGCGACACTTCCAAGGCAGGCCGCGTCGGCGGAATGACCATCGTCAAGTGACCGGTCGGGTGGGTCGTGCGAAGGCGTGGCCCACCCGGCGTGCGTCGCGGACGCAGCAGTGCGCATCCGGCATCCGGCGGACGAGTCGGCGACTGCCGAGACAGTAGGCTTGGGTGGTGAGCTCGGCGATCTACCGTTTCGGACGGTTCGACCTCGACCCGGGCCGTGGCCGGCTCCGCCACGACGGGCAACCCGTCCGCATCGAGCCCAAAGCCTTTGCCCTGCTGTGTTATCTGGTGGCGCATCGCGACCGGGTGGTGTCCAAAAGGGAACTGCTGACGACCGTGTGGAGTGGCGAGCCGGTCTCCGACGCGGCTCTCGCCACCGGACTGCGCACCGTTCGCTTGGCCATCGGTGACACCGGCAGTCAACAACAGTTGATCCGCACCGTACACCGGCGCGGCTACCAGTTCGTGGCTTCGACGAACACAGAGGTAACCGAGCCCCCTGCTTTGACCGATGCCGCTGTCGACACCTCTTGGTCCCGCGACGTCATCCGGTTCTGCCGGACGGCTGACGGCACGCGCCTCGCCTGGGCCGTCACCGGCGAGGGACCTCCTCTCATGAGAACCGCCAACTGGCTGAGCCAGATGGATCTGGAACGAACCGTGCCCGAGTTCGCGCACTGGTTCGAGGGCCTCACTCGTGGTCGCCGCCTGATCCGGTACGACGAGCGGGGATACGGCTTGTCCGACTGGACAACGACTTTCACGCTCGAGGAGTGGATCGAGGACATCGACGCGGTCGCCGACGCGGCGGGGCTCGGCCGCTTCCCGCTGCTCGGCGTCTCCCAGGGTGGTCCTCTGGCGGTGGCCTATGCCGCGCTCAGGCCGGAGAGAGTCAGCCGTCTGGTGCTGAACGCGGCCTACGCGCGTGGCCGGCTGGCGCAGGCACACGACGCCACCGAGCAGGGCGAGGCCGCTCTCGACCTGAGGCTCACCCTGGCCGGCTGGCACGCGCAGAACCACAGCTATCAGCGGTTCTTCGGTTCCCAGTTCTTCGCCGACGACTCGCCTCAGAAGTGGGACATGTTCACGAACTTGCAGCGGCGCTCGGTGTCGGCGGCCAACGGTGCCCGGTTCCTGGAAGAACAGTCCCGCCTCGACGTCGCCGATCTGGCGCGGCGGGTCCCCTGCCCGACGTTGATCGTGCACTCCCGTGACGACACGCGGATTCCGCTCTCCCAGGCGATGGAACTGGCCGAGCTCATCCCCGACAGCAGGGTGGTCGTGCTCGACGGACGCAACCACCTGCTGACCGCCGATGAACCGGCGTGGCCCCGTTTCCTGGACGAGCTCCACACCTTCCTCGCCGAGGAGGACTCCCACCGCGGTGGGGGCTCAGCCGGGCAAGATCAGTAGGCTGGGCTGATGGCTGGGGAAGTGGTGCGCTTCGGCGAGTACGAACTCGACGTCACCGGCCACCAGCTGCGTCGCGCGGGCGCGCTGGTGCACGTCGAGCCGCGAGCCTTCGACCTGCTGTGCCACCTGGTGACGCATCGGGATCGGGTGGTGCCGAAGAACGAACTGCTCGACCTGGTGTGGGGTGACCGCTTCGTCAGCGAGGCCGCGCTCACCACGGCGTTGAGGACCGTGCGTCTCGCCATCGGTGACACCGGCGAACAACAGCAGTCGATCCGCACCGTGCACCGGCGCGGCTATCAGTTCGTCGCCCCCGCCGCGGTGTTCGGGCCTACGCCCGCGGAGAAACCCGAGGGTTCCGCCGACCCGTACGCGCCCGTACGCCCCCATCGTCAGGTGATCCGCTTCTGCCGGTCCGAGGACGGCACGCGGATCGCTTACGCCACCACCGGAACGGGACCGCCGCTGGTGAAGGCGGCGAACTGGATGAGCCACCTCGACCTCGAGTGGACCACCCCGGTCTGGTCCCACTGGTTGTCCGGACTCGCCCGCCACCGCCAGCTGGTCCGCTACGACGAGCGGGGGTGCGGGCTGTCGGACTGGGACGTGCCCAGCTTCACGTTCGACGACTGGGTGGACGACCTCGACACCGTGGTCGAGGCTGCCGGACTCGACCGGTTCCCGCTGCTCGGGGTGTCCCAGGGCGGCGCGGTGGCCATCGCCTACGCGGTACGTCGTCCCGAGCGGGTCAGCCGGTTGATCCTCGCCGGGGCGTACGCCCGAGGCCGTCAGGTGCGCGCCCGCGACGACGCCGAACGCGAGGCGGCGGACATCGACCTGGAGGTCGCCCGAGTGGGGTGGAGCCACCAGGACCCCGGCTTCCTGCGGATCTTCGCTTCACAGTTCCTGCCCGACGGCACGACGAGCGACTGGGACGACTTCACCGCGTTCCAGCGGCAGACGACCTCGCCCGCCAACGGAGTCCGGTTCCTCGAGGAGTTCGCGAAGATCGACGTCTCGCACATCGCCCACCGGGTGCAATGCCCGACGCTCATCCTCCACTCCCGCGACGACTCACGCGTCCCGGCCTCCCAGGCCAGCGAGCTCGCCGCGCTCATCCCCCACAGCCAGCTCGTCATCCTCGACAGCAGCAACCACCTGCTCACCGCCTCGGAGCCCGCCTGGCCGGAGTTCCTGTCCCACATCGACGACTTCGTGGGTGGATGACCGTCCGGCACTACCTCGTCCGAGCCGGTGAGAGGTACCCCGACAGCAGGACCCGAAGGATCATGGCCGGAGTCATCAGCGTCGCCGGGCTGGCGCGCAGTTGCCGCACCCGCAACGCTTGGCGCGCCACAGGAACACAGGTGCGGCCGGCTCGAAGCGCCCGGCCGAGGTAGCGGTCGAGGAGGTCGGTGCCGGCCGGTTCCGATGCGCCGTCTCCGACGGCTGCCTCCTCCTGCGCCGCAATCCGCCAGGGCACGTCGATGATCCTGGCGACCCGCCGGTAGAAGTCGCGGGGCAGCGCGGCAGAGGACGGGCCGTGCCGGGCGACGGCGTTGCCGAGGGCTTGTGCCTGAAGAGCCGCGGACGACACCCCCTGCGCGTGCAGGGGGTTGAAGCTGCAGACGGCGTCGCCGAGCACGAGGAACCCGGCAGGAGGTCGTGTCAGTCGTTCGACGTGGCGGCGCCTGCTGACCGGCATCCGGTAGGTCATGACCGGTGTCACCACCTCGCCCCGCGCGAGAACCTCGGCGATCAGCGGCAGGGGCATCGACCGGGCGAAAGCCTCGAAGGCCGAAGGTTCCGCCGAGGGCTCTTCACTGTGGGAGGACGCCAGGGAGACGATCCACAGGTTCCCCTCCGCCGGGACCATCATGCCGATCCGGTGGCCGGCCACCGGATCGTCGACCGCGACGGCGAGCGCGCCGCGGAAGTCGTCCGGCCGCCGGGACACGACACACGTTCCGCACGTCACGCCGATGTCCACTTCGGACATCGGCGGCGCCGAGAACCCCTTTTCGGCCAGCTGGTCGAGGAAACGGGTGTGGCGGCCGGTACAGGCGACCACAAGATCCGCCCGGTGCCGCACGCCGTCGACCTCGACACCGGTCACCCTGCCGTCCTCGACCAGCAGTCCGTCCACCGCTGTCTCGTCACCGACCGACACGGCGTCCCGCTGAGAGGTCAGCAGTGCGCGGATCGTCCCCTCCAGCAGAGGCCGACTCGTGGACAACGAGAACGATCCGGGATCGGCGAGGACCCGTCGCCCGCGGCTCTGGTGTCCCAGCAGGGCAGCGGCGTTCAGCGTGACCGCGCCGCCTGCCTCCAACTCGGCGGTCAGTCCCGGAAACCAGGTGTCCAGCAGCCGTTCCCCGACCTCCAGCAGTGCATGGGCGTGGCGTCCCTGCGGGACACTCGGGCGGGGGACCCTCCGCTGGGGCAAGCGGTCCCGTTCCAGGATCCGCACTTCGTCGACGTGGTCGCTCAGGACGCGTGCGGTCGCCAGTCCCGCGATGCCCGCTCCGATGATGATCGCGCTGGTTCGCGCACGCATGCCCATCGTGTCCACCCCTCCAGTACGGGCTCAGGCCAGCGCGGGCGTCACTGCGGGTTCGTGCACAGCTGTTCCCTGCGAGTCCGCGTACAGCGAGTCGATCTCGGCCGCGTATTTCTGTGCGATGGGCTTGCGCCGCAGTTTCGAGGTCAGGGTGAGTTCGTCTCCGCCCGGCTCCCAGAAGACGGGCAGGATCTGGAACCGCTTGACCTGTTCCGATCGGGACAGCCGGATGTTGCCTTCGGCGATGCCCGACCTGATCCGGCCGATCACGTCCGCGTCGGCCGACAACGCCGCGGCGGAGGAGTCCGGAAGCCCGCACCGGGCGGCGTGAGCGGCGGCGCTCTCGGCGTCCAGCACGATCAGCGCGGTGTTGTAGGGACGCCGATCACCGATGGTGGCGATGCCACCGATCAACGGACAGGCCCCCTTCATGACGTTCTCGATGTGCGCGGGTGACATGTTCTTGCCCGCGGCGCTGATGATGAGTTCCTTCTTGCGATCCACGACGGAGAGGTAGCCGTCGCCGTCCACGGTCATCACGTCACCGGTGTGCAGCCAGCCGTCGCCGTCGACCGCCTCGGCGGTCTTCGCCGGTTCCTTGCGGTAGCCCTTCATCACCAGTGGCCCGCGCACGAGGAACTCACCGTCCTCGGCGATCCTGCCCTCCATGCCGGGGAGCAACCTGCCGACCGTGCCCAGCCTGTGCTCGGCGGGCGACACCACGCTCGCCACGCAGCTCAGCTCGGACATCCCCCACAGCTCCGAGATCGGGACCCCGAGCCCGCCGAAGAAGGCCAGCACCTCCTTGGGAATCGGTGCCGCTCCCGACACCGTCCACCTCACCTGGTCCAGTCCGATCCTGGCGCGCAGCCCGGACAGGACCAGTTCGTCCGCCTTGGCGTAGGCCGCCCGCTCCTCGGCGGACAGCTCCACGCCGATCAGGTCTGCGTCCGCCTTGCGCGCCGCGATGTTCAGTGCCCACTGCAGGCCCTGTCGCCGCGTCTCGTCCTGCTCGGCCGCGACCGCAGCCTCGATGCCGGCCTTGAGCTTCTCCCACACCCGCGGCACCGCTCCCCAGATGGTGGGACGGCAGTCCGGCAGCGCGGCGGCGATCTGCCGCGCGTCGGGCACCACGGTGATCTGGCTGCCCATCACCTCGTGGAGGTAGAGGCAGAACACCCGGTCCGCGATGTGCGCGGAGGGCAGGAAGGACGTGATTCGATCACCGAACTCCACCGGCAGCACACCGGTGAGAGCGTGCACCTCGTAGAGCAGGCTTTCGTGCGTCATCTCGACGCCCTTGGGTTCACCCGTCGTGCCCGAGGTGTAGATCAGCGTCAGCACGTCCTCCGAACGCACCGATCGCCAGGCCTCCTCGAAGTCGAACTCCGGCGCACCGCGACCGATCAACTCCTCGACGGTGATGGTGCCCGCAGGTGCGCCGTCGACACACACCACGTGCTCGACCTCGACCCCGCACCGCCGGACGAGGTCGACGTACTGCTCCTCGCACAGCACCACCTTCGCGCCGGCGTTGGCGAGCACGTGGGCCAGCTGCTCGGCGGACACCGTGTTGTACACGGAGAACGAGGTGGCGCCGAGGTGCTGTGCACCGACCTCCAGCGGGTAGAACTCCATCCGGTTGGCCATCATCAGTGCGACGGTGTCACCGCGGCCGACACCGAGCGCGCTCAGCCCCGCAGCGACCGCTCGCACTTCCGCGGCGTACTGCTTCCACGTCATCGACCGCGTACCGCCTACCGTCCGCAAGGCCACCGCGTCCGGGTCCACCGCGGCGGTCCGCTGGAACGCTTCGCAGAAGGTGCTCGCCCGCCCCGAATCGTGTGCGGGTTCCGGCATCGCCGTCCCGGCTCCGGCCGCCGTCGCACCGATGTCCGTGTACATGCTCAATTCCAGCCCTCTCGTTCAACGCCCTGGACCTGCCTGGTCCGTGCAGGCCCATCCTCGGACCGCACGTGGGGTCGTGGCTTGGTCGAACTCTGAGGAATCGATGAGCGATGTGAGGAGGGAGCGCGGACTCGTCGGCCTTGCTCGGCGCGATGTGATCGCGCAACACCAGGTTCACACGCCTGGACGTTTGCGTTGAGCACACTTTTACGGCATCTTGATGGGTGGAGCGCCGGGAAGCCTGGTCGGCCCGCTCGTCACAACACGGTGGCGGCGGATACGCGACTAGAGGTGCCATGCCCCGGCTTCGATCAGTCTCCGCATCCCCCTTTCCCCAGTCCGGCAGGCCAGGACACCCTCCCGAAAGCTGACACCCGCGTCGGTTCGGTTCTTTCTGGGCGCCCGAACACCGGCAGCCCGGATTCCGCCTGTCCAACAACGCTTTTTCGTCGTTGGACCACGTTGGGTGAGGTGTGCTGTAGTGCTTGTTCCCCGCATGATTCCGATGATCGACAACCCTCAGGTCGCCATGGCACTGGCAGCCAGGTGGCGTCACGCCAGGACCTTCGTCCTCACCGCGATGGTCGGGCTTCCGCTGGTGCTCGGCCTGGTGTGCCTCGCGTTCGCGGCGCTACCGCACTTCCAGATCTCGGAGGTGCCCTGGTGGTCGGCGATTCCCGTTCTCGTGGCGGCGGCCGCGGGCATTTCGCTCGTGGCGTGGTTGCGCCACGACGGCTTGACAGATCCCGCGTCGTGGTTTCCCGCCACCGTGCTGATGACCGGCACGCAACTCTTCTTCGGCGTGGTGCCCGGTTTCGGCATCGCCGCGCGCACCGCGACAGGCACGGCCGTGGTGATGAAAGCGTTGCTGGCACTGGGATTCCTGAGCGCGGGCTCGGCGTGGACGCTCGCCCGGCGCGCGTGCCGCTCCCTGCTGGCCTCCCCCGTCGCGGAGTTGGGTTCCACCCCTCTCCAGTTGACGTTCCGCGGTTCGTCGTCCCGCGTCGTCATCGGCGTGGACCGGGTCGACTGGGAGTTTCGCGCGGCAGGCGGACGTCTGGAGGCCGGAGTCTCATTCCGTCACCTCCACGAGGTGTCCGTCACGGTCGACCGCGCCGACGGCGGCACCGCGCTCGCGCTGCACACCTCTACTGGGACCTGGGCCGTGCCCTCGGAGGACGCGGTCGTGGTGTGCGACGTGCTGCGGCTGCGCAAGGCCAGGTGGGAGCAGCGCGTCGAAGCGGCGGTCGAGCAGGAACGCGAGCGCTACCACGAGATGGCACTGCTGCTCGCTTCACTGCACGCGACCTCCTCCACAGATGACGGCTCCGTGTCAGTCACGGTGAACGCGGACGGGATCACCACACACGTCGAACTCGGCGAAGGCACTCGCGACAGGAACCCGCAGGCCCTCTCCGCCGAGCTCATGACATGCCTGGACCAGGCGAGGACCACCGTCCGGGCCCAGGCCCGGGATCTCGTGCTGGACGAGTACGTCACCAGACCGACGAAGGAGGATCTCGCCCGCATCGCCGGGCAGATGCCTGAGCGGTTCGCCGCCTGAGAAACCACAAAGGACGGTGAGCGGACGCAAGCAGGAACAGCCGAGGCCACATCGGGGAACGCTCGCGGACAAGATCACACGACCGGCCCGCAATCCCCGATCGTGAGGTACGGTCGGTGAGTTGCCGCGCCCCAGCGGCATGGTGTGCCGGGAAGTCTGGTCGGCGTCGCGGCCGACGACACCCGGAGTGCGCTGTGAACCAAGTGAAGACCCAGCTGTTCAGCCGCGGTTCCTGGCCGGAGACCCGGCGCATCGCCGACCTCCTCCGCCTCGAGACCGTCGGCGGCGTCATCATGCTGGTCGCCGCGCTCGTCGGGCTCGTCTGGGCCAACTCCCCCTGGGCACCCGCCTACGAGACACTCCGTTCGGTGGAGTTCGGTCCCGAATCACTCCACCTGCGGCTGAGTCTCGCCGAATGGGCGTCGGACGGGCTGCTCGTGATCTTCTTCTTCGTGGCGGGGCTCGAGCTCAAACGAGAGTTCGTGGCCGGCGACCTGCGCGACTCCCGACGTGCCGCGATCCCGATCGCCGCCGCTTTCGGCGGAGTCGCCGTCCCAGCGCTGATCTACACGGTGGTCAACCTCGGTGGCCCCGGCCTGTCCGGCTGGGCCATCCCCACCGCGACGGACATCGCGTTCGCGCTCGCGGTGCTCGCGGTGATCGGCCGCTGCCTTCCGTCCGCCCTGCGGACGTTCCTGCTCACCCTCGCGGTGGTCGACGACCTCATCGCGATCGTGATCATCGCCCTCTTCTACACCGATCACCTGTCGCCGCTGCCGCTGGTGTTGATGTTCATCCCGCTGGGCGTGTTCACGGTCCTGGTCCAGCGCAGGGTCCGGGCGTGGTGGCTGCTCGTTCCCCTGGCCGTGGCCACATGGGCGCTGATGCACGCTTCGGGCGTGCACGCGACCGTCGCCGGTGTGCTGCTGGGATTCGCCGTGCCGGTGATCCGCAGGTACGGCGAGGGCCCCGGACTCGCCGAGATCTTCCAGCACCGCTGGCAACCCCTGTCCACCGGAGTAGCCGTCCCCGTCTTCGCCTTCTTCGCCGCAGGTGTGTCGGTCGGTGGCCTGAGCGGCTTCGTCAGCTCGCTGACGGACAGCGTCACGGTGGGCATCGTGCTCGGCCTGCTGGTGGGCAAACCGATCGGCATCACCATCGCCACCTACCTCATGGCCCGGTTCACCAAGGCAACGCTGAACGAGGACTTCGCGTGGATCGACGCGATCGGCCTCTCGATCCTCGCCGGCATCGGCTTCACGGTCTCGCTGCTGGTCAGCGAACTCTCGTTCGGTGAGGGCAGTGACAACTACAGCAACGCCAAGGTCGCCGTCCTGCTCGGCTCGGTGCTGTCGGCTCTGATCGCGACGGTGATCCTGCGCGCACGCAACAGGGTCTACCGCCGCATCTACGACGAGGAGAACCGCGACTCCGACAGAGACGGGATCCCGGACGTGCACCAGCAGAACGCAGCGGAGAACAGCTAGCGCCTCGTCAGCGCTCGAACTGGCACACCGTCACCTGGGAGCTTCGTGATCTCACGGACCGTGATCATCGGGCTGGGCCGTCGCGGCCACGAGGTGCTCGACAGGATGTCCAGTGCACAGCGCGCGGCCACCGTGGTGATCGACACGGACCTCGCCGTGGCCGCGCTCGGCACGTACCACGGGGCACGCCCCGTCATCGGCAACGGCGCTGACGTCGCGGCTCTGCGCGATGCGGACGTCCCGCGGGCCACGCGGGTGATCGTGACGGTCGCGGACGACGTGGTGGCCCTGCGAATCCTGTCCGCGGTTCGCTGGATCAACGAGCAGGCCGTCCTCGTGGTCGCCTTGCACGAGACTCAGTGGGAAGAGGTGGCCCGGTATCTCGGCGCCGACCACGTCGTGGCGCACAAGGCTCCTTCGGAGTTGGTCACGTGTGATGACGGTGGCCTCAGGCTCGTCGACAGGGCGGTTCGATGGAGCGAGATCGGCCAGTACCTCGTCGAGTGCGCACCAGCGGTGCTCGCCGCCGTGCGCGGCGATGCTCATCGTTGGCGGGATCAAGAAGAGCCACACGTGCTTCGTGCCGGAGATCGAGTGCTGGAAGTCGCCTGTGCCCAGGAGAACACCTGACCTCGTCGCCGACGCACGTCAGCACTTCGTAATGTGTCATCACCCGCCGCTTCTGTCCGTTTGAGGCACTATGTCGGTCACACGCAGCCGACGAAGGGCACTCGATGTTCGCCAAACGCGTGGCCACTGCAGCAGCAGTGATCGCACTGATCACCGGGTGCGGCACGCAGACCGCCGCCCCGCAGACCGGTCCCACGTCCAGCGCCGCATCGGCCACCTCCACGTCGGTGAGCACGCCGGCTCAGTCCAGTGCCGCGGTGCCCGAACAACTCGACTTCACCGCCAGAACCGTGGACGGCGCGGAGTTCTCCGGTGCGAGCCTCGCCGGCAAGCCCGCAGTGCTCTGGTTCTGGGCGCCGTGGTGCCCCAAGTGCCAACGCGAGGCTCCCGGCATGGCGAAGGCCGCCAAGGAACTCGGATCCTCAGTCACGTTCCTCGGTGTCGCTGCGCTCGACCAGGTTCCCGCGATGCAGGGCTTCGTGGACAGGTACGACCTGAAGTCGTTCCAGCACCTCGCCGACACCGAAAGCGCGGTGTGGAAGCGGTTCGGTGTGACCGCCCAGCCCGCCTACGCCTTCGTGTCCAAGGACGGCAAGGTCGAGGTGGTCACGAGCCAACTGTCCGAACAGGACCTGCGCGACCGCCTGTCCAGGCTCGCGTGAGCGAGATCCTGCTGCTCGCCGTGGTCGCCGGCATGGTGGCCACGGTCAATCCCTGCGGGTTCGCCATGCTGCCCGCCTACCTGGCCCTGGTCGTCACCGGGTCCGCCGATCGCACGCAGCGCCAGCAACTCGGACGCGCACTGGGTTCCAGCGCTTTGATGACAGCGGGCTTCGTCACGGTGTTCGGCTTGTTCGGAGTGGTCATCGCGCCGATCTTCGCCTCGGTGCAGCGCTACCTGCCGTTCGTGACCGTTCTCATCGGTCTCACCCTCCTCGTGGTGGGCGCGTTCCTGATCACCGGACGTGAGATCAGTCTGCTCGTGCCCAAGCCGCGCAAGGGTGCCCCGGATCAGCGGCTGAGCACCATGTTCGGCTACGGCGTGGCCTACGCGATCGCCTCGTTGTCCTGCACGATCGGGCCGTTCCTCGCGGTGTCGGGAGCCGCGTTGCGCAGTGGTGAGGTCGGCGAGGGTGTGCTCGCGTTCGTCGCCTACGCCGCCGGAATGGGTCTGGTCGTCACCGCACTCGCGGTCGCCACCGCACTCGCCAGCGCCGGTCTTGTCAGCCGCGCACGTGGCCTTCTCCCCCACGTCTCGCGTCTGGGCGGAGTGTTGCTGGTGCTCGTGGGGCTCTACGTGACCTACTACGGCGTCTACGAACTGAGGCTGTTCCTGGGCGAGGCCGATCCCGCCGACCCCGTCATCGACGCCGCGTCCGCCTTCCAGAGCACTCTGGTCGACTGGCTCACCGCGATCGGACCGCTACCGGCGCTGATCGTTCTGGCAGTCCTGCTGGGGCTCGGTTTCGCTGCGGTTCACCTCCGGCGCGTGGCACGTGGGCGCTACGATCGAACGCACCACCGTCGTTCCCAGGAGCAGGAGTGACGCCGATGTCCGGCCTCGCCATCGCGCTGCTGATCGTCGCGGGTTTCGCGATCATCGCACTGGCAGTACGCGCGCTCGGGCGGCGTTGACCGTCACGGCTCGAAGCGGTGCCCCAGTCCCGGCTCGGTGATGAGGTGCTGAGGATGCGAGGGATCGTCCTCCAGCTTGCGGCGCAGTTGCGCCAGATACACCCGCAGGTACTGGAGTTCGCCGGTGCGGGACGGCCCCCACACGTCGTGGAGCAGCCGCCGGTGGGACACCAGCCGGCCTCCGTCACGAACCAGGACCTCGAGGACGGCCCACTCGATGGGAGTGAGATGCACCTCGACGCCGTGCCGGTGCACCTTCTTCGTGGCGAGATCGACCGTGAAGGCCTTCGCGACGACGACCGGATCCTTCTTCGCTCCTGATGTCGACCTGCGTACGAAGGCCCTCAGGCGAGCCAACAACTCGTTGAGGTCGAAGGGTTTCGTCACGTAGTCGTCCGCGCCGGCGTCGAGCACCTTCACCTTGCGCCGCGACTGCGCGTGCGGCGACAGCACGATCATCGGCACTGGAGTGCGTTCACGCAGACCCGCGACCAGCTCGACGGGATCGGCCGACGAGAGCGCGGGGTCGACGACCACGACGTCCGGCCTGCCACTGGCGGCGACATCGAGGGCGGTCTGCTCGTCCACTGCCACCAGCACTTCGTGTCCGCTGGCGGTGAGAGCCTTCTTCAGGGTGCGGACAGTCCTCGGCTCACGATCGACCACCAGGACCGTGACCATGTCGAGCACTCCTCGCGAACAGCGCACCGACAGCGCCGTGGTGAACGACATACCGTAGCCGATCATCGCGCACAGGAGTCGGCGGACCTCCCGATCCGCCGCAGCCTCCGTCGAACGGGTGAAACAGAGCCGGGTTGTGCGACACAGCCCTACCAAGAGTGGGCAGCTTCCACGAACAATCGCCGCCATGCAGATCCGAAGAGCCGCACTCGGTTCCGCCGTCTTCCTCGTCATCGCGCCCGGAACGGTGGCGGGGCTGATCCCCTGGCTGCTGACGGGATGGCGGACGGCAGATGCTCCCACCTCGTGGCTGCCCGCCCAGGCGCTGGGAGTCGTGGTCCTGGTGGTGGCAGTGGTGGTCCTGCTGTCGGCGTTCACCCGTTTCGTCGTCGAGGGTTTCGGCACCCCGGCGCCGATCGCGCCGCCGGACAGGCTGGTCGTCGGCGGCCTGTACCGCCACGTGCGCAACCCGATGTACGTCGCTGTGCTCGGCGCGATCGCCGGCCAGGCCCTGTTGTTCGGCCAGCTCGTTCTGCTCGGCTACGCGGCACTGGTCGCGGCGGCATTCGTCACGATGGTGCGTCTGCACGAGGAACCCGCTCTGCGGCGCAGCTTTGGCGACCAGTACGTCGCCTACCGTCAGGCAGTACCGGGGTGGATTCCCCGCCTCACGCCTTGGCGTCCATGATCCTCACGCTCGCAGCGAGCGAACAGGTCGTCGGCGACGGGAGTCGCCGATCGGACCATCATCTTGTTCAGGAACCTCCATCGGGACAGGCGGAGGAGCCAGTCGCGCGCCAAGATCCGCCATCGGGTAGACGGCGCCATCCACTCGGTGAAGCGACGGCCGAACTCCTGCGTCCGCACCACAACAGGCTTCATCCGCATCTCGTAGTTCACCAACGCGGAGATCATGTCCTTTTCCCGAGTCAGCTCCTGAGCGAGCACACAGGCCCCGGACATGGCGAGTGAAGCGCCGTGCCCGGCGAACAGCGACACCGCTCCGCAGGCATCGCCCACGAGCACCACCCGTTTGCGGTGCCACAGATCTACCTCCACCTGAGCGGCCTGGTCGAAGTAGAGGTCGCCCGGCAACGCGCGCAACAGGGCCGGCGTCACCCAGCCCAGATCGCCGAACTCGGATCGCAGCGCGCCCACCGGGTCCGGGGGAAGCACACTGTTCTCGTTGCGGTACAGGAAGTACGCGGAGACGTCGTCCTGTCCGGCCGAGTGACAGCCGACCGTTCGGTTCGGCGTGGTCAACACCTGGTAGCTCTCCCCGAGACGGTCGCTGAGCGTGCGGTCCCGCACCGAGACGGCGGCCACGTGGAACCCCAGGTACCTCAGGAACCGCTGCTCTGGACCGAAAACGAGTTCACGCACCCGTGAATGGACCCCGTCGGCACCCACAAGAAGGTCCGCTTCGTGGACCGTGCCGTCGGTCAGCAGCACGCGCACTCCGCTGCCCGTGTGCTGCCACGCCTCAACGGTCATGCCGTAGCGAACCTGGGAACGCACGGCACCGGCGAGCACCTGGACGAGATCTCCGCGGAGAAGGCTGATCACGTCGCCGGTCTCGTCCTCTGCCACGACCAGCTCGCCACGTCGCCGACCGCGCTCGTCGACGGCGGTGACGCCCCTGATCGGCGCACGATGCCGCTCCAGAGCGGGCACGATCCCCATCCGGGCGACCACCTCACGCCCAGGACCGAAGAGATCGATCATGTACCCGTCCAGGCGGACACCTTGGGCCTTCTCTATCAGCAGCACGTCCCAGCCTGCCCGTTCCAGCCACCAGGCCGTCGTCAGCCCGGCGACGCCGGCACCCGCCACCACTGCTCTCCTCGACCTGGCCACGGCTTCAGCCTAGGTCCGACTATTGCACTCTGCAAATGTTGTGGACCGTCATCACCCGTCCTCCGGCTTTCGGAAGTGAGCTCCACGACCTACCATGGTGCTCAGGTGTGCCGGGAAGTCTGGTCGGCGTGATGTCGTCGACTCGAAAGGATTTTCCGTGGCCGCCAGAAGAGCCCTTGTCGTCGGCGCGAGCGCCGTCGGCCTGGCTTGCGCGTACCGCCTGCTCAGAAGCGACTGGGACGTCGTTCTGCTACCCGGTCCATCCTCGCCGCCCGATCTTCCCGAGGTGCTCACCGGGACCGGCCTGGACGCCGCCCGTCGGCTCGGGCTGCTGCCTGAGCTGTCCGAACGCCGGCAACCACGCCGTGACCTGGTGCGAGTCGACACGGCCGGGGTACCTCTCGGAGTCAGACCCAGACCCAAAGCGCACCAGCTCGTGCTACGCCAGGCGGACGTCGTGGAGGTGCTGCGCGGCGCAGTCCGGGACTCGGTGTTCCGGCGCGACGCTGACTTGGCCGCGCTCTCCTCCGACCGCTACGGCACGACCGTCCAGTTCACCGACGGCGATGACGACTGGTTCGACCTCGTCATCGGAGCGGGCGGGAACGAATCCGGAGTCGGAGCGGCCATTCCCGCCGCACAGCACACATCCGAGTGGTCGCTGGCCTCCGGCGTCATCGACGTCCCGTCGACCTGCGCCGTGGCAATGGACACCTCCACCAGGTCGGTGCGGCTGCATCCGTTGCACGAAGGCCGATCCGCGGTGTCGTTCGCGTGGCAGCACGGACCCGGCACGTCCTGGCCCGGGACGTTCGCGGATCTCGGTTGGCTGGTTCCCGAGTTGGTGGCTCGCGTGGACGCCAGTGAAGCCGTCCACCGCCACACCGTTTCGCTGGCCGAGACGAATCGTTGGACAGAGGGAAGTGTCGTCCTCTTGGGAAACGCCGCCTGGTGTCTTGGCCCTCACTCCGGCCAGGAGATCTCGCTCGCCCTCGGCGCCGCCGAACTGCTGGGCGACGCCCTGGACATCCACAACGACACGAACGAAGCGCTGGCGTGGTGGGAACGAGTCCTCGTCCCGTTCGTCCGGCGCGCACGTGCCCGCAACCAGTACGAACGGGAGGCGACGTGGGACTTGCCGAGCACGAGAAGCGAGAACTCGACGCGATCGCGCACCATCTCAAGGAGGACGATCCCCAGTTCGTCACCAAGCTGAGCAAGCCTTCCTGGCACGTTCGGTTGTCCGGCAACGCGTTGTTCGTCCTGGGCCTGCTCTCGACCTATCTCGTCGGCCTGACGATGGTCGTCACCGGCGTCACCATGTCTTTGTGGCCGTTGCTGGTCGCCGGGGCAGTCGTCACCGCGATCTACCCGGCGAAGACCATCATCGGACAGTTGCGGAAGAAGAGGCCCTCCTGACGAACATCGGCTGCCGGGCGTCCGCTGTGGACGTCCGGCAGCCGACGGACCCGGTCAGCGTCGCGCGACCGGCTCGAAGTCCCGCGACGCGACGAAATCCGGTCGCGGTTTCGCCGACGCGAACGGCTCCGCAAGTGTGTTCTCCACGCTGTTGAAGACCAGGAAGATGTTCGACCGGGCGAACGGCGTGATGTTGCTGCCGGATCCGTGCATGCTGTTGCAGTCGAACATGAGCGCGGCCCCCGCTGAACCGGTGAACTGGTCGATGCCGTGCTCCGCGGCGAGAGCCGTCAGGTGCGCCCGGCTCGGCACACCGATCTCCTGCTCCTTCAACGACTCCTTGTAGTGGTCGTCGGGAGTCTCTCCCGTGCACGGCACGAAGGTCCGGTGCGCACCGGGCATGAGCATGAGCCCGCCGTTGTAGGCGTGGTTGTCGGTCAGCGCGATGGAGATGCTCACCGCCCGCATCAGCGGCATGCCGTCCTCCGCGTGCCACGTCTCGAAGTCCGAGTGCCAGTAGAAGCCGGTGCCGGTGAAACCCGGCATGAAGTTGACGCGACTCTGGTGCAGGTACACGTCGGAGCCGAGGATCTGCCGCGCCCGGTTGGCGACCCTGCTGTCGGCAGCCAGGGCGGCGATCATCTCGCTGGTGCGGTGCACCTCGAAGATCGAACGCACGTCGTTGGACTTCTTCTCGATGATCGTCCGCTCGTCCGCCCGCACGGCGTCGTCCGCCTTCAACTGGGCAAGCTCCTGCCGGTACGCGAGGACCTCGTCCGGGCTCAGCAGTGCGTCGACGGTCAGGAAACCCTTCTCGTCGTAGGACTCCAGGGTCGCCGGCGCGATCGGCCCGTCGGCGTTCCCCCTCCACACCACCGGATCGGTCCTCGGCAGCAGCGGGGACTCCGACGCCGTGCGCGTGGGGTACCGGTCCTCGGTCGTGGTCGCAGTCATGCGGGTGTCTCCTCCTCTAGTACCAGCGGGTACACACCGTTCTCGTCGTGCACCTCGCGCCCGGTCACCGGCGGGTTGAACACGCAGATCGCGCGGATGTCCGTGCGTGGCCGGACCTGATGCCTTTCGTTGCCGTCCAACAGGTAGAGCGTGCCGGGACGGAGCTGGTGCGTTTCACCGGTCTCCTTGTCCGTGAGCTCGCCCTCGCCTTCCACGCAGAGCACGGCCTCGACGTGGTTGGCGTACCAGAAGTCGTTGGTGCTGCCCGCCTTCAGCACCGTCTCGTGCAAGGAGAACCCGACGCGATCCCCGGCGAGGATGATGCGCTTGCTGCGCCACTTCGGCGTGACGACATCTCGGTCGGTGCCGTCCAGGTCGCTCAGCGTGCGAACGATCACGATGTTCCTTTCAGGCCGCCGTGCAGGCGAGCACGGCATCGGCGAACCGGGTGAGCCCGTCCTCCAACTCCCCGTCCGTGACGGTCAGCGGCGGCATCAGCTTCACCACCTCGTCGGACGGTCCCGACGTCTCGACCAGCAACTGCCGTTCGAACGCGGCGGCTGCCACCCGCCCTGCCACCTGCGAGTCCTCGAACGCAAGGCCGCGAGCGAGCCCTCGCCCACGCGGCGCCACTCCCCCGACGGAGGTCGCGATACCTTCCAGCACCGTCTCGATCTGCTCCCCCTTGGCCAGGGTGCCCTTCTCCAGACGGTCGTCCGTCCAGTAGGTGTCGAGCGCGGCGGCCGCGGTGACGAACGCGGCGTTGTTGCCGCGGAAGGTCCCGTTGTGCTCGCCGGGTTCCCACATGTCCAGGTGCGGGCGGACCAGCGTGAGCGCCATCGGAAGCCCGAAGCCTCCGATGGACTTGGACAGGCACACGATGTCCGGCTTGATCTCCGCGGGTTCGAAGCTGAAGAACGGGCCGGTGCGGCCGCAGCCCATCTGGACGTCGTCGACGATCAGCAGGATCTCGTGTTTGCGGCACAACTCGGCGAGACCGGCCAGCCACTCGAACCGCGCGACGTTGATGCCGCCCTCACCCTGCACGGACTCCACGATCACCGCCGCGGGCTTGTTCAGCCCGCTGCCGCTGTCACTGAGCAACCGTTCGAAGTACAGGAAGTCCGGGTAGCGCCGATCGAAGTAGTTGTCGTACGGCATCGGCGTCGCGTGCACGAGCGGAATGCCCGCCCCACCGCGTTTCATGGAGTCGCCGCTGACCGACAACGCTCCGAGTGTCATGCCGTGGAACGCGTTGGTGAAGTTGACGACCGACTCCCGCCTGGTCACCTTCCGCGCGAGCTTGAGCGCCGACTCCACGGAGTTCGTCCCGGTGGGGCCGGTGAACTGCACCTTGTGGTCCAGGCCGCGGGGCGTGAGGACGAGCTCGTCGAACTTCTCCAGGAACTCACGCTTGGCCGCGGTGTGCATGTCCAGGGAGTGGATCACCCGGTCTTCCGCGAGGTAGTCCATCAGCGCACGTTTGAGCACAGGGTTGTTGTGCCCGTAGTTGAGCGCCCCCGCGCCGGCGAAGAAGTCCAGGTAGCTCTGTCCGTCCTCGGTGTGGAGCCAGCTGCCCTCGGCCCGGTCGAACACGACCGGCCAGCTCCGGCAGTAGCTGCGGACTTCGGATTCGAGGCTGTGAAAGATGTTCACCAGGTTCCACCAGAGGTTCGAGGTCGTCAGCGGCCCGGCCAGGGCCCGAGGCGGTAGAGCGTCTCCGTGTCGTGCCCGTCGGGGAACAACTCGGAGGGGAAGAGCAGGTGGCGCTCCAGCCTGACGCCGGCGTCACGAGCCAGCGCCGTGAAGAGGCGGATCGAGGCGGAGTTCGCCGTCGTGATCGTGGTTTCCAGGAAACGGGCGCCCTGTTCTCGCCCGCGTTCGACGAGAGCGTCCAGCATGGCTCTGGCCACTCCTCTGCCACGATGGGAGCGATCCACCGCGACCTGCCAGACGAACAGGACCTCACGCTCGTCCGGCCGGAGATACCCCGTCACGAACCCGATCGGTCGTCCGTCCTGCCTGGCCACCACGGAGGTGGCCGCGAAGTCGCGCACCCACATCAGGTAGGAGTAGGACGAGTTCAGGTCGAGCACACCCGTGTCACGGGCCAGCCGCCACAGCTCTGCGCCGTCACCGGGCCGCAGGTGATCGATCGTCGTCGCGGACGACAGGGCGTCGTCGCCGTGTTTCGTTCGATTGCCGAACATGCTGCTGGAACGTAACAGCTGCCGTCCGGCGCGAACACCATTGCTCTGTGCAACATTTGCCTGATCCACCCGATCGGCCCATCTGAGCTGCGAAGAGATCACGACTTGTGATGCCCGCCATAGACTTCCGCCATCTTGACTGTCCTTTGAGGATTATCTTGCGTTCACCTTTCTATGTCGGACTTCCCTCCGCACAAGTCCGTTTTGGATTGCGCGGCCCGGCATGGTGCCGTACGTTCGGGCCGCCCTGTAGTCGAAGTTGGGACACCGCTTCGTGTCTTCACCTCACCTGAGCCGCCGCTTGTTCCTCGGAGCCGGACTGCTGGCGGTGACCGGTTGCAGCACGATCGATCTGAGCACCGAACGAAACGGCGGCAACCTGCTCGACCGGCTCCGCGCGAGCGGGCAGGTGCGCATGGGGTTCGCCAACGAGGCCCCCTACGGGTACATCGACCGCGACGGCGAGCTCACCGGCGAGGCTCCCGAAGTGGGCAAGGCGGTCTTCCGCAGACTGGGCGTGGAACGCTTCGTCCCGGCGCTGTCCGACTTCGGCTCGCTGATCCCGGGGCTGCGCGCCGGCCTGTTCGACGTCATCGCGGCCGGCATGTTCATCACACCGGCCAGGTGCGAGCAGATCCTCTTCTCCGATCCCGACTACAACGCTCCCGAGGCGCTGCTCGTGCGCTCGGAGGACGGCGCACCGCGCACCCTCGAAGACTTCGCCCGGCAGGACCAGGCACGTCTGGGAGTGCTGCTCGGCAGCGTCGAGGTCGACATCGCCGCCGGCTACGGCATTCCGGCGGAACGGGTCGTCACCTTCGCCTCGCAGGCGGGCGGCATCGACGGCGTTCTCGCCGACCGTGCCGACGGTCTCCTGCTCACCGCGATCTCACTGCGGGACGCGCTGTCGCGCCGGCCTGGAGTGGCCCTGGAGCTCACCGAACCGTTCGTCCCGGTCGTCGGCGGCGTTCCCCGGTACGGCGCTGGAGGCTTCGGGTTCCGGCCCGATCAGCACGACCTCCGCGACGCGTTCAACCGGGAGCTCACCGAGCTCAAGGCGAGCGGGGAACTGCTGAAGATCGTGCAGCCCTTCGGGTTCACCGAGTCCGAGATGACCGACCTGACGGCCGAACGGCTCTGCCGTCCCGGCTCCTGACTCAGGAAGGACGTCATCGACGTGTCCTCTGGCCTGTGGCTCCGTCTGCTCGACGGTCTGCTCGTCACGCTGCAACTGACCGCCTACGGCGCTGTCCTCGGTCTGGTCTTCGCCTTCGCCGCGGGCATCGCCCGGCTCAGCTCGAACCGGTTCGTCCGCGGCATCTCCTTCGGCTACACCGAGGCGTTCCGCGGCCTGCCCGCGCTCGTGGTGCTGTTCTGGCTGGTGTTCGCGCTGCCCGGACTGGGTTTCCAGCTGGTTCCCCTGTTCGCGGGCGTGGTGGCGCTGTCTCTCAACATCGGCGCCTACGGCGCGGAGGTCGTCCGCAGCGCGATCCTCGCGGTACCAGCCGCACAGCTCGAAGCCGCCACCGCGCTCAACTTCACCCCGTGGCAGAGAATGCGGCTGGTCGTGCTGCCCCAGGCCGTGGTGACCATGGTGCCCCCGTTCGGGAACCTGCTCATCGAACTGCTGAAGGCGACCGCGCTGGTGTCCCTGGTCTACCTGCAGGATCTGACCTTCCAGGGGCAGATCGTCCGGGCCGCGACGGGGGACACGGCGATGACCTTCCTCGGCCTGCTCGTCGGCTACGGGGTGATCGCGCTCGTGCTGACCGTCCTCATGCGACTACTGGAACGACGGGTCGCCGCGTCGATCGGTCGCGTGGCGCGGCCCGGTCTGTTCTCGGGGAAGGCGTCATGAACTTCGACTGGAACACCGTGTGGGACTCCCTGCCCCAGTTGCTGCGAGGACTTCTGACAGCACTGCAGGCGACCGCGCTCGGCTACCTGATCGCCCTGGCGCTCGGGCTGGTGTTCGCCCTGTTGCGCCGGTCCGACCTGGCGTGGATCAGGCTGCCGGTGGCGCTCGTGATCGAGTTCATCCGCTCGACCCCGTTGCTGGTCCAGCTCTTCTTCCTGTTCTTCGTGCTCCCGACGATGGGCGTTCAGCTCTCACCGCTGGCCACCGGCGCTATCGGGCTCGGAGTCCACTACGCGACCTACACCTCGGAGGTGTACCGCGCCGGCATCGACGGGGTGCCCGCCGGGCAGTGGGAGGCCGCAACGGCGTTGAGCCTGCCCAGATGGCGTGTGTGGACCAGGATCGTGCTGCCGCAGGCCGTCAAGCGGATCCTGCCCGCCCTCGGCAACTACGCGATCTCGATGTTCAAGGACACGCCGCAGCTGACCGTGATCACGGTGATCGAGGTCCTGAGCGTGGTCAAAGGCGTCGGAGCGCAGAACTTCCGCTACCTCGAACTCATCACCGCGGCCGGTGTGCTCTACCTGGTGGCCGCGCTGCTCATCGCCTGGCCGGTGCGGATCGTCGAACGCCGGTACCGAAGGGAGACCGCATGACCACCGGACGCGACCAGATCGAGTTCCGCTCCGTCACCAAGAGGTTCGGGGACACCGTGGTGCTCGACGACCTCACGTTCGGGGTCGGCACGGGCGAACGCGTCACGCTCATCGGACCGAGTGGTTCGGGCAAGACGACGATCCTGCGCATGCTGATGACGCTGGTCCGGCCGGACGACGGCGTGATCACCGTCGAAGGGGATCCGCTGTTCCACGAGCAGCGCAACGGTTCCCTGGTCCCCGCGACCGAACGGCACCTGCGGGTGATGCGCCGCAAGATCACGATGGTGTTCCAGCAGTACAACCTCTTCCCGAACATGCGAGTCCTGCGCAACGTCACCGAGGCGCCCGTGCACGTGCTCGGGATGGGCAAGGACGAGGCCGAAGCGAAGGCACGCCAGTTGCTGGAGCTCGTCGGCCTCTCCGACAAACTGGACGCCTACCCCGCGCATCTCTCCGGAGGTCAGCAACAGCGCGTCGCGATCGCCCGTGCCCTCGCGATGAGCCCGGAGGTGTTGCTGCTCGACGAGGTGACGTCCGCCCTGGACCCGGAACTCGCCGCCGAGGTGCTCGACGTGCTTCGCGACGTCGCGAGCAGCACGGACGTCACGATGCTCTGCGTCACGCACGCGATGAAGTTCGCGAAGGACGTGTCCGACCGCGTGCTCATGTTCTGCGACGGCAGCATCATCGAGTCCGGCCCGCCCTCACTCCTGCTGGAGTCACCGGAACACGAGCGCACGCAACGCTTCTTGCGTTCGGTACTCGGCGAGAGCTGACGTACCGCGTCTGCGGGTCAGGCCGGAGACTCCCGGTTGAGGACGACCAGAAGGTCACCTTGTCGCAGGCGGTCCGCCGACGGGTCCTCCGTCCACACCCGCCTGCCGTCCCTGATGACGGCGAGCACTTCGGGTCCGCACTCGTAGGGCAGCAGCCCGATCTCGTGGTGCTGGACCGCTCGTTCCAGCACCACGATCTCGTTGTCGTCCGGCAGCGGCTCGACGGGATCCGGGTTCAGCTCCGCGAACCACACCTCGACCTCGTCCTCGGTGAGCACGTGATCGGCGCCGAGGTAACGGAGCAGTTCCACGAGGTCGGGGCTGCGCACCACCGTCGTCACGGTCATCTCCTCGTTCAGGCTTCGCACGACCGACGTGATCCGCAGCGCGAGCGCGTCGTCCGACACCGCGACCACCGCGTGACTCGCCTCCTGGACACCGGCCTGGCTCAGCGTCTCCAGCCTCCAGCCGGGACCGGCCACGGCGTCGGCACCGTCCACTCTGGCCTGTTCGGCACGCGCCGGGTTCGCGTCGACCACCGTCGGCCTCGACCTCCGCGGATCGAACCGCAACGCCCTGAGCACCACCCGCCCGCACTCGCCGTACCCGATCAGGACGACGTGTGAAACCATCCGAACTCCCGTGAGGCGCAGGTACGACCGTTCCGTTGGCCGGTTCGGTCCGCTGGATCAACGAATCGGCGCTGGTCTCAGGGACACGGCCGCCACCGATCCGAGCGCGATGGCGAACCCCACCACGACCTGGTTCATCTGCACCAGCAGGCTACCGCCACCCCACCGCGACACCATCGGCTCGACGACCAGGACGGCTGCGAGCGCGACTGTCGCGACGCTCAAACCGGGTAACCGCAACGGTGCGGAAGCACGAACACCTCCGGTCACCGCGATCAACGACCCGAGGAGCACCGCCGCCCAGTAGGAGCTCACTCCGTCCGGGTCGAGCAGCAACGCTCCTGCGGCGATCCACAGACCCGCCAAGCAGGTGGCGACTCCGGCAAAGCTCTCGATCCTCCTGGCACGAACGAGCACGTCCATCGTTCAGCCTTCGTCCTCGCTGCTGAGCACGAGCAACCTGTCGTCATCGCGCAACGTCGCCACCGACGGGTCCTCCGCCCAGATCCGGCGTCCGTCGCGCACCACCGCGAGCACCTGGTTCCCGCATTCGAACGGTGAGCACCCGATCTCCTGACGTGCGACCGGCCGTTCCGCCACCACCCACTCGAGTTCCGGCAGTCCGCCGTCCTCGGGGAGATGTCCGGACGTCCCGAAGCCCCACTCGGCCGCTTCCACAGGACCGAGTACGTTGTCCGCTCCGATGCAGCTGACCAGTTCGTACAGCTCCGGGTCGCGGACCACGCAGATCAACCGCACGGTCTCGTTGAGAGAGCGCACGACCGAGGTGATCCGCATCGCCATCACGTCGTCTCTCACGGCGATCACCACGTAGTCGGCGGTGTGCACACCGGCCGCCCACAGCACGTTGAGACGCCACCCGAGGCCCACCACCCCGTGGACACCGTCCACTTCGGCCTGTTCCACCCGCTCGGGGTCGGCGTCCACCACGGTCAGGTCCGTCACGAACCCTTCACAGCGCAGCGCCGAGACGACGGCACGCCCGCGGGCGCAGTAGCCCACGAGCACGGCGCGCGAACTCATCTCAAACTCCTCGGTCTGTCCACTTCACGGCGGTTCACCCCGTGCGACATGCCGAGCGAGTGGCTCTGCCGCAGACGGCGCCGGGCGGGTGCCGGCCGCGCCGATCCCGCCGGCCGGCACCCGATCTCCCCGGTGTGGTTGGCGCGGACATCCGCCCCGACCGGTGATGTCCGCGTGTTCAGTCTGCGGTAAAACCGCATTCCACGACCTTGCGAGGTCCTTTCGAAGATGTGTTATTGCCGTGAAGAACGCCGAGGCCTGCCACCGGTCCACAGGTAGATCCCGCCCGCGACCGTGGCGAGCACGAGGAAGCCCAGCAGACCGTCGGAGAAGCCGTCACTCTCGTCCTGCTGGGCGATGTTCTGCGTCCTCGGCACGTTCGGCACCGCCTGAGGCACCGTGGGGACGGGCGCCGGCGTCGAGGCCGGTGCGGCGAGCGCGGCGAGCGGAATCGCCGTGGTGTCCTCGAAATCGACCATGCCGCTGGCTTCGAGGACCTGGATGTGGTCGAGCACGACCTCCATGCAGCGTTTGGCGAAGTCGCGGATAGCGGTGTTGCGGGTACCGGTGCGCACGACGGCGAGGAACTTGTAGACGCCGCCGTGCGCCGCGCGGAGACGGTTGGCGAAGACGCGGTCGAACTCCTGGCTGCCCGCCGGGGCGTTGGTCATCTCGGCGATCCAGCCCTGCTGATCGGTGTTGGCCTGGGTCGGCAACGGGACGTTCAGCGTGCGGCCGAGTTCGAGCACCTTGGCGTCGAGTTCCGCATGACCACCGATCAGGTGCCTGCCCGCTTCCTTGATCTGCGGGTTCGACGACTTCTCCAGGCCAAGGCGGCCCGCCGGGCCTTCCCACAACCCGGCGAGCCGCACCTTGACGAGCATGTCCCGGCCAGCCGGCCCCAGTGGTCCGAACTGGGTTGGCGTGTAGTCCGGACCGAAGTCCGGCTGCGCGGAGGCCGGGGAGAACGAGAGCGAACAGATGACCGCCAGCGCCGCCACCACCTGGGCGAGACGTGTGGGCACGGTGAGACTCCCTTCGCGAAACAGCGGCGAACTTGTGCTCCGACGCGGAGGGATACGGATGTTTCGGACGAGCAGGATCATTGCATTGTGCAATGGTTATCTATTCGTTACCCACGCACACAACGCAGTAGTGCGGACCGAGCGGCCGGTCCGAACCCGTCCAGCCGGCGAGGTCGGCCTGGGTCCACAACAGGTCCCAGGCGATGGGGCCGGTACTGCTGGTCCTGCGCGAACGACCGCAGCTGTCGCACACGAGAATCGTTCCCGTGACGCCTTTGTCAGTGGTCGGCATGCCTGTCACGACTGTGCAAGTCCTTCGTTGCTCGGCGGCAGGAACCGGCCGCGGATGACGACGACCGGACCTGACCTTCCCCGGAAACACCGTGGGCGCGCGCCCACACAGGGCGCGCACCCACCGTGACAAGAATGCCGGACGCATGCACTGTGCAACCTTACGAGCTCCTTCCGAAGCCAACCGTTCCGTTCCGAATGCGGTGACCATGAGAGCGTGATAGAAGCAGCAACGCAGAAGCCCTACGACGAATTGCAGGACATGGATTTCTCCGTGCTGCTCGTGGACGACGACGAGCGAATCCGCCAGGCTCTCGGGCTCGCCCTCGCCGACGAAGGTTTCGCCGTCGACGAGGCAGTGTCCGGAGAGGACGCCATGCGACGGCTCGGTGACAACGAGTACGACGTCGTGCTGCTGGATCTCATGCTTCCCGGCGTGGACGGTCTGCAGGTCTGCCGAACCCTGCGTACCCAGGGGGATCTGCCGATCATCATCGTCACCGCGCGCACGGACACCCCCGACGTCATCGCGGGCCTGGAGGCGGGCGCTGACGACTACGTGACCAAACCGCTGGTGGCCAGCGAACTCGCCGCCCGCATACGAGCTCTCCTGCGCAGACGCGGAGGTTCGAAGCAGAACATCTCCTACCGCGTGGAAGATCTGGAGATCTGGCCGGACGAAGGTGTTGTGCACCGGGGTGGCGAGGAGATCCGCCTGACCCGCACGGAGTTCCGCCTGCTCGCGGAACTGGCTGCGGCGGGAGGGCGCATCGTCACCAGGGAGCAGCTGTTGCAGAAGGTGTGGGGCTACGACTACTACGGCGACACGCGACTGCTGGACGTGCACGTCCGCAGGTTGCGCATGAAGGTGGAGCACAACCCCGACGACCCGGTGTTCGTGCTCACCGTGCGCGGTTCCGGCTACAAGTTCGGACCCCCTCGGTGACGGTGCCACGTCCGTCGCTGCGCTGGCGCGTGGCCGCCGCGCTCGGCATCGGTTCTCTGCTGGTGACCAGCCTGCTGGCGCTCGCGACCTGGAATCTCGCCTCCGACTACATGCTGCGCCAGCGCGTGCAGGCGACGACCCGGCAGGCCGAGGTCAACCTCAGGCTGGTCGACGAGACCCTGCGGAAGGGATCCGACGGGCTCACCGAACTGCTGACCGGCCTGACGACCGACCCGGACTCCACGATCATGCTGTTCCGCGCCGACAAGGTGCTGACCAGCGGACGTCAGGTCGACCCGGCGGTCCTGCCGGCGGATCTCCTCTCCATGGCACGAGATGGTGTCCCCGCCCGCCAGCGCCTTCGTGCCGAGGGCATCCCCGTGATGGCGGTCGCACAGCCCCTCGCGGACGCGCAAGGGTTGTACGTCGAACTCTTCCCCCTGGTGCAGCTCGACCGCACGTTCAGGTTCCTCAGCGGCGTGCTGATCGGCGTCACCGTCCTCAGCGGCCTCATCGGCACCACGCTGGGATCGTGGGCCAGCAGACGGGCGCTGAGACCCCTGATCGCACTCACGGCCGCCGCATCGCGCATCGCCGGCGGCGACCTCAAGGCCCGTCTGCCGGACCAGGCCGATCCGGACCTCGCACCGCTGGCGACCACGTTCAACGCGACCGCAGACGCACTCGAGCAGCGAGTTCTGCGCGACGCCAGGTTCGCGAGCGACGTCAGCCACGAACTGCGGTCGCCGTTGACGACCATGGTGAACGCCGCGGCCGTCCTGCGTCGCAGACAGGCTGAACTTCCCGGGACTGCCGGAAAAGCGCTCGGCCTGCTGACCTCCGAGGTGGACAGGTTCGCCCGCATGGTGATTGATCTGATGGAGATCAGCCGGGCCGACCAGGTGGGCGACCAGGAGGACTTCGAACCGCTGAACCTCGGCGACCTCGTGCGCGGCGCGGCAGGTCATCGACTCGGCGGTGAGGTGGAGGTCGTCGTCGCCTCACCGCCTCCGGTGGTGTTCGCCGACCGTCGCCGGCTGGACCGTGTGATCGGAAACCTCATCGAGAACGCGGAACACCACGCGGGAGGTGCCGTGCGGCTTGCTGTTCTCCATCACGACGGCCAGGTCCGGCTCGAGGTCGACGACGCTGGTCCCGGAGTTCCCGAGGACATGCGCACGCAGGTGTTCGAACGGTTCACCCGTGGCGTCAGGGCCGGCAGCAGGGGTGCGGACTCCGGTAGCGGCCTCGGCCTGGCGCTGGTGGCCGAACACGTGCGCCGGCACCACGGCAGGGTGTGGGTGGAGGACCGCCCGGGCGGAGGAGCGCGGTTCGTCGTCGAGATTCCCGGGATCACGCCATGAGAAACTCGTTCACCGCCTTCATAGTGCTTCTGTCGGTCTCCGCCTGCGGCGTGTCCACACAGGACGAACCAGAGCCACTCGGTCCGCACACCACGAGCGGTGAGGCGCCGACTCCGGTCATCACGCAGCGGCCCCATCCGTCGTCCGCGACGAGCACCCCGTCCACCTCCACCGCGCCCACTCCGACGCCGTCGACGAGCGATCGTTAGCGACTCGTCAGGTACGTACGAGCTCTCTTGCCAAAGGATTGGGAGAAATCCGCCGGAAGGATCAACCTTGACCCGCAGCCGTTCCATGCCCGCCGACGCCGAAACCGTCTTCGAAGTGGTGTCCGACCTCGAGGACGCGAACACCTGGCTCCCTCACCCTGTCGAGATCGAACTGTCCAGCCCGGGGCTTCTCCGCGTGTGGTTGTCCGGTCGCACCGACGAGCTGAGCGCGGAACGCCGGGTCGCGATCGACTGGGAGTCGCTGCGCATCACGTGGGGCAGCGACCCGGCGGCCAGCTGCTCGGGAACGCTCCAGGTGCTCAGGCTCACCGCGACCCGCAGCGCGGTGACCGTGCGGATGACCGGTCCGCCGGGTGTGGCGTCCAGCCGGGTCGACACCTGGATCGAGACCGCTCTCAACGCCCTGGAAACGGTCATCGCCACCGAATACGACAGAAAGCAGCAGGCACTGCCCGCTGCGACGTGATCAAAGCCCGCGGCTGCGGTAGAAACGTCGCATGTCCAGGCTCAGGGTCGACACGACCGACGTCGACGCACTCACCGACGCGGTGCTCACCGCGTCGCGGCTGCTGGTCGCGGTCTCCGCGCGCTCGCTCGCCGCGGTCGAGGAGACCATCACGCTGCCGCAGTTCCGGATGCTGGTCCTGCTGGACAGCAGAGGCGCGATGAAGCTCACGACCATCGCTGACCTGCTCGACGTCAACCCGTCCACCGCGACCCGCATGGTGGACCGCCTCGTCACGACCGAAATGGTTGCGCGCCAGCAGAACCCCGTGACGCGCCGGGAGGTCGTGATCGAGCTGACCTCGGAGGGCCGCCGGGTGGTGCGCGGCGTGACACGCCGCCGCCGGACCGCGATCGGCCGGATCGTCGCCAAGATGTCCGTGGAGGAGCGCCGTGACCTGGTCGACGCACTCACCGCCTTCACAGAGGCAGGCGGCGAACCGTCCGTGACCGCGGGAGACCTCGGCTGGATCTGATCAGTGCTGGGTCCGGTCTGCCCTGTGCAGCCAGTCGCCGCTGTCGACGGCGACCACAAGTGACACCACGGCGATCACTCCGCCGACCAGGACCTGGTTGATCAGGACCTCGGTGCTGACCTGCGCGCGGGACAGGAGGACGACGGCGACCTGCCCCGCGGCGAGCAGCACGGTGAGCGTTCTCAGCCACGGCACGTCGAGTGGTGCCACCGCCCGCAACATCCCGGCCAGCAGGATCAGCACGGCGATGCCGAGCGCCGCCCAGTACGGCCGGAACAGGTGCGCGGACGCGCCGAAGTCGAGCAGGGGCGGCGCCATGACCAGCCAGAGCCCGGCGAGGAACGTGAGCACACCAGTCCTGGCTTCCGCTGAGCGGCGTTGCTTGTCGCGCACAGCGCAATCTTTGTCCTCTGCAACCTCGACATCGCCGTCTCACGCGCTTTGTAGGGAGTTCGAAAGGACGAACACCGATCCGCGCTTGTCCGACCGTCGACAGGCGGGTGTTCACCTCCTACCGTGACGAGCAAACCACAGCAGCTCCGTGGAGAGGTCATGCTCATCGTCACGAGGTCCGTGGAGGTGGCGGCTCCGTTCGCCCGAACGGTGCGACAGTGGTCAGAGCACGAACGCACATCGCGGTCGCTCTCCGGTTCGCTGGCGAGCTTCCAGCGGGTCACCGACGAGACGACCAGGGTCATCCTCGCCAAAGATCTTCACGTCGTCACGGCCGCTGACGTCGTGAAGCTGATGCTCGACAACGATCTGCGACGGTTCAAGCGGGCGGTCGAGAGTCGACGGTCGTTCCTGCCGGGTGTGGTGGACTGGATTCGCACCCACCTGTCGTGAACCGGCACCCGCCAACCTTTCGTCTGGACAACATTTGCTCTGAACAAGGATCTGGGCCGTGCGCCGGAACACCATCGGCACCTACCGTGGGCTGAGAGCAACCACCGTCGACCGAGCGAGGAGCGATCGTGCTCGACATCAGCCCACAGGCGAGTGAAGCCATCAACTCGCTCACCGCGCAGGCCGGTCACGCAGGCCTGGGTGGCATCAGGATCTCCACAGCGGACGAGCCCTCGACGAACTCCGGCCTCACCTTGATGGTCGCCGATCGCCCGATCCTGGGCGACGAGATCGTGGCCGGCGCCCTCGGCTCACGGGTCTTCCTCGACGACACCGCCGCGCACGTGCTCACCGACCTGGTGCTCGACGTCCGGAGCGGCGACGACGGAATTCTCCACTTCACCCTGCGCGACAAGCTCTGAAGGCCTCCTCATGAGCCCTTTCACCGAGTTCTCCCGCCACACCGGCCGCGGAGGACTGGTCGTCGGCTTCGACGGCTCGGACAGCGGCCAACGAGCGATTCAGTGGGCGACGGCGGAAGCCCACCTCCGTGAGCACCCGCTGCTACTCGTCCACGCTCATCTCGCGGGCAGCACGTCCGGCTGGGGAACGATCGCGGCACCCGGCTGGGGTGTCGCGGCGGCGGCGTTCGACGACGCCCACGTCCGCAGCGAGATCCAGGCACAACTGGACCGAACCGCCAGGGAATGCCGGATGCGGGCGCGGGCACTGGACGTCGCCGCCGTTGTGGCAGAAGGACAGTCACCGTTCGCACTGGTCGACGCCGCGAACACGGTCGACGCCGAACTACTGGTCGTGGGCAGTTCCGGTCTCGGCCCCCTGCTGCGCGCCATGTTCGGTTCCACCGCGGCAGACCTCACCGACAGGACGGACCGGCCGGTGGTGGTGGTTCACGATCACCCCGCCGCGGAAGGCCCCGTCGTCGTCGGTGTGGACGGCACCGGCGCGAGCTTGCCCGCCCTGCGGTTCGCCTTCGACCACGCGCTTCGCCATCGGTGCCGCCTGCACGTGGTGCATTCGGTCTCCGGGGTCACATCGGACCTGATCGCCTCAACGCGCTTCTCACACAATGGATCCGTTGCCCAGCCGCTGAGCGATGAGTTCCTCGGCGCCTGGCGGGACCTCTATCCCACGGTGCCCGTCGAGGTCGACGTCGTCGACGAGCGACCTGTGGATGCCCTTCTCAGGCGGTCCGCGCAGGCGCGGCTGCTCGTGGTGGGTGGCCGTCGTTCGACCCGCCGGAGCTTCTCCCGTTCGGTCAGCCGCGCCGCGATCCACCGGGCCTCCTGTCCGGTCGCGGTGATCCCGGGAACCCGGCTCGCCACCAGGACACAGAGCGTCCCAGCACCTCGTGGAGGGTGACTTGGGAGAAACCTTGCTCACTGCACAGATAGTCAGTGAGTCGTTAGGTCATGCGGGCGGCGACCGGCGGACGATGGAGAAAGAAGACCGTGCGAGGAGGACTCGGAATGCCTGCCGAAGTGGCGAACGCGGAAGAGCACGTGCTGGAAGTGACGAACGGACTCGCCGCGGAGTTCAGCGAGACGATCTCCAAGCCGATCGTGTCGAGGACGGTGCTCGAAGCGCGGCGAGACCTGGAAGGTCAGATCGTGCCCGAGGCTCTCGGCGAAATGCTCCACCATCTCGCCCGGCACCGCCTGACCACACTGCGCGCGGCCCGGAAGTCGTTGGCCAGGTCCATGCGCGGTTCGTGATCAAGACGGCGGACCGCGAACCGTCGCCAGGTCATTCGGCCAGGAAGGCGTCGACCTGGGACAGGAACTCGGACCAGGCAGGCTCGGACGAGGTGAGCAGGTGGTTCCCGCTGTCCAGCAGGGCCAGCCGGCTGTCCGGGATCATCGCGGCCAGTTCCAGCGCCTGCGACACCGGCACTCGTGCGTCCCGACGTGAGTGCAGGATCAGCGTCGGGCAGCTCACCCGGTGTGCGATGCCGGAGACGTCGATGCGGGCGAACTCCTCCAGGAAGCGCACTCCGTTGGCGGGCGACGTGGTCCGGCGCTGCAACTCGGTGAAGTCGTCCCATTCCTGTGCCGTACCGGTCTGGAGGAACTGAGAGGCGAACACGCGCAGGAAGCTCGGGTCCTGATGGGTCCACCCCACCCTGGCCAGGTCCAGGTCGAGAGCTGCCGCATCGCGTTCGGCGTCGTCGCGGGCACGGACCTGTCTGCCCCTCGCGTAGGCACCCGCGAGGATCAACCGGCTCACCCGCTCGGGATGACGCGCCGCGTACGCCACGGCCACCGCACCGCCCTGGGAGACACCGAGCAGGGGGAACCGGTCGAGTCCCACCGCGTCGACCACGGTCTCGAGGTCGTCGACCCAGTCCTCGAACGTGAAACCGGGCACGTCCCAGGAGGAGAGCCCGCAGCCGCGCTCGTCGTAGCGCACCAGTTGCCGGCCTCGGCCTAGACCGCTCAGCCAATGCGCCCACACCGGTGACTTCCACTCCAGGTCGAGGTGCGTCAACCAGTTGGCCGCCTTGAGCAACGGCCTGCCCGTGCCCACCGTCGCGTACGCGATCCGCGTGCCGTCCGCGGCGTGACAGAACCTGATGACCTGTCCGCCTGGGCCCGGCCTGCTGGACGGACCTCCGGCAGGTACCGGACGGGGGTCGCGTTCGGAGACGGTGCCGGTACCGACGAACTGGTAGCCCCGGCGGTGCACGGTGCGGATGAGGTGCTGCCTGCTGCCGGAGTCACCCACCGCGAGGCGAGCCGTGCGCAACGCCGTCGTCAGCGCGGCCTCACTCACAAACCTGCTGCCCCACACCGCATCCAGCAGTTCGGCCTTCATGACCACCCGGTCGCGATGCGCCACCAGATGACACAACAGGTCGAACGCCCGCGGTTCCACCGCCACCGTCGCCCCAGCCTTGCGCAACTGGTGCCGGACGGTGTCCAGTTCGTAGTCTGCGAAGCAGTAGATCTTCCTGGCCATCAGAAGCAGCGTACCGCTCGTAGCGGACGAAACGAGTCCGTCGTTCGGACCCGGCGCCCTTCCGCGAACGGTGACGAAATTACTCCGTCACACCGGTATCTGAAGCCGGTCACCTCGCACTGTGTCGACGAAGGACAGTGGGTCCGCGGGCAGCTGGTCGCCGCGCCAGGCCACGTGGCCGTCCGGACGCACCAGAACGAAACGCCGGCGGTACAACCGCGCGATCTCCTGGTCGTGGCCGCGGTGCACGGTCAGCGGCACGACGCGCTCGGCGAACGCGTCTCGCAGCGCCCCCAGTCCGTCCTCCTCCCCGAAGCACAGCAGGACGAACCCCTGGCCGAAGAGGTCCAGGGTCGAGGTGCGGCCGTCCCACCAGGCGTGTGCGGCCCGGCTTCCTGGTTCGCTGCCGGGACGCCACCGCGCTCCCGGCTTGCCCACGTGCGCTGGCTCGTCCGGATCGTCGAGCACCAGCGGCGATCGGTAGCAGAGTCCGAAGTGGATCTCCGGAGCGTCGAACTCCCGTTGTGCCCCGGATTTCTCCAGTTGCCGGGCCATCTCCGCTCTCGCCTGTTCACCCTCCTGCCCGTCGAGGTGGATCTCGGGTGACACCGGCCTGTCCAGGGTGCGCCGCAGGTTCTGGTTGGCCTCCCGCAGGCTCTCGACCGCGATGGGACGTCGTTCGGCCTCGTAGGTGTCGAGCAGGTGGTCCCCGCCCCAGCCCCGCAGCGTTGCGGCGAGCTTCCAGCCCAGATCGGCGGCATCGGCGATGCCCGTGTTCAGACCGAACCCGCCCGAGGGCGAGAGCGTGTGCGCGGCGTCCCCGGCGAGGAAGATCCGGCCGGACCGATAGCGGTCGGCGACGCGATGTGTCAGGTGCCAGTCGCCGTCGCTGACCAGCTCGACGGGGGTGTCGAGCGCGATCGCCTTCGCGACGAGGGCCAGGGCGTCGGTCTGTTCAAGGCCGGGATCGGCACTGACGACCAGGTTGTAGAGGTCGCTGCCGTTCAGCGCACGCATCGGGAAACGCAGCGTGGAGGACAACATGAGGAAGTGCACGAGCGCGGCCCGGTCTCCGAGCTGACGCCGGAGCTCGGGAGCCCGGAACAGGATGTTCCGGAAGACCTGGGTCTCGTGCCGCGGCGGTGCGTCGATACCGCAGGCCTGCCGGATCGGCGAGGAGGCACCGTCACAGGCGACCAGGAACCGCGCCCGGACGACGCTGGTCTCGCCCGTGTCGAGGTTCGTGATCGTCGCCTCGACGTGGTCGTCGGACTGCCGCACGTCCCGGACCGAGGTCCGGAGGCGGAGCGGGCCGGCCGGGTGGACCCCGACCGCCCCCATCAGCACCGGATTGAGCCAGTGAGCAGGACAGACCTGGTCCGGTTCGGGGGTGTGCGTGTGGTCCGGCCGCTTCGCCCCGGTGCCGCGGTGGTACCGGTGCACCTCGTGTCCGCCGACCCTGGTCACCCACGCGACGTCCAGCGGGTGGTCGGACGGCCATCCCGCGTGGCGAACGGCCTCGCCGACGCCCCAGCGGCGGAACAGCTCCATCGAGCGGGGGCCGATCGTGCTCACCTTGGGGTGCCGGACCTTGCCGTCCCCCGCGTCGGCGACCACGCAGTCGATCCCGCGGTAGGCCAGGTCGAGCGCCAGAGCCAGCCCGACGGGGCCGCCGCCGACGATCAGCACTTCGGTGTCCATCGTGTCGTCCTGTCCTTCTCGGGGGTCGTGGGTGGTGGCCGACAGGTCGGCCACCACCCACCGGGGGCTAGCGGGGGCGTTCCGCGGTCACCAGCAGGCAGCCGAAGTCGTCGACGCCCGCCAGGTCGGACGGCTTGAAGTCGTCGTCGGAGAAGTGGAAGTTCCCCTCGTCCAGCGCGGCGGGACGCTCGCCGCCGAGGGCGAGCTTCGCGAGTTCCTCCGCGAGACGCAGGGTGGTCTGCTCGGTGACGTCGAGGACCTCGCGCACCCGGAGCCCGGCGCGGTGCAGCATCGGGACGTAGTCGTCGATGTCGGCCGTCGTCGACATGAGGTCGCGGCAGAACTTGTCGATCCCGCTGTGCCGGACCTCCTTGCGCGGGAAGCGCTCGAAGATGTCGGTCAGCACGAGCCGGCCACCAGGGGCGAGCACACGGCGAACCTCCCTCAGCACCTGCTGCCGGTCGGGCATGTGGCACATCGACTCCAGCGCCATGACGACGTCGAACGAGGCGTCCGCGAACGGCAGCTTCATCGCGTCGCCGTGCTCGAAGACGGCACGGGCGGCCAGTCCCGCCTCGGCCGCCAGCCGGTTCGCGGTCCTGATCTGCTCCTGGCTGATGCTGATGCCGGTCACGCGCGCACCGGTGCGTTCCACCACGCGCAGAGCGGGTCCGCCCACTCCACATCCCAGGTCGAGGACGCGGGAGGTGGAGTCCACCTTCATCCTCTCGATGAACACGTCGGTCAGGCGGTCCATGGCCTCGTCGACCGTCGCCTCGGAGTCCGGCGAGTCCCAGTATCCGATGTGGACGTTCGGGTTGAAGCTGCCGTCCTTCATCGCACTGAGCGTCAGCCGGTCGTAGAGCTCACCGACCGCGTTCGGCACAGGGAGGGTCTGGGCGCTGTTCATCGTTGCAGCCTTTCGGTTCGTTGATCGGGTCATCCGGCCAGCGGGACGGTTTCCCGCTCGAGGCGCCGGCATCGGTCGTAGTCGGGCAACAGGCCTTCGGCCCGTGCCTCGGCGAGCGTGATCGCCGCGCGATCACGCTGGGAGAGAACAGGTTCGAGGTCTTCGGGGAGTTCGAGCCGGAGGTCCTGGTCGAACACCGACAGCGCCAGTTCGTTCTCGGGCACGTAGCTGCCCGAGAGCATGTAGGACATGACGGTGTCGTCCTCCAGAGCCACGAACGCGTGGCCCACTCCCACGGGGAAGTAGGTCGCGCGGTGGTCGTCCTGGTCCATCGTCACCACGTCCCAGCGTCCGAACGTCGGTGAACCGATCCTCAGGTCGACGACGTAGTCGAGCGCCCTGCCCCGCGCGCAGTAGACGTACTTGGCCGAACCCGGAGGCGTCGCGGTGTAGTGGACGCCGCGCACGACGCCACGGCGGGATACGCTGTGGTTCGTCTGCGCCACGCGGAAGATCGGGTGGCCGAGTGCCTCGACGAAGGCGTTCTCCTGGTACGGCGAGAGAAACCGGCCCCGGTCGTCGGGGTGGAAGGTGGGCGTGAACTCGAACGCCCCCTCGACGGCGAGCTCGCGGGTTTTCACATCTGCTCCTGTGGGCTTGACGGGACGGTGGTTCAGAGAGTCGCCAGCACGTCGAGGACGGTGTCGATGACGCGGTCCTGCACGGCGGGGTCGAGCGAGGGGTACATCGGCAGAGAGAAGATCTCGTTCGCGAGCGCCTCGGTGACCGGCAGCGAACCCCTGGCGTACCCGAGGTGGGCGAAGCCGCTCATGGTGTGCACCGGCCACGGGTAGCTGATGTTCAGGTGGATGTCGTGGGCCTTGAGGCGTTCGATGATCTCGTCACGCCTGGGGTGGCGCACCACGTACACGTAGTAGACGTGGTCGTTGCCCGTCGTGGTGCGGGGCAGGACGAGGTCGGTGCCGGCGAGGCGCTCCGCGTAGCGGTTCGCGACGGCGCGGCGGCCGGTGACGTAGGCGTCGAGACGGGTGAGCTTGCGCCGCAGGATCTCGGCCTGCACCTCGTCCAGCCTGCTGTTGTGGGCAGGTGTCCGGACCGTGTAGTACCGGTCCTTCATCCCGTAGTACCGCAGCAGCCGCAGGCTTTCGGCCACCGCCTCGTCCGAGGTGAGGACCGCGCCGCCGTCGCCGTACGCGCCGAGCACCTTCGTGGGGTAGAAGGAGAACGCCGCGGCGTCTCCGGTCGAGCCTGCGAGGGTGCCGTCCTGCCTGGCTCCGTGGGCCTGGGCGCAGTCCTCCAGAATGGACAGTCCGTGTCGCTGGGCGAGTTCCCTCAACGGGGCCATGTCGACGCACTGCCCGTAGAGGTGCACCGGCAGCAGGCAGCGCGTGCGTTCGGTGATCGCCGCCTCCACCTGGCCGGTGTCCATCAGGAAGTCCTCCTCGCGGACGTCGACGAAGATCGGCGTCGCGCCGACCGAGTCGATCGCCACCACGGTGGGGGCGGCGGTGTTGGACACCGTGATCACCTCGTCGCCCGTCCCGACTCCCAGCGCCTGCAGCCCGAGCTTGATCGCGTTCGTGCCGTTGTCGACGCCGACGCAGTGCCGCACACCGTGGTAGGCCGCGAACTCCTCCTCGAAGCCGCGCACACTCGCCCCGAGCACGAGCTGGCCGGAGTCGAATACCGTCTCCACGGCGTCCAGCACGTCCTGCCGCTCTGCCTGGTACTCCTCCAGGTAGTCCCACACCCGCACGGTCATGCGCGCACCTCTTCCTCGCTGTGGTCGGTCAGAGCGGCCACGACGCGGCGCACCCCTTCGGAAAGCGGAACTCGGGGACTCCAGCCGGTGAGTGCCTGGAACGCCGAGGAGTCGATGGTCACGCTGAGGAAGTCGGTCACCGGCGCGTGCTCCGGTGGCGTCACGGAGGTCACCTCGACCGGGCGACGGCCCGTGCGCTCGGAGACGGCCTCGGCGAGCAACCGGAAGACCTCGCCGAGCTCGTCTCCCCTGCCGGCGCCGATCAGCCAGCGGCCGCCCACCAGGGAGTCCGGGTGGGCCAACGCGGCGAGGAAGGCGGTGGCGACGTCGTCGACGTGGACCAGGTCGCGCCGCACCGTGCCGTCGTGCCACATGGTGATCGGGTCGCCGTCGAGTGCCCTGCGCGCCATCGCGCTCACGACGCCGTTGCCGTGCGGGCCGAAGACCGTCGGCAACCGCAGGCTGATGCCGTGCACCCGGCCCTGCGCCGTGGCCTTCATGAGGATCTCCTCGGCCATGAGCTTCTGACGGTCGTACGCCGTCTCCGGGTGGTCGGGCTCCGTGCCGTCGAGCGGTTCCCGCGGCGGGGCACCGACCTGGGAGGCCGCCCCGGCGTACAGGACCAGCGGCGGGGAGTCACCGCGAGGGCGCAGCACGTCCACCATGTCCCGCATCACCCCGACGTTGACCCGCTCCGCCGTGGGATCGGTCTCGGCCGCGCGCCAGCCGCCGTCGCCCAGCACCAGGTACAGCACCGCGTCGGAACCCGCGACCACCTCCGCGAGTGCCGCTCGATCGGTCAGGTCGGCGGTGACAACGGTCGTCTCGGCCTGGCCGGCGGGTGGCGTGATCGTGCCGCGCGCCACCACACGCAGGTGGATCCGCAGCTCCGCCAGCAGCGCGGTGACGGCCGACCCGATGAACCCGGACGCGCCGAGCACCGTGACGACTGGTTTTCCGTCCACTTCAGACTCCTTTCTTCGACTGATCGACGGTGGCGTTCAGGCAGGCCAGCAGGGTGCGTGCTTCCACGTTGAGGTAGTGCCCGTGTCTGGTGAGCTGGGTCAGCTGGGCGACGCTCGCCCAGGCGTAGCCGGGTAACGGTTCCAGCGGCGTCTCGGCGTCGTTCGTGTCGACGAGGAGGTAACGGCTGCTGGCGTTGAGGAACCGCCCGCCCTCCTCGGAGTGGACGGCCTCGTAGCGGATGTTCCGCGCGGAGGCGTTCCGCACGAGTTCGAGGTACGGCGGCTGGTCCACGGTGGACAGATGGGCGTAGTTGCGGGGCGTGCACTGGACGGTCGGCGCGAGCTCGACCGTGTCCAGGAATCCGCCGTCCGCACGTGCGTGCACCAGCACGTGCGGGGTGCCGCCGAAGTCGCGCAGGAGGAACGCGACCACGCCAGGCCCCACGGCCTCGAAGAGCGGTTGCGTCCACTGGACCCGCTCGCGGTTGCCGGCCCGGACCTCGACCGCCACCGCCTTGAAGTAGCGGCCTTCCTCGTGCTCGATGCTCTCGGGCCCCTGCTTCCAGCCGAAGACCGACGTCAGCGGGACGCGCTGGGCCCGCACGTCGTGGCGGCACCGTTCACCGGTGAACCACGACAGGAGCTCGGTGTCGGAGCGCAGGGCCGCGGGCGCGTCGTCCCGGTGGGGCAGGCAGGACAGCACGCTCCTGGCGTTCATGTTGACCGTCAGGTCGTCACGCAGCAGCGCGGAGATCTGTCCCAGGGTGAGCCATCGGAAGTCCTCGTCCGCCTCGATGTCCTCGAAGGTCTCGACGATCATGTTGCGGTTGACCTTGCGGAAGAACCACGACCCCTGCTCGGACTGCAGCACGTCGGCGATGACGTGCCCGGGGCGGAAGAAGTGCTCGATCAGCTTGACGTCCGAACCTCCGTGCGCCCCGGTGTAGTTGCTGCGGGTGGCCTGCACGGTCGGGGAGAGCTGGACGAGGTTCGGGTTGCCCGGCTCCATCTTGGCCTGCATCAGGAAGTGCAGGACCCCGTCGAACTCCTTGCACAGGATGCCGAGGACACCCGCCTCCGGTTGCCTGATGACGGGCTGCCGCCACTCGCGGTGCGGCCCGTCCCCGTGGGGCCCGTCGCGTTCGACGACGTGCAGGCCCTCGATGGTGAAGAACCGACCGCTGCGATGCCCGAGGTTGCCGGTGCCGGGTTCGAACCGCCACTGGTCCAGGGCGGCGAACGGGATGCGTGCGACGTGGAAGTCGCCTGCGTGACGGCGTTCCTCCAGCCAGGCGCGGACGTCCTCGGTGCGCAGATCCGCCCCGTGCGTGGTCGCCGCCGAGAGAGCCAGGCGGTCCGCCTGACCGTGGTCGACGCGGGGACGCACGACCGACCGTGACGACGCGAGCCGGGGCGCGGTGGCCAGCTGGGTCATGGTTGCTCTCCTTCCGTGCCGGACAGGTCCAGGACCAGGCGGGAAGGCCCGTGGAAGACCATGTCGTCGGCGTACTCGACCTGCTGGTCTCCGCGTCCCAGTCCGGGAACGCCGTCCAGCAGCGCCCGCAGCCCGATCTCGAGTTCGGCGCGCGCCAAGGTCGCGCCGAGGCAGTAGTGGATGCCGAAGCCGAAGCCCAGGTGGCGGTCGGCGGGTCGGCGCACGTCCAGGGTGTCGGGGTCCGGGAAGCGCGCGGGGTCCCGGTTCGCGGAGCCCAGCAGCGCCACGACCCGGCTGCCGCTCGGCACGTCGTGCCCACCGAGGCGCACGTCCTGACGAGCCCATCGCGTCACGGCCTGCACGGGCGGGTCGTACCGCAGCAGTTCCTCGACCGCGGGTCTCGTCAGCTCCGGGTCCTCCCGCAGCGCGGTGAGCACCGCGGGGTGGGCCCGCAGCGCCAGCACCGCCTTCGTCAACGAGTTCGTCGTCGTCTCGTGGCCGGCCGTGAGCAGGTGGACGCAGGTCCCCACGATCCCTTCCTCGCTCAGCGGCACGCCGCGGTCCTGAGCACGGACGAGAACCGAGAGGAGATCGCCCCGGTCGTTCCCTCGCCGCAGTCGCACGAGCTCGCCGAAGTAGTTCGTGAACTCCTGGGCCGCGGCCTCCGCCCGTGCCTGGCCCGCTGGGTCCCTGCGCGAGGTGCTGCCTTCCTGCAGTGCCACCGCCGTCTCCCGAAGCCAGCCGCGGTGCTCGGCGGGAACACCGAGCAGGGCGGAGATCACGAGAATCGGGAACGGCGCGGCGAACCCCTCGACGAGATCGGCCTCTCGCCGCCCGCGCAGACGCTCCAGCAGGTCGTGCGCGATCCGTGCGACGCGGGGCCGCAGCGCCGTCACCACCGCCGGCGAGAACTCGCCGGCGAGCTGGGATCGCAGCTCGGTGTGGCGGGGCGGGTCCATGAACACGAGCCAGTTCTCGACGATCGACCGCAACGCGGTCAGCTCGGCGGGGACCGGGACCTCCCTGCCGAAGCTCCTGTTCGTCAGCACCCGGACGACCTCGTCGTGGGAGAACGCGTAGAAGGTGCCGGACTGTCCTCTGTGGACCGCGGCGGCCTCGCGGTGGCGCCGGTAGACCGGGTAGGGGTCGGCGATGTCGTCCCGGCTCCAGCCGGTCAGCTCGAACACGGTGTCGCTCCCTCCACACGGAAGTGATCGGCCCAGAAAGCGCTCATCTCCCCGACTCGCACGGGGACCAGCGGGCACTTGGCGCAGTCCGTCGCGAGGTCGTCCAGCCGCCGCACGAGCGCACGCCTCGCCACGTCCGGTCGCGACACTGCGGCCGGCTGCTCGGTCAGTTCGAACGACGGCCCCGCGGTTCTGCCTCGCCGCCCCGACGGCATGGTGACCAGCAGCTCCGCCAGCGGGCGCATCAGGCCGGTCATCATGTCGATCGCCGCGTTCATGAGGTCGGACCGCCGCAGGCTGCCGTCCGGGCGCTCGCCGAAGTGCTGCGCCATGAGCTGCAGGGTCAGGAAGTACGCGCGGTTGAACAACTCCATGACCGTCCGCGCGTCCGGGTCGGTCACCGTCTCGAGCGCGTGGTCCCCGTGCCGCAGCGTGGGGTTGCGCATCACCGGGTACGCCGGGCTCCACGCGCCCGCTCCGTTGGACGGTCCTTCCCGCAGCAGTTCGGCGATGCGCAGGAACGACCGGTAGTGCGACGCCTCGTCCGCTCCGGGATCGGACCCACCGCCCTCGCCCTGCTCGGTGATGACGTCGATCGCGAACAACGCGCTGGGCAGGTCGTCGACCTCGAGCTGGTAGTCGGGATGACGCTGGTCGACCGACTCCCGCAGGAACAGGTGGTGTTCCCCTCCCCCGCGGCCCTTCTCGACCAGGAAGAGGTCCGGAACGTCCCGCAGCCCGTCCCGGATCGCGGCGTACAGCTCGCTCAGCGACGCGTAGGGGTGCGTTCCGGTCGCGGTCGCCAGGTCGCCCCGGCGCACGTCGTCGACGAGATCGTCCGGCTGCTCGATCAACGTGAACCGCTCGACGCTGCCGAGCCCCAGCCGTTCGAGGGAGAAGTCCAGCGGCACCGGCAGTTCGTGGTTGATGGTGCCGAAGTCGACGCGCGGCACGGGGAAAGGTTCGCCCAGCGCCATGAGGATGTTGCCGACCAGCAGGAAGTGGATCATCTCCTCGCGGGCGATGCCGAGCAGCATGCTGCGCAGGCCCTCGTCGAGCGTCTCCCCGCCGTCGCCACACGCGAGCCGGAGCTGCTCGGGCGTCCAGAGACCTCGCCGCACGTACTCCGCGCCCGCGCCGTAGGTCGGCACCGAGTAGGCGGCGTAGAGGTACTGGAGCATGACCGCGAGCTCGACGGTGGCGGCCTCGCGCAGAAGGCGGACGAGCTCGTCCCTCGTGCTGATCCTGGGGCCGCCGCGTTCCGCGCGAGGAACCTTCAGGAGGACCTCTTCCGGTTTCTGCTGGGCGCGCAGGTACTTCAGCAGCAGTCGCGCCTTCGGTTCGGACAGGTCGCGCGTCGGCGGCATGTAGTAGGTCATCGCCTTGTTGCGCGGATCGCACATCTGCCAGATGAGCTTCGCGTAGGTCTCGACCTTGCACTGGTCGGCCAGGCTGAACACCTCGGCCTTCATGAACGAGAACAGGTGCTCGTAGAAGGCGAAGACCTCCCGGTGCACCAAGTCGAAGGTGACGTCGGCGGCGTCGATCGCGTCCAGTTCCCAGTCGTCGGGCAGGACCCTGACCGACGACGCCCCCGCGCCGTCCAGCAGGATCGTCGTGGTACCCGGCTTCGCTCCGCGCAGGGCGAGCCGCGCCTGTCCGATGTGGTCGGTGCTGACGAGACAGGTGTCCGACCAGGTCCCGCGTTCGTCCGACAGACGAATGGCGCCGATGTCCTCGCACCGCACCTCGATGTCGTGAACGGCCTGGGAACGGCCGCGGACGTACGAGCGCACGAGCACCTCGGCGTCGTGCTCCGAGTCGTTCTCCGCACGCGGGTGTTCCAGGATCAGGCTCGCGTCGTCCGTCTGGACGTTGATCTCCCTCTCCCGCAACGGCTTCGACCGGTGCGCGGTCAGCACCAATCCCTCGTCCGGCGTGGCACTCGCGGGCACGGTCACCAGGCCGGAGGTGAGGTCGTACTGCTCCCCGAGATAGGCCTCGGCGGGAACGGTGGCGACGAGCGTGCCCCCGGTGGTGCGCAGTTCGAGATCACCGAGGTCGACCGGCGCGCCGCCGGGAGAGGTGGGCAGGGCGGTGATCAGGTTGAGCGTCACGTGATCGCCGGTCGTCCGGACGGACGCGATGTGCAGTCCGCCGGTCTCCTCGGCGTCCGGGACGAGCAGCCGGCCGGCGGGGTAGGTGCGCAGTTCGTCGGGGTACCAGGGCGCGATCGTCCCGCGCAGCCGCCAGCGGGAGGGCTGGTCGGGTGCGGCCGGGGCGGTCAGGCCGCTGAGCGCGAACTGCACCACGAGCCCGTCCGCTCCGGACGCCCGCAACCGTTGCGCCGCTGGGGAGATCGCGGCGTCGTCGAACCACCGGAGGTCGTCCTCGGTCACGACGAACTGGTGGACGACGGACCGGCGCAGCACCGTGGCGAGCCAGTGGTCGCCCGCGTCCGGGCCGTGGAAGTCGTTGAGCCACCTGGGCGGCTGGAACCCTCGCACGGTTCCCGTGGCCAGATAGCCGATGTCGTGGGACCGTCCGGCACGGCCGAATCCGAACTGCCCGACGACGAGCGTCGTGGTCCGGTCGGAGGTCGGGTCCACGTCGAACACGCGGGCGCGGTTGACCGTCGTCGCGAGGTACGGGTTGTGGTGACCCCAGAGGTCGACCGCGCGTCCGATCAGCGGGTCCGCGGTGTCGATCGCTCCCGCCGCCAGCTCGGTGGCGACGATCCGCGCCTGCACGGCGAAGTGCCCGCTGCCGGAGAAGTTCGTTCCCCTGGTCTCGCTGAACGGGCCGTCCGCTTCCGGCAGGCCGCTGACGCCGAACCGGCGTCCCGTCCGCTCCAGCAGGTCGTGGTACTCCCCCGCCGGGCGTTCCGGGGGGAAAGGCGTGCCGTCCGGGGTGAGTGCGGTGTTGGTGGTCAGGTCCACGAGTCCGCCGCGCGGTCCGGTGGGCAGGTGCGACACGGCCGTTCCGCCGAAGTGCAGCCTGGGCAGGTCGAAGACGCTCATACGGGCCGCTCCCAGCTGCTCGCGAACACCCGGCTCGTCGCGGGCTCGTACCACTCGATCTCGTGCGCCGCGTCGATCGCCGACTCGATCGCGCCCTCGATCCACGCCGGCTTGGACGAACAGTGCTCACCCGCGAAGAAGAGCCGGTGCTGCGGACGGGTCGCCTCACGCCGTTCGGCGTCGCGCACCGCGGCGTCCTGGCCCCAGCGGACGGTGGCCGCTCCCAGGGACCAGCGGTGATCACCCCACGAACGCTGGGCGGCACCGAGGATCATGCCGGGCCTGCGCAGCTCGGGGTGCATGCCGCTGAGCTCCTCGATGACCAGCGAGGTCCGGTCCGGCGCGCTCAGCGCGCCGAGCGCGTCGGCGTCCGGCCCGATGCTGTAGCTGGCGAGCAGCACCGCGCCGAGCCCACGATCCCCCTCGACGGGCGGGTAGTAGGTCTGTCGCACGTGGCCTCCGGTGAAGGATCCGCCACCGCTGATCCCGTCGGCCTCCCAGAAGGCCTCGCGGCAGTGCAGGGCGATCTTCGTGGCCGCCCAGTACTTCGTCTGCTGGACGATGTCGAGCTTGTCGCGGTCGAAACCGTTCAGGCGCATGGTTCGCAGCACCGTGAACGGCACGGTGCAGACCACGTAGTCGCAGACCCTGGTGGACGTCCGGCCGCCGTGCCGCAGCTCCAGCACCACGGCGTCGTCCCTGACGTCGATGCCCTCCACCACCTGACCGGTGGAGATGGGGCCCTTGATCCGGGCGGCGAGTCCCCGCGGCAACTGGTCCATCCCGTCGCGCAGCCGGACGATGCCCGGCCCGGTCTCGTCGAGCACGTCGTCGAGGAACCGCTCGAGGTGCGACGGGCAGAGCTGCCTGATCAGGGGGTTGGCCGCGTAGAAGGCCGACAGGTCGATCCGGTTTCCGTTGCTGCCACGGAGGAAGGGCGAGAGGTCGAGGCCGTCGATCAGGTCGAGCAGTTCCCTGCCGATCTCGTTGTGCATGCCCTCGTAGAACCGGCGGGGAGCCACCGCCTTGATGGTCGCGTCCAGCCAGGCACCGAAGAGCAGCGTGTTCTCCTTGTACCCCAGTCCTTCGAGGCCCGCGGCGAACTCCCGGACCAGGCTCTCGCCCGCGTCCCTGACCCGGACGTGGCCGGTGGGGCCCGGCAGGTACGCGGCGTCGTCGGAGAACAACGTCCGGAACGGCAGAACCTGCTGCTGCAGGCCGAGTTCGGCGATGTAGTGCCTCGTCAGCCGGTGCCCGGCGGGAATGCGCATGGCCCCGAGTTCGGCGAACGGCCCCGCACCGCCTCCGACGGCGAACCGGTGCGTGGCGATGCGTCCACCCACGTCGTGACTCGCCTCGACGACCTCCACCTGGTGCCCGAGCCGCTCCAGCTCGTAGGCGGTCACCAGTCCGGCGATGCCGGCACCGATGACGGTGACCCGCTTTCGCCCGTCACTCTCCTTCAGGGGCATCACTCAGATTCCTCCGGTAAGCGCTGCTAAGCCTTGAGCGGCTTGGGAAAAGACGTTCCTGGAACGGCCTGCCCACAATCCTTCGCGCCGCGAGCACGCGCCCACATCACCTGCCGGACGGGGAAACAGGTGATTCAACGCAGGCTCGACGGCGTTGCGGAGGCTGCTGCCGCGCGTTCACCTCACCTGGTCGCATGAGGTTTCACCGCGGCTGCTTCCGCCGGCGGCGCGCGCGGTGAAACTGGCCCAGGACAAGCCGAATCCCGACGGAGGCGACGTTGACGCGAGTGTTGATCGCGACCACCCCGGCACCGGGCCATGTCGTCAGCATGGTGGAGGTGGCACGGGAGCTGACCCGGCGCGGGCACGAGGTCCGCTGGTACACCGGCAGGGCCTTCCAGCGGCAGGTGGAACAGGCCGGGGCGACCTTCGAACCGATGACCGCAGGACTGGACTTCGGTGGCAGGAGCCGGGAAGAGGCCTTCCCGGAGCACGCCGGCCTGACCGGGCTCGCCAGCTTCAAGATCGGTGTCCGGGACATCTTCTACCGGACGGCACCCGGCCAGCTGGACGACCTGCTCGCGCTCCTCGACCGGTTCCCCGCCGACTGCATCCTCTCCGACGACATGTGCTACGGCGCCTGCTTCGCGAGCGAGCGCACCGGAGTTCCGCTGGCCTGGCTCAGCAACTCCATCTACATCCTCGGCAGCAGGGACACCGGCCCGCTGGGCATGGGTCTGCCTCCCAGTTCCTCGCCGCTGCGCCGGTTGCGCAACGCAGTACTGCGGTTCAGCGGAGACCAGGCGGCCCTGCGGGACCTCCGCCGGGAGGCGGACCGGACCAGAACCGGGGTGGGCCTGCCGCGGCTGAGGACGCACGCGATGGACAACATCGCGCGGCCACCGGACCTGTACCTGGTGAGCACGGTCCCCTCGTTCGAGTTCCCCCGCCGCGATCTGGCGCCGGGCACGCACTTCGTCGGAGGTCTCTTCGGCCTTCCGCCCGAGAGCTTCGACCCGCCCGGCTGGTGGGAGGACCTGCGCGGCGACCGGCCGGTGGTGCTGATCACCCAGGGCACCACGGCCAACGACGTCGAACGCCTGCTGATGCCGGCCGTCAGGGCGCTGGCCGAAGAGGACGTGCTCGTAGTCGTGACCACCGGCAGCGATCTCGACGTGGACCTGTTGCGACCGCTGCCCCCCAACGTCCGGCTGGAACGGTTCGTCCCCTACCACCACCTTCTGCCGCACGTGGACGTCGTGGTCACCAACGGTGGCTACAACGGAGTCAACGCCGCCCTCGCGCACGGCGTGCCTCTTGTCGCTGCACCGGCCACCGAGGAGAACCCCGACGTCGCGGCGCGGATCGACTGGTCGGGCACCGGTGTCGTGCTGCCGAAGCGAGCGGTGTCCGAGAACAGCCTGCGGCACGCGGTGAAGACCGTCCTGCACAACGACAGCTATCGGCGGCGGGCACGCGCGCTGGCCGAGCAACACCAGGAGCTCGACGCCCCGCAGCGGGCCGCCGAGCTCGTCGAGTCCCTGGCCGATCGAGGCCGAATCCCCACTGGAGGTACCGCACAGTGAGCGTCAGCACCAACGCCGATCCGGCCGAAGCCCCCGAGACCACGATGCCGATCGATCCCGGTCCGTTCGACTGCATGCCACAACTGCTGGCGGCGGCCAGGGTGGCTCCCGTCGTGCGAATCCCCTACCTCGACCAGCACGCGTGGGTCGTGTGCGACCGCGAGCTCGTGAAGGCCGCGCTCACGCATCCCCTGATGGGCAAGGACATCACCCTGGTCCCCGACTGGATGCGCAAGCCGGGCCTGATGGTCGGGTCGCAGCCGCCGCCGGAGTACGCGCGCGCCATGATCATGAGCGACGGCGCGGACCACGCGCGCATCCGGCGGATCCACGCGCCGGTGCTGAGCCCCCGCAACACCGAGCGGTGGGGCGAGCGGGTCGCCGTCAAGGTGGAGGGGTTCCTCGACGAGCTCGAGCGGATCGACGCGACCGAGGTCAACGTGGTCACGGAGTTCACCCACAAGATCCCGCTGGCCTTCATCTCCGAGATGCTGGGACTGCCGGAGGAGGCGGAACGGCGGCTGCGCGGGATCACCGACGTCATGCTGTACTCCTCCGACTACCCGGCCCGCCGCGAGGCGATCGGTGCCCTGTTCGGTGCCGTGGAGGACTGGGTGCGTGATCCGTCCGCGCTGCGCGACGGCGTGATCACCGGGCTGCTCGCCTCGTCCGGCGGGCCGGACGCCGCCGTCACCGAGGGCGAGGTGATCGTCTGGACGCTGGGAATGATCATCACCGGCTACGAGACGACCGGCAGCCTGATCTCCGCCGCGCTGTACGAGGCGCTGCGCCGCCCCGCGGGCGAGAGGCCGGCGACCGAGGAGGAGATCCGGTCGTGGATCGAGGAGACGCTGCGGGTGCATCCCCCGTTCCCCCATCCGACCTGGCGCTTCCCGCTGGAGGACATCGAGCTCGGCGGCTACCTCATCCCCAAGGGCGCCCCCGTCCAGGTCAGCATCGCGGCGGCGAACCGCGAGCCGGGAGAGGGCGCCGACAGCTTCGACTCCGCGCGCGGAGGGATGGGGCACCTGTCGTTCGGGCTCGGCGCGCACTACTGCATCGGTGCCTCGCTCGTGCGGCTGGAGGCACAGCTCGCCGTCAGCGGCTTCCTGTCCCGGTTCCCGAAGGCGCGGCTGAGCACGGACACCGCCGTCGAGTGGGAGTCCGAGTGGATGATCCGCAGGCTGAACATCCTGCCGGCGCTGCTGAGCGGCGCCTGAACCAGGACGGCAACCGACTACGTCGCGGCGCCGGACATCCGTGAGGTCTCCATCCTGATCAGCGCCGATCGGGATCGGATGCCCAGCTTGCGGTAGACCTGACGCAGGTGGGTGCCGACGGTGTTCGGCGAGACGAACAGATGGCGGGCGGCCTGCTGGTTGGTGAGCCCGCCCGCCACGACCTCGGCCACCTTCCGCTCGGTCTCGGTGAGGCTCTCCCAGCCGGAGGTGGGGCGCGTCGCATGCTTCCAGTGCCGCCGCGACACCCCAAGAGCACGGAGGCGCGCACGCACCCTGACCACGTCCCGTTCTCCGCCGAGCGCGGCGTAGTCGCTCATGGCGCGGTCCAGCTCCAAGATCGCGCTTCGGTGCTCCCCTCGGCCGGAGAGGAGGTCGGCGTGGTCTTCCGCGGCCGCGGCCCGTGCCCACGGATCACAGTACGACCGGGTCGCCTCGGCAACGGCTTCCACGTCTCCGTCGACGAGGGCGCGGACGTGCTCCGCCGCCACGCGCACGGCGGAGAGCTGGGGGTTGCGCAGGCTGATGTCCGCCATGGCCTCGATCACGGCGTGGGCGACGTCGCGCCAGCCCACCTCCAGAGCACAGCGGGTCAGCCAGGCCGCGCTACCGGATTCCTCCAGCACCAGCCAGCGCAGAACACCCTCCCGCACGCCCGCCGCGAGCAGTTCGACCGCCGCCGCCGGACCTTCCTGCGCCGCGGCGACTCGCATCCTGAGCCACAGGCAGGCCGCCTGCCAGGGATCGGTGCGAAGCTGCCAGGCTCCCTCTTCCACGGTGCGCAGGCAGTTCTCGGCCTCGGCCGGAGTCCCCCGGCGCAACGCCAGGTGGCCCAGCGCCAGCCACGCCTGCGGAGCGAGCAGGGACGGTTGACGATCGTCCGTGCCGACCACGATCCGCGCGGCCGCTTCGACCTCGTCGAGGCGACCGGTGACGAGGTGCACCCTGGCCTTCAGCGCCGCCTCCGCCACCGGGGTCGCGGCCTGCGCGAATCCCCGCACGACAGCCTCGGCCCTCTCGTGCTCGCCGATCTTCGCCAGGAACAGCGCCAGGTACCACCGCGGGTCGAGGATCTGTGCCTCCCCCTCCGCGTGGTTGAGCACGACGGCATCGTGGAGGACACCCAGCGCGTCCGCCAGCTGCCCGCTGCCCCACCGTTCCAGCCCGAGAACCGTCATGGCGCCGACGCGCACCGCCTTCTCGTGACGATCCGGAGCTCTCACGATCTCCCGGGCGAGGTCGACCGCCGCGTCGTCCCCGTTCAGGTGCGAGGCGGCGAGGTGAGCGATCACAGTCTCGCGGGACTCGGCTCCCGACCGCACCAACGCCTGGTCTGCGGTGCGCGCGGCGGAGTGCGTGTCGCCCTGAAGCAGGATCGCGGTCGCCAGAGACGCGCGCAGTCCCGCCACAGCTTCGACCGGGGCACGGCCGGCCGGTACCGCGGGATTCGTCGCGTCCTCGATCACGTTCTCGGCCAGGGCGACCGCCTCTTCCAGGTCACCCGCCCTGGCCAGGGCCTCGACGGCGGTGCTTGCCATGCGCATGCGTTCCGCGCGCGTGGGTTCGAGCAATCGCACGCAGCGGGTCGCCAGCGACGCCGCGGCGGCCGGATCACCGACGATCATCCGGCGAGCCCCTTCTGCGATGACCTCCAGGTCGTCCGCGTCCCCCGGCCTCACCACGTGCGCGAGCTGCACCGCGGCCCGGGTCACGCCGTCCGAACGCGTCAGCATCAACGCCGCCGCCTGCCTGCGCAACAGGGCCCGGACAGGAGGAGGCACCGAGTCGAGCAGCACCCGCCAGATCGGCTCGGCCCGGAACGCGAAGGTGTCCTCGTCACAGACCAGAAACCCTTGTCGCACCGCCTCGTCGACGGCCGACAGCAAGACCGCCGGCGACTCACCGAGCATGGCCGAGAGCTCTTCGGGAACGACCGGAGACCCCAGCACCGCCGCCAGCCGGAGAGTTTTGACAGTGCGCTCGGACAGTCGCCGAAGGCTGTGCTCGATCCGCAGGGACACACGTCTCGGCACGGGCGAAGGCCCGCCGAGGTCACACGCGGATGGCGTCGCCACCGCCCGCGCGTGACCGTCCGCAACATCGATGTCACCGTCCTCCAGGAGGCCCCGCACCACCTCGATCACCGCGCAGGGCGTCACGTTGACACTCTCCACCAGGGTGAGCAACGCTGTGTCGGGTCTGGCGTCGACGTGGTCGGCGACCAGCTGCGCCAACGCATCGCCGCTGACCGGCCCGAGCCTTCGGACCGGCTCCACCGCAACCCTGCCGCGAAGTCTGTCCAGACAGATCGACACCTGGCTGGACGACGCGTCTCCCGGTTCCGACGTGAATGCCAGCAGCCACACCACCGGGCGGTCCGCTGCCGCGAGAACGAGATCGCACAACACGGCGAGAACGGAGTCGGCCGACAGGTGCAGATCGTCCAAGGCGACTAGAACGGTCCGATGTTCGTGTACCTCGCCCAGCAGCTTCTGGATCGACTCGACCACGTCCGTCGCCGTGGCGCCGGCGACGGCGAACCCCATGCCACGTGCGACCTCGGCCACCTCGGCGAGCAGCCGGGTCTTCCCGCCCCCAGGAGCGGCCTTGACCAGCAGCACCCTGCTCCGCCGCTCGGAACCGGCTTTCCTCAGGTTCGCCTTGATCTGCTCGAGGTGCTCCTCGCGCCCACGTAGCGCCCATCTGTCACGGCTGACCGCGGCAGCGGCAGCGCGCTGTGCTGAACGCCGGACCGTGTGTGGCGCCTCGGTCCGCCTGGCATCGGCCCTCCCGCAAGGACGGCCGGTCACCAGTGCACCACGTTGTCCAGGTACAGCCTTGTTCACAGCGTTGTCTCCCCTTGTGCCTCTGCCGTTCCCGGGATGCCCCTGATCCGCTGGGGGAACGGTCACCGGTCACCGATGCCTTCATCTTCTGGCACGGGAACCGGGAAGACTTGGGGGATTTCTGAGCGAGATGTCGGGACCCGCTGAGGGGCTGGTGGACCGAGGCCTGCCACGAACTGAGACGACGTGCGACCTGCCGGAGGCAGACGCGTCGTGCTATACGTCGCGCAGCACGAGAAGCCGGTCGTTCTCGACGAGCCGCGCGACCGCGGGATCCTCCGCCCAGAGACGCTGACCACGCCGCAGCACGGCGAGCACCTGATGTCCGCACGTGCGCGGCGAAAGACCGATCTCTCGCTGCTCCACCGCCCGTTCCACCACGGACCACTCCGGGTCGCCCGACTCCTGTCGGCGGTGTCGCCCGCCAGGAACCCATTCGGAGACCTGACGAACGGCGACGACGTGGTCCGCTCCGGTGCGTGTGGTCACCTCGTGCAGTTCCGGGTTCGACACGACGGTGATGACCGTCGCGAACTCGTTCACGGAACGGACGGCAGAGGTGACCCGCAGCGCCAGATCGTCGTTCGTCACCGCGACCACGACGTGATCAGCGTCGTGGACGCCGGCGAGCCACAGCGTGCGCAGCCTCCAGGCCGGCCCCACGACGGCGCGCAGGCCGTCCATCACGGCCTGTTCCGCCCGTACCGGGTCAGCGTCGACGACAGTGCAGGAGTGGGTGCATCCGCTTTCGCGCAGGGCCGTCACGAGGACTCGACCCCGGACGCTGTAGCCGATGAGAACGGTCTTCGAACCCATCCACACTCCTGATCACGGCCTCTGCTGGCACGGTCCCGTTCCCGAGGCGCAGACCTCGACCGATTCGGATCCGTACCAGCAGTGTGCAGGACTCGTGCACACTGCAACCTTGCGAGGTCCTTTCGATCCGGCACCGTCATCGAGAGCGTCCACAAAGGACTTCTTCACTCGCCGCGCAGCTACGGCGCGCCGTAGCGGTCGACTGTCGTCTCGGCGAAAGCGGCGATGGTGTCCCTTTCGCACTTCACCAGGGCACCATGCCTGCGCCCACCTTCGTTCCGCGGGGAATTCCGCACTTTCGCAAACACTCGACTCGGGCGAATCGTCGGCAAGCCCGCAAGAGCGCGGACATAGGCGTGCGAGGTGCGAGGTCATGCCACCGCGAAGGTGAGCGCGGCGGTGTGCAGGGCTCCGCCGTGGGAGAACTCGAGGAACAGCCGGTACTCGCCGCGTTCGGCGAACACCGAGCGGAAGGTGAGTTCGCCGTCGATGAGCGGTGCCCCTGCCGGTTCGACGGGGTGCAGATGGGTGGCGGAGAGCAGCATGGTGTGGAACCCGGTCATGTGCCCGTTGGAGCCCAGGTGCGGTTCGAGCTTCTCCACAGGTTTGCCGTCCGGGGTGCGGATCGCCAACCTGATCCGCCGCTCGGCCATCAACGGCAGCACGGCGGGTTCATCGACGCGGGTGACGGTGTAGCCGGACGTGGTGACGGTGCTCGCGTCCGGTGCCGGCACGGGAACCAGGTCGGTGTCGCCGGCGAGACTGAACGGAACACCGAGTACCACCGGGTGCAGCGGATCCTTGGTGTCCAACGGGATGAACTCGGAGAACATCCGGTACGCGCCGCCGTCGGGAAGGTTGACCGCAGTGTGCCAGGTGTCGCCCTCCAGCACCGGGTGGACGTGGCGGAACACGTGCATGTCGTCGCGGACGACGAAGAAATGCATCTGCTTGGTCTGGTTGTCCATGAACCGGGTGACGGGTTTGCCATCCTTGCCGAGGATCCGGAACGCCACTGCAACCGAGTCGCCGCGTTCGGCGGGCATGACGACACGTTCGATCCGGTAGTCGCCCTCCACTTCGGACAGTCCGTCGCTGTGGCTCGCGGGCACGACGGCGGCGGCCTGCTGGTGGTGCACTGGAGCGGAGGTGGAGCGGAACAGCATCACTCCCCCGCCCACCACGACCAGGACGGCCACCAGCGCGAAGATCAGGTCGGTGGGGCTCGGCTTGCGCATGGTCGGCTCCTGGGTGGGGTGCCCCGGTGAAGGGGCACCCCGGCCGGTCAGAACTGCAGGCTCCACGAGTCGATGTAGCCGGTGTCGGCGCGGGCGACGTCCTGGACCTTGAGCTGCCAGGTGCCGTCCGCGGTCCTCGCCGAGGCGTCGACCGTGTAGGTGGTGATCACGTTGTCCGCCGAGTCGTTGCCCGACCCCTTGAGCCGGAACGAGGTGCCGTCCGGCGCCACCAGGTCGATGACGAGGTCACCGCGGTAGCTGTGCTTGATGTCGACGTTCACCTTCAGCGCCGACGGGGCCTTGCCCGTCACGCCGGACACGGTGACCGGAGAGGTCACCGCCGCACCGGCGTCCGGGATCTGCACGTCCGCCGTGTTCTCGAACTTCTTGCCGGCGGGCGGCGGTTCGGTGGTGCCGAGGTTGGGCTTGACCACGACCAGGCCCTGCTCGATGCCGTTGACCAGCACGATGCCGCTGGCGAAGTACGGGTAGTTGCTCCACGCCCCGTTGAACTTCGCCTCGTTCGCCGCCGGGTAGATGTCGAAGTACCCGGCCTCGGACAGCTGCGCGTTCGCGACGCCGCTGACGTCGAGGATCCGCAACCCGGCCTGGTAGTTGGCCTGGTAGGAGTACTTGCCCTTGATGTACTGGTTGTGGTCGATCGCGCTCGCGGGCGAGTTGTAGACGCCGGTGTGCACGGGGTTCGCCAGCGACGCGAGGTCCCAGATGTAGGTCTTGGTGCGCTTGTCGGTGCCGCGCGACTCGTCCAGCTCGTCGTCGAGCAGGAAGTAGCGCTGGTCCTCGGTCAGCCAGCCCTGGTGCGAGTACTGCGCGCCGGAGTAGCCCTTGCGCGAGATCTGCTTCGGGTTGGCCTTGTCGGTCACGTCGACGATCGTCAGCGTGTCCTCGTTGGAGTTGAAGCAGATCTCGCGTCCCTTGTAGGTGGCGTCCGGGCCGCGGTAGACCACGCACTGGTTGTCGTGCGTGTAGCCGTCCTGCGACACGCAGCCCGCGTTCTTGGGCTGTTTCGGCGTGCGGATGTCCACCATGTGCGGGCCGCCGCTGCACGTGTTGGAGCCGATCGCGTACGCGTACCCGGTCTCCTCGTTGATGGCGATGTTGTGCGCCGGCCCGAAGTCCTTGTACAGCGCGTCGGTGGTGAACGTCTGCGGGCTCGTCACGGTCCGCAGGCGCGTCAGGTCGAACACCTGCATGCCGTGGCCGGTGATGAAGTCCGCGACGATGAACGCGTGGTCCTTGTAGACCTTCATGTCACGCCACGAACTGCTGCCGCCGTTGGACGGCAGGTTGCCCAGGAACCTCGGCGCCGTGGGCGTGCTGACGTCGACGAACGCCGTGCCGTTGGTGCGGCCGACGATCGCGTACTCCTTGCCGGAAGACGGATCGGTCCAGCCCCAGATGTCGTTGCCGTTGCCGCCACCGATCTGGGCCAGCGGCAGGACGCTGAGCAGATCCACGTTCTTGCACGGGTAGATGTCGGCCTTGCCGTTGACGCACGGCACACCGGCCGCGGTACCGGTGACGGCATGCCGCTCGGCGGGCAGGAAGTCGGCCATGAACGTTCTGGCCGCCGCCTGTCCCTCGGGAGTGTCCGGGTCGTGCGCCGAGGCGCCCGACATCGTGAGGGCGATCGCCGATGCCGTCAGCACCGCGAGCGCCCCCAGGCGCAGGGTTTTCATGAAGTTGGGCTCCTCACGGAAATCCCGGCCGCTCAGGACGCGGTCGGGTGCAGGGTTTCCGATCAGTCACCGACGGTAGAACTACCTGCTGCCTGACGTGCACCGTCGTTCGTCTGGTCTGTGTTACAGCTGGGCAACACCCAGGCCGGTGTTCAGTCCCGGCCCTGCGACCACAGCGCTCTGCGGCGGTTGATCAGTTCGGCGACGAGCTCGGCGTCGTGGACCGGCATCAGCCGTTGATCGTGAGTGGCTGTCAGCAGAACGGCGGGTCCGGCTTGTGCGTACAACGTGATCCCGCCTGGCAGGGTGATCCACGGCCGCTGTTCCGGAACGACGGGGAGCTGCACTGGCGTGACTTGCAGGAGTTCGCGGAACGGAACGGACATGTCGATCTTGGCTTTGCCGTCGCCGCTCACGGGCAGCCGCACCGTCCACTCGACACGGTCGCGCTCGATGGTGATCCGAGCAGACACGAGTTCGGATCCCTCGACCACGGCGCGTACAGGGAGCGTCAACCGCAGGTCTGCCGATCCCAGTTCCGGTACCAAGGGAACGAGAAGGGCTTGGGCGGCGAGGTGGGCGGACAAGCCGGTCGCCACCGCCACCACCCAGCACAGGCAGAACAGGATGGACGGCGTGACCTGTGCTTCGGACGTAATGCTCGTCGCGATGCCGTAGGCGGGGATCGCGCTGGACAGCAGCTGCACCCCGGCGGTGAAAGCGGCCGCGAGAAGCCAGACCGACGGGTCGAGGGGCGCTTGGCGCCGGAGCCACTGGCGCAGCGCCACCGCCGCGATCGCGACCGGAATCAACGCGATCGCGGACGACGACACGATGTCGTCCTCGTTCAGCATGACGATCGCCGTGCACAGCAGCACTTGCAGCCCCGGCAGGATGACGGAGAACGCCGTGATGTACCGCCGGCTGCGTGACCACCGTTCACGCAGCACCGCATCAGCGTCAAAGGTCACGTCGATCTTTTCGCTCGACGTCGCCGGACGGAGTGACGAACCACAGCCCCAGCATGCTGACCCCGGTGACGGCCAGTCCGAGGGAGTCCGTCCAATGGCCGGTGAACTCGCCGTCGAACCACACCAGCACCCAGCCGAGGACGGCGGGCAGCTGGAAGCGCCAGTGGCGTCGCGGAATCGCGAAGAAGGACAGCAACACGAGCGCTGCCCACACCCAGGTCAAGTTCACTGATGCCGTCACAACTGCTCGCGTTCACGCCGATCGTCGGGCCGGCCGGTGGGCAGCCCGTCCGGGGGTTCGAAGCTCAGCGCCTTGGCCACCGGCACGTCGGTCGAGGAGTGCAGCACGATCGACAAAGCGATGGTGATCGCGACGAGATCGAATACGTGCTCACCCGCGGGTATCCCGGCTTGCAGCACGAGAAGCCCGTAGACCACGGACGCGAAGCCCTTGGGACCGAACCACGCGGCGGCGGAACGCTCACGTGCGGGTAGCGGAGTGCGCAGCAACGACAACATCATCGCGGCAGGCCGCACCAGCAGGATCGCGATGACCGCGACCGCCCAGTCCCCCACGCTCAGGTGCGAGATTCGTTCCGGTGTGATCAACGCGCCGAAGACGAGCAGGGCGGCGAACTTCGTGATCTCGGACAGCAGATCGCCGAAGTGCTCGAAGTGCTCTGCCGCGACACGGTCCAGCGTCGCGATCGTCGACCCGGCGGCGAACGCGGCGAGATACGGGTTGGCGTGGGTGAGATGGCAGGTGGCGTACAACATCACCGCGATCGCCAACGGTCCAAGAGCCTGCAGGCGAGGCTCGGCGGTGAAGATCCGCAGCCGCCAGGCCAGCACCACGACAGCGGGGATCACCACACCCAGCACGAGGCCGGCCGCCAGTTCGATGCCGATGGTGAGGAAGTCGGTGTCCCTGTTCACCGCGGTGGCCAGGAAGATCAGCACGAACGGCAGCGCCAGGCCGTCGTTGAGACCGGACTCGATGTTGAGAAGCCGCCGCAGCCTCATCGGCACGTCGGTGCGGCCGACGATGGCTGAGGCGAACACCGGGTCGGTCGGCGAGAGGATCGCGCCGATCAGGAACGAGGTCGTCCAGTCGAGTCCGGTGAGGAAGTGCGTCGGCACGGCGATGCCGATCATGGTCAGCGGCATCGCGAGGCCCAGAGCCCTGCCCGAGAGCCGCCACCCCTGTTTCAGGTCGGGCAGGCCCGCGCGCTGGCCGTCGGTGAACAGGACGGTGAACAGCGCAAGATCAGCCAGAACGGTGACGAACGTGCTGTTGGACGGGATGGCGACGAGCCCGAACCCGCCCTGTCCGATCAGAGCGCCCGCGACCAGGAACATCAGGGCGGTGGACAGGATCGTGCGGGCGGCGAGCCCGGACAACGAGACGCTGATCAGCAGGACCAGTCCGAATGCCAGCACCAGCGCCATAGAGGAATCCCGTCCACGTCGTCCAGGCCCACCACGAGGTTCGTGACGGGCGTTGCCGACCAGACTTCCCGGCGCACCGCGCGCAAAGATGCCGCAAAGCCGCGCTCAAAGCAAACCGGGGGCCGCGCCTCGGCACTCTGCCGTGACGCACGGCGTGAACGTCGGTCGAAGCACAGTGCTCCGCACTCCGTCCACAGCAGACTCACATCAAACAGCCGCAGGCTCGACCGCGGAGGTCCGTCCGGCCACGACCAGGACATCTCTCCTGTTCACCACGGTGTCGGCGGTGGCCTGGGTGAAGCTCTCGCCTTGCCGCTTCACCTTGACCACCATCGCCGCGTACTTGGACTGCGGCCGGCTCTGATTCAGCGGCGACCGATGGTCTCTTCCAGGGCTCGGGGTCTTGATCATCACGTAGTCGTCCTCGAACTCGATGTAGCCGAGCAACCGTCCGGTGACCAGGTGAGCGACCCGTTCGCCCATCTCGTGCTCCGGCAGCACGACGTGATGCGCGTCAATGCGTTCCGGGATGCCGGCTTCCAGGTCGGTTCCATGCCCACCACCGCTCGGCGGGACTGGTCGGCACCGAGTCGCCGCATCACTACTAGATCGGTCGCGTCGGCTACGACCACGTGGGTGAGCTCGCGCGCGAGTCGTTCCTCCCGCGATCAGCGCCATCAGGACCAGCTTCCTCGCGACACGGCGGCCTGGACAACGACTAAACAGTTGTTCAATACTCTGTACATGCGTTCAGCATCAGACTTGACCGCTCGTGCTCGCATCCGCGATGCCGCGCTGACCCGATTCGGCATGGACGGCATCGCGGGCACCTCCGTGCGCGCGGTGGCCTCTGATGCCGGTGTGTCACCTGCGCTGGTCGTGCACCACTTCGGTTCCAAGGACGGCCTTCGAGCAGCGTGCGATGACTACGTCCTCGATGCGATCCGTTCCGGAAGCGACGCGGCAACCGATGCACTGGGCGAGGTTCTGCATGCCGCGACGCCGGTCCGGCGTTACCTGGCACGAGCGTTGCTCGACGACACGGCGGCGGCGGGTGCGTTGTTCACCGAGATCGTCGAGCGCACCGAGCAGTGGCTCGCGCAGGGCGAGTCGGAGGGCTGGGCACGACCTGCCTCCGACACCAGGGCCCGGTCTGTCACCTACGTGTCCTGGTTGCTGGCGCCGCTCCTGCTCGGCGATCACGTCGGCCGCCTGCTCGGCGGAGATCCGGCCGAGACCCCGACTGCCGTGCGGGGCGCGCGGGCCGGGTTGGAGATGCTGACCGACGGCCTGTTCGTGGACGACCGCTGGCTCACCGCTTTCGCGGCAGTCGAGGAAAGGTCAAGCCGGTGAGGGTTCTGCTTGTCGCACACGGCACGCGCGGCGACGTGCAACCGTTGCTCGCGCTCGCCGTGGCGCTCAACGACGCCGGGCACGAAGCGCTGCTCGCGGCGCCGGCGTCGTTCGGCACGAGCGTGCTGGCACAGAACGTCGAGTTCGCGCCGTTGGACGACGGGCCGAACCGGCTGCTGGACGACCCGCTGTTCAAGGAGGCGATCGAGGGCGGGTACCGCGGCCTGCGGGGCAAGATCACCGCGCTGTCCACGATCAACCGGATCAAGCCGTTGATGGGCGACGTGTTGCGCGATGTCGGTGCGGTCGCCCGGTCGTCCGGCGCGGACGTTGTGGTGCACACGCCGAGCGTGCCGGCGCAGCACGCGGCCGAGATGCTCGGTGTTCCCGCGGTGCTGGCCGCACTGCAACCAGGCTGGGTTCCGACCTCCGCGTTCCCCTGCCCGATGGTGCCGTTGCCGCGCCTGCCGAGATTTCTCAACAGGGCGACCTATCTGACCGTGTCCGCGACGCTGCGCGCCTACGCCGGCGTGATCACCAAATGGCGCACGGAAGAACTCGGCCTGCCGCAAAGCAAAGGCCCCGGCGACGCGATGGTGTTGCAAGCGTTCAGCTCCAGCGTCACACCGGTCGACCCGCAGTGGCCGGACTCGGTGCGCACCACCGGTTTCTGGTACCTGCACAGGGCTTCGAGCTGGACGCCGGATCTCTCCCTGCACGAGTTCGTCGCGGCCGGACCGGCTCCTGTCTACATCGGATTCGGCAGCATGGCAGGGCGGGACGCCCAGCGGACGGGTGACATCGTCGCCGCGGCGGTGAGCCGTGCCGGGGTGCGTGCGGTCGTCGCCACCGGGTGGGGCGGACTTGCCGCGCGCTCGTCGAGCGATCTGCTCGTCATCGACCAGGCGCCGCATGACTGGTTGTTCGGCAAGGTGAGCGCGGTCGTGCACCACGGCGGCGGGGGAACGACCGCCGCGGCTCTGGCAGCAGGAACCCCTCAGGTCGTCTGTCCTTTTGTCGCGGATCAACCGCACTGGGCTCAGCGGATGCATGTCGTCGGTGTGGCTCCGGCGCCGTTGTCGCACAAGAAGCTCACGGCGGAGACGCTGGCGAACGCGCTCAGCCAAGCCGTCCACGATCCCGCGCTGCGCCGACGCTCCGAAGAACTCGGCGACCAGATCCGATCCGAGAACGGCACCACCGCGGCCGTACGTGCTCTCGAAGCCTTCACACGTCAACGATCCTGATCAGCTTGCCGCCACCACAACGCGGTCGCCGCCACCCCCGCCACACCCATGAACAACACGAGGAGATAGCCGAGCAGTCCGGGAGCAGGATGGTCAGGACCCGCCAGCCCGCTCAGCAACGCGGGCACCGACCACGGGAAGAACTCGCCGTAGCCCAGAGCGGCGATGATCTGAGCGCAGAACACCGCGACGATCATGACGCCCACTCCGGGCAGGTAGCCACGGCCGACGCAGGCCGCAAGCGCCACGGGCGTGGTCAGCAGGACGGTCATGACCGCGACCACCGCGATCCTCCCGAGCCCCGTCAGTACGACGGCCGAGGACCAGCCCGACAGCCCGAGCACGGACCCGATCACCATTCCCAGCACGAAGAGCTGCGCCGTCAGCACGAGGCACCACGACGTCGTCACGGCGAACTTGGCCGCCACGATCGCGACCCGGGGAGTCGGCAACGCCAGCAGGTCCTTCACCGTGTTCTGGCTGAACTCCCGGCCGAAAGCCCAGATGGATACCAGACCGAACACGATCATCCCGCCGACCGCGGTGGTCTGGGACAGGAACGCCAGGTAGGTCGGCCAGTCCGCCTCGCCTCCCACCAGCGATGCCTTGGTGCCGATCAGACCGAGGGATCGAGCGCGGTCCTGGTCCTGCAGGATGAACATGAACAGGCCGCCCACCAGTGCAACGACCGTGAACGCCACCACCGTCATCCACGGCATGTGCGAACGCCGCGCCTTGATGATCTCCGTGACCAGGGCGTCGATCACGACCTCACCACCCGCAGGAAGAACGTCTCCAGGTCGTCCTGCTCGACCACCAGACGGTAAGGCGGACAGCCCGCCGCCACGAGCGCGGTGACCACCCCTTCCGGCTCGCCAACCGACCGGGCGTCGGTCAGCACGATCTGGTCACCATCGCCCCTCAGAGGGCGAAAACCGGCCGCCAGCAAGGCGTTCTTCGCCGTAGCGGAGTCACGAACGGACACGGTCAACCTCTGCTGGGCGTGCTCGGCGAGGTGGTCGGCGGCGAGCTCACGGACAAGTCGTCCCTGGTCGATCACCCCGACACGGGTGGCCAGTCGCGCGACCTCGGTGAGGATGTGACTCGACAGCAGCACAGTCACACCGTGCTGCTGATTCAACTCCAGCAGCAAGTCGCGGATCTCGACGACTCCCGCGGGGTCGAGGCCGTTCGCCGGCTCGTCGAGGATCAGCAGTTCCGGTTGGTGCAGCAGGGCTTTCGCCAGTCCCAGACGTTGGGCGTTGCCCAGCGACAGAGTGCCAGCGCGCTGCCCCGCGTACTGCGTCAGCTTCAACCGGTCGATCACGTCGTCGACCTGCCCGCGGCCGCGCAACCCGCGCAGACGCGCCGCGACCACCAGGTTCTCCACCACCGTGAGCTCCGGATACGCCGAAGGCGTCTCGACCAGATAGCCGACGCGCGACCACATCGCATGAACGCCCGGACCCACAACAGACCCCAACACGGTCACACTGCCCGCGGTGGGCCGCACCATACCCAGCAACATCCGGATCGTCGTCGTCTTGCCTGCCCCGTTGAGTCCCAGCAACGCGTAGATCTCACCAGGAGCAATACAGATCGACACGTCGTCGACCACGGCGACAGTGCCGTAGCGCTTGGTCAAACCCTGCACCTCGATCACGGCGACGCTCATGCTCCGACTTTCACGCAGTACACGGTGCGTTCGATCTCCGACACCGGCAGCCCACGGCCGGACGGCTCCACGTATCGGGCGGTGAACTCCTGCGGGCCGAGCTGCTCCACCTGCGCCCACCCGTACGGTTCGAGGAACTCCGCCACCTCGTCCGGCATCAGACCGAACTTCCACATGCGCCGCTTCGTCACGAACTCGCGGTAGCCGGCCTCGGCACCGAACATCGCGGTGCCGTCCAGAAAGTCGTTGCGCAGGTAGGTGAACACCAGTTCACTGCCGGCCGGGGCACTGGAAAGGAAGTCGAAGGTGGCGCGAACGGCGTCCTCGGTCAGGTACTGGGTGACTGCCTCCCACACGAAGAACACCGGCCCATCACCGCCGTACCCGTGCTGCGCCAGTTCCTCGGCGAGGTCCTGTTCCTCGAAGTCGACCGGCACCAGAGTTAAACCCGAAGGCAGAGAACCGAACACCGCCAGCAGCCGATCCCGCTTGGCTGTCACGTTGCCCGGCAGATCGACCTCGAACACATGGCCTTCCCACCCACCACAGCCCCGCGTGTCGAAACCGGCACCAAGCACGACCGCCGTACGGGCATCCGTTGCGTCAAGACGATCGTCGATGTAACGCTTGCGGCACAACATGCTCGCCCACAGGCCGGGGATCTTCTTCTCCGTGGCGGAGACCAGCATGGCGCGAATCGGCCGCCACCGGGCAGCCGCGACGGCCCAACGGCCGGACGCGGGCAGGACTCTGGCAGCGAGCTCGTCGTGCACCAATCGGTGTTCTTCGAACTGGTCGACGGCAGCGATGACCATGGGGCCGATAGCCGTACCGGTGACAGCGGTGTCCACGAAAACTCCTCGAAGTCAGCGTCGTACAACACGCCGACCAGACTTCCCGGCACACCTTGGGGAAAGTCTACCGCCACGGCTTCCTCTGGCCAGCGCGAGTTTCTTCCGCTTCGACCTGCCGTACCCGTCTCGGTCACGTCAACGCGCGTGCGCCGAGGTTCACGGCTCGCAGCAGGACCCGCCTGACATGCCAGAATGGGGGATCAGGTCCAGTGCGGAAGGGACGTTGTGGGCGAACACATGCAGATCGGTGAGGTGGCAAAACGGACCGGTCTGTCGTTGCGCACGATCCGCTACTACGAGGAAGTCGGCCTGGTCGTGCCCAACGCCCGCAGCCAGGGTGGGTTCCGCCTCTACACCGAGCCTGACGTGCAGCGGCTGGGCGTGATCATGCGGATGAAGCCGCTGGGCTTCCAGCTCGACGAGATGCGCGAACTGCTGGGCATCCTCGACGCGCTGGCCGTCGGTGACGCCCCGGACCGCGACGAGCAGTTGCATCGCCTGACGAGGTTCTGGACCGCCGCCGAGGAACGCTGCCAGGCGTTGCGCACGCAACTGGGCATCGCGGAGGCCTTCGCCGCTGCGCTGCGCTCGCACCTGTCGGCGAACTGAGTGCTCAGTCCAATCGGGCGATCCCCTGCGGTGTCCGGTCGTGCTCCAGTCGTGTCCACAGGGCGGCGTACGCGTCGGCACGGGCGAGGCCATTCGAGCGTGGCGGATCAGGCATCCGGTCGAGCACCTTCGTGGGGTCGCACACCCACACCGGCACCCCGGCCAGTTCCAGCCGCGATACGCCTTCCTTGAGCCGGGTGTAGGTGCCGGTGAGATTCGGCGGGATGCCGACCATGCCCAGCCGGGTGACGAACAGATGGTCCAGCTGTTCCAGCGTCAGCGGTTCCGATCACCATGTCCCGCACTGCTCGACCGTCACCCCCTGTGCCGGCTCGGATCGCGGGCGGGCACGGACTCCAGGCTCACCAGAAGGTCCGCGAGTCGTCGCAGGTTGGCCGGGTCTGGTGGCGGCACGACGTCGAGGTCGTTGGGTTCCACGTCCACGCCGTAGACGGCGAGGACCGTGGATCATGCACGCCGCCCAGGCCAAGGGGTCCCGGCGACAGGTTGGAGACGTTGCTCACGATCAGTCCGATCACCCACAACTCTACTCTCACGTTACGGTAGGATTTGGTTCCGTTGCGCCGGAGTAGCCGCAACCACTCCCACGACCACACTTCCTGGGCAGTTCGACAGCACCAGGACATTGGCCCATGCTCATCACACGAGCAACCGCCGCGCGGTCTCGTGCCATCTCCTGAGGTGTTGATGTCCTCGTTCCAGGCTGCCCCGCGGCCGTCCCTGCTGCAGCGCGTCCGCACGACGTGGTTCGCGAACCCGCGCGCCGACCTGCTGTCCGGCTTGGTCGTCGCGCTCGCGCTGATCCCCGAGGCACTGTCGTTCTCCGTCATCGCCGGCGTCGACCCCAAGGTCGGCCTCTACGCCTCGTTCACCATCGCGATCATCATCGCGTTCACCGGCGGCCGACCGGCCATGATCTCCGCCGCGACCGGCGCCATGGCGCTGGTTCTGGTGCAGTTGGTGCGTGATCACGGCGTCGAGTACATGTTCGCCGCCACTGTCCTCACCGGTGTGTTCCAGATCCTGTTCGGACTGCTCGGCGTGCACAAGCTGATGAGGTTCGTGCCGCGCACCGTGATGGTCGGCTTCGTCAATGCTCTCGCGGTCCTGCTGTTCGCCGCGCAGATCCCGCACATCACCAGTGGCGGCTGGCCCGTCATCGCCCTGGCCGTGCTCGGCCTCGCGATCATCTACCTGCTCCCCCGCCTCACCAAGGTGATCCCCGCGCCGCTGGTCGCGATCGTCGTGGTCACCGCACTCACGGTGTTCCTGCACATCACCGTGCCCACCGTCGGCGACCAGGGCGAACTGCCCACCGCGCTACCCGGATTCGGCCTGCCGATGGTCCCGTTCACGCTGCAAACGCTGTACATCATCGCCCCCTATGCGCTGACGCTCGCCGCGGTCGGCCTGATCGAGTCGCTGCTCACCGCGCAACTGCTCGACGACATCACCGACACCGGCTCCAGCAAGGGCACCGAGGTCCGCGGCCAGGGCATCGCCAACATCGCCACCGGCTTCCTCGGCGGCATGGCCGGCTGCGCCATGATCGGCCAGTCGATGATCAACGTGAAGTCCGGCGGCCGCACCCGCCTCTCCACCCTCGCGGCTGGCGTGTTCCTGCTGGTCCTCGTCTTCGTCCTCGGCCCGGTCGTCTCGCTGATCCCGATGGCCGCGCTCGTCGCGGTCATGGTGTTCGTGTCGGTCAGCACGTTCGACTGGAGAAGCATCAAGATCTCCACGCTGCGCCGCACCCCGAAGAGCGAGACCGCGGTGATGGTCGTGACCGTCGGCACCGTCGTCGCCACCCACAACCTCGCACTCGGCGTGCTCGCCGGCGCGCTGCTCTCCGCGATCTTCTTCGCCCGCCGCGTCGCCCACCTCGTCGACGTCTCCAGCGTCCTCGACCCCGACGGCGACATCCGCGTCTACGCCGTCACCGGTGAGCTCTTCTTCGCCTCCACCAACGAACTCCTGCACGCCTTCGACTACACCGACACGGTGTCCAAAGTGGTCATCGACCTCTCCGGCGCCCACGTCTGGGACAGCTCCGCCGTCGCCACCCTCGACGCCGTCACCGCGAAGTTCACCTCACGCGGAATCGACGCCGAGATCATCGGACTCAACCAGCACAGCGAACAGCTGCACACCAAGCTGTCCGGACAGCTCACCGGCTCCCACTGATCCGCCCGACAGACCCGGCTTCGCAACGGGGCCTTCACGGCAATCCGCCGACCCCTTCGACGATGTGGGGCATCCGCAACGTCGGGACGCTCGCGGTCGGACGACCGGCGCCTCCGCGTCCCTCTTCGCCGATCCCGGATTCGCGCAGGCCCTGTCACCTGCGCGTCTTCACCGAAACCCGAAGCTCCCGGCCTCCGGGTCAGGCCAGCGCGAGGAAGAGTCTCTCCAGTTGCGCGCGGTCGGCCAGAGCCTGCTCGGAGCCGTCGGAGATGCACTGCTCCAGCCCGCTGGCAATGAGCTTGAAGCCCGCACGGTCCAGCGCCCGGGAGGCGGCGGCCAACTGCGTGATCACGTCCTTGCAGTCCCGCCCGGACTCGATCATCTGCACGATTCCGCCTACCTGTCCCTGGACGCGTCGCAGTCGCTTGACCACGTCCGCGAGGGTGTCCTCGTTCAGCTCCACCCGAACCTCCTTCGATACCCCCTAGGGTACCCGGACCACGGCGCCACGTCCGTCAGCGACGCCCGAAAGGCCACCACGACCGACGCTGCGGCGATTCGGCCGGGCAGGAGCAGCGCCGGGCGGCGGGCACATCACCCAGCACCTGCTCGACATGGTTGCCACAACCCCGATAGGACGGCTTGCCACACCGGGAACAGGTGACCCGTTGACACACGACGATCCTCTTTCCTCGATCCGGGAGCTGGATACCCCCTGGGGTATGCCAGGTTTATCACATACCCCCAGGGGTAGTCGAGACGAGCCGCTACGGTAGAACCGTAGATACCCCCGGGGGTACAAGGAGTGAGGACATGACTCAGGTCATCGCGATAGACACAACGAGTTTGGGTGATCGCAGCTATCTGGTCGGCGATGGCTCGGTCGCGTTCGTGGTGGATCCGCAGCGCGACGTAGACCGAGTGCTGGATCTCGCCGCGCGACACGGACTGCGGATCACCGACGTCTTCGAGACGCACATCCACAACGACTACCTCACCGGCGGTCTGGCGCTTGCTCGCCTGACCGGCGCGGCCTACCACGTCAACGCCGCCGATCCGGTGTCGTTCGACCGGACACCGATCCACGACGGTGGCATCGTGGAAGTGGGCGACCAGATGCGCGTACGGGCCCTTGCGACGCCGGGGCACACGTTCACGCACCTGTCGTACGTGCTCGAGACACCTGATCGCGCCCCGATGGTCTTCACGGGCGGATCGCTGCTGTTCGGGTCGACTGGACGCCCTGACCTGCTCGGTCCCTCGCACACGGACCGGCTGGCGCGGGCACAGTACGCCTCAGCGCACCTGCTGGCCGACGTACTGCCCGACGACGCCGAGGTCTTCCCCACCCACGGATTCGGCAGTTTCTGCGCGGTCACGCAGTCCGCGGCCGACCGGTCGACGATCGGCGCGGAGAAGCGGACCAACCCGGTGCTGACCAGCGACGAGAAGTCCTATGTGGATGCTCTGCTCGCAGGCCTCGACGTCTTTCCCGCCTACTACGCCCACATGGGTCCTGCCAACACGGCGGGACCGGCCGCTGTCGACCTGACCGAGCCCAGGGCCGCCGAACCGGCCGAACTGCGCGCCCGCATCGACGCCGGAGAGTGGGTGGTCGACCTGCGTTCCCGCACCGCATTCGCGGCAGGGCATCTCGTGGGCAGCCTGAACTTCGGCCTCGACGGCAGCTTTGCCACCTACCTGGGATGGCTCATCCCCTGGGGTACTCCCGTGTCACTGCTCGGCGACTCCGCGGCACAGGTGACCAAGGCCCAGCGGGAACTGGTGCGCATCGGCATCGAGCGGGTCGAGTCCGCCGCGACCGGCACGCCCGAGGAATGGTCGGGCCCGGCACCACTCGGGACCTTGCCTCGGGCGAGCTTCGCCGATCTGGCCGCGGTGCGGCACCACCGGCCAGTCGCGATCCTCGACGTCCGCCGCAACCTCGAGTGGGCGGGCGAGCACGTCAACGGCGCGGTGCACGTGCCGTTGCACGATCTGCTGCATCGCCTCGACGCGGTGCCCCGGGGCGAGGTGTGGGTGCACTGCCAGTCCGGTTACCGCGCCTCCATCGCCGCATCGGTGCTCGCCGCCAACGGCCGCCGCGTCGTCGTGATCGATGACGAGTTCGACCAGGCCGCTCGTGCCGGTCTGCCCATGGTCGCCTGATGCTGCCGGCGGCGATCTTCGGACTGATCGTCGGCGCCGTGCTCGGTGTGCTCGGCGCCGGCGGTTCGATCCTCACCGTTCCCGCGCTCGTCTTCGGCGTCGGGATGCCCTTCTCCACCGCCGTGCCGACATCCCTGGTCGTGGTCGCCGTCTCCGCGCTGGGCGGACTCGCCGCGCGCTGGCGGACCGGTGCCGTCCGCTGGCCCGTGGCGCTGGTGTTCTCCGCAGGAGGCGTGCCCGCGGCGTTCGCCGGAGCCACGCTCGGACGACTGATCCCCGAACGCTGGGCGTTGCTCGCTTTCAGCGTGTTGATGGCCGTGGCGGCCATACGCATGCTGACCGCTCCCGCCGAGTCCGGGAGCGCGTGCCGCACCCGTGGTGGCGCGGTCGACTGGCGCGGCTGCCTGCCCAAAGCGCTGGCCGCAGGAGCCGCCGTCGGCGCGCTCACCGGGCTGTTCGGTGTGGGCGGCGGGTTCATCGTCGTGCCGGTGCTGACCGTGTTGCTCGGCTTGACCGCTCCCGAAGCCGTCGCCACCTCCCTGGTCGTCATCACGATCACCGCGCTGGCGGGCCTGACCGCACACGCGACCACCGCTCCCAGCCTCGACCTCGGCATCACGACGATCTTCGCGGGCGCAGCCCTCGTGGCCGCCGTGATCACCGGACGCCTCGCCCACCGCCTGCCCGCCGACACGGTGCGCCGCGTGTTCGCCTGGACGGTACTGATCATCGCAGTTGGCACGGCCACCTCCGCGGCTTTGTTCCCCTCCGCACTCCACGCCACGTGAAGCCGCACCGCCCCACTTTTCTTCACAGTGGACAAGCTCGGCCTCCGGCTGAGCACCGGCCGGAGTTGCCTGGGCCCGTTGGCGAGGCACGTCCGGGCGGACATGATGATCCGATGGACGTGAACGAGGTTCTCCTGCCCGGAGTGGGACTGCGCTACGAGTTCACCAACGCCGACGGTGACCACATCGGCATCGTCGCCCGCCGGGAAGGCAGCTTCGAGGTGATCCGCTACGCCGCGGACGACCCGGACGAGGCACAGCCTCTGTTCAGGCTCACCGTCGCCGAGGCCGACACCGTGGCCGAGATCCTCGGCGCTCCGCGCATCGCGGAGCGGTTCGCGGACCTCACCAAGGAGGTACCCGGTCTCGGCGCGGCGCAGGTGGTCGTGCCCGCCACGTCGTCCCACGCCGGCAAACCGCTCGGCCAGACCCGGGCACGCACCCGTACCGGGGCGTCGATCGTCGCGATCGTGCGCGGTGAAGACGTGCTCGCCTCTCCCCCGCCCGACGAGGTGCTACGCCCAGGAGACGTGCTGGTCGTCATCGGCACCCACGACGGCATCAGCGGCGTGCGGCAGATCATCGAGACCTGACGATGCGCACCTCTCTCGCCTTGCTGCTCGAACTCGGCGTCATCCTCGTCGGGCTCAGCGTGCTCGGCGCGGCCGCGAGACGCTGGTCGTTCTCCCCCATCCCGCTGTACCTGCTGGCAGGCCTCGCACTCGGCAACGGCGGCCTCGCCCCCGTGCCGGCGGCCGGCGAGTTCGTCGAGGCAGGCGCCTCCATCGGCATCGTCCTGCTCCTGCTCACCCTCGGACTGGAGTTCAACACCGCCGAGTTCACCCACAGCCTGCGCCGGCACGTGCCGTCCGCGGTGCTCGACCTCGTTCTCAACGCGACCCCCGGCGCGCTGGCCGGCTGGCTGCTCGGGCTGCACTGGACGGGGATCCTCGCTCTCGCCGGAGCCACCTGGATCTCCTCCTCCGGCATCATCTCCCGGCTGCTGAGCGACCTGCGCCGGCTGGGCAACCGCGAAACACCGGCCGTCCTGGCGATCCTCGTCATGGAGGACTTCGCCATGGCGATCTACCTGCCGGTGCTCGCCGTCCTCGCCTCCGGTGGTACCTGGTGGCAGGCGGCAGGCGGCGTGGCGGTCGCGATCGCCAGTGTCGCGGCGGCCTTCACCGCCTCGCACCGCTGGGGCCACCACGTCAACCGCTGGCTCGCCCACCCCGACGACGAGCAGCTCATGCTCCGCGTCCTCGGCACCACCCTCGTCGTGGCCGCCCTGGCCGAACTCGTCTCCGTCTCCGCCGCCGTCGGCGCGTTCCTCGTCGGGCTCACCCTGACCGGACAGACCGCCGAGCGAGCGCGCGCCGTGCTCGCGCCTCTGCGCGACCTCTTCGCGGCCGCGTTCTTCCTCGCCATCGGCTTCGCTGTCAGTCCGGCCGACCTCCTGCCTGTTCTGCCGGCCGCCTTCGCGCTCGCCGCCGCCGGAGCCGCCACCAAGCTCGCCACCGGCTGGTACGCCGCCCGCCGCGACGGCATCGCTACCCGCGGACGACTACGCGCAGGGACCGCCCTCATCGCACGCGGCGAGTTCTCCATCGTGATCGTCAGCCTCGCCGCGGCCGCAAGCCCAGAACTCGGACCTGTTGTCACCAGCTACATCCTCATCCTCGCCACCGCGGGCCCGCTGCTCGCACGCTGGTCCGGCGACTGGTTGCGCAAAGTTCCGAGCCCCGAACCGCCTCCGATGCGATGACCGGGTCGCAGTGAACATCACGAACGAAGCCTCTGACCGGAGCGAGAGCCAATCAGAGCCGCTCGAGCCGGTCACGCAGACGTTCAAGGTCCGCGGTGATGCTCCTGCTCACCTGGCGGGCCATCAGTGGCGTTGCCCAGCCGAAGAACCTCCCCGGCGAGCCGGTCGCCCGGATCGCGACGAGCGTGCCGTCCAGGGCGTCAGCCAACTCATAGCGCACGGCCATCGGAAACGGCCGCTCAACCTTCATCTCCACGAGCCGATCCGGTTCGTACTCGGTCACCACGTAGCAGTAGACGAACTCGCGGCCGAGGAACCTGGCGGTGCGTGCAACTTTCGCGTCCTGTGCGAGCGGACCAGGCTGGGACGGCTTGCTGGCCGTGATGCCGCCGGTCCATTCAAGGTCGTGCGCGGGGTCGAACATGAACGCGGCCACCTCAGTACGTGGGCGGCGCACAAGTATCTCGGGACGAACGTCAACCGCCACCTGTCACCGCCTGACCTGTTTGCTGGTGCGTTTCGCGCCACTGCCCACATCATGCCCGGCGAGGCTCGAGCCCGCGCGGGAGCAACCAGTCGCGCCTTGCGGGAAACGGCCCCCACGGGCTCGGCACCGCGTTGGTGTTCGCGCTCATCGCCTCGGCGGAAAGTCTCTTCGGTGCCACCGCGGTCGACCGGATGCACGACGGACCGAAGACCAAGTACGGTCAAGAACTGATAGCGCAAGGGACCGGAAACATCGTGTCCGGGTTCCTCGGCGGTGTACCACTGGCGGCTGTCGTCGTCCGCAGCGCCGCCAATGTGCACGCCGGCGCAAAGTCAAAGCTTTCCCGTGTACTACACGGGGTATGGATGCTCGCGTTCGCCGTGCGTCGAACGCCTCCTCTGCAGACCACGAACGTATCAACATCAACATGCCTTTTGCCTGCTCAATCGTGGGCTGGCTCGCTAGCGCCACTTGCAGCTGCTCGACCCTACGAACCGGATCAACGGACTCATCGCGGCCTCGCATCAGTCGATTCCACTCGAACTACCCCCATGACGCCAGCCGCATCTCGTCAACACGGTCCTGGACGAAGTCCGCGGGACCTGACCGACGCCCCGGTGCCGATTCTTTGACGTCAGAAGTGTCTCCACGCGCAGGGGAGCAGATCACCGGGCACGCTCGGCACGCGGACCTGTACCGCGATGTGCCTCCCGCGTCCCGGCGTCCGTCTCATGTTCGTCACTGGTCGAGGCAGTTTCAGGGGCGAGCACGGGGTGCAGCGCTCATGCCAGTTCCTCGTCGACCGCCATGGTGCGGATCGTCTGGCCGCCCTTGCGGTGGTCCGAGCGGTCGTACTTGCTGTCGAGCAGATGAGCGAGTTTGTCCGCCGCGCCGCGGCAGGCCTCGTCCACCGACGCGGCGTGGTGGGTCACGGCGACTGGCCGTTGCCCGGCGGAACGAGCCTCCAGCACACAGCGTTTGTCGGTGTCGTCGGACTGGCCGGCGGTGTCGTCGCTCAGATGAACCTCGACGCGGGTGATCCGGTCGCTGAAGCGTGACAGGGTGGCATCGAGTTCACGTTCGACCCACTGGATCAGATGCTCACTGCCGTGGACGTTGTTGTCGGTGTTGACTTGAATCTGCACGTGTATCCCCTGTCATCAGTGAAATCGGCCGGCCGCTTCGCCGTGGTTGTGGTCAGGCGTACTCGCGTTCGTCGAGCTCCGGGAGCGCACTGTGCAAGATTCGAGAAGATGTCGTCCCTCCCATGTGGACCGTTCGCCGGCAACGGTGGCGCTGCCTGATGGTTTCAAGTCGCCGTGTTCTGGCGTTCCGCCGATCTCATGACGACGGCCTCGGTCAGAGCGAGCGGCGCCGTCCAACACGGTGATGGTCGGGAGACATGTGACACGACGAATGTCCGTTCCCGCTGTTCCTGAACAGTAGGCAAGGCCAGGCCGTGGTCGAAGGGGCCCATCGGGCAGAGGCGGACGATGTCGAGTTGCCCGGATCCGGAAACAGCATGGCCAACGGGCGTGCTCGATCCCGGTCGGGCCGCACCGTCAGCCGGGCCGGGCGCGAGTGGACAGTTCGGAGCGGGCGCCGTGCAGCGCTCGGGTCAAGGCCACCCCGCTCGAGATCACCCCGATGTGGCTGAACGCCTGGGGATAGTTGCCCAGGAAAGCCCCGTCCGCGGGGTCGATCTGCTCGGGCAGCAGCCCGAGCGGGTTGGCCCTGGCGCACAGGCCTTCGTACAACTCGGCTGCCTCGTCGACACGTCCTTGGCCGATCAGGTTGTCGACCAGCCAGAAGCTGCACAGCAGGAACGCCCCTTCACTCCCCGGCAGCCCGTCGGGTGAGTCGCCGGGCAGGTACCGGAACAGCAGGCCACCCCCGGCTCCGAGCCGGTCCCTGATCGCGCGGGTGGTTGCGAGCATCCGCGGGTGGTCGGCGGGCAGGACTCGGCGCAACGGCAGGGCGAGCAGACTCGCGTCCAGCCCACCTCCGGGCCCCAGGTGCTCGGTGAGGCTGCCGAGATCCTCGTCCCACGCCTCGTCCAGAATGCGTTTGGTCAGTTCGTCGGCAGTGGCGGCCCATCCGGTGGCGTCGCCAGGCAGGTGCAATCGGGTGGCGAGCCGGGAGGCCCGGTCGAGCGCGACCTGGCACATGGCCACGGAGTAGGTGAACGGGCGGGCGGTGGAGCGCACCTCCCAGATGCCCTCGCCGGGCTGCCTCCACACCGTGTCGGCGGTCTCGGTCAGCCCCACCAGGTGGGCCCAGAGCGTGTCGTCGACGGTGCCGCCGCGGGCGGCCCACTGGTAGGCGCAGTCGAGGATCTCGCCGTACACGTCGTGCCGGACCTCGCCGGCAGCGCCGTTGCCCCAGCGGACGGGCCCCGATCCCCGGTAGCCGGCCAGGTCGTGGTCCAGGCGCTCGAGCGGGGGTTCCCGTCCGTCGAGGTCGTAGAACACCCTCGGTTTGCCGCCCTCGACAGCATCCAGGACCCAGCCCAGGAAGCTGTCGGCTTCGGTGGTCAGCCCGATCCGGCGCAGCGCGTACACGGAGAAGGCCGCGTCGCGGATCCAGGTGTAGCGGTAGTCCCAGTTGCGGGCGCCGCCGATCGATTCCGGCAGCGAGGAGGTAGGAGCCGCGACGATGGCACCGTTCTCGATGTTGTCGAGCAGCTTGAGGGTGATCGCGGAACGCCGCACCAGAGCAGCCTGCGGCCCGTCGTAGGAGATCCCGGCGGTCCAGCGGCGCCACGCCGCCGCCGTCTCGTCCAGCAGCCGGCGGGGGTGGACAAGACGAGCCCTGCGCGCGCCGGGTTCCCACCGCAGCAGCAGCCACAGGTCCTGGCCGGCCTCGACTCGCACGGTCGTGTCGAGACCGGCCAGTGGCTGTTCGGAGAACAGGTGCAGTTCCAGGTCGGGCCGCGAGCAGCGCAGCCGCAGACCGCCGCCGTGGCGGTCGACGCCGACGCCGCCGCGTGGACGAACCGCGATCCGGAGCGCGGCCCAGCCCTGCAACACCCGGACCGAGCGCAGCAGTTCACCGCTCGCCGCGGGCACGTCGGCGGCGAGGTCGGCGCCGACGCGCAGGACGAACGCGTCGGTCACCTCCACCAGGCCGGTCGCGCAGCGCATCTCGGTGACCAGCACACCGGTGTCGGGCAGGTAGTACTGGCGGCTCGACACCACTGCCTCGGGGGCGAGGAGGAACTCGCCCCCGAGGCAGTGGTCGAGCAGCCCGCAGAACAGCGGATCGCTGTCGAAGCGGGGAACGCACATCCAGCTGATCGCTCCGTCACGGCCGACGAGGGCGCTGCCTCGCCCATCGCCGATCAGGCCGTGGTCGGCCAGCGGCAGGTAGCCGCCGTGGCGCAGCAGTGGCCGGGACGCGTTCATGTTCTCGCCTTCTCGGGATGTCTGGTGGATTGGAGCAGCGGCGTGACGCCCAGCGCCGCACCGACCTCGGATCCGACGAAGGTGCCGATCTCGGCCATGTCGACCGATGCCGGGTGGCATAGGCGAGTTCGGCGATGAAGAGCGAGACGATGAAACCGATCCCGGCCAGCGCAGCCAGTCCCCACACATGCCTGGTACTCACGCCTGTTGGCAGGCTCACGATCCGCGTGCGGTGAGCCAGCAGGGTCACCACGGCGATGCTGAGGATCTTGCCCACGACGAGTCCGGCGGCCACTGCCCAGGCGACGCGGGAGACCACCGCATCGGCGAGGACCCCACCACCCAGGTCCCCTCCGGCGTTGGCCGGCGCGAACAGCGGCACGACGAAGAACGCCGTCGCCGGGTGAAGCCAACGCTCCGGAGTGAGCAACACCTCGCGGCCGTGGCTCGGCCGGGATGGGACAACAGGCTCGGGCCCGCTGGCGACCGGCCACGACCTGCGCACGGCGGCCAGCCGGCGGACGGGTTTCCCCACTGCCCCGGTAGCCGCTGGTGAACGGGCTCTTCGACCACACCAGCGTGAGAACCGCAGCCACCGACAGGACCATCCGGCCCGCGGACTCCGCGTGCAGGAACTCCCGCAGCGGTTCGACGACGGCGTTGCGGGCCCGTCGACGGATGGGCCACCTTCGGGACATGGGCGACCTCCACGTTCGCGACGGGTCTGTGCGCGTGTCGCGGAGAGCCTGCACGCACCTGCCCACCTCGACGGTTCACCACGCACTGGAGGAGTGACAAGACACGAGTCTGGCTACCCTGAGCAGACCGGATTGCCGAGATCTGGCAACGGCGGTGCGGAGGGAGCGGTCCGATGGCGACCGAGCGTGAGCTCACGGCCGCGGACGTGGCCGCCATCGCCGCCAAGGCCGCCGTCCGCTCCGGCGTCGAGTCACCGGCGTTTCTCGACGGCTACATCGAGATGCTGGTCTCGGTGAGCGTGACCAATCGCAGGCTGGCCCGTGACGAACTCGACACCCGGCGTGTCCTCGGGGCCACCGCAGCAGAGCGGAATGTCCCTCTGCGTGCTCTGGTCGACCTCTACCTCACCGCGAACTTGCTGGTCTGGCCAGAGCTTCCCAGTGTCACCGGCGCGAGCGGCAGTACAGTGCGCGCCATCACCGACAGCGTGTTGCGCGCCTGCGCCGACGCCGTCGTCGCACTCGCCGAAGGCTACGAAGGAACCCAACGACTGGTGATGCGCCAGGAGGAGACGCGGCGCCGGGAGTTCATCGACGACCTGCTCAACGGCCGCAGCGACCTCGGCCGGCTGGCCGAAACGGCGGAACGCTTCGGTGTTCAGCTCGCCGGTCACCTCGCCGTCGCCGTCGCCATCACGGACCACGGCTTCGTCGACGGCGATCCCGTGACCCGCCGCGTCGAGTCCGCCATGCTGGCGCGCTTCGGCACCCGTGATCTCTTGATCACCACCAAGGACGAGTTGCTGATCTGCATCGCCGCAGGCACGGCCGACGACCTGATCGAGGAGTTCGCCCGGCAGGTGGAGTTCGTCCTGGGAGCCGACACCCGCTGGCGCCTCGGGGTGGGCCGCACCCACGCGGGTCCGGGAGGCGCGATGCGCTCCTACGAGGAAGCGCGCGGAACGCTGGACCTGGCCGAGTCGCTCGGCCTCACCGCCAAGGTGTTGCTAGCCGCCGACCTGCTCGTCTTCCAGGTACTGCTCCGTGACCGCGTGGCCATCACCGACCTGGTCACCACCGTGCTGGGCCCGCTGGAGCAGGCACGAGACGGCGCGCAACCGCTGCTGGACACCCTTGCGGCGTATTTCGCGTCGGGTGGTGTCCACGCCGCCGCCGCCCGCCGTCTGCACCTCAGCGTCCGAGCCGTCACCTACCGCCTCGACCGGATCAAGCGGCTCACCGGACACGACGTCTCCGACCCGACGCAGCGGTTCACGCTGGAAGCGGCCGTGCTCGGGGCGCGGTTGCTCGACTGGCCGCGTCACCCGTTGCCCCCGGTCGACTGAGCAGACGAGCACAGGACGATCCGGCGGTGGCTCACCACCACTGCGACATTGCCGGAATCCGGAACGTGGAACCAGGCCAGCGTGGCCGACCAGGTGCCTTACCCGTAGGTGGCGGGCCGAGCACGCTGGGGGCAGAGCGGAATTGCCCCTACGTTCCCGCACCCGGCAGGAGGCCGTCCCATGAGCCTGTGGCTGATCTGGTTGATCCTGGCCGTGGTGCTGGGTGTGGCTGAGGTCCTCACTCTCACCGCCGCGCTCGGAATGCTCAGCGGCGCCGCACTGGTCACGGTGGGCTTCGCGGCCATCGGACTTCCGCTGCCCGTGCAGCTGCTCGTGTTCGCGGCCGCCGCCACGACCGGTCTCCTGCTCGTCCGCCCCATTGCACTGCGGCACATGCTCCGGCCCCAGTCGCAGCGGTTCGGCGTGGACGCCTTGGTCGGCACAGCCGCCCACGTCGTCTCAGAGGTCACCGCCACAGGTGGCCGGGTCCGCATCGGCGGGGAGGAGTGGACCGCCCGCACCTACGACCACATCCTCGTGATCCCCACCGGAGCGACCGTCGCCGTGATGGAGATCAACGGCACCACCGCACTCGTCTACCCCCAGGAGTAACCGATGGAAATCTCCGCGCTCCTCATCGCCGCACTGCTCATCGCCCTGTTCGCGGTCTTCACCGTGCTGCGCGCGGTGCGCATCGTGCCCCAGGCACGCGCGCGTAACGTCGAACGACTAGGCCGCTACCTTCGGACGTTGAAGCCCGGCCTCAACTTCGTCATCCCCTACGTCGACCGCGTCTACCCGGTGATCGACCTGCGGGAACAGGTCGTCTCGTTCCAACCGCAACCGGTGATCACCGAGGACAACCTGGTCGTCGAGATCGACACCGTTCTCTACTTCCAGGTCACCGACCCGCGCGCCGCGGCCTACGAGATCGCCAGCTTCCTGCAGGCGGTCGAACAACTCACGGTCACCACTCTGCGCAACGTCGTCGGCTCCATGGATCTGGAACGCACGCTCACGTCCCGCGACACCATCAACAACCAGCTGCGCGGCGTTCTCGACGAGGCCACCGGCAAGTGGGGCCTGCGGGTCAACCGGGTCGAGATCAAAGCAATCGACCCGCCGCAGTCCATCAAGGACGCGATGGAGAAGCAGATGCGCGCCGAACGCGACAAGCGCGCCGCGATCCTCGGGGCCGAAGGACAACGCCAGTCCCAGATCCTCACCGCCGAAGGTGACAAGCAGTCCGCCGTGCTCCGCGCCGAGGGCAACCGGACCGCGACGATCCTCAAGGCGGAAGGGCAGTCCCGCGCCATCGACGAGGTCTTCCAGGCCGTGCACCGCAACGACCCCGACCCCAAACTGCTCGCCTACCAGTACCTCCAGATGCTGCCCCAGCTCGCTCAGGGTCCTGGCAACACGTTCTGGGTGATCCCCAGCGAGGTCACCTCCGCACTCCAAGGCGTGTCCCGCGCCTTCACCGAGGCCCTCCCCCAATCACCCGCCACCCGCGAGACCCCCTCCGACGACCAGACCGACCACACCGCCAACGACACTGCCCAGGCAGCGCAAGCCGCCGCCGAGGCCCTCGCCGCCGCGGCCCAGGCCGACCGCCCCGGCATCACCAGCCCAGTTCCCAACGGGGACAAGGGACACCAGAACGACAACAACCCGAACGCGGTGCCGGCTCGCCCATGATCTTGTACAGCTGACTCATGTCACCGGTTTCGAACGGAGGCTTCCCGGTGCGAACGTTCCAAGTTGGTGCGGTCGTCGTCGATCATGACGTCGAAGGTGGGCGACGAGCGCAGCAACTCTGACGTGTACTCCTGGACGGAGACAGCCCCACAGTCCTCTCCCTGCGACTCGACGGTGCGGTCGACGCCGTGGTTCGAGGGGCCGGTCGTCAGGCGACAGAAGACGATCGCCAAACACGAACAGGTTGGTGGCCAAGGCGAGTTTTCAACGACCCGGTGGTGTTCGTCGGAGACGGCGTGAACGACGCACCCACATTCGCGACTGCACATGCCGGAATCACTTTGGGACGCAGGGGTTCCGCGTCGGCGGCGAACACATCGACTCGGTGGTGATCGGTGACGACCTCACGTTGTCCCGGCGGTGGTGGCGCTGGCCCGGCCATGCACGGCAAGTCGTGATCGCCAACCTCGTGATCGCGGATCGTTCATCCTGGTGCTGCCGGCTTGGAACCTGTTCGGAACGCTGCCGTTTCGCCACGGCGTCGCGGGCCACGTAGGCTCCGCGATCCTCGTCGCACTCAACGGCGTGAACTGGTCACCCTTCGCACGGCAAGACCGCCGTAGGTTCGGGTCAGTAGCGCACGCGGTCCGTCGCGCAGCCCACCAGAATCATCATCGTGACGACTGCGAGCACGTGGTCACCGCTGAGCGCGCACATGCACGCCAGCATGAACCACAACAGCAGCCTCATGAAATGAGGCTAGAGGTTGCGTGATGGCAAGAACAGCGGACTTGGCCAACGCTTGAGGGAGCGGCTACGAGTCCACCAGGTTGTCGTAGGCCGTGCGGACGGACTGCTCCGCCTGTGGATCGCGGAAGTCGAACGTGGAGCCGTCGGCGAACTCGATCCGCACGAACCATTCAGGCTGGACCTGTCTGCCCAGCGGCACGGCCACGAATCGCCGGGCCGCGCTCACCGGCGCCTCCCACCACGTGACCAGCGGCGGGACCTCGCGCTGTGGTCCGCGCACTCGGCCGAGCAGACCACCACGCGCCGGCCCGAGCACCTCCCCCTCCACCACGAGACCGAGGCGCTGGTTGCTCAGCAGCAGCCAGCACTCATCACGTCCCGCGGTGAACAGGTCAGCCCACCGCACGGAGATCTGCTCGGGACTTTGCGCGTGCGCCCAGCCCCACACTGCGGGGTCGTGCGCCCACTCGTCGGTGCTGAACTGGGCGCTGCTCACCGCCGCGGTCGGCAACGGCCACTCGGGCTCGGCGATGTCGGCTTCCGGTACGCCACCGACAAGCGTGTGCGGCGCCCTGCCCGCCGAGCCGACGTGTCCCTTGCGTTCGACGGCCCACACGATCTGCTCGCCGGTGCGCACCCAGTGCTTCTGGGCGATCTCCGCGAGTTTGAACCTGTCCCTGGGCATGATCACCCTTGTCCGTTGGCCATGGCGAGCAACCGGTGTGCGTTCCCGGCCGACGAGGTGAGCACGTCGATCCCGGATCCGTCCACAAGAGACACACGAAGAGCGTGCACGTCCCGGACTTGATACTGCCGAGGCAGTTTCCGCTCAGCGATCGACACGGACCCGATGTGTTCTCGCGCCGCCTCAGCGACCGTCGTGATCCCGGAAGTCACGATGGGCTGATGAGGCGGGTACGGGCTCTTGCCGCCGAACACGTCACGAGCGCTCTTCGCGAAGCCGCTCACACGATCGAGCAGGCTCCTTTCCTCTTCGGGCGCTGCGGGTTCCTCCACCAGGGTGACCTGGGCGAGCCTGTACGGCGTGAGCACCAGCCAGGAGATCGCGGACACCGGCTGACAGAGCCGGGTGGCAATCCCGGCGGCGTGGGGTCCCCAGGCCACCACGTGCGGCGCGTCGGCCCCACCGTCCTCAGGACCGCTCCCCGCGAACGCGGCGTCCACGACGCCCGCGGCCGCGTTGCCGAACGCCCCGGCGACCTTGCCCAGAGCGCCACGTTCCGGTCGGCCCTGCCAGTCCAATCCGGCGAGAGCGAACCTGGTGCTGCTCGGATCGACACCCACGCACAGCAGGATCGGTTCGCCGGGTCGGCACCAGGACTGCCGGATGGCGAGAACGCCGTCGAGCTTCACCAGTTGAACCCGCGTTCCTGAGCGTCGCGACGCTCCTCTTCGGACGGTGTGTTCTGGGCGGCGTCGTAGGCCTCTTGGCTGCCGAACTTGATGGCGCCGTCGACCGCGGAGTCGACGCCGGCGCTGAACAACGCACCGGTGATCCTGGTCTGCCCGCCGAGCGCGCCGGTGAGCACGGTCTGCGCGACGTTGCCCGCCAGCGCACCCTCGCCGGTGACGCCCTGCATGAACCGGTTGGCGGTGGTCGACGCGAGCGAGGTGCCGTCCGCTCGGGTGAGAACGTTGACGATCGGGTTCGAGCCGAGGTGACGGCCTGCGAACTGCTGGGCCATGTTGCCGCCGCGAAGGCCGTTCATCCTCTGGATGACCTGGCGCAGCGGGCCACGCAGGCGCACCAGGAGCTTCTCGATCTGCTGGACCGCCTTGAACAGCTCCATCTGCAGCTTCGTCACGCGCATCGAGATCCGCACACCGGTGCTGCCGACCTGCACGGTCGTCGTCGCGCCCGCCGCTGCCACCGACCCGCCAGCGGTGATCCATGACGCTGCCAGCGCCGCGAGCCACTGCACGATCAGGCCGATGATCAGCTCGGTGAGGACGTCGATCACGAACTCGACGAACATGTCGAAGAGCTCGGCGATCGTGTCCAGGGTCTGCTTCAGGCCGCGGATGTCCTCGGCCAGCGCCTCGACTCCGCCGGCGAACTCGTTGATCTGCTTGCGGAACCCGTCGCCCGCCGCGCCCGTCCACATGCCGGTGGTGGTCTCGGCACGCTTCTTCTCGGACTCGGCGACCTCGTCGAGCCACTTGGCGACCTCGTCCCAGCCCTCGCCGGTCGCGCGCATCTGCTCGGGGTCACCGATCGCCCACTCCGCGAGCTCGATCAGCGGGCTGAGCACGATCGAGACCAGGAAGCCCAGACCGTTGTCCATCAACGCCTGACCAGGGCTCGCCAGCGTCTGCAGCAGCTCCAGGCGGCCGGAGATCGTGGCCGCGGTCATCTGCGGCGGCGAGGTAGCGTCCGCCAGGTCTGCGATCGCGCTGTAGGCGGAGCTGCCACGGCCCGCGGCCTGCTCGAACCAGTTCTTCTGATCACCGTCGTTGAGATCGGCGAACGTGCCGGGACCGGTCACTGGGCACCTCCCCCGAGGCCCTTGCCGAGCTGCCCGAACCCCTGTGAGAGGCCCTGGTCGACGCCCTGGTAGACGTCGAAGCTCTCCTGCAGCTGCTCACCGGTCTGCTTCAGGAACCCCTGCGCGTCGGTCGCGAGCTGCTGGCACTCCTGCAGACTCTTGAAGTAGCCGCTGCTCAACCCGACCGCGTCACCGATCGGACCGAAGCACTGGTCGTCAACCCTGGCCTGCTCAAGCAGCTTTGCCAGCGATCCGAACTTCTCCGCGAGGCTGTCGCTGCCCTTGGCGAACGCGGTCAGTGCCTCCGGCTGAACGTGGAAATTCACCTGACTCCCCCTACCTCAGGTATGTGCTGGGTGGTTCCTCGTCTTCGACGTGATCTTGGACCGGACGGTTCCGCGGCGCGGGCCCTGGTGCGGCAGCCGGCGGGAACGGTGACTGCGCCTGCGGCGGTGACGGCTGCTGCGGTGCACCGGGCGGAGGCGGCGCCGATGGCATGATCGGCTCGACACCCGAGGCAGCCATACCGTCCTTGAACTGCTGCAACCGGTCCCCCAGGATCGGCGCGACGACCTGCTCCAGCTGCTGCGCGGCGTTCTGCGTCGCCATCCTGATCGCGTCGAGGATCTCCTGCTGCAACTGCACGTGCGAGCGGTTCATCGCGTTCGGCGCCAACTGCAGCCCGAGCACCGCACCCGAGGTCGCGGCAGTCACGGTCACAGCACCGTCGCGGCTGCGGCCGACGCCACGCAGGTCTTTCATGGCCTCTTGCAGCGCGCCTGCCTTTTTCGCCTGTTCCTCGAACGAACGCATCAGCCCCTGCATCCGCTCCTGGCGGTCTGTCACAGCGCTTCCCCCGAAAAACTCATCGACTCGACGCGCCGAGGCTACGCGAAGCGGCGGTAGGCTTTGGCGCGCTGGGAACATTTCGTGGTGAGCCTGGCATCGCGGACAGGTTCCCGTTACCACTCCCGAGGTGTGCCGGGGGCCTGTCCGCATCCTTCAGTTGGCGCAGCGAACCCCGTCGGTTGTGATGAGGCTGCAGCTCGTCGCGGTACCCGCCGCCGCAGTGGTCGCCGCCTGTTCGGTGAGCCCCGCACCACCGCAGGTCCGCGCCCATGCGGAAGCGGCAGGTATCAGCCCGCAACTGTTGATGGGGAATCCTCTGCAACGAGTCCTGCAAGCCGCACGATCCCGCACCCGAACGGGCCTGGCAGAAGAGTGAACCCGGAAGCCCGCATTCGGTGTGGCGAACATGCACAAGGCCGCGTTCGACGACACCGAACAGGGACGCGACTTCGCCGACCCTGGATGACACCTGCGCGATCTCGCCGCACAGCTCCCACAGTCATGATCGCCGCAGGTGCGAGCACCCTCCACAGGACGGCACGGGCTCAACTTGTTGGGTTCGTGCCCTGCTGGGCGTTTTTCAGTTGCCGCTGAAGATCATCGATCTGCTGCTGCAGCCGGTCGACCTGCGAGACGTCTGCCGGCGTCGCCTCCATCCGGGTTTCGTCGTCCTGCCGCAGTCCCGAGGACTCGGCTTTGAGGATCTTGGCCGAGCGACCCAGCGATCGGGCCATTTCCGGCAGTTTCTTGCTCCCGAACAACAACACGATCACGACACCGATGATCAGCAGCTCGGTCGCACCGAGGTTGCCCATGCGCCCACTTCCTCCAGTCGAACCTGAATCGACGATATCGCTGCCCCGCAGACAGATCAGCCCGACGACGACCACCGTTACATATTGTCCACATTGGAGGTCGCAAAGTTGTGCGGTTGCTTCCCAATCCCGCTTCCAAGCGACAAATGTCCGATTCAGCTTTGTTCGATCCGAGGTTTCCCAGAGCCAGGGCAGGCCGTTCATGGGAGCCGTCCTGGTCTGTCACCGCCCACTCCGGCACACACCGGCGACCATGCGGTTGTCGCGCGGCCTGCTCAGCGTTGTCAGAGCCACTACGACGTGCGTGGGAGAGCGGCGCGGCGGGCGAGACACTTGGGAGTGGTGATCGCCTGCCGCGCCGGTCCTGGTGGCCGCTAGGCCTTCTTGCGGCCGTACATGCTCGCCACGAGGCTCACGCCTCCGACGGCGACCGCGATCTGGATGATCACTTCGATCCAGTCGATGCCACGGGTGTCGCCGACGCCCAACGCGTTGGCGACAAGATGCCGAGCAGAGCGGCAGCGATGCCGCCGGTCAGCCAGATCGGGATGTTCTGCTTACCGGGCAGGATGAACCTGCCCAGCGCACCGATGATCAGACCGAAGAATGAGGGCACTGAAGATTCCGGACCCCCGCCACTCCTTCGTGCTGGTCGCTCCGCTGACACTCCGGCCGGACGACGATCACTCGTCGAACGCGAAGTCCTCACCACCACCGTCGTCCTCGAAGACCTCTTCCACAACTTCACCGAGGATCATGCCGCCGACCACACCAGCCGCACCCGCGGCGACCATGCCGCCGATGCCGGGACCGCTGCGGTGGTGGCCACCGTGGTGGCCGTGCTGGTCGTAGCCGTGGTGTCCGTAGCCCGGCTGACCGTGGCCGTAACCCGGCTGCGCGTGGCCATAGCCGGGCTGGCCGCCGAACGCCGGGTTGTAGCCCGTGTGTCCGCCGCCGAAGGCAGGGTTGGCATGACCGCGCTGGGCGACCTGGGCGAGCCATCCGTTGATCGCCGACGCCCAGTCGGTGCCCTGGGCCTCCTGGTGGGACACGTGGAAGTGACCGAACGCGTCACCGCCGGAGGAGAACATGCCGCCGCGCTTGTCGGCCTCCAGGATCACGTACAGCTCGTGCGGGTTCGCCACGAAGGTCAGCTCGACCTGCGAGACCTGCCCGGCGAACTGGGCCGGCGGGAAGAACTCGATCTCCTGGTAGAAGCCGAGCTCCTGCGGCACGCCGTGCAGGCGGCCGGCTTCGACGTCGGCGCTGCGGAACGAGAAGCCGAGCTGCCCGAAGGCGTTGAGTACCGCGTCCTGCGACGGCAGCGGGTGGACCAGGACCGGGTCGAGGTCGCCCTTGTCCGGCGCGCCCGCGATCACGAGCTCGGTCCGCACGCCCACGGTCATGCCGGGCAGCTGACCGCCGCCCACCGCGGTGATCGGAGTCTCCCACGGCATCGGCAGCTGGAACGGGATCGAGATGAGCTGACCGGCAGGGACGCGCACGCCCTGCTGCACGATCATGCGGAAGAACTCCGACACACCGCCGTACTCGTGGTCACCGCGCTCGACCTCGACGCGGGTGACCAGGGACAGCACGACCTGGCCGATCTCGGCATCCGCGCTGCCACCCTGGATGCGCACCTGGCCGGTGACCACCTGGCCTGGCGCGGCGTGCGGCGAGTCCAGCACGGTGTCGACGGACGGTCCGCCGACGCCGAACGCGCCGAGCATCCGCTTGAACAAGTCTCCTCCTGTGGGGACAAGGTGTGAGTTAGTTCTGACGCACCGCAACGCGCGGTGCGTCGGTCTCGTCGTCGAAGTCGCCGATGAGCTCTTCGAGCAGGTCTTCCAGCGCCGCGATACCGACGACGCGATCGTCATCGGACACCAGCGCGAGCTGGGCGCGGTCAGCCTTCATCGCGGTCACCGCCGCGGCCACCGGCATTCCGGCTTCCAGCGTGAGCACCGGGCCCATCAACGAGCGCGCGTCCGGATCCTCGCCGCGGGCCGTGGCGCGCATGGCCTCGCGGATGTGCACCAGGCCGACGTAGCGGCCGTGCGGATCGATCACGGGGAACCGTGACCGTCCACACTGGAGGCTCCGGCGCTCGATCGCGCGCGCCGTGGTGTGCTCGGCGACGGTGGAGGTCTCCTCCACCGGCACCATGACCTCGCGCAGCGTCGTCTTCTGCACCTGCAGCATGCGGGTCAGCAGTCGTTGTTGATGCTCACCGATGAGCCCGTGCTCGGCGGACTGCCGCACGAGCAGACGCAGGTCCTCTGGCCGGTGGGCCTGAGCCAGTTCGTCCTGCGGCTCGACCTTCATCAGGCGCAGCAGGCCGTTCGTGGTGCTGTTGAGTCCACTGAGGATCCAGCGCACCGAATGAGCGAACGCGCGGAACGGCAGCGCCAGCATCAGGGCCGACTTCTCGGGGTGCGAGATCGCCCAGGACTTCGGCGCCATCTCGCCCACGACCATGTGCAGGAACACCACCAGCACCAGGCTGATGGCGAAAGCGATGCCGTACGCGACACCATCCGGCAAGCCCACGCCGGTCAGCAGCGGGTCGAGCAGGTCAGCGACGGCGGGCTTGGCCAGCGCGCCGAGTCCGAGCGTGCACAGCGTGATGCCGAGCTGGGCGCCCGCGAGCATGAGCGACAACTCGCGCACACCGGCGACCGCCGCCCTTGCCGCCCGGGACGTCTCGGCCTCCTGCTCCAACCGGTGCCGCTTCGCCGCGATCAACGCGAACTCGGCGGCGACGAAGAAGGCGTTGAGCGCCAGCAGGACGAAGGAGATCGCGAGGGACATTCCGGTACTCATCGAGCCTCCTCCCGAACCCGTGACGTCACAACGACGGTCTCGGGCACGTTGCGTGCCACGGCGGTGACGAGCACCGTCACGCCGTCCAGCTCGATCTCGTCGCCCACCTCGGCGGTCCGGCCGATCCGGTGCAGCACAAGGCCGGAGACTGTGTCGTACGCGTCGTCCAACGGCAGCGCGACACCGGTCGTGTCCTCGACCTCGTCCAGCCGCATGCGTCCGGGCACCTGCCACCTGGTGTCGTCGAGACGCTCGATCACTTCTTCGATCAGGTCGTCCTCGTCGTGGATCTCTCCGACGAGTTCCTCGGCGAGGTCCTCCAGCGAGACGATCCCGGCGAAACCACCGAACTCGTCCAGCACGCAGGCGAGCTGGCGGCGCTCTGTGCGCAGCCGTTCCAGCACGGCCGGCAGCGGCAACGTCGCGGGCAGAACGAGCGCGGGTGAGGCGATGTCGCCGATCGGTGTGGCAGGTCGCTGTTCCGGGGTGAGGGTCAGGACCTCGGCCAGGCCCACGACACCCCGGATGTCGTCCAGGTCGTTGCCCACCACAGGAAAGCGCGAGTGGCCGGTGTCGAGCAGTTCCACCACACGGGAAGCGGGCTCGTCGAACCGCACCGAGTGCACGTTCACGCGCGGTGTCATCGCCTGCTCGGCTGCCAGCTCACGGAAGTCCAGACCGCGGTCGAGCAGCTGGGCGAGCTCCGGGTCGAGGTGTCCCTGCTCCCCCGCGTCGCCGACGATCTGCTTGAGGTCCTCCGGCGTAGCGCCCTGCGGAAGTTCCTCCACCGGCTCGATCCCGATGGCACGCAACAGTCTGTTGGCAGCCGCGTCGAACAACCGGATCACCGGACCGGCGATCTTGAGATAGACCAGCGTCGACGAGCTGAGCCACTTGGCGAGTGCTTCGGGCTTGGCGATCGCGAGGTTCTTCGGCAGCAGCTCGCCCAGCACCATCTGCACGACGGTGGCGAAGGTCAGCGCCACGGCCATGGCCAGCGGCACGCCGAACGACTCGGGAAGTCCGAGCAGGTTCGCGAGGCCGGTACCGAGCAGCGGTTCGGCCACGTAACCGACGAGCAGCGCCGTCACCGTGATGCCGAACTGGGCGCCGGACAACATGAACGAGAGCTTCTGCGTCACGAGATAGGCACGCTCGGCGGCCTTGTCGCCGGCCTCGGCCATCTGCTGCAGCCGACCGCGGTCGACCGCCATGTACGCGAACTCCTGGGCCACGAAGTAGCCGGTGGCAGCGGTGAGCGCCACGATCGCCAGCAGGCCGGACAGGATCAACATGCCGCACTCGCGGCGGTGAGAACGTTCAGCCGGGCTCGCCCCGGCGTACTACTACAGCCGTCTACGTCGGCTTTTTCAGGCATAACTCAACAGTAGCACGCAGCACTGTATGGTTGACGAGAGGAGGTGCACATGAGCGAAGTGCTGCTCAAGATCGGCGAGCTGGCCGCGCGAGCGGGTGTCAGCATCCGCACCGTCGACTACTACACGTCGTTGGGCCTGATCAGCCCCGCCCAGCGCACCGCGTCGAACTACCGTCTCTACTCCCCCGCCGACGTGGACCGGATCCATCTCGTTCAACGTCTGGAAGTCCACGGTGTTCCCCTGGACGAGATCACCACCGCTCTGAGCACGAAATCCAGCGACGTCGCGATGATCCTCAGCCAGATCGACGTCGACCTGCAGACGTTGCAAACGGCCGCGGACGGTGCCGCACCGGAGATGCAGGGCCTGCTCGCCATCATCGCGACGCGCGTGCACTCGCTGATCACCATCGCGCTGCAGATCCCACCGGACACGATGCTGCCGTAACGGCTACTCGCCCCTGCGCATCCGCACCGAGGTGATGGCGTGGTGCGCGACTGCCAGGACCTCGATGTCCCAGCCCGACACGCTCACGGTGTCGCCCGGTTCCTCCGGGATCCTGCCGAGGAACACGAGCACCAGACCGGCAATCGTGGAGAAGTTGCCCTCGGGCGCGTCCGGTAGCTCGACGCCGATGTCGGCGAGGTCGTGGATCGGAAACGTGCCGGGCAGCACCAGCGAACCGTCCTCGGCACGCGCCACTGCCATGACGTCGCGATCGGTCTCGTCGTAGATCTCGCCGACGATCTCTTCGAGCAGGTCCTCCAGCGTGACGATGCCGGCGACAGCGCCGTGCTCGTCCATGACGAGCCCGAACTGCTCGCGCTCGACCTTGAACCGCCGCAACGCCTCCGACACCCGCACCGAGTCCGGGAACACCAGCGGCTCGCGCACGACATCCGCCAGTTTCACGTCGTCGTCGAGCAGATCGCGAAGGTTGACCAGACCGACCACGTCGTCCAGGTGCCCGTCGCGTACCACCGGTGCGCGGGAGTGACCAGTCGCGGCAAGAGCAGTGCGCGCGCTCGCGACGTCGAGATCGTCAGACAGGATGAACACCGATCGCCGGGGCACCAGCACTTCACGCAGGCGGCGCTCGTGAATCTCCAACGCGCCGAAGATTATCTCGCGCTGTTCCGGGTTCAGGCCGCGCTGACTCTCCACCAGTTCCCGCAACTCCTCCGGTGAAAGCTGCTCGGACTCGGCGTTGGGGTTACCTCCCAGGATCCGCACGACCAGGTTCGTCGACGCGCTCAGCGCCCACACCGCGGGCCGAGAGATGGCCGACAACACGTCCAGCGGCCGTGCCACGAGCAACGCCCAGCGCAGCGCGTACTGCATGGCCAGCCGCTTCGGAGCGAGCTCGCCGAACACGAGCGTGAAGAACGTCAACACGATCGTCACCAGCGCCACCGCTACGCCCGAAGCCGCTCCGCCGAGAAATCCGAGCAGCGGCACCAACGGCTCGGACAGCGAGACCGCAGCCGTCGCCGAGGCCAGAAAGCCGGCCAGGGTGATGCCGATCTGGATGGTGGCGAGGAACCGGTTCGGGTCACGGGCCAGCTTCACCAAAGTCCGCACGCCCGTGCCGCCCGCTCGCTCCAAGGCGCGCAGCTGCCCCTCACGCAGCGAGATCAGCGCCATCTCGCTGCCCGCGAACAACGCGTTGACCAGCACCAACACCCCGACAAGGGCGATGTTGAACCCGTAGCCGTCCATTCGGACCGTGTCACTCCCCCGCTGTGAAGTTCGAAGCGCACACGCTAGCGGCTGATTCCACAGGTCACCGCACGGCACGGGTGATCACGTCCTAAGGTTCGCTCGTGGCAACCGAAGGAAGCACCAAAGCCGTCGTGACGGCCATGTTCGCGAACCTGGGCATCGCCGTGACCAAGTTCGTCGCGTTCTTGCTGACCGCCTCCTCATCGATGCTCGCCGAATCGGTGCACTCCGTGGCGGACACCAGCAACCAGGCGCTGCTGCTGCTCGGCGGCAAGCGCGCCAAACGCGCCGCCACGCCCGAGCACCCCTTCGGTTACGGACGCGAGCGCTACGTCTACGGCTTCATCGTCTCGATCGTGCTGTTCAGTCTCGGCGGCCTGTTCGCGCTCTACGAGGCGTGGCACAAGTGGGCGGACCCCCACCCGATCGACTCCTGGCAGTGGGTACCGATCGCGGTCCTGCTGGTCGCCATCGTTCTTGAGGGCCTCGCGCTGCGTACGGCGGTGCTCGAATCCAACCGCGTACGGGGCACGCGTTCGTGGGCGCGGTTCATCCGCACGGCCAAAGCACCCGAACTGCCGGTCATCCTGCTCGAGGACCTGGGCGCGCTGTGCGGCCTGGTGTTCGCGTTGATCGGCGTGACGATGACCCTGATCACCGGCGAGGGACGGTGGGACGCCGCCGGCACCGGGATGATCGGTCTGCTCCTGATCGTCATCGCCGTGGTCCTCGCGGTCGAGATGAAGTCGCTGCTCATAGGCGAAAGCGCCACCCGCGAGCACCAGACCGCGATCGCCGGGGCGCTGCCGGGCGACGGTGTCGAGTCGGTGATCCACCTGAGGACCCTGCACCTCGGCCCCGACGAGCTGCTGGTCGCCGCCAAGGTGGCCATCAGCCGATCAGCCACCGGGACCGACATCGCGACGGCAATCGACGCTGCCGAACAACGGGTGCGCACCGCGGTCCCGATCGCGCAGGTCATCTATCTCGAACCAGACGTGCGCCGCACGTCCTGACAGCCCGCTACTCGCGGTGCTTTCGCCAGATCCGCACCGCGAACCAGGCGAACCCCCAGGACGACGCATGCACCGAGCGCGATGAGCACTACGGAGGACAACGTCACCCCGGCCGTCACGACGAACAGGCTGACCACATAAAGCGCAGCACCCGACGACGACAGGGTCCACCGCGGCGCCCTGGGTGCGGGCGATTGAGCTTGGCGGCCAGTTTCGGGTTTCCTTCGGCAAGGTGCCGTTCGATCTCGTCCGGGCAAGTTGGCCTCGAACATCGCCATCGCCCCGGCTCCGCACACTTGCATCAGATGACGCCAGAACCACCTGTCGCCGCTCTTCCGGCAGGAAGTCCCCGAACAAGATCGTCTGCAAGACCGCGTAGTCCTTGGCCTCAAGAGCATTTATCGCGCACGACACCAGATCTGCCGTCGCTTCAGGGACCGTGGGGACGGCGTTGATGGCGCTTCATCGGGCCATCGGCATGTACAGAGATCGTTGCAGACGCCGTTAAGGGGATGTGGTTTTTACAGCGCTCTCAAGCAAAACAGCAGCGTCAGCGAACATTCCTAGGTTAGCGCAGTCGATCCACTCCGGCAGCCGCTCTACCTCGACGCGAGACGCCGGCGCGTCAAAGGCCGTTCGGACCTCCAGCACATCGCTCTGCAGGCCGCTGCGTTACCGCTGACGAAGCGAGACCAAGCACTCCTATCGGCACACCTGACGACCACCGATCAACTCTTGCAGGGGTGCACGGCGAGATTTGGGCGACCGCGCTCTCTCCGCCCGCGACAGCGGGCGCGCGATGGGCTTCGACGTCTGGTTCGGCCAGCGTCACGCTCTACCGGGTCCTCCCGACCGGCCTGGCGACTACGGCAGCGCCCTCAAGGTCACAGGCCAGATCGACTTCGCCTCCAACTGTCACGCACTAGCCTTCCGACCACGCTGTTCACTCGTTCAGGCCCTCAGCTGCGTAGGACTTCCAAGCTTGGCGGCGGCCTCAGCTATGAGCTCCAGTGACTCCCCGGCACACAGGGCGACCTCCTGCAAGGTCGCAAACGATTGGGAGCACAGACCAGTCAGAGCGGGTTCCTCGATGTACTCGCCACTGACGAGGGTGTCCATGTAAACCACGTCGTTGTGCTGCCGGTGAGGAAATCTCAGCAACGTGAACGGCGAGCCCATCGCCGGGTACGCTCCAGCGCCCCGCGGCACCACCTGCACGCTCACCGCCGGGTGCTCTGACACCTCCATCAAGTGAAGCATCTGCGCCTTCATCACCCGCGGCCCTCCGACCACCGGCCACAGCACCGCTTCCGGAAACACCGCGTGCACCGTCAGCGGATCCTTGTCCGAGAGCCGCGACGCCCATGCCTCCCGCGCCATCGCCAACCGCGCCGTGCGAACTGGATCGTCCGACTGCTCCACAGCGTTCGTGTACTCAGGAAGCTGCAGCATCGTCGGAACCAGATCTGTCGTGAACACCTGCAGCAGCGTCGCCTCGAACACCAGATTTGGGAAGTCCGCCGCCGGATCGAACACCCTGCTGTTGCCCGCCGAACATGCCCGCATCCGTTCTGCGTACTGGGCGCGCACCAGCAGGGCCTGCCATTCCGGAGTCGGCACTTTGTAGACGTAACCGAGCGCCATGATGTCCACGGGCGCCGACGGCTGCACCGCGTTCTCCATCATGGACAGCTTGGCACTGCTGAAACCCACGCGCTGACCGGCCTCGGTGAGGCTCAGCTCGCGCTCGTCGCGCCACCCGGCCAGCTGCCGCCCGATGGCGCGTTCGAGCGTCGTGGCCCGGAAATCCTTCGGCACGAGGAGATCACCAGACCTGCAGTTTGTTGATCATCGCCAAGGACTCGTCTTCGCTCAGGCTCGCCTCATCAAGCTTCACGACAACCGCGTCGTAGCCGGCGATCGAGTCCCTCATCTCGACGAAGATGCTTGAGTTGAAGTTTTCCAACCAGACCACCGGCTCGTACATCGGGAACTTCAACTGAGTGAACGCCCCATCAATCCCGGCGTGCGCACCGGCCGCGGCGGGCACGACCCGGATCTTCACGCGTGACCAGTTCGCCATCATCGTCAGGTGAAGCAGCTGTTCGGCTTGGACCGCGCAGTCTCCCACGAGAAGCCGCAAGGCGAACTCGTGGATGTAGAAGGTGCAGCGCGGGCCGTTGTGGAGCAATTCCCTCATCTCGGCCTGAACACGCAGCCGTTCCTCCATCTCCTCCCTTTCCGGCACAGCAGCGGAAGCGATCAACAGCTCGCGCGCGTAACCGTCAGTCCGCAAGAACACCGGAAGCACGAGCGGCTGCCAGTCGATCAGCTCGTTCGCCTTGGCCACGTGAGCGAGCGCGGTGGACGGTTGAACGGGCGCGAACTTCCCGTGCTGCTGCCACCACCCTTGCACGTTCCGAGTCGGATACAGCGCGAGCAGCCGGTCACGCTCAGCGGCCTCCGGCCGACACACGCTCAGCAACGCCACGACCTCTAGCTCACTGAGATACACCTTGCCGTTCAGAACCTCCGAGACCTTGCTGTCGTCGCAGTCGAGCAGTTCGGCGACCTGACGCGAGCTCAGTCCCGAGGCCGCAACCACCGCGCGTACCCCCTCACCGAACTCGCGTCCGCGTACGGTGGAGATCCTTCGTGGCATGCTTTTCCTTGTACTAGTGCGGTAGTTGGTCCGATGAGGACTCGTTGGCATTGGTAGACCGTGCTGGCACGAACACGGTCATGGAATCGAGGTCCCTGCACACGAAGTCGCGTCGTGGAACTAGTGAGACTCGTCGTTTAGGAGCGCGGTGCTGCTCCGCCGACGACGGCGAGGATCAGGTTCTCCCCCACTGAGCAGGTCACGTCCCTTCTCGGTGAGCAAGAAAACAGTGGCCCCCGGTGACGCCCGCAACCGTCCGCGCTGGGCACTGATCGCGCCGGCGAGGACGAGGTCGTTCAGGGCCATCTCCACCAGCTCCGCAGGACTCAGCACTGCGGCCGTGATGACAGGTAGCGCTACGCGTTCGCCTGGTCCAAGTCGCCCGAGAAATCTCAGGATCGCGGGCCCGCACTCCCTCGCAGCGCCCATGCGCTTGTCCGCACGTTGCCGCAACTCCTGCCCGATGAGCATGAGGTGGCGGCCCAGTTCACTTTCGTCGGCCGCGGTGTCGCCGTGAGTGGGGTCGTCATGCACCCAAAGCATGCGTTTTTGAGCGTACGAGCTCAATGACGCTGACACGTTGGCAAGGCGACGCAGTTCCTCTGAGTCGAAGTCCGCGGTCCAGGCGTTCCCCCGTGCGTTCTCCTCAGTCACCCCGCGTCACCTCACGGCCGTCAGCACGGCGGGCGTCTCCAGACGAACTGGAGTCGCCTCGGAAGGAGTCGTTTCGCCGCAATCGGGCCAGAACGCCAACGACACCCTCGGTCGCGTCTCGGCAGGCGGCCCAAGCGAAGATGCCGCTCGGCCAGGCGGCAGCGAATCCAAGGCCGAGGAGAGCGATGCCCGTCGTCGTTTCTCCAGCCAGCGCCAGGATCACGCCGAAAATTGCCAACAGCATCGACATGACCAGACCCGGTCCCGCCCAAGTATGCGCACGTTGAAGCGCGCCAAGCGTCGAGCTCTCGGTACCGATTCGCTTGGCAGCCATCTTTCGGTCAGCTTCACAAGTCTCGGCGTAAAGTCCACGCCCGCGATCAAGCGCCGTCAGTACGTCAGCGGAGGATTCCACGAAACTACCTACCTGTTCGTCAGGCCGGATTCGGGCTCGGCGCGTGCGGGAAACTCAGCTACATCACTTGGACAGCCACGAAAATCTGGCCTCAGGACGAAATCGTCACAACCAGACCGGGACAGCCACGTTGCAGATGTAGGGAGGCCCACACGAATCGAGAGAAATCGACATGCTTAGACCTTCGCCAAGCTCAGGGGCGCAGCAGGAGATCATCACCGGCCCACCAGGGGCGCACTAGGGGCGCACGCGTCCATCAGCGCTCTCTGGAAGGTCCCGGAGCCTCTACCCTGGAGGCAGAGAACGGAGGTCCGGTCTTCATGTCGTCACCACCGCCGCCGCGTATCCGGCTCGGACAGTTGGCGCAGCAGAGTCATCTGAGCAAGTCGGCCTTCGTTCGGGAGTTCGAGGCCAAGGCCCGAGAACTGGGGCTGAAGGTAGGACTTACCGAGTCGACGCTGAAGCGCTGGTATGCCGGGCAGAGGCCCCTACCGGATTCGTGCCGGGTGCTCGTCCACTGGTGGAAGGAGCCGATTGACCGGCTTTTCGGCCCACCCACCGGAGGAAGCCCTGCGCACTGCGGAAACACACCAAGGGAGCGACTTGTGACAGCTGGTCGTGAATCGTCCAGCCAGGCGTTGAGGGCAGCGGCCGTGGTGAACCCCCAGGCGATCAAGAACCTTCGCTCGGACACGCGGGATGCAGCGCGGAGCTACCTGACGACCGCACCTGAGGAGATGCTGGGCGAATTTCTCCACCTGCGTGATGAAGTGAACGAACAGATCAGCCTGACGGAGAAGGTGGCCCAGAAGGCCGAGCTCTATCTGCTCGCCGGCGCCGCGAACGGCCTGCTGTCCGTCGCGGCGTGGGATCTCGGCGCTGAAGACGTCGCGAGGCGCTTCCTGAACTCCGCTGATCTGTACGCGGAGAACGTCGAGAACGAGTCCCTGACTGCTTGGCTCCGAGCTCTCGAAGCCACCGTCGAACTGTGGTCCGACAATCCGCGGAAGGCTGTCCAGATCGCCACCGCGGCCCTTGAGCTGGCTCCAGCAGGCACCGCACGTGTACGCCTGCACTCCATCCGTGCCCGAGCACTCGCGCTTGTCGGTGCGCGGCAGGAGGTCATGATGGATCTGGGGCGAGCCGCCGAGGAGCTCGGCCGCGCCGGGCAGGACGAGTTCGTGGACTACCTCGGCGGCGAACTCGGCTTCGACAAGCCTCGTCACGCTCTTTGTGCGGGTGCCGCCTATGTGGCTCTCGGAGATGGAGAGCGAGCTGAGACTGCCGCATTGGAAGCTCTGGAGCTGTTCGCAACAGCTCCAGAGTCCCAGCGATGGAGCGCCGGCGCACTCGCAGCCACCATCGACCTCGGCATCGCTCGGACTCAGCGAAATGATCTAGCTGGAGCTGAAGACGCGCTGCTGCCCGTGTTCGACCTCGATCCGCAGTGGCGGACCGAGGCGTTGAGCCGCCGTCTCAGCAAGTTCGGCCGCCTCCTGAACACTCAGCGGTACGCAGGCTCGGTAGAGGCCGGCCGAATCGGTGACCAGATCCTCGTGTTCACAGCCGAGGTCGAAGAACGAACAGATCAGCTGTCCATCACCACTGGCGAGGAGAGCCGGTAGTCGTCCCAGGCCTGCAAGAGCTCTCGCTCGCGTTCGGCACTGATGCCGAGTTCGCGCGCCCGCTCGTGCTCGATCATCTGCCCGCTTTGCAGCAGCCGCCACGTGTCCCGGACGGTTTCCTCCAGCGGCCTTGTCACAAGTCCGTTGGCACGCGCACGCGAAGCGTCGACTGCCCAGGTGCCCGCGTAGGTTCGCCACATCGGCACTCCGACCCACTGCGGAACCTGTTGCTGCACGAGGAAGTCGTCATCCACCCAAGCAATCTCGGCCTCTGATTTGGTCACCTCGGCGCAGGCCTTCACGAACGAGCCGAAGGTCGCCTCTCCCGTGCCCGCGACGTTGAACGTCCCCGAGACCGAGTCCAGCCCGCAGTGCAGTACGAACTCCGCGACATCTCGCACGTCGACAGGCTGGATAGAGCGGGCCGGATTCCCTGGGGCAAGCACGCGCCCACCACGCTCCAGGCGCCGCAACCACCACGGCAACCTGCCGACATACTCGTTCGGCCCGAGAATCACGCCTGGACGGATGATCGTGGTGCGGTCTCGCCCGAAGGTCTCCAGCACAGCACGTTCACTGCCCGCCTTGGTGAACCCGTAGATCGACGGCCCTGGATCGCCGTCGTACCCGTAGTCCGGGCCGGCGTCGGGCGGGCACTCGAGCACTGCGGAATCCTCCGACAGGGGCTCGGTCGGCCACCCCTCGTAGGCCGACACGGTCGAGATGAACACGTAGCGGCCAACGACCGGTTCAAGCGCCTGCGACATCGCCAGAACCTCGCGCGGCACGTATCCGAGCGAGTCCACGACAAGGTCCCACGGCCCCTCGGCCGCCAGGCGCTTCAAGTCTTCAGGCTTGGTCTTGTCTCCGCGCACCAGCCGTACGCCTGCTACGTCCTGTCCGGACTGGCCACGACGGAATGTCGTCACGTCCGACGTCCGCTTCAACGCCGCAGTGGCGAGAGCGACACCGAGGAACCAGGACCCTCCAAGGAGCAATACGCGCATGGTGACCATCTTGCTCATTTGACCGAGGGGCTCGCCACGTGGGTCACGCTGAGCCTGAACGTCAGATGTCGATCATGACCTCAGAGACCCCCGGCCGCATCGGTACAGCACTTGAAGTGCACCGATCAGGCTCTTGCTCGCTCTCAGCGTGTCGTAGACGTCGCAGCACTGGATCACCCGTTCGGTGAGCTTGGAACTCCTCCAAATGTCCAGCGAACCAGACCACCTGTGTCGTAAGTTGATGAAATGCCTGGTAAACGGGGGGACATCGGGACGGAACAGCGACTACCGGCTCGGGTGTCGTCGTTCATCGGCCGCGAACGTCTTTTGACGGATCTGCAAGATGCAATCGCTCATATGCGGCAGCTGACGCTGACCGGCGTAGGTGGTGCCGGGAAAACCACCCTGGCGCTGGAGCTGGCCAGACGAACTCAACACCTTTTCGACGATGTTCGGCTCGTCGAACTGAGGACGTTGACGAAAGCGGACCTGTTGATCTCGGAGCTGGCCAGGTTGGTGACCGGGCGAGACCAGGCCATCCCCAACTCGATAGACGCGCTGGTCGACCTTCTGATGAACCACGGCAAGCTGCTGCTGATCGTGGACAACTGCGAACACCTGGTCGACCACCTAGCTCCGGTGATTGCCGACCTGTTGGAGGGCGCCCCCTCTCTGCACGTGCTGGCCACGTCACGCGAGCCGCTGGACATTCCCGGCGAGATGACCAGGCGGGTGCCTCCGCTTGAGCTGCCGACGAGCAACAACCTGCTGATCGCGAAGAACTCCGAGGCGATGCAACTGCTGCTCGACCGTGCAGCGAGCAAAGCGCCGGAGTGGAAGCTCACGCCGGAAAACGGGCCGGACGTGCTGGCCTTGCTCCGCTGGACCGCCGGTATCCCCATGACGATCGAGCTGGCGGTCCCCCAGCTGTTGTCGATGTCCGTCAGGGATCTGGTAGCCCGGCTGCAGGCGAGCTCGAAGCTGCTCGGTCGCAACAACCGGTCTGGACTGCGGTATCACCAGTCGAACGACCTGATGATCCAGTGGGGCTACGACCTCGGCACTCCGCAGGGCCAGCTTCTCTGGGCGAGGGTCTCCGTGTTCGCCGGCGGGTTCACACTTCAGGCAGCCGAGGCGGTCTGTGCTGATGAACGACTGCCCACCGAGGAGATCAGCGTCGTGCTGGCTGACCTGGTGCACAAGTCGATGGTCATCCGCTCGCAGGCGGACGATCGCTACGAGTTGCTGACCCCGATGCATCAGTTCGCCGCCGAGAGGTTGCGGGAGTCGGGTGAGGAAGGCGTTCTGCAGGAGCGATACCGCGACTTCTACCTTCGGATGGCGATGACCGCGGCTGACGAATGGTTCGGCCGTGACGAGGTTGGCATCATGCGGCGTCTGGACGCCGATCTCGTGAACCTCAGGTCAGTCATGGAGACAGCCACGAGGTCGCCGGAGACGGCCGAGATCGCACTCGTCATCGCGGTAAGCCTCAGCCGCTGTCGCTTTTTCTTCTTCACGGGCAAGCTCGACGAAGCCCGGCTTTGGCTGCAAGACGCAATCAACGCCGTGCCTCCCGGACAGAGGATCTCGTCGCTCTACGTGGGTGCGCTCGCGATGGACGCGTTCGTCGCGCGCTGCACGGGAGCCGATCCTGACGAGGTGGCTGCAGCGATCGGCAGGGCAGCTGAGATCGCTGAACAACTGGATGAACCGACGCCGGCCTTGACCTTCATTCAAGGCTGCTACATGCACTTCAACGACGGCACGACTGACAAGGTGATTCCCGTCTTCGAGCAGGCGGTCGCCGAACTCGACGAGCTCGGCGAGTCCTTCGCTGGTGATCGGAACATGGCGCTGATGCTGGTCGCGCTCAGCGCCGCACTGTTGTTGGACGACGAGGACACCCCGGCAGGGCGTGAGGAGGCCTTGCGGCTCGCCCGGCATTTCCTGACGGAGTGCGAAAGGGCCGGCGCACCCTGGGCGACCAGTTGGGGGGTGTGGGCGGTCGGGATCGCGCAGATCCGCGCCGGCGACCTTGAGCGCGGCACCGAGGCGGTGATCGAGAGCCTGCGGCAACAGCGGGCCTTGGAAGACAGCTGGGGCCCGGCTTTCGGTGTACCCGTGTTGGCATGGGCGCTGTCCAAGCAGCCCCAACTGACAGTGGAGAACGCGCGCCTGGCCGTGAGTCTCGTGGGCGCCTCATACGAACTCGAGCAGCTCACAGGCATCAGCATCAGCACACACGTTCCCCACACGCGGTTTCGGGATGAGGCCATCGCGCGCTTGAAGAACCAGTTGTCCGAGGAGAAGTACGAGGAAGCGTTCAGGATCGGCGAGTTGGTGCAGGACATGGACGAGGCGGTGGCTATCGCCCTCGACGGAGTTCTTCCCAAGCGTGCGACGCAGTCAGGCTCGGCGGCGTCGGACGACACGCCGCCTGGTTGGACCGAGAGGCAGTGGGTGGTCGCACAGATGGTGGCGCAAGGCATGACGGACCGGCAGATCGGGAACGAACTCGGTCTGTCCCACCGCACCATCGAGAGCCACGTGCACGCCGGTTATCGCGTTCTCCGCCTGCCCCATGGATCTCGGGTTGCGATGACCACATGGGTCCACGAGTACAAGCAGGACTGACCGCGAGGTGAATGCTTGCCGACGCGCCTACTCCAGTACCACCTGCAGCTTGGAAACGCCGCCGACGATCGAGGCGTCCATCCGCGGTGGCATGGGGTCGAGCAGCCGCGCGTTCGGGAACCGCTTGGCGGTCTCGGTCAACGCGGTCACGCCTTGGAGGTGGGCGAGATTCCGGCCGAGGCAGTTGTGAGGTCCGTGGCCGAAGGCGAGGTGCCGACGGTCGGTGCGGTGCAGATCGAACTCGTCAGGGCGATCAACGGTGGTGCCGGGATGACGTCCAGCGGCGCTGAGCGACACGAAGACGATCGCTTTCTCCGGAACAAGGATGTCGTCGATCCTCATCGCCTCGAGGGTGACCCGGTGGGTCGTGTTCCTTGTCGGCGCGTCGTAACGCAGTGTCTCGTCGACCGCGGCGCGGGCCAAGGTCGGGTCTTCGACCAGGCTGCGCCACCGGGTGGGCTGAACCAGAAGCGCGTACATGGCGTTGGCGATCAGGCCCGCGGTCGTTTCGTGCCCACCCACCACCAGCAAGAACAACTGAGCCATCAGCTCGTCTGCGGTCAGCACGTCGCCATCGACGCTGGCGTGGACCAGCCCCGAGATCAGGCCGTCGTCGGGCGCCGCTCGAACGCGGGCGATCTGCTGAACGAGATACGCCTCCATCGCATCCGACGCGGGCATCGTCTGCTGAGGGTCGTCGAGCACAAGGGCAGAGCTCCACTCGTGGACCCGTTCGCGGTCTTCGACAGGCAGGCCGAGAAGCTCGCACACGACCGTGATCGGCAGTTTGTACGCGAGCTCATCGACCAGATCGAGCGGCACACCAGTGGGAAGCTCAGCCAGCAGCTCGCCGGTCAGCTTCTCAATCAGCGGCTGTAACCGGTTCACCTGTGCCGCGTTGAAGCTCTTCGACACCAGGCGTCGCAGCCGGGTGTGATCCTCGCCGTCCGAGTACATCATCGACGGCCCGAACATTCCGGACAGCTGCACTTCGTCGGCTTCCTGACCGGCCTCAGCGAGCTGAGCTCGGATCACGTCCTTCAGCAGCGCGGACTTCTTGCTGAGCCGGGGATCGGCGAGCAGCTCCTTCGCTTCTTCGACATCGACGGTGAACACATAGATCCGCAATCCCCTCGGTACGTGCGTCAGATGCACCTTCCTGACCGCGGTCAGCGAACGCTCTGCCGCGTGGTTGCCGTACCCAGGCTGATTTGTGACAAGGGTGCTCGTGTCCAGTGGCGCCATGCCCGCGCTACTCCTGTCGTGTGTCGTGAAGTCTTCCCCAGTACCCGTTGACCACGTGAGTGATCACAGGCGTTCCTGCATCGTGCAGGGCCGAACGCGGGCTGTCTTCAGTAGTTGCTTCAGTAGGGCCTACTGAAGCAACTACGTACTGCGGGTTGACCCACCTCACCAGGCGTGCGCGCGCATCGGACGAAGACGGGTAGCCGAGTCAGGGGTTCTACGGTTGTGTCCGATCCATCCAATGATCCAGAGTAGAAGTTCGGCTACGAATAGTGATTTCTAGTTGAAGGACCTGGCTGGGAAGACGTGGGCGACATGCGGGATTCGGTCAGCGGGGAGGCCGGCCGAATTCCGACATAGTCCCGTCAACATGTCTCCCTGACAGCGAGAGAGCGAACATGTAATCCGCGACCGTGCCGCAGGCCTCGGCTCTAGAGCCGAACAGCCCGCCGCCCTGAGTGTCAGCATGAGCTCCGTTAGGTGTCGGACCGTCAAGTTGGCGGCCCGACACCTAACGGAGCTCACACCGGCACGACGCGGAACGCACCACGTGTCTGGGAGAACAATGACTACCGAGCGGCCGCTCTCCGATGAGGAACTCGACGCAGGCTACGCCGTTCCTGCTCCGCGCCGGTCTGTCACGGCGGACGAGACCCTGGTGGCCGGCGAGCTCACCAGTCTGATCGGGCGCGAAAGCCTTCTGCAGGAAGCCTCGCAGTGCTTCGAGTCGGCTCGGGTGCTGACATTCATCGGGCCTGGTGGTGTGGGCAAGACCAGAGTGGCCGAGCGCCTCTTCAACGCGGTGGCCACAGGTCGCTCTGTTGAGTACGGCCGGGTGCATCTCGCTGACCTTCGCGACGGCGAGGACCGGCTTGCGCCGATGATCGCGCAGGCGTTCGGGCTTCGAGAGAACTCGCCGGCGCCGGCTGAAGATCTCCTCATCGACTACCTGCGGTCACGCCAGGCGCTATTGCTACTCGACAACTGCGAGCATCTGGTCGGGCACCGTCCTGGCAGCGGGCCCGTCCCGAAACTGCTACGCAGGCTTCTCCTGGCCGCTCCAGGCCTGAGGGTGCTGGCGACCAGCCAGATCCGGCTCGGTGTCGAAGGGGAGCATCTGCTGCAGGTTCCTCCGTTGTGCACGGGCTCAGAGGAGTCTTCCGACCCCAGCGCACTCAACGTCGTGCACGAAGCCCTGCGGCTGCTCATCGTGCGTGCCCGCGCAGCCGGCGTCGAGATCGCCGAATCCGCTTTTCCTCTGGCCAACAGGCTGTGCAGAGTACTCGACGGCCTTCCGCTGGCAATTGAGCTCGCCGCCGGCCAACTCGATGTCATGAGCCTGCACTCGATCGTCGAGCATCCTGACCTGCTTGAGCTCCTTGTGGACGGCCCCTCACAGGAGGCCCACCACCGCACGCTGCGGACGATGCTGGACTTGTCGCAGAAGCTGCTCGACCGTGATGAGCAGCGCATGTGGGCACTGATGACGGTGTTCGAAGCCGGGTTTGACCTCGACGCGGCACAAGCGGTGTGCGGCGGTCAGAACATCGGCCGTGCACAAGTTCAGCCGTTGCTCTCTCAGCTGGTCCGCAAATCGCTGCTGCGCGTCACCCACCGGGACGGCTTCACCCGCTACCGGATGCTTTACGTGATCCGGCAATACGGGCAAGAACTGCTCGACACCGACACACACCACACTGTCGGGCAGGACGTGTCAGCCGTACAGGCGCACCAAGATCACGCCGACTACTTCGGTGAACTCGCGCGACAGGGCGCCCAGTCATGGCTCGAACACGGCGAAGTCGAGTGGATGTATCGCTTGCGCGCGGAACTCCCGAACCTGCGTTCTGCGCAACGGCATTACCTCACGCACCTTGACCAGCGTCCGCGCGGACTCGAACTGGCGATCAACCTGACGCGAACGCGATGCCACATCTTCGCCGGTCAGATCAACGACGCTCGTAGGATGCTGAAGCTAGCTGTTCAAAGCGCCAGCCCGCCGCCAGAGCCTGTCCACATCGCGGCTGCTTCAGTTCTCGCGTGGATTGCGTTGCTCCAAGGGCATCATGACCTGGCCAGGCCGCTTCTCGAACAGGCTGAACGGGACGCGGCCGCACTCGGCGTGCGGGAGACGATCACGCCGCTGCTGTACGCGTCGGCAACGTCGATCTTCCTGTGTGAACGCGATACGACGAAAGCCCGGGAGGCTCTGCCTGCGTTGGAACGCGCGGAGGCGGCATTTCAGCGTGAAGGCAACGCCGGTGACACCTACATGGCCACCCTGTTCAGGGCGATGGCGGTCGCGTTCTTGGGTGAGCGAGAGCAGGCATTTCTGCTGTGTGATCGCCTGATGTCCCTGGCAACCGCTGCCGACGCACGCTGGTCCATGTCCTGGGCGATGTGGACTCGCGGCCTGACCGAGTTCGTCCACGGCAGCGCGAAACGCGCCGTCACACTCGCACAGGACGCGCTCCGCACACAGCGCCGGATCGGCGACACCTGGGGCCCGACGTGGAGCACCTGGCTGATCGCGGTCGCCGCCGCGAAGATCGGCGATCACGAGCTCGCAGGCCGGGTTCTCGGCGTCGTGAACACCGTCCAGCAGGACTCCTCGACGCGCGTGCACAACATGCAGCCGTTCCTGCGCGTGGACCGTCAGGTCCGGGAGCACGGCCGCCACATGATCGGCGCCGACCGGTTCGATCAGGCGATCGCGGACGGGGAAGCACTGTCCGTTGAGGACGGACTGGCTCTGGCGTTGACACCGCCGCAGGACATGCACCGCACGCGGGCCGGCGAAGATCTCCTGACCGCGAAGGAACGCGAAATCGTCGAGTACGTCGCGCTGGGCAAACGTTACGCGGAGATCGGGGACGAGCTCGACATCTCTGATCGCACAGTCGAGGTCCACGTCCGCAACGCCAAGCGCAAGCTCGACATCAGCAGCAAGAACGAGCTCATAGCCTGGTTCCTCGAACCGCTCGGCACGTCTGCCTGACATCACGCATCGCCTGCGGAACCGTGCAGCACCGCTCACGCGGCGGCAACGCCAAGCGCACCGATCAAATGGCGCCAAATATAATTCGATGGCGCCCGCGTTCTCCCGGACACCTCACCCGTAGCGGCCTGATGCGAAACCCTTAGATGCACGCGCCGCACGACCGTCGAGCACTTGGCCGACACGAGCACGCGACAGCGAAGAACACGCAAGCCCCACCACAAAGAAGTCACTTCCGCACGCACGAAAGTCTAGAGGTACAGCCTTTCCGGCAGCCATCTACGCAGCTCAAGCTACCTCGAAGCACACGCCTACGGGCCCACGAGGACTCGCCTACGGGTAACCACGTAGACATATTCATTGATACGGGAAAACTGACTCGAACCATCCCAACAACTACGCATTGACAACTGAAATAGTTCCAATAGTGTTTGCCTCAACGAGTTGCGGACCAACTGAGCAAGAACCAGTCGTGAGTCCATTAGATTTCATTCTCGCTCCGAGCAATCGGTGACAAACGGTCTCACTTACGCCACTGCTCCGCTTCCGTTCCGACGTGCACCTTGGGGGTGAGTGGGATGAGTGCGCGGACGATGCCGCCAAGCAAGCAGATCATGCACTCAACGGCCGCGGTTCGTCACACCACGACCTCACTCACGACTCGATGTGCGCCAAACCCTCGCCGCCGGTTCACCAACGTCGGCGAGGCGGTGGCCGAGCGGCGGACCTGGGAGGGATCCGCTGCTCGGCCGCCGACCACCGCATCGCAATCGCCCGATAGGCGTTTGACGGTGCCGCGACCGACATCTCAACGCCCTGGGGGAGGATTGCGTTGCCGAAAAATCAACTGCGCTGGGCACACAGCAGCGCAGGGCTTGCAGTCGTGCTGGGCATGCGATCAGATCCTGTACCGCCTGCACTGATTGCACACCTGCAGAACGTGACCACGGCTGATCCAGCTGAGGATCTCGTCGGGCTCGAAGGCAAGCTCCGCGCCATCGTTGCCACACTGACGTCCCGCACCAACCATGTCGAGCGCTCCATCGCCGACTCTCACCGGAAGATCGCGGACGCGGGACGCAGTTGGAGCCCGGTCGCTTGGTTCCGTCGGCTAGGCGCGAAGACATCACGGTCGAGCGAGATCGCGAGGCAAGCGGACCTGCGCCAGTCGCTCGACGCAGCTGTCAGCGCTCGGGACACCTTGCGACAGTTCGTCATCGGTCTCGACGCGCCGTCCGGCCTGTTGCGAGAATCCGCCGCGGGCTGGCAGCGCTCCCCGGACGTACCTCCGAGCGTCGTCGCGTTCGGGCCAGAGGACAGCTTCGTCACCGCGGACTCACGTCGCCTGGAGAGAGGCTGGGCGAGCGCACGCGTCGCCGGGGACATCTACGGCGAAGGTTGGCGTCGCGACGGCGACGATGACGGCCCCTACAGCCAGCCGATGGACCGCGCTGGGCCGTGGAGGATCGGGTTCATCCCCCGCACCGGCGAGGTCTACGCGTCACGGCACTGCGGCTATCTGCCCCAAGAGGTATGGCTGCTGGGCAAAGATTTCGAAGCGCAGCACGCTCACACGATTCTGGATGGCCTGCTGCCGCGAATGCGCGAACCGAACTCATTGATCTTGGCGGCGGGAGTCGTGCACGCCGAACGGAGCCTGCGCAGCACTCGAGAACGCACCGCGCTCCGACGCCCAGGAGTCACGAGCCCACGCGACCGAGGCGGGAGAACTGGGATGACCATGCGGCAACTGGCCGTCGCCATCGGTATCACCATGGCTGCGTCCGTCGGCTGCTCGGCACGGTCCGGTTCAGTGCAGCCATCTACTCCAACATCCGAAATCGTTCTGTCCGTGCAGATCCCTCCACCGGAGTCGCGGAGCCCTCAGGCCACGGTCGAAGGTGAGGCCACCTGGCTGACGGGCCGGCCAGGATGCATCTCACTGGTCACCGAGGCCGGTCAGCGTTTTCAGTTGTCCGGCAGCGTCGTGCTGGACAACGAGCACCGGGCCCGCATGGGTGAGCAGCCACGGGCACAACGGGTGCGCGTGACCGGGTACGTGCCTGAACGCGGCACCTCGCCCTGTCATCTCGGCCCCACATTCGTCGCGGAAAAGGTAACCGCCATGAACAGCTAGAAAATAACATCAACACGATCACCGAGACCCGTTTGTCGTTGGGTTCGGGCACCCTGCAATGCCCTAAAACTGGTCGAATAAATAAGACAAGAAATACTCCGGAACACGTTGACATCTGCGATCACCGCATTGCAGCCTAGGAGCTACCAGCACATCTGGGCAGGTCACGAGCATGGTCGAAGGTCCTGATCTCACGCAAGACGACTTCGCCATCGCGACGGGTTCACATTCCTAGACACAAGCCAGTCGCCTCGTTCCGCACGCATTTCACTAATGACATTGAGATTGCCGTCATACCCGGCCGAGTCCGGGTGAAGCTATGAATTCGGGGGCTTTGAACATGGCAGTACGTCCATCCCGCGCATCGGCACTCGTCGGCTGCGCGGCACTGGTCGGGATCCTTGGGACATCCGCCGCTCAGGCGGACCCGAGCCTGGCCGGCGACCGCGCGGCGATCGAGGGCAACACGCCGAGCTGGGCCACCCCAGCGGCGAAGGTCGGCGAAGTCGCCGGTGACGAGGTCCGTCGCGTACGGATCGCGTTGACGCTCAAAGATCGGCGCGGCGCCGAGGCGCTGGCCAAGGCGGTGTCCATGCCCGGCAGCCCGTCGCATCGCAAGTTCCTGTCCTCGCAGCAGTTCGTGGACCGCTTCGCGCCCGCGCAGTCCACTGTGGATCGGGTGACCGGCTGGTTGCGCGGCCAGAACCTGACGGTGTCGGAGGTGTCGGGCAACCGGCACTTCGTGACCGTCGAGGGCAAGGTCTCGGTACTGGAGTCGGCGTTCCGGGTGCGACTGAGCAAGTTCAAGCTCTCGACGAAGGCCGGTGCGCTGGAGTTGGCTGCGCCGGAGTCCTCCGTGTCGGTGCCGCGCGAGCTGCGCGGCGCGGTGGAGGCGGTGCTGGGCCTGGACGACAGCGAACGCACGATCGCCCCGAAGCAGGTGGCGATGCGCACGCCCAATGGCGCACCGGCCCGGCCGCGCGCCGACGTCAAGGCCGCGGGCGACCCGAACAGCTGCGCGCTGTACTGGGGCGAGTCAGTCAACACCGCAGTCCCGCGGAAGTTCGCCGGCGACCTGCAGTCCAACGCGCTGTGCGGCTACGACACCGCGCAGATGCGGGGCATCTACGGCCTGGGCGGGGGCAACACCGGTGCCGGCCAAACGGTCGCGATCATCGGCGCCTACAACCACGAGCCGATCGTGTCCGACACCAACCGCGCCGCCGCAACGTTCGGGTCCCCGCAGCTGACGGCAGGCCAGTACTCGGCGGTGCTCGCCAGCCGCTGGGACGACATCCAGCAGTGCATCCCCGAGTCGTGGGCGGGCGAACAGGCGCTCGACGTGCAGGCGATCCACACCATCGCCCCTGCTGCGAAGATCATCTACTACGGGGCGTCGAGCTGCCGGACGCTCTACGACGCGCTGAACAAGGCCGTGCAGGACAACAAGGCCAGCGTGCTGTCGAACTCGTGGGGCGCCTCGGGTGAGAACCAGCCCGCCGCGGTGCGGCAGCAGATGGACAGCATCGCGCTGCAGGCCGCTATCCAGGGCCAGGCCATCACCGTGTCCTCCGGCGACGCGGGCGACAACGCCGGCAACCCGGACGTGCGCCGCGCCGCCACCGACTTCCCGGCCTCGCACCCGTGGGTGACCGCGGTCGGCGGCACGTCGGTCGCCGTGGACAGCAACAACAAGGTCAAGTTCCAGACCGGCTGGGAGATCTCCGGGTACACCCAGTCCGGCCAGAACTGGACGCCGCAGCAGGGCGTCGACGGCAAGTTCGCCGGCGGCGCGGGCGGCGGCGCGAGCTCGCTGTACGAGCAGCCCGACTACCAGAAGGGCGTCGCACCGGGCACCGGACGTCGCATGCTGCCGGACGTCTCCGCGCTCGCGGACGCCTACACCGGCATCGGCGTCGGCTTCACCACCCCGGACGGCTACATCGAGTACCCCTCCGGCGGCACGTCCGCGGCCGCGCCGATCATCGCGGCGCTCGTCGCGGACGCCCAGCAGGCCCAGGGCGTCGAGCGGTTCGGGTTCCTCAACGGCGCGCTGTACCAGATGGCGGGCAAGGCCGGCATGACCGATGTCAAACCAGTCGCGGCCGGTGTCTGGACGCCGTACATGGTCACCTACGGCCACGTCGACGTCCCCGGCAACCAAGGCTCCTACCTGGCCGAATTCGACGGCAAGCCGCAGTCGCTGCAGAGCGGCACGGGCTGGGACAACGTCACCGGCGTCGGTACCCCGGCCGCGGGATTCCTGACCGCATTCGCCAAGTGACCCACCAGCATCAGTCCACAAGGGACTGATCCCCAGGGCCGCGTCGCCCGTCTCCGCACCCCCAGGGCGGACCCGCAAGCGCGGGCGGCGCGGCCGCCCCTCCCGGCTCGTACCGGCTCTTCTCGGATCTGGAGCAGGACCATTGATCGCTCGCAGGATCGTCACCCGATTGCTGGCCACCGCGACCGTCGTCTCGGCGATGACGCTGACCGTGCTGTCCGGCACTACCTCCGCGCAGGTCTCCCCCCGCACCGGCGGGGCGGAGTCACCGACGCTGGTTGCGGTCGCCGTCGACGCGCACGCCGCCACCGGATTGCACGCGACCGGATTCGGCGCGGTTGACGTGACCGTCCGGACGCGAGCTGGCACCGACCAGCCGCTCAGCCCGGCCTGGATCACCGGCCTGCGCACGGCTGGTTTGCAGTTCTCCCGGGCCGTTCGGCTGCTGCGCCGCTGACCGGCCCTGACTTCCACTCCCATCAGTCTCTCGTGCCACCGGGCACATCCCGTTCGGATCAGGGGGATCACGAACATGGCTCTACGACAGCGTTTCACCCTCGTGCTGGTGCTCGGCACGGCGCTGCTGGCCTCCGCGTGCACCGAGGACGCCCCCAGCGCTCCCGAGGGCGCTGGGGAAGCTCAACCGGCGAAGATCGAGGAAGCGATTCCGCAGGAGTACCGCGCACTTGCCGAGGCCGCGGCGGGCTACAGGGCGATCGACGCGTGCGGTCTGCATGATCCGGACGCCGCGAAGGAAGTCACCGGTGACGAACTCGATGAGCTCGTGCCGTCGCAGGACGGCATGCAGGAATGCGTGCTGCGCACCCACAAGGGTGAGTTCAGGGCCAGCTGGACGATCTATCTGGAGGTCGGCGAGGCCTTCGACGCGTCGCAGCGCAAGGATGCCGCCCCGGAGACCATCGGCGGCGTGGAGGTGTTCGTCTCCGAGGACGAGCGGACGTGCACGCTGGCCAAGCCGCTCGACGCCGACCGGGCGATCGTGCTGCGCACCAGCCCGTCGGGCACCGGGGAGGACAAGCCGGCCAAGACCAGCTGCCAGCTGGCCAAGGAGTACGCGAGCAAGCTCGCTCCGCTGTGGAAGGACTTGCCCAAGCGCGGTTCCGGGCGCACGACGCCGGAGCTGACGCTGGCGAAGCTCGATCCGTGCACGGTGGCGTCGGGTGCGCTGGAGCTGTACGGCAAGGACGCGGTGTTGCAGCCGTCAGGGCCGTTCGCGTGCACCGCGAGGCCGCTCAACCCCGGGCCGCCCTCACGCGACAAGGGTGTGGGCCGCAACGAGGTCGGCATCACGCTCATGGTCGATGACGACCCGTCGGCGCTGGTCAAGCCGGGCGATCAGAGCGCCCGTGAGGTGACGGTCGCCGGCTACAAGACGGTGATCTTCCAGGGTCGTTCGGGCTGCACCAGCTACATCGTCTACGACCCGGACACCAGCATCGTGCAGGACAACCGCGCCACCGAGGGCGGCGTGCTGTACCAGCAGATCCGCATGTCCACAGCGACCTGCGACGTCGCGCAGCAGGCGGCGGAGAAGGTGCTGTCGAAGGTGGGCAAGCGATGAACGCCCGCCGTCTCACCCTGGTTCTCGCGGCGACCGCGCTGGCGGCCACGGCGCTGGGCGGGTGCAGCACCGTCGTGCCCGGCGCCGCGAGGCCGGAGTCCGTACCCAGCAGCGGCACACCGACCGGGACGTGCGCGCGCAGCAACGAACCCGAGGTCTGCCAGGAGTGGACGGACATCAGGCCGAAAACCGGCCAGGACTTGCTGCGCATCGCCGAGGAGGATCCGGTCGCCGCGGCGCAGATGCTGTGCTCGGCGTTGTCAGGTGAAGTGCTGGACCGTTTCCTGGGCACCGGCCACTACCGGGTCATCGCCGACGGCCCGCGTAGCCCGACGTGCACGATCAGTTCCGATGACAACAAGAAGAGCGCGGACGGCAAGTACGAGTCCGTCCTCGAAGTCGAGATCTTCTTGTCGACCAAGGAATCCCTGGCTCGCGATCTGTCCATTTTGCAGTCCAGGCCGGATACCGCGGCGAAGGTCACCGAGCTGTCCATCGCGGGCAGGCCCGTGATGCGCGTCGGCGATCCAGACGACGCGAACGGGCAAGGCCGCGACAAGGAAGAGCTCTCCGTCGCGGCGCTGGGCGACAAGGAGAAGCCCGGCGCGCTGCGGATCCGGCAGAGCCTGCGGCCTCCACGCGGCAGCAAGGTCGACGCCCCGGTGGACCGGGCCCGTCTGGACAGCATGCGTGACCCGCTGATCGCCGAACTGCTCACAGTCCTTTTCCCATAAGCCTCAACGCATCCTTGTCGGGGGACAAGATCATGACGACCATCAGGAACCTGACGCGCGGCGTGCTCACGCTCGCCGCCGCGGCCAGCCTCACCACCCTGCCCATCGCCCACGCCACCGCCACGGTGGCCGCGCAGGACAAGCCCAAGCAGATCACCTTGGGTGACCTCGACCCGCGTGTGGATGCCAAGACAGTCGGCGCCCCGTACGACCCGTGCGCACTCGGCTGGCAGGCCTTCCCCGCGGAGGTGAGGCCGGACAAGGACATCAAGCCCCGGTTGCGCGCGCCGGGTGCGAACGATGTGTTCCGTACCGGTTGCAGGTATGACAACGGCGCGGTGTCGGACCTTACGGCGTCGCCCGAGAAGCGCGGGCAGCTGAAGAACTTCTTCGCGCTGGTGGTCTGGGCGAAGCCCGGTGAGATGAAGACCGCGCAGGCCGATCAGCCTGGTTCGCAGCTGCACACCTTCGGCGGCAAGACCGGGCTGATCATCTCCGGGACCAACAAGTCGAGCAACGAGCCGCTGTGCACCGGGATCATCCCGCTGGCCAACGGCACCGCCGCGATCGCGATCACCAACGGCCGCTTCGGCATCGACACCTGCTCGATCGTCAAGCACGTCGGCGAGGTCATCGCCGGGAAGACGCCGTGAGCGCGCGCCTGGGCGACGACGTCGTCATCGTGCCGCTGTCCGACCAGGTGGCCGTCGTCGGCGCGAGCACCGCGCAGCTGACCGCCGGGCCGGAGACCGACACGGAGAAGACGCAGCCGCTCTCGCCGCTCACCCCCGCAGCGCTGTTCCGCCACGCCGTGCTCTTGCGGCTCGTGGACTGGCGCCGGCCCGGTGTGCTGGTGACGGTGCTGCTGGCCGCGATCCTGATCGTGCTCGTGACGCTGCTGCTGCGCTTGCACGACAACACTCGCACCGGTGCGGCGCCCACACCGCAGACCGTGACGGTGACAGCCACCCCGGCACCGCCGATGCGGGACCGACTGCCCGCCGCCGCGCAACTGGACGCGGCCGCACCGCGAGCGATGAGCGACGCGGAGCTGGCGGCGCTGCCGCGCGCGGCCGTCGGCGAAGCCTTGACGGGCGCGCCGGTCGATCCGGCACCCGGTGCCGATCCGGGCACGGTCGTGTTGCACCCCACCGTCGACACCCCGGTGTATGCCGAGCCCGGCGGGTGCGCGTTCGCGGTGCTGCCGCCCCGGCAGCTCCTCACCCCGACGTGGACCCCGGTACTGGAGCGCAGGCCGGGCTGGGCTCTGGTGATGCTGCCCTCGCGGCCGCATCCCAACGGCGCGGCGGCGGTCGGCTGGGTCCACCTGCGGCCACAGGTCGAACTCGCGCACGGTGACCGGCGGGTAGAGATCGACACCGCTACCGGCAAGGTCACCGTCCTCGCCGAGCTCGGCCACGGCACCACAGCGGCCTCGGCCCTCACCGGCACACCGGCATCGGTCGCCGTAGCCGCCCGCACCGGCGGCCGCAGCTTCGTCGCCGCCGGCCCGGTCGACGCACTGCCGTGGCTGCTGCAAGTGCTGTGGCCGTTCCACCTCGACGCCGACCAGCTCTGCACGGGCCCGATGGGCGGGATCACGGTGCCGGGCTTGCCCGCGGCGTCCCCGCTGGGCGAGGTCGACGCCGCTGGCTGTGTCCCCACTCCCCCCGGTGTGCGCGACGCCCTGCGTGAGGTGCCCGCCGGCACGGCGGTGCTCCTGCGCTGACCCCAGCCGCGGGTGCGGCGGACCGCCGCTCGGGGGCGACCGGCACGCCGCACCCGTACCCACCCCCACCGAGAAGCAGAAAGACATCTCAGGTTTTTGAAAGTCAAGCCGCCGTGGCGAGAGGAGGTGGAAAGGCCCGATGTTCGGTGAAGCTGTGTCGATGCTGAAGG
>NZ_JBIRVV010000015.1:0-135415 GCF_044387305.1 Lentzea sp. NPDC020367 | reverse complement strand
TGCGTTGGCGGTGGGTCCCGTCACGAGCCGCACCAAGAGCGGGCCACATGCGAGAAGGGGTGTCAACTCGACGAAAAGCGTGTCGAGTTGACACCCCTTCTCGCATGCAGCAAGTGCTGTGGTGCGACTCGTGACGGGACCCACCGCCCAGCCCGCTTGGTAAAGACGGCTCGCCTTCGGCTTCGCTGTGGGCGGTGTGGGGTGGCCGATGGCCTTGGTAACCGTTAGCGTTGCTAACCATGAACATCGCGATCACCGGGGGTTATGTCGTGCCCGTCGACGGCGAGCCCGTCGAGGGCGGCACTGTCCTCATTCAGGACGGGAAGATCGTTGCGGTTGGTGCTGACGTCGACATTCCTGATGGTGTCGAGGTCGTTGACGCTGACGGGGCGTGGGTGTTGCCCGGCTTTGTCGAGGCGCACGGGCACATTGGCGTCCACGAGGAGGCTCAGGGGTGGGCCGGGCAGGACACCAACGAGATGACCGACCCCGTTGGGGCTCGGATGCGGGCGCTTGATGCCATCAACCCCGCTGACCTTGGGTTTGGTGACGCGCTCAGTGGTGGTGTCACCACTGCTGTGATCAAGCCTGGTTCCGGTAACCCCATCGGTGGTCAGACGGTCGCGGTGAAGTGTTGGGGGCGGACCGTTGACGAGATGCTCGTTCGGGAGCCGGTCAGCGTCAAGAGTGCGCTTGGGGAGAACCCGAAGCGGGTTTACGGCGAGAAGGGCAAGTTGCCGGCCACTCGGCAGGGGGTTGCGGCGGTCATTCGTGACGAGTTGACCAAGGCTCAGGACTACCTGGCCAAGAAGGCTGAGGCGGAAGCCGACGGCAAGGCGTTCGACCGCAACACCACGTTGGAGATCCTCGGCAAGGTTCTCAGTGGTGAGTTGCCGTGGTGTCAGCACGCGCATCGGGCCGACGACATCGCCACGGCGATTAGGTTGTCCGAGGAGTTCGGGTATCGGTTGATCCTCAACCACGGTACCGAGGGTCATCTGATCGCGGACATCATTGCCGACAAGCAGATTCCGGTGATCATCGGACCGCTGTTCACCTCGCGGTCCAAAGTGGAGCTTCGGCACCGCGGGTTGCGCAATCCCGGGATCCTGGCTCGGGCCGGGGTGGAGTTGGCGATCACCACCGATCATCCCGTCGTGCCGATCAACTTCCTGGTGCACCAGGCCACTTTGGCGGTGAAGGAAGGGTTGGACAGCGATGTCGCGTTGAGGTCGATCACCACCAACCCGGCGCGGATCATGGGGCTGGATGACCGGGTCGGGGCGTTGAAGCCCGGGTTGGACGGCGATGTCGTGATCTGGTCCGGGGATCCGCTTGACGTGATGAGCCGGGCGTTGCACGTGTTCGTCGAGGGGCGTGAGGTTTACACGTTCGACGAGCGGACCGGGGAAGGGGTCGTGGCCGACCCCTTCTACCGGGAGAGCGTTTAGCGGAGGCCCCTGCCGATTACCAGGCGCTGGATTTGGTTGGTGCCTTCGAAGATCTGCAGGACCTTGGCTTCACGCATGTAGCGCTCTACCGGGAAGTCGCGGGTGTAGCCCGCGCCGCCGAGCACCTGCACGGCGTCGGTCGTCACCTTCATCGCCGCGTCCGTGGCGATGAGCTTGGCGATCGACGCCTGCTGGCGGAACGGCAGACCGCGGTCGCGGCGGCGTGCGGCCGAGATGTAGGTGGCGCGGGCCGACTCGACGGCCGCGGCCATGTCCGCCAGCAGGAACTCCAGGCCCTGGAACTCGATGATCGGGCGGCCGAACTGGGTTCGGGTCTTGGCGTACGCGACTGCCTCGTCGAGGGCGGCCTGGGCCAGGCCCACCGCGCAGGCCGCGATGCCGAGGCGGCCGGAGTCCAAAGCGGACAGTGCGATCTTGAGGCCGTCGCCCTCGTTGCCGATCAGGCGGTCGGTGCCGAAGCGCACGTCGTCGAACTGGAGTTGTGCGGTGATGGAGCCGGTCAGGCCCATCTTGCGTTCCGGGGTGGCGGCCGTGATGCCCTGGGCCTCGCCTGGGGCGAGGAAGCAGGAGATTCCGCGGCCCGCGTCTGGGGACGTGCGGGCCATCAGGGTGTAGAAGTCCGCGGCGCCGGCGTGCGTGATCCACGCCTTGGTGCCGTTCACGACGTACTCGTTGCCCTTGCGGACGGCCCTGGTCGACATCGCCGCCGGGTCGGAGCCCGCCTGGACCTCGGAGAGGGCGTAGCCGCCCAGCAGTTCGCCCTCGAGCATCTCGGGGAGCCAGCGGTCCTGCTGTTCTTTGGTGCCGAAGGTGGCCAGGCCGTAGCAGGACATCACGTGCACGGAGAGGCCCACGGCGACCGTCATCCACGCGGAGGCGACCTCTTCGAGCGCCTGCAGGTAGACCTCGTAGGGCTGCTCGCCGCCGCCGAACTCCTCGGGGTACGGCAGGCCGAGCAGACCGGACCTGCCCAGCAGGCGGAACGCGTCGCGGGGGAACTTCTCGTTCTCCTCCGCGTCCGCCGCGTGGGGCTTCAGTTCGTCCCGCGCGATCTCCCTGACCAGCGCGATCAGGTCCTCGGCCTCTTGCGTGGGGAGCAACCGCTCGGCGGGCATCGTCGACCTCCGGTGTGTACTGGTAGCTGTACTCTAGGACGTTGTGCAGTACAGCGGCCAGCGAATGTGGCAGGGTCGTCACATGACGCGGGCTCTCACGCAGCGGCAGGCCGAGCTGCTCACCCGGTTGGAGGCGTTGTTCCTCACCGAGGGCTTCGGTCATCTCACGCTGGATGACATCGCCGCCCGCCTGCACTGCTCGAAGTCGACGCTGTACGCGCTCGCCGGCAGCAAGGAACAGCTGGCCGTGCGGGTGGTCGGCCGGTACTTCAAAGGCGCCGCCGAGCGCATCGAGAAGCGCATCGCGGGCCTCAACGACGTGCGCAAACGCATCGGCTGCTACCTCGCGGGCGCGGCCGAGGAGCTGAGCAAGGCCTCGGCGGCGTTCATCGCGGACGTGTCCGACTTCCCGCCCACGCGTGCCACGTACGAACGCAACGCGCGCGCCGCGGCCGAGCGCATCAAGGCGTTCATCCAGGACGGGGTCGAGCGGCACGTGTTCCGCGAGGTGCACGCCACGTTGTTCGCCGAGATGGCCGGGCTGCTCATCGAGAGCATCCAGACGGGTGTCCTCACGAAACGGGCAGGCGTTTCGGACGCGGAGGCGTTCACCGCACTGGGCGAACTGTTGTTGGATGGGCTCCAGCGGAGTGGTGCTTCCCAGAAGGAGTAGAGCGCGTGATCGTGGTTGCTGGTGAGGCCCTGGTCGACATGGTGCCGGTGGGGGACGAGGAGCTCACGCCGCTCGCGCCCAAGCTGGGTGGCGGACCGTACAACGTGGCCGTCGCGCTCGGCAGGCTCGACGTGCCGACGGGCTTCCTGTCGCGCGTCTCGACCGACCACTTCGGCGAGCAGCTGATCAAACGGCTGCACGCGTCGAAGGTGGAGACCTCTCTGGTCCAACGTGGACAGGAGAACACCACGCTCGCCGTGGTCGGGCTCGCTGACGACGGGTCCGCGCGCTACTCGTTCTACGTCGACGGCACCGCCGACCGGCTCGTCGAGGACCCCGGTCCGCTCCCCGCCGAGACGAAGGCCGTGTCGTTCGGCACGTTGTCGTTGGTGCTGGAGCCCGGCGCCTCGGTCTACGAGACGGTGCTGCGGCGCGAGAGCAAGCGCTTGCTCACGGCGCTCGACCCCAACATCCGGGCGGGCCTGATCCACGATCCGGGCGCCTACCGCGCGCGGTTCCGGTCGTGGCTGCCGGACGTCGGGCTGCTGAAGGCGTCCGTCGAGGACGCGCGGTGGCTCGCCGAGGACGGCGACGTGATCGAGATCGCAAGGACGTGGATTTCACAGGGACCCGCCGCCGTCGTTCTGACGAAAGGTGGCGAAGGTCTGTCAGTGATCACCGCCACCGGACAGGTCGACGTGCCACCCGTGAAGGTGGATGTGGTCGACACGATCGGGGCGGGCGACACAGTGCAAGGCGCCCTGCTCGCGTGGCTGAACGACCACGATGCGTTGAGTGCGGAGAAGATCCGCGGGCTCTCCACGGATGAATGGACTGCCGCATTGACGTATGCCGGTGCGGCCGCCGCGATCACATGTTCCCGTGCGGGCGCCGAGCCGCCCTTTGCGAGCGAACTCACCGCCGCGTTGGGTGGATAAAACGGAGGATCGGACTACCGTGGGGTAGCCGCGCTGGAAACTGGCATTACGGATGTGATGCCTGTCCCATCTCTCAGAATCGGTTCACACCGCTGCTGCGAGGCGGGCCTTCCGCCGACTAGCGTGAGTGAACTTGAAGACTCAGATCCCAACGGGGTGGTCCGAGACGACGGCAGGCCCAGCGTGGCCTGCCGCCACCCCGTCCGAGCGTTGAGAGGGACTTGAATGCCCGACGCGACGACTGCGCCGACCGACCCACAGACCGTCGCGCTGCGCCATGAGGGCGGAGAGCTCGAGATGAAGGTGGTGCCGGCGTCCGAAGGCGCGTCCGGCATCGAACTCGGCAAGCTGCTGTCGACCACCGGTCTGGTAACCCTGGACACCGGTTTCGTCAACACGGCCTCCTGCTCCTCCGAGATCACCTACATCGACGGTGACGCCGGAATTCTGCGTTACCGCGGGTATCCGATCGAGCAGTTGGCCGCGCGCTCGAACTTCGCAGAGGTTTCCTACCTCCTGATCTACGGCGAGCTTCCGACCGCCGCGCAGCTCGAGGACTTCTCCTCCAAGATCAGCAGGCACACGCTGCTGCACGAGGACCTCAAGCGCTTCTTCGACGGCTTCCCGCGCGACGCGCACCCGATGCCGGTGCTGTCGTCCGCGGTCTCCGCGCTGTCGACCTTCTACCAGGACTCGCTGTCGCCGTTCGACGCGAACCAGGTGGAGATCTCCACGATCCGCCTTCTCGCCAAGCTGCCGACCATCGCGGCCTACGCGTACAAGAAGTCGGTCGGCCAGCCGTTCCTCTACCCGGACAACTCGCTTGGCCTGGTGGAGAACTTCCTGCGGATGACCTTCGGGTTCCCGGCAGAGGCCTACGACCTCGACCCGGACCTGGTCCGCGCCCTCGACCTGCTCTTCATCCTGCACGCCGACCACGAGCAGAACTGCTCCACGTCGACCGTGCGCCTGGTCGGCTCCTCCGAGGCGAACCTCTTCGCGTCCATCTCCGCGGGCATCAACGCCCTGTTCGGCCCGCTGCACGGCGGTGCGAACAGCGCGGTGCTGGAGATGCTGGAGAAGATCAAGAACGACGGCGGCGACGTGCAGTCGTTCGTCAACAAGGTGAAGAACAAGGAGGACGGCGTCCGCCTGATGGGCTTCGGCCACCGGGTCTACAAGAACTACGACCCGCGCGCCGCGATCATCAAGAAGACGGCCGACGAGATCCTCGGCAAGCTCGGCGCCGACGACCAGCTGCTCGACATCGCGAAGCAGCTGGAAGAAGCCGCACTGAGCGACGACTACTTCATCTCCCGCAAGCTCTACCCGAACGTGGACTTCTACACGGGTCTGATCTACCGGGCGATGGGCTTCCCGACCAAGTTCTTCACCGTGCTGTTCGCGCTCGGCCGGCTCCCCGGCTGGATCGCGCACTGGCGCGAGATGATCAACGACCCGGCCACCAAGATCGGCCGCCCGCGGCAGATCTACACCGGCCCGACGGAGCGCGACTTCATCGCGATGGAAAACCGCTGATCACGGGCTAGTACTTCTCGTAGGCTGAAGGCGCGTCACCCGCTGGGGTGGCGCGCCTTTCGCTTGTCCTGGGGGTGGTGCGTGACGGACGTGCGTGCCGAGGTGGCGCGGTTGTACGAGCAGCACCGGAAGATGCCGTACCCGAACGGGCAGCGCGGCCTGGAGATCGCGGGCGTGGAGCTGATCCTGGTCGACGTGCACGCCGCGGGCTGTGTCTCCAGCTGGTTGGAGAACGGTGACGACCTCAACGAACACGCCCGGTGGATGGCGCCGCTCTGCCTCGATGAGCTGCGCAAAGTGGTCCCGGTGTTCGCTGATCCGCGGTCCGGGTACTACCGGCCCTACGCGGCCCACTACTGGGGCCGGCTCCTGCACATGGTGCGGCTGGTCACGCTCGAACTCGTGGCCGAGGTCGCCTGAGCGCCCGTTGTGCAGACCTGCTCGTGGGCCTTTAGCGTCGAGACGTGAGTTCTTCGCCGTCGCTCGTCTGGTTCCGCCGCGATTTGCGGACATCCGATCATCCAGCCATTCTCGCCGCAGTGGAAAGATCACCTCGCGCACTGGCGTTGTTCGTTCTCGACGACAGGCTGCTGAAACCGTCGGGGCAGCCGCGAATCGATTTCCTGCACCGCTGTTTGCACGCGTTGAACGATGAGCTGGGCGGCCGGTTGATGGTCGTGCACGGTGATCCGGTGAAGACCGTTCCGCGCATCGCGAAGGAAATCGGCGCGGAGAGCGTCCACATCTCCGCGGACTACGCGCCGTACGGCCGCAAACGCGATGAAGCCGTCGAGGAAGCGTTGGGGGACATCGAACTCGTCCGTTCCGGCTCGCCCTACGCCGTCGCGCCGGGGCGGGTGCGCAAGCAGGACGGCACGCCGTTCAAGGTCTTCACGCCGTTCCGCAACGCCTGGCTCGACCACGGCTGGCGCAAGCCCGCGGACACCGACGCGTCCACTCTGGACTGGATCGAACCGAGTCACAGCAACGCACTTCCCCGGATCGAGGAGAAACTGCCGGACGCGATGAAGCTCTGGGAGGAGTTCCGCGACGAACGGCTGGAGGACTACGACACCACCCGCGACCGCCCCGACATGGACGCGACCAGCAGGATGTCGGCGTTCCTGAGGTGGGGTGTGCTGCACCCGCGGACACTCCTCCAGGACTGTGACGGAACGTATCGTTCAGAGCTCGCCTGGCGCGAGTTCTACGCCGACGTGCTGTGGCACAAGCCGGAGACCGCGCGGGAGAACTACGACCGCAGGTTCGACCGCATGGAGCACGACGACGACCTGGAGCTGTTCGAGGCCTGGAAAGAAGGCCGCACCGGCTTCCCGATCGTCGACGCCGGCATGCGGCAGCTGCTCCAAGAGGGCTTCATGCACAACCGGGTGCGCATGATCGTCGCGAGCTTCCTGGTCAAGGACCTGCACCTGCCGTGGTGGTGGGGCGCGCGGCACTTCATGGAGCACCTGATCGACGGCGACATCGCCTCGAACCAGCACAACTGGCAGTGGGTCGCCGGCAGCGGCACGGACGCCTCGCCGTACTTCCGCGTCTTCAACCCCATGACCCAGGCCAAGAAGTTCGACCCGGACGGCGCCTACGTGCGCAGGTACGCGCCGGACTCGCCGAGCCTCACGCCGATCGTCGACCACGCGGTCGAACGCCAGGTGGCGCTCGACCGCTACCAGGCCATCAAAGCCTGAGCGCCTCGCGGAGCTTGACGCGAGCGCCGGTCCGCAGCACGGCGTTCGCGTAGACCTTCCCGCCCAGCCACGTGATCGCCGCGATGGCGAGCAGCGCCAGCACGACCGAGAGCACCACCTGCCACGCCGGGGCGACGCCCAGCGCCATCCGCCCCGGCATCAGGATCGGGGCGAACGGCGGCAGCAGCGACAGCACCGTCACGGTGGGACCGGACGGGCTGCCGATCATCAGGTTGATGCCGGCCACGAACGCCACGATGATCGTCATGCTGATCGGCGTCAGCACCGACTGGAGCTCCTCCTGCCGCGACACCAGCGACGCGGCGGCCGCGAACACGGTGGCGTACAAGAAGAATCCGAGCAGGTACCAGAGCACGCCGGTCAGCAGGGCCGCACCGCCCAGTGCGCCGACGTCCACGACGTCGAAGGCGGAGGAGAGTCCCAGACCGACCGTGGAGATCACCAGCAGTTGCAGCAGGCCGACCGCGCCGAGCCCGATCACCTTGCCCAGCAACAACTGCCACGGCCGTACGGTCGCGAGCAGGATCTCCACGACCCGGCTCGACTTCTCCTCGACGACACCCTGCGCGACCATCGTGCCGTAGACCAGCAGCGAGTAGTACAGCAGCGCGGCCACGATCAACCCGATCGCGAGGCGTTGACCTCGTTGCGGGTCAACGGGTTCCAGCGCGGTGACGTCCACCTTGACGTTCGCGAGGCTCTGCGCGACCTCCTGCGGGGTAGTGCCCGACTCGGCGAGCTGCGCGATCAGCACCTGCTGCCGCAGCACGTCGTTCAGCGCCGTCGTCAGGATCTCGTCGCCGGAACCCTTGACGATCATCTTCAGCTCCGGCGGCGCACCGGTCACCAGGGCGTCCAGCCCGCCGTCGCGGACCTCCTGCTCGGGGTTGCCCGCCGTCGTGACGTCACGGGTCTCCAGGTCGATGCCGAACGCTCTCGCCTTCTCCCGCAACGGATCCGCGAGCTGCGTCGCCTGCCCGGAAAGCCCGACGACGCTGCGCTGCTGGTCGTCGAACAGGACCGACTGCAGCACCACGTACCCGGCGAGCACGGCGATGATCACCGCGGTGCCGATCAGGAACGACCTGGTGCGCACCTTCGTGACGAACTCGCGCTTGGCCACCAACGAAACAGCTCGGGCCGACGTCATGCGCTCCTGCCCTCGGTGGTCACCACGTTGCGGAACAGCTCGGTCAGCGACGGGCGCTGCCGGGAGAACTCGTGCACGGGACCCGCCGCGAGTGCCGCGTGCAGCACCGCCTGGTCGTCCACGCCGTCGGCGAGTTCGAGCACGCAGCGCGTCCCGTTCTTCTCGATCACCCGCACACCGTCCAGACTGGCAGTCCAGACGGTCGTTGGCGACTCCACGACCAGTCGAGACGTGCCACCCGACCGGAGTTCGTCCACCGTTCCGATCGCGACCATCGAACCGGCGCTGACGATGCCGACCCGGTCGCACAGGCGTTCCACCAGATCGAGCTGGTGGCTCGAGAACACCACGGGCACCCCGGCGGACGCCTTCTCGCGCAGCACCTGGCTCATCACGTCCACCGCCACCGGGTCGAGGCCGGAGAACGGCTCGTCGAGCACCAGCACGTCCGGCTCGTGCACCAGCGCGGCGGCCAGCTGGACGCGCTGCTGGTTGCCGAGGCTCAGGCGCTGCACCTCGTCCGTGCGGCGGTCACGCAGCCCGAGGCGCGCGATCCAGTTCTCCGCGCTCGTGTGCGCCTCGTTGGTGCTCATGCCGTGCAGTTCGGCCAGGTAGACGAGCTGGTCGAGCACCTTCATCCGCGGGTAGAGGCCGCGCTCCTCCGGCATGTAGCCGATCCGGCGCCGGGTGTCGAGGTCGACGGTTCTGCCGTTCCACCGCACCTCGCCGGAGTCGGCCGAGAGCACGCCCAGCGCGATGCGCATGGTCGTGGTCTTCCCGGCGCCGTTGCTACCGACGAATCCGAAGAGCTCGCCGGCGCGCACGTCGAAAGACATGTCCCGCAGGGCGACGACCTCCCCGTAGCGCTTGGAGACCGCGTCGATCTCCAGCACTCCCTCAGGCACGGTGAACCCCTTCGTTAGCCCGGATGGCGGTAATCGGACTGAAAGTATCGGTGAGCAGGGAACGAGTGAAACGATACGGGCGTCTACGGCGAATCGAACGAACGACCAATTCACTCAACGGGGGTGACCATGCAGCCCATTGACCCGGATCAGTGGCTCAAGCAGTACGGCTCCAAGATCGAGCAGGCCAAGCAGCACGCCGAACAGGCCCGCGACCAGCTCGGTGGTGTGGGTGGCAGCGCCAGCTCGCCAGACGGCCTGATCACGGTGACAGTTAACGCCACAGGCGTGCTGACCGATCTCCAGATCAAGCCGGAAGCCCGCGGCATGGACCCCAGCGAGATCGCCTCAGCCGTGCTCACAGCCTCCGCCAAGGCCCAGCGTGACGCCTCCGGGCGTGTCGTGCAGATCATGACGGACTTCGTCGGCGACAGCCCCGCTCTCGAGTTCGTGAAGGCGCAGATGCCGAACGGATACAAGGGCGACGGAACCGACGAGGAAGAACCGAAGTCGGAGTTGGAGCGCAAGGACGTCCGGCCGGACGACGAGTACTTCACCAACCCACCCGACGTCATGGCCTGAGTGCAGGAGGGGGTTAGGCATGCAGCAGCACTTCAACATCGACCTCGACGAGCTGAGAACCCACGCCGCCAGCGTGGACCGGCTCATGGAACGGATGCGCAAGGCCACCGAGACGTGCGATCCGGGTGCTCTCACGACTGAGGCCTTCGGCGTCTTCCTCGGGTTCCTGGCGTCGAAGGTCCTCCAGGAGGCCGGCCTGTCGCAGGACATGCTCGGCAAGGCCGCGAACTCGCTCATGGACATGGGCAACGGGCTCAAGAAGACCGTTGAGCAGTACGAGCAGGTCGACCTCGACAACATGTTCGGCTTCCAGGGAGGCCGGGGATGAACGCCCCAGCGACGCAGTCCGGCAGCGGTGACACCGCGCAGCTGTTCAACAACGTCTCGAACGCCTACAAGTCCATCGAGAGCGGCGACTGGGTCAGCGGTGGCCTGGGCATCGCGAACGCGGCCATGAGCATGGTCGGCAACGGCTCGAACCCCCTCAGCGGCTTCCTCGCCGCGGGCTTCAGCTGGGCCATCCAGCACGTCGACTTCCTGCGCGAGCCGTTCGACGTCCTGCTCGGCAGCCCCGAGTCCATCGCCAAGATGTCCGAGTCGTTCAAGAGCGCGGGCAAGCAGGTCAAGGACATCGGGACCGAGTACCAGAAGATCTGCGTCTCGCAGACCCGCGAGTGGCAGGGCAAGGCGGCCGACGGCTACCGCGCCGCCGCCAAGCGGCACGCGACCGGCCTGGAGACCCTCGCGAAGTCGGTCGACGGCATCGCGGGCGCTGTCAAGGGCGCAGGCGAGCTGGTCGGCACCGTCCGCAAGATGATCATGGACCTGATCAGCCAGGCCGTCTCGGACATGGTCATGAAGATCATCCAGTGGCTGGCCGCCTCGTTCCTGACCTTCGGCGCCGCCATCGCGGGCGCGATCGCGGACATCGTCACGACCGCGGTCAACTACGCGAAGAAGCTCTCCGACTTCCTGCAGAAGCTCGTCGGCTCCGTGCAGAAGCTGATGAAGCTGATCCAGTCGGTCTCGCAGATCGCGAAGGCCGCCGAGTCGATCATCGACGCGATCTCCACGATGGCGAACCAGGGCAAGGGCGGTGGCGGCGGCGCTCCCGTCCGGCAGACCTCCGGCGGGTTCGACGGCATCCGCGCCGGCGACCAGAGCCGTGCGTCCAGCGGTGCGGGTGGCACGTTCACCAGCGGCTCGAACGCCGGCTACGCGGGTGGCGGGCCCAACGTCGCCGACGGCCTGGGCAACACCCGGCCGGCCTACGCGGGCAGCGGCAACACTGGTGGCTACCAGGGCCCGTACGGCCAGGGACCCGGCGTGGGCGCCGGTCCTGCCGTGACCCCCGTCTACACGCCTCCTGGCGGCCAGGGCGGCGGCGCGGGTGGTGGCGCCGGTAGCGGTGGCCAGTACCTGCCCGGGCCCGGTACCGGCTCTGGTGCCGGCACGGGTGCGGGCACCGGCACCGGAACGGGTCGCTGGGTTCCTGGTCACTGGGAGCCCGGCACGACCACGACGGCCGGTGGCAACGCCACGACCAAGCCTCCGACGTTCGGCGCCACGCCGACCACGTCGACGAACGCCGACTGGTACCGGCCCACGACCACCGACCACGCCGCGACCGCGGCCGCGGGTGGCGGCGGGGGTGGCGGCGGTGGCGGTGTCCCCAAGGGCATGGGCGGCGGCGGAGGTGGCGGCATGCCCGCCGGCTTCGGCGGTGGCCCGGCCGGTGGCGGTGGCGCCGGTGGGACCTCGGCCACGCAGTTCGGTGGCGCGGCGGGTGTCATGGCGGCCGGCAGCGGCAACGCTCCCGCCGCTCCTGCGGCCGCCGCTGGTGGCGCCCCTCGCGGTGCCGGTGGCGCCGGCGCGGGCGGCATGATGGGTGGCGCCCCGATGGCCGGCGGTGCCGGTCAGCAGGGTGGCAGCAACGAGCACAAGCGGAAGGTCCGGATCGAGGGAGAGGCTCTGGTCGATCCGCCGAAGGCCGCGAAGCCGGTCATCGGCGAGTGACCTCGCACTCCTCGCACTGAGTTCCTGCGCTGAACGGGGCGTCCCTCGCGGACGCCCCGTTTTCATGCGTTGGCCAGGAGTTTCGCGATCTCCGGCGCGGCCTTCTCGCGGTCCTTCGGCACCAGGCCGATGCGCGTGCGCCGGTCCAGGACGTCGTCGGCGTCCAGCGCGCCCTCGTGCTGGATCGCGTGGACGACGTCGGCCTCGGTGACACCGGGCGCGATCGGGGTGGTCGGCGCCGGCCTGTCGTCGACCAGGCGGATGTCCTTGGTGCGGCAGGGGATCTGCGTCAGGCCCGTCGCGTTCACCGCGTCCGCCGCCATCCTGCGGTAGGTGGTGAGCTTGCCGCCGACGATCGTGATCACGCCGTTCGGCGCCCTGAGCACGGCGTGGTGCCGGGACAGGTCCGCGGTCTGGCCTTCCGCCTGGAGCAACGGGCGCAGGCCCGCGTAGCTGCCGATGACGTCGTCCCTGGTGAGATTTCGTTGCAGGACGTGGGAAGCGGTCGCGAGCAGGAAGTCCACATCGGACTCGGGAACCGCCGGCACGTCCGGGATGTCGTCCACCGGCACGTCGGTGAGGCCGAGGTACGCGCGGCCGTTCGCCTGGGGCAGCACGAACGCGAAGCGGTTGTGCTCTCCTGGGACCGGGATCGTCAGCGCCGTGCCGGTGATGCCGGCGGCCCGTGCGTCGATCACCAGGTGGGAGCCGCGGGACGGACGCAGGTGCACCGGGGCGAGCGTGCCGGCCCAGACGCCCGTCGCGTTGATCACCGCTTTGGCCTTGATGGTGAACGTGGTGCCGGTCAGCGTGTCTTGTGCTTCTGCGCCGTCGCCTTGCAGCGTCACGACCTTCGCGCGGGTGATGATCCTCGCGCCGTGGCCGGCGGCTGTTCTGGCCAGTGCGACCACGAGCCGGGCGTCGTCGACGAGCTGGCCGTCGTAGCTCAGGAGTCCGCCGGTGAGTTTCGCCGAGTCCAGACCGGGAACCAGCGCCAGGGCTTCGTGTTTCGGCACTCGGCGAGGTGCCGGCAGCACGTCCGCCGGGGTGCGGGCGGCGATGCGCAGCGCGTTGCCGGCGCGGAAGCCCGACATGACGAAGTGGCCCGCGTTGGCGTGCAAGGGGAACAGCATCGGCAGCGTGCGGGTGAGGTGCGGTGCCGTCCTGGTCATCAGGATGCCGCGCTCGACGGCGCTCTCGTGGGCGAGCCGCACGTCGCCCTTCGCGAGGTAGCGCAGGCCGCCGTGGACGAGCTTGCTGGACCACCGGGACGTCCCGAACGCCAGGTCGTGCGCCTCCAGCAGGGTGACCCTGAGACCTCGGGAGGCCGCGTCCAGCGCGACCCCCGTGCCCGTGACGCCGCCGCCGATCACGAGCACGTCGGCGACTTCTTGTTGAGCGGCCTCGAGATCTCGTTGGCGCCTGTCCGCGTTCAGAGACGTGTTCACGGCTTCAGAGCTCCGTCCAGCTGCTTGGCGAGCTCGTCGAGCAACGAGCCGAAGTCGAGCCCGGACGTCACCGGCCTGGTGGAGAGCACCATCGACTGCGTGCTCATCAGCACCACGCGCGCCTGCGTCTTGGCGTCGCCGAACCGGATCGACCCGTCGATGTGCCCGGCCTCGATCTGCGCGACGAGGAACTGCTCGACCAGCCGCTGCGTGCTGCCGAGCCGGTCGGTGAGGTAGGGCAGCATCAGGTCCGCGTCGAGTTGCAGGACGCGTTGCATGAGCGGGTTGGCCTCGAGCAGCCGGATGGCGTCCACGGCCCTCTGAACGAGCTGCTGACGGGCGTTGCCCTGCCCGCTGGCCCGTTCCACCTGTTCGAGGAGCGCGGCGAACTCACGCGTCATCAGGGCCCGCACGAGGTGGTCCACGTCCGGGTAGCGGCGGTAGAGCGTCATGCGGCTGACGTTGGCCCGTTTCGCCACGTCGGTGAGGGTCGTGCGGCGCACCCCCACCTCCAGAACACACTCACGGGTGGCGTCCAGCAGAGCGTCGTGGGTGTGACGTTGAGACGTCATGTGTAACACTGTAGCAGTGACCAGGGCTCGATGGACCTCCGAAACCGTGCCGTTGCCGCCGCACGCGCTGGCTTGGCTCAGTCAGCGCGTTGGGCTGGGGGAGCCGTTGCCGGAGGTGGCCGTGTCGGTGCCTCCGTCCGAGTTGAGCGAGGACGCCTTTACGGCGTTGGAGGCTGTGTGCACGGTCTCCGTGGAGGACTCGGATCGGCTGGGGCGGGCCGGCGGGCTCTCGTACCTGGACTTGTTGCGTCGTCGTGGGCATGGGGAACTGGCCGTGCCTGACGCTGTTGTGCAGCCTTCCTCGCCGGAGGAGGTTGCCGAGGTGTTGCAGGTTTGCGTTGAGTACGACGTTGCTGTGGTGCCGTTTGGTGGGGGCACTTCTGTTGTTGGCGGGGTTGAGGCTTTGCGCGGGGGCAAGTCCGCTGTGGTGGCGTTGGACCTTGCCGGGCTCGGGTCTCTCGTGTCTGTTGATCCGGTTTCTCGGGTGGCCGTGTTGCAGGCCGGGGTTACCGGGCCTGATGCCGAGAGGTTGCTGGGGGAGCACGGGTTCACGCTCGGGCATGTGCCGCAGTCGTTCGAGCGGGCGACTGTTGGTGGGTTTGCTGCTACTCGGTCTGCTGGGCAGGCCTCGTCCGGGTATGGGCGGTTTGAGGACATGGTCGAGTCGGTTCGGGTGGCTACTCCTGTGGGGGAGTGGGTTGCTGGGGCCGCTCCCGCTTCTGCTGCCGGTCCGGATTTGAAGCAGCTCGTGCTTGGTAGTGAAGGGCTGTTTGGGGTTATTACTGAGGTTTCTGTGCGGGTTCGGCCTCGACCTTCCTCGCCTCGGTATGAGGGGTTTGTGGTTGACGGGTGGGAGGCTGGGGTTTCGCTCGTGCGGGCCCTGGCTCAGGCTGGGGCATTGGCTGATGTGACCCGGCTGTCCGATGTGGACGAGACTGAGGTTGCGCTGGCGTTGGCTGGAGCCAAGGCCGATCTGGTTCGGAAGTACTTGCGGGTTCGTGGGGTTCGGCAGCCTTGTCTGGTGATCCTTGGGTGGGAGGGGCGGTCTCGGGCTGCGACGCTGAGTGCGTTGCGTGGGCACAAGGTTGTTCGGCTTGGGCGGGCTATGGGGGCTTCTTGGCTGCATGGGCGATTTAACGGGCCTCGGCAGCGGGATGCGTTGTTGGATGCCGGCGTTTGTGTTGAGACGTTGGAGACTGCTACTCGTTGGTCTCGGGTTTCTGAGCTTCGGGATGCTGTGCGGGGTGCGTTGGTTGGTGAGCTTGGGGATCCTGTGGTTATGTGCCACGTTTCGCATGCTTACGAGACTGGGGCATCGTTGTACTTCACTGTTTTGGTGCCTCGGGATGTTGCTGATCCTGTTGGGCAGTGGGGGAAGGCCAAGATTGCTGCCTCGGATGCGATTTCTCGGCTTGGGACCATCACCCATCATCATGCTGTTGGGCGGGATCACCTTCCCTGGTTGGAGAAGGAGATCGGGGTTGTTGGGGTTGATGTGTTGCGGGCTGTTAAGGAGCGGCTTGATCCGACTGGGATTTTGAATCCTGGGAAGTTGATTTAGATCGCGCCGGTTTCGTGGCGTTCCCCGGCTTGCGGGCGGCCTGCTCGCGTTGCGTGCTTCCCCTGGGGGCTCTGCCCCCAGACCCCCGGCAATCTGATCGGGGGGTCCGCGCCACTCGCGGGTTGATGGCACGCCTGTTGCGTTGGGCGGCCGCCGGTTGGTTAGAGAGTTGCGTTGGCGGTGGGGTCCCGTCACGAGCCGAGCCAAGAGCGGGCCACATGCAAGAAGGGTTGTCAAACGGACGAAAAGCGTGTCCGTTTGACAACCCTTCTTGCATGCAGCAAGAGCTATGGCGCGACTCGTGACGGGACCCCACCGCCCTGGGCGCTTGGTAAGGACGGCTCGCCTTCGGCTTCGCGGGTGGGTGGGTGGGTGGGTGGGTGCTGGGGGCTGGTTAGAACTGGACGAGCATCTTGCCCGTGTTCTCGCCTCGCAGCATTCCCAGGAAGGCTGCTGGGGCCTGGGCTGCGCCGCCCTCGATCACCGTTTCGGAGTACTTCAGTTCGCCTGAGGCGATCCAGGCTGCTACCTCTGAGATGAACTGCTGCTGCAGGGCCTTGTGGTCGCCCACCAGCATGCCTCGGAGGGTCAGGCGCTTTGCCAGGATCTGGATCATGTTGCTCGGGCCCGTGGGCTTTTCCGAGTCGTTGTACTGCGAGATGGCGCCGCACATGGTGATTCGGCCGTTGAGGTTCAGGGAGTTGATGGCTGCTTCGAGGTGTTCGCCGCCCACGTTGTCGAAGTAGACGTCGATGCCGTTCGGGGCCGCTGCGGCCAGCTGTTCGGCTACCGGGCCCTCCTTGTAGTTGAAGGCGGCGTCGAAGCCCAGTTCTTCGGTGAGGTACTTGACCTTGTCGGCCGAGCCTGCGGAGCCGATGACTCGGCTGGCGCCCTTGAGGCGGGCGATTTGGCCGACGATTTGGCCCACGGCGCCTGCTGCGCCGGAGACGAAGACTGCGTCGCCTTCCTTGAACTCTGCGGTTGCCAGGAGGCCTGCGTAGGCCGTGAGGCCGGGCATGCCCAGGACGCCGAGGTAGGTGGAGAGCGGGGCCACTGAGCCGTCCACCTTCACGACGTGCTTTGCGTCTACGAGGGCGTAGTCGCGCCAGCCGAGGCCGTGGAGGACGTTGTCACCCGGCTTCAGGGATTCGACGCCTTCGCCGACTGCGACGATCTCGCCGACTGCGCCGCCTTCCAGTGGGGCGCCCACCTGGAACGGGGGGACGTAGGACTTGACGTCGTTCATGCGGCCTCGCATGTACGGGTCGACGCTCATGACCACGTTGCGGACCAGGATCTGGCCTTCGCCCGGGGTCGGGATCTCGACCTCGGCGATCTCGAAGTTGTCCTCGGTCGGCCAGCCCTTCGGGCGGGACGCGAGCCTTACTTCGAGTGCGGTGCTGGTCATGGTCGGACCATCTCCATCCATTGCGTTTCGGATCAGTTATCCGTTTCAACCGACTGTCGGTGTCGACTGTTCCGGAATGTGACCTAGACCGCAGGGAGAAGTGTCGTGACGTCTCGGTAGGCGTAGCCGAGCTTGCGGTACAGGGCGATGGCTGCGGTGTTGTGGTTCTCCACGAAGAGGGCGCATGTGCCGTAGAGCGCTAGTAGTGCTGACGTCACGAACTGGCAGACGCGGTGGCCCAGGCCCTGGCCTGTGTGGTTTGGGTGGACTGCTACGCCCATCATGAAGCCGACGTCTGTGGACGACCAGGCTTCGGCTGCTGTGGCCACCAGTTGGTTGTCGATGTGCACGCCTGCCCAGCGGTGGACGCCTTTTTCTCCTGGCCAGGCCCAGGAGTCCGGGTTTGCCTCGCGTAGTAGCGGGGCCACGTCGGTTGTGGTGCTCAGCCAGGTGGCGTCGGTGGGGAGGTCGAGGCTGCCTGTGCGGTCCATCCAGCCGAAGGGCTTGTCCTCTACCCACGGGGTGGGCATTAGAGGTTCTACTTCTTCTGCCAGTTTGCGTTCTAGCAGTGGGCGTAGGTCTACGCCTCTGCCGTGGGCTGCTAGCAGGGAGGCCACGCCTTCGGCTGGGCCTGTTAAGACCAGCCGGCGGCGTCTTGTCAGGGCTGGTGCGTGCACGGCTACCGCGCCGCCGTGTTCCCAGGCCGCACCGCCGCACGACAGTGCCTGGGCTGCCCAGCGGACCATCGGGTCGTCGCTGGCGTCCTGCACGTCGGCGGTGGTGCGTAACCGGCGCACTCAGTCCTTCTGCTTGCGGCGCAGCAAGGTTCGCTTCGCGAGCGAGTCCTCCAGTGCCTGGTAGGCGAGGTCCATCGCTCGGTTGTACTCGCCCTGGGGGCGTGGGGGGACGGACTCGTCCGGCTGTGGAGGTGTGACCATCTGGAGCCAGCGCTCGTTCCAGAGCTGCTCCACGGCCGCCTCCCAGTGCAGGGCGGCGCCCATCCGCACGACCCGCTCGCGATCGCGCACCTCGGCGATCTCGTGCTGGGTCGACGCGAGCCGCGCGGCGAGCTCGGCACACCGCACCTCGTCCAGCTTGCGCTGGCGGGCGGCCGCGTCCGTGGCGATGGCGATGATCTCCTTGTAGCGCTCAACCGCGGAGATCGTCGGCACCTCGATCACCTCCTCGCTCTGACGCTGCGACGGGACCGGGTCGAACATCGTCATCATCGGGTTCATGACGCTTCTCCAGTGTCGAACGGGATGATCACTTGCGGTCGCGAGTGCTCGAACCGGTCGAAGAACAGGCCTCGGCGTGGTCTCGGCGACCACGCCATCACCTGCTCCGGTCCGAGCGACAGCAGTTCCTTGCCCTGGACGTCGAACGCCACCCAGGCGCCGATGTCGTCGTAGACGCCGGGTGGGAGGCTCGCCTTCAGCCTCTGCACGCCGCGCCACCAGCCCAGCACGTGCGTGCGGTTCTCCGGGCCGTGCTTGAGGACCGTCCGCAGACTGTCCACGCCGGACATCCTGGTGGTCGGGTTCTTCTGCTCCAGCAACGTCTGCGCGGCGTCCACGCCGTACAGCACCAGGTAGTGCGGCTTCAGCGGGGCGTCGGTCTCGCCCGTGTTGATCGACTGCAGGCGGGCCGCCGTCTCGTCCAGCAGTTCGCGGACGCGGTTGATGCCGATCACCTCTGCATCATGCCCGTCCGCGTTCAGGCGCTTCGCCAGATGCAACGCGGAGGGCATCGCCTCCTCGACCAGGCAGGCCAGCGTGAAGACCGCCTCGTGCGGCCGGTGCTGCCTGCCCAGGGACGCGGCCGCTCCGCCGAGGACAGCGGCCGCGTCCTGGACCACGGAACCGATCACCGCGATGTTGCGGCCCGGCGTGCGGGCGAACCGCACCCGTGCCGCGCTGCCCGCGACGTCGATCACCTGCCCGAGAAGAACGGTAGGCGATGCCTCGCCCGGTCGCAGGCTGAGGAAGTCCTGCGTCGCGTCGATCAGCGGGATCTTGCTGCCGTCGAACAGGCTGGGCGCCTGGCCCGGTGCGCGCCGCCACAACTCGGTCTGCAGGGAGTCCATGGTGTTCTTGGCCGTCGAGTCCGGGATGCGGCAGATCTCGTTGCCGGGCTTGACACCCGACTCGTGGTTGATCACCGCGTGCCAGCGCGGGAGTTCGACGGCGGCGTCGTTCTGCGGCTCGGCCAGCACGCGGCGGGCCTTGGGCAGCGCGATGCGGACGGTGAACTGCTCGAAGATCGCCGACTTGCCCCAGAAACCCTCGATGCCCGAGACGTCCTGCGACGACAGCACGAGGTGGATGCCCTGCGAGCGGCCGCGGCGCGCCACGTCCTCCAGCAGTTGCGTCGCGGCGGCGGTGACCTGGTCTCGTTCGCCGAACAGGTACTGGAACTCGTCGATCACCGCGACGATCCGCGGCCAGCGGCCGGACGGGTCCTCCGCGCGCAGGTCCTGCAGCTTGGTGACCTCGTGCTGCTTGGCCGCGTCCGCGCGCCGGCGCATCTCGTCGGACAGGTACCGCAGCAGTGCCACGCCGAACTCGCGGTCGGTGTTGACGTTCACGCCGACCAGGCGCGCGTGCGGCAGCCACGACGGATCCTTGCGGCCCGGCGCGAACTGCGCGAACGACACGCCTTCCTTGAAGTCCAGCAGGTACAACTCGAGCTCGTTCGGCGAATAGCGCGCGCACAACGAACCGAGCATCGCGTAGAGGAAGTTCGTCTTGCCCGAACCCGAAGGCCCGCCGATCAACGCGTGCGGCGAAGTGTCACCGAGCTGCACGCAGACCTGTTCGCCGTCGTCGAAGCCAACGGGCGCAATGACTCCGGCCGACGAGTTCTCGGTCCACGGCCGGTCGGGCAGCAGATCTTCGAACTTGCCCATGCGCGAACGCCGTTCCTCGCGCTTCTCCGCGATGGCGGCACAGGCGCGCGGCACGAGGGTGCGCGGCAGCGCGGGATCCAGCGTCACCGCCACGTCCTTGCCGGTCATCGTGCACGTGGCGGAACCGCCGCTGCGCAGTGCGACCGTCTCGACCGGCGAGTTGATCGTGATCGGAATGTCCACGATGAACAGCTGCACGCCGCACGCCAAACCGTTGCGCGCCACGCGTTGCAGCTGTTGTTGCTGGTCTTCCTTCAACGCCTTGCGGTTGCCGAACAGCACGGCGATCCGCCACGGCTCGGTGCGCCTGCCCTCACCGCTGACCGCACGAACGGTCAGATGGCCGTCGACGAGAACCTTGGTGTGCACCTGGCGGATGTGCTCGGACAGCTCGTCGAGCAGCTCGTGCAGCCGCGCCGGGTCGTGCACCGTCAGCAGGTTCGCGCGGGTCAGCGGGTAGAGCCCCGGCAACGAGCCGGTCAGCTGGCCGACGTCCCACACGTGCACGTGCACGAGCCCCGGCTGGAAGTGCGACAGCACCCGCAGCAACAGGGTCTCCACCAGCGTGTCCGCGAGCTGGCGAGTGTCCGGAGTGGACGAGATGTGCAGGTGTGCCTGGTCCAGCAGCGGCACCGCGACGGGGAACGGCCTGGACTCCGGCGCCGACGTCACCACGCCGGTGCCGATCCGCCACAGCTCCGGCACGCCCTCGCTGCCGTCGTGCGTGCCGGGGTGGCCGAGCCACGACTCGTGCGGCCACGACGCGGGACCGGCGGCGACCGAGTTCACCAGCTCGGTCAGCTGCTCGGGACCGGAACTCGTCCACTCGTGGAACGACTGCTGCCAGTCGTACCTGATCTGGTCGAGGCGTTCGGCGAACTGAGCCATCGAGAGCGGCGCCTGACGCGGGTTCTTCGCGCGCTTCTCGTCGACCGTGAGGAACGAGGTCACGTCCTTCAGGGCGACGTCGTGCAACGCCTTGTCGACGCCCATGCCGCGGACAGTGAACTCGAACATGTCCTTGGCGTGTTCGGTGGCGAGCGCCCGGTGTTCGCGCGCCACGGAGCCCAGCGCGGCCGAAACAGCGCGCTGGAACTCCCCGAAGGCGTCCTCGATCCTCTGTCGCCGGTCGTCCCGCCTGCTCATCACAGCTCCACGGTGAGTCGTTGGATGCGCTCTAGGGTTCCCACCATCAGCTCCAGCTGATCAGGGAATCTTTCCTTTGCGCGCACGAACTCGACTGGAAGCAACGACTCGTGGTGGTTCTCGCTCGACTCGGCGAGGATCGCGACCGCCTCGTCGAGGCCCTCCTGCGCTGATCGCACGTTGCGGTACGACTCGCGCAGGATCTCGCTCGCCTGCTCCAGCGCGGCGCGAACCTCGCCGATGGACGCCATCAAAGCCTGCTGTTGATGCCCTCGGCCCCGGAAATGCCGGCGCCGAGGTAGTTCTGCAGCTCGCTCACGCCGGACACGACCTGGGCGAACTGGGCGTTCGTCGTCTCGACGTCCGCCTGCACGGAGCCCTGCGTGACCGATGTCAGCAGTTGCTGCGCGTCCTCGGCGAGCTCAGCCGCCTGTTGGAGGGCGGACTGGCTTTGAGCCGCCTTGTCGATCGCCTGGGCAATTGCGGCACGGACCTCTTCGATGCTGGCCATGTCGGCTCCCGAACCCTCCGGAACAAGGTGGTCTGACGACCACCCTTAGTAGAGATTGTGCCCAGATTTTCACAGTTGAGAGCGAAGATCGGCTAACCGGGTGGATGCCTGAATCCACTCGAACGGGCCTTGCTTTAATGATCAGTTGAGCGCGCCGCTGGCCCCTTGCCCACGCGTGTTGTGACACTCACAATGCCGCCTACAGCCTGTCGTGCTCAGCAGCCGACCGGCCGGGTGAATCAAGACGGTTTGCTGGGTGACTTGTCACGCGGAGTGCCTGCCCCGAACGGGTCATCTCCCGCCCACACCTCGACCATGACGCGCTCGGCGCCCGGCACCAGTTGGTTGATCTGCTCCGGCTCGTCCAGCACGGTCCACGCCGTCGGCGGCTCGCAGGCCACCCGAGGCAGCGGGAAGTCCTCACCCAGCCCGCGCACGAAGGTGCGCACGGCCCGTGCCAGCGCCGCGGCCACGTTGTGGGTGGCCTTCTCCGTGCTCGGTCTTGTGATGACGACGGCCCAGCAGCCCGGCTCTTCGTCCGAGCAGTCACGGGCGTCCACGATCTGGGCACCCGCACGGCTGATGAGCGCGTCGCACGCGGCACGCGCCTGTTGCTCGTTCGCTGCTTCGACCACCACGGTGATCACCAGCACGAGGTCGTCTTCGTCCATGACACCCGAAATGGTGTCAGATGACCCTCCGCGTGAACTCCAGCACCCGAGTGACGGCCTCGCCGTCGGTCAGCAGCCCGTCCACGACCTGCTCCTCGAACGCGGTCCCGCGGATCCGGTCGGTGCCCGCGCGGGTGTCCGAGATCGGCACGATCTCGTCGTCCGACCCGTGCAGCCACAACGTCGGCAGGTCGCCCAGCGCCGGGCCGAAGCTGACCTCGTCCATGAGGTCGGCCAGCCCGTTGGACGCGCCGTCCCAGATACCGAGCACCGGAGTCACCAGGACGAGCGCGGCGATCCCGGAATGCGTTTGGGCATAACGAACCGCGGCGGGTGCGCCGGTGAAGTGTCCAATGAGGACGACCGGTCGATCGGCGGCTTTCACCACCGCCTCGATGTCCTCGCTCACCGCGACCGGAACACCGGCTGTGCGCAGTGAACGGGCGATGCGCTCGCCGTGCGGAAGCACGGCGAGCCATCCAGGTGCGTGCATTTACGAAGCGTAGAACGCGCTGATCTCGATCCGGCCACCCGAACAGACGGGGCCAAGGGTCCACGGCACGGTCAGCGGCGCCGTCTCGTCCGGCGGAATGGCCGCTGCCTTCGACGCCTCGGGCTGGCACGGGCCCTCGACGGGCTCGTTGCCCGACGGCACGACGCCCCAGTGCAGGTTCGCCGAGGCCTTGCCGCCCGGTGCGAGCGTCATCGCCGCCGGACCCGGATCCGCCTTGCGCTCCAGCTTGGTCGGCACCGCTCCGGAGGCGTTCTCCAGCTGGAAACCGCTGTAGCCGTTGAGCGTGCACGGGATCGTGCCGGAGTTCGTGACGACGAACTTGCCGTACCTGTTGCCCGCGCCGGCGTCCGTGGGGGCGACCTCGCCCTTGAGCGCGGCCGAGTCGCAGCGCTTCACGGCGGGAGCGGCCGCACCCGAGTTGCCGGCCGGGGCGGTGGACGAAGCGGGTGCCGGCGACGACGACGGCGACGTGGACGTCGGCAGCGTTTGCGAGGCGTTGTCCGGGGTTCTCGTCCCACAAGCCGTTACGGCGGCAAACGCGGTGAGCACCAGTCCGCAAGCGATCAGACGACGAGTCATGGGTGCACCTCCTACCACCGAAGGATGTGCCCAAATATCAACTTGCCCACACACCGTGCCGGAAATTCACCGGATCTGGTGGACGTCCCAGCCGTCGGGCAGCTCGGACATGCCCTTCACCGCCGCGGTCCAGATGTACGTCCAGGCGATCCGGCCGTCGGGCAGCACGACGCGCACGCGGCGGTAGTCCTCGCCCTCGTACTCGTCGAGCAACGGCAGCGCGTCCTCGGGCGACCTGAGCCGCAGCACGAAGCCCGGCACGCCCAGCCCGGCGCCGGGACGCAGCGCGGGGTAGCCCATGCCCGTGTCGAACAACGTGCCGGGCAGGTGGGTCTCCTCCGACTCCACGACGTGCGGCTCCATCAGGTGCCAAGCGTTTGCGCCCGGCTGCAGCGTGCCGTAGACGAACAGCAGCTCTGGCCAGTCGTCGGCGGACGGCTCGCCGTGCACCTCGGTCACGTCCAGTCCGTCGCTCATCGCGGCCCTCTCGCCCAGCACGCGAGCGCCTCGCTGCGAGACGTCCGCGCAACGGACCATACGGTCGTTGAAGAGCACGGGCATCCGCTTTTTGGAGCCCGCCGTGTAGGCCAGAACGCTGTCGATGACGCCACCGTTGTAGAGCACCACACGGCCCGTGTGGACACGCACGAGGCGATAGCGCAGTCCGCGTCCCTCGCAACGGTCCAGCACACGCAACTGCTCAGGCGTGGCGAACCAGATGGAGTGCTCCTCCGTGACGCCAGGAGCACCCGCGAGAGTGGCGGGGCGCTGGTCGTCCCGCATGCGCAAACCGGCGGCCCAGACAGCAGAAAGGCCCTCGCACCGTGCGCGAAGCACGACCGCGGGGCCTTCAAGTCCGAGCTCTTCGCGAAGCCACGTCAGCTTGCTGGGATTGGCGTTCGAGCCGTAACCGAGCACCGGCATCCGGGCCGCCAGCGGGGCCTCGCCATGGTTCGCCAACCATTGGTCTAGGTCGATGTTCTCCGGCTCAACTCGCCATCCCGACTCCATCGTGAGGTCCGGTCGCACTGGCCAGCCTGTTTCGTCCACGTGAACGAAACAGTGGTCTGGACGAGTGCCCGGATAGGGCTCCGCCGGATGGCTTTCGTCGGTGAACGGTTGGGCCATTGGTCCATTGTGCCAGTGCAGGGGTTCATCTGGCGCCCCCTAATCGTGACCCATCCGATGACTAACCCGCATTCCTAGGGGCTTAGTGAGAACTAACACTGCGCAATCGGGTGACTAACCCGATGTCTACCGGCCGACACTCCGGCAGAACTCAGGAGGCGTCATAGCGTTCCTGCGCCTGGGTGACCTCAGGCTGGTTCGCGGCGATCCAGTGGGCGAGCGCCACGAGGTGGCTGGCGGCCCCCTTGCCGAGCGGCGTCAGCGAGTACTCGACGTGCGGCGGGATGACCGGATAGACCTCGCGATGCACGAACCCGTCCCGCTCCAGCGTCCGCAACGTCTGGGTGAGCATCTTCTCGCTCGCCAGCTCCAGCTCGCGCCGCAACTCGCTGAACCGCCACGCCTCCCCGTTCGACAGGGCGTTGAGCACCAGCACACCCCACCGGCTTGTGACGTGCTCCATGATCGCCCGCTCGGGACACATCGTGACCTGCATGCTCACCTCCACGTAAGTACCCGACTCCAAAGTGGGTACTTACGAAAGGTTAGCGCTATCCCTAGCTTCGTGGCTATGACGATCCTCATCACCGGAGCAACCGGCCAGCTCGGCAACGCAGTGGTCCGCCACGTCCTGAACCGCACGGACGAGCAGGTCATCGTGTCCGTGCGAGACCCGAAGAAGTTCGACGTGGACGGCGTGGAGGCTCGCCAGGGCGACTTCGAACAGCCGGAGACCCTCAACTTCGCCGGCGCCGACAAGCTGCTGATCGTGTCCGGCGAGGCCCCGGACACCGACACCCGCATCCAGCAGCACAAGAACGCCATCGCCAAGGCCGTGGAACACGGCGTGGGCCACATCTTCTACACGAGCCTCACCGACGCGGACACGTCCACGGTGGGCGTAGCGGTGGTGCACAAGGCCACCGAGGAGGCCATCCGCGCGACCGGCATCCCGTTCACGTTCCTGCGCAACGGCATGTACCACGAGAACTACCTCGGCGCCCTCGCCGGCGACACCGTCGCGGTCTCCACGAAGGACGGCCAGATCGCCAGCGCGGCCCGTGACGACTACGCCCAGGCCGCGGCCGCAGCCCTCACCACCCCGGGCCACGAGAACCAGGTCTACGAACTCACCGGCTCGACCACCTGGTCCTTCCCGGAACTCGCCGGCGACCGCTTCCAGGACGTGAGCGACGAGGACCTGATCGCGGCAGGCGTGCCCGCGATCTTCGTCGACTTCTTCAAGGCGATCCGCGAGGGCGTGTTCGCCGAGGTCCGCCCGGACCTGGAGAAGCTGATCGGCCGCCCCTCCACCCCGATCAAGGTCCAGTAAAACGCTGGAACGGGACCCGGCCACCGCAACCGGCACCGCGCGGTGCCACCAGGAAGCCAGCAACGCAAGGGAACCACGTACGAAGCCGGGCGTGGCGATGCGAAGCGAGCCGTCTGAACCTAGAGCGCCGGGTAGCGGTGAGCCCCGCTCATGGCGATTGGGGCTTGACCTTGAGGGGCTGGGTGCCACCCTGTCTGGGCTCGGCCGGGGCGCTCTTCACCCCGGCTTTTGAGGCCGACTACGCACCCAGCTAGAGGCTCAAGGTCAAGCCCCAATCGCAACCCCGCACGTCGTCACGACCCACGCAAGCACCCTCGCAAGGCGACCATTCGCCCGGGAACGCGACCAACCCCGCTGGAACAGCAACGGCCCGCACGCAACCCGCAACCCACACTCAGTTGAACTCCGGATGCGCCTCCGGATGCGCGTCCCACCACTTCCGGTACTCCGGATTCCGATCCAACACAGACCGATAAGCCTCAGCAGCACAAGCGAACACCTCATGCGCCCGCCCAGCCACCGGCGAATCCCTCCGCGTAGCCACAAAGATGTCGGTCATCAACGGCATCCCCCGCAGCCGCCGAATCACGATCCCCTCCCCAGTCCGAGAAGGCGCCGCCGCAAACGAAACACACCCCCCGGCCACCAGACCGCGAGCCATGCTGGCCTCCCCGGTGTGATGGGTCAGCCGAGGCACGAACCCGGCATCCGCACAGGCCTGGAACATCTGCGTCCGGCTCCCGATGTGCTGCTTGGGCGGCGTGACCCAGTCCCGATCAGCAAGATCAGCAAGGTCGACCTCCTCCAGCAAGGCCAGCGGATCGGTCTCCGGCAACGCCACGAACGCCGGCTCGGTCACGAGCTTCCGCAGCTCTATCCCGGCCAGATCCCGCGCGTGCATCCCGTCGAAGAACTCGAACAGCGCCACGTGCACCTGCCCGGCCTCCAGCATGTCCACGATCTCCGCGGACGATGGCCGAACCTCCGCCCGCACGTCGGCGTTGAGCGCCCGCAGCCCCTCCACGAGCCGCGCGAAGTACAGGATCGGGGCGCAGCCGAAGATGAGCGGCCCGCGCCGGTCGGTCTCGCGGGTGTTGGCCATCAGCTGTGCCATCTCGTCGAGCACCAGCCTGGCGGTGCCGAGTACGCGGCGCCCCAGGTCCGTTGGGACGCAACCGTTGCGCGTTCGGTCGAACAGCTGGCCACCGACGAGGCGTTCCACGGTGCGCAGCTGGGCGGACAAGGCGGGTTGGGTGAGTCCGAGCCGCGTCGCGGCCCTGGTGACGCTGCCTTCCTCGGCGATAGTTCGTACCGCGCGAAGGTGGCGGAGCTCCAGCTCGGGCATAAAGACCTTGTATCCCCCTTCTGAATGCACCGCCACCCTTCGATCGGGGCATAGTGACTTTCGATCGATCATCCGGCCCGGCGCTTGCGGCAGCGCCCGAGGGTCCGGCGCGGGAGGGTGCGCACCCCTCGGTTCGACGCTGCTGTCGCGCACCCTGCGCTCCGCGGCAGTAGCGTCGAACCCATGGCGGTGAAGGACTCTCCCACTAGCTGGGTCAACGAGCACATCCAGAAGTACGTCGAGACCAACGGCGCCGAGGGCCACGAGTGGCGGCCGGGCGTGCACACGCTGCTGCTGACCACCAAGGGACGCAAGAGCGGCGAGATGCGGCGGACCGCCCTCATCTACCAGCCCTCCGGCGACGACCACGTGGTCGTGGCGTCGCAGGGCGGCAAGCCGACGCACCCGGCGTGGTACCTCAACCTCGAAGAGGAGCCCGTGGTCGACGTCCAGGTGGCGGCGGAGAAGTTCCAGGCGCGCGCTCGCACCGCCGGGCCCGACGAGCGGGACCGGCTGTGGAAGCTGATGAACGAGGTCTGGCCGGCCTACACCGAGTACCAGCAGAAGACCGACCGCGAGATCCCCGTCGTCGTGCTGGAGCGGATCAGCGGATAGGGACGGCGGCACCCGTCACGACCACCCGGCGGTCCTCGCGGGTCGCGTCGACCTCCAGCCGGGACGGCCTGCCCATGTCCTCGCCCTGGCTGATGACGAACCGCTGCGGCCCTTCGAGGTCGCGCAGGTAGCCACCGAACGCGGCCGCGGCGGCGCCCGTCGCCGCGTCCTCCACCACACCCCCGACCGGGAACGGGTCGCGCGCGTGCACCACACCGTCGGCGTCGCGCCAGAACAGGTGCACCGTCGTCAGGTCGTGCGCCAGCATCAGGTCGCGCAACGCGTCGAAGTCGTAGTCCAGCTCGCGCAACTGCTCGCGGTCTTTCAGCGGGATCAGCAGGTGCCGGGCCCCGCCGAAGCCGACGTGCACCGGTCCGTCACCGATCTCCTTGTACCCCAACGCTTCCAGCGCCGCGGAGACCAGGGCCGGGTCCGCCACGGCACTGTCGGTCGGCACGCTGGTCAGCGACGCCGTTCCGCCTGAGGTGTCGATGGTGATCTCCCCGGCGGGCGTGTGGAACGTCAGCGGCCCGTCGCCGATCCGCTCGGCCAGCGCGACGGACGTGGCGATCGTGGCGTGACCGCAGAACGGCACCTCCGCCTTGGGACTGAAGTACCGCACGTCGAACGAGCGCTCAGCGCGCGGCAGCACGAACGCCGTCTCCGAGTAGCCCACCTTCGCGGCGATGGCGAGCATCTCGTCGTCGGTCAGCTCGGACGCGTCGAGCACGACGCCCGCCGGGTTCCCGCCGGCCGGATCGGTCGTGAACGCGCTGTACCGCAGTACGCCCTTGTCGCTCATACCCCGGTCCAACGCGTAGCAGTGCTGAAGTCTTCCGTGCTGGGTCCTGCTGATGAAGTAGGTCAGCCCGGCCTTCTCCAGCACGCGGCCGGACGCGTGGTTGCGTGCGTCGGTCCCGGCGACGACCCGGTCGGCGATGGCGAGCGCCTTGTCCCGCAGCTGCGCGGCGACCTGCGTGGCGACGCCGCGTCCCCAGTGCGCGGGGTCGATCCAGTAGCCGATCTCGATCTCGCCCAGGTCGCCGTCGAGCATCTGCGCGAGCCCGATGACCACGCCGTCCTCGACGACCACGTGCAGGCCGAAGCCGTGCGTCTCCCAGTGCCGCAACGCCTGCTCGTGCCGTTCCGCCACGTAGTCCGGAGTCCAGGGCATGCCGTTGCCGACGTACACCGTCATCCGAGGATCAGACGCCCACCGCAGCATGTAGCCGAAGTGTCCGTCCTCCCACCGCACGAGTTCCATGGCGACCATCGTGCCTCAGCTGAACTGGGGGAGTAGCCCCTCGCACGTGCGGACCACGATCTGCGCGGCCTTCCGGTGCTCCTGGGGCGCGTGCACGTCCGCGGCCTGCGCCTGCCACCTGACCAGCGCGTCGAGCAGGGCCTCGCGCAGCTCCCGCGCGTCGGCCTCGTACTCGAAACCCAGCCGTGCCAACGGAGCGACGCCCTCGGCGCCGATGATCCGCAGCGCCTCCGCCTGCAGTTCGGCGGGCAGCTTCGTCCGGCCTGACTGCAGCGCGGCCACGAGTCGCAACTCGCGGAAGTCGTGCGCGGAGGCGACGACCCGTTCGAGGTCGGCCATCAGCTTGCGGGCGTTCTGCCGCGGCTCCATCCGGAACAGCACGTCGAGCGCCAGCAACGCCGAGCGCGCCTTGAGGATCTCGCGGCGCTCGACGAAGTGGACCGCGATCGAGTCGCGCAGCTCGCCGAGCCCGCTGCGCTGCACCAGCTGGCCGGTCAGCTTCACCTGCGAGTCGAAGCCCTGCCGGATCAACGCGGTGATCAGCCGGACGCCGAAGATCCCGAACCGCTCCAGCAACGCCTGCCGCACGGCCGGTTCCATCGTCAGCGGGAACTGCTCGCCGGCGAACCGGTCCGCCGACAGCAGGTGGTCCTCCAGCTCCTCGCGGCCCAGCGACGACAGCACGCGCAACGCCGCGAACTCGTCCTCCCGCAACGTCTTCGCGGCCACCGCCAGCAGCCCGGCGACCGAGACCACGTTCTGGCACAACGGTTCCACGGCCACATCGCGACGGTAGCGGCGGGCGATCTGCTTGGCGGACGACAGCGCGTCGATCCGCCCGGCCCCGATCTCGTCGGCACGGGCGAGCACCGCGACCGTGTGCACGGCGGCGGTGCGGGCGATCGGGTGGTCGTTGGCGGACTGCAGGAACCTCAGGTCCTCGTCCTGCACGTGCCGCATCAGGTACAGCAACGCGTCCGCGTCACCGAGCACCTGCTCCGGCGTGGCCTCGGACGGGGTGTCGATCAGCACGACGTCGCGCAACGTCCGCGCGGGCCAGTCGACGACGATCCGGTCGGCCCGGTCGAACTGGCCGGTCTCGACGTGGTTGCGGCTGCCCCGCCTGCCGATCGGGACGTCGTGCGGCCGGCCGGGGCCGGTGAACACCTGCGCGCGCGGCTCGGCACCGCCGCGGTACCAGACGAACGAGCTCTGCGGCGTGAACTCGTCGCCGACCAGTGCGTTGACCACAGTGGACTTGCCGATCCGCGACCTGCCGGCCACCGCGATCCGCACGGGTTCGGTGTAGCGCTCGACGTGCGAGCGCAGCCAGGCCGTGGCGCGGGGGCTGTCGCGGTAGACACCCAGCGCCTCTTGCAGCATCGACCAGACGACGCGGTCCAATGTCACGCGGTGAGCTCCATCGCCGGACCCCCGAGTGCCTGTACCCGCTTGTAGAGCGTGACGAGTTTGTCCAGCTCCTTGCGGCCTTCCCGCATCCTGCGCTCGCGTTCGGTCTGGTCGTCCTGCACCGCGCGCTTGGCGCTGCGGGCCGACTCGAGCAACGTCTCCTGCAGCTCTTCGGCGAGCGTGCTGAAGTGGTTGCGCAGCGAGCGCTGGATGTGCCGCCCGGAGTCGCGGACGTCCTTGGAGAACTTCATGAAGAAGTCGTCCACGTGCCGTTGCGCGGCGGCCTTCGCGGCGGCCTGGCGGCGCTTCAGCCGTTGGTCGCTCTCGTCCAGAATGGACTTCCCACCGAACAGCGCACCGGCGCCGAGCGAGATCACGTTGATCAGCGGCATGCCCGCGAGCGATGTGACCAGGCCGAACATCAGCACGCCGCCGTAGGAGCCGCGCAGACCGGTGAAGAGCTTCTGCGGCATCGAGAACGGCTCGATCTTCGGCTTCTCCAGCTTGCTCGCGGGTTCGAGCAGGTCGTCCGGCAGCACCGAACCCGGGATCAGGTCCTCGCGGTAGACCGGGAAGTTCTTGGCGACCTTCGCGGCCACCCACTCCGCGCGTTCCATCAGCCAGGCGAAGTTCGTGGTGGCGGCCTCGTTGAGGTTGTCCTCGAGCCACTGCTCGAACTTGTCCCAGCCGACCGCGGGGTCGGCCTCGTCGTAGGTCTTGTCGACCTCGCGCAGGATCTTGCGGGTCCGGTCGCGGAGGTCGTACTCGACGTCGGAGATCAGGTCGGCCATCTCGTCGTTGAGCACGTTCTGCCAGCGCGCGGACCGGCGCCGCAGCTCGTCGACCCGTCGCTGGGCCTCCTGCAGCGTCGAGATCGTGGCGACCGTGTGGGACGAGTCGTGGGCCGTGAGTTCTTCGCGCAACGGCGTGACGAGCTGCGTGATCGCACTCGAAGCGACGACGGCGACCGCGCGGCGGGCCAGCAGTTCCGCGCTCGCCACGATGTCGCTCTGCACGCACGTCACCAGCTCGGGAAAGCCGGACTCGGCGTTGAGGCGCTGGTCGCCGGTCTTCGCGGCGCGCAACCTGAGCGCGCTCGACACCGGGATGAGCTTCGCGCGGACGCCGGCGCGGGCGAGCAGGGCCCGGTTGCGCTCCACGACGCTGCGCCAGCTCGGCACGAGGTCGATCTTGGTGACGACCACGGTGACGTTCGGGCAGGCCTCCATGACCTTCTTGAGCAGCGTCATCTCGGCCGACGTCAGCTCACCGGTCGCGTCGGACACCAGCAGCACGGCGTCGGCCTGCATCAGCGTCGCGAACGTGCTGGCGGTGTGCGCGGACCGGGTGTCGCCGACGCCGGGGGTGTCGATCAGGACCAGGCCGCTGTCGAGCAGCGCGCGCGGAATGCCGATCTCGGCCCGCACGACGTGCTGCGCGGCGGCCTGTTTCGTCACCTGGTCGATCGGAACGGCGATGCGCTCGGTCGGGGTGTGGAAGATCGATCCGCCCGCGGACGCGTTGCGGACCAGCGCCGCCGACGGGGTGTCGGCGTGCTGGACGAAGGTCGGCACAGTCGTCGTGATGTCGTCGCCCACCGCGCAGACGGGGGCGTTGAGCAACGCGTTGACGAGCTGGCTCTTGCCTTGTTTGGACTCGCCGACGACGAGAACGCGCAACTTCGGGTCGAGTTGCTGTGCCCGCTTTTCGCGCAGCCGGGCCTCCAGATCGGGCCTCCGGTGCGTGACGCAGGCCCCGATCGTCTCGTCGAGCACGTCGAGCCAGGGCGGTGCCATCACCTGACTCATAGTGCCGTGTTCACCCCCTTGGGTGAAAGCCTCGAACGCAATACCGGTTTTGTTCGGCCAGACGGGGCTGTTCGGAAGGACGGTGACGTTCCTCACCGCCGGGTCGCACTGATCGTTTTGTCAGTCGATACGACGAACCGGCCCTGTCTTCGTGAGACAGGGCCGGTCCGCTTGGGGAGGGTGACTCAGCCGAGGAGGCCCAGGTCCAGGTCGCCGACGACCGGGACGTTGTGCGTGACGTCGGTGACGGTGCCGAGGACGTTGCCCACGCCGTGGTCGCCGCCGAGGACGTTGCCGACGCCGTGGTCACCGGTGACGGAGCCGGCGACACCGGTCGCCGTGCCGACGAGGCCGGTCGCGGTGTGCGTGACCTGGCCGACGGTGTCCAGGGAGTGCAGGCCGACGTCGCCGTTGCCCAGGTCGTCCAGGCCGCTCGTGTTCAGCACGCCCAGGCTGACGTCGCCGCCGCCCAGCACGCCCAGTGCGTCGTGGCCGAGGCCCGTCACGCCGCCGAGCTGGCCGAGGATGCCGTCGACACCGGGGACGGCCGAGGTGACGCCGTCCAGCGGCGCGTCGACGGTGGCGGTGGCGGTGTCGGCCACGTCGAGGACGGTGCCGGTCAGCGGGGACGCGGTCTGGTCGAGGACCGAGGTCACGTCGCTGACGGCGGAGAAGTCACCGTCGAGGCCCAGCGCGACGCGGGAGTACTCGCCGAGGGAGCTGTTCTCCGCGGCGAACTTGAAGCCGTCGCCGTTGGCCGCGAGCATGCCGGCCGAGGACGTCTGCAGGTCGGTGAGGCTCACGCCCGACGAGGTCAGCTGAGACGCGACCGCCTGCAGCTGGCTGATGGCGCCGAGCGGGCCGTCCGCGAGGAGGGCGTCGGTGGGCAGGGTCAGGTCGACACCGTCGATGGCGGGCAGGCCAGCGGGGGTGGCGGGCAGCAGGTCGATCACCAGCGGGATGACTTCCTGCACGTCGACGGCCGTGATGTCGGCCAGGCCAGCCTGCTCCAGGGTGCCCTGAGCGTCGGCCGCGAACGCGTCCTTGAGCGACGGGTCGCTGAGCAGGTTGAGCACGAAGTCGTGGAGCGTGCTGGGCTGGGTCATCTGAGGGCACTCCATGGTGAGACGCGGATGTCGTTCGGGGTGTGTGACTGAAAGTTATGAGAGCGGGCCGCCACCTGCATCGGGGATCACTCCCAGTCAATCCCCGTTCCCCAATGGGGTGACGGTCGTTGACCCCCTAGGGGATTAGGGGCCTCACTTGAGCGTCTCTTGTTCACCCGTGTAGGTACTGGTCGCTGCTGCGAACAGGTGAGGAAGAGACTTGGCGTACGTACTGGGAGTCGATGTCGGCACCACCCGGACGACGGCTGCCGTGTGCCGCCTCGACGGCGCCCGGGATGCCGAGATCGTCCTCGTGGTGCCCTCGTTCTTGCAGCTCACGGACGCAGGAACGTTCAACGTCGGCGAGCGCGGCATGGCCGGGTGGACCGCCTCCGGTTTCGCCCGCCGGGTCGGTGACGCGGTGCCGTTCGCGCTGGGTCCGGAGATGTGCCCGGCCGAGGAGCTCACCGCGTTGCTGATCATGTGGGTCGTCGGCGAGGTGGTCGCCCGAGAGGGTGAACAGCCCCGGCACCTGGCGGTGAGTCACCCAGCCGGGTGGGGCCCCTATCGCCGAGGACAGCTGTACGCGGCGTTGCGGGCCGTCGGCTTGCACGACGTGACGCTCGTGCCGGAGCCGTTGGCGGCGGCCGAGAACCACGCCGTGCGTTCCCGTGTGATGCCTGACGCGTCGTTGGCGGTGTTCTCGCTGGGCAGCCACGCGTTCTCCGCGTCGGTCGTCCGGCGTGCGCAGAAACGGACGTTCGAGCTGGTCAACCACGTCGATGGCGTCGACCACCACACCGGCGCCGACTTCGACGACCTGCTGATGGGACTGGTGCGAAGCCGGCTCGGCAAGGACGGCCTCGTGTCGTCCGCCGAGTGCGAGGCGGCGAAGCGGGCGTTCGGCCCGTCCGGTCAGTCCGTGGTGGTCAGCGGGGTGGAGATCGCGCGCGACGAGTTCGTGGACGAGATCCGGCCGTCCGTCGACCACCTGGTCGGCACCTTCGTCCGTGCCCTGGGAACCGTGCAGCCGGAAGCCGTGCTGCTCGTCGGCGGTGGTTGCCGGATGCCCGTGATCGGCGACGCGCTGTCGTCGTCGGTCGACTGCCGCGTGCTGGCCGAGGCCGCCCCCGAGCACTCGGTCGCCAAGGGCCTCGCGGTCGCCGCGCGCCTGGTGCTGATGGGCCCCGAGGCCGAACCGGCGCCGCTCGACACGTCGGTCCTGGTGCACACCCGCGAAGCGTCGTTGCGCTTCCCCGTCGGCGAGGTCCCGAACCCCGAAGACGACGAGTTCTCCGCGCCACCGCCCCGCCCGCCGGTGGACGTGTCCCCGCTGGAGCTGCCGCCGAGGCGGGTGAAGCGCGTCGCGAGCGCGCTCAAGCCCGCCGGACGCCGCTCCGGCTCCCGATCCCGAGACGATGATGAGGACGGCCGTTGAGCGTCACCACGCGAGCCAGGTTGGTGCTGGACGCCCCAGTGCGGGGCGTCCTCGACCGGATCAACGAGGCTGCACCGGGCGAACGCCTGCGTGTTGTCGTTGCGGCGCCTGGTGGTTACGGCAAGACAGCGCTGCTTTCGGAGATCACCAACACCGCCGTGCGCGTAGTGGACGACGCGCACCTGCTGGACGATGCTTCGTTGCACTCTCTTGCCTCTGAACCGCTTTTGGTACTGGCCTACCGCCCGTGGCCGCGCCGTGCGCTTTTGGCCGAACTGACCCGTGGCGCGGTCGTCGTGCCGTTGGCGCCGCTGTCCCGTGAGGGCGTTCGCGAGCTGCTGAACGCTCCCAAGGCTGTTGCTGACTTCGTGTTCGCGCAGACCGGTGGCGTGCCGCTGTTCGTGGAACGTCTTGGTGCCGTCGCTGAGGTCTCCGCCGACGTGCTGAGTGCCTTCCGCGCCGAACTCGACTGGCTCGACGCCGACCTGCAGAAGTTCCTGCTGGCCGCAGAAGCCGGGGCCGCCCAGCGCCTGGACCTGCTGTCCGCGTTGCTGGACAAGGACTTCGACGAGGTCAGCGACATCATCGAGGCCGCCCGTGCCACCGGCCTGCTGGCCGAGGACGGCACCCTGCTGCCGTTGGCGTTGCGGGCCGTGGGCTCGTTGACCCGTGCCGAGCGCCGGATCGCGGTGCGGCAGAAGCTGGCCCAGCTCCAGCTCGACCGCGGTGGTCCCGTGCTGGAGCTGGTGCGGCCTTTGCTCGACACCGGCATCGGCGGCCCGGTGTTCGTCGCCGCCGCCCGTGAGGCCCTGGCCTCGGATCCCGCTCTTGCGGCCCAGCTGTTCAAGGCCTCGACCGGCGGCGGTGTTCCCGCTGCCGAGACCGCGGCCTCGTGGGCCACGGCGTCGGCGATGGCGGGCGACCTGGACGGGGCTCTTCGCCTTGCTGACCAGGTCATCAGCGTTCCTGACTCGCCGCATCGCCGGACTGCGGCCGAGGTGGCGGCGGTGGCGCTGGCCCACCGCGGTCAGTTGGCTCGTAGCACCGAGTTGTTCCGTTGGGCTGCGACGCCGTATGCGGCTGCCTTTGCCGGGATCGGGTTGATCGGCACTGGGCACCTGTTCGAGGAGACGCCTCCGCAGCCGCCGACGATGCTCGGCGGTGCGGCCTCGTTGATGTTGCAGGGTGTTCGGCAGTCTGTTGTTGGCGCCGAGACCGTTGCACTGTCCACTTTGGTCCGTGCTTCGTCGATGCTCGAACCTGCCGGCGGTGCGGTGTTGTTGCCGGACAGCCCGGCTGCGTTGGCTGCGTTGGTCGCGGTGCACTGCGGCGAGCCGAACGTAGCTGAGTCAGTGCTGGATCGTGCTGTTGAGACCGGCACCGGTGGCGTGTTGATGTCGGTGCGGCACCGGTTGTTGCAGGCCTGGCTGCACATGTTGCGCGGGAACCTGGCTGTGGCGCGCGAGACGTTGATGTCCGTTCGCGGTGCCTTCGAGCCTCGCGACTGGATCTTCGCGGTGGCCCTTGAGGTGGGTGTTGCTCGGCGGAACTCTGATCTGGCCACTTTGCGGCGGACCTGGGAGCAGGCCTGTGAGGCCGTTCTGCGGCATCCGGTGGATCTGTTCAGCCTGTTGCCGTTGGGGGAGTTCGCTGCGGCCGCTGCTCGGTTGAGGGATCACGAGCGGTTGGCGCCGCATCTCGCGCAGGCTGGTGCTTTGTTGCGGTCGTTGGGGAATCCGCCTTTGTGGGCCATGCAGCTGCACTGGAGTTTGTTGCACGCGGCGATCATCGATGAGAACACCGCTGCGGCTGAGGAGCATGCGGCCGCGTTGGCTGTTCATCGGGAGCGGAGTCGGTACTGCGCGATTCTGTCTGCGGCCGCTGAGTGCTGGCTGGATGTGGTGGCCGGCGAAGTGGATGCCGATCGGGTTGAAGAGGCTGCTCGGGGGCTGCACGCGGTCGGGCTTTGGTGGGATGCCTCCCGGTTGGCTGGGCAGGCCGCGATTCGTACCGCTGATCGGCAGGCGATGGTTCGGTTGTTGGACTGCGCTCGGTTGTTGCAGGGGCGGCCGGTTTCTGCTCGGCGGGGGGCTGAGTCTGATGCTGCTCCCGTTGTTGAGGACGCCGGGAAGCTGAGTGATCGGGAGCGGGAGGTGGCTCAGTTGGTGGTGGAGGGGATGACCTACAAGCAGGTTGGGGATCGGTTGTTCATCTCCGCCAAGACTGTTGAGCACCACATGGCTCGGATGAGGCAGCGGTTGGGGTCTACGTCTCGGTCGGATTTGCTGGCTCAGTTGCGGCACATCATTGGGAGTGTGGGCTGACGCCTTTGGCGAGTTCGTAGGTGGTTGGGTTGCGGGCGTTTGCTTGCGCTGCTTCCTGGGGCTCCGCCCCAGACCCCGCCAATCTGATCAAAAGCCGGGGTCCACGCCACGCGTAGGTAGATGGCACGCCTGTTGCTTTGGGCGGAGGCGCGTTGCGTAGATGGTTGCGTTGGTGGGGTGGCTTCGTCACGAGCCGAGCCAAGAGCGGGCCACAGGCAGAAGGGGATGTCAAACGGACGAAAAGCGTGTCCGTTTGACATCCCCTTCTGCCTGCAGCAAGAGCTATGGCACGACTCGTGACGAAGCCACCCCACCCAGACCGCACGGTAAGGACGGCTCGCCTTCGGCTTCGCATGCGATCAGGTGCTGGTCGCGGGTGATCATGGGCCTGGTGCCGCTCAACGTGGCGAAGGCTCCGCTGGCCGCTGTAGCCCGATCGAAGGTCGAGGGTTGGGGCTGTTCATGAGAAAATTGGTCCGATCGAGCGAGTAAAGGCTGTAACGCTCAGAGATCGCTATACCCCCGTTGGGGGGAACGGTGCCGCGCATTGGGACGGTGTGGATTGCTGGCGGTAGGCTTCCGCTCCGTTGCTCGCCGAGCAGGTCAGGTGGAACGGGTTGCCGAGCCAGGACGACGCGAGACCGTCACGTCCGGTGGGACGCGACGCGTTGGCGCGCGACTGGGCGATCAAGGTCAGTCGTACCGCGTACATACCGCTGTCGGCCGCGAAGCTGACGGAGGAGCTGCACGAGCTGCTCAACCTGGTGGCTGAGGCGCTCGTCGGTGATCCTCGGGTGGCCTCGCTGGTCGGAACTCGGCTGGTGGAGATCCACTGCGTTGGCGCCGAGAGTCTGCGGGAGTCCATCGAGGTTCTCGCGCAGTTCGTCGTGCAGGAGGGGGCCGACGCTCGGCAGGCCGCGCTGGTGGTCGGGGCTGTTTCCGCGGCGTACACCGGGGCGATTCAGGCGTTCGTGCTGGAGCAGCAGGAGAGCGTCAGTCAGGCTCTGTTGCGGGCGAATCGGGCTGTGCAGCTGGATTTGCAGGCCAGCGAGGAGCGGTTCGAGGACATTTTCGCGCATTCCTCCACCGGTATCGCGATGGTCGGGCTCGATGGTGAGCTGATTCGGGCCAACGAGGCGTTGTGCACCATTCTTCGGCGTGAAGACGTTGCCGGGATGACGCTCACGGATTTGATCGCGCCCGCTGATCTGCCGCTCATCAACGACGCGTTGGCCGGCCTGCGGTACGGGCGGATGCGGCGGGTCGAGGAGCGGCCCCGGCTGATCGATCGCGATGGTGAGCACTTCCGCGTGTTGCTCGCGGCCACCGTGCAGAAGGATCCCGACGACAACCCGAAGCATTTTGTCGTGATGATCGACGACGACAGCCAGCTCACGTTGCTCGGCGGGCGGTTGCAGTACCAGTCGCTGCACGACGCGTTGACCGGGTTGCCGAACCGGCAGTACCTCACGACGCGGCTGGAGTCGTTGCTGCACAGCGACATCGAGCACGGCGTGACGCTGTACCACCTCGATCTCGACGCTTTCGCGGTCATCACGGACGGGCTCGGGCGCGAGATCGGCGACAAGGTGCTCAAGCTCGTCGCGGAGCGGCTCAGTTCGGTGTTCTCCGCCGAGAAGGCGATGGTCGCCCGGCTCGAAGGGGACGAGTTCGCCGTCCTCGTCGAGAACGGGGCCGAGACGCCGGACGTCGACACGACTATTCGGACGATCGAGCACGAACTGGCTGAGCCCGTCTACTTCGGCGAGCACGGGGTCGCGGTGTCGGCGTCGATCGGGGTGTTGCCTCGGCTGCATCCCGGCGATCATCCCGCCGAGGTGTTGCGGGCCTCGGACATGACGTTGCGGCGCGCCAAGCGCAGCGGGCGGCGGCAGTGGGGGCTGCACGACGCCACCCAGGACAAGCGGGAGCAGGAGGAGTTCGCTCTTGCCGCGGTCATGCCCGGTGCCTGGGAGAACGGCGACATCGAGGTCGTGTTCAACCCCGTCATGAAGCTCGACGGGTCGGCGCGGGTCTGCGTCGAGGCCGAGCTGAACTGGCGGCATCGGGACGTCGGGCTGATCCCGCACGAGAAGTGCGTCGGGATGGCCGAGCACACCGGGCTGATGTTGCCGCTCGGCGAGTGGATGCTGCGGACGGCCGCCGAGTCCGCGTGCCGGTACGAGGAGATGCTCGCCGTCTGCCTCACCGAGAGCATGGCGAACAGCCCGGACCTCGTGCGCGACGTGCGGCGCGTGCTCGCGGACACCGGGTTGCCGGCCGGGCGGTTGTTGCTGGGCTTTCCGGTGCACGTGCTCGCGTCCGAGGACAGCGAGGCCGCCGACAACCTCGAACTGCTCTCCGACATGGGCATCCACATCGGTGCGCGCGACTTCTCCGGTTCCACCGCGGAGATCGAGCTGGTCCGCTCGCTCGGCGTGGCGGCCGTGCGGGTGAAGGGGCGCTATCAGAAGCCGGACGAGTTGGTGTCGCACGTGCTCAACGACCTCATCGGGTTCGTGCACGAGGCCGGTGGGCTCGTCGTGATCGACTCGATCGAGGATGCTGAGCAGCGCGACTGGTGGAGCGAGATGGGCGCCGACGCGGGCGTTGGACCGGTGTTCTGCGTGGAGCCGACTACTGAGTGGCCCGACGCGGGCTGAGGTGCACGAGGATCAGCGCGAAGCCCGCGATGGTCACCATCCGCAGGGCAGCGCCGATGCCGTTCCAGTCCTTCGACTGCCACATCGCGAACCACTCGCCGCCGACGGTGATGAAGCCGCCCAGGAACAGCGCCACGATCATCAGCAGACCGGCGGACGCGAACTTGCGCGCGCTGTCCTCCTTGTCGCGGACGTAGGCGACGGTGCCCGCGGTCAGCAGCACCGCGGAGATCGCCTCCCACAGGATGATCGCGACGTAGACGATCGTGACGACGGCGGGGCTCGTGATCGCCCGCCACTTCAGGCCCTCGCCGAACGTCGTGTCCATCGCGAGGACGTGCTTCACGAACGCCTCGTTCGTGCCGTAGTCCGTGACGTTGCCGAGCACCACGAGAATCATGTTGAGGGCGATGAACCCGACGGTCACCGCGACGACCGCGCGCAAGCTGCCGACCCGAGCAAGAAGACGCATGCAGCGGACAGTAACCGATGAGGTGCTGTAGGTGAGGGCAGTTGGGCGGGTCAGCAGGGAGCGTGGAACTCCACCTGGGGCAGACGGCTCTGCCACAGTTGCTCGGTGAGCGCGCCCCGCGTGGTGGCGCAGATGCGCTCGGCCTCGTGCGAGACGTCGATGTCCCACAGGCGCAGCAGGCCGTCGCCCCCGCCCGACAGCACCAGCGCCCGGCTGTCCGGTCTGAAGAGGACGTTCGGCTCGGCACCGGACGTGAGCGCCATCGGCAGGCCCAGCGGGGTCGCCCTGGCCGGATCTCCGATGTCCCACAACCGGAACGTCTTGTCCGAACTGCCGCTCGCGAGCGTCTTCCCGTCCGGTGTCACCGCGAGCGAGAAGACCTGCTGCGTCTGCCCGGTGAGCACGCTGAGCGCCACCGGCTTCTCCCGGTCGCGCACGTCCCACAGCCGGATCGCCTTGTCGGCGCCGCCGGTGATCAGCGTGGTGCCGTCCGGCGTGAAGATGACGCGCTGCACCGGTTCGTGGTGGTCCTCCACCGGTCTGCCGAGCAGCCGCGGTTTCGCGGGATCGGTGACGTCCCACAGCCGGAACATGCGGTCGCTGCTCGCGGTCACCATGGTTTTGCCGTCGGGACTGAACGTCGTGTCGTTGACGTACCCGTCGTGCCCGGTCAACGGTTCGCCCAGCTTGACGGGCTTCGCGGGATCGCTGACGTTCCACAGTTGCACCGACTCGTCGTCGCCGCCGGTGACCATGATCTTGCTGTCGGGCGAGAAGACGAGCTGGTTGGTGAACCGCGTACCGAGCATGATCGGCGGCGTGAGCGGCACGACGTGCGCGGGATCGCTCGTGTCCCACAGCTGCAGTGCCTTCTCACCGGCCAACGCGCCGAGCACCTTGCCGTCCGGGCGGAGTTGAATCCGGACGGATCCCTTGTCAGGGCTGACCTTCACCGCTCCGAGGAACTTCGGCGTGAGTGGATCCGTGGTGTCCCAGAACCGCGCGGTCTTGCCGTCCCTGCCGCCGTTGCCGTCCGCCGTCGCGAGCAGCTTGCCGTCCTCGCTGAACGAGGTCACGCCCGCGTTCCCGGCGGGGACCGGCACCACGTGCCGCGGCAACGACCACAGCCGGACCGAGTTCTCGCCCGCGCCGGTGGCCAGCGTCGCGCCGTCCGGGGAGAAGCCGACCGCGAACACGCCACCGCTGGGCGCCGCGAGCGGCTTGCCGAGCTGCATCGCGTTGATCGGATCGGTGACGTTCCACAGTCGTGCGGTGCCGTCGACCGATCCGGAGGCGAGCATCCGCCCGTCGGGGCTGAACTTCACCGACCACACGCCTGCGGTGTGGCCCACGAGCGGGTCGCCGATCTGCGTCTGTGCCGCCGGATCCCACAGCCGCACCGTCGTGTCGTCGGCGGCGGACGCGAGGAGTTTGCCGTCCAGGCTGAACGTCACCGAGTGCACGCCTCCGGTGTGGCCGGTCATCGGCCTGCCGACCGGGGTCCTGGTCGCGACGTCCCAGAGCCGGACGACCTGGTCGTCGCCCGAGGTGGCGAGCGTGTGGCCGTCCGGCGTGAAGGCGAGCGTCCGCACCGCCGCCGTGGCGCCGCGCAGTGGTTCGCCGAGCGGTTGAGGGTCCGCCGGATCGCTGACGTTCCACAGCCGCGCGGTCTTGTCCTCGTTCGCCGCGGCGAGGATCTTGCCGTCGGGACTGAACTCCAGCAGGTAGCTGGTGCCGTTGCCGGTCTCGATCGTCTTGAGGTGCCGGGGATTCGCCTTGTCGGTGATGTCCCACAGCCGGATTGTCTTGTCGTTGCCGGTGGTGGCGAGCGTTCTGCCGTCCGGCGAGAATACCGCGGAGGTGAGCCAGTCGGTGTGGCCGGTGATCACCGCGAGCGGCTTCGGGTTCGAGCGGTCCCGCACGTCCCACAGGCGGGCGGTGCGGTCGTAGCTCGCGGTCGCGAGAACGGTGCCGTCGGTGGTGAACGACGTCAGGTACACCGCGCCGGTGTGCCCCGGCAGCGGGACGGCCAGCGGCTTCTGCTGGTTCGCGAGCAGCTTGGAGCCCACGTCCAGGTCGTCCGGCCGCAACCGGTGGGCGGCGAGCAGCAGCTGGGCGGCCACCGACGCGTCCGTGTCGGCCAGCCGGTCCGCCTCGGCCACGATCTGGCGGAACACCGCGTCGTCACGCTGCCGCACGGCGATCACGGCGGCACCGGCGGCGATCAGCGCGAAGATCACCACGAGCGAGATGGCGCTGCGGCGCAGCCAGACGCTCTTGCGGTGCTGACGTTCGGACGTCCGCACGAACTCCTTGGCGATCGTGGTGACGTCCTGCTGCTGCCGCACGCCCTCCAGCCGTGCGCCGCGGTAGAGCAGTGACGAGTCGCGGTCGTGCGTGGACCATGTCGCCGCGTCCTCTTCGAGCCGTTGCCGGGTCAGGTTGCCCGCGCGGTCCTCGTCGATCCAGCTGCGCAACCGCGGCCACGCCTGCAGCAACGCCTCGTGCGTGATCTCCACCGAGCCGGCGTCCATGGTGATCAGGCGGGCGTGCGTGAGGACCTCGAGCGCGCGTTCCGTCGCCGGGAGGTTCGTGCTGGCCTCCAGCAGGCTGTGGCGGCTGGACCGGCGGCGGGTGTCCTGGGTGTCGTCGCCGACCCTGACCAGGCGCAACAGCAGCTGTCTCGCGGCGGCCCTCGCCGGTTCGTCGAGGTCTGACCAGGCACGTTCGGCGGTGGCGGCCACCGCGCCCTGGATGCCGCCCGCCGCCCGGTAGTCGGCGATCGTGAGGCGGCCCGCCTGCCTGCGTTGCCACGTGACCAGCAGCGCGTGGCTGAGCAGGGGGAGCGCGCCCGCGTCGTACGCGTCCTTGCCGCGGCGGTTGTGCGTGCCGAGGTCGCGCAGCATGAGGTCGACCAGACCGGCCTCGAGCTGCAGGCCGGCGGCCTTGGCCGGGTTCGTCATGGCGTCGCGCAGCTCGGCCGCGGACATCGCGCCGAGCACCATCTGTCTGGTCTGCAGGGCCTCGGCGAGCTCGGGGAAGTCGAGGCAGCGGGCGTAGAAGTCGGCCCGCACGCCGAGCACGACCGCCGTCTTCTCCGCCGCCGCGTGCAGGGCCTGCACGAAGATCTGCAGCCGGTCCTCGTCGCCGCCGAGGGTGAACGCCTCCTCGAACTGGTCGACGATCACCACCCGGTCGCCGACCGCGGCCTGCACCTCGTGGGCGAACTCGACCTGCCCGTCCGCGCCGGCCGCGGCCTCCAGCACGTGGACCAGCTCCGGCACCTGGAGCGCGAACTCCTTCAGCGGATCGGTGCCGGGCGAAATTAGGACGGCCTCTTTGCTCAGCCGGGGGAGGACGCCCGCTTTCATCAAACTGGACTTCCCGGCACCGGACGCGCCCACGAGCGTCGTGATGCCGTTGTCGTTCAGCCGGTCGAGAAGTGCGTTCGTCGCCCTTTCCCGGCCGAAGAACCAATTCGCGTCTTCCGGTCCGAATGCGCTCAGACCCATGTACGGGCAGACGGAGTTGTCTTCCTGAGGGGGTGTGTCCGTTTCCGTGACGGGGCTCGCGAGCGCCTCTTCCCAGAGGGCGCGCCACGCGTCGAGTTCGTACAGGCCGTCGATCGGGGGCTGGGGCCTGCGCTTGCGGGCCTCGCCGACCAGGACCTCCAGGACCGCGCTCAGGCCGCTGAACCTGGCGGGGACGTTGCGCCCGCGCCGCCAGTCGCTGACCCGCTGGGCCGGCACGCGCAGAGGCCTGCCCTGTTCGTCCGTTCGGCGGGCACGGGTGACCGACTCCGTGACTCGCTTCAGAGGCGGGTCGCCTGCCTCCGCGTAGAGCAGCGCGAAGCGCTCCGCGAAGACGCCACGGGGTCCCAATCGGCCTCCTCCTCGTCCGGACCGGAAAACGCGGACCGCCCGCCTGAGCTGCGGCGCACGCACCGGAAAGGTGGTCAGAGGCCCACCATAACGAGGAGGTCTGACAACCTCGACTCCACGTCCTTCACGAGACTGGGAGACCGTCAAAGTGGCTGTGGCTGACTGGGGCAACGCATCCACGGCTGAGGAGCCCTGGGGGTCTCCTCAGCCGTGGCCCAAGCCGAGTGAGTGGCAGGGCGCCGCCTGCTAGCTCAGGCGGCCTGCCAGAGCTCGTCCGCCTCCGGTTGCTTGGGCTGGACCCGGTTCGGATCGGGCAGGTAGCTCTCGGTCGGCAGCGTCACGTACGTGATCGCGTCCGGTTTCAACGCGGTGAGCTTTCCCGCGAGGTCGGCCAATTCGGGAATCGAACCGATTCCGGTGTCCGTGACGATGGACTTCGTCAGGATGTCGGCGAGCTGGAGTGTTTTCGCCGGGCTGGCGAGCCAGTTCTCGTTCGCCAGTTTCTCGCTCAGCGCCCGCATGAACAGCTGCTGGTTCTTGATGCGGTTCAGGTCGCTGCCGTCACCGATGCTGTAGCGGGTGCGCACGAATGCGAGCGCCTGCGTTCCGTCGAGCTTCGTCGGCCCGGCCGGCACGTGCAGCCCGCTCTTCTCGTCGTCGATCGCCTCGGGCATCGTGACGTCGATGCCGCCGAGCTTGTCGATGACGTCGCGGAAGCCGTTGAAGTCGATCTGCACGAAGTGGTCGATCCGGATGCCGCTCATCTGCTCGACCGTCGCCACCGTGCACGCGGCGCCGCCCGTGGAGAAGGCGCTGTTGAACATGGCGATCGCGGCCGGCGGGTTGTTCCCGCAACTCGGCCTCGGGACCATCGTGTCGCGCGGGATGCTGACCACGCGTGCCTGGTCGCCCTTCGCGTTCAGCTGCACGACCATGGCGGTGTCGGACCGGCCGTCGTCCTTGCCGATGAGGAGGATGTTGAGGGGGCGGCCAGGCGTCGACGGAGGCCTGGGGTGGGTGATCTCCGTGGAGAGATCGACGGTCTTGAGATTGCTCTCCAACCGCCAGTAGGAGCCCCCGGCCACGACGCCCGTCGCGATGACCACGGCGGCCCCCGAGACCGCGAGCCATCGTTTCAAGTGGACGTTCATACCTCCACGGTCCCTGGTGTTTGTCCAGGTCCCGTCGGTGGTTTGTCATGGTTGTGTCACAGCGTGCCTCAGCTGGTCGAGGAACCGGGCGTGGTCGGCCGTGACGGCGTACTTGGCCTTCGTGCGTTCGGTGGCGATGTCACGCCCGAACGGGCTTCCCGGGGCGAGGAACCGTTGATCGGCGACGATCTTGCCCCGCGTGTAGCGGCCGGTGAGCTCGATCGCGAACCGGTCCTCGTGGTAGCTCGCGAGGCCGGGATCGAGCAGGATCGCGGCGGCCAGCGGGTCGTGCGGGACGAAGCCCTTCTTGCCCAGGAAGCTGCCGTAGAAGTCGGCGTAGAAGCCGAGGATCCGGCGCGGGTAGCAGTCTTGCGGGAGCGCGTCGAGCCACTCCTGCGGGGCGTGGCTCGCCATGGTGACGTCGAGGCCGACGATGGTGAGGTCCTCGAAGCCGGCGGCGAGGACCAGGTCGGCCGCCTCCGGGTCGTGCCAGAAGTTGGCCTCGGCGTGGGAGGTGATGTTGCCCGGCACGTTGAGCGCGCCACCCATGACCACGACCTTGTCGAGCAGTTCCGGCAGGCGTGGCTCGATCTGCAGCGCCAGCGCGACGTTGGTGAGCGGGCCGATCGCGAGCAGGCTCAGTTCCTTCGGGTTCTCCCGCGCCTTGTTCGCGAGCTGCTCGGCGGCGCTTTCTGTTGCGTGAGTGGTCTTCGGCTCGTCTCCCGCGTGGCCGCCGAGGCCGTCCTGGCCGTGCACGTCCTCCGCGGTCTTGAGGGGCTGGGCGAGCGGTTTCGCGGCGCCCATGGCCACCGGGACGTCGAGGTTGAGGCGCTCCGCGAGCCTCAACGCGTTGGCGGTGGCCTGCTGCACCGGCACGTTGCCGTGAACGGTGCCGATGGCGACTATTTCGATTTCCCGCTGGGCGCGCAGGTAGTACAAAGCAAGGGCATCATCGATGCCAGGGTCCGCGTCGACGATGATCCGCATGAGCTCGATCATGCCACTGGGGGAAGACATGACGGTCCGTCCAGCAGTTGTCGCCGACGCTCCTGCCGTTGCCGCGGTGCACGTCCAGACCTGGCAGGCCGCTTATCGCGGTCTTGTGCCGGATTCCGTGCTGGACGAGCTCTCCGTGGAAGCGCGCACATCGATGTGGGAGCGCGGTATCCCGCGCGGCGGTGTGTGGGTCGGCCTGGTCGATTCCGCGGTGGCCGGGTTCGTCGCCGTCGGCCCGTCCCGTGAGCCCGATGCCGCCTTCGAGCTGTACGCGATCTACGTGCTGCCCTCCGCGTGGGACACCGGCCTGGGCCACGAGCTGGCTCGTGCTGCCTTGGAGGGGCAGCAGGACGTGGTGCTGTGGGTGTTCGACGAGAACCCGCGGGCGCGGCGGTTCTACGAGCGGCTCGGGTTCCGCGCCGATGGCACGGTCAAGACCGAGACCATCGGCGGGGCCGAGTTGAAGGAGATCCGCTACCGGCTCACCGCCGTCGCAGGGTGAGCTCGTCGATCAGCACGCCGTCCTCGTTCAGCGCGCGGACCTTCATCGTGGTCTTGGTGACGTCGACCGCGACGATGCTGTAGCCGCGGTACCGCGTGCGTGACCAGGTGACCTTGGTGTCCGTCGAGCTCGAGCTGTTCTTCTTGTAGCAGCGCATGGTCGGGGTGCCGCTGGTGTTCTCGTTGCCCAGGTAGGACTCCGGCGCGTCCTTGTAGAACTTGTCCAGGGCCTGACCGCCCGCGCCCGCCGTGATGTAGGTGGTGCCGTCTGTGCTCGTCTTGCCGGCCTTGATCGGGTCGGTGCGTTCGTAGACGCGGTTGTGCGCGTTGAGGACCAGGTCGACCTGGTACTTGTCGAACACCGGCGCCCACTTCTGCTGCGCGACGCTCTCCGCGCCACCGCCGTCCGCCGTCGAGTACGTGGCGTGGTGCAGGTAGACGACGATGAAGTCGATGCTCGTGTCCTTGCGGAACTTCTCGAGCTGCGTCTTGAGCCAGGTGAGCTGCTTTCCCTTGGTGTGGTCGAGGTTCGCGGCGTTGCGGTTGCAGATGTCGTTGCCGTCCAGGCTGATCAGCCCGACGTTCTGGTACCGCCAGGAGTAGATGCCCGTTGAGCCGCTCCAGGCGTTGTCCGGCATCGTGACGCGTTGCTTGATGCCGCCGTAGCCGTTGGGGGAGTACCACTCCTCCATCTCGCGGTTGCCGAGCGTCAGCATCCAAGGCGTCGTCTGCGCCATGAACTCGTTCTGTGCGAACAGACTGTTCCACCGCGCGGCGTCGTACTTGTCGGTGTCGGTGTGCCCGCCCTCGACGTTCGTCGTGCCGCCGTGGATGGCGTAGCTCAGGTTGCCGAGCGCGAGGTGGAAGGCCGGGCTTTGGTCCGCGGCGAGGCTCGTCAGCTTGCGCGCGTTGTAGCCGTAGCCCTGGTCGCCGAACGCCGTGAAGGTGAACGGCGTTGTGGCGGTTGTCGTAGGCGCTGTGCGGAAACTTGCGATCTCGCCGCGTCGTTTGCTGGTGGCGGGATCGTAGTTGTCGTGCCCCACGACGTAGAAGTACGTCGTTGCCGGTGTGAGGTCGTTGAGCTTGGCGTGCAGGTAGTACTGGTACATGGGATCCGGGCCGTGCGGCGGGAAGCTGTGGTCGCCTTCCTGCCAGCCGATCTCGCTCTTGAGCGTGCGCGGTTCGGCGGCGATCTTCGGCCCGAACTCACCCGCGTTCGTGGCGATCCGGACGTACGGCCCGTTGACCTTCTCCAGCTGCTGCCAGGAGATCACGACCTGCTTGGACGGATCCGCGCCGTACGCGAGGTGCCGCCCGACCGGCCTGACCTTCCGCCCGTCGGGTGCGGCCTGGGCCGGTTTCGTGCCGGTGATCGCGGCCGTGACGAGCGCGGCGCCACCGACCTTGAACAACAACCGGCGCGAGTGTTCCTCAGTCATGTCAGGCCCTCTCAGCCGCGCCGGATCGTGAACTCGTCGACCAGCGCACCCGTCTCGGTGAGCGCGCGGACCTTCATCTGAGCCGGTTCGTCCGTCCTCGGTTTGACGTCGACGACGATCAGCCCGTACCCGCGATACCGCACCCGTGACCACGACACCTTGACCAGCTTCTCCTCGCCGTCCTCCTGGTCGACCCGCATCGTCGCCGTGGCGTCCTTGACGTTGCCGAAGTAGGAGTCGGAGATCTTCGAGTCGGCCCAGCTGTTGATGCTCTCGCCGCCACCACCCGCGGTGATGTAGGTCGTGCCGTCCTTGACGGGGTTGATGACGCTCTTGATGTCGGCCTTCTTGGTGCCCTTGCCGGCCTTGATCGGATCCGTGCGTTCGTAGACGTGGTTGTGCCCGTTGAGAACCAGATCGACCTGGTACTGGTCGAACAACGGAGCCCACCGCTTCTGCGCGCCGACCTCGGACCCGTTGTTCCCGGACGTCGAGTACGTGCACTGGTGGCAGTAGACGACGATGAAGTCGATGCTCGCGTCCGCGCGGAACTTCTCGAGCTGCGCCTTGAGCCACACCTGCTGCTTGCCCTCGGTGTAGTCGAGGTTGGCGTCGCTGTTGTAGCAGATGTCGTTGCCGTCCAAGCTGATCATCCCGACGTTCTGGTACCGCCAGGAGTAGATGCAGGTGGACCCGTCCCACGCGTTGTCGGGCATGGTGAACCGCGCCCGCATACCGCCATACCCGTGGTTGTCGTACCAGCTCTCCATCTCGTGGTTGCCGAGCGAGACCATCCACGGCGTTGTCGCCGCCACGAGCTCGTTCTGCGCGAAGAACGAATCCCACTTCCGCGCGTCGTACTTGTCCGTCTCCGGCCGCCCACCCTCACCGTCGTTGGCGTAACTCATGTCGCCCATCGCGAGGTGGAACTGCGGCCCCAGATCGGCGATGAGACCGTTGGTGGCCAACGCGTTGTGCCCAACCCCTTGATCGCCAAAGGCCGTGAACGAGAACGCCGTCCTGGCCGTGGCAACCGGCGCCGTCCTGAAGCTGGCAGGCTCCTGCGGCTCAAACCCCTGATGCCCGACGACGTAGTAGTACGTCGTGTTCGGCACCAGGTCATCAAGCCGGACGTGCAGGTAGTACTGCGTAACGGCCTTCCCCAGATGCGGCGAGATGGTGAACAGCGGCTCCCGCTCCTGCCAAGCCAAGTCACTGCTGAGCGCTCTCACCTCCGCAGGCAACTTCTCCCCGTACTCACCCAGGCTTGTTCCGACCCGGAGATAGGGCGCCTGAACGTTGGCGGGGGCCTGCCACGACACCACCACCTGCCGCGACGGGTCCGCCCCGAACGCGATGTGCCGCCCGAACGGCCGGAGTGTCCCGCCGTTCGCCGTCTCCTTGAGCAACACCGCGGGAGCGCTGAATCCACTGGCCGAAGCGGTGCCCACCAAACTCGACGTGGCGAGCACGGCCCCACCCACCGCCCCGGCCCGGAAGAGCCCGCGCCGCGAGTACCGCCGCCGGGCGTCCTCGTAGAGCTCCTGAAGGCGTGGACCGTTCTGCGACCTGCGTCCCGGAGGCTCACTCATGACCCCGAAATTAGGAAACCTTCTTTACGGCGGTCAATGACCGTTGGTGCACAACAGCACTTCCGCCGGTACTTCTGCCGGTCAGCCCGTCCGCCTAACATCGGTACACCTCCGACGCAGGGGAGCTGCCGTGGTGTTCCGTCGCAACCTGGAATCACGCGAGGCCGACATAGCCCGCGAGGTGTTCGGCGACGCCCTGGACATCAGCGCCCTCCGCCTGGCAGAAGGCGGCCTCCTGGGCAGCTTCGGCGTGGCCCGCACCCTCCCGAAGCTCGTCACCTTCCCCAAGGGAGTCCTGACCGGCCCGCAACACCAGGCTCGCTACGAGCGCTGGCTCGTCCACGAACTCACCCACGCCTACCAGTACCAACACGGCCGCAGCGTGCTGAGCCTGCTCCCGACCGCAATGGCGGGCTTCTTCGTGAAGGGTCTCTACGACTACGGCGGCGCGGAGGGCCTGCACGGGAAGACGTTCGCCGACTTCAACACCGAACAGCAGGCCAACATCGTGGCCGACTACTACTACCTGAGCACGTACGAGCCGCACCGCGACCTGTCGGCCTACGAGCCGTACATCAGTCACGTCCGCGCCGGCAGGTGAGGAAATAGATCAAGCCTTGACCGCGTAGTCGCAGGTCAAGGCTTGATTTCACCCGGCGAAAGGTGGTGCCCCAGGCAGGATTCGAACCTGCGACACACGGTTTAGGAAGGGACGACAGACCTAGGGCTCGTCGTGCCTGCTGACCTGCGGCTTCGGCTGCTTCCGTTGTGGCGCTTAGGTTCCGCATTTCGCGATGGTTTCGCGGTTCGCGTCCTGCCACTTCCCGGCCATCAGCCCGATCCCCAGCCTGCACGCGGCCGGTGCCGTCGAGTCAAGGTACGTCCTCCAGCCTTGACGCGTCGATGCCGGCCGTTCGTCATGCTCGGGGGTCGGGCTGTTGGCGCGCCGTCTCCTTGTCGACATGGAGCCTCGTCGACGCGTGCTCATGATCGGTGGCAAGGCGGCGCAGCCGTCGCGGCAGTCGAGCGCCAGGGCCGGCAAGTCCGCAGTGACCCTGACGGCGCTCGTGGGGAGCTGCTGGCCGGCATGGCTCTACGGGTTGAGCTCGTCGGTGGGGCAACGCCGGAGGACGGCGCGCAGCGCCGCCCGGCCGACCGGCGCAGCGAAGCGGATGCCGGGAGTGCCGGGATGGAAGGTGTTCGCCGTACGCGCGGAGCGTGCCGCCAGCGGCGGCCTTGATCCTGTAGAGCCCAATTCGGCAGTAACATGCCGCGATTGATGTGCGACATGATCAATGCGATCGAAACTACGGGAAGGTGTGCTTGTGTCGATGTATCCAGCCGCGCTGGCCGCGCAAGTCAAGAAGAGCTGGCGTCGATCCTTCCATCGTCGCGAAGAAATCGTACCCCTGCCGGAACGAAAAACTCTGACGACACTGCTTGATGTTGCGTTTCAATCTAGCCTTACTTACGATGAAGGGCGGCCAACTCGATTTCAGGTAATATATTGCAACGAAGATTCATTCGTTGAAGATGATCCGCACGGTTACTGGAATCACAAGCGCAAACCGATTGTGTTCGAAAAGGATCTTCCGTTTGATAGTGCCCATGTGCGGCGACTGGCTCCTGCCACTGATCCATCGCAGACACTAATCGGTGTTAAGAACGTAACCAGCAATGGGCAAGATGTGCTCAGGATCTGGGGCCTATTAGACATAGGTTCGGCCTGGTTTAAGCTAATGCGGCATGAAAGAGACTTCGCGGGCACGCCACCTGAAGCCTTCATGGTTACCTCTAATGAGCCGGGTCATCTCTCGGTTTCGCACGGCGGTGATGTAGTCGCGACCCTCCGGGCGGGCGAGATAATATTACCGAGCAGTAACATTCTGTACTCAGGCCCGATTGGGAGATTCCTCGACTCTGCGAGGAACTCCTGTTATGCCGCAGCCAGTGCGCGAATCAGCCGTGATCGGTTTAGTGATGACGGCGACGACTGGCCTCGCAGGTACTACACGATTATCTTAGAAAGAATTCTCCTTGAGCTGGAGGCTCAGGGTCATGGCGGAACCCTCTTGCTAATTCCGCATGAGTGGAAAGACGGTTCTCATCCGTGGAATTCTGTGGTGTCAGCAAAGTATCGCATGAAAGATGATCGCATCTGGAAAGTGCTGATTGACGAACTTGAGTTTCATCACTCGTACTTCGAGACATACTTTAAGATCTGGGAAGCTGAAGAAGGAGTCAGTGCAGCTGAATTCAAGGATTTGCAGAGCCTGTCGGACAAGAAAGATTATGCGAAGGAGGCCATGAGCGATGTCATCAAGTTCGCGGCGTCGCTAGCAGGAGTTGACGGCGCGATAGTGATGACCGATCGCTTTGAGATCATCGGATTTGGTGCAGAGGTCACGGCGACAGCACCAGTGCTGAGGACAGTCTTGTCATGTGATAATGCAGAGGGAACCGAGGTAAACTCGCTATCGGTGGAATCTTTCGGTACCCGTCATCGTGCAGCATTCAGATTTTCATGGTGCCTGCCGCAAGTTGTTGCTTTCGTAGCTTCTGAGGACGGTGGCGTTCGAGCTGTTCGCAGAGTCGGAGACAGCGTGATGACGTGGCCTGAGGTGACTTCTAGCTGGACGTAATTCGTCAGCGACCAGAAGTCCAAAAGCTGTCGTTCATGGATGGATTTGGGCGAAGATCCCTCTCGCTTATCCTGATGCTGGACGTGGCGTTCCTCATTTCCTCCAAGCGACGTCTTGCTGAGTTCGCGATCTCGCATTGCTCGTCGGACAGGTAGAACTTAAATCGAAGAAGCTTATCCCATGCGCGGTTCGCAATCTCAAAATCGAACTGTTCTTTACTCACGATTTCAACGTAAGCTGCTAGGGCATCGGAAACTTTGTAACGCTCTACCTGGGGCATCAATTTTGGCAGGACATCGATGTGTCCATCAGTGCTGTACACGACCACCACAGTTGGTGGGGGGCTGCTGTCTAGGTATCTAACTGCGTTGTTAAACCGGCTTCCTCGTGAAGGGGTGCCGATTCCGTTTGCGGTGCCATCGAGTATGACGCCAATGGCGTGACACTTACCATGCGCATCAACTAGAATTCCGCCATCGATTCTAGTTAGCTGCTGAGCTAGCCCGGAATTTAGGGCTATTGGAGTCACCATCCATGCTTGAGGCGACAATCGAGCTGCTTCACCTGGTGCGTCTGCCGAGATGATCAACATAGCACCGTGATCGTTCTTGCTCGCGGCTTCTGCCAAATTCAGAAGAGCACTAATATCAGCGTTGGGTATTAGACGCCGTACGGTATCGGCGAAGTTCTTGGGGTTGAGCGGGCTTACGGATAGTCGTCCTGCTCCGTCTGTCACCGTGAATAGCGAAAGGTCTCCGTGTGAGACCTCCCATGCTCCACGCTCGGTTGAAGTCATCACAAAAATAGACTCGGTTTCGGCATCGTAGTCGTCTTTGACGGTGCCAAAACCATAGACGTGATCGCCATCAGAAAGCAGTGAAACTTCGCTACTGCTTGCTTCTAGCATCTTTCGAACCGAGTGTGTATCGCTGAGAGAAACAGCTTTCGCCAAACGCAGGTGGACGTTTAGAAATGGATTCTCGGCATCAGAGAAGACGATCCTGCCATTGGCGAATCGTCGTTCGTACGGAAGCGATGATATCGTGTTCAGATGCCGTTCTCGCCCTCGGGCAAATATCTGACCGGTGGCGGTTAGAACAGACCGAACCGTGGCGCTCGTTGCGCTGCGGACGATTTCATCATCGCCTGTGTCTAATCCAAGAAGATCTTTTCCAGGGTCAGGCTGATTAAGAGCTCGGGTAGCACGTCCAAGTACCTCATAAACAACTGCATGTACCAGTGATGGCAAAATTGGAATGCGGTCTAGTTCTGTTCGTTTAAGCTGAGGAACTTCGCTCAGCTCTGCCGTGATGATGCCAACGGCGACGTATACGCGATAGCCAGCGACAACGGTTGAATTTGAGCAGAAGAACGTTCGGCCGGAGCCCGGACCTGAGTTCTGAAGGGCTTCAATCAGAGCTTTTGCGTGAGCCCTATCAAAGAGATGTAGTCGTCGCTCTCGGTGAAGCCGCGGGTCTGAGATATAGAAATTCTGCTCCGGGTCTGTACTGAAAAGGTCTTGTGCTCTAGTCTGAATTGAGGGCTCGAATCGCAAATTTCCAAAGCTGCCGTTCTCGGGCTCGATGCATACGGGGAGTACTTTTTCTCCGGTGGTGTCGAAACCGATGACTAGAACTTCGGGATCGCCGTCGAAACCGATTTTCTCAAGTGCCCGCTGGAGAGAATTTTCGACAGAGTGGCGGAAGAAGTGCTGCCACTCCCACATGAACTGTCTGATCGCTTTTCCTCGTCGTTGTTCTTCAGTCATGTAAATTCCGTTCATGTTGTAGTCTGCTTTTTGAAGAGCTCATCTGCTTCTTCGAAGTCATCTGCAAGCTGCTTGTTGAAGGTATTGAAATCCAACTCTCCTTTTGTGTCGCGATCTGTCCAGTAGTGCCCTTTCAGGCGCTTGGCCGGCCTGCCGGATACCATCAATACGGTCGAGCCGTGGTGTATTTTGCTACGAACTTCGAACCGCGGGTCGGGTCGATTTAGATATAGATAAGTCAGCTGCGACATGTCATCAACCGTCGTCACATCTGCTAAGGAAGATGTTGACCTAGACTCGTTTGTGAGCAGGGTGACGGATATTTTGCTTGATGTCTGCCGGATTACCAGGTATACGTTCTTTGGATCTAGTTTCTCGCCCGTCTCGGGGTTTATCCAGAAGGACACGAGTACACCTTGCCAAGTACCGCGTAGGCATCGAGGGACTCCTGGTATTAATTGAGCCAGGGGCAGGCGCCAAAGCCAAATGTCCCATACCGTAACGGAGACAGTCACCGCAAGCACTGCAATCGAGAAGAACTTTAGCCATCCCAGCTCAAGCTTTCCTCCTTGGATCCAAGCTCCGGACACAAAGACTGTCGCGACGATTACTGCAATGGCTCGAATGGCGAAGTTGCTCTTCATTCCCCATATCCTAGATAGTTCCACGCTGCCTTGGCGAAAGCTTTGCCGTCAGAGCGGGTCCAAGGCTGAGAGGTGTCGAACAGAAACTTCCGGTTGTTTGCCTCTAGCCAGCGGTCGGGTTCATGTTGGGGTTCGCTACCTGCGAGATTTCCCCACAGGTGAATTAGAACATTGCGAACACGATTCGTCCAGGTTGCTTCGATGAACAACCTGTTCGGACAGTTATAGGTTAGGCACTCGACGAAGAATGAGGGGACCTCATGGTGAAAGCCGGACTCTGCCATTAGATTCTCGACGCGCTTTAGGATTCTAACGGTTGCCTTGTACGACCAAAGGGTGTTGGTGTCCTTGGTTGCTCCTTCGGAAAGCTGTTGGGCAGGATAGTTTTCTAGTGAAGAGTTGTTCTTTCTAAATATTCGCGTGCCTTCAACGTATGAGCTGCTGCTCCAGTAGTAGCGATAATCGAAGCAAGGAACTACGTCAGCGTCGACACGTGCTGAGCTTGAGGCTATTTTGATAGCGATTGAGCCAGAATTGTCGATCTGGTCCGGAAATTTCTTCCGAAGTGCGACCTCGAGTTCAGTCCGTAGTCTATATGGAGACCACTCGCCGTCATATACGCCCGATACGCCGGAACATCCTGGTGTCGCTTCGTCGTAGTAGAGGGCGTTCTTGCATTGGACGACAATGTCAACGTCGCTGTCCGCCTTCACATTAGTTTGATTGGCGTATGATCCTTTCGCGTATACATCGAGGGTGCAGCTCTTTAGTGGCGCGTGCGCAGTGATTGCTTCTTCAATCATGCGTTCCGTGCGTTTCTGCTTGGTCTTTTCGGTCGGGCTTGAAAGGTCGGTCCAGGTATTCAGGCGCTCCTCTAGGGTCACTGTTGATTCTCCTCCTGCTGAGACTTCAGGTGCTCTCGTGCTGTCGACACGCGGGTGCAGCACCATATCGCTGATCTGGAAGCGCGCCTACTGAACGTCGCCTCTGGATAGTCGGCTGTTACATTGGGCTACGTGTAGAACGGATCGACACGATTATCCAGGGCGTGATTGATGCGCATGCGGATCGATGGATGAATATTCAACGCGTCCAGCTCGTCCAGGTTAATCCAGGCGACTTCTTTAGACTCGTTGCTTGTTTTTAGATCCCCCTGCTTGGGTGAGCCTCTGAAGCAGATAGAGAATTCTTGTCGCACTTCACCGTCGTCGTATTCGATTATGTGGTGTGGATTTGAGTAGAGCCCAATAAGCTCTGTTACTTCAATGTCGATGCCGGTCTCTTCTTTTGTTTCACGTATGGCTGCTTGGGTGAGGGTTTCGCCAGCTTCTTGCTGGCCGCCTGGAATTGCATACTTGTCGTTATCGGCGCGGCGAATCATTAGCACGCGTCCCACCTCGTCTTGGATGAAGGCGCTGACAGCAGGGCGGAGGCTATTCGCCTTTGGGGCGCTCGGGTCATGGAAGTAGTCCACGCGGGCCATGTGGGATTCCTCAGAACGTTGCTGGCTTGGACAGGTTCCAGACGTGCTCGAAGCTCTCAGAGTAGGTCTCGAAGAGATCGCCCGCAGCGAGCTGCCGCAGGTGCAGGGCTGGAGCGTGCGCGGCTTGGAAGCCGTAGACATGCGTATTGACAACCATCTCGTCATCGAAGCGGAAGATCGAGTTGTAGAGCGTCGTCTTGTGGAAGCGCATCTCCACGCCGTCCACGCCGACCAGCGGCCGGTAGAACGCCAGTGCGTTACGGATGCGGGAGCCGAGCGTGCCCTTGCCCAGCTGCTCCTCGTCGCTGCGCTTGGCGACCTCGCGGCTGGCAGGGTCGCCGAAAATCAGGCGGATGCGCCCGCCGTTCGCGGCCTTGTTGGCCAGGTCCCGCATGAACGTCGGTCGCTCCACCAAGAAGATGCCGGCGTGCACCAGCACCTCCACGTGCCGGGTGGCGTTGGTGATGAGGTGGTCCCACAGCTCTGGGGGGATCGAGTTGCGGTGTGGGTAGAGCTTGACGACCTCGGACTCGGTGATCTCGGCTTTCCGCTCCGGCGCGACCGCGTCGGGCCAGAGGTACGTCTCGGTCTCCTTGACCATCGACGCGATGGTGTTGCGGTGGCGCGGGTACGGCGCCCGGCCCTTCGTGATCCAGCGTTCGACGGTCTTCTGGTCGACGCCCGTGGCCTTGGCTACCTGCTCGTATGTGAGTCCGTTGCGCAGCAACGCGTCTCGTAGTCGCTCGTTCGCCATGATCGCTCCTGTCGGACGTCCTTGGGGACGCTAGGGACGTCTTAGGTTAATAGGGACGTCTCTAGAAGTCCCGCCATGCGGTGCTCACGTCCCGGTTTTCAGCCGAAAGTCGTAGGTGTCGAGAACTCCAGACAACCGGTCTGGACGACACCTACGACAGGAGAGCCACGATGGCGATCACAGGTGGGAGCAGGCTCCCTGCGGGTCACGACTTCGTGTTTCCCAGGGCGCGCTCGTGATGGGCGTTGAGCCCGTGCTCAAGTTCCAGTCCGCCGACGAGCGGGCGAAGGGTCTGCCGCCCGAGCAGGAGAAGGACAAGGAGACCGGTCTCCTCGTGTGGTCTGTGCTGGTCATTGACCAGGCCGCGGAGCGCAAGACGGACGCGGTCGTCACGGTCAAGATCTCCGCACCTCACCAGCCGGTACCGCCGGAGGCCATCCCCGGCACGGACGTCCGGCCAGTGGTGTTCGAGGGGCTGACGGTCACGCCGTGGATCGACGACAAGGGCTGCCGTGGGGTCCACGCGGGTGAGCGTCACCGCTGCCGCGCAAAGCTCGGCTACAGCCTGCGGGCCTCCGGCATGAAGCCGGTCGTCGGCAAGCCATCCGCTAAGGCGGCGTGATGCCTGACCTGGTGCGCGTTCACCTGACCGACGGCGTGCCGATGCGGCCACTCGCGATGCCGTTCGCCGACCGGATCGAGATCCGCTTCGGCAACGCCTTCCCCGCCGTGCTTGTCGTCGATCGGGATGTGGTCCCGCAACTGCGGGATGTTCTCGACCAGGGGTGGCGTGCTCTCCAGGCCTCGGCCGCTCGACAGGAGGGGCGTCATGCCCTCGCGGAGGAGGCTTCCGATGCCCGCGACTGAGGCCATGCACTGGGGCCTTGCTGAGCAGGCCCGGACGCTGAGCGAAGCACACGACGTGCTGAGCAAGCTCCTGCCCAACCCCAAGGCCGCTCCCGCCGTTCTGCGGGACTACTACCTCCGCTCCGCTGCGATCTACGCGCGAGTCGCCGAGAGCGACCGCAGCCATCACCACGAGGCCATGTACTGGGCGAACCGTGAGCGCGAGAAGGGGGAGGCGATCAAGGTCACGAAGACGGCGAAGAAGTAGCGGAAGTTCTCATTGGACAGAGCGCGTGACTCTGCTGGGTCACGTGGCGATGCCGCACGTCTTGTTGCGGTGCAAAGAGAACGTGAGACGCAGGAGCGGAACCCGGCTACCAACCTCGCCGCTCCTGCGTTGTCCACCCAACTCAGGAGTGAACAACGATGAGCGTAGAGCCTGAGCGCATTCGTGCGCTAGACGGGGATCGGATGATCTCCACCAGGCAGACCGTTTCCAGCTATGCCGTGATGCTCGATGGCGGCTCGCTGGAGACGATGGAACTCACGGCGGCGCAGGCGCGGGGCTTCGAATGCCTGACCTGTCGGGCGCAGCACACCGCCGCTTTGGGGGCTTTCCAGCCTGTTGGACGCATCCCGAGCGTGGGGAGCGTCTTCCAGTGCCCGAAGTGCGCTGGCGGTGCGCGATGAAGGGAAACCGTTGGGTTGATCCCGCACCGTTCGAGGGTGCACGTCCGCAGGTTCCGTGGTGGGTATGGCTTCCAGGCTGGGTCAAGCTGGTGCTCGCGCCCGTTGCCCTGCTGTGGCTCGCGGTCCGCCTGGTCGTGCGGTTGGTCGTTCTGGCTGTTCGGTACCCGGTTGCGGTCACGGCTGGCCTCGGCGGCTACGTCGCCTATCACCGGTTCGGACTCTCGCCGCTGGTGCTCGCCTTGCTGTCGCTCGTGTGCGCCTTGGCGGTCTGGTACGGCCTCGACCAGGACTCGTTCCTTCGGCACGGCTGGCACCGCGTGCTGACTGAGTGGCGGCGGCTCACCGTGTACGTGCCGCAGTGGCGGACCGTGGTGCGGCTTGCAGAGCTGACGAAGGAAGTCCGCGGGAAGGAGTACCTCCCGAAGCTGCGCCGCATCCGGTCGGAGGGCTGGCGGGACAAGGTGCGCGTGCGGATGATCCCGGCGCAGTCTCCTGAGCAGTGGGAGTTGCGGCGCGAGAATCTGGCGCACTCGTTCAATGCTCGGTCCTGCCGGGTGCGGGTTCTGAAGCCTCGCGTGCTTGAGCTCGACTTCATCCACGCTGACCCGCTGGCGCGTTCGGTCGCGGTGCCGCAGCTCGCCGACCCCGGAGAGGTCGACCTCAAGCGCGTCGTCGTCGGTCGTACGGAGACAGGGAAGCCCTGGCGGTTGAGGCTGCTCGGGTCGCAGGTCCTCGTGGTCGGAGTGCCTGGTGCTGGCAAGGGCTCGGTGCTGTGGTCGATCGTCTGGCAGCTCGCCCCGGCCATCAAGGCCGGCATGGTCCGCCTCGTCGGGATCGACCCCAAGGGCGGCATGGAGCTGGGGCAGTGCCCGGACGCGTTCGAGAAGGTCGTCTACGACAACGGGCCTGAAGCTGTTGCCCTGCTTGAAGAAATCGCCGCAGAGGTGAAGGAGCGGGCCACTCGTTACCGGGGCGTTCGGCGACTGTGGGCGCGAAGCACGGGGGAGCCTTTCACGGTACTGGTCGTGGATGAACTGGCGGACCTGATCGCCTACCAGTCAGACCGGAACCTTCGCGAACGGGCGACGCGGGCAATCCAGACGATCACCTCTCAGGGACGTGCACCTGGTTACGCCGTCGTCGGCCTGGTCCAGGACCCGCGCAAGGAGATCGTCGGTTTCCGGCACCTGTTCACGACTCGGGTGGCGCTGCGCCTCGATGAGCCGGTGCAGGTGGACATGGTCCTGGGCGATGGCGTTCGGCAACGCGGTGCGGCTGCGCATGAGATCAGCGAGAACACGCCCGGTGTCGCGTGGGGCAAGGAGGACGGGCAGCGCGAACCCGAGCGTGCGCGGGCCTTCAACGTCACGGATGCGGACCTGGTCGAGCTGGGTGCGTACCTCGCTCCGGCCACCGTGCACGAGTTCCCCGAGTTGACGGACGGGAGGGCGGCGGCGTGACCGAGTATCTGACTCGATCAGAGCGGATGAAGCAGCCGGCCGCGCTCGACGTTGTGCGGGCCGTGGCTGAGGAACACGGCGTCTGTGTCCGTCCATTGGCTAAGGAGCGGATCGACCTCGACACCGGGCGTGTGGACATCGTGCCCGTCCCTTGCGGCTCAACGGTCGCGAGTGTCTGCCCGACGTGCGCGGAGAAGAACCGGCGTCTGCGGATGGCGCAGTGTCGCGAGGGATGGCACCTGACCGAGGAACCGGACTTCACTCCGGACGCTCCGAGCGACGAACAGCGGGAGCTGACCGAGTACCGGGCTGACCTGTTGAAGGCCTTCCGCCTGGCCCTCGGTGAGGGCGATGAAGTGGGCGCGGAGGAGGTGCGGGAAGAGGTCGCGGAGGTTGACGCCGAACTTCGGCAACTCGGAGTCCGCGGTTCGCTCCCCTCGCTGGAAGTCCCGCTCAAGGGCGTGCGAAAGCGGTCGACCAGGCGTCGGCAGGATGCGCCCAACCTGCCTCGGCGGCCGGTCAGCAAGCGCACCGTGGGCAAGGTGTTCGGGGGCAAGCACCAGCCCTCGACGTTCCTCACGCTGACGCTCGACACCTACGGCAAGGTGCGCAGCGACGGCACCCCGGTTGACCCGACGAAGTACAACTACCGCCGTGCGGCTCGGGACGCGGTGCACTTCGCCGCGCTGCTTGATCGGTTCGTCCAGAACCTCCGGCGCTGTGTGGGCTGGGAGGTCCAGTACTTCTCGGCGGTCGAGCCACAGCGTCGGCTTGCTCCGCACTGGCACGCGGCGGTCCGGGGCTCGATCTCGCGTGCGGAGCTGAAGGCGGTCACCGAGGCCACGTACCACCAGGTCTGGTGGCCCGAGCACGACGAGATCAAGTACAGCGGTGACCAGCTGCCGTTCTGGGATGTGCGGGCCAAGGGATTCGTTGATCCGCAGACGCGAAGGGCCTTGCCTACCTGGGAAGAAGCCCTTGATGAGGTCGAACGTCCGGCCCATGTCGCGCGGTTCGGGGTGCAGGTGCACTCCAAGGGCATCCTCGGCGGCACTCAAGAGGCCGGCCGCCACATCGGCTACCTGACGAAGTACCTCACCAAGAGCATCAACGAGTGCTTCGACGCCCAGACCACGCGGCAGGAAGACCACGCCGAACGGTTGTGTGCGGAGCTGGCTGTGACGCCTTGTTCGCCGCAGTGTGCGGTATGGCTGCTGTACGGCGTGCAGCCTCGTGGGGCTCGGCTGTCCACGGTGCCTGGGAAGTGCAAAGGCAAGGCGCACAAGCGAACCACGCTTGGCGTCGCCGGTCGGCGGGTCCTCGTGTCGCGGAAGTGGTCGGGCAAGTCGCTGGCGGACCACAAGCACGACCGGAAGACGTTCGTTCGGCAACTGCTCGCGGACGTCGGGATCAAGCCCGAGGACCAGGCGCAGCGCGTCGTCTGGAACAACGTTCAGCCCGGTGATCCGAATGTGCCGGCACGGGCGCATCTCCTGCTGAGCGCTGTCGCTGAGCGGCGCAGGTGGAAGGCCGAATACACGGCCGCGCTGCTCGCATCTGCCGGACCGCCAGAAAGTTCGGCAACTCATCTAGCTGCGTAAACGGGGGGAATCATGAACGGCAAGGCGCGTGAGATAGCTGTACTGATGTCTGTTCCGGAGATGCTGGAGGCGCTCGGCGGGGACGTCTCTCGGGACACGTTCTACAAGTGGCGGCAGACGGGGAAGGGGCCTCGTTGCTTCCCGCTCCCTAACGGGGAGCTGCGGTGTCGGCGCTCGGACTTCCTGGACTGGATGGACGACCTCTACGGGCGGGCAGCATGAGCGAGACGACGCTGAAGGTCACCTTCTGGGAGATCGCCGACTGGACGAAGAAGAAGACCGCGAAGGGTAAGAAGCGGCCGAAGCCGTGGGGCGTCAGGTGGGTGACGGAGAAGAAGAGCCACTCGGAGTGGTTCGCGAACAAGGCGCAGGCGATCAACCGGCGTTCCGACCTGATGAAGGCGGCGCGGCTCGGTGAAGAGTTCGATGTGGAGACTGGGCTTCCGCTGTCTGAGCTGAAGCGGAAGAACTCCTTCTCGTTCCTGGAGTTCGCACAGTCCTACATGGACATGAAGTGGCCCGACTCGGCTGCGAAGACGCGGAGCAGCACAGTGGATGCGTTGGCGACTGCGTGCGCTGCGTTCGTGAAGAACGGGCCTGGCCGGCCGGAGCTGACGGAGCTGCGTGGAGTGCTGACGCGTCACCTGTTGCCGCCGACGACTCGTGACGATCAGCTCGACCGCGAACAGCAGGAGGTCGTGGACTGGTTGGCTCGGTACTCCCGGCCGTTGTACGACATGACGGACGCGGTGGCGGTTCGGGAGGTCCTGGACGCGCTGGCCACGAAGCTCGATGGGAAGTCCGCGGCTGCGACCGTGTATTCGCGGAAGCGGGCGGTGCTGTTCAACCTGCTGGCGTTGGCGGTCGAGCGGGAGTTGATCCCGGACAACCCGTTGAACCGGGTCAAGCGCAAGGTCGCGAAGCAGGTTGACCCGCGTGTGGTGGCCAACCCTCGGCAGATCGAGGAGCTGCTTACGGCCGTGTCGTATGTCGGGCGGCGCAACGCTGATCGAGGTGCGCACCTCGAAGCGTTCTTTGCCACCTGCTACTACGCGGCGGCTCGGCCGGCTGAAGGGCTCGGGCTCAAGCTGGATGACTGCACCCTTCCCGATGAGGGCTGGGGTCTACTGATGCTGGGCGAGTCTCGGCCGTCGGCGGGGAAGCGGTGGACGGACTCGGGGGAGGTGCACGACCAACGCGGGCTGAAGCATCGGGGCGTGAAGGACGTGCGGCCGGTGCCTATCCCTCCGGTCCTGGTGCGGCGGATTCGGAACCATGTCGACCGGTTCGGAGTCGCGTCAGACGGCCGGCTCTTCTGGTCGCCGAAGGGTGGGGTGGTGTCGTCTTCGACGTACTACAGGGTGTGGCAGGACGCGCGACCGTACGGACTCACCTCGGCTCAGGTGGCCTCGCCGCTGGCTGCTCGGCCCTACGACCTGCGGCACGCTGCCGTGTCGCTCTGGCTCAACGGAGGGGTGCCTGCGACGGAGGTCGCGGAGCGGGCAGGACATTCGGTTGAGGTGCTGCTCAAGATCTACGCAAAGTGCATCGATGGGCAGCGCGAGACGATCAACGCGACGATCGAGCGATTGTTTGAAGCGGCGTAGCTGCGCGGTTCGAGTAACCCCCTGGTTGAGCATGCCAGGGGGCTTGAACGCGTTGCAGTCATTCAGACGACTCGTTCTTGGTGGCTGCTTGCTGGTCCCGCATGTTGACGCGAAGCGCGGTGCTCAAGTCGCGAACGTCCTTCTTCAAAGCCGCGAGGACGGCGTCTTGGTCGTCGCCCATCAGCCCGGCGATGTCATAGACGATTTCAGCTTCGATCCACTCGCGTCGTGCGCTGAAGGATCCGCGAGTCAGTGCCGACGCCGCGTCAAAGATCTCCCACTTGTCGTTCGCGTCGTGTGGGCCTGTCGACTTCATACGTACTGCCGTGGCCTCGTCGAGCGGTACGTGCATCGTGTACCGAAGGTTGAGGGCCTGACGGAGAACTGTCGCGATGTTGCCTGGAAGCCTGAGCAGGATGGCCTTCGCCCTGGCGACGTCTCGGCCGACGGGCAGACCGCTGTTAGCAATGCACAGCTCAAGCAGTTCGGCCAGGAGCTCGGCTTTCTGCGACTTGAGCCGGTCCGTTCGTTCCTTCTCGTCGCGGCGGGTCTGCTTCCTCCAGCCGATGACAGCGATCGTGAGCGCCACCACGGAGGCGATCGTGGGACCCACCAGGGTCAGCAGGTTCATGGGCGGACAGTAAGGCGGTCCGGAGCCTCAGTGGTGAAGGCGCGCCTCAGCGGTCCCAGCACCCCAAAACGGTTTCGCGGTGGTTTCGCAGGTGGCGGCAAACAGGGGCAGATTCCCGCTGACGGTGGCTGACCAAAAAGATCAAGCCCTGACCGCGTTGCCGCTGGTCAGAGCTTGATTTCACCCGGCGAAAGGTGGTGCCCCAGGCAGGATTCGAACCTGCGACACACGGTTTAGGAAACCGATGCTCTATCCCCTGAGCTACTAGGGCTGGCGACAGCAGTCTAGCGGGGTGGTGCCACCGAGTTGACCAGCGCCCCCGGCTACCGCGCACGAGCGCCCTGCTCACGCACCGTGAGGAACCCTCGAGGCGGGCTGCGGCCGTTGGAGGGAAGTGAGGCAGGCCACCTTCTGCCGGGCACAAACGTCAGGTAGGGAGGGCGTGTGAGCAGACCCTGGCCCGACTTCCGTCCTGGCCCGCTTGGTGCCCTCAAGGCTTGGTGGCGCCGGACGGTGCCCAGAAGAGCTGACGACATCACCTTCGTGCCGCCGGCGAGCAGTCATCAGCAGGAGTTCGAGACGCCGTTGGCCAGTGCGGTGTACGGGCTGGACTTCCAGCTGAAGTTCACGGTGGTGTGGCGGCTTGATCTGGCGACGGGTCTTCGGCACAACTCGCCGCGGAGTGCTGCCATTCATCACGTTCTGCAGCGGGCCAAGGAGATCAGCGGTAAGGCGATGTTGATTCATCACGCTGCCCTGCAGGTGCAGTTGGGGGATGAGCTCGCCACCGAGCGGCAGGTGCCTGGGACGCACGTGTGGGCTCGGGCGGAGCAGGTGAAGGTCTCGGTCGGGGACGACGACCTGGAGATGGCCAAGAAGCACATCGAGTTGTTGCGGAACTCGACGTTCAAGCTGGCGGAGCGGGACGTTGAGCGCGCTGAGATTCGGTACCTGCGGGACGAGGTGTTGACGGACGTCGGCACGGCGACGATCTGGTGGTTGCAGCGCAACGGGTATCAGGTCGAGGCGGCGGTCAAGTTGGCTGATCACCTCGCCGAGCTCGTGAGGATCGCGCAGCGGGAGCCGGCCGGGCATTGGGCCGAGTCGTTGGTGAGCAGCGTTGAGCGGGCCATGCCTGAGCTCGAGGACGCGCACCGGCGGGACCTGAGGTTGCATCTGGTCAAGGCGTTGAGTGTTTATGGCGGGGAGCGGGTGGCTGCCGAGTTCGCTGATCAGATCGGGTTGCCTGCGGGCGAGCAGCACCGGAACGGACACGTCTAGGCTGACAGAGGTGTTGACCCAACTTCGCAGTGCTGCTGTTGTTGCCGGGTTGCAGGCGCTTGCCCGGCTCACGCCCTATGCCGAGGCGGAGCTGATCGGGCTCCGCAAGGTCGTCAAGCCTGGAGACGTCTGCATCGACGTCGGGGCCGCACTGGGGCTTTACACGGTCACTTTGTCGAGACTGGTCGGTCCACAAGGGACTGTGCACAGCGTCGAGCCGCTCGTGTTCGCGCACCCCGCCCTGTCGTACGTGCTCAGGCCGCGTGAAGGGGACAACATCAAGAGGCACTCGGTCGCCCTTGGCGCGGAGAAGCAGGGGCGCGAGGTCATGAGCGTTCCCGTGCGGCACGGGAGTCCTGTCACCGGGCGGTCGTTCCTCACGGTGGGGGCGAACGGGCTGGGGTCCAACGAGGAGTTCGACCAGCACCTGGACGTCCTGGTCAAGACGGACACGCTCGACCACTTCGTCGAGGAGCAGGGGATCACGAAGCTCGACTTCGTCAAGGCCGACGTGGAGGGGGCCGAGCTCAAGGTCCTCGAAGGGGCCGTGGAGACCATCGAACGGCTCAAGCCCGCGTTCCTGCTGGAGATCGAGGAACGGCACGTCGAGCGGTTCGGGTACCACGCGAAGGACGTCGCCGACTTCCTCGTCGAGCGCGGGTACCGGATGAGCACGTGGCACGGCGGTGAGTGGGTGCCGACGCACACCATCGGCGGCGAGATCAGGAACTACCTCTTCCGCGCCTAGGCTGACCGAGCGAACCTGAGGGATCGGTTGCACAGCCACGATCTGTCGTGCGTCTTGCGGGTATGCAGGACAACCTCGAGATCGCACGGTTGAGTCTCGGACTGCTCGTCGCGGTCACGGTGCCGGTCAGCATCGCCAGGCGGGGGCAGCGCCTCTGGGTGTGCATCGCGGCCAGCCTGGTGTACGCGGCCTATGTGGTCTTTCCCGTGCTGGACGGGACTGCCGCGGTCGCGTCCTGGCTCTGTTCCGGGGTGTCGACCGCGGTCCTCGGTGTGCTGGGCCGCCGGGTCGGGGAGAACCCGGTGGCCGTCCGCCCGCGCAGGACGTCACGCGAGGTCTGGAGCTGGTTCCGCCAGCAGTGGTGGCCGGTGACCGTGCTGGTGGCCTTGGTGGGAACGCTGCTCGTGGCGCTCGTCGGCAGCAGGGGCGCGAGAGCCTTCCAGCTCGTCACCGCGGCGTTGGAAGATCACAGCTGGTCCGTGGTGCTGTCCGGGATGATCGTGGCGGTCTTCGTCGGCGACGACGTGATTCGGCTGGTGTTGCGGCCGTTCGTGCGCCAGCTCAGGGAGCACGGGATTGATGTTGCCGCGCTTGCTCCCACGAGCGCGCACATCGGGTGGCTGGAACGGGCGCTGGTGTTCGTGTTGATCGCCGGCGGCCAGGCGGAGGCGGCGGCACTTGCATTTACGATCAAGGCGTTGTTCCGGATCAGCACTGATCGCAGCCGGGATTTCACCGAGTACTACCTGGTCGGCACCTTGACCAGCGTGGTGCTGGCGACGATCGTTGCGATCATCGTGCGGATCGGGGTCGGTCTGTCGCCGCTCTGAGGGTTGTGATGAACAAGTTCTGGGAGCACCCGTACTTCCGCGCGTTGCTCGCCGTCGGGTTGCCGGCCGAGGACTTCGCGGTCACCGGTAGCGCGGTGTTGTTCGCCCACGGCTTGATCGACGACCCCAGAGATCTCGACGTGCTCACGCGCGGGCCGGCCTGGGACCGTGTTCTGCTGCTGGGCGAACCCAAGCCGACGCCGTTGGCCGCCGGCGCCGAGGTCACGGTGGGGGACCTCCAGTTCCTGGACAGCTGGTTCCCCGGCTGGGACACCGACGCGTTGATCGACGAGGCGGATGTCCTGCACGGCGTGAGGTTCGTGCGACTCGAGGTCATCAGGGCCACCAAGGTGATGCTGGGACGGCCGCGGGACCTCGAGCACGTGGCGCTCATCGACGCGCACGTCGCGAAGACCCGGAAAAAGTAGAGGACGCCGACCCCTGGGGGTGGATCGGCGTCCTCATCTCGAAGGCCTACGAAACGTAGACCTCAAGTTCGTACAGGGAGTATCCGTACTGACCGGCCCGTTGGGTACCCGTCATCCGGAGGTATCTCGCGTCCTGTGGGGTGAACGCTACGACATCATCGCCGCCATCGCCAGCACTTGTGGAGAAAACGTTCCGCCAGTTGCTGCCGTCATTGGAAATCTCGATGCGGTAGCCCCTGGCGAAGGCCGATTCCCACCGCAACGCGGCGCGACCGATTCGTTGCACTGAGCCGAGGTCGACCTGGATCCATTGGTTGTCGTTCCAGTCGCTGGCCCAGCGGGTGGTCGGGTTGCCGTCCAGCGCGTTGGACGGTGGGAGCGTGTTCCAGCCCGTTTCGTGGGACGACGCGGTGGCGGTGCGGCCGGCGGCCAGGTTGGCGATGTTCTGGCCCCTGCGGGACGGGAACTGCACGACCTGCTGGTAGGTCGGGCGGTTCTGCCAGTGGATCTTGTCCTGGGTGATGCCGCCCATGGCGCGGTGGATGATCGTGTCCGCGCACCACTGGTCGCCCGCGGCGCAGTCCGCGTCACCCGGGTAGACCGCGGTGGCGGGCTTGGCGACGGCCTGAACCAGGGAACCGACCAGTGCCGTGCGGCAGCCGGACAGCGTGCCGCCGCCGCAGTACGTCTGGGGGAACGCGCCCTGGACCGGGTCGCCGAGGACCTTGCGCAGGTCCTTGTCCACGTAGCCCCACCAGCCGTACTGGAACGAGGAACCCTTGTGCGGCGCGGCACCGTGCGCGTCGGACGGAGCCTCGTCGACCTGCTGTGCGCCCACCAGGGCGTTGAAGAGGTCGTCGCCCAGCGACGGCTTGAACTCCGACTCGACCAGGAGCGGCCACCAGGCATCCAGAATTCGGATGGCTTCGGCGTGGTTGTAGGTCTTGCTGCCCTTCGCGGTCTCCTTGCGCAACGAGCCGGAGCGCTGCCAGTCCTTCAGCTTCTGCACGACAGGCGCCAAAGAAGCATCGACCGGAGCCGACTCCACCACCCGCAGCAGTTCGGGCAGCACCTGTTCGGCGCGCAGGTCGGCCACGGCCGCTTCGGCCATCGCGCGGGTCAGAGAGGCACGGGTGACCTTCTGGCCGGACGCGATCACAGCGCGCACGCGAACGTCGAGCAGGTCACCGCGGTGCACGGCGCTGTGGCCGAACCCGCCGAACGTGAAGTCCTTGGCCTGCTTGTTGTTCCAGGACACGTAGTAGTCCTGGTTGATCGAGTTCGGGTGTCCGGCGAACGGCATGTAGGCGGCCGTGTTCTCGTCGCCGTTCCAGTCCACCCACTCGTACTCGGCGCGGCCCCACGTCGGCAGGTTCGGATCCACAGTGGACCGGCGCACCGGGTTCAGGCCCGAGTTGAAGTACGCGGAGTCGCGGGAGTCGACGTAGAGCCAGTTGAACGCGTAGCCGATCTTGTTGGCCGCGCGCTGGAAGTCGGCCGCCGAACGGATGGCGCCAGGATCGTTGAGCTCCTGGAACCCGATGATCGAGTCGACCTCGTGCATGTACGTCGAACGCAACGTCGTGTACGCCACGACCTTGCCGCCGACGGTCGCACGGCTCGTCACCAGGCCGTACTTGGTCCGGTACATCACCAACGTGTATGAACCGGCGGGTGTGCCGTCGGCGACCGTGGGCTTCCAGGCGTTCTTGCGCTCCAGGCGTTCCAACGGCAGGCACGAGCCGTGGAACAGGTACGACGTAGAGGCCTTGGTGGCAGGAGAACCGTCCGCGTTGCACAGCTCAACGGCGTAGGTGTCGACGATGTCCTGCGCGGACGAGGTGGCGCTCCACGAGTAGTCCACACCGCGGCCGAGCTGCACGTACATCGAGACGCCCGCGAACGAGACGCCGCGCGAACGGATGCCGGGCCCGTTGAGCTCCTGCAACAGCAGCAACTGCGGCGCGAAGTAACCGGTCTGCGGTCCCCACACGGCGATCGGGTTCCCGCTGTCCGTGTGCGCACCGGAGACCGCGAGAGCGTTCGACATGCCGTGCTTCTTGTTCAGCAGGTCGGCAGGCAGCACGCCATCCTCGAAAATCCCACGTGCCTTCGCCACATCAGCGGCAGCGGGAACGGCGACGGAAGCACCCGTGCCGCCGACCTCGTCGTAGACCATCCGCTCCGGCGTGATGCTGCCGGAGTCGGGAAGCGCCAGGCCCTGGGGCGAAGCGGGCGAGGCCGAGTACGGGAACGACTGTCCGTCGTGGAGGGTCAGGACGGCCTCGGGGTCGTTCTGCGCCCGGAACGCCTTCCACACCTGCTCGCCGACGGCCGCGCCGTACTTGTTCTGCGCGGCCAGCTTCACCAGCGCCGACTGCACCTCGCCGCCACCGCCGGCACCGAACAGGCCGCCGACCACCGAGGCGATCGCGACCATGTCGGTCGACTTGAACGGCTGGATGTCGTTCCAGTTCGTGATCGCGTCGGCGTGCCCGGTCAGCACGTACTCACCGGGGAAGTTGCGAGCACCGACGGACTGCGTGATGTACGCGTTGATGCCGGACGTGTAGTCGTTGACGTCGGCCAACGCCTGACGCCCGCGCTCACCGCCGTTCGCAGCCGCGGACTCGATCTGCTTCTGCAGGTCCGCCTCGGTGTACGCGATCTGGTTGAAGAAGCTCTGCTCCAGCACGCGGTTGCCGGGCGCGCCACCGGCGAAACCGGTCAGCTGGCCGCGGCCGAGGTGGCGGAAGACGTCCATCAGCCACAGGCGGTCCTGGGCGGCCGCGAAACCGGCGCCGAACATCGTGCCGGACCGCGTGGTCCCGGTGATGTGCGGCATGCCGATCTTCTTGTCGCGGACGATCGTCACGTCCGCCCGCGGCTTCACGGTGCTCTCGACCTGGTCGGACGGCACGCCGAACGACGCGTCGTTGAAGAAGTCGGTCAGCTGGCTGTTCGTCAGGCCGCCGTAGCCGTTGACCAGGGCGTCGTACTTGCCGAGCTGGTCGGCCGAGTGCGCGGGCCTGGTGCCGAACGCCTTGTGGGTGAGGATCTCGGCCAGCGTCGCGTTGCCGTTGTTGCCCGGCGGCACGATGTCGTTGCACTGGCCGAGGCAGTAGTCGTCGGCGGCGAACGCGGCCGCGCGTGGCTCCTCGGCCTGTGCGGCGGACGGGACGATCAAAAGGGAGGCGGTGACGGTGGCGATCGCCAGCAGGGACGTCACCGGATTGGCTCTCCGCATCGCGCGAAGCTCCTCTCCGTGCAGGGCAGGGCTGTTGTGACGCACGTTACTTTCCAGTAAGGCTATTGCGAAAGACCTTCGCGTTTTCCGGAACCGCGCCAAGGGACCTGTATCGATCCCGAAACCCATTCAGGAAACATATGGGCAGAAACGAGACCAAACGAGACATCTGAATCGGATTACCGAGGCCGTATCCGTGTTTCTGGTACGTCATTCCACCCAGTGGGATTTTCAAGTTTCGTCACTCAGTGTTCCGAAGGCTCCCCCTAAACCCTGGTGGCATGCCTACGCAGCGAAGTCGGAGCGCTATTCCGGTAACTGTGAACGTTGCCGGTGATCTCGAAAATCCGTTACCACATGATGAGATAACTGAGAATTAACGTGGTCTTCGGCATGCGTACGCGAAGATCACGAACATGAGGGAGCACGGAACGCCAATGCGGGAGGCGTCGTGATCAAGGTTCTGCTGGCCGACGACGAGGACCTCGTCCGCTCCGGCCTTCGCATGATCCTGAGCAGCGTCGGGGACATCGAAGTTGTTGCTGAGGCCGATGACGGACACCTGGTAGCCGACCTGGCACGCCAGCATCGTCCGCACGTTGTACTGCTCGACATCCGGATGCGCACCTCGGACGGACTCGTGGCCCTGCGGAGGCTGCGGACCCTGCCGGACCCACCGAGGGTCTGCATCCTGACCACGTTCGACGTCGATGAATACGTTTCGGAAGCACTGCGCCTCGGCGCGGCCGGCTTCCTGCTCAAGGACACCGAACCGGAACAGCTCGTCAAAGCCGTGCGCGATCTCGCGCGCGGGGGAGCCGTTCTCGACCCCGGTGTCGCCGCCAGAGTTCTCGCGGCCGTGGCCGACGGCGAACGAATGGCGGAGCCTGCGCGCAGGCTGCTGCAAAGCCTGTCCGAACGCGAGCGCGAGGTGCTCGTGCTGATCGGCCAGGGCATGTCCAACGCGGAGATCGGCGGCACCCTGCACCTGTCGGAGGCGACGGTGAAGGGCTACGTCTCGTCCGTGCTCGGCAAGATCGGCGCGGTCAACCGCGTGCAGGCCGCACTGGTGGCCTACCGCGGCGGCCTGATCGCCTGAGCCCCTGAGTCCGGGACGTCAGTTCCCGGACACGATCTCGGGCACCTCTTCCACCGAGGGCTCGACCTCGACCCTGTTGCGGCCGTGTCGCTTGGCGCGGTACAGCGCCATGTCGGCGGCCGCGAACAGCTGGTCCAGCTTGGCCGGTCCCGCCGCGACACCGATGCTGACGGTGGGGCGGCGGACCGCGCCGAGCACCATCGTCCAGTCGTGCCCGTCCACGGCCGCGCGGATCCGCTCGGCCACGTTCGGGCCGACGTCCATGTTCGGCCCGGTGTCCCCGAGCAGCACCACGAACTCGTCGCCCGCCCAGCGCGCCACCAGGTCGTCCGACCGGCATTCCCGCCGCAGCAACGCCGCGATCTCCCGCAGCGCCGCGTCGCCCGTCGCGTGCCCGGCGTCGTCGTTGACGCTCTTGAACCAGTCGACGTCGACCAGCACCAGCCACGGCACCTTGCCGCGCGCCGCCGTCGACTCCAGCAACGCGGCGGCGGCACGTTCGAGCCCGAGCCGGTTCGCCAGGCCCGTCAACGGGTCGCGCGCCGCGGCCTCCTGCGCCGCCACCGCCAGCCGTTGTGCCTGAACGGCCACCCGGCGCTGCTCCAGCGCCTGGCCCAGACCTTCCTGCAACGTCTCCGTGGCCGTGCGGGAAGCCGCCATCGACCGCCGCAATGCCGCGGCCTCACCCTCCGCGTCACCCAGGGCGTGGCAGATGTCCGCCAGCTCCGTGGAGAACCGCAGCAGCAGTGACGTGTCGTTGATGCGTTCGGCGTTCGTCACCGCACGGGACGCGAGTGTGCGCGCCTCGTCGAAATCGTTCTGTTCGCGACGCACGACGGCGAGAACCCAGTTGCCGACCGAGATGCCCCACAGGTCGTCGGCGTCCAACGACAGCCGCAGGGTCTCCTCGCCCATCTCCTCGGCCTTGTCCAGCTGACCGACGCCGGCCAGGGACCGCCCGCACGCACCGAGCAGCGCGCGGTGGTGCAGCTCGTCCTTCACGATGCTGAGGCCCTCGTCGAGGTACGCCAGGGCTTCCTCGAAGATCGCCGGCGCGGCCGCGGGAGAACCCGAGCAGGCGCGGAAGTTCAGCGAACCGCCGAGGCGCTGCAGGCACTGGGCCAGCACGTCGGTGTTGCCGGCCCGCCGCGCCACCTGAACGGACAGCCGCAGCATGTCCAGCGCCGCGCGCCGGTTGCCGATGCCCTCCATCAGATAACCGAGGGAGCCCATCGTGTGGGCCACGGCCGGGCTGTCGGAACGGTCGATGTCGAGGTCGGTCCATCCCTCGGCGGCCAGTTCCAGGGCCAGCGGTATGCGGCCGAGCCGCCACGCCATGACCGCCCGGTTCACCAGCACCGCTGAGCGCACCCAGCGGTCGGCTCCGGGGGACACCTTCGTGACGACCTCGTCGAAGAGGCTGTTCGCTTCCGGAACGCGGCCAGCGTTGTACAACGCGCGGACCTCAAGGTCCAACCGCGGAATCTGGCCCGCTACCAGCGGATCGCGCTGCTCCACTCGTTCATCGACTCCGTTCCGACTCGCCGAGCGGCCCGCACAGGCTACCGGGTCGGTCGCGCCCCGTACCGATCGTGGTGCAGGACGTCATCGAGGGGTAGTCGGTTGCGCCAACCGTGACGTTCCAGATCAGGCGTATCGGGCAGTGATCGAACCGGACCAACGCACAACCATGCGACCGGACGGACCCTTGTGGGGATGTCCAGCAGACGGCGCAGCACATCTTCCCGGTAGAAGCTCACCCAGCCCACACCGAGTCCCTCTTCCGTCGCGGCGAGCCACAGGTTCTGGATCGCCAGGCACACCGAGTACAAACCCGCGTCCGAGATCGCGTGCCTGCCCAGCACCGCCGGCGAGCCCCGGTCGGGGTCGTAGGTGACCACGATGCCGAGGGTCGACTCCATGACTCCTTCGACCTTGATACGAGCGAACGTCTCCGCCCGTTCATGATCCAGCTGAGCCGCGAAGACACTGCGTTCGGCCTGAACGTGATCCCGGAACGCCCGCCGAATCGATTCATCCCGCACCAGCACGAAGTCCCACGGCTGGGAAAGGCCCACGCTCGGGGCGGCGTGCGCGGCGGTCAGCACCCGTCGCAGCACGTCGGACGGGATTTCCTCGCCGGAGAACTCGGCGCGCGTGTCCCTGCGTCGGTGAACTGCCTCGTACAGGTTCATTCGTGCGATCGTGCCTCACTCGAAAGCACCAACTTCACGCTGGAGAGGTGGCGCTGATCTCACCTGAGGCGATACACCGATCGGATGCGAAGAATGAAAGGTGGTTACGGCTCCGCGCTCGGATTCGGCGGCGGAGTCGGCGTGGCCACGTTCACCGGTGCCTGGCCGTTGCTCGCCCTGATCCTGCTCGCGGCGGTCGTGGTGATCGTCTCGCTGCGGACGACGATCGTCGGAGCCGGCTTGGCGGCACTGCAGTGCTGGGGCCTCTACGCGACCTTCTTGGTGGGTGTTCGTGGCGATCTGACGGTCGACGAACACACGACCTGGGCGCTCGCGTTGCTGGTGCAACTCGCCGCGCTGGCCTTCCTGGCCAGCGCGGCGGTCCGGGTCATCGCCCTTGTGACGGGTACGGCAACAAGGCCATCTCCCGTGCGTTCTTGATGGCCGTGGCGACCTGACGCTGCTGTTGCGGCGTCAGTCCCGTCACCCGGCGGGACCGGATCTTGCCCCGGTCCGAGATGAACTTGCGCAGCAGCGTGACGTCCTTCCAGTCGACGACCGTCACGCCTTCCTTCGCGAGCAGGTTGACCCTGCGCTTGAGCGGTTTCCTCTCGCGCATCACCAGCTCGCCTTCGAGACGCCGGGCAGCTCACCGCGGTGGGCCATCTCCCGCAGCCGGACGCGGGACAGGCCGAACTTCCGGTTGTAGGCGCGCGGCCGTCCGTCCACGACGTCGCGGTTGCGCAGCCGGGTCGGCGACGCGTCCCGCGGCAGCTTCTGCAGGCCCCGCAACGCTTCCGCGCGCGTCTCCGGGTGCCGCAGCATCTCCTTGAGCTCCTGGCGCCGTTCCGCGTACCGGGCAACGACCTCGCGGCGGCGCTGGTCCGCGGCGATCTTCGACTTCTTCGCCACCGTCAGCGCTCCTCTTTGAAGTCGACGTGCCTGCGCGCCACCGGGTCGTACTTGCGCAGCACCAGCCGGTCCGGGTCGTTGCGGCGGTTCTTGCGGGTCACGTACGTGTACCCGGTTCCGGCGGTCGACCTCATCTTGATGATCGGCCGGACGTCCGTGCTCTTGGCCATCAGACCTTCACCCCCTGCGCGCGGAGGCGGGCCACCACGGCCTCGACGCCGAGCTTGTCGACGGTCTTGATGCCCTTCGCGGACAGCGTGAGCGTCACGAACCTGTTCAGCGACGGCACCCAGTACCGCTTCTGCTGGATGTTCGGGTTCCACCGGCGCCGCGTCTTGCGTTGCGAGTGCGAGACGCGGTTGCCGAAGCCCGGCTCACGGCCGGTCAGCTGGCAGCGCACGAGTACCTCCAGATTGAAACGACTTTCGTTTTCATCTACGGTACCTCACATGGAAACCGTTGTCGTTATGGTGGCGGGGCTGGTCGACCACGACGTCGCCGTGCGGGTGTGGCGCGACCGGCCCGGTTCGGTGCTCGTGCGGCACGTAGCTGCGGAAACGTGCGTGCGGCGGTGGGTCGACGGCATCGCGACCGACGTCGAACTGCTGCACGGCTGCGTGTCCTGCACCGTGCGGGAGGACCTGCGGGAGCTGCTCTCAGGTCTGGAAGGCCACACGGTCGTGCTGCACCTGGACCCGCTGCTCGAACCGGACGCGGTGCGCCGCAACCTCGGCGTCGACGTCGAGTGCGTGATCACCGTCCTCGACGCGGCGACCTGGCTGGACGACGCGCTGGGCGACGCCTCGATGGTCAGCGACCGACGCACGGTGGCGCAGGTCGTCGTCGCGCAGGCCGAGGCCGCGGATGTGCTGGTGCTGCAGGGAGACGCGGACGAACGCACGCTCGCCGTGCTCGACCGGCTGGCTCCCGGCGCACACCGCTGCACGCCCGAGACGGTGGTCGTGCGCAAGAGCCCGCGGCCACGACTGATGCCCCTGACGCCTGAATGCGGTGTCTCGACAGCGGTTTTCACGGCCGACCGGCCGTTCCACCCGGCACGCCTGAACGAGGCGCTCGACTCGTTGCTCGACGGAACGGTCGTGCGCTCGCGCGGCCGGCTGTGGGTCGCGGACGAGCCGGACGTCGCACTGCACCTGGAATCCGCGGGCTGCGGGATGCACGTCGGCGAGGGCGGGCCGCGCGGGGGCAGGACCACCCAGATCGTGGCGATCACCTTGGGAGAGCCCGACTCCATCACCGCCGCGTTCGCCGAGGCGCTGCTGACCGACGACGAACTGTCCTTCGTGGACTCGATCCGAAAGTTGGATGTATGAAGCCAGGAATCCACCCCGACTACCACCCGGTCGTCTTCCAGGACGCGTCCACCGGCAAGACGTTCCTGACCCGGTCGACCGCGACGTCAAGCCGGAGCATCGAGTGGGAGGACGGCAACAGCTACCCGCTGCTCGTCGTCGACATCACCGCCGACTCGCACCCGTTCTGGACGGGCACGCAACGACTGGTCGACACCGCGGGCCGGGTCGAGAAGTTCAACCGCCGCTACGGAAAGCGAGAGCGCTGATGGCCGTTCCCAAGCGCAAGACCTCACGGTCCAACGCGCGCCACCGCCGGTCGCAGTGGAAGGCCACCGCGCCGGACCTGGTGCGCGTGCGGACGTTGGACGGCAAGGAACTCCTCGTTCCCCGCCGTCTCGTTGCCGCCTACAAGCGCGGGCTGCTCTAGACGGGCTGCTGGACCGTTCCGTCCGGTGAGTCGCGCCACTGGTCGAAGGGACGGTCCAGCCTCCAGCCGGTGCCGTCGTGGTCGAGCACGCGGTTCTCGCAGGTGTCCGGATTGGACAGTGACTCGAACAGGTCGATGCTCCAGTCGAAGAACCTGCGGCACAGCAACCTGATCGTCAGTCCGTGCGACACGACCAGCACGGTCTTCGGGTGGTTCTCGTCCTTGTGCATCCGCACGGTCAGGCCGTCGAGGAACGCCGCCACCCGGTCGTCCACGTCGGCGCCGGACTCCCCGTTGGGCAACCGGAAGAAGAAGTGCCCGAACGCGTGCCGCTGGTGCTTGAGCACCTCCTGCTGCACCGGGTCCTGCAGGTTGCCCCAGTCCTGCTCGCGCACCCTCGGCTCGGTGACGACCCGCTCGGCGTCGAGGCCCAGCAGCTCGAACGTCCGCTTCGTCCTCTTGTACGGCGAGACGTAGGCCGCGACCTGGTCGTCGCCGATCAGGTTCTTGATCGTCGGACCGGCGGCGCGTGCCTGGTCCTCGCCGGTCGCGGTGAGCGGGAGGGCGTGGTCGGGGATGCGGCAGTAGGCGAGCTCGTCGACGTTGCCGAGGCTCTGGCCGTGGCGCAGCAGGATGATCCGCACCTCACCATCGTGCCTCAGCTCCGCGGGTGCTCCGGGCGTTACAGTGCTCGGCGAGTCGAGGAGGATGGTGTCACATGATCAAGTACATCGCGCTGTACAAGAAGCCCGCCGACCCCGAGGGCTTCGACGAGAAGTACTTCGAGTCGCACCTGCCGATCGTGAACTCGGTTCCCGGCATCGTGCGCGCGGAGGTCGCCAAGGTGCAGCGGGTGGTGTTCGCGGGTTTCCTCGGTGAGACCGAGCTGCACCTGATCGCGGAGATGTACTTCGAGTCGGAGGAGTCGTTCAAGGCCGCCCTCCAGACGCCGGAGTGGGCCACGTCCGGCGCGAACCTCGCCGAGATCGGCGGGATGGAGCTGGTCGCGATGTTCAGCGCCGAGGTCGTGTCGTGAAGGCCGTCGTCATCGGCGGCGGCACGATGGGCGCCGGCATCGTGCACCTCCTGCTCGCGGGCGGGCACGAGGTCACGCTGTCGGAGGCCGACGCCGCACGCGCCGAGCAGGGCAGGCTCGCCGTCCGGCGTTCCCTGGACAAGGCGCAGGAGAAGGGCAAGCTCGCCGACGCGGAGGCGGTGTTCGCGCACCTGAGCACGGGTGAGCCGCCCGCGGACGCCGAGCTGGTCGTCGAGGCCGTGCCGGAGAACGTGCCGCTCAAGCAGAAGGTCCTGGGACTCGCGGCCGAGAAGTGCCCGAACGCGGTCCTGGCCTCCAACACGTCCTCCCTGTCGATCTCCGCGATCGCCGCCGGGCTGCCAGGCGAACGCGTGCTGGGCATGCACTTCTTCAACCCCGTCCCGGTGCAGCAGCTCGTCGAGCTGGTGCACCACGAGGGCGTCGACCCGGCGAACGTGGCCAAGGCGCGAACCTGGGCCGAACAAATGGGAAAGACCGTCATCGAAGTGCGTGATTCTCCCGGCTTCGCGACGTCTCGACTGGGCGTCGCCGTGGGCATGGAGGCGATTCGCATGCTGGAGGAGGGCGTCGCCTCCGCGGCGGACATCGACACCGGCATGAAGCTCGGTTACCGCTGGCCGATGGGTCCGCTGGAGCTCACCGACCTGGTCGGGCTCGACGTCCGGCTGGCGATCGCCGAGCACCTCGCGGCCGAGCTGGGGCCGCGGTTCGAGCCGCCGAAGTTGTTACGAGACAAAGTCGCCGGTGGCGAGCTGGGGAAGAAGACGGGACAGGGCTTCTTTTCCTGGTAAATAGTTGTCCGTGCACATCCGTGAGTACACCGAAGACGACCGCGACGCCGTGTTCCGGCTCCGCCGGATCGCGTTCAACGGGACCGATCCGGCCGGACCGTTGCTGAAACCGGGTACGCACGGACTGGTCGCCGAGATCGACGGCCGGGTCGCGGGTGCGCTCGACATCGGCTCCTACGCGCAGTTCTACGGTGGCGCCCCGGTTCCCATGGGCGGGATCGGCGGCGTCGCCGTCGACGGGGCCTATCGCGGCCGGGGCGCGGCGAACGCGTTGCTCGACGCCGCGCTGGTCGCCATGCGGGAGCAGGGCCAGCCGATCTCGGCGCTCTACCCGACCGTGCCGGCCCTGTACCGGGGCCGCGGCTGGGAACGCGCCGGGGTCTTCGAGTGGGTCGAGCTGCCGATGGACAGGTTGCTCTCGGTTCCCAGACCCGCCGAGCGGCTGGCGTCGCGCCCGGTTGATGGGAGCGATCTCACCGCGCTGCACGAGTGCTACCTCGAGGTGGCGCGGACGATCGACGGCATGGCCGACCGCCGTCCGCCGAGGATCGTGCCCGACAAGGTGCTCGAACTGGACCTGGCGAGCGTGCTGCCCGGCCCGGACGGCCTGCGGGGGTACCTGACCGCGAAACGCGAGCCCGGCGACGGCATGGGCCGGCTCAAGGTCCTCGACCTCATCGGCGTCGACGTCGAGGCCCAGCTGAACCTGCTCGCCTCGCTGGCGTCCTGGGCCGGCACGCTGGAGACGATCGACCTGCGGATCACCGACCCGGCGACGGTCAACTTCCTGGGCGCCACCCCGTTCCGCCACCCGGTGCTGACCTCGACGTGGATGCAACGCGTCGTCGACCTGCCCGCCGCCGTGGCCGCCCGCGGCTGGCCGCGCCTGGCCGATGTCGTGGTGGACCTGGAGATCATCGACGAGCACGCGCCGTGGCACGCCGGTCTGCACCGCATCGTCGTGGAGAACGGATCGGTGCGCGTCGAACCCGGCGGCACCGGCGCGGTGCGGTTGCACGCGCGGGCGCTCGGTCCGTGGTTCTCCGGCGCGCAGAACACGCATGCGTTGCGGCGCGGGGGTTTGCTGGAGGGCGACCCGGACGGCGCGGCCGTGCTGGACCAGCTCACCGGTTCGTCCGGCACACCCCGGCTCGCGGACTTCTTCTGATGGCGGACGTCTACCACGAGGTCATGCGCGCGATCTGGGACCACAACCTCCACTTCGGTCTCTGGACGTCCGAAGAGGACGACTCGCCCAACCGCATCGCCGCCGAGCGGATGACGGCGCTGCACATCGACCGGCTCGGTGCCCGGCACGGCTGGCGCGTGCTGGACCTGGGCCGCCGCGTCGGGACGTCCGCGTTCCGGCTGGCCGAGGCCTCGCACGCCGACATCGTCTCGGTCTCACCGTGCGCCGAGCACGTCGCGCGGGCCAACACGCGGGCAGAGGCCCTGTTCGTGGACGAGCAGGTCCGGTTCGTGCACGCGGATCCGCACGCGATGCCGTTCCCCGACGACACGTTCGACGCGGCGTGGGCCGTGGAGACGTTGCCGCACCTGGGGGACAGGGTCGGCGTGCTGCGGGAGCTCACCCGCGTCGTCCGGCGGTCGGGCGTCGTGGTGGTGTCCGACTTCGTGCAGCGCAGGCCGGTCGCACCGGGTGTGCTGGACGATCTCCAGCCGATCCTGAGCCAGTACGACATCGACGAGCTGCCCACCTTCGCCGGCTACCCGAAGTTGTTGGCGGCGGCCGGTTTGCAGGTCGTGGAGCTGCTGGATCTGAGCACCGAGACGCGCAAGACCGTGCCGCGGATGCAGGTCGGCGCGCGGAAGCACTACGACGCCCTCGTCGCGGCGCACGGGGAAGAGGCCCGGCAGTACCTCGACCAGATCCTGTCGCCGCTGGCCATCCAGCCGTCACTGGGCTATTTGCTCGCGGTTGCACACGTGTGAATTCGTCCGGGCGGCCTCGTCGAGTAAGAATGAACGCGTGGCGGGGGACCAGGACGAGGTCAGGCATGCCTACGGCGACAACATGGGTTGGCGCCTGAAGGGCTATGAGAAGCGGCGCAGCGGGGCACCGGTCAGCGTGCGCGAGCTCTCCCGCGCCCAGTTCCTGGCGATCAGGCCGTTCTTCGAGGCCGAGGACAACCCGTGGCTCGTGGACATGCACGAGGTGGTCCCGGAGATCCGGCCGCGCGTCGAGCAGGTGCTCGGCCCGCTGAGCCCCGACGAGGACTACTACGTCACCGGGCATCCGCTGGACTGGGACAAGGACCCGGTGCAGGTCGCGCGGGACTTCCTCGACATCCGGTTTCCCCTGGCCACGGCCGCTTTCCTGGGCGGCAGCGTGGCGGCGGGGAACTACACCGCCAACTCCGACCTGGACATGGTCGTGATCGTCGACGACCTGCCCGGCGCGTTCCGGGAGACGTCGCGGCACCGCGGCTGGCCGGTCGAGCTGTTCTGCCACACGATCGAGTCGTTCCAGGACTTCGTGGCCCGCGACACCGAGGGCCGGCGGCCTCCGTTGCTGCACATGTGCGCCGAGGGTTTTCTGATGATCGACGCCGACGGCACCGGTCAGCGCATGCGGGCCGAGGCGCGCGTGCTGCTGGACGCCGGCCCGCCACTCGCGACCGTCACCGAGCTGGAAGACCGCCGCTACGGCACCACGGACCTGCTCGAAGACCTCCTCGGCGCACGGGACGAGGACGAACTGCTGTTCGTCGCGGCACGGCTGCTGACCTGCGCGGGCGAGCTGGCGCTGGTCGTGCAGAACCGGTGGCTCGGGCACGGGAAGTGGCTGATGCGCCGGTTGCGCGAGGCCAAGGAGGACGAGCTCGTGGACTCCTACCGGGCGCTGGTGCGAGGCCAGGGCGCCGAGCGGTTCATCGCCGTCGTGGAGGCCGTGCTGGAGTCCGCGGGAGGCCGGCTGGACGCCGGTTACCGCCGGGCAGCGCCGCCTCGATAACCCACTATTCTCTCCGTTCGTGCTGCTCATCGTCCTGGAGCTGATCGGTATCGCGGTCTTCGCCGCCTCCGGTGCCGTGGCCGCGGTCCGCGCACGCCTCGACGTGTTCGGCGTGATCATCCTGGCGCTCACCACGGCGCTGGGCGGCGGCATCATCCGCGACGTGCTGCTCGGCGTGCACCCGCCGACGAGCCTGCGGAACTGGCCGTACCTGCTGGTCGCGGGCGGCACGGGCCTGATCGTCTTCTGGTTCCACCCGCAGGTCGCGAAGCTCCGCCGCAGCGTGTTGCTGCTGGACGCCGTGGGTCTCGGCCTGTTCGTCACGTCCGGCACGTCGACCGCGTTGTCACTCGGTGCGACGCCGTACGCGGCGTGCCTCATCGGCATGACGGCCGGCATCGGCGGTGGCGCGCTCCGCGATCTGCTCCTCCGTGAGATTCCTCTGGTCCTGAGGAGAGAGATCTACGCCGTGGCCGCGCTGTCCGGTGCGGTCGTCGTCGCGGTGGGCGAATGGGCCGGTTTGCCGAAAGGCCTGGTCGCGCTGACTGGTGCGTCAATAATCATCACCATCAGGCTGATTGCGCTCTGGCGGAAGTGGAACGCACCTGTCGCGAGAGGCCTTGAGGGCTAACGCCGAACTCACACCTGCAGTTAGGGCCCTTCTCAGGCGGCTCTCAGATCCCTCGGCAAGACTGCCCCCATGCGCATCCTCGTTGTCGATGACGACCGGGCGGTCAGGGAGTCACTCCGCCGCTCGCTCCAGTTCAACGGCTACCAGGTCGAGACTGCCGGAGACGGCATGCAGGCCCTGGAGTCGGTGACCGCCGCCAGGCCGGACGCGATGGTGCTCGACGTGATGATGCCGCGCCTCGACGGCCTCGAGGTGTGCCGCAGGCTGCGCAGCACCGGCGACGACCTGCCGATCCTCGTGCTGACAGCGCGTGACGCCGTGAGCGACCGGGTGTCCGGGTTGGACGCCGGCGCCGACGACTACCTGCCCAAGCCGTTCGCGCTGGAGGAGTTGCTGGCCCGGTTGCGCGCGCTGCTGCGCCGCGCCGCCCACGACGACGACGCGGCCCAGAAGTCCGCCGCCGCCCTGAAGTTCTCCGACCTGGAGCTGGACCCGTCGACCCGCGACGTCCGTCGCGGCGAGCGTCCGATCAGCCTCACCCGCACCGAGTTCGCGCTGCTCGAGCTCCTGCTGGCGCACCCGCGCCAGGTGCTCACCCGCAGCCGCATCCTGGAGGACGTGTGGGGATACGACTTCCCGACCTCGGGCAACGCTCTCGAGGTCTACGTGGGGTATCTGCGCCGCAAGACGGAGCTGGAGGGCGAGCCGAGGCTGATCCACACGGTGCGTGGGGTGGGCTACGTCCTGCGGGAGACCCCTCCGTGATCCTGGAACCACAGGGCCGGCTGCAGAAGGCCTCGTTGCGGGCCCGGGTCACCTGGCTCGCCGCGTTCTGCGTCGCCGGGGCCGTCGCGCTGGTGTCGTTCGGCGCGTACATGATCGTCCGCAAGAGCACCTACGACGCTCTGGACGAGAGTCTGCGCACGCGAGCGGTGGCCGTGGCGGCCGGCGAGAAGATCAACGGCTCGGACTTCGTCGGCAAGTACCCGGCGGCGTTCCTCGCGGCCGGCGACGTGAAGATGGCGGTGCTGCTGGCCGACAGCGGGCAGCTGCTCTTCCCGCAGGACTCCGACCGGCCGCCGACGGTCGCGGAGGCCTGGGACGTGGCGCAGGGCGAGCGGGACGAGTTCATCTGGACCGACCACAAGACCGAGTCGCGGGTCATCGCCGTCAAGTACCAGCCCGGCCAGGCGATCATCATCGCCCAGTCGATGTCGCCCCAGCGCACGACGCTGGCCAAGCTCAGCGTCGTGCTGCTGCTGATCGGCGGTGCCGGCGTGCTGCTCGCGGCCATCGCGGGCACGGCCGTGGCGCGCACGGGTCTACGGCCGGTGCAACGGCTGACGGAGGCCACGGAACGTGTCGCGAACACGGGTGACCTGACACCGATCCCGGTGGCGGGCGACGACGAACTGGCGCGGTTGACGCACAGCTTCAACGCGATGCTCGGCGCCGTCGCCGAGTCGCAGGAACGACAACGCCGCCTGGTCGCCGACGCGGGCCACGAACTGCGCACGCCGTTGACGTCCATGCGCACCAACCTGGAGCTGTTGCTCGCATCAGAACGCCCGAATTCGCCCAACTTGTCCGAAGTGGACAAGCAGGAGATCCACTCGGACGTGCGCGCCCAGCTCGACGAACTGACCACGCTGATCGGTGACCTGGTCGAACTCGCCCGCGAGGACGCCCCGCAGGTCATCCACGAGCCCGTCGACCTGGTCGAAGTGGTGGAACGGTCGATGGACCGCGCACGCCGCCGCGCCTCGAACGTCACGTTCGACGTGCAGCTGCAACCGTGGACACTTCTGGGTGATTCCAGTGCTCTGGAGCGCGCGGTGCTGAACCTCCTCGACAACGCGGTGAAGTTCAGTCCCTCGGGTTCGGCGGTGCGGCTGAACCTCCGTCAGGTGGGCGACGGCAGCGCCGTGGTCGAGGTGGCGGACGCGGGCCCCGGCATCGCGGACGCCGATCTACCTCACGTTTTCGAGCGGTTCTACCGTTCGTCCGAGGCGCGGACCCTGCCGGGTTCCGGCCTGGGACTCGCCATCGTCAAGCAGGTGGCACAACGGCACGGCGGCACGGCCACGGCGGGCAGAGCCCCCGAGGGTGGAGCCCTGTTCACGTTGCGCCTACCCGGACGTCCGTAAGGTGGGGCGTGTGAGTCATCGCGTGAACGACGATTCTTCGTCGACCTGGGAGACGACCCCTCCCACTGGAGACGGCCCCGCTGAACCCACGTCGCGCTTCTCGACGTCCGGTTCGACCCCTAAGTCGTATGAGGACCGCTCGTCGCGTTCCTCCGCTTACGAGGACGACCCAGCGCCCAGGTTCTCCAAGAAGAAGACGAAGAAGAAGCAGCCGTTCTGGAAAGAGCTGCTGGTCATCTTCAGCGTGGCGCTGCTGCTGACCGTCGTCATCCAGACGTTCGTCGCGCGCGTGTTCGTCATCCCGTCGGCCTCGATGGAGACGACGCTGCACGGCTGCACGGGCTGCGTGAACGACAAGGTGCTGGTCGAGAAGATCACGTACCTGTTCCGCGACCCCCAGCCGGGCGACGTCATCGTCTTCCGCGGCCCGCCGAACTGGACCGGCGGCAAGGAGCCTCCGAACTTCGTGGTCGGCACCCTGCAGGACCTCGGCTCGATGGTGAACCTGTCCGAGCCCAGCGGCACGGACTTCATCAAGCGCGTCATCGCCGTCGGCGGCCAGACCGTCGAGTGCTGCGACGACCAGGGCCGGGTGATGGTCGACGGCAAGCCGCTGGACGAGCCGTACCTGAACTTCGGCGGCGGCCCGCGCCAGCAGGACTCGTTCGAGAAGGTCACCGTCCCCGCGGGCAAGCTGTGGGTGATGGGCGACAACCGCAACAACTCGTCGGACTCGCGCAAGCACGGCGACCCGACGCCGGCCGACGGCGCGATTCCGATCGACAACGTGGTGGGCAAGGCCCGCGTGATCGTGATTCCCGTTGGGCGGTGGGGGTCGATCTCGGACTTCAACCCGCAGACCGGCGGCAAGTAGTTCTTCGGGTCTTCGAAGCGCGTCCGAGCCACTGGCTCGGGCGCGCTTTTCGGTCCGCCGGCGACAACAGGTGGCCTTGCCGTGGCCTGGTTCGGGCGCCACCGGCTGGAGGACGTCCGCGAGCGCGGCACGTCGGTCCTGACTCCGTTGACTCGGAGAGGTTTGGGCCGAAGGCCGACAGCCAGAAAGCGCTACCGCCGTGATCGCAACCGGCGGCAAGTAGTTCTTCGAGCAACGTGAAAGGGGCGGCGACCAAGCGGTCGCCGCCCCTTTCACGTACCCGCGTTCTACCCCTTCGTCGAACCCAGCGTCAGTCCGCCCACGAACTGCCGCTGCAGCACGAAGAACACCACCAGCGTCGGCAGCGCGACCAGGAGAGAGCCCGCTGCGATCAGGTTGTTGTCGGTGAAGAACGTGCCCTTGAGGTTCTGCAAGGCCGACGTGACCGGCATCTTGTCGCCGTCCTGGATGAGCACCAACGCCCACAGGAAGTCGTTGTAGATCCAGGTGAACTCGAGCGTCGCCAACGCCGCCAGCACCGGCCGGCACAGCGGCAGGGTCAGCTGCCAGTACTGCCGGAAGACGGAGGCACCGTCGACGCGGGCGGCCTCGGTCAGCTCGTACGGGATGGTCTTCATGTAGTTCGACAGCACGAACGTGCAGAAGCCCATCTGGAACGCGATGTGGATCAGGATGACGCCGAGCGGTGAGTCGATCAGCGACTCGCTCTCCGACATCCACGCCGGCAGCTCGATCAGCCGGTACAGGCGCCACAGCGGCGTCACGATCACCTGCTGCGGCAACAGGTTGCCCGCGGTGAACAGCATCAGCAGCGCGATGTTGAACTTGAAGCTGAACCGCGACACCGCGAACGCCACCATCGAGCTCAGCAGCAACGTGATGAGCAGGGCGGGCACGGTGATCAGGAACGTGTTCCAGTAGAAGTGCGGCAGGTCGCCGATCTCCCACGCCTTCGCGAAGTTCTCGAACGTCAGCGACTTCGCGACGGAGAAGTAGCCGTTGACCGACGTGTCGTCGTAGGTCCGCAGCGACGCGTAGACCGCCCACAGCAGCGGCGCCAGCGTCATCAGGCACGTGAGGATCAGGAACACGTGCAGTGCGACGCGGGCCGGCGTGACCGGCCTGGTCTTCTTCGCCGGCACCGAAGGCCGTTCCAGCGTGGCCGTCACGTCCGGTTCTCCTTGCTGAACACCTGGTACAGGTACGGGATGATGACGCCGAGCGAGATCGTCAGCAGGATCACCGCGACGGCGGAACCACGGCCGATGCGCGAAGCCTCACCGATGATGTTGTCGGTCACCAGCACCGACAACAGCTCCAGGCCGTTGCGTCCCTTGTTGATGACGTACACGATGTCGAACGCGCGCAGCGCCTCGATCACCGTCACCACGGCGACCACGATGTTCACCGGCTTCATCACCGGGAAGGTGACGCGGAAGAACGTCTGCGCGGCCGAGGCGCCGTCGAGTGACGCGGCCTCCTTCAGCGCCGGGTCCACCGACTTCAGGCCCGCCAAGTAGAGCAGCATGATGTAACCGGTGTGCCGCCACGCCGCCGCGACCATCACCGCGTACAGGTTGATGTCCGAGTCACCGATCCAGTCGACCGGTTTGTCGAGGCCCAGCACCGAGTTCAGCAGACCGCCGTCCGGCGTGTAGATCAGCTGCCAGATGAACCCGACCAGCGCGAGCGACAGCACCATCGGCATGTACAGCGCGCTCTGGTAGATCCGGCTGAACTTCAGTTCGCGGTCGAGCAGCACGGCGAGCAGCAGGCCGGCCGCCGTCGGCACGATCAGCAGGAAGCCCAGCCAGATCAGGTTGTGCTGCACCGCCGGCCAGAACCGCGGGTACTCGGTGAAGATCTCGACGTAGTTCCCGACACCGATCCACTCGATGTCCTCGAAGCCGCCGATGCCGTTCCACCTGCTGAACGACAACGCGACCGAGCCCAGCGTCGGGATCCACACGAACAGCAGGTGCACGACCGTGGGGATGCCGAGCATGAGCGCCAGCACGAGCTTGTCCGTGCCGGCGAGGGCCGTGGCACGCTTTCCACGCCGACGAGGCGGCGGCCCGCTGGGGGCCACCGCCTTCGGCTTCTCCTGCAACGCGGTCACTTGAAGATGTTCTTCGCCTGATCAGCCATGCCCTTGAGCACGGAGTCGACGTCGTCGGGGTTCTTGATGAACGCGATGAGCCCGTTCGTCGCCGCCTCGCTCGCGAAGCCCGGGTCGGTGTCGCGGTCGAGGAACTGGGTGATGTGCTTGGCGTTCTTGATGGTGTCCGCCACCTTCTTCTGCAGCGGGCTGTACCCGGCCTGGTCCGCCTTCTGGTTGGTCGCGACCGCGGTCGGGTCGGCCTTCAGGTAGGCGAGCTGCGGCTCTGCGGAGGACAGGTACTCCATCAGCTTCAGCGCACCGTCCGAATTGGACGGCTTCTTCGCGAGCATGTAGCCGTCGATCGGCGCCTCGACCGTGTCGGTGCCGTGCGTCGGGTTGATCTCCGGGAACGGGAAGAAGTCGAGGTCTTCCTTGTCCGCGTCCGGGAACTGCTGGCCCACGAACGCGCCCAGCAGGTACATGCCGGACTTCTTCTGCTGCAACGTCTGGGCGGCTTCCTGCCACTCGCGGCCGAGCGCGTTCTCCTGGTGGAACGGCAGCAGCCGCTTCCAGGTGTCGAACACGTCCTTGACCCGCTTGTCCTGCCAGTCTTCCTTGCCCGCCAGCAGGTCCACGTGGAACTGGTAGCCGTTGGTGCGGAAGTTGAGCTGGTCGAACGTGCCCATGCCCGGCCAGCCCTGCTTCTGGGCGAAGGCGATCGGGATCAGGCCGTCGGCCTTCATCTTCGTGGCGAGCGCGACCAGTTCGTCGAGCGTCTTCGGGACCGCGTAGCCCTTCTCCTGCCACACGCTCTTCCGGTAGAACATGCCCCACGCGTACTGGGTGAACGGCACGAAGTACTGCTTGCCGTCCGTGCCCGTGGAGGCCTGCTTGAGCGCGTCGGAGTAGTTGCCGCCGATCTTGCCCCACAGGTCGGAGAGATCGCCGGTGAGACCCTGGTCGGCGAAGAACCGCATGCGGTAGCCGGCGAACCACGCGAGCACGTCGTCCGGCTTGCCCTGCAGGTAGTTGTTGATCTGCTCCTGGTACTGCTCGTGCTGCTTGGTGTTGATCGTGACGGACAGGCCGCCCGACTGGGCCTCGAAGGCCTTCACCGCGGCGGTGATCGCGTCCTTCGGCACCTGGTCGGACAGGTTGTTGCCGAACGTGACGACCTTCGAGTCACCGCCCGTGCTCGAACCACCGCCGCACGCCGACAGAAGACCACCGGTAGCGGCGACGCCCGCACCGGCCAGCATGACTCGCAGCATCGTTCGCCGACCGAAGTGCGGTAACGGAGTGGAACCAGGCGTGTGCAGAACCATCATCGCTCCTACAGGTGACACTCGCACGTGCGAACCGAACAGGACTCCAACAAAGTTGCGCATAATGTGGTCCCAGTCATACAGCATGTCAAGTCCCGTTACGGAGCTGTTAAACCCCTGCACAGCCGCGTTCCGGGACGTTGGTCGGCATTTCCCGGTACTTGTCCCGGTCGGCCGCCGAACAGACCCCAACGGGCAGTTGTGTTTGCTTGTGTTGACGTTGGGGGCGTTGTCGGCCACGCTTGCGCCGTGACGACGTGGCCAACTGACCTGCAAGGCCTCGGCTGGGGGGCTGACTACAACCCCGAGCAGTGGCCGGAACACGTGTGGGCCGAGGACGTCGAGCTCATGCGGCGCGCCGGCGTCACCATGGTCAGCCTGGGCATCTTCAGCTGGGCGAAGATCGAGGTCAGCAAGGGCGAGTACCGGTTCGACTGGCTCGACCGCGTGATGGACCTGCTGCACGCCGGCGGCATCCGCGTCGACCTCGCGACCGCGACCGCGGCGCCTCCGCCATGGCTCACCACCGAGTACCCCGAGATGCTGCCCGTCCGCGCGGACGGTGTGCGGCTCTCGCACGGCTCGCGGCAGGCGTACTGCCCGTCGTCGCCGATCTACCGCGACCGCGCGACCGCGCTGGCCGCCGAGATGGCCTCGCACTACCGCGACCACCCCGCCCTCGCCGCGTGGCACGTCGGCAACGAGTACGCGTGCCACGTGAAGCGCTGCTACTGCGACACGTGCGCGGCCTCGTTCCGTGAGTGGTTGTCGAGCCGCTACACGCTCGACCAGCTCAACGACGCGTGGTCCACGGCGTTCTGGAGCCAGGGCTACACCGACTTCGCGCAGGTCCTGCCGCCGCGCGTCACGCCGACGTTCCAGAACCCGGCGCACGTGCTGGACTACGACAGGTTCTCCGACGACGCGATCCTGGAGCTCTACAAGGCCGAGCGGGACGTGCTGCGCATGATCACGCCGGACGTGCCGATCACCACGAACTTCATGGTCAACTGGACGTTCGGCGACCTCGACTACTGGAAGTGGGCCCGCGAGGTCGACTTCGTCTCGAACGACCACTACACCGAGGCCCAGTCGCCGGATCGGCACATCGAGCTCGCGATGTCCGCGGACCTCGTGCGCGGACTGGCGGGCGGCAAGCCGTGGCTGCTCATGGAGGCCTCGACCTCGGCGGTGAACTGGCAGCGGTGCAACATCGCCAAGACGGCGGGCGAGATGCGGAGGCACTCGTTCCAGAACATCGCCCGCGGTGCCGACGGCACGCTGTTCTTCCAGTGGCGCCAGTCGCGCGGCGGCAGCGAGCGCTACCACTCGGCGATGGTCCCGCACGCCGGCACGGACACGAAGGTGTACCGGGAGGTCTGCGAGGTCGGCGCCGAGTACGGCCGGTTGAGCGAGGTCATCGGTTCCACTGTGGACGCTTCCGTCGCGATCCTGTTCGACTTCCAGTCCGGCTGGGCGCTGCGCCAGGACGCGCACCCGACCAACGACTTCGACTACTACAAGCACGTTCTCGGGTACTACAAGGCGCTCTGGCAGGCCGGTGTCACGGTCGACTTCGTGGCGCCGGGCACGAACCTCTCCGCGTACTCGCTGGTGGTCGTCCCGGCCTTCTACGCGGTGTCCGACGCGCACGCCGCCGTCATCGCGGACTACGTGGCAGGCGGCGGTCATGTCGTGGTCACGTACCTGTCCGGGGTCGCCGACCAGCACACGCGCGTGCGGCTCGGCGGGTACCCCGGCGCGTTCCGGGACGTGCTCGGTGTGTGGTCAGAGGAATTCCACCCGCTGCGGGAGAACGAGACGGTCTCGCTGACCGACGGGTCGACCGCCTCGTTGTGGACGGAGCACCTGCACACGCGCACGGCTGACACCGTTGTCTCCTATGCCGACGGCCCGTTGCCCGGCGTGGCGGCGGTGACGCGCAACGCGTTCGGCAACGGTGTCGCCTGGTACGTGGCGTGCGATCTTGACGAGAACGGCCTCGGCCGAACGATGGAAAACGCGCTTTCCGGTGCGGGCGTTGTGGTGTCGCCTGCCGGGATTGAGCTTGTACGCCGGAAAGGCGCCGTATCGTTCCTCTTCGCCGTCAACCACACCGGCACCGACGCGGAGATCGAGGCGTCCGGTGTCGACGTGTTGTCCGGCACGCAGGTCTCCGGGCGCCTCACCGTGCGAGCCGGGGACGTAGTCGTCCTCAGGGAAGAGGTGTGAGGTGCTGGCACGTCAGCGGCAAGCGGTAATCATCGAAGAGGTCCGTCGTACGGGAGCGGTGCGCGTCAGCGACCTCGTCGTCCGGCTCGGCGTCTCGGACATGACCGTGCGCCGCGATCTCGACGTGCTCGCCGCACGCGGACTGGTGGAGAAGGTCTACGGCGGCGCCACGTCCGTCGTCGGGCGCTCGACCGACGAGCCCGGTTTCGAGGCCAAGTCGGTGCGGCAGCTGCCCGAGAAGGAGGCGATCGCGGCGCTGGCCGCGGGCCTCGTGCGTCCCGGCACGGCCATCGGCCTGTCCGCGGGCACGACGACGTGGACGTTAGCTCGTTTCCTCGACGACATCCCCGACCTCACCGTCGTCACGAACTCCATCCGCGTCGCGGACGTGTTGCAGCAGAGCGGGCGCACCGACCGCACGGTCGTGCTGACCGGTGGCGTGCGCACGCCGTCCGACGCGCTGGTGGGCCCGGTGGCCGTGCAGGCGTTGCGATCGCTGCATCTGGACGTGGTCTTCCTGGGCGTGCACGGCATGGCCGAGCGCTCCGGATTCACGACCCCGAACCTCAACGAGAGCGAGACGGACCGCGCGCTCGTCGACGCCGCCGGCCGCGTCGTCGTGGTCGCGGACCACACGAAGTGGGGCACCGTCGGGATTTCCACGATCGCCGACCTCGACGAGGCGCACGTCCTGGTGACGGACGAGGGTTTGCCGGACGACGCACGGGCGATCCTCTCCGAGCAGGTCGGCGAGTTGGTGTTGGCTCATGTACCGGGAAGTGGCGAGGAGTTGGCGTGAGGCGTACCGCGGGCAAACTGGCGGACGGCCGGGAGATCATCTACTTCGACGACAGCGCTGAGGCACCACCGCGGGTCGCGGTGGACACCCGGGATCTTCCGGAGACCCAGCCGATGTCCGAAGTCCGGCTGGACCCGTTGACCCGCGAGTGGGTCGCGATGGCGGCACACCGCCAGACACGTACCTACAAGCCGCCGGCGGACCTCTGTCCGTTGTGCCCGTCGACGCCGGGCAGGCCCACGGAGATCCCCGAGGCCGACTACGACGTCGTGGTGTTCGAGAACAGGTTTCCCTCGCTGGCGCAGAACGTGCCGGACGTGCCATCCACTGTGGATGGTGAAGCGCTGTTCGTGCGCGCGCCGGGGCGTGGTCGGTGTGAGGTCGTGTGCTTCACCTCGGACCACAGCAAGTCGTTCGGCGAGCTCTCCGAGTCGCGCGTGCGCACCGTCGTGGACGCCTGGGCGGACCGCGTCGCCTTCTTGTCAACGTTGCCAGGGGTCGAACAGGTCTTCCCGTTCGAGAACCGCGGCGAAGAGATCGGCGTGACGCTTTCCCATCCGCACGGCCAGATCTACGCGTATCCGTTCATCACGCCTCGCACCGAACGGATGCTTGAGGCGGCGCTGGAGTACTACGCGGCGCACGGACGTCCGCTGTTCGGCGACGTGCTGGAAGCCGAGCTTCGCGCGGGCGCGCGCGTGATCGAAGAGTCCGCGCACTGGGTGGCCTTCGTGCCCGCCGCCGCCCGCTGGCCCGTCGAGGTCGTGCTGGCACCACGCCGTCAGGTGCCCGACATCGCCGCACTGTCCTCAGTGGAGCGTGACGACTTCGCGTCGCTCTACCTGAAGGTGCTGCACCGCCTGGACGCGCTGTACGACCGCCCGCTGCCCTACATCGCGGCCTGGCACCAGGCACCGGTCAACGTCGGTCGCGACGAGATGTGGCTGCACCTGCAGGTCTTCTCGGTGCTCAGGACGAAGGACAAGCTCAAGTACCTCGCCGGCTCGGAGTCCGGTGAGGCCGTGTGGATCAACGACGTGACCCCGGAACAGATCGCGGAACGCCTCCGGGGAACACACAACTAGCTCCCAGGCTGGTCTAAGGGTTCTCTCAGGACGAGCCGAGAGACTATGCCCATGACCGAGAGCAACCAGCCAGCGCCGAAGCCGGAAGAGCCCACCTCCGTGCCGCCGAGCGCCGGTCAGACAGACTCCGGCGCGCGGGTGCAGGGCCCGTCGCTGCCGGAACCCGGCCAGCCGGATCCTTTGCAGGGGGGATCCGGCCAGGCTGGGGCCACTCACGTTCCTGCCGGTTTGGGCGATGTGCCCGCCTCATTCTCTTCGGCCCAGCCGCAGGTGTCCTCACCTGACGCGGGTCAGACGCAGCTCGGCGGGCCCGGACCCGGCCAGCAGCTTCCTCCATCAGGGTCCGGCCAACCTCACCCGCTCGGCCTCGGCGCCACGACCGCGCAGTTCGGCGCGGAACAGCCCGCAGGACCGCCCTCCGGCCCCTTCGCAGGGCCGCAGGGACCGCCGACGGGTCAGTACTACCTCCCGCCCGGCTTCCCGCCACCGCCCGCCGCACCGCGCCCCAAGGGCCGCGGAAAGGTCGTGGCCGGTGTCGCCGCCCTCGTGCTGATCGTCGGCGGCCTCTCCGGCGGTCTCGGCGGCTACCTGGGCTACACCTTCGCGAACGACTCGACGTCCGTGAGCTCCCTCGACTCACCCCGCCCGGCCTCGCAGGCATCGAACGCCCCCGCGGGCTCGGTCGAGGACGTCGCGAATAAGCTGCTGCCGTCCGTCGTGCAGATCCAGGTGACGACGCGCTCCGGCGCCGGCGAGGGCTCGGGCTTCATCATCTCCGGCAACGGCCAGATCGTGACGAACAACCACGTCATCGAGGGCGCTGCCGCCGGCGGCGACATCAAGGTCGTCTTCCACGACGGCAAGACCGCCACCGCCAAGATCCTCGGCCGCGACCCGAGCTCCGACATCGCCGTCATCCAGGCGGACGGCGTCTCGAACCTCCCGGTCGTGCAGCTCGGCAACTCCGGCGACATGAAGACCGGCCAGGCCGTCGTCGCGATCGGCTCGCCGTTCGAACTGTCCGGCACCGTCACCTCCGGCATCGTCAGCTCGGTGAACCGCCCGGTCTCGGCCGGCGGCGACCGCAACTCGCAGGCGACCGTCCTCAACGCCATCCAGACCGACGCCGCGATCAACCCCGGCAACTCCGGCGGCCCGCTGGTCAACATGCAGGGCCAGGTCGTCGGCATCAACTCCGCGATCTACAGCCCCAGCCAGGGGCAGGGCCAGGCCGGTTCCGTGGGCATCGGCTTCGCGATCCCGATGGACCAGGCGCGCCGCACGATCGACGAGATCGTGAAGAGCGGCAAGCCCAAGCAGACCGTGCTCGGCGTGAAGGTCGAGTCGACCGAGCAGGGCGCCAAGATCTCCGAGATCACCGGCGGCGGCGCGGCCGAGAAGGCCGGGCTCAAGGCCGGTGACGTGATCACCAAGTTCGGTGACCGCCGCATCGACGAGTCGGACACGCTGGTCGCCGCCGTGCGGTCCAAGGCTCCCGGCGACAAGGTCACGATCACGCTGTCCGACAACAGGACGGTGGAAGCCACCCTCGACGGTGTCGAGGTGGGATAGGTCGGGGGACGTCCGGCTTCTGGCATCCGCCGCCCGCCAGAAGCCGGACGTGACGACCCCGGAGAGGCCGTAGCCGTGCGCACCTGCCCCGTGCGCGGCTGCGGCCTCTTTGTTTCGTCTTCTTACGGCCTTGTGACGCTTGCGGGCCTGCCGGGCTTTCGTGGCTTAGCGTGGTGACGTGGTGGAACGGGTGCTGGTTGTCGACGACGACACGACGGTGCGCGATGTCGTGCGCCGCTACCTCGAACACGCCGGGTACGAGGTCGAACTAGCCGGTGATGGTGAGCAGGCGCTGCGGCTGATGGCCACGCACGAGCCGGACATCGTGGTCCTGGACCTGATGTTGCCCGGCATCGACGGGCTCGAGGTGTGCCGGCGGATCCGGGATCGCGGCAGCACGCCGGTGGTCATGCTGACGGCGCTGGGCGAGGAAGAAGATCGCATCGCCGGGCTGCAGATCGGCGCGGACGACTACGTCACGAAGCCCTTCAGCCCTCGTGAGCTGGCGTTGCGCGTCTCGTCGGTGTTGCGGCGGGCAGGCAAAGCCTACGAGCCGCGGGTGGTGCGGGACGGGAACCTCGTGCTGGACGTGGCCGCGCACACCGCGACGGTGGACGGGCGGCCGTTGCAGCTGACGACCCGCGAGTTCGACCTGCTGGCGTTCTTCATCGGCAACGCGGGCAAGGCGTTCGGGCGGGCCGAGTTGCTGGAGCGGGTGTGGGGCTGGCAGTTCGGCGACCAGTCGACCGTGACCGTCCACGTGCGACGGTTGCGGGAGAAGATCGAGGAGGACCCCGCGAAGCCGAAGCGGCTGAGCACCGTGTGGGGCGTCGGCTACAGGTATGACCCGTGTTCGACCGACTGAGCCGCGTGTCGCTGACCACCGCGATGACCGTCATGGTCATCGTGCCGGTGGTGGCGACCATCGCCGGCGTGCTCGTGGTCAGCGGGTTCATGTTCACGCCGATGCTCAGCGCCGCTCTCATGGCGTGTGCGGTGGTCGCCGTGGTGACCGTGCCGTTCTCGATCATGCTGGGCCGGGCGATCGCGCGCCGGACCATGTGGGAGCGCGAGGCGGAGGCGGCGCGGCGGCAGTTGGTGGCGTGGATCAGTCACGACCTGCGGACGCCGTTGGCCGGGATCCGGGCGATGACGGAGGCGCTGGAGGACGGCGTCGTCTCCGAGCCGGGTGAGGTCGCCGTCTACGCCAAGCAGATCGCGCTGGAGGCCGACCACCTGACGAAGCTGGTGGACGACCTGTTCCAGCTCTCGCGGATCACCGCAGGCGCGTTGAACCTGACGATGCACGACGTCCGGCTGGCCGATGTGGTCAGCGACGTGGTGGCCGCGTCCCGGCCCGTGGCGGCGCGCAAGGGCGTGGAGTTGCGCGCGGACGCTCGCGAGTGGCCGGTCGTGCGGGGCTCAGATCCGGAACTGATGCGTGTCGTGCGCAACCTTGTGTCCAACGCCATTCGGCACACGCCGGAAGGTGGCGTGGTGTCCGTTCAGGTCGATGTGGACGGACCCGAAGCCGTGGTGCGGGTGGACGACGCGTGCGGCGGCATACCCGATGACGTGCTGCCACAGGTGTTCGACGTGGGATTCCGGGGAAGCGCCGCGCGCAACCCGACCGGCGCCGGACTGGGGCTTTCCATCGCGCGTGGGCTCGTCGATGCGCACCACGGGAGAATTGGCGCCCAGAACCACGGTCCTGGCTGCCGCTTCGAAGTCCGACTCCCGCTACGGTGATCGGTATGGAACGCAGCGCGCAGCGCCTTGGCCGCGCTTTGGTCGTGATCGTGGACGACCGGGTGGCGCACGGTGAGCAGGACGACAACTCCGGACCTCTTGTCACCGAACTGCTCGAAGAAGCGGGCTTCATCGTCGACGGCACCGTCGCGGTCGAGGGTGAGGTGGTCGACATCCGGGCCGCGCTCAACACGGCCGTCATCGGTGGCGTCGACCTCGTGGTCACCGTGGGCGGCACAGGCGTGTCCCCGCGCGACGTCACCCCCGACGCCACGCAGGGCGTGCTCGACCGCCCGATCCACGGCATCGCCGAGGCACTCCGCGCCTCCGGCCTCGCCGCGGGCGCGGTCGACGCGGGCATCTCGCGCGGCCTCGTCGGCGTCTCCGGCAGCACGCTCGTCGTGAACCTCGCGGGCTCGCGCTCCGCGGTCCGCGACGGCATGGCGACGCTGTCGGCACTGGTGCCCTACGTGATCGAGCAGCTGAGCGGTCTTGACGAAGAGTGAGAAGCCGACGCCGGCCGACGACGACGCCGTAGCGCGCCGTCGTCGGTTGGCCGAGGTGTTCGGCGACGTGCTCCCGGAGACGACGTCGGACGAGCGCGGTGGCGGGACCTCCGGGGATGACCGCGAGTCCTGGTACCGCGAGAACAGGCCGCCGCACCACGGCGGCTGACGCCTGGGCCGCGAACGGCTCGGCGGATGACCTGGCGGGGCCGGACAGCGCGCGGCTCAGGCGGCCGACCGCGACGGCGCAGTTCCGCGTTCTTGAGCGGGTGTGTGGCGGGCCGACGCCGATGAACGTGGTGGCTGCCGCCGAAGAGATGCGGGCAGATCCGTCACCTCAGGTGGCGAGTGCCAAGCCGAGCGCGGCCGAACGGCCAGGACAAAGCGCGGGCCGCGGGGTAGCGGTGCGCGCTTCGTCTCGGCGGGGGGACGGGTGGGAGATCAGATCGCGGGACCGCGGCGCTCGGGTGCCGAGGTCTGGGGCTGGGTGTTCTGCTGGGCCGCGAGCAGGTCGCGGATCTCGATGAGAAGCTCGACGTTCGTCGGCTCGGACGGGCCGGCCTCCTCGCCCCTCTTGCGGCGCTCCTGGATCTTCTGGATCGGCAGCACCAGGACGAAGTAGACGACAGCGGCCACGATCACGAAGTTGATCGCGGCGTTGATGACGGTGCTGAAGTCGACGTAGGTGTCCGGCTTGCCGTCGCGGAGTTGGATGCCGAGGCCTGCGGTCTCGGCACTGCCGAGCGAGGCGATGAGCGGCTTGATGAGGCTCGTGGTGAACGCGGTGACGATCGCGGTGAACGCCGTTCCGATGACCACGGCCACAGCCAGGTCGACGACGTTTCCGCGCATCAAAAAGTCTTTGAAACCCTTCAGCATCAGCGGAGAGTAACGGCTAATGCATGATCCAGTGACATCGCGGCCACACGAGTTGCATTAAGTCTCGGCAACGTCAGGACGACGACTTCGCCGCGCGTCTCCCGCACCGCCGCGTTCTCCGCGAGCACCTCGCCCGACGCCGACACCACGTCGACCCGGCCGCCCGGCCGCACCACGGCGGCGAGGCCCTGGTCAGCCACCCGGACGGCCACCGAGGCCTGATCATCGGCGGCGTCGGCGAGATCGAAGTCGGTCAGCGGGACGCCTGCCCGCGCCGGTGACGACAACGCGCGGCCCACCACGGCATCGGAAGCCGGGAACGAGCCCGGCAGCGGCGTGGCGAGGGACATGACCCGGACGTCGGCGGCGGTGAGCGGCTCTCCCGCCGGTAGATCGCGGGAGGCGACCACGGCGGGATGGCCCACGTCCGGCCAGAAGAACGTCATCAGGGCCAGCAGCGCCAGCCCGAGGGCCAGGAAGCGGCGCCACGCGGGGGACGGGCGGCGGCGCGCCAGCGAGCGGAGCCGGTCCGAAACGGTCGTGGAAAGGGTCATGCCTCCGACCGTAGGACGGTCGGAGGCAGTCGAAGTGGGGTCGGTCGCAAGTTGTGGACAACTCGCGATCTTCAGGACGCGGCGGCCGCCGGAGCGCTCGTCGAGGACTTCGAGTCCGAAGAGGACTTCGTCTCCGCGGGCTTCGAGGACTTCGTCTCCGTCGAGGAGGAGGACGTCGACGACGTGCTCTTCGACGAGCCCGAACGGCTGTCCGTGCGATAGAAACCGCTGCCCTTGAAGACGACGCCGACGGCGCCGAAGAGCTTGCGCAGCTTGCCCGAGCACTCGGGGCACTCGGTGAGGGAGGAGTCGCTGAACGACTGCACAGCCTCGAACCGGTGCTCACACGCGGTGCAGGCGTACTGGTACGTAGGCACTGGGTCTGCTCCTAGCTCTGGCACTCGACCTTTGTGAGTGCCAACACGATTTTCGCTCAGGACCTTCCCGGAGCGCAAACACCCCAGGTCAAAGTCACAGCCATCGCAGACCCACCGAGGGGGTCAACACGCCGTTCATCCGCACGTCGTGAGGCTCTCCAGGCACGTCGGAAAGCACCTCCGAGTCGCGCACGACGCCGATCAGCGGGGCCTTGACCAGCGGCAACGAGCGATCGTAGTGCCCCTGCCCCTTCCCGATCCGCACCCCGTCCACCGACACGGCGAGGGCGGGCACGAGCACCAGCGAGGCTCCAGCGATCGCCGAGGCGCCGAGCCGGGGACCGGTGGGCTCGAGCAGCTTGAACCCGGCGGGGGCGAGTCCGGACGGCCCGGTGTGCACGGCCCAGTCGAGCGGCGAGTCGCCCGTCACGATCGGTAGCAGCACTCGGCAGCGCAGCCCGTCCAGCCACGAGGCGTCACCGGGCTCTGATCCGACGGGCAGAAAAGCGCACACCGTCTGATCAGGCGCAACGTCCAACGCGGCGACGTGTGCGGCCAACGCGGCAGCTTCAAGAGTGCGAACTTCAGCGGACAGCGAACGCCGTGCGGCCAGCAACCGTGAACGCAGAGTGGCCTTCCGGTCACGAAGATCGGACGTCATGGTGGGTATCCCCCGGTATGTCGTTAGCATCGCTGCCCATGAGCAGCGCCTTCCACACCGCTATCGTGCCCGCGGCCGGTCTGGGCACCCGTTTCCTCCCCACGACCAAAGCCGTGCCGAAGGAACTGCTGCCCCTGGTCGACACCCCCGCCATCGAGTACGTGGCGCGCGAGGCGGCGGAGGCCGGCGCGACGAAGCTGGTCATCGTGACGTCGCCGACCAAGGCGTCGGTCGCGAACTACTTCGACGCGAACCCCGAACTCGAGCAGTCGCTCACCGACAAGGGCAAGACCGACCTCGTCGAGAAGATCCAGCGCGCCCCGAAGCTGATCAAGGCCGAGACGGCGATCCAGGAGCAGGCCCTCGGGCTGGGCCACGCCGTCGGCTGCGCCGAGGGCAACCTGACCGGCGAGGACGAGGCCGTCGCGGTGCTGCTGCCCGACGACATCATCCTGCCCACCGACGCCCTCAAGCGGATGGCGAAGGTCCGCGAGGAGAAGGGCGGCAGCGTCCTGCTGGCGTTCGACATCCCGCGCGAGCAGATCTCCGCGTACGGCGTGTTCGACGTCCGCGACACCGGTGACGACGACGTCAAGCAGGTCGTCGGCATGGTCGAGAAGCCGAAGCCGGAGGACGCGCCGTCGACGTTCGCCGCGGCCGGCCGGTACCTCCTCGACCGGGCGATCTTCGACGCGCTCAAGCGCATCACGCCCGGCGCGGGCGGCGAGCTGCAGCTCACGGATGCCATCGCGCTGCTGATCAACGAGGGTCACCCGGTGCACGTCGTGGTCCACCGCGGCGGGCGACACGATCTCGGCAATCCCGCCGGATTCCTGCGGGCTGCGGTTGACTTCGCACTCAAGACCCCTGAGTACGGACCCGATCTGCGTGAGTGGTTGCGGGAACGCCTCGACAACTCCTGAGCGCGAGGACCAATCACATGAGGTCAGTTGACGAGCAGCTCGCTCGGGTGATCGCGGCCGCGGTGCGGCCCGCACCCGTGCGCGTGGCGATCTCCGAGTCGCAGGGCCTGCTCTGCGCCGAGGAGGTCATCGCGGAGCGCGCGTTGCCCGGCTTCGACCAGGCCGCCGTGGACGGCTACGCGGTGCGCAGCGTCGACGTGTCCGGTGCGAACGCGAGCCCGGTGCAGCTGCCGGTCGTGGGCGAGATCCCGGCCGGCTCCCGGCAGCCGCGGCGGCTGCAGCCCGGGCAGGCGGTGCGGATCGCGACGGGCGCGCCGCTGCCGACGCTGGCCGACGCGGTCGTGCCGCTCGGCTACACCGACGGCCACCAGGCCAAGGTGACGGTCAACCGCAGCGTGCCGTCCGCCGGGTTCGTCCGCCGCACCGGCGAGGACGTGCAGACCGGTGACGTCGCCGTGCGCCGCGGCGCGTCCATCGGAGCTGCTCAGGTGGGTCTTCTGGCCGCTGTCGGACGCAACAAGGTGCTCGTGCACCCCCGTCCGCGCGTGTCCGTCATCTCGCTCGGCGAGGAGCTCGTCGACGTCGACCGCACGCCCGGTCAGGGCCAGGTCTACGACGTGAACTCGTACGCGCTGGCCGCCGCCGCACGCGACGCGGGCGCCGAGGTCAGCCGGGTCGGCATCATGTCGGCCGACCCGCGCCGGCTGCGCGAGGTGATCGAGGGCCGGCTGCTGCTCTCCGAGATCGTCGTCATCGCCGGTGGCGTGGGCGGCACGATCGGCGACGAGGTCAGGGCCGCGATCACCGACCTCGGCGACATGGACGTGACCCGCGTCGGCATGCACCCCGGTTCCGCGCAGGGCTTCGGCCGGCTCGGCCCGGACGCCGTGCCGACGTTCCTGCTGCCCGCGAACCCGATGAGCGCGCTCGTGGTGTTCGAGGTGCTGGTCAGGCCCCTGATCAGGGCCGCATTGGGCAAGAAGAACCCGTACCGCCGCGCCGTCAGCGCGCGCCTGCTGTCGCCGCTGCAGTCGACGAAGGGCCGCCGGGGCTTCCTGCGCGGCCAGTTGCTTCGCGACGCGGACAACGGCGAGTACCTGGTGCAGCCGCTCGGCACGTCCGGCTCGCACCTGCTCGCGTCACTGGCGGAGGCCAACTGCCTGATCATGGTCGACGAGGACGTCACCGAGGTCTCCGTCGGTGAAGAGGTGCTGGTCAGCTTCCTTGCGCAGCGTGGATGAGCGTTTTCGCCGATCTGGGCAGACACCCCGGCTGGCCCGTCCGGCTGGGGCCTCTCCAGGTGCGCGCCGGAACCGTTGAGCTGCGCGGGCCCCGGCTCTTCGACGGCAGCACGTGGTCGAAGCTGCGCATCCGCGACCGCGCCTACCTCGAGCAGTGGGAACCCACGGCGCAGGAGGGCTGGGACGAGCGCAACGCGACGCTGTCCTGGCCGGCGCAGTGGTCGTCGTTGCGAGGCATGGCCCGGCGCGGCTCCACGCTGCCGTTCATGATCCTCGTGGACGGCGAGGTCGCCGGTCAGATCACCATCGGCAACATCGTGCGCGGCTCGTTGCTGTCGGCATGGATCGGCTATTGGGTAGCCGCTGATCGGGCGGGCGGCGGCGTCGCAACGGCGGCGGTGGCGTTGCTCACGGACCACGCTTTCCGCGACGCTGGTCTGCACCGGCTCGAAGCCACCGTCCGTCCCGAGAACGGCGCCTCGATCCGCGTGCTCACGAAGTCCGGATATCGCGAGGAAGGCCTCTTCAAGCGTTATCTGGATGTTGCCGGACAGTGGCGCGACCACCTCTGCTTCGCCCTCACGTCCGAAGAGGTCTCTGATGGCCTAGTGCGCCGTTTGGTCGCACGCGGAGAGGCCCGTCTTCCCTGACGTTTGCTTCCGTTTGCCCTAATCACTTCACCCAAAAGTGGGTGATACACCACACTTTGGTACGCACCGAGGTCGGCGTGCCTCCGACACAGGTGTGACTGTTGTGACTAACGTGGTTGGCAGCACCACGCGTGGGCCGGGGGAGGTGAACGGGGAATGCCGAGTTCGCTGATCATCATTGCGCTGGTCGTCGCCTGGCTCGTGGTCCTCGTCCCCATGATGGCCCGCAAGCGCCAGGAGAGTGCGCGCAGCGTGGGGGAGGAGTACGACGCCATGCCAGACGCCGAGTACGACGACATCCACGACATCGACGACGACTACTTCGACGAGGAGGAGTACGTCGAACGCCCCTTCCGGCGCGGCCGTGGTGGCTACGACCCGGAAGCCGCCGTCCTGGTGGCGCAGGCCAAGTACGCGTTCCGCCGCAGAGTGATCGCGTTCCTGCTGATCGCCGCCGTGGCGACGGGAATCGTCGCCGGAGTGTTCTACGCGAAGCTCTGGTACGGCCACGCCGCGCTCGACCTGGTGATCGTGGGCTACCTGACCTACTTGCGCCGGCAGGTGCGGATCGAAGAGGAGATCCGCGCACGCCGTCTCGCCCGCCTGCAGCAGGTGCGTCGCCGCCGTGCGACTGGTCCGCAGCAGCAGGAGACCCCTGCCGTCGCCGAGATCCCGCAGCAGGCCGCCGCCGACGAATCCGAGACCACCAAGGTCGAGGTCGTCGACGACAGGCCGGCGCTGCCACCGTTGCCGCGCTTCGAACACCACGTGCGTCCGGGCACCATCCCGGTCGACTCCGACGACGAGGACCCGGTCTTCGTCGAGTTAGAGGGACTGGAGTCGCTGCGGTACCGAGGTGCGGTCGGGGCATAGGAGGGGGTGGTGAAACACCCCTTCTAGGACTGCTATAGTTCTCTCGTAACACCGCAAGGGGCTGTAGCACAGTTGGTAGCGCGTCTCGTTCGCATCGAGAAGGTCAGGGGTTCGATTCCCCTCAGCTCCACAAATAAGTAAATGCTTGAACACGCAGTAGGCCGGAGTCCGATAACGGGACTCCGGCCTACTGCGTTGTTCGGCGTCGTCGAGGAAGACGATCTTGTCGGTGGTCCTTGCCACACTGGCTTCATGAGCGTGGTGGAGCAGGAAGTCCAGGAGTCGTGCGACCGGATCGGCGCGTGGCTGCGGGCGCATGCCGAAGGGGAGCGCCCGGTCAGATCCGCGGCCACCGAGGTGTCCGTCGACGCGGTCGAACGGGAGATGGGCGCGGCCCTCCCGGCGGACCTCGTCGCGTTGTGGCGGCACGAGGGAATGCCGGTGGACTACTGGTTACCGCCCGAGTACGGCTCCGCGCTGCAGGAACCGGACGAGGCGATCGACACCAGGACGATCATGCTGGCGGTCGCCGATCAGGATCCCGGCGATCCGATGTGGCCCGACCGGTTCACGCCGGCGCTGCTGCCGATCGCGATGGACGGTGGTGGGGACAGCCTCGTGGTCGACCTCCGGCCGGGTGAGCACCACGGCGCGGTCTTCTTCTGGGATCACGAGGTGTGGGGGCTGGAAGAGCCGTTGTGGCCGAGTGTGGCCGCGATGCTCGCCGACGTCGCGGATGCTCTGGAAACGGGAGGGCCGGCGCTGACGTGGCATGCGGCGCGCGGCGGAGGGCTTCGTCCCTGTGTTCCGATCGTCCATTCCTCCAACGAGTTCGGTGGATGGCAGGTGCCGGAGCCGTCCTGAAACGCGTTCGGTCAATGCCGCGACGCCCGATATCTTGTGCCGCGTGAACATCCATGGGGGATTGAAGGCCGTGTTCGTCGCGGCACTGGCACTCACCGCTGTCAGTTGCACGCCGGAGCCGGGCTCGGGGTCGGGGGACCAGCAGCCGGCGTCGCAGGAGAAGCACTTCGACGTCACGGGCTTCGGCAAGCTGAAGCCCGAGATGTCCAAAAAGGACGCACTCGCCACCGGTGAGCTCGCCGCCACCGGCGCGGGCAAGACCGGCACCTGCGAGGACTACCGGTACCAGAACGGGCCTGCTCCGGACGCGAAGAAGCTCGCGGACGACGCGGAGTTCGAGCTGAAGTACGAGGCCGCGCAGAAGGCTGCGGACGCCGCGGAGGCCGCGGTCGGACCCGCGCCGGGAGCGAACGCGGGTGCCGCGGACTACGCCGCCCACGCGGAGAAGCTCGCGGCGTCGGCGGAGGCCTCGGCCAAGGCGACCGAGCTCATCGCGGAGTCCACCAAGCGCATCGCCGAACGGGCCGAGGCGCGTGAGGCCAACGGTGGCGTCATGTTCGCCGGCGACAAGATCCGGATGATCGTGCCGCCGCCGGGCGCCACGACGGCCAAGAAGATCGGCAAGGGTGCCACGGTCGAGCAGTTCAAGGCCGCGTACCCGAACGCGGTGGACAAGGAAGCCGGCAAGACCTTCGAGGTGCCGGTGCCCGATCAGCAGGGCGTCGCGCTGAACTTCTACTTCACCGACGGGAAGCTGGAGACGTTCCTGCTCTTCAACGGTGCGGCGAAGTGCAGCTGAGCTGAGCGGAAAGGGCCGTTCACCGTAATGTGGGCGGTCCTTTCGTCTATATAAGGGCCGTAAGCTCGTTCGGCTCCCGAAAGGCTGTTCCCCATGAGCGACGCGCCGCAGGACAAAGTGACGGTCCTGTCCGCTGAGGCCCTTGCCCAGTTGAAGTCGTTCCCGCTGCACGGCGACGAACGGTTGCAGAACAAGCTGCTGTGGAAGTCGCCCAACGGCGACACGATCGTCGGTCTGATCCAGATGGCACCCGGCGCGCGCGACGTCGGCCACAACCACCCGTCGGCGACGCAGCACACGTGGGTCATCGACGGCACGGTGAGCATCGGTGGCGTGGAGGCGACGGCGGGTTCGTACGCGTTCGTGCCGCCGGGCGTCGACCACGAGACCATCGCGGGCGACGAGCCGGTGACGATGTTCTACCTCTACCAGCCGTTCGCTCCCGAGCACGACCACCACGACCACTGACAGGTCCCTGCCAGGAACCGGACGGGACCTGGAGGCAGGCAAAGGCGGCAAGTCCAGGGGAATTCCCAGTTGCGTGGCCTGGATCTGTCACGCGGTGAAGAACTGGACACGCTCGGTCACGGCGCCCGTCGCCATCATCAGCCCATGCAGGTCTTGCGCAAGGCAGCGGCGTTGGTGGCGATCGGGGCGTTCCTCGGGGGCGGCATCGCGCACGCGGAGTCCCCGTTCTTCGAGGTGCAGAGTCTCGACGGGCGCGGCAACAACCGCGCCCATCCCGAGTGGGGGACCGTCGGCGAGGGGTACACCCGGCTCGCTCCCACCAGGTACGCGGACGGCACCGGGCAGCCGGCGGACGGGCCGAACGCGCGGTACGTCAGCAACCGGATCTTCGCCGAGGGCGGGCAGCGGTACCTCACCGAGCGGCACGTCAGCCAGTGGGCGCAGGTGTGGGCCCAGTTCGTCGACCACACCTTCGGGCTGCGCGAGGACACGGCCGTCGACGCCTCGATCCCGTGGGACAACGAGGCGCCGCTGGAGACCGTGCGCAACGACCTGCTGTCCACGCCCATGCGGCGCAGCGGCGAGGTGCCGGGCTCGAGCCCGCGCGAGCAGAAGAACATCGTCAGCTCCTACCTCGACGGCTGGGCGGTCTACGGCGGCAGCCAGGAGCGGCTCGACTGGCTGCGCGACGGCGCGAAGCTGCTGCTGCCCAACAACCTCCTGCCGCGCCGGGACGCACGCGGCAACGCCGAGACCGCACCGCCGATGACCGGCCCGTTCGGTGCGATCACCAGCGGCCCCGGCGTGGTCACCGGCGACATGCGCGGCATGGAGAACGGCACCATCACCGCCGTGCAGACGCTGTTCGCCCGTGAGCACAACAGGATCGTGGACAGGCTTCCCGCGCACCTCTCCGACGAGGAGAAGTTCCAGATCGCGCGCAAGGTCGTGAGCGCCGAACAGCAGTGGATCACCTACCAGGAGTTCCTGCCGGCGATGGGCGTGCGACTCACTCCCTACCGCGGCTACAACCCGGCCGTGCGAACGAGTCTGGCGAACGAGTTCGCGACCGTCGGCTACCGCTCGCACAGCATGGTGCGCGGCGACCTCTCGGTCGTCACCGAGGCGAGCCGCTACTCGGAGGCGCAGCTGAAGACGTTGCGCGACAAGGGCTTCGGCGTGACGATCACCGGGCCCAAGGCCGAGATCGCGGTCCCGCCGCAGCTGCTGCCGTTCAACCCCGACCTCGTCGACGACGTGCAGCTCGGCCCGTTGCTGCAGAGCTTCGGCCGGCAGTACGAGGGCCTCAACGACGAGCTGATCGACGAGAACACGTTACGCAGCATCATCTTCGTCATCCCCGGCTGCCAGCCGCGCTGCCTCACCGCGGTGATCGACGTCGCCGCGCTGGACGTGCAACGCGGCCGCGACCACGGCATCGCCTCGTACAACGACGTGCGCCGCGCGTACGGACTGGCGCCCAAGCCGTCGTTCGAGGCGATCTCCGGCGAGGCCACCGAGTCGTTCCCCGCCGACCCCGAGCTCACGCCCGGCGCCGAGATCGACGACCCGGACAGCCTCGACTGGATCGCCCCAGGTCAGCGCCGCACGACGGTCGCCGCGCGGATGAAGGCCATCTACGGAGACCTGAACGGCCTGGACGCGATCGTCGGCATGATGGCCGAGCCGAGGCTGCCCGGCAGCGAGTTCGGCGAGCTCCAGCAGGCCATCTGGAAGAAGCAGTTCGAGGCGCTGCGCGACGGCGACCGCTTCTTCCACGCCAACGATCCGGCCCTGCGCGCGATCAAAGCGCGGTACGGCATCGACTACCGCCGCACGCTCGGTGATCTGATCTCCGCCAACACCGACATCCGCCGCGACGGCCTGGCGTACAACGTGTTTCGCACTCACCCATCTATGGGGTGAAGTTCGGTGAAGAACGCGGCGTCCACAAATAGTTTTCTCTCATGAGATCTGTGGTCGCCGCGTTATTACTCGTGGCCGGCACCTCCAGTGGTGCAGCGGCGTCGACCGAAGCCCCTGCCGCCAGGTGTACGGCCGCCCGACCTGTCGTCTCCAGCACGGAGACAGCTGTAGAAGCGCGCGTTCTCACCGGCTGCACGGCCGGTGAGCTCGTCGTCTTCCGGGCCGCCCTGATCGTCCGTGCCCACGGCACGTCCTGCACCGCGATCTCCGAGGAGCTCGAAGCGGACCCGGCCACCGAGCCGCAGTGGATCCGCACCCGTCTGGAACTGGAGTGCGCACCCGGCGAGAAGGGCCAGGTCGGCTCGCAGATCACCGCCGAGATGTACGACCAGCAGAACACCCGCGTCGCCACCTACGGCTTCGGTGACTCCTTCACGGAGCGCGATCCGGCCGCGCGGCACCGGTGGACCGTCGAGTTCGTCGCGGGCCTCGGTGACCTGCCGGTGCCGCCCAATCCTGCCGCGCGGAATTCCAGCGCTTCAGCGGGCAAGGGCAGTTCCCGCACCCACTCCGATCACCGGGTTCACAACGGCTGATGCCGTTTCTTCCACCCGTTTGCCAGGTGTCCATCAGTGCTGCGTTCGATAACGAATCGTGCACTTAGAGCGACATCGGTCAACGGAGCCGTCCATCGCAACGTGTAAGAGCCAAGAGGCCCAACGCGTGCTGGGCGGAGGTACAACGCGGTGATCAAGGAAAGGGTTGCTGTGGCATCAACCGCAGACCAATCACGCACCGTACGCTGACAGGTCGCCTAGGCTGGGGGTGATCTCGGAAGGGGTGGTGTGAGTCGTGGGGCTCGCTGAGTCCTTGCTCACGTGGCTGCACGGCTTCGTGGGTGCGAGTGTCTGCCCCGGTGACTGGGTGTGGACCACCACGGCGCTCGGTGCGGTGCTCGGGTTGTTCCCGACTGTCGGTGCGCTGCTGTCCATCGCCGTGCGCCGGGTCGTGGGCAACTCCTACGGCCCCGTGACCGGTGCCATCTTCACCGTGCTCGGCGTCGCCAGCTGTCTGGTGCTGCCGTGGCTCATCATGCGCGGGACCGTGCAGGGGCTGGCCAAGCGTTCCATCGACGGGTCCGCGTCGCTCGACGAGAACACCTGCTTCGGCACGTTCTCGCAGGGCAGCTACCTGGTCGACGGGGCGCCGTCGATCGTCGGCGTGGCCCAGCGGCCGATGGCGGAACCCGTGTTCCTGGTCGCCGCCGTCATCACCGTAGTGCTCGCGCTGCTGTGCCTGCTGTTCGTCATGCTGCAGTCGGGGTCGGCGTTCCGGCTCGGGCCGAACTGGCCGCGCCGGGTGTTCTGGCCCATGTTCCTGGTACTGCTGGTGACGACGTCGGCATTCCCCGTGACACTTGTGGGCCATGTGCTCCTCGGGTTTCTGCCAATTGCGGTAATCGGCTCAATCGTCGTGCGGATTTTCGGGTTGACTACCGCCATGCTGAACCGCCCCGGCCGCGACCGGTCCGCTGACCGGAACTCGCAGAACTCGCCGCCACCGCAGCCGGTGGCGCGCACGCCGCAGCCCCAGAACAACCAGCTTCCGGCTGGTCAGCCCGTTCAGAAGAAGGCGCCGACCAAGCCGATGGACGCCTCGGCGCACCGGCCGCCGCCGCAGAACCCGAACCAGAACCCGCCGCCGTACCAGCCGGCGCAGGTGCCGAAGTACCAGCCGGCCCCGATGAACCGGCCGATGCGCCCGGTCACGCAGCCGCAGCAGCCGCCCCAGAACCAGCCGCCGCGCCAGTACCCGCCGACCCGCGTCGCCGAGGTGTTGCCCCAGCCCAAGCCGCCGCAGCCGTCCACCCCGGCCGTGCTCGCGGACACGCCAGGCCCGCTGCCGTTCGGTCCGGGCGCGGCCAACGCCGAGTCGCCCGCCCCCGTGCAGAAGTCGGGCAAGGTCTGGAATCCCGGCAACGGCCGGTTCCGCCGCGTCCGCCAGCTCGGTTCCGGCGGTTTCGGCACGGTCTGGCTGGCCGTCGACGAACAGCTCGACCGCACGGTCGCGGTGAAGCTCGCGCACGCCCCGGACAACGAGACCGAGGCCCGCATGCTCCGCGAGGCCCGTGCGCTCGCCGCGGTCCGGCACCCGAACTGCGTGCGGGTGTTCGACATCGTGCAGGACCCGGACGGCCTGGCCCTGGTGATGGAGTACATCGAGGGCGCCTCGCTGTCCGAGACGGTGCTGAAGAACGGCCTGATCGACGACAAGCTCGCCGCCCGCCTCTGGCTGAACATGGCCGACGCGCTGGCAGCGGCCCACGACCGCGGCGTTTTACACCGCGACGTGAAGCCGTCCAACGTGATCGTGGACAACCAGGGCACCGCGCACCTGATCGACTTCGGCATCGCCCGCTCCAAGGGCGACAGCACGCTGACCGCCACCGGAATGATGGTCGGCACCCCGGACTTCCTCGCCCCGGAGACGGCCCGCGGCGAGACGGCCTCGCCGGCGTCCGACTCCTGGCAGCTCGCGGCCACAGTCTCCTACGCCCTGACCGGTCACCCGCCGCGCGGCTCCCGCGAGAACCCGATCTCCTCGCTGATGGCCGCCGCCCAGGGCGAACCGATCACCAAGCTGCCGCAGAAGAGCGCGCACGCCCGTCTGCTGCTCGCGGCGATGGACCCCGAGCCGGGCCGCCGTCCGTCGCTGGCCCAGGTGCGGGGGCAGCTCTCGCAGTTCCTCGACCAGCAGGGCATGAGCAAGGAAGGCCCGGTCACCAAGATGATCAGCAAGCCGACCCCGCCGCCCACGAGGCACATGCCGATGTAGGCATCCGGGTGAACGTGTGGTTGGGCCGTAACGGTGGTTCACCGTTCACCGACCTAAGCCGTGGTTCACCCGAAAGCCTCGGCATCTCACGGGATGCCCTTCTGAGGGTGGTGAGGCGGTTTCCGCCGATCGCCTCACCACTCACCTTCGGGCAAATGGCCGCAACCGCTTGCGCAGCAGCAAGAACAGCCCGGCCGCGCCGAACACCACCGCGCCGATGATCCACACGGGCAAGGGCTTTCCCGGCGCCTCGTCCGGCACCGTCACGGCGGCCGGAGTGGGCGAGGCCTTCTTCAGCGGCGGCGCGATCTCCTGCCACGGCGACGCGCCTTCCGCCGTTCCCTGGACCATCTGCGGGTCGACCGGTTTCACCAGCAACGTGCCCGGCACCGTCAACGTGCCCAGCGGGTGGTCCTGGAACATCCCCTGCACGCCGAACACCTCGTAGGTGCCGTTGGGCAAGGAGAACGTCACGGCGTAGTGCGCGGGTTCGCCCAGCGGCACGCCGACGAACTGCCGCGAGTCCGCCCCGGACTGGAACCGCAGGCCGGTCTTGCCGAGGTCGCCGGAGAACGGGTGCGTGCCGTGTTGCAGCACCCAGTAGCCGACGGTGTGGGTGGTCGAGGCCTGGATCGACGGCACCGGGTCGACGTACGTGACCGCCCAGCCGCCCGCGAGTGCGCTGGGTGCGCTGATCAGCAGAAAAGCGCATATCAAGGCGAGAATTCTCATGACGCGACTACACCGGGAACCGAAGTGAGGTTCCCGGTGTAGGAAGGGCATCACGGACGAAGCGGTGGCACGGGCGATCGCAGGCGACCAGGCGGCCTACGGCGAGCTGGTCGCCCGGTACACCGCGCTCGCGCACCGGACGGCCTACCTGCTCGGGGCGGGTGCGGACGCCGGTGACGTGGTGCAGGAGGCGTTCGTGAAGGCGTACCGGAAGCTCGGCACGTTCAAGCCGGAAGCCGACTTCAAGCCGTGGCTGCTCAAGATCGTCGCCAACGAGACCAAGAACCTGCACCGCGGCCGGCGGCGGCGCAACCTGATGGAGCTCAAGCTCGCCACCGTCACCGAGACGGTCGACCACGACGACCCCGGCACGCTCGTGGACGACTCCCGCGCCCAGCTCCTGAAGGCCGTGCAGAGCCTGCCCGAGCACGATCGCCAGGTCGTCACGTGCCGGTACCTGCTGGAGCTGAGCGAGGCCGAGACCGCGCAGACCCTCGGCCTGGCCAAGGGAACCGTGAAGTCGCGGCTGTCCAGGGCACTCGCCAAACTGCGCCCGATGCTGGAGGAGGTGGCCCATGACCGATGAACCGACCGAGGCCGCCCTCCTCGACCTGGGCCGGCGGATCCACGTGCCGGAACCGCCGGACGTCACCGCTCAAGTGCTGACCCGGATCAACGCGCCCCAGCGCGGAAACCGTTGGCTCACCGCACTGGTGGCGGCGGTGACGGCCTTCGCGATCGCCTTCGCCGTGTCCCCGGCGGTGCGGGCGGGCGTGCAGAACCTCCTGGAGTTCGCCGGCGTCGAGTTCCGCACCGAGGCACCGCGGAGCGTCGCGCCTCCGTTGCCCAGCCAGGAGGTCTCGCTCGAAGTAGCGCGAAGAGAAATGCCGTTCGAGATCCACCTGCCGGCGGAACTCGGCGAGCCGGACAAGATCACCGTCCACGAAGGACGGTTCGTCACCCTGCACTACGGAACCCTGCGGCTCGACCAGTTCGACGGCACGATCAGCACCACCATCGGCAAGCTGATCCACCAGGACGGCGTCGAGCAGATCAACGACCGGATCTGGATCCCTTACCCGCACGTGTTCTTCTACATCGACCGCGACGGCCAGTGGCACACCGAGGAGCCACAGGCCGCCGCGCAAACCCTGCTCTGGCAACGAGGTCAGGTCACCAACAGGCTCGAAGGCGACCTGACCAGGGAGCGTGCGCTGAAGATCAGCGAGAGCTAGCCAGTGCCTTCTCGATCATCGGCACCAGGCTGCGGGTGTACTGGCTGTTGAGGTGGTCGGAGTCGTAGTACACCGCCACGTTCCCGACCACGGCGTGGCACTGCCTGTCGTCGCAGAAGTACTCGGACAGGTCGACCAGGGACACCCCGGTGTTGCCCGTGCTGCGGGCGACCTCGGTCAACGGGTCGGCCGGGTGCGCCACCGCGCGCGGGATCGCGCAGGCCTCCGGGTTCGACGCGTTCAGGGTCACGCAGTCGGGCGAGCGGACCTTGCCGTTGTACGGCGGATCGGCCAGCACGACCACGCGGGCGCCCGCGTCCGTCCACTTGCGCCACCGCGGTTCCAGGCCGGCGCGGTACTGCTCGGTCTGGCTGCGGCCGCTCTTGTCGTCAGCCGGTTCCTCACGCGAGTAGAACGACGTCAGCACCATCGACGGCTTGTCGTCGGCGATCACGTCGGTCATCCGCTTCGTCCAGTCCGCGCAGCGCTTGACCTCCTGCTCGGGGTGCTCGTCACCGCGGAACGACGAGTTCCGCACGTCCGCGAACGGGCACGCGCCGAGGAAGCTGACCTTGAGCTGCCACTTGCGTTCGCGGGCGATCTCGAAGATCGGCGGCTGCCACTGCTGGGCGTGCGAGTCGCCCACGAGCCAGACCTTCTCGGCCGCGGCGTCACCACCGGAGAAGTCGCAGACGGACGTGGTGTCCTTGTCCTCCGCCTTGTAGTCCTGGACCCGCCGGCACTCCGGCGCGATCGGCCAGTACTCGTTGGCCGGACCCATCGCCGGCACGCGGGCAGGGCCGAACGGGGTCGGGCAGCCGTTGATGCCGATCATGGCGTTGGCGCCGTGGCACGGACCGTCGAGACCCGCGGCCACGTCCCGGTCCGCCTGGGCGACGTGCCGGTGGTAGGTCCACTGGAGTCCGCCGGCCATGATCGTGACGACGGCGATGCCGATCATCATGCTCGAGAACGTCAGGCCGCGGCTGCGGGTGAGTGGGCCCCACGACATGCCGTGGTCCTCGACGACCACCTTCGACACCCACGCGACGACCATCGACAGCGCGAGCAGGCCCAGCAGCCACGGCGTGCTGAGCTTGCCCTTGTCCAGCAGGCCGCTCAGCGCGAACGGTGCGAGCAGCAGGAACGGCCAGTGCCACAGGTACAGCGAGTAGCTGATGCCACCGATGAACTGCACGGGCCGTGACGCGGTCACCGTTGTGTGCCACTGCTTGCCGGGACGCAGGCCGGACATGATCACCAGGCCGGTGCCGGCCGCCGGGATCATCGCGAGGTAGCCGGGGAACGCCGTGTGGTGGTCGTAGAGGAACGCCGTCGCGATGATCATGGCGAGGCCGGCGAACGCCGCGAGTTCCGCCGCCACGCGGGGCAGCACCAGCTTCATGGACGCCAGCGCCACACCGGCGCCGATCGCGAACTCCCACACCCGCACCGGCGTGATGAAGTACGCCTGGCTGGGCGAGGCGATCGTGTAGTAAACGCTCAGCGCGAACGACACCACGAAGAGGATCGCGACGCCGAGCACCACCCAGCGGCGCCTGCCGATCTTGAAGAAGCCGATCAGCAGCAGCGGCCAGAACAGGTAGAACTGCTCCTCGACCGACAGCGACCAGTAGTGCTGGACGAGGCTCGCGGCCTCGTTCTGCGCGGAGTAGTTCACCGACTTGCCCGCGAGCAGCCAGTTCTCCCAGTAGGAGGCGGCGGCGAAGGACTCCCAGGCGTTGGCCGTCCAGCGCGGGTAGGGCAGCAGGAAGTAGGCGGCGATGATGCTGAACCCGAGGACCAGGAACGCCGCGGGCAGCAGCCGCCGGACCCGTCGCGCGTAGAACGTGCCGAGCCGCACCCGGCTCGTGCGGACGATCTCCTTGTCGAGGTGCGACGTGATCAGGAAGCCGGAGATGACGAAGAAGACGTCGACACCGACGTAACCACCGGTCAGTCCATCAGGCCAGAAGTGGTTGACCACCACGGCCAGCACCGCGATCGCGCGCAGTGCCTGGATGTCGGTGCGGAAACCGGTACCCGCCGGCTTGCCGCTGGCGGGTCTCTCGATGTCCGGTTTCTCGCTCAGTTCCGCAGTCGTGCTCATGGCTGAATCCCCCAGGATTGATCAGCACGACGACTCTCAGTGACTTAATCCCTGGTCAGGGGTCACTCGATCGTGCTGAAGACGGGGGATACTAACCCGACGTGAAGAAATTTCACCGCCAGCTGGGCAGCCACAGTTGCTGTTGCCACATTTCCGGCGTGATCGGGTTGCCGTTCAAGATCGGCCACAGCCACACGAAGTTCGCCACCACGATGCCCACGTACAGCGCGACGACGAGCAGACCGGTGCCACGGCGTTCGGAGCCCGCGGTCTTGCGGCCCAGGATCTCGCCCAGCGCCAGCACGATCAGCAGCACCAGGAACGGCGCCATCGGCGTGACGTAGAAGAAGTACATCTGCCGGTCGAGGTTGAGGAACCACGGCAGCAGGCCCGCCGCGTAGCCGACCAGGACGCCGGCGTAGCGCCAGTCCATCCGGCCGATGGTGCGGAAGATCGCCCAGCCGATCACCGGGAACGCGAGCCACCACATCGCGGGCGTGCCGATGAGCATGATCGCGCCGAGGCACGACGCCGCGCCGCAGCCCGTCACGGAGTTGTCGTAGTAGTAGAGCATCGGACGCAGGCCCATCGGCCACGTCCACGGCTTCGACTCCCACGGGTGCCGGTTGGTCTCCGAGGTGACCAGCTCGACGTGGAACTTGTAGACGTTCTTCGCGTTATACCACAGCGACTGCAGGACGTCCGGGATGTACGAGATGTCCTTGACCTTGCCGCCGACCACGTGCCGGTCGATGCCGGTCTCGCTGGCCATCCACGGGAACCACGTCGCGATGTAGACCAGCACCGGGATGGCGACCAGGCCGCCCAGCGACGGCAGCACGTCCTTGGCCAGCGCGCCCAGCCACGGTTCCTCGACGCCCGCGGCCCGTCGTGCCAGCGCGCTCCAGACCACGGTCAGCAGGCCGAACGCGGCGATGTACCAGATGCCCGACCACTTGATGCCGCACGCGGCACCGAGCATCACGCCCGCACCGAAGCGCCACCAGCGGAAGCCGATCCACGGGCCGAAGGCCGAGTTGTTGATGAAGCCCTCGCGCACGGCCACGGCCAGACGTTCGCGCATCTGTTCGCGGTCGACGACCAGACAGCCGAACGCGGCGACCACGAACAACGCCAGGAAGATGTCGAGCATGCCCATCCGCGACTGGACGTGCGAGACGCCGTCCGCGATGAGCAGGATGCCGGCGAGCGCGCCCAGCAGGTCCGAACGGGTCAGGCGGCGGGCGATCCGGACGATCAGCAGGATCGTGATCGCACCCGCGAGCGCCGACGCGAACCGCCAGCCGATGCCGTCGTAGCCGAAGAGCTCCTGGCCGATCGCCATCAGCTGCTTCGCGAGCGGCGGGTGGACGATCAGCTCGTAGCCCGGGTTGTCCTCGTAGCCGCCGTTGCGCAGCACCTGCGCCGTCTGCGGCACGTAGTGCTTCTCGTCGAAGATCGGCGTGCCCTTGTCCGTCGGATAACCGACGTTCCAGAAGCGCACGACGGCACCGATCAGCGTCACGACGATCGTCATGAGCCACCCGCGCATCCGGTCTCCGTACGGAGGCGGGGCGAGCGTCGCCGCACGATCTGTGCGCGGCTCCTCGACGAAGACGGGCGCCTCTCCTGGCTGCACGAGGACTGTCACGCCGCCGATCGTAGGGTGAAGCTTGTGAGTCCTGTATCCGGTTCAGGCCGTCTCGTCCTGGCAGCCACCCCTCTCGGGGACATCCGCGACGCCTCCGCGCGCCTGATCGAGGCTCTGGAGACCGCCGACGTGATCGCCGCCGAGGACACCCGGCGCCTGCACAGCCTCGCGGCCGCGTTGCAGGTCAAGCCGTCCGGCAAGGTGATCAGCTTCTACGACCAGAACGAGATCGGGCGCCTTCCCGGGCTGCTCGAATCGCTGCACAACGGCTCGACCGTGCTGCTCGTGACGGACGCCGGAATGCCGTCCGTGTCCGATCCCGGCTACCGGCTCGTCGCCGCGTGCGTCGAGCAGGACCTGAAGGTCACCTGCCTGCCGGGGCCGTCCGCGGTGACGACGGCGCTCGCCCTGTCCGGCCTGCCGAGCGACAGGTTCGCGTTCGACGGCTTCCCGCCGCGCAAGTCCGGTGAGCGCAAGCGCTGGTTCGCACCTTTGGCCACCGAGCAACGCACCGTCGTCTTCTTCGAGGCACCCCACCGGCTCGCGGACACGCTCGCGGACGCCGTCGAGGTGCTCGGGCCGGACCGTCGTGCCGCCGTGTGCCGCGAGCTGACCAAGAAGTACGAAGAGGTCGTGCGCGGAACTCTTGCCGAACTCGCCGAGTGGGCCGTGGAAGGCGCACGCGGCGAGATCACCGTGGTGCTCGGTCCCGCTCCCATCGCGGACACGCCCGACCTCGACACGCTCGTCGCCGAGGTCAAGCAGCGCGTCGCCGACGGGGAACGGATGAAGTCGGCCGCCGCCGAGGTCGCGGAGGCGGCCGGGATCAGCAAGAAGACGCTCTACGACGCGGCGATCAAGTCAAGCTGACTCCTTGTTGAACGTCCGCACGCCGTAGAACACGCCGACCAGCACCAAAGCAGCGACCGAGACCAGCCCGTAGAACATCGAGCCGGGGTTGAAGATCGACCGCTCGGCGTCGACGACGTGCGCCAGCGGGTTGACCCGCGACAGCCAGTAGAGCCACTGCGGGCCGTTCGACATCGGCAGCAGCACGCCGCTCAAAAGCATCAACGGCACGATCGACGCCGACAGCACGGACGCGAAGACGTACTCCAGCTTCACCTTCAACGCGATCGCGTACGACACCGAGCCGATCGCGATGCCCAGCAACGCCACCAGCCCGAGTCCGAGCAGCATCTGGCCCGGCGACGCCCGGAACCCGAACAGCATCGCGGCCAGCATGATCAGCAGGCTCTGCACGACCAGCAGCACCACGTCCTTGCCGACCCTGCCGACGAGCAGCGCGACCCGGCTGACCGGGGTGACCCGCAGGCGTTCCATCACGCCCGTGCGCACCTCGGGCAGCAGCGAGAAACCCGCGTAGGCCGTGCCGAACAACGCCATCTGCACCAGCAGACCCGGCACGAACCACTGCCAGCCACCCTCGCCCAGCAGCGGTCCGAACAGGCCGAGGTAGAGCAACGGCTGGGCGATGCCGAACACGACCGCGACGGGATTGCGCAGGACCGGCAGCATCACGCGGGAGAACACGAGCCAGGTGTCACGCAGCATTGGCTTCCTCCCGCAACGAGCGGCCGGTCATGGTCAGGAACACGTCGTCGAGCGTCGGCCGGTGGACCTGCACCGAGTGCAGCTCCACACCGATGTTGTCGAGGTCGCGCAGCAGTCCCGGCAACGCGCGGTCGCCGTTCGGGATGCGGAAGCTGACCTTCTCGCCGTCGATCACGGCGTTCTCGAACTTCGAGGCGACGATCGAGGCCTGCGGCGTGCCGAGCACGACCAGATCGCCGGAGACGCGGTGCTTCAACTCGTCCGGTGAGCCCTCGCCCACGATCGAGCCGTGGTCGATCACCAGCAGCCGGTCGCTCAGGTAGTCGGCCTCGTCCAGGTAGTGCGTGGTCAGGAAGACCGTGACGCCGTCGGCCTTGAGCTGCTTGATGTGGTCCCACAGGTTGCGGCGGCTCTGCGGGTCGAGCGCCGTGGACGGCTCGTCCAGGAACAGCAGCCGCGGGTCGTGCAGCATGCCCATCGCGATGTCGAGCCGGCGTTGCTGGCCGCCCGACAACGTGATGACGCCGCGCTTCTCCAGGCCTTGCAGGTCGAACCGGTCGAGCAGGTCGGCGACCTTCGTGCGGGCGTCGTGCTTGGACAGTCCGTAGAAACGGGCCTGGAACTCCAGCTCGTCGGCGACCCGCTGGTCCTGGCCGGAGCCGTTCTTCTGGCCCACGTAACCGATGTTGCGGCGCACTCCGGCCGGGTCGGTGAGCAGGTCGTGGCCGGCGATCGTCGCCTCGCCCGCTGTGGGCTGCAACAGCGTCGTGAGCATGCGCAACGTCGTGGACTTGCCTGCGCCGTTCGGGCCGAGGAACCCCACGAGCTCGCCCTCGGCGACGTCGATGTCCACCCCTGCGACCGCGTCCACCGGACCGGTCTTCGTGGTGAATCGGCGCGCGAGGCCGCGTGCCTTGATCATGACTGAATCCCCTCTAGTCAACTTTGACTAGAGGCTAGCGGGGACTAATCAAGTTTGACTAGTCACTTAGCTCGTACGCACCGGCCTCTAGGCGTTCGATCAGCTCCTGAGTCCAGCGCACCTGGCCTTCGAGATGGACGAGCCACAGTCGAAACAGCTCGCTGACGTGCGCGGGCTTGCCCATCTCCGGCATCGACGAGATGCCGTGCCGGGTGGGGGTGAGCTGCCCTTCCAGACCCGCCAGCCGGTTCTTCAGCAGCACGACCGCCTGCCTGCGGGGGACGAGGTTGAGCATCGCGACGCCCGCGGAGAGCTCGTCGTTGCCGGCGGCCGGATCGGCCAGCGCGTGGTTGAGCAGGTCCTGGAGCTCGTGCTCACCGGCCGCGGTGATCTTGTAGGTCGTGCGGGCGGGGCCCTCCTCGGACTCCGCGGTGCCGACCGGCTCCAGCAGGCCGTCCTTGGCCAGCGACTTCAGCGCGTGGTAGATCGAGCCCGGCTGCACGTTCGCCCAACTCTCCGCCGACCACGACTTCAGCTCGCGGCGCACCACGTAACCGTGCGCTTCGCCGACGAGCTTGACCACGCCGAGCACCAGCATCCTGGTCGCGGACAAACAGACCTCCCACTCGGTGAAAACCCCCTGGCACCGCCTCCGTAGGCTATTGCCATGAGTGCCTCCGTACTGACCGCGGTGGCCTGGCCTTACGCCAACGGCCCCAGGCACATCGGTCACGTCTCCGGTTTCGGTGTCCCGTCCGACGTCTTCTCCCGCTACATGCGAATGTCCGGACACCGGGTGCTCATGGTCAGCGGCACGGACGAGCACGGCACACCCATCCAGGTGCAGGCCGAGAAGGAAGGGCTCACCGCCCGCGAGCTCGCCGACAAGTACAACCGCGTCATCGCCTCTGACCTGCAGGGCCTCGGCCTGTCCTACGACCTCTTCACCCGCACCACCACCGGCAACCACTACCAGGTGGTGCAGGACCTGTTCTCCGCGCTGTGGAAGAACGGCTACGTCGTCCCCAAGACCGAGATGGGCGCCATCAGCCCGTCGACCGGCCGCACGCTGCCCGACCGCTACATCGAGGGCACCTGCCCGATCTGCGGGTACGAGGGCGCGCGCGGCGACCAGTGCGACAACTGCGGCAACCAGCTCGACCCGTCGGAACTGATCAACCCGCGTTCGAAGATCAACGGCGAGACGCCGAAGTTCGTCGAGACCGAGCACCTGTTCCTCGACCTGTCCGCGTTCATCGACTCGCTGAGCAGCTGGATGGGCACGCGGTCCGACTGGCGCCCGAACGTCCTCAAGTTCTCGCAGAACCTGATCAAGGACCTGCGGCCGCGCGCGATCACCCGCGACCTCGACTGGGGTGTGCCGATCCCGCTCGACGGGTGGAGCGACCAGCCGATGAAGCGGTTCTACGTGTGGTTCGACGCGGTCATCGGGTACCTGAGCGCCTCCGTCGAGTGGGCGCGGCGTTCCGGCAACCCCGACGCCTGGAAGGAGTTCTGGAGCGGCGACGCCCAGAGCTACTACTTCATGGGCAAGGACAACATCGTCTTCCACTCGCTCATCTGGCCGTCGCTGCTGCTCGGGCAGAACGGCGCGGGCGACAAGGGCGGCGAGCCCGGCCGGTTCGGCACGCTGAACCTGCCGACCGAGGTCGTGTCGTCGGAGTACCTGACGATGAGCGGCTCGAAGTTCTCCACGTCGCGCGGCACCGTGATCTACGTCGGTGACTTCCTCAAGGAGTTCGGGCCGGACGCGCTGCGGTACTTCATCTCCGTCGCGGGTCCCGAGAACCAGGACACCGACTTCACCTGGGAGGAGTTCGTCCGCCGGACGAACTTCGAGCTGGCGAACGAGTGGGGCAACCTGGTCAACCGCTCGATCTCGATGGCGCACAAGAACGTCGGCGCGATCCCGAAGGCCACCGCGCTGACGCCTGCCGACCACGAGCTGCTCGCGCAGTCCAAGGCGGCGTTCGACACGGTCGGCGCGCACCTGCGCCGCTCGCGGTTCAAGCAGGCCACCGGCGAGGCCATGCGCGTGATCTCGCTGGCGAACAAGTACCTGTCCGACCAGGAGCCGTGGAAGCTCAAGGACGACCTGGACCGCCGCGACTCGGTGCTGCACACCGCGTTGCAGGTCGTGCAGGACGCGAACACGCTGATGACGCCGTTCCTGCCGCACTCGGCGCAGAAGGTGCACGAGGCGTTGGGCGGCACGGGCGTGTGGGCCGCACAGCCGGAGATGACCGAGGTCGACGACCTGGACATCCCCGACCGTTCGTACCCGGTGCTGACCGGTGACTACGCCAGTGAGCAGGCCAAGTGGGAGTCGACGCCGCTCGAGGTCGGCCGCCCGCTGCAGAAGCCGTCGCCGTTGTTCGCGAGGCTGGAGAAGGAACTGGGCGACGAGGGGCCCGAGTGGGCTCCGATCGTCAAGTGATCGCCCTGTGACGGACAAGCGTGAACGACCGCCGGTGCCGGAAGCTCTTCCGGCACCGGTGATCGACGCCCACACCCATCTCGACGCGTGCGGGGCCGTGGACGCGGCCGACGTGGCGGTGCTGCTCGATCGGGCCGAGGCCGCCGGCGTCTCGCACGTGATCACCGTGGCGGACGACCTGAAGGCCGCGCAGTGGGCCGCCGAGGCGTCCACTTGGGACCCTCGGGTCTACGCGGCGGTCGCCGTGCACCCGACGCGCACCTCTTCTTTCGGGGACGCGGAGAAGGCCGAACTGGAGCGGTTGGCCGTGCTGCCCCGCGTGGTCGCGATCGGTGAGACCGGTTTGGACTATTACTGGGACTACTCGCCGCCGGCCGCCCAGCACGAGGCCTTCCGTTGGCACATCGACCTTTCCAAGCGCGTCGGGAAGCCGTTGATGATCCACGACAGGGACGCGCACGAGGACATCCTCAAGATCCTCGACGCCGAGGGCGCACCGTCCACAGTGGTGTTCCACTGCTTCTCCGGTGATGCGGACTTCGCCCGGCGGTGCGTCGACGCGGGGTACGTGCTGTCGTTCGCGGGCCCGGTGACGTTCAAGAACGCCCGTGCGCTGCGGGAGGCGGCCGCTCTCGTGCCCCAGGACCAGCTCCTGGTCGAGACCGATGCGCCGTTCCTGACGCCCCATCCGTTCCGGGGCCGTCCAAACGAACCCTATTGTGTGAATTACACAATTCGGGATCTCGCGACGCTGCGTGACGAAGATCTTTCTGAACTCTGCTCCGCCGTCACCCGTACTGCTCAACGAGTGTTCGGGCTTGACCACTGAAATGCGACTTAGAGCGAACGGAGCAAAGGGTTCCTACCCCCATGGGGTGACTGACGTCACAACATTGGTGGGGGTGTTTGCGCAACGTGCCTCACCCCGTTACTGTCCCGTGACCGTGCCACCTGAGCCGACCCAGTCGGTTCGGAGCACGCCCGCAGTCGGGGCGGGACCGAAGCCAGAAGCGCGAAGAAGCGAGACCACGTAGGAGGAGTTGCCGGGAACCTTCGAGCTCCAACTCGAATGATCTTGTCAACGCCAACTGTGCGGTGGCCTCACAGCTTCCGCAATGGAGGTATCGACCCTTGTCTGGTAGCGACAGAGCTGCTGCTCCGTACGACTTCAACGACGACACCGACTGGTTCACGCCCGTCGGCGGCACGGCGGTTGATGTCGCTGATCCCCACCCGAGCTTCCCCGCCGGTGCGCTGACCATCACGCCCGCGGACGTGCTCGACGTGCTCGGCCCGGACGCCGACGACCTGCTCGCCTCGGCGAACGTGGACGTCGACGAGCTGATCCGTCTCATCAACGCCGAGACGACGATCATGCCGCCCCTCGTCCTCCCGTCGGAGGAAGAGGAGCTGCGCGACCCGCAGGTCCTCGTCAAGGCCGCCTCGACGTGGAAGCGCCGCTTCCTCAAGGGCACGGTCGCCGCGGTCCTGGTGTCGATCTCCGGTGGCGGTGTGACCGCGATGGCGATGGACAAGTCGCTGACCGTCGAGGTCGACGGCGCGCTGCAGACCGTCCACTCGTACGAGGGCACGGTCGGCGAGGTCCTGGCGGAGGAAGGCATCGTCGTCGGTGAGCACGACGCCCTGTCGCCCTCGCTGAACGCCCCGATCTCCGACGGCGGCAAGATCAGCCTCGACCGCGGTCGCCTGGTCAAGATGAGCATCGACGGCCAGGCTCGCGAGGACTGGGTCCGCTCGGTCACCGTCGAGGAGGCCGCCAAGCAGTTCGGCGTGCCGCTCGAAGGCGCCTGGATGTCCGCGCCCGGCTCGCACGACGTGCCGCTCGAGGGCATGAGCGTCGAGGTCAAGACCCGCAAGAACATCAAGCTCTTCGACGGCGCGAACCCGGTCCGCGAGGTCCAGACGACCGCACTGACCGTCGACGAGCTGCTGAAGGCCGAGAACCTCAGCCTCGGCCCCGAGGACGCCGTCGCGTCCGGCATGGACGTGAAGCTCGCGACCGGCGCCGAGGTCTACATCTCGCGCACCGGCGTCACGGTCATCAACGTGAACGAGCCCGTCGCGCCGCCGGTCGAGAAGACCAACGACCCGAACATGAACGCGGGCGAGCAGAAGGTCACCGACCCCGGCGAGGCCGGCGAACAGGTCGTCACCTACCGCGTCACGGTCAAGAACGGCAAAGAGGTCGGCCGCGAGAAGCTCAGCGGCAAGGTCACCAAGGAGCCGAAGCCGAAGAAGGTCACCGTCGGCACCAAGCCTCTGCCCGACGGCGAGGTCTGGGACCGTCTCGCCAAGTGCGAGGCCGGCGGCAACTGGGCCATCAACACCGGCAACGGCTACTACGGCGGCCTGCAGTTCAACGCGGGCACGTGGGCGGCCAACGGCGGCACCGCGTACGCGCAGCTTCCGCACCAGGCGACCCGCGAGCAGCAGATCGCCATCGCGACCAAGCTCCGCGACCGCGCCGGCGGCACGTACGGCGCGTGGCCGGGCTGCCGCGCGAAGCTCGGCCTGCCGTAAACACGCACAACCCTCTCCGTCCCCCTGACAAGGCCGCCCTGGTTCGCCACGGGCGGCCTTCGTCGTTGCCGAACTGCACCCCGGTGAGGTCGGGTGCGCTGAGCGACGTGCCGGAGCCGGGCCGCACCGGTGAGGTCGGGTGACGTGGTCGGAGCCGGGGTGGGCGATCGGTGGTTGAGGCTCGGGCAGGGCCCGGCCGTCAACGGCAATGGCGAAGCCGAGCCGTCTCTCCGCACGCCCAAGGCAACGGCGAAGCCGAGCACCCCTGCCGCCAACGGCAATGGCGAAGCCGAGGCGTGTGAACCTGGGCCTGCCGGTCAAGCGGTGATGACGCAACCAACCCGGCGATTGGGGCTTGACCTTGAGTGGGCGGGATGCTCCCCTCATGGGCACGGCCGGGCGCTTTTCAGCCCGGCCTTTTCCGGCCGTCAAGCATCCCGCCAGAGGCTCAAGGTCAAGCCCCAATCGCGATCGTCGCGAAGCGGCGATGACTGGCACCGGCTCGGTACTGCCCGCCCGGCCACCCTCGCAAGGCGACCACCCGCCCGCCAGGCGACCACCCCGCTGGAACGCGACAAGCCAACGCAAGCCGACCCGCCCCCCGGCCCCGCGGTCCCAGCCCGTCCCTCCACGGGTGAGCCTGCGAGAATGCACCGGTGAGCCTGCTGGGACCTGCCGAAGTTCGTCGTCTGGCTGAAGAGCTGGGCATCCGCCCGACCAAGAAGCTCGGCCAGAACTTCGTGCACGACCCGAACACGGTCCGCAAGATCGTCGCCGCCGCCGGGTTGACGGAGGACGACGTGGTCCTGGAGGTCGGCCCCGGCCTCGGCTCCCTGACGCTCGCCCTGCTGCCCGTCGCCAGGCAGGTCGTCGCGGTCGAGATCGACCCGCCGCTGGCGCAGCGGCTGCCGCAGACGGTCGGCGAGATGGACCCGGACAACGCGGGCAAGCTCCACGTCGTCCTCAAGGACGCCATGAAAGTCACCCAAGAAGACCTGCCGGTCCAACCCACGGCGATCGTCGCGAACCTCCCGTACAACGTCGCGGTCCCGGTGGTGCTCCACCTCTTGGCCGAACTCCCGAGCCTCCAGAAGGGCCTGGTCATGGTCCAGGCCGAGGTGGCCGACCGGATGGCGGCGAAGCCCGGCAACAAGATCTACGGCGTCCCCAGCGTGAAGCTCGCCTGGTACGCGGAGTCCAAGAAGGCCGGCTCCATCGGCAAGAACGTCTTCTGGCCCGCGCCCAACGTCGACTCGGGCCTGGTGTGGTTCCAGCGCCACGAAAAGCCGCTGTCCACAGTGGATCGGAAGAAGCTCTTCTCGATCGTCGACGCCGCTTTCGCGCAGCGCCGCAAGACGCTGCGGGCGGCGTTGAAGGGCTGGGCCGGCAACCCGGGAAACATTGACGAACTGCTCGCCAAAGCCGGTGTGGATCCCCAGCAAAGAGGCGAGCAGCTGAGCGTGATCGACTTCATCCGGATCGCCGAGGTCTAGGCCGGGGATCCTTCGGCCAACAGTGTGATCTGTCGAACGAATCGGATTCTGGCTTGCGCAACCGAACGTCCGTCCGGTTGACTGCTACTTGCCATCCGGAGCGACTGAGAGACCTGGCTCTACGACGTCGCAGCAACCACCCGCTGGATGCGGGCAGGTGCTAACGCCAGGACCGATGGAGGAGCACCATGGGTACCGTGCGAATGCTGACGCGCCGTCGAGTCATCGACCAGTGCCGTCGCTCGTCTTCTGCATGTCGTCGCCACCTCGTCTAAGGCGCCTTCTAAAAGTCCTTTGACGCGCACTCAGTCACGAGTGGCGCACACACCTGAGCAGAAATTCTGACCGCGCACGTCCGTCTCAATCGGACAGTGTGCCGTCGCGCGCAGCCGTGGAGCAGACATGATCACCGTCGAAAACCTCACCAAGTCCTTCCAGGGCGTCAGTGCCCTCAACGGCGTGACCCTCGACGTCGAAGCCGGAACCGTGCTCGGTGTCGTCGGCCCGAGTGGCGCCGGCAAGTCGACGCTCGCCCGCTGCGTCGCGCTGCTCGAGCGCCCCGACTCGGGTGCGATCCGCGTCGACGGCACCGACATCACCAGCCTCGACGGGTCGGCCCTGCGTGCCGCCCGCCGCCAGATCGGCGTTGTGCCGCAAGGGGATTCGCTTCTCCGTCAGCGCACGGCCGCCGGCAACATCGCACTGCCGCTGGAGTCCGCCGGCGTTCCCGGACCGCAGCGCCGCACCCGGGTGGGCGAGCTGCTGGACCTCGTCGGGCTGACCGACAAGGCCGGCTCGTACCCCGACCAGCTGTCCGGCGGGCAGCGTCAGCGCATCGCCGTGGCACGCGCCCTCGCTGCCAATCCGTCCGTGCTGCTCGCCGACGAGCCGACCAGCGCGCTGGACCCGGAGACCACCGGTTCCGTGCTGACCGTGCTCGACCGTGCGCGCGCCGAGCTGGGTGTGACCGTTCTCGTTGTCACGCACGACATGGGCGTGGTCCGCAAGATCTGCGATGACGTCGCTGTGCTGGAGCAGGGCCGCGTCGTCGAGCACGGCAAGGTGCTGGACCTGGTCAACGACGTCGCGAGCCGCACGAGCAGTGCGCTGCTGCCCGCCGTCGACCTGAACCCGATCAACGAGAGCAGCTACGACCGCGTCGCGGACGTCGTGCTCGTCGGGTTCGCCGCGGTCGGTGCCCTGCTTCCCGAGGTCTCCCACCGGTTCGGCGTCGAGCTGAACATCGTCGGTGGCGGCCTCACGCGACTGGGCGAGACCCCGGTCGCGCGGTTCCGGCTCGGCCTGAACGGCGAGCGCTCGGACTCCGCTCTGGAGTGGATCGGCGAGGCCGGCGGCTCGGTGCAGAGGTCCCTGAAGGGCCCGCAGGGAGTAGCTGCGTGAGGTCTGCAACACCCTGGTCCGACGTTTTCTCGTTCCTCCTCGAAGCAACCGGCGAGACGCTGTACATGGTCGGCGTCTCGACCGTCATCGCCACCGTTCTCGGAGTTCCCGTAGGTGTCTGGTTGCAGCTCACCGCCAAGGGTGGGCTGCGGCCGAACGCCGCGGTGCACAGGGTCCTGAGCTTCGTCACCGACCTGGGCCGCGCGATGCCGTTCATCGTGCTGCTCGTCGCGCTGACGTCGGTCACCCGCCTCATCGTCGGCGGCTCCATCGGCAGCACGGCGGTCATCGTGCCGCTGGCCGTGGGAGCGATCCCGTTCGTGGGGCGGCTCGTGCAGAACATCCTGTCCGAGGTGCACGTGACCGTGGTCGAGGCCGCGATCACGACCGGCGCCTCGACGTTGCGGATCGTGCGCAGCGTGCTGATCCGCGAGTCGCTGCCCGCGCTGATCAACGCCATCGGCGTCACCGTGATCGCCCTGATCGGGTACTCGGCGATGGCCGGCGTGATCGGTGGCGGTGGCCTCGGCGACCTGGCGATCCGCGAGGGCTACCAGCGCTTCAACGACCGGATCCTGTGGAGCACCGTGGCGTGGCTCGCCGTGCTCACCACCGTGATCCAGCTCGGTTTCACCCGTGCCGCCCGTGCGTCCGACCGGCGCCGGCACGCCTCCGTCTGACCCGTAGCAATTTCTCAAAAGGAACGTAATGCGTATTCGTGCTGCCCTGATCGCAGTCGCTTTGACCGGTTTGACTGCTCTGTCCGCCTGCTCGTCCGGGGGCGCGTCCGCCTCGGACACGCTGAAGGTCGGCGTCTCGCCGGTCCCGCACGCCCAGATCCTCAAGTACGTGGCCGACAACCTCGCCGCGTCGAAGGGCCTGAAGATCGAGGTCGTCGAGTTCACCGACTACGTGCAGCCGAACACGGCGCTGGTCGACGGGTCGCTCGACGCCAACTACTTCCAGACCGTCCCGTACCTGGAGACGTTCACGAAGGAGAGCGGCGCCAAGGTGGAGTGGGTCCAGCCCGTCCACGTCGAGCCGCTCGGCCTGTACTCGAAGAAGGTCAAGAAGCTCGACGAGCTGCCGTCCGGTGCCAAGATCGCCGTGGCGAACGACGCCACCAACGAGGCGCGCGGCCTGAAGCTGCTGGAGGCCAACGGCCTGATCAAGCTCAAGGCCGTGGACCAGCCGACCGTGCGCGACCTCGCGGAGAACCCCAAGAACCTGCAGTTCGTGCCTCTGGAGGCCGCTCAGCTGCCGCGTTCGCTGGAGGACACCGACGCGTCGGTCATCAACGGCAACTACGCCATCGACGCCGGCCTCAAGCCCGCCACCGACTCGCTCGCGCTGGAGAAGGCCGAGGGCAACCCGAACGCGAACGGCCTGGTCACGCGCACCGAGCTCAAGGACGACAAGCGCATCAGGGACCTGGCGGAGCTCCTCGGATCGCAGCAGGTCAAGGACTACATCAAGCAGACCTTCAACGGTTCGGTCATCCCGGTCTGACCGCGACAGTGACCGGGGGAGGAGTCCGGGACACCAGAACGCCCGTACGCTGACATGGTGCTCGCAGTCGTTCCACCCCCGGTCACAGTTCGCGTCCCGGCCAAGGTCAACCTGCACCTGGCCGTAGGTGACGTGCGCCCGGACGGCTACCACGACCTGGTGACGATCTTCCAGGCGCTTTCCCTGGTCGACGAGGTCACGGTCGCGGTCGCCGACGAGCCAGGAGTCGAGGTGTACGGCGAGGGCGCCGACCAGGTGCCCACCGGAGCCTCGAACCTCGCCTGGCGCGCGGTCCAGCTGCTGGCCACCCACGTCGGCAAGGACCCGGACGACCCCAAGGTCCGCGTCGTCATCCGCAAGGCCATCCCGGTCGCGGGCGGCATGGCGGGCGGCAGCGCGGACGCGGCGGCGGCGCTGGTCGGCCTGTCGTCGTTGTGGCGCCTCGACATCAGCCGCGACGAGCTGGCCGAACTGGCCGGGAAGCTCGGCGCGGACGTTCCCTTCGCCCTGTACGGCTCGACCGCGCTGGGCACCGGCCGCGGCGAGCGGATCGTGCCCGTGCTGGGCCGCCACCAGTTCCACTGGGTGCTGGCGTTCGACCGCCGCGGACTGTCCACTCCGGACGTGTTCGACGAGCTGGACCGCCTGCGCGCCGAGGGAGACCCGCCGCGCGTCGGCGCCGTCGAAGCCGTGCTGGAGGGCCTGTCCTCCGGCGACCCCCGTCAGCTCGCTCTGCTGCTGGGCAACGACCTCCAGGCCGCCGCAGTCTCGTTGCGCCCGAACCTGCGCCGCACTCTGCGCGCGGGCGTCGACGCGGGCGCGCTGGCCGGCATCGTGTCCGGTTCCGGGCCCACGACGGCGTTCCTGTGCGAGGACGGCGACGCGGCGGTGAAGGTGGCCGCCGAGCTCGCCGGTGCCGGTGTGTGCCGGACGGTGCGGGTGGCGCACGGACCGGTCCCCGGAGCGCGTGTGATCGCGACTGAGGAGCCCAAGCCCACGCCCCCCGAGGTGCACGCGTAACCGAGGGCCTTGGTCCTCCTGGGTAGCCTGCATCGGGCAGTTTCTTACTAGTCGTGAGGTTTTGATGGCCAACCTGGTCAACCTGGAGTCCGTGTCGAAGTCGTTCGGCGTCCGGCCGCTGCTCGACGGCGTGTCGCTCGGCGTCAACGAAGGCGACCGCATCGGCGTCGTCGGCCTGAACGGCGGTGGCAAGACGACGCTGCTCGAGGTGCTGGCCGGGGAGGAGCCCGCGAACGAGGGCCGGGTGTCGCGGTCGCGCGATCTGCGGATGGCCGTCGTGACGCAGCGCACCGAACTGCCGCACGGTTCGACGGTGCGCAACGCGGTGATCGACCCGCTCGGGTTCGACGCCGAGCACGAGTGGGCTGCCGACGCCCGCGTTCGGTCCATTTTGGACGGACTCGGGATCATGGCGCTGGGCCTGGACTCCGTGGTCTCCACGATGTCCGGTGGCGAGCGGCGCCGGGTCGTGCTCGCGGCCGCGCTGATCCAGGACCTCGAACTCATCGTGCTCGACGAGCCGACGAACCACCTCGACGTCGAGGGTGTGCGGTGGCTCGCGGAGCACCTGCTGGCCCGCAAGTGCGCGCTCGTCGTCGTCACCCACGACCGGTGGTTCCTCGACACGGTCTGCAACCGCACGTGGGAAGTGGTGAACGGCAAGGTCGAGCAGTACGAGGGCGGCTACGCCGACTGGATCTACGCCCGCGCCGAGCGGACCCGCCTCGCGGACGTGCTGGAGGAGAAGCGGCAGAACCTGGCGCGCAAGGAACTCGCGTGGCTGCGCCGCGGCGCGCCCGCGCGCACCTCGAAGCCGCGCTACCGGATCGAGGCCGCCGAGGCCCTGATCGCGGACGTGCCGCCGTTGCGCGACAACGTCGAGCTGCTCGCGTTCGCCAAGAAGCGGCTGGGCCGCACGGTGATCGAGCTCGAGGACGTGACACTGTCCATTCCAGACCGTTACCTGGTGCGCGACCTGACGTGGCGCATCGGCCCTGGTGAGCGGATCGGTCTGGTCGGCGTCAACGGGTCCGGCAAGACGACGTTGCTGAGGCTGCTGGCCGGGGAACGCGAAACCGAGACGGGCAAGCGGATCCAGGGCTCGACGGTCAAGATCGCGCACCTCTCGCAGGAGCTGCTCGACCTCGACGGGTCGATGCGCGTGCTGGAGGCGATCGAGGAGGTCGCGCGGCGCGTCGTGCTCGGCAAGTACGAGATGTCGGCCTCGCAGCTGGGCGAGCGGTTCGGGTTCTCGTCGCAGAAGCAGTGGACGCCGGTGGCGGACCTGTCCGGTGGCGAGCGGCGGCGGTTGCAGCTGTGCCGGTTGCTGATGGCCGAGCCGAACGTGCTGCTGCTCGACGAACCGACGAACGACCTGGACATCGACACGTTGCAGCAGCTGGAAGACCTGCTCGACTCGTGGGCGGGCACGCTCGTCGTGATCTCGCACGACCGGTACCTGGTCGAGCGCGTGTGCGAGAAGGTCGTGGCGCTGTTCGGCGACGGCGGGCTGACCGAGCTGCCCGGCGGCATCGAGGAGTACCTCAAGCGCCGCGACTCGATGCGCGACAGGGAGTCCGCGGCTCCGGCCGCCGGCAAGGCGCCGTCCAACGCCGCAGACCAGCGCGCCGCCCGCAAGGAGCTGGCCAGGCTGGAGCGCCGCCTGGAGACGCTGCACAAGAAGGAAGCGGAGCTGCACGCCGCTCTCGCCGACGCCGCGACCGACTCCGGCCGGTTGCTGAAGCTCGACGCCGAACTCCGCGCCGTGCTGGCGGAGGAGTCCGACGTGGAGGCTCAGTGGATGGCGGCGGCCGAGGTGGTCGAGGGCTGAACTACTTGCCCTTGCGGCGCAGTTCGGCGGCGAGCTGGGGCAGCAGCTCGTCGATGAACGACGTGTCGTAGCCCTGGCCGGAGAGCAACGCGTAGCTGAAGCGCGCCTTCATGACCTCTTCGGAGCTCGCGCCGAGCATGCCGTCGAGCGCGACGCCGATCTCCTCCAGCATCCGGTCGACCTGCGCGGTGCGGTAGCCGCGCTGGCCGGCCGCCGCCTGCGGGATCCGCAGCTGCCGGAGGTCCTTCCACGACTTGACCTGCGGCATGCTGCGCACCGGTCCGGAGAGCTGCTGCTCGATCTGGCCGAGGAACCCGTCCACCTCGGTCTCGTCGTAGCCCCGCCGGCCTATCAGCGGGCGGGAGAACCGCACGTCGCGGACGTCCTTGCCGGTCAGGTTGTCCTGGCCGAGCAGCGTCGCCTCGATGCGGTCGAGGAACGCGTCCACCTGGGACTCCTGGTAGCCGCGGCGGCCACGGGGAGGGCGGTGGAACGCGATGTTGCGGATGTCCGCCGCGGTGAGCTTCGGCGAGTCGATGGACTTCGGCATCGCGGCCTGCTGAGCGGGCTGCAGCGGGGCCGGCGGCTGCGGGCGACGCTGCTGTGGCTGCGGACGCGGTTCGGGCCGCAGGCGTGGATCTGGCTGCGGACTGCGCTGCTGCGGCCGCTGCTGTTGCTGCGGGAGCTGCGTCGTCGGCGGGCCCGCTGTGCGCGGTGGCGGTGCGGTCTCGAACATCAGCACCACGAGGTCGAGGAACGTGTCGACGTCTTCCTCGTCGTAGCCGAACGTGCCTGGTGCGGTCTCGCCGAACACGGCGTCCTGCACCTGCTGGCTGGTCAGGTTGTCCCTGCCACGCAGAGTGCCTTCGATGCGGTCCAGGAACGCGTCGATCTGGCCCTCGTGGTAGCCGCGGGTCCCCGGTCTGGGCTTGTGGAAGCGCACGGCGGCGACGTCGTCAGGGGACAGTCGCACCGCGGGTCTCATCGCCTGCGACGTCGCGTGGGCGCCCTGGGCCGGCGCGGAGGCCTGCTGGCGTTGCGGAGTGGACCGCAGCGTGTCCGCGACGAGTTCCATGAAGACGTTGACCTCGTTCACGTCGTAGCCCGGATCACGGGTCGCGGTGCTGAACTTGACGTTCAGCACGTCTTCACGCGTGAGGATGTCCTTGCTCTTCATGGTGCTCTCGACCCGGTCGAGAAACGCGTCCACCTCAGCCGCGTCGTACCCGCGCTGACCACGCGGGGGACGGTGGAACGCGACCAGGGCCACGTCCTGCGCGGAGAGCAGAGGTGCCGGATGCGCGGGTAGACGATGCTGCGCTCCGGGGCCGCCCCGATCCACCAATGACCTCCTCCTGCGTACCTGTACTGGGGAGTATCGCGTTTCGCGTGGCATAACGTTTCGCCCTGATGGACCAAACGGCGCCACTACGATCGCGAACATGAGTCAGTTCGTGGATGTGATGCTGGCGACGGCCTCCAGCGGCGGGGACAGGGGCATGACGACGGGTGAACCCGCCGCGCCAGTCCGCCAGACCTGGGCCGAGGTGCACGAACGCGCCCGGCGGATGGCCGGTGCGCTCGACGTGGCGCCGGGCACCGCGATCGCCGTGCTCGCCGCCGAACCAGCCGTGATCGCCCCAGCCGTGCAAGCCGCATGGCTGTGTGGTGGCAGCGTCACGATGTTGCATCAACCCACACCACGCACCGACCTGGCCGAGTGGGCCGAGGACACGCTGCGGGTGCTCGCCATGATCGATTCGCGTCTGGTCCTGCTCGGCAGCCCCTTCGACGCCCTTGCCGCCGTTCTGGACCAGCACGGAGTGCCTTACAAACTGCTCTCCGAACTCGACGCGGAACCGATCTCTGCTCCTGTTCCCACCGACGAGGATGCCACGGCACTGCTGCAGTTGACGAGTGGATCGACGGCTGACCCCAAGGCGGTGCGAATCACGCACCGCAATCTGATGGCCAACGCCGAGGGAATGCGCATCGCGGCGGCGCTCGATCCCGCCTCTGACGTCATGGTTTCGTGGCTGCCGCTGTTCCACGACATGGGGATGGTCGGCTTCCTGACCGTGCCGATGCTGTTCGGACTGGAATTGGTGAAGGTCACACCCGTCGACTTCCTGTCACGCCCGACGTTGTGGGCCGACCTCATCACCCGGTACCGCGGCACCATCACCGCCGCGCCGAACTTCGCCTACGCGATCGTGGCGCGCCGCCTGGCCTCCTCGTCCGACTCCTTCGACCTGTCGACGATGCGCCTGGCGCTGAACGGCGCCGAGCCGATCGATCCCTCCGCCGTGGAGGCGTTCGTCGCCGCGGGCGAACGGTTCGGGCTGCGCCCGGAGTCGATCCTGGCGGCCTACGGCATGGCGGAGACCACTCTGGGTGTGGCTTTCGCGCCGTTGTTCACCGGCCTGTCGGTCGATGTCGTGGACGCGGACGCCGTGGAGGCGGACAAGAAGGCGGTGCCCGCTTCGGACGGTCGCGCGTTCCCGTTGCTCGGCCCGCCGTTGCCCGGCCTGGAACTGCGGGTGGTCTCGGACTCCGGTGACGTGCTCGGTGTGCGGGACGTGGGCGAGATCCAGATCCGCGGCGAGGCCGTCACTCCCGGCTACCTGACGGTGAACGGTCCACTAGCCACACAGGACGCCGAAGGCTGGCTGTCCACCGGGGACCTCGGGTACGTGGTCGAAGACGGCCAGGTGGTCGTCTGCGGGCGCCGCAAGGACGTCATCATCATGGGCGGCCGGAACATCTACCCGACCGATGTGGAGCGTGCCGCCTGCTCCGTCGAGGGAGTGCGGGCCGGCAACGCCGTCGCCGTGCGGCTGGACGCGGGGACGAAGCGGGAACGGTTCGCCGTGGTGCTGGAGTCGAAGCTGGCCGGGGATGAGGCCGCCGAGAAGGATCTGGTCAAGCAGGTCACGGCTCGGGTCGTGGACGCGGTCGGGCTGCGGCCGTTCGCCGTGGTGGTGCAGCCGCCGGGGACGTTGCCGAAGACGCCGTCCGGGAAGCTCCGGCGGTCCGCCGCGGCCGAGTTGGTCTAGTAGAGGGCATCCAGTTCGGCGAGTCGCCTGCGCAGTTCTTTCGCGCTCTTGCGGGGGAGTGCGCGGGCGACGAAGCCGAGGAGCTCACGGGCCTCGTACGGGTCGGTGCAACACCACGAGATTCCGCAGCCCTTGGACTCGAAGTCCCAGAGCCTGCGGTACGGGTTGTGCACGAACTCGGTCCACGCCCGGAGTGCGATCTCCACGGCGAAGAGCCCGAGGTAGTTGCGGCTCAGTTCCAGCCGCAGGACGTCTGACGTGAAGCGCCGGGAGAACGCGGCCACCAGCATGGGCGTGCGCCTACGCGGCATGGACCTTTCGGTTCGCCATGCCGTCCATTGTGCACGTCAGTGGAAGCTGTTTTGTGCTGCTTCCAGGCCCTTGGTGACCAGGGCCTCGGCCGCGTCCGCCGCCCGGTCGATCTCCAGGGCGAGCTGCTTGCGTTCCACCGTCGAGAAGTCCTTCAGGACGTAGTCGGCGGGGTCCTGGCGGCCGGAGGGGCGGTCCACGCCGAAGCGCAGGCGGTGGTAGTCCGGGCCGCCCAGGGACTTCGTGATGGAGCGGAGTCCGTTGTGGCCGTTGTCGCCGCCGCCGAGCTTCATGCGCAGCGCGGCGAACGGGAGGTCCAGCTCGTCGTGGATCACGAGGATGGTGGTGGGCTTGAAGAACTTCACGGCGCTCGCGACCGGGCCGCCGGAGAGGTTCATGAAGCTGCGCGGCTTGGCGAGGACGACTCGGTGGCCGGAGAGGCGGCCCTCGACGATCTCGGCACCGGACTTGTGGGCCTTGAACTTGCCGCCGACGCGAGCGGCCAGTTCGTCGAGGACCAGGAAGCCGATGTTGTGACGGTTGCCTTCGTACTTCGGGCCCGGGTTGCCCAGGCCGACGATGAGGGCGAGGTCAGCGTCCACGGAACCGCAACTCCTGCTCGAGATCGTCCAGCAACGTGTCGACGGCCTGCACCTGGTACCCCTTGCCCAGCAGGCCGGACGTGGTGCTGAACCGGGTGTTGCGGACCTCGGTGGAGGTCATGGCGCCCCGGCCGTCCAGGTTGGCCGCGGCGCGGAGGACGAAGGCGTCGACTTCGGCGCGATCGTATCCGGTGCTCGCCTTGGGGAGCTTGCGCGCGTGGAGGTCCTCGCCGGTGTTCAGGCCCGTCGGCGGCACGATGCCGTTGCGGATCTGGAACTCCAGCAGGTGCAGGACGCCGTCGACGCTGAGCGGGTCGTAGCCGTTCGGGACCGTGGCGAACCTGACGGTGCGCACGTGGTCCGGGTTCAGGCGGAGACGGCCGGCCAGCGCGTCGGCGACGATCTGCAGGAACTCGTGGACCTGGTCCGGGTTGTAGCCCTGCCGCTTGCGGCGGAAGGTCTTGGACCGGACGTCGGCGGGCCGCAGGTACTGCAACGGCGCGCCGCCCCCCTTGTGAGGAGGTGACGCGCCGTCGTTTCTGCCCGACGTGATGGGGCTCAGCTTTCCTCGGTGGCCTCGGCCGGAGCGGCCTCGTCACCCTCGAGCTGCGCGGCGGACGGCGCCTCGTTCACGGCGACGACGAGAGCGTCGGCGTCGGTGATCAGGACGGCACCTTCCGGCAGGGTCAGGTCGCTGGCGTGGATCTGGGTGCCGGCGGTGATGCCCGCGATCGACAGCTCGATCTGGTCCGGGATGTTCAGGGCGTCAGCCTCGATCTGGATCGTGCTGAGGTCCTGCGTGAGCAGCGTGCCCGAGGCGGGCTCGCCGGAGATGGACAGCGGCACCTCGACGGTGACCTTCTCGCCGCGCTTCACGAGCAGCAGGTCGACGTGCTCGATGTAGTTCTTGATCGGGTGCGTGGTGACGGTCTTGGTGAGCGCCAGCTCGCTCTCGCCACCGAGGGCGAGGGTGAGGACGGCGTTCTGGCCGTGCTCACGGACAACACGGGCGAACTCGAGCGCCGGCAGGGCCAGGTGCTGCGGGTCGGAACCGTGGCCGTAGAGCACCGCGGGGATCTTGCCGGCGCGACGGGTACGGCGGGCGGCGCCCTTGCCGAATTCAGTGCGCTGCTCTGCGGCGAGACGGACCTCGGACACGGTGGGGTACTCCTTACAAGTCTGGCCTTGTACGTCGGGGCGGTGCACAAGTATCAGCGGTTCAGCTTTGGGGGTGGCCTGCGGTGGCGAGCAGCATGCGGATGACTTCAACACGCGCGGCATCGAGCCACCGCGTCGATCACGTTGAGCTGGATAGCTCGCCCTCGCCGAGGCAACCCGACCAGTGTAGGTGAGTGTTGGGGTGGGGGCCTAATCGGGGGTCGGGTTGTCGACTTGCTGATCGCGACCGGGCGCGTGGGTCACCTTGCGGGCGGCCTGGTTGCCTTGCTTGCTTCCCCTGGGGGCTCTGCCCCCAGACCCCCGGCAATCTGATCGGGGGATAGCGCCACACGCGGGTAGATGGCACGCCTGTTGCGTTGGGCGG
>NZ_JBIRVV010000014.1:0-190721 GCF_044387305.1 Lentzea sp. NPDC020367 | reverse complement strand
ATATTACTGGCTGTGTTTCGGCACGCTGTTGAGTTCTCAAAGAACACGCGCTCACCGGTTCCAGTCTCCGTTTCCGGAGGCTTTCTCTCGGGGCTGTGTTTGAAGCTTATTTGGTCTTGCTTCCCGGTGTCAAATCGGCCTCTCGGAGGCTCTTTCTCTTCCGGTTTTTTGGCCAGGCCCGTTCCGGTCTGTATTTCCCGGCCCGCTTCGCTCTGACATGGAGAACATTACACGGGCCTGTTTCGATCTCCAAATCGGGGGGTCCGGGTAACCGCCACATGGGCGGCTACCAGGACAAATGCGTTCGTCAGGGCGCGGAGACCCCGACATCGGCCTTCGTCAGCGGCTTCCGCGCCGCCGACGAGTTGTACTCATCAGCCCCGACATCAGGCTTGCCGGCGCGCGCCTGCGGATCGAAGTCACGCGTCACATAGGAGTAGGTGCCCACCGACGCGTCGATGGCCGGGCTACCGGAAGACAGCCGGAACAGTCCGTTGGCGTCCTTCACCAGCTTCGGGTCCACGGACTTGTAGCCGGACGACGGCATGCTGCCGCCGCTCCCGCCCCAGATGACGTTGCCCTCGTACTTCACGGTCGAACCGGAGTGCATGGAGACGACTCCACCGGAGGAACCGCGAATGACGTTGTTCGCGAGCACGCAGTCCTTCGGCTTGAAGTCGCCGCCGTCGCTCTCGACCACCGCCCCGGTGCCGATCAGCGTGTTGAACGCGACCGTCACGCGGTCCGGCCGGTCGTGCAGCTTCGAGTCGGGGCCGCTGTCGGCCTCCTTGCCGGAGCCGAACACGATCCCGCGGCCCGTGCTGCTCTCCACGTAGTTGTTGATGACCTTGTGGTCGTTTCCGTGGAAGCGGATGCCGCTGTTGAACAGCAGGTTGCCCTCGACCGTGGTGCGGTTGCCGTGCCGCAGGACGATGTAGCCCTTGCTGTTGCGGATCGTGTTGTAGCGGACGATGTTGTCCGACGACTTGATCGAGATGGCCTCGGCGTCGCCGTCCGCCTTCTCGAACAGGTTGTGCTCGACGATCGCGTTCGCCGACTTCGACTGCTTGTGGCTGTAGCCGAGCCGGATCGACTCGCCGCCGTTCGCGCCGGTGAACTGGTGGTTGTAGAAGTAGTTGTGGTGGATCCACGACCGCTTGGCGATCTCGCTGCCGGGGCCGGTGATCTGCAGGTAGACGCCCTCGTTGGTCCGGTTCTGGAACGTGTTGTGGTCGATCTGGACGTCGTCGGCGCTCACGCTGAGCGAAGCGCCGTCCTTGTTCCCCGAGTACGTGTTGCGGGTGATGCGCGTGGCCTGCGCTTCCGCGGGGACCGAGAGCGTGCTGGTTCCGTTGAAGACGAAGCCCTCGATTGTCACGTCTCGAACGGCCCCGAGTTCGAAGCCGCCGCGGGTGAACACCGTGCCGCCGACGGTCTGCGCGGCGACGGTGATGCCCGACTTGGTGATCTTGATGGGCTGCTCGGCGGCGTGCAGGCCCCTGGCCAGCACGATGCGCTGACCGGCTCGCGCGGTGTCGAGGGCGGCCTGCAGGGAGGACACGCTCGAGACGCTGACAACAGCCGCGTGGGCCGGCACGGCGACGAAGGACGACAGCAGGGCGGCCGCGCCGAGTGCGGCCAGTGATCGGATCATTCGCCAACTCCATTGGAGGCAAGTTGGCGGCGGTAGAAGGGAATCTACCGCAAGATTCCGGCAGGTGGGGCAGTCCGATACAAACCAAGGGCCGTATCGAGGGACGGCACGCGGTCCAGTTGTCCGACCTCTGCCACGGGGAACCACTGCGCGAGGTCGGTCGAGCCGCCCACCTCGTTGCGCAGTTCGCCGCCCACGATCCGCACCTCGTACATGATGCGAAGCGCGTGGTAGTCGCGGTCAGGCTCCTCGCGGAACTCGGAGTCGATGCCGAGCAGGCGGAGCACCTCGACGACGTGCCCGGTCTCCTCCTCGAACTCCCGGATGACCCCGTCGTACGGGTGCTCGCCGTGGTCGATGCCGCCTCCGGGCAGGATCCAACGTTTGCCCTTTGGGCCAATCCAGCGCGCGAGCAGGATCTCGTCGTCCTCGTTGATGCAGACCCCGTACGCGGCCACGCGCTGCTTCTTCGCCCTCATGCGATCCAGCCTAACTGGCGATCACCGCATAAAAGTGATATCACTTAGATACTACTTCGCTAGGGGGTCCTGGATGGCTGCATCCATCGATACGACGGTCCAGATGCCGGCACCTGTCGTCCGCGAGAAGCAAGCGCGGGAACTGCCCGGTCTCCTCATGTTCTTCGCTGGGTTGGCGGTGCTCGCTGTGGGCGTGTGGACGATCATCGAGGGGATCAAGGCGACCGACGCTGCCAACGGCGACCCGGCGGCCGGGCTGCTGCTCACCGGAGTGCTGCTGTTCCTGGCCGCCGCGGTGATCTGGAAGGGGCTGTTCACCGTCGCGCCCGGCGAGGTGCGCGTGCTGCAGTTCCTCGGCCGTTACGTGGGCACGGCGCGCACGGACGGTCTGCGGTGGGCGAACCCGATCACCACGCGGGAGAAGATCTCCGTGCGGATCCGCAACCACGAGACGGCGACGCTCAAGGTCAACGACGCGGACGGCAACCCGATCGAGATCGCGGCCGTGGTCGTGTGGCAGGTCGAGGACACCGCGCGGGCCCGGTTCGAGGTCGACGACTTCGTGCGGTTCGTCGGCATCCAGACCGAGACCGCCGTGCGGCACATCGCGAACAGCTACCCGTACGACAACCACGAGGAGACTGGTCTCTCGCTGCGCGAGAACGCGGACGAGATCACCGAGACGCTCGCGATCGAGATCTCGGCACGCGTGCAGTCCGCCGGCGTGAAGGTGATCGAGTCCCGGCTCACCCACCTCGCGTACGCGCCGGAGATCGCCCACGCCATGTTGCAGCGGCAGCAGGCGAGCGCGGTCGTCGCGGCACGGACCCGGATCGTCGAGGGCGCCGTCGGCATGGTCGAGCTCGCGTTGGACCGGCTCGCCGCCCACGACGTCGTGGAACTCGACGAGGAGCGCAAGGCGGCGATGGTGTCGAACCTGCTCGTCGTCCTGTGCGGTGACCGTTCCACCCAGCCCGTGGTGAACACCGGTTCGCTCTACACCTGATGGCCGAGCGTAAAAGCGTTCTGCTCAGGCTTGATCCGGCGGTGCACGACGCGTTGAGCAGGTGGGCGAACGACGAGCTGCGCAGCACCAACGCGCAGATCGAGTTCCTGCTGCGGCGTGCGCTGGCGGAGGCGGGCCGGCTGCCCGGCGAGGCGAAGAAGATGCCTCGCCGCGGCAGGCCCCCGAAGAAGGCCCCGGACGAGCCGGGCGAGTGAGGGTCAGAACTCCGGGGGTGCCTGCAGGTCGTGGGCGCGGAAGAGCACGGCGTGCTCGACGCCCATGGCCTGTCCGCCCATCGCGGCGACCTTCGGGATGAAGTCCGCGGGGGCCGGGTGACCTGGGAGGGCGGCCAGGTACGCGGCGTGCGCTTCCAGTGAGGCCACGCCGCGCCGCAACGGCTCGCCGGTCACGTCGACGCCGTGCGTCGCTCCGGGGCCCATCGCGGGCGTCAGGTACCAGCGCGGCGAGTGCGGTTCGAGGCCCTCGTCGACCTGGTCGGAGAACACCCAGCGGTTGCCGGCGTCGCGCAGCGCGTCGAGGGTCGCGAGGCCGGCCGCGCGGTGGTCCGCCTGGTCGAAGCCCCACGGCGTCTCGACCGCGAACGCGCTGCCGAGCACGGCGTCGGGCTTGAACTCGCGGATCTCGCGGCAGATGTCCCGGCGCAGGTCGAGGCCGTAGACGAGGACGCCGTCCGGATGGTCGAGGATCCTCAGGTGCTCGACGCCGACGACGGCGCAGGCGGCCTGCTGTTCGGCGGTGCGCAGCCGGGCCGTCTCCTCCGGCGGGTTCGGCATCCCCGCCTCGCCTCGGGTGAGCAGCAGATAGCCGACCTCGATGCCTTTGGCGGTCCAGCGGGCGATGGCCGCGGACGTGCCGTACTCCATGTCGTCGGGATGCGCGACGACGCAGAGCACCCGTCTGAAGGACTCCTCGGGAAGCTCGGGCAGTGTCATCCGGCCATTTTTCCTCCTTCCGGCCGCAGCGGCTGATCAGGCGTTTCACCAGCATGAAAACGCTGTCATTGAGTTCAGCCGTTCGGGGGTGTTCTGCCTGACTCGCCCACGCGAGGGTGTGCGGCGGGCGCACCGGGAACGTGGAGGAGTCTTGTCTTTGTTCTCCCGCAAGCGCGCTTGTCTCGGCGTGCTGGGCGTTGCTGTTGTGATCGCGTCGCTGACACCGGCGGGTGGTCTGGCGGCGGGTAAAGAGATCTATTTGGACAGTCGGGCGTCAACGGAGCGGCGGGTCGAGGACCTGCTGCGCAGAATGACGGTCGAGGAGAAGATCGGGCAGATGGCCCAGATCCGCGTCGGGAAGCTGCGCGGCGACTGCAACAACGTCAACGGGCCGTTGGTCGACTCCTGCCTGAAGGCGGTGCTCGCGGACGCGCACGTCGGCTCGATCCTGTCCGGCGGCGGTGACGCGCCGCTCGACAACACGCCCAAGGCGTGGGCCGAGATGAACAACGCGATCCAGCGCTATGCGTTGGAGAACAACAGGTTGAAGATCCCGATCATCTATGGCGCGGACGGCGTGCACGGGCACAACAACGTCATCTCCGCGACGATGTTCCCGCACCAGATCGGGCTCGGCGCGACGTGGGATCCCGGGTTGCAGGAGAAGATCGGTGTGTCGGCGTCGAAGGCGTTGCGCGCCACCGGTGTCTTCTGGAACTTCGCACCGGTTTCCGACATCGCGCGGGACACGCGCTGGGGCCGGTTCTACGAGACCTACAGCGAGGACCCGTTCCTGTCCGGGCAGCTGGCGGCGGCGAACGTGCGCGGGCAGCAGACCAAGGTGGACGACACCGCGCAGCTGACCGCGACGGCGAAGCACTTCGCCGGGTACTCGGCGCCGGCGAACGGGCACGACCGCGCGGCGGCGCAGATTCCGATCCGGCAGTTGCAGGACCTCGTGCTGCCGTCGTTCCAGGCGCAGTTCGACGCGGGCGTGAAGACCGTGATGATCAACTCCGGCTCGATCAACGGTGTGCCGGTGCACGCCTCGAAGTACATGCTGCAGACGCAGCTGCGCGACAAGATGGGCTTCAAGGGCGTCGCGGTCTCGGACTGGCAGGACATGAAGTACCTGGTGGACCGGCACAAGGTCGCGCCCGACTACAAGACGGCGATCGCGATGAGCGTCAACGCCGGTGTGGACATGGCGATGGAGCCGTCGAACGCGGCCGAGTTCACGTCGTTGCTGCTGGCGAACGTGCGCGACGGTTCCGTGTCGCGCGGGCGGATCGACCAGGCCGTGCGGCGGGTGCTGAAGCTCAAGTTCGACCTGGGGCTGTTCGAGAAGCCGTACGTGGACCCGGCGAAGGCCGACGGCAACGTGGTGAACGTGGACCGCTCGCTGGCGCGCCAGGCTGCGGCCGAGGGCACCGTGCTGCTGAAGAACGACGGCGTGCTGCCGTTGTCCTCCGCTGCCAAGAAGATCGTCGTGACCGGGGAGACCGCGGACGACGTGCGTCGCCAGCTCGGTGGCTGGACCGTCGAGTGGCAGGGCGTGCCGGACGACTCGCCGTTGCCGCCCGCCGCGACCGTGCTGACCGGTGTGCGCGAGGCCGTTCCTGGTGCGTCCGTCGTGCACGCTCCGACTCAGGCCGCGGCGGTGGCTGAGGCGGACGGCGCGGACGCGGTCGTCGTCGTCCTGGGCGAGAAGCCCGGTGCGGAGGGTCCTGCCGACACGGAGAACCCGGTGCTGACGCCTGAGCAGCAGGCGTGGGTGGACGCGGTGCAGGCGACCGGCAAGCCGGTGGTCGTGGTGCTGCTGACCGCGCGTCCGCAGGTGCTCGGTGCGGCGGCGGACGCGAACGCGCTGGTCGCGGGCTGGTTGCCGGGCAGCGAGGGTGGCCGGGCGATCGCCGACGTGCTGTTCGGCGCGGTGAACCCGAGCGGCAAGCTGCCGGTGTCGTGGCCCAAGGCGCTGGGCGACCCGACGCTGACCTACGACCAGCTGCCGGGCGCGAACACCTCGGCGGGCGCGAAGTACGACCCGCTCTACGCGTTCGGGCACGGGCTGTCGTACACGTCGTTCGCGACCTCGGGGACCTCGGTGTCCGTTGATCGTCAGAACGGCGTGGTGAAGTTCACGGTGGCGAACACTGGTGGGCGTGCGGGCACCACCGTGGTGCCGGTCTACGTGCGGCAGCCGGCCTCCCCCGTGCTCACGCCGGACGCCCGGCTGGTGGGCTTCACGCGCGTGGAACTGGCTGCCGGGCAGTCGAAGCAGGTCGAGGTGTCGTTCAAGCTCTCGCAGCTGGCCCTGACCGTCGGTGACGTGGACGGTGACGGACGGCGTGAGGTCGCCCGCGGCGGCTACGAGGCCGTGGTGGGCGCCGAGAAGGCCACCTTCACGGTGCGCTGAGCTGGCCTGATATCCTTCGTCGTCGTGAACGCGCGGCTCTCCGCCGTGGAGGAGACCTGGCCCTTGTGGCCGGTGCCGACATAGCGCGTCACGAACTCCGGTTTCGACAAGAAGGGTGATGTCGCATGGCGAACATCAAGTCCCAGCTCAAGCGGATCAAGACCAACGAGAAGGCTCGCCTTCGCAACAAGTCGGTCAAGTCGTCCCTGAAGACGGCTGTCCGCAAGTTCCGCGAGGCTGCCGAGGCCGGTGACAAGGCGAAGGCCCTGGAGCTGCTGCAGGACGCGTCCCGCAAGCTCGACAAGGCCGCCAGCAAGGGCGTCATCCACGCCAACCAGGCCGCCAACAAGAAGTCGGCGATGGCACTGCGCGCGAACTCCCTCGAGGGCTGATCTCGCTCGTAGCTCGCATCGAGCTTCTGCAAAGGGCTCCATCTCCTCCGGGAGGTGGAGCCCTTTCGCATGCGGGCTCGCGCACGGTAGGCGTAGATCCATGGAATCGCTTCCGCGCATCGACTTCGTCGAGCTGCACGACCTCGACGGCACGCCGGCCGTGTTGCGCACGCTGCACACCGAGTCCATCACGACCATCTACCGGCTGACGGACGCCGCGCGTGAGTACGCACGCCCGTTGGCGCTGGCCCTGCGGTCGGGCGCGGACCACCGGATCGTCGACCTCTGCGCCGGTTCGGGCGGGCCGGTGCCGCTGATCCAGCGGCGGCTGCACGCTTCGGGTGTCCACACCCAGGTCACGCTGACGGACCTGGTGCCGAACGTGCCCGCTTTCGAACGCGTCGCCGCGGCGAACCGGCGGCGGCTGCCCGACCCGTGTTGCTCGGTGGACCACGTGCCGTCGCCGGTCGACGCCACGGACTGCCGGTTGGAAGGGACGCGGACCATCTACGGCGCCTTCCACCACTTCCCGCCCGCGCTGGCCACGCGCATGCTGCAGAACGCCGTCGACACCCGGCAGCCGATGGTCGTCGTGGACACCAGGCGGTCGTGGCTCTACGTGCTGGTCTTCCCGTTCTTCCTCACGCTGGCCGTGCTGCTGGCGGCGCCGTTCCAGCGCAATCCCCTGCCGCGCTACCTGCTGCGGCTGGCACTGACCTACGTCGTGCCGGTGCTGCCGTTCATGATGTTCTGGGACAGCGTCGTGTCGTTCCTGCGCATGTACGGGCGCGCGGAACTGCGGCGGATGGTCGACGGCCTGGACGGCACCGAGTCGTTCGCGTGGACGATCGGCGTCGAACCCGGCTTCACCGGCGCCCAGTACCTGATCGGGATCCCACGCCCGCGGTGATCTCTTGGGATCAGCGGCGGCTGTGCGCGGCCACGATCCGGAGCACGGCACGTTCCAGCGCGTAGTCGGCGTCGGCCGCCACACCCTTCACGTCGGCGTTGAGCCCCGCGACCACCTGCATCGCGTCGGCGAGCCCGGCCTGGTCCCAGCCGCGCGACTGGGCCTGCGCCTTCTTGATCTTCCACGGCGGCATGCCGAGCGGCCCGGCCAGGCTGAACGGGTCGGCCCGCCCCACGGCGGTCACCCGCGCGACCGTGCGCACCGCGTCCGCCAGCGCGTCCGCGACCAGCACGTGCGGCACGCCGAGCTGCATGGCCCAGCGCAACGCCTCCATGGCGCCCGCCCGGTCACCGACGACGGCCTTCTCCGCGACGGCGAACCCCGTCACCTCGGCCTTGCCCTGGTGGTAGCGGCGGATCTCCTCGACCGTCACCTTGCCGTCGGTGTCGGAGACGAGCTGCGACGAGGCCGCGGCGAGTTCGCGCAGGTTCGTGCCCACGGCGTCGATGAGCGTGGCGACGGCCTCCGGGTCGATCTTGCCGCCCGCCCGCCGCACCTCGTTGCGCACGAACGCCTCGCGCTCACCGGACTTGGTGACCTTGGCGCACTCCGTGACCGCGGCACCGGCCTTCTTGAGCTGTCCGGGCAGGTCCTTGGCCGCCTTGCTGCGACCACCGCCCGTGTGCACGACGACGAGCGTGACCCCGTCCGCGGGCGCCTTGACGTAGGAGAGCACCGTGTCGGCGACCTCCTTGCTGATGTCCTGGCCGTTCTGCAGGACGATCACGCGACCCTCCGCGAACAGCGACGGGCTCACCAGTTCGGCCAGCTCCGGAGCCGTGAGATCAGTCACCTGGACGCGGGTCAGATCGGCGGTCGAATCGACCTCGCGGGCAGCCTCGAGAGCCGCCCGAACAGCACGTTCGACCAGCAACTCCTCCTCGCCGATGACGAGGTGCAGTGACTCCGGTGCGCTCACGCTCCGCATCTTCCCACGTCCCGAATCGTGGACGATGGTGGCTGACCAACGGACAGGTGCCGTAGGTTGGTAGCCACAACTGAACACCGCTCATCCAGAGGGGCAGAGGGAACGGCCCGACGAAGCCCCGGCAACCGGCGTCACCGCTATGCGCAGAACTGCGCGTAGAAGACGATCACGGTGCCAATTCCGACCCGTTCGATTTCGCGGGAAAGATGAGGAGATACCTCGCGATGACTGCTGTCTCTGTGCCTACGAGCACCAAGTTCGACCTCGGCCCCGCCCGGGCACTGCTGTGCCGTGAGTGCGGAAATGAAACCCCTCTCGCTCCTGAGTACGCCTGTCTCGAGTGTTTCGGGCCGCTGGAAGTGGCCTACGACTTCGGGAAGATCCGGCGCGAGGACATCGAGGCCGGCCCCAGGTCGATCTGGCGCTACCGCGGCCTTCTCCCTGTTCCGTCCACTGTGGAACAGCACCCGAACACCGATCCCGGCGGCACCCGCCTGGTCGAGGCGCACAACCTCGCCAAGGCCCTGGGCGTCCGCAAGATCTGGGTGAAGGACGACACCGGCAACCCCACCCACTCGTTCAAGGACCGCGTCGTCGGCGTCGCGCTCGCCGCCGCCCGTGAACTCGGCTTCAAGGTGCTGGCCTGCCCGTCCACCGGCAACCTGGCCAACGCCGTCGCGGCGGCCGCCGCCCGTGCGGGCTGGAAGTCGGTCGTTCTCGTTCCCTCCAACCTCGAGCGCGCCAAGATCCTCATGAGCGCGGTGTACGAAGGCGACCTGATCGCCGTCGACGGCAACTACGACGACGTCAACCGCCTCGCCCAGGAACTCGCCGCGGAGAACGAGGACTGGGCGTTCGTGAACGTCAACGTCCGCCCGTACTACGCGGAAGGCTCGAAGACGCTCGGCTACGAGGTCGCCGAACAGCTCGGCTGGCGCCTGCCCGACCAGATCGTCGTGCCGATCGCGTCCGGCTCGCAGCTCACCAAGGTCGACAAGGCGTTCCGCGAACTCGGCCAGCTCGACCTGGTCGAAGCCACGCCGTACAAGGTGTTCGGCGCGCAGGCCACCGGCTGCTCCCCGATCTCGGCCGCCTTCAAGGCGGGCCACGACGTCATCCGCCCGGTCCGCCCGGACACGATCGCCCGCTCGCTGGCGATCGGCGCCCCGGCCGACGGCCCGTACGTGCTCGACGCCGTGCGCCGCACCAACGGCGCCATCGACGACGTCACCGACGAAGAGGTCGTCGAGGGCATCAAGCTGCTCGCCCGCACCGAGGGCATCTTCGCCGAGACCGCCGGCGGCGTGACCGTCGCGACGGCGAAGAAGCTGTTCGAGTCGGGCCAGCTCGACCCGGACGCCGAGACCGTGCTGCTGATCACCGGCGACGGCCTCAAGACCCTCGACGCGCTCGGCGACACGATCGGCCCGCGCGCGACGGTCCCGCCGTCCGCCGAGGCTGTCATCAAGGCACTGGGTTCTTCACCTCGTTAGTCACCTCCCTCTCGGTTCGGGGACGCGCCCGCGTCCCCGAACCGCGTTGTGCATGATCGCTCCCTGCGATGCTGGCGACGACGCGGTGTTCGGCGTCAACGGCGACCCTGCGCAGCTCGCTCAGGTTCACCTCACGTGGCGATCGGTTCCCGGCCACCATCACTGAACACGGTGGCTCACAAGGAGATCGCGTCCGTCCTGAGCCAACCTGTGCGCGGGAAACGTTGCAGGCCTTCTACGACGTGCGGGCCGACCGGTTCCACGTTCGCGCGCCACGCCACGATCCGTTGCGGCCACGGGGCTTCCGCCTTAAGGGCGTTGTAGTGGTAGTCGTGCCAAACGTCTGGCGCGATCCGCAGGCCGTCGTCGAACACGTGCTCCGCAGCGAGGTCGTACGCCTCCTCCGGAGTCGCGGCCTTCGTCGGCGGCAACACATGTGTGGTTGTCGCCCGGTGTGTGACGGCACGTGTGCCGTCTTCGAGCGTTTCGCAGATGTAGTAACCGAAATCGGGTTTGAGCTCGTCGTGTGGCCACGGCGTCGCCGAGTAGTTCGTCTGCCACAGCGCCCAAGCGAGTCCTGGCGTACCGCCGGGAATCGGGTAGCGCGCGTTGAACAACCTGACCCAGACCATCTCTTCTCCTTCGTACGATTCGGTTTCCCGGCAACACCGCCAGGTCTCCGTCCTTGTCCGTGCGCAACACCAACGCACCTCCCGTCCGCATCACGTCGAGGACGTGCGGACTCGGGTGCCCGTACCTGTTGCCCGTGCCGACGCTCACCAGCGCCACCTGTGGCCGCACCGCCTTGAGGAAGGCGGGCAGCGAGTACCGCGAACCGTGGTGCGGCACCTTGAGCACCTCGGCGTTGAGGTCCCGCTCCCCCAGCAACGCCGCCTGGCCGGCCAGTTCGACGTCGCCGGTGAGCAACACCCGGCCTGCTCTTGTGTGCGCCTTGAGCACGAGCGAGTAGTCGTTCACCGTTGTGTTCTCGTCCTGGGCGACCGGCGGCCGCCTCGGACCCAGCACCTCCAACTCCAGTCCTGGCAGGGCGAACCGCTCGCCCGCCTTCGGCTCCACGACCCGCACGCTCTGAGCGCGGGCTCGTTGGCTGACCTCCCTCCACGCCCACGCGGGCTCCTTGAGCGGTCCGACCGCGACCGCCCCCACCGCACGCCCGGTGAGCACGGCGGCGAGACCGCCGATGTGGTCCGCGTGCAGATGCGTCAGCACCACCAACGGAATCTTCTTGATTCCCAACGTCTTCAGACACCGGTCGACCGCGCCGGGATCAGGCCCGGTGTCGACCAGAACCGCCGTGTCCGCCGCGTCGGTGGCCAGGACCAGCGCATCGCCCTGGCCCACGTCGCAGCTGACGACCTTCCACCCTTCGGGCGGCCAGACCGGCGCCACGACTCTCATGGGCACCAGCACCACGAACCCGCCGACGAGCACCGCGACGACCAACGTCCGCGTCCTCTTGAAGCGCAGCAACAACACGACCGCAGCAGTGACGGCGGTCAGCGCGATCGCACCGGCCCAGCCGGCGGGCCAGCCGACCGCCGCACCGGGCACGGACGCCGCCTGCCGTCCGACCTGGATCAGCCAGGTCACCGCGGGCCCGGCGACGTGGGTGATGACCTCGGCCGCCCAGGGCGAGAGCGGCGCGACGGCCGCCGCCAGCACACCCAGTACCGTCGCCGGCGCGACCACCGGCCCGGCGACCAGGTTGGCCACCACCGACACCAGGCTCACCTGCCCGGACAGCCCCGCCACCAGCGGAGCCGTGGCGAGACTCGCGGCCATCGGCACGACGATCGCCTCGGCCAGCCCGTTCGGCACACCACGCCGTTTGAGCGCCCGCGCCCACCGCGGGGCAACGAGCACCAACGCCGCCGTCGCCACCACGGACAACGCGAACCCCGGATCACCACCCAGCGCCGGATCGTGCAGCACCAGGACGAACACCGCGGTCGCGAGGCTCGGCACCGCGGACCGTTGCCGGCCCAGCACCAGCCCCACCAACGCGACGGCGCCCATGACCGCGGCCCGGAGAACACTCGGTTCCGGCCCTGCCAGGACGACGAACCCGACCAGCGCCGCCAGAGCTGCCAACGCCGCCGGACGTGGGCCGAGTCGCCTCGTCAGGAGGTAAACGGCACCGCAGATGATGGCCAGGTTCGCCCCGCTCACGGCGAGCAGGTGAGACAGGCCCGCCGTGCGGAACTCGTCCACGATGCGCGGCACCATCTGCTCGGTGTCGCCCACCACCAGCGCCGGCAGGAGACCGGCTTCCTCGGCGTCCAGCACCGTGCTGGCTTGCCGAAGGCCGTCACGGAGTTCGTCGGCCCAGCTCTGCCAGACCGGTGGCGGTTGCGGGTCGCCCGGCGGGCCGCGCACCCGCAGCAGTGCCGACGCCAGGTCGCCACCTCGGGGTGGGGCGAGCGTGCCTTTGACCGTGACCTTCTGGCCTGGCAACAGATCCCGCCACCTGTCCGCCGGGGCCAGCAACACGAGTTGGGCACCGTTCGCGGTCGCTCTGATCACGACGTTCTCCACGCCTGCCTGGGTTCCACCGAAACCCGCGGCCCGGATTCCCTTCGGTCTGGTGGTGAGCTCGACGGTGAGGGTGGTGCCGCGGCCTTCGCCGGCGGCCAGGCGAAGCGGGTGGGACTCGGCTCGCAGGACGTGCCCGCCCACCCAGGCCGCCGCGAGCGGGCCGGAGATCAGGAGGGCTATCGCGCAGGTCCTGGTCCACCACGCTCTTCGCCACGAGATCAGGCCTACGGCTCCTGCGGCCAGGCCGGTGATCGCCGCTGCCTGCCAGCTCACGAAGAGGCCGGCCACGGCGGTGGTCCAGACTGCCGCGGCCGCTGGGACCAGGCGGTAGTCGTGGGTCAGCGGGTGTTTGCGGGACATCGGGGCCTCCCCTGCGCGGTGGGAGGTCTCGGATCAGCGGTGGGGCTGCCCTGACGAGGTTGGGGCAGCTTCGGAGGGCGGGGCCGGGAGTGGCGTGGGAGCGCTTGCGGCTGGATCTGGGGGCGTCGGGCCGCGGGGTGGTGCCAGGCGGTGTCGATGCGGGGGTGACGGGTGATGCGGACCGAGGGCATGGCTGACTCCGATCGGTGAGTTGGGGGTGCGGGGCGGCACTGGAACCGCTGCCCATGGATGAGCGGGATTCGGGCGGCGGATCCGGGTGAGGGATCACGGCAGCCGGGTTCGGTGGCACGGCAGCGGGTTGGTGGAGTGGCGGCAGGTTCGGTGGCACGGCAGCGAGTTCGGTGGCACGGCAGCGGGTTCCGTGGCACGGCAGCGGGTTCCGTGGCACGGCAGCGGGTTCCGTGGCACGACAGCGGGTTCCGTGGCACGACAGCGGGTTCCGTGGCACGACAGCGGGTTCCGTGGCACGACAGCGAGTTCGGTGGAGCGGTGGCGGGTTCCGTGGAACGGCAGCGGGTTGGTGAGTGGTGGCAGGTTCGGCGGCACGGCAGCGAGTTCGGTGAAGCGGCGGCGGTTCGGTGGAGCGGCAGCGAGTTGGTGAGTGGTGGCAGGTTCGGCGGCACGGCAGCGAGTTCGGTGGAGCGGCGGCGAGTTCCGTGGAGCGGCAGTGAGTTGGTCAAGCGGCAGCGAGTTGGTGGAGCGGCAGCGAGTTGGTGAAGCGGCGGCGGATTCAGGGCCGCAGCACGGTTGCCGCGCACATGCGGCAAGGACGCTGGCGGGAAGCCGGCGGGCGTGGGCTTGGTGGTGGAAGCGGAGCCGGTGGAACTGGAGGCGGTGGGAAAGCGGCGGTCAGCAGGTGGCGGAGGGCTGTCCTCAGCGGGCGGGATCGGCGGCGAGGCGGGGTCGGGGAGCGGTGGACCGGGAACGCGACGGCCAGTGGGCGGGTCGCGTGGTTGTGGTCGGCTGCGAGGAACGGCGGGCCGGTCAGCTGGCGGTACTGCGCCCTGGTGCGGTGGTAGAGGGCCAGGGCTTGGGCGGCGAGGGTCATGCGTGGACCAGGTCGGCCAGCCTGGCCAGCTTCGAATCGCCGATGCCCTCCACGTCGCGAAGCTGGTCGACCGAGGCGAAGGGGCCTTTGCGGGTGCGGTGGTCGACGATGCGCTGAGCCGTCACCGGGCCCACGCCGGGAAGGGCGTCCAGTTCGGTCGCCGTGGCGGAGTTCAGGTTCAGCTTCGGCTGGGGCGCACCGGCCTGGGCCGCGCCGCCCTGGGGTGGAGGTGGGATCCCCACCGCTATCTGCTCGCCGTCGGTGAGTTTGCGGGCCAGGTTCAGGTTGTGGAGGTCGGTGCCCGGTTTCAGGCCTCCGGCCAGGCGGATGGCGTCGGCCACGCGTGCGCCGGACGGTGCGGTGATCAGGCCTGGGGTGGCCACCTCGCCGACCACGTTCACGACCAGTTCGGGCGCCGGGGCCGAGGTGCTCACCAGTGCCAGGTCCGGGGCCGGTTCGGCGGCGGGACTCTGCCACCAGCTGCCCAGGCCTATCACCGCGCACGCCACGGCCACGCCCAAGGCCAGCAGGCCTCGGCGTGGGAGGCGCGGCAGGGAGAAGCGGCGGCGAGGCGGGCCGTGTTCGTCCGAGTCCTCTGATCGTGCGTAGACCAGGGTCGGGTCGGCTCTCACCTTGTCGGCCAGGGCGGCCAGGCGTTCGGTCGGGAGGGTGTCCTGGTGGGAGCGGGGGAACATGCGAGCGACGTTACGGAGCGGGGTGGGCGGGGAGGTGGGGTTGGCTCCGGGGCTGTGGATTACTCGCGGGTTGTGGACAGGTCGCGATCACTCGGGCCGGGAAGACGGGGAATTGTCGGGGGTCTGTGGAAGACTGTCCGGTCCTCCCGGCAGCACCACGACGCCCAGCACGCCTGGGCCCGTGTGCGCGCCGATCACCGCGCCCACCTCCGAGATCACGCATCCCGTCGAGCCCGGCAGCCGTTCGTCCAGGCGGGTCGCGAGTTCCGCGGCGCGTTCGGGAGCGGCCAGGTGGTGCACGGCCAGTCCGACCGGGCCGTCACCCGCCGCGGCCGCCGCCAGATCGACCAGGCGGCCCACGGCGCGGCTCATCGTGCGCACCTTCTCCAGCGGCACGATCCGCCCGTCGTCCATGTGCAGCAACGGTTTCACCGCCAGCGCGGTCCCCACCAGCGCCGCCGCCGTGCCGATCCGGCCGCCTCGGCGCAGGTGCTCCAGCGTCTCGAGGCAGAAGAACATCCGAGTCTGGGAAGCGGCCGAGGACGCGGCCTCCTCCACCTCGGCGTGCGAGCCTCCAGCGGCCACGGCCGCGCACGCGCGCAACACCGAGAACCCGAGGCCCATGCCCGTCGACCGGGAGTCGACGACGCGAATCTGCGAGGGACCGACCTCCTCGGCCGCCAGCCGTGCGGCCTCCCACGTCCCGGACAGCTCACGAGAGAGATGCACGGACACGACCGCATCAGAGGACGACAAGGCCTCGCGGTAGACGGCGGCCATCTCGCCGGGCGTGGGACGGGACGTGGTGACCCGGCGGTGCTCGGCGAGGGCGGCCGCCAGTTCGAAGGGACCGAAGTCGACGCCGTCGAGGCGTCCGGCACCGTCCACCGCCACGTGCAACGGCACGACAGTGATCGCATGGCGCTTCGCGAACCCCTCAGGCAGGTATGCCGTCGAGTCGGTGACGATGGAGATGCGCACGAGCGACGAGCCTACGGGGCTCACTCCTCCGAGGGACTCAACGCCACGGGCGAGATGGTGTCCAAGGAAGAGATCAACTCCGCCATCGCCTTGCCCACCAGCTCGTGCCCTTCCCAGCCCCAGTGCATCCCGTCCGGATTTCCGGCACCGGACCGCACGTGCTCCCCGATCACGGCGGGCAGGTTCAGCAACGGCACATCCGCATCCGCGGCCCACCCGCGCACCGCGGCAACCGCAGCCGCGTGCCCTTGATGGGCGTACGCGTACGTAGCCGCGCGGTGCACCGACGGCACGATCCCGACCGCCGGCATCGTGTACTGAAGATTGCGGACCGACTGATGCATGTCCCGCAGATAGCGCGCGGTCAGCGCAGGAGGCAGCGACGCGCGCGTGTACGGCGCCAACCGCGGCTGCACGGCCTGATAACCCGCACGCACCCAGCGCCGCAGCCAGTCCGGCCGCACATAACGCAGCCCCTCGCGCAGATACGTCGGCAACGGCGAGGGCAGCGTGTCCATGCTGCCCACCGCGAACACCAGCACGTCCGTGCGAGGCAGCAACGACCAGATCCGCGGATCCCCGGTCAACGCCCACCAGGCGTCCCGCGCCGTCCACCCGAACCCGGCCGCGAGCTCCGCCGATCCACCCAGCGCCTCGGCACAGATGTTGTGCCACAGGCGTGGATGATCAGCGGGCAGCGGCCCGGAAGGCCCGAAGAACGACAGCGAGTCCCCGAGGACGAGCAGTCTCAACGCGTGGTGCCCGCGTTGTACGACGACAGCCGCCACCGGTCGTTGCGGCGGGTGAACACGGTCCAGTGGCAGTTCGAGATGCCGCCGAGCTGCGACCAGTTCGCCACCGGCAGTTCCAGCAAGCGGCCGGTCAACGCGCTGATCAGGCCACCGTGCGCGCACAGCAGCACGGTCTCGGAGAACTCCGCGTCCACCTCGTTGACCACCTGGATGGCCCGTTCGGCCACCTCGACGCGCGACTCGCCGTCCGGCGGCGCGAAGGTCGGATCGGTGCGCCACACCGTGACCGCACCCGGCCACTCCTGCTCCACCTCGGCCACGTTCAGGCCCTGCCACTTGCCCAGGTGGGTCTCGCGCAGCCGTTCGTCGATCCGCAGCGGAACGTCCGTCGACGAGGTGAAGACGCCGGCGGTGTTGCGCGCCCGTTGCAGGTCGGAGGCCACGACGATCTCCGGTTCGAACCCGGCGAGCACCGGCACGGCGAACCTGGCCTGGTTCAAGCCGGTCTCGGTGAGCGCCGAGTCCAGATGACCCTGCAGACGACCTGTCGCGTTGTAGTCGGTCTCACCGTGCCGCCACAGCACGAGCCTGGTCAGGGCCATCAGCTACCTCATTCAGCCGTGGAGTCCGCGGGAACGTCCGCTTCGAACTCGATGCGCGGGCAGTCCTTCCACAGCCGCTCCAGGCCGTAGAAGCTGCGCTCCTCGACGTGCTGCACGTGCACCACGACGTCGACGAAGTCCAGCAGCACCCACCGGCCCTCACGGGCCCCTTCGCGGCGCACCGGCTTCGTGCCGGCCTCCCGCAGCTTCTCCTCGATGTTGTCGACGATCGCGCCGACCTGCCGCTCGTTGGGAGCGGACGCGATCACGAACACGTCGGTGATCACGAGCTGGTCGGAGACGTCGAGCACCGTCACGTCGTGCGCCTTCTTGTCGGCCGCTGCGTTCGCCGCGACCAGCGCCAGCCGTCGTGCCTCGTCGGTGGCTGCCACGTCACTCCTCTGACTTCCGGCGAGCGTCGATACGCCCACACGAGTTACTGAGGGTACCGGCGCGCGCCAACGGGTACTTCACACCCACGCATGACGAAGGCCACCTCAGCGCCCTGAGGTGGCCTTCGCCGGTGCCGAAGCCTTAGAGCGGGCGGACCTGCTGGGCCTGCGGCCCCTTCTGGCCCTGTCCGACCTCGAACTCGACCTTCTGGTTCTCTTCGAGCGAACGGAAACCCTTGGACTGGATCTCCGAGTAGTGCACGAAGACGTCAGCCGAGCCGTCGTCGGGCGCGATGAAGCCGAAGCCCTTTTCGGCGTTGAACCACTTCACGGTGCCTGTAGCCAAAGTCTTGCCTTCCACGAACCAGCAACAACCCGCTGATTGTTGCTCCCCGAGCGCTCGGATGCACGCAAAATCCACTCGAACGTGGTTACGACTCGGAGTACAGGCCTGTTTTCGCGATGTATTGGACGACACCGTCGGGGACCAGGTACCAAACGGGCTGACCCGATGCGGTACGCGCGCGGCAACCGGTCGAGGAGATCGCCATGGCCGGGACCTCGACGAGTGACACGGACCCAGGCGGCAGGTGCCGGTCGTTCAACGTGTAGCCCGGACGGGTGACGCCGATGAAGTGGGCCAGTTCGAACGCGTCCGCCGCCCGTTTCCACGACAGGATCTGCTCCAGCGCGTCCGCGCCCGTGATGAAGAACAGGTCTGCGTCCGGGTACTGCTTCTTGAGGTCTGAGAGCGTGTCCACGGTGTACGTGGGGCCCTCGCGGTCGATGTCGACCCTGCTGACCGAGAAGCGGGGGTTGGAGGCCGTGGCGATGACCGTCATCAGGTAGCGGTCCTCGGCGGCGGAGACCTCCCGCGACGACTTCTGCCAGGGCTGTCCGGTCGGCACGAAGATCACGCGGTCCAGGTCGAACCTGGCCTGCACTTCGCTGGCGGCCACGAGGTGGCCGTGGTGGACGGGATCGAACGTGCCGCCCATGACGCCGATGCGCATCGAAACAGCGTAGACCGGCGTCGGGCCGCTCCCATGGCCTGACGCCGGTCGTGCTGATCACACCGCACGGCCCAGGGGGAGGACGGGCCGTTCGGGTCGCGGCTCACCCCGAAGCAAAGCCGCGCGCACTGGAGGAACGCGCGGACCGGTCCCCCATTACGCGGATCGGCCCAAGATTTTTTCTCACCAGGCCACGACGAGCCTCAGCGGGCCTCTGACCAGCGATCCCTTGCGGAACTCGACGGGTTCCGCGAGCCGCAGACCGGGCATCCGGCGCAGCAACGTGCCCAGGGCGACCTGCAGTTCCATCCTGGCGAGCTGCGAACCGAGGCAGAAGTGGATGCCGTGGCCGAACTGCATGTGCTGGCCGACCTCGCGTTCCAGGTCCAGCTCGGCGCTGTTGGCGTACATCGCCTCGTCGTGGTTCGCCGACGACACGACCACCAACAGGGCGTCACCCTCCTTCACCAGCGCGTTGCCGACCTGGACGTCCTCGGTCGCGATGCGGGGGAAGCCGGCGCCGCTGCCCAGCGGGATGAACCGCAGCAGTTCCTCGATCGCGTTCGGCAGCATCTCGGGGTGGTCTTGGAGGCGCTTCAAGGCGTCCGGGTGGTCGAACAGCGTCACGACGCTGTTCGCGAGCATGTTCGCCGTCGTCTCGTGCCCCGCGACCAGCAACGTGATGCCGAACCGGACGAGTTCGTCCTCGCTGAGCCTGTCGTCGTTGTCGCGGGCGGCGACGAGCGCGCCCATCAAGTCGTCCGTGGGGTGCGCACGGCGTTTCGCGACGAGTTCGGTGAAGTAGGCGTGCAGCTTCATCACGCCGTCCATCGCTTCTTCCGGCGTGTAACTACCGACCGTGGTCAGCGCCTGGTTCGACCACTTGCGGAAGTCGGCGCGGTCCTCGAACGGCACGCCGAGCAGTTCGCAGATGATCGTGATCGGGAACGGCATGGTGAAGCCCTCGACCAGGTCACCGGGGTTGTCCAGGCGGTCGAGCAGCTCGTCGGTGATCTGCTGGGCGCGCGGCCGCAGTTCCTCGATCCGGCGCACCGTGAACGCCTTGGACACCAACCGGCGCATGCGCGCGTGGTCCGCGCCGTCGTGCGTGAGGATCGATCCGCCTGGCGCGATGAGTGGCTGCATCCGCGGCACGTCCTGGCCGACCGTCCGCGCACGGCTGAACCGCGGGTCGCCCAGGACGAACTTCGTCTCTTCGTAGGACGTGACGAGCCAACCCTCGCCGCCGTACGGGTACGTCACGCGCGTGACCGGTTCATCACGCCGTAGACGTTCATAGGTCGGATCGAGGGTCAGGCCGTCAGTTTCGGAGAACGGGTAGGTGGGAGCCATGTCTCCGAACGTAGAGCTACGCCTTCGGGCGTGTGTGTCCTTCGCCCCACACGACCCATTTAGAGGACGTCAGCTCGGTCAGGCCCATCGGGCCGCGGGCGTGCAGCTTCTGCGTGGAGATGCCGATCTCCGCACCCATGCCGAACTCCGCGCCGTCCGTGAAGGCCGTGGAGGCGTTGACGAACACCGCCGCTGCGTCCACACGGGCCGTGAACCTGCGCGCCGCTGCCACGTCGTTCGTGACGATGGCCTCGCTGTGGCCGGAGCCGTACGTCGCGATGTGCTTCACCGCTTCGTCCAGCGAGTCGACGACCTTTGCCGCGATGTCGAGGCTCAGGTACTCGGTGCCCCAGTCGGCGTCGTCGGCCGTGACGACGTCGGGCTGCTGCGCGAACTCCTCGTCGCCGTGGATGGTCACGCTCTCCTGCTGCAACGCCTTGGTGATGCGCGGGACGAACTCGTGCGCGACGTCCTTGTGCACCAGCAGGGACTCCGCCGCGTTGCACACGCTCGTGCGCCGCGTCTTGGCGTTGAGGACGATCGCCTCGGCCATGTCGAGGTCGGCGTTCGCGTCCACGTAGACGTGGCAGTTGCCGACGCCGGTCTCGATCGTGGGAACCGTCGCCTGTTCGACGACGGCGTTGATCAGACCTGAGCCACCGCGCGGAATCACCAGGTCCACGAGGCCACGAGCAGTGATGAGGTGCGTGACGGACGCGCGGTCGTGGCACGGCAGGAGCTGCACGCAGTCGGCCGGCAGATTCACGCTTTCGAGTGCGTCGCGCAGGACGGCGACGAGCGTGGTGTTCGAGTTCTCCGCGGTCGAGGAACCGCGCAGCAGTGCGGCGTTGCCCGACTTCAGCGCGAGGCCGGCGGCGTCGACCGTGACGTTCGGACGGCCCTCGTAGACCATGCCGACTACGCCCATCGGGACGCGGACCTGCTTGAGCTCCAGCCCGTTCGGGAGGATGCCGCCGGTGATCACCTGGCCGACCGGATCGCCCAGGCGCGCAACGGTTTCCAGGCCGGTCGCGATGCTGTCGACGCGATCGTCGCTCAGGGTGAGGCGGTCCAGGATGTTGTCCGGGAGACCTGCTGCCTTGCCGGCTTCGAGGTCCTTCTGGTTGGCCTCGATGATCTCTGGCGCGCGCTTGCGGAGCGCGGCGGCCATCTCGTAGAGCGCGGTGTCCTTGCGCTCGCGGGTGGCGAGGACGAGTTCGTCGGCGGCGACACGGGCGCGGCGAGCTGCCGCGTGCACCTGATCGCGCAGGTCATCAGTCACGTCATACAGCTTACGACCTGCGACAATCACAATTGTCAGAGTGGCCTGGCAAGCTTGGCCCTCATGGACGACATCGCGTTGCGAGAACTGGCGGAGGAACGGCTCCGGGCACTGGCGGGCCCGGAGGCGGTGCTGCGCGAGGACCAGTGGACCGCGATCCACACCCTGGTGGCCCAGCGCCGCCGGGCTCTCGTCGTCCAGCGCACGGGCTGGGGCAAGTCGGCCGTGTACTTCATCGCCACGGCGTTGCTGCGTGAGCTCGGTGAGGGCCCCACGATCATCGTGTCTCCGTTGCTGGCGTTGATGCGCAACCAGATCGACGCCGCGGCACGGGCCGGTGTGCACGCGGTGACGATCAACTCGGCGAACCCCGGCGAGTGGGACGCCGTGCAGGAGCAGGTCGCGGCCGGCGACGTCGACGTGCTCCTGGTGAGTCCGGAACGGCTGAACAACCCTGATTTCCGCGACGCGGTGCTGCCGTCGCTGACGGCGTCGGCGGGTCTGCTCGTCGTCGACGAGGCGCACTGCATCTCGGACTGGGGGCACGACTTCCGGCCCGACTACCGCAGGCTGCGGACGTTGCTGACGGAGCTGCCCTCGGGCGTGCCGGTGCTGGCGACGACGGCGACGGCCAACGACAGGGTGGTCCACGACGTCACCGAGCAGCTGGGGCTCGGCGCCGACGAGGGCACCCTGGTGCTGCGCGGACCGCTGGACCGCGACAGCCTGCGTCTGTCGGTCGCCCTGCTGCCCACGGCCGAGTCGCGCCTCGGGTGGCTGGCCGAACAGCTCGACCGCATGCCCGGTTCCGGGATCATCTACACGCTCACGGTCGCGGCGGCGGACGACATCGCGGCGTTCCTCGCCTCACGCGGCTTCGCGGTGGCCTCGTACTCGGGCAAGACCGACCCCGCCGAACGGGAACGCGCCGAGGAGGACCTGCTCGGCAACAAGGTCAAGGCGCTCGTCGCCACCTCCGCCCTCGGCATGGGTTTCGACAAACCGGACCTGGGGTTCGTCGTGCACGTCGGCGCCCCGTCCTCCCCGATCGCGTACTACCAGCAGATCGGCCGCGCGGGCCGCGGTGTCGAGCGGGCCGAGGTGGTCCTGCTGCCGGGCCACGAGGACCGCGACATCTGGGCGTACTTCACTTCGCTGGCGTTCCCGCCCGAGGTGGTGGTGCGGCAGGTGCTGTCCGCACTCGACGGCGCGAGCAAACCGCTCTCCACGGCGGCGCTGGAACCGATGGTCGAGCTGTCGCGCGGCAGGCTCGAGGTGGTGCTGAAGGTGCTGGACGTCGACGGCGCGGTCCGGCGGGTGCGCGGTGGCTGGGAGTCGACGGGCCGGCCGTGGGAGTACGACGGTGAGCGGTACGCGCGCATCGCGCAGGCGCGCAAGGCCGAGCAGCAGGTGATGATCGAGTACCAGCGCACCGACGCGTGCCGGATGAAGTTCCTGCAGGACCAGCTGGACGACCCGACCTCGCACGACTGCGGGCGTTGTGACAACTGCACCGGCGAGCGGTTGTCGGTCGAGGTGTCCGAGGTGGCGGCGGAGGCCGCTCGCGAACGGCTGCTGCGCCCCGGCCTGGACGTGGCGCCGCGCAAGATGTGGCCGACGGGCATGGGCGCGATCGGCGTCCCGCTGTCCGGCAAGATCCCGGCGACCGAGGTGGCGGCGACGGGCCGGGCGCTCGGCCGCCTCACCGACATCGGCTGGGGCAACAGGCTGCGTGACCTGCTCGCGGACGGCGCCGACCGCGAGATCCCGGACGACGTGTTCGCGGCCTGCGTGAAGGTGCTGACGGCGTGGGGCTGGGACGAACGGCCCGTCGGCGTGGTGACGGTCGGCTCGCGCAGGCGCCCTGAGCTGGTCGGCAGTTTCGGCCAGAAGATCGCGTCGATCGGGCGGCTGCCGTTCCTGGGCACCGTGTGGCTCGGTGAGTCGACGCACCGGGCCAACAGCGCGCAACGGCTGGCCGGGCTGGTGCGGGCCGGCGAGGTACCGGATCTGTCCGGTGTGGACGGTCCGGTTCTGCTGGTGGACGACCACATCGACACCGGGTGGACGATGACGGTGGCGGCTCGGATGCTCAGGAAGGAGGGGGTGTCCGCGGTACTGCCGTTCGCGCTGGCGGTGACGAACTGACCCCCTCCCCCGAGGGACTAGCAGTTGTGGATGGCCGAGGTCGCGGACGACACCACCAGGTCCACGCCGGGCAGGGTGATGTGGGCGCCGTTGACCTTGAGGCCGCCAGAGACCGGGACCTGTTCGTTGATCACGATCTTGCCGCCGGGCAACGAGATCGTGGTGTTGGGTGCCGTTGCGACGGGGACGGTGACGCCGGCGACCGTCAGCGCGCCGATGGTGACGTTGCCGGTCGTGGTGCCGCAGGCGCTGCGGGAGGTTGCCACCACGTCTCGCAGGGCCACCAGGCTGATGCCCAGTTCCGCCACGGACGTGCGGGTGGTCGAGGTGCCGGGGGCCAGGGTCGTCGTCACCGACGTGCACAGCGCCCAGGCTCCTACCGGGGCTGAGACCGTTGCGGCGCAAGGTGGTGCGGTGGTGGCGGCTTTGGCCGTGCGGACTTCGCCGGTGTCCGGGGTCGGCGCGACGGTGAGGCCCGCCGCCTTGCCGGAGAGGCCGAAGCCTCGGCCTGTCAGGTGGCGCAGGGCGAGCGTGGCAGAGGTGTTGCTCGGCTCGTAGAACTGGTCGCCGGTGAACGTCGCTGTCACGGGCACGGTCGCCGCAGCGTTGAGCGGTTGGTCCGGGGAGGCGATCGTGCACTCCGCCAGGCCTGCGGCGTCGGTGGTGTCCACACAGGACTGCGTACCGCCCAGGGTGAGCTGGATGCCGCGTCCGGCGACCGGCGTGGCGTCGTCCTCGGTCAGTTTGGCCGACAGACGGGCCGGTTCGGCGTTGGCCACCTTGGTGTCGCCCAGGTAGGTCAGGCTGGTTTCTTCTTTGGTCACCGCGAAATCTGTGGCGGCGTTGGACGGGAGGAGGCCTTTGCTGCCGGCGAACGACGCGGTCAGCTGGTAGGTGCCTGCCGCTTCGCCGGGCGTCAGGGAGCAGGAGGCGACGCCGTCGGCGTTCGTGGTGCCTGTGCAGGTTTCGGCGTTGTTCAGCTTGAACTCGACCGGCTGGGACGCGACCGGGGTGCCGGGGCCGGTCAGGGTGAGGCGGGCGGACGTCGTTGCCGGGTCGTGGAAGTCGCCGGTCAGGGCACCGGTGTAGGTGAGCGTGGTCGGTTTGCGGGTGACCGCGAACTGGACTTCGGTGCTCGACGGCTGGTGGGTCACGTCGCCGCCGTAGCCGATCGCCAGCGGGTAGGTGCCCGCGGACTCGGCCGGGGTGATCGAGCAGGTCGCCCGGCCATCGGTGTCGGTGGTGCCGACGCAGGTCTCGTCGGCGTTGAGGCGGAACACCAGCTGGGCTCCCGGCACCGGGCCGGTCGCGGTGGTGAGGCGGGCGGAGAGGGTCACCGGGTCGCCGGCGAAGCCGGACGTGGGGCCGGTGTAGGTGATCGTGGTGGATTCGACCAGGTAGCTGATGGTCACGGACGGCTCGTCCGCCGTTTCGCCGGTGGAGAAGTTCGACGTGCCGGCTCCTGCCCGGGCGGAGCCGTTGCCGCCGGAACCGCCGTCCACGGCGACGATCAGCGGGGTCGGCGCCTGGGCACCGGACGCGCCGCCTCCGCCGCCGTACCAGCCACCGCCGCCTCCTCCACCGCCGCCACCGCCCGCGGTCGCGGGGTTGCCCGGCGCGCCCACTCCGGCGAGGCCGGAGATGCCCGGGAAGCCGGGGAATCCGCCTGGGCCGGGGATGCCGGGCGTGCCGCCGTTGTTGTCACCGCCGTTGCCTCCGTTGTTGCCGGAGAGGCAGCCGATCGCGAAGCAGCGTCCGCCGCCGCCTCCGCCGCCGGGGGCGACGATGACCTTGTCGCACGACTGTCCTGAGCAGATCCGGACGTCGCTCGCGCCACCGCCCGCACCGCCTGCGAACGGGGTGCCGAAGCCGCCGGACGCACCGCCGCCGTAGCCGGGATCGCCGCCGGTCGCGCCGTTGCCGTCGCCGCCGTTCTGGCCCACGCCGACGACCAGTTGCGTCACGCCCGCGGGGACGGCCAGGTCCGCCTCGGACCGGTGGCCCGGTCTGCCGCTCGGGGCCGAGCCGTCGCCGCCGTCCGCGCCCTTGCCGCCGCGTCCGCCGATGGCGACGACGTGGAGCTTCTTGACGCCCGCGGGGATCGTGTAGGTCTGTTCGCCGCCGGTCGGCTGGAACGTCTTCGAGACGAAGTGGTCGGCGAACGCCGTTGGAGCGAACACGACGCTCGCGCCTACAAGGCCGATGGTGAGCGCCATCGCGAGCCTGGCTCGGGACATCGAGGATGCCTTCCGTGCGGAGGGTCCCCCGACCCGGCGAAAGGGTCTCGCAAAAGTAGTTCGGGATGACACGACCTTCACCCGAACGCGAGTCGATGTGAGCCGTTTGGCCGTCAGGGCAGGAAGCGCAGCACGGCGTCGCGGAACTCCTCGGGCCGCGTGCTGTGGATCCGGTGGCCCGCGTCGATCGTGATCAGCTCGGCGTGCGGGATCTCGGCGGCCATCGCGGCCAGCCGCTCCCCCGGAATGGTGCTGCGCGGACCGCCGCCGATCACCAGGGTCCGGGCCTTGATCGCAGAAAGGCAGTCCCACCACAGGGGATCGGGGGCGCGGAGCTGGGTCAGGACCGGGGACACCATGCCACGGTCGAACTCGCGTCGGAGCAGGCCCTGCACGGCGAGGAACAGCGACAACCCGCGCCTCGGCGACCGGGGCGGGCCTGATCGGGGCGGCACGGGCGGGTCTTCCAGGACGAGTGCGCGGACGCGGTCCGGCTCCCGGCCTGCCAGCAGAGCGGCGACGTGGGCGCCCAGCGAGTGGCCGACGAGGTCGAAGCCGGCGATGCCGAGTGCGTCGAGCGTGCCCACCACGTCGCGCTGCACCGAGTCGAGGAGGTAGTCGCCGGTCCACGAGCTTTGGCCGTGTCCGCGCAGGTCCAGGGCGATCACCTCGCGACCGGACGCCACCAGGTCGCGGGTGAGCGAGGACCACGTCGCGGAGCTGCTGGCCAGGGCGTGCAACAGCACGACGGCCGGACCGGATCCCTCACGGCGATAGGCGATGCGCACGCCACCGACGTCCGCGGTGGGCAGTGAAACCCGTGCTGCCATTGCGAACCGTCCCCCGACGCGGTGTGGCACTGTCAGCGCCATGATTCCGGACGTCGTGCGGTACCGGCAGGCCGACCTCCTCTCCGGTCTGCACCGGCGGTTCGGACCGGTCGTGCGGGTGGGGCCGTACACCTACCTGCTCGGGCCGGAGGCGAATCAGTTCGTGTTCGGCAACTCCGAGCTGTTCGAGGTGGAACAGGCGTTCCAGTCGCTGGTGCCGGTGGACGGGCCCACGTCGCTGATCGTCAGCGACGGCGAGGACCACAAGCGGCGGCGCCGGTTCGTGCAGCCCGCGTTGGCGCATCGGCAGATCGCGAGCTACGTGCCGGTCATGCGCGCCAACGCCGAGGCCACGATCGACGCGTGGCGGCCGGGCGAGACCGTCGACGCATACCAGGAGTTCCGCAGGGCGATCCGGCGCAGCACGATCCACGCGCTGTTCGGCGAGGAACTGGCGCAGGACTCGGACTTCTTCGGCGCGCACCTGCAGGTGCTGATCAACCTGATCGACCGCAACCCGGCGGTCGTCAAGCTGCTCAGGACGATGAAGTCCCCGACCTGGCGCAACGCGATGAGAGCACGCCGAGCCGTTGACGCGCGGGTGTACAGGGCGATCGAGGAGACGCGTCAGGGCAAGACGGCCGGTGACGTGCTCACCTCTCTCGTGCAGGGCGATGGGCTGAGCGATCTGGAGGTGCGCGACCAGATCGTCACGCTGATCGCGGCCGGGTACGAGACGACCAGCGGCGCGATGGCGTGGGCGGTGTTCAACCTGTTGCGGCACAACGGGGTCTGGGAGCGAGCGCAGCAGGACGACGACTACCTGGCCAACGTCGTCAACGAGACGCTCAGGCTGTACCCACCGGCGGTCGTCTCCGCACGGGTCGCCGCGCAGCCGTTCGAGTTCGCCGGCAAGAAGATCAAGCAGGGCGCGTTCCTGCTGTACAGCCCGTACGTCACGCACCGGCTGGCCGAGGTGTTCCCGGACCCGCTGAAGTTCGACCCGGACCGCTGGGAGACCAAGCCGGCGCCGCACGAGTTCCTGCCGTTCGGCGGCGGCCCGCACCGCTGCGTCGGCGCCGGGCTCGCCACGACCGAGCTGACCGTGATGCTGAAAGCGTTGCTGGAGCGGCCGAAACCCGAACTGCTCCCCCAGCGCCTCACGCCGACCGGCCTCGCCGCGATGCGCCCCAAGAACGGCCTCAGAATCCGAGTAGCAAGATGACCATCGACGCGAGGCAGGCCAACGCGCGCACGTGGTTCCAGATCGTCCACGAGCGCAGGTACTCGGGCCAGTAGGCGTCGTCGGTCCGTTCGAGACGGTTGTTCATCGGCACGTTGACGAACATCGTCAGCAGGAACGACCCGACGACGTAGAGCAGGCCTCCGACGATCCGCCCCTGGAAGACCTCGATGCCGCACAGGACGGCGGTGCCGAGGAACACCAGCAGGAACACCGGGTTCTGGATGCGGACGTTGATCCGGCGCATGGCCTCGCGGGCCTGCTCGGCCTGCAGGTCGGCCAGACCGGGCATGACGGCGACGGAGAAGGCGAAGAACACTCCGGCCATCAGACCGGTGGCGGCGGCTGCGATCAGCGTGATTGTCCCCATGGCACTCACTCTGACCTGCGAACGCCGGACTCTCAATGACAATTCATCGCGCGGGCTTGCTCGTTCGTCCAGAATCAACGCCATGACGGACGCGCTGGGCGAGGCACTGCACCTGTTGAGGATGTCCGGCACCTTCTACTGCCGCAACGAGCTCACCGAGCCGTGGGGCCTGACGATGCCCGACATGGCGGACTGCCTCTGGTTCCACGTCCTCACCAGCGGCCGCTGCGACGTCGAGGTCGACGGTCAGGTCACCTCGCTCGAACCCGGCGACGTGCTGCTCGTCCCCGGCGGCCAGGGCCACCGGCTCTTCCACGGCGACGCGGAGTCGCCGATCGTCACGACGTTGCCGCACGAGTTCGAGACCGACAACTACGCGATCCTGCGGCACGGCGGCGACGGTGCCATGACGCACCTCGTGTGTGGCGCGGTCCGCTTCGACCACCCAGCCGCGAAGCACCTCATCAACGTGTTGCCGCACGTGCTGTACGTGCAGCGCGCCGACGACATGCGCGCCACGATCGACCTGATGGCCGCCGAGGCCCAGGCCGTGCGACCCGGCGGCGAAGCGGTCATCACCAGGCTCGCGGACGTGCTGGTGATCCAGACGATCCGCTCGTGGCTCGCCAACGACCCGGCCGCGCGCACGGGCTGGCTCGGCGCGTTGCAGGACCAGCAGATCGGGCAAGCACTCGCGTTGATCCACCGCGATCCCGCCCAGCCGTGGACCGTCGAACGCCTCGCGCACCAGACGGCCATGTCCCGGTCGGCGTTCGCGGCGCGGTTCACCGAACTCGTCGGCGAACCAGCCATGCGCTACGTCACGCGGTGGCGCATGCACGTGGCGATGAACAGGCTGAAAGACCGCGACAGCACGGTCAGCGAGATCGCCCGCGGCCTCGGGTACGAGTCGGAGGCCGCGTTCAGCCGGGCGTTCAAACGGATCGTCGGGGTGTCGCCCGGTCAGGCGCGGGTGGGCTGAAGCAGGTCCCAGCGGTTGCCGTAGAGGTCCTCGAACACGGCCACGCGACCGTAGACCTCGTCCCGCGGCTCCTCGCGGAAGTGCACGCCGAAAGCGACCATGCGGGCGTGGTCGCGGTCGAAGTCGTCGGTGTTCAGGAAGAACCCGACGCGGCCACCGGTCTGATCGCCCACTCGTGCCTGCTGCTGACCTGTGTCAGCCTGTGCCAGCAGCAGCGACGTCCCCTCCCCCGCCGACACCACGACCCAGCGCTTGTCGCCCTGCGGAGTGTCCTCGACCAGCGTGAACCCGAGTCCCTCCACGTAGAAGCGGATCGCCTCGTCGTAGTCGCGGACCACCAACGTCACCAAACCAATAGATCGCACGGCGATGAGTATCGACGATCGGGAAGGTCCACCCGCACATGGCTGACTCACTCGTACTCCTGCATCCCGGTGGATTCGACCCTTCGGCGTTCGGACCGCAGCTCGACGCCCTCGCCGACTTCGCGTTGCACGCACCCCATCGCGTCGACCAGGCCACTCAGGACCACACCGAGATGGCGCACGAGACCATCGAGTTCCTGGAGCGGACTGGACCCGCCCACCTGCTCGGCTGCAGCGACGGCGCCACGATCGCGCTCCTCACGGCCGTGCTCAGACCTGATCTCGTGCAACGGCTTGTGGTCGTGTGCGGCGTCTACCACCACGACGGCTGGGACCCGGCCACGGAACTCACGCCGATGCACCGCAGTTCGCCCGCGTTGACCGGAACAGATCTCGGGAAGCTGCCGAACCGGACGCTGATCATGATCGGCGACGATGACGAGGTGACGCTGGAGCACGCCACGGCGATGTACCGGGCGTTGCCGAATGCCGAGCTCGCGGTCGTTCCGGGCACGTCGCACGGGCTGCTGCACGAGAAACCCGCGCTGTGCAACGCGATGATCGTCGACTTCCTGACCAATGAACCGGTTGAGACATACGCGCCGATTCGTCGCCGTATGTGATTGGGTGCGTCTATGGCGGTTACATCGCAGACGCATCGACTGCCCGTGCGCACGCTTGTCGCGTCGTCAGCCGGCAACGCGGTCGAGTGGTACGACTGGGGCATCTACACGGCCTTCAGCATCTACTTCGCCACCCAGATCTTCCCGTCCGGCAACGAGGCCGCGGCGCTGCTGAGCACGTTCGCGACGTTCGCCCTCGCCTTCTTCTTCCGGCCACTCGGCGGTTATCTGCTGGGCCGGTTCGCGGACATCAGAGGACGCCGGACCGCGATGCTGCTGACGATCGTGCTGATGTCCGGCGGCTCGGTCGCGATCGGACTGCTGCCGACGTTCGAGCAGGTCGGCTGGCTCTCCCCGGCACTGCTGGTGCTCGCCCGCATCGCGCAGGGCATGGCGCTGGGCGGCGAGGTGTCGAACGCGTCGGCGTACCTGGCGGAGATCGCGCCGGCCACACACCGCGGCCGGTACTCGTCGTTCTTCTACATCTCGACCGGCGCGGCGGTGCTGATCGCGTCGCTGCTCGGGTTCTTCCTGTCGCGCAACCTCGACAAGGCCGCGATGGCCTCCTACGGGTGGCGCGTGCCGTTCCTGATCGGCGGCGTGCTGGGCCTGATCGGGTTGTGGCTGCGGCGGGAGCTCAAGGAGACGGAGCAGTTCGAGGAGAACAAGGCCAAGGCCGAGAGCCTGCGCAACCCGTTGATGATGACGCTCAAGGAGCATCCCAAAGCCGTCGGGCAGCTCATCGGCATCACGCTGCTCTCGACGCTGAGCTTCTACACGTTCTTCAGCGCACTGACGCCGTTCGCGGTGAAGACCAAGGGCGCCCACGACATCGACGTGTTCCTGGCGCTGTCGATCGGCACGGTCGTGTTCATCGCGCTGCAGTACCCGATGGGGTGGATGGCGGACCGCTACGGCCGCAAACCGCAGATGCTCGTGTGGTCGGCGGCGATGGCGTTGCTGGTGGTGCCGCTGTCGAGCCTGGTCAAACCCGGCCTGACGAACCTCGTGATCGTGTTCGCCGTGGGGCTCGGGCTCTACACGGCGATCACATCGATCGCACCCGCGATCATGAGCGAGCTGTTCCCGACCGAACTGCGCGGGCTCGGCATCGGCGCTTGGTACAACCTGACCGTCGCCGTGTTCGGCGGTACCGCCCCGCTGGTCATCCAGGCCGTGGGCGGCACCGTCTTCTTCTGGTACGTCGCGATCAGCGCGGTGATCACGTTCCTCGTCGTCCTCACGTTGCCGGAGACGAAGGGCGTGGAACTCACCTAGCCAGTGGCACCAGGTCGTCCGCGTGCACGACCTCGCGGCGCTGCTCTTCCGGCAGGTCGTGGGACTTGCGGCCGATCAACGACGGCAGTTCCGCCGCGTCGTAGCCGACCACGCCTCGGGCCACGACCTCGCCGGCGAGGCTGACCAGCTCCACGACGTCGCCTGCCTCGAAGTCGCCGTCCACACCGGTGATTCCGGCGGCCAGCAACGAACGACGCCTGCCCACGACCGCGGCGACCGCGCCGTCGTCGAGGTGCAGGCGGCCGTTGGCGTCGGTGGCGTAGCCGAGCCAGAAGCGGCGCGCGGTGAGGCGCGAACCCGTGGCGGCGAAGGCCGTGCCGACGTCGGCGGTGGTCAACGCGCGGCCGGCCTCAGCCGAACCGGTCAGCAGCACCGGAATGCCCGCCGACGAAGCCAGGCGAGCCGCGGCCAGTTTGGAGGCCATGCCGCCGGTGCCGAGGCCGGACGCGCCAACGGTTCCGGCCTGCACACCGTCCACATCGGACGCTGACGCGACCTCGGAGATGCGCACGGCTCCCGGCTTGCGCGGGTCGCCCGAGTAGAGCGCGTCCACGTCCGACAGCAGGAACAACGCGTCGGCGCCGACGAGGTGGGCGACCAGTGCCGCGAGACGGTCGTTGTCGCCGAAGCGGATCTCTTCGGTGGCAACGGTGTCGTTCTCGTTCACGACCGGAACCGCGCCGAGAGCCAGCAGACGCGAGAACGTGCGCTGGGCGTTGCGGTAGTGGGCGCGACGCACCACGTCGTCAGCGGTCAGCAGAACCTGGCCGACGGTCAACGAGTAGCGGCCGAACGAGTTCGCGTAGGCGTGCGCGAGAGTCAGCTGCCCCACGCTCGCGGCGGCCTGCTGAGTGGCGAGGTCGCGCGGACGGCGGGACAGCTTCAACGGCGCCAGGCCGGCGGCGATCGCGCCCGAGGACACGAGCACGACCTGGCTGCCTGCCGCGGCACGAGCGGCGAGGGCGTCGACCAGCGCGTCCAACCGCGCTGGGTCGAGGCCACCTTCTGCCGTGGTCAACGAAGAAGAACCGACCTTGACCACGATGCGGTTCGCCGAGGCGACCGCGGTTCGAGCTTGTGAGACCGCGGGGGCCGTCACTGTGTTACTCCTCGCTGAGATCACCGTAGTCACCGGGCGCGCGGCGGGCCTTCTTCAGGGCCTTGCGCTCATGGGCGCCGATGCGGTCGTTGTTCTCGAGACGGATGTCCGTGCCACGTCCGGTCATCGTCATCGCGATGCCGGCCGGGGTGGTCGGTTCCCAGTCGAAGATCAGGTCGCCGATGGTGACCTGGCAACCGGGGACGGCGCCCATCTTCACGAGCTTGTCCTCGACGCCCAGCCTGTTGAGGCGGTCCGCGAGGTAACCGACGGCTTCGTCGTTGGAGAAGTCGGTCTGGCGGATCCAGCGCTCGGGGCGTTCGCCCTTCACGATGAAGCCACCCTCGACCGAGGGGTCCTCGGTCACGGTGAAGCCCTGGTCGTCCACGGCGGTCGGCCGCAGCACGATTCGGGTCGACTCCTTCTTCGGCTGGGCCGCGCGGTACTCGCGCACGACCTCGCCCAGCTTGAACGTCAGTTCCCGCAGGCCCTGGCGGGACACCGTCGACACCTCGAAGACCGGCAGGCCGCGGGCCTCGATCTCGGGGCGGACGATGTCGGCGAGGTCCTGGGCGTCCGGGATGTCGACCTTGTTGAGGATCACCACGCGCGGACGGTCCTCGAAGTTGCCGCCCAGCGCGGGCGTGTACTCCGAGAGTTCCTTCTCCAGCGCGTCGATGTCCGCGATCGGGTCGCGGCCCGGCTCGTAGGTCGCGCAGTCGACGACGTGCGCGAGAACGGCCGTGCGCTCGATGTGGCGCAGGAAGTCGAGGCCGAGGCCCTTGCCCTGCGACGCGCCGGGGATCAGACCGGGGACGTCCGCCATCGTGAAGATGGTGTCGCCCGCGGTGATCACACCGAGGTTCGGGACCAGCGTCGTGAACGGGTAGTCGGCGATCTTCGGCTTGGCCGCGGACAGCACCGAGATCAGCGACGACTTGCCGGCCGACGGGAAGCCGAGCAGGCCGACGTCCGCGACGGACTTGAGCTCCAGCACCAGGTCCCGCGTCTCGCCAGGCTCACCGAGCAACGCGAAACCGGGAGCCTTGCGGGCCCTGGACGCGAGGGAGGCGTTGCCCAGACCGCCACGGCCACCGGCCGCCGCGATGAGCTGCGTGCCCTCACCGACGAGGTCCGCGACGATCTCGCCGGACTCGGTCAGCACGACGGTGCCGTCCGGGACGCGCAGGATCAGGTCGTCGCCGTTGGCGCCGTCGCGGTTCGCGCCGGCACCGGCCTTGCCGCTGGTGGCGGAGGCGTGCGGGCGGAAGTGGAAGTCCAGCAGGGTGTGCACCTGCGAGTCGACGACGAGGATGACGTTGCCGCCACTGCCTCCGTTGCCGCCGTCCGGGCCGCCGAGCGGCTTGAACTTCTCGCGGTGCACTGAAGCACACCCGTTGCCCCCGTTGCCGGCGGCAGCGTGGATCACCACCCGGTCTACGAAGCGGGCCACGGAAATACTTCCTCTCAAAGACTTTGGACAAACAACGAGGGGCGGAGCCGGATGACCGGTCCCGCCCCTCGCAGAGGTCTATCTACGTTGCGGAAACGGTCCTCAGACCGCGACCGGAACGATGTTGACGGTCTTGCGACCGCGCTTCGAACCGAACTCCACCGCACCGGGCAGCAGGGCGAACAACGTGTCGTCCTTGCCGATGCCGACGCCGACGCCGGGGTGGAACTTGGTGCCGCGCTGGCGGATCAGGATCTCGCCGGCCTTGACGACCTGACCGCCGTACCGCTTCACACCCAGGTACTGGGCGTTGGAGTCACGGCCGTTGCGGGAACTGGATGCACCCTTTTTGTGTGCCATGAGAAGTCAGGTCCTCACTTACCGGTGATGCCGGTGACCTCGACACGGGTCAGCTTCTGCCTGTGACCCTGCCGCTTGTGGTAACCGGTCTTGTTCTTGAACTTGTGGATGCGAATCTTCGGGCCCTTGGTGTGCTCGACCAGCTTGCCGGTAACCGAGAACTCCGCCAGGGCCGCCGCGTCTGCGGTGACGTTGGTGCCGTCGACCACGAGCAGCGCCTGGAGGGAGATTTCGGTGCCCGGCTCGCCCTCGAGCTTCTCGACCTCGACGATGTCGCCGACAGCGACCTTGTACTGCTTGCCGCCGGTCTTGACGATCGCGTACATCAGGACGGAAGTCTCCTGCTACTCGATGGTGACGGGCCATGCGCCAACCCGTCTGCGAAGGAAAACAGCAGAGGGGGCACACGACAGGACCCGTCGGATGGCGGGCCGTCCACAAGGTTACGGGAGTGGGTACTGCCGGAGCAAACTGGGGTGCCCTGATCACGTTCCCGCAGGCTGTGCGGTCCCTCACAAGCGAAAACCGGGGCCGCCCGCAGGCGACCCCGGTTCTCACTTTCCTCGCGTCAGTCCTCCTGGACCGGCGGTCCCGCGGGCCGCGACACGGCGCGGCGCCTGCGGGTGGTGGTGACCACCGGTGCGGGCATCTGGACCTCGGGCTGCTTGGGCACCTCGACGACGACGATCGGCGCGGGCGCCTCCGCCGCGGGGGCACCGGCGGCGCGCTTGGCCGCACGACGCCGCGGACGTGCCGCGGGAGGCTCCACAGCGGCCACGGGGGCCGCGGCGACGGGCTCGGGTGCGGAGACCGGCTGCGGGGCCGCCACGGGCTCCTGCTCGGGCTCGACCACCAGCACGGGCCGCTGGGCACCGATGCGGCCCGTCACGAGCGGCCTCGCGACCTCGACCGGCGCCTCTTCGACGACGACCGGTTCGACGAGCTCCTCGGCCGCCTCCTCGATCACCTCGGGCTCGGCGTCGGTGACGACGGGCTCGACCTCGACGGGTGCCGGGTCCTCCGCGACCTCGTGCGGCACGTGACCGTTGAGCGCCTGCTCCTCGACCACGACCGCGTCGACCACGGCCTGCGGCTCCTTGTCGCGGCCACGGCGACGACGGCGACGACGGCCGTGGGCCTCGTGCTCCTGGTCGGCCGCGACGAAGTCCTCGGAGGTGTCCTCGGGCTCGCCGGGCTCGACGACCTCGGGCTCGACCGGAGCCTCCGGCGCCTCGACGGACGCCTCGACGACCTCGGTGGTCTCGGCCGCCTGCTCGCCGCCACCCTTGTTGCGGCGCGACTTGCGGCCACTGCTCTGCTGCTGCGGCTGCTGCTGACCGCCACCGTTGCCACCGCCGTGCGAGTGCACGGGCTCGGTGGACACGACGACGCCACGGCCGCGGCAGTGCTCACAGGTCTGGCTGAACGCCTCGAGCAGGCCGGTGCCGACCCGCTTGCGGGTCATCTGCACGAGACCCAGCGAGGTGACCTCGGCGACCTGGTGACGCGTGCGGTCGCGGCCGAGGCACTCGGTCAGGCGGCGCAGCACCAGGTCGCGGTTCGACTCCAGGACCATGTCGATGAAGTCGATGACGATGATGCCGCCGATGTCGCGCAGCCGGAGCTGGCGGACGATCTCCTCCGCCGACTCCAGGTTGTTGCGCGTGACGGTCTCTTCGAGGTTGCCGCCGGAACCGGTGAACTTGCCGGTGTTGACGTCGATGACCGTCATCGCCTCGGTGCGGTCGATGATCAGGTAGCCACCCGAGGGCAGCCAGACCTTGCGGTCGAGCGCCTTCATCAGCTGCTCGTCGATGCGGTACTCGACGAACGCGTCGTTGTTGCCGACGTGCTTCTTCAGGCGGTCCTGCAGGTCCGGCGCCACGTGGCGGACGTACGAGTCGATGACCTCCCACGCCTCGTCGCCCTGGACGACGAGCTGCGCGAAGTCCTCGGTGAACAGGTCGCGGACGACCTTCACCAGCAGGTCCGGCTCCTCGTAGAGCAGCGTCGGCGCCTTGGTGGAGGTGCTGTCGGACTTCTCCTTGATGACCTTCCACTGAGCCTGCAGACGCGTGACGTCGCGGCCCAGCTCCTCCTCGGCGATGCCTTCGGAGGCCGTGCGGATGATCACGCCGGCGTCCTCGGGGACGACGCGCTTGAGGATGTCCTTGAGGCGCTTGCGCTCGTTGTCCGGCAGCTTGCGGCTGATGCCCGTGGCACCGCCGCCCGGCACGTAGACGAGGAAGCGGCCGGGCAGGCTGATCTGCGTGGTGAGGCGGGCGCCCTTGTGACCGACCGGGTCCTTGGTGACCTGGACGAGCACCGAGTCGCCGCTGGAGAGCGCCTGCTCGATCTTGCGGGACTTGCCCTCGAGACCGGCGGCGTCCCAGTCGACCTCACCGGCGTAGAGCACGGCGTTGCGGCCGCGGCCGATGTCGATGAACGCGGCTTCCATGCTCGGCAGCACGTTCTGCACGCGGCCGAGGTAGACGTTGCCCACGATCGAGCCGGAGCCCGACGACGTGACGAAGTGCTCGACCAGCACGCCGTCTTCCAGCACGCCGATCTGGGTGCGGTCGCCGCGCTCGCGGACGACCATCGTGCGGGCCACGGCCTCGCGGCGGGCCAGGAACTCGGCCTCGGTCAGCACCGGGGCACGGCGGCGGCCGGCCTCGCGACCGTCACGACGGCGCTGGCGCTTGGCCTCCAGGCGCGTGGAGCCGCGGATGCTGCGCACCTCGCTCTGCGCGGCCTCGGAGTCGGCCTTGTCGTCGCGCGCGTCCCGCGTCTCGCGGACGTGCACGACCGTGTTCGGCGGGTCGTCCTCGGAGGTGACCTCGTCCTCCGCGCCGGTCTTGCGGCGACGGCGGCGACGGCGGCGACGGGTCGAGCTCTCGTCGCCCTCGTCCTCCGCCTCGGCGGCGTCGTCGCTCTCGGCGGGCTCGGAGGCGTCCTCGGCCGTGGCCTCGTCGGTCTCCTCGCCACCCTCGGCGTCCGTGCCCTTGCCGCGGCCTCGGCCACGACGGCCACGGCGGCGACGACGGCGGCTGTCCGCCTCGTCGTCACCGTCGACCTCCGCGTCGGCGTCGGTCTCGGCGGCTTCGGCTGCCTCGAGCTCGTCCGCGGCGATCTCGCCGACGGACTTCTCCTCGACGACCGGCTCCTCCTCGACGACGAACGGCGAGGGCGGTGCCTTAGGCCGTTCGATCGGCTGAGGCGGCAGGAACACCGCGCTCGGCGCGGCGAAGATCGGCGCGAGCGCCGGTGCCTCGAACGCCGGGATCGCGGGTGCCTCGTAGTCCTCGGTGACCTCACCGGTGACCACGTCGTCCCAGTCGACGAGCGTTTCGGCGACCTTCAGCGCGACGTCGCGGCTGACGCTCGACTGCGCGCTCTTGGGGACCTCACCGAGGTCCGCCAGCGCAGTCATCACGTCCTTGCTGCTGACGTCCAGCAGTTTCGCCAGAGCGTGGACCCGCAACTTGTCCGGCAGGTCCGCCAGTTCAGGGCGTGCGGCAACCACGCCCTGCCCGCCGGTGACACCGGCAGGCTTGTCCTTGTTCGACATGCAGCTCCTCCACCCCCGGGCGCGTCCCGTGAGGACGCGGCCGCGCAGGGGCCTCTCTTGTCTCTCTCCACCGCTGCTCGCGGCGGGAATCCTTGCCTCGCGCGCAGTGGCGTGGCGCCTCACTGGGCGCACGCTTGCGCAGGTCCCACGACGACGCCGCTGTCAGCGCCGCTCCTCCTGTTTGCGCGTCACGGTTGACGTTCCTGCGCTCGTCAGGACTCTCTGTCCTGCTGGAGCGGGTCCACCAGCCTGCCCTCGCCGTCGAGCCGTCCCTGCGCCATCCGGGTTGCTCTCGCAGGTACCGGGGGCACGAGATCGGCCACGACGCGAAGCGCATTCAGCACGTCGTCGGGTCGCACGGTAGGCGTTACCTGCCGTACAACCGTCATGAGTATCCCACACGGTCGTGACAAAGCGGTGTCATCGTGTCCGGCGTCGCTCGAACGTGGTTCGACCAGCGCTGACACGACGGCCGGCCGCACGTCGAGCATCTTCGTGCCGTTCTTGGTGAGCCGCTCGACCTCGACGGACTCCGCCGCGAGGAAGACGCTCACCGCCTTCGCGAGATCATCGGGCTCGACGCCGTCGAGCTCGATCCGCCATTCGCTCGCGTCGATGCGCTCGGTGAGGTTGCCACCGCGCGCCTGGACGATGTCGACGACGTCGATGCCGGGTGGCAACGCCTCGTCGAGCGCGACCTTGAGCGCCTCCGGGTCGAGCTCCTCGACCACCGACACCTCGACGTACTCCGCCTCGCTCGCGACACCGGTCGGCGCGGCGCCGACCCACGACACCTTCGGGTGAGGGCTGAACCCCTGCGAGTACGCCATGGGTACGCCTGCCCTGCGCAGCGCACGTTCGAACGTGCGAGCGATGTCGCGGTGCGAAGTGAAACGCAGCCTCCCCCGCTTGGTGTAGCGAAGGCGCAGTTTCTGCACGGCGACGGCCGACGGGTTGTTGGGCAGGTTGCGGCTCAGCGGAGCTCCCCTTGGTGTTCCGACGGGTGAGCGGTCCCATCGGCGCAGGCTGTTCGTCCAGTAGGACGGTACCGTGAACCCGATTCAGAACGTTCAGCTTGTCTAGATCGTTGCGCGTGGCTACGGTCCGGCTGACTGGACGCCCTGCCGACTGGAGGTCCCTGGTGCCTCTGCCCCACCGCGCTCGAGCGGCGGCGATGACCGCACTGCTCGTCGCCGGGTGTCTGGCGGCATCCCTGCCCGCCGGCGCGGAACCGGACCCCGCACCCGAGGTCCCCTCCTGCATCCAGCCTGGTCCGCTGCTGCGCTACCTGGTGGTGTTTCCGCAGTCCACGCCCGCTGAGACGGCGAACGCGGAGATCACCGAGGCGTGCGGCCTGACCACCGTCTACTACCCGCAGATCTCGGTCGCGGTGGCCACCTCTCCCGACCCGGGCTTCCTCAGGCTGATCGGCCCGGAGCGGGCCTACAGCGCCCAAGGCGAGAGCATCGCCAAGCGGTCGGTGAAGCGGAAGAAGGACGACACGGAGCTGTTCCGGCCCTCCGGCGTGCGCTCGGCCGAACAATGGGACATGGATCTCATCAAGGCGCCGGCCGCGCACGAGATCACGACGGGTTCCAAGTCCGTCGTCGTGGGCGTCCTGGACTCCGGCGTCGACGCCCGCCACCCCGATCTCGTCGGCGCGCTGGCCCCCGAACTGTCCGCGGGGTGCCTGACCGGCAAGCCCGACACGTCACCGTCCGCGTGGATCCCGACGACCTCCGCCCACGGCACGCACGTCGCCGGCACCATCGCCGCGGCTGACGACGGCCGCGGCACCACGGGCGTCGCACCGGGCGTGCGCATCGCGTCCGTGAAGGTCGTGGACGACGACGGGTTCATCTACCCCGAGTACGCGGTGTGCGGCTTCATGTGGGCCGCCTCGCAGAACATGACGATCACCAACAACAGCTACTTCATCGACCCGTACCTGTTCACGTGCCAGAGCGAGCCAGGTCAGCGCATCATCTACGAGGCCGTGCGGCGTGCCGTGGACTACGCGACCTCGCGCAACGTGCTGACGGTCGCCGCCGCCGGAAACGCCGCCGCGGACCTGTCCCGGCCGGGTCGCGACTCGATGTCGCCGACGAACGGCGAGGCGCAGACGCGGCCGGTGGACTCGACGTGCGTGGTGCTCCCGGCACAACTCAAGAACGTGGTGGGCGTGTCGGCGGTCGAGTCGACCAAGACCAAGGCCGGGTACAGCTCGTACGGGCTGGGCGCGATCGACGTGACGGCACCGGGTGGCGATCCGCGCACCCCGACCGGCTGCGTGCTGTCGACCGTGCCGTCCGGTTACGACTACTCGTGCGGCACGTCGATGGCGACTCCGCACGCGACCGGGGTGGCGGCGCTGATCGCGTCGACACATCCGGAGACGGACGCGGTGTCGCTGGGCCGCATGCTGAACGCGCAGGCAGAGACGCTGGCCTGTCCCGGCGACTACGACCTGAACGGGACGGGTGTGCAGGACGCGTTCTGCACCGGGTACTCGGAGTACAACTCGTTCTACGGCCACGGACTCGTGGACGCGCTGGCCGCCGTCACGAAGTGATCGTCCACGTCCGTCGAGGCCGTCTTCGATCCTGGTCCAGCCCGCCACGCCGAGTGAACACGACGCGATCGTGCGCGTGTTGGGACACGGACGGCTCGTGCGCGGACGTCGCCGTCGACATGGGCGACTCGCTCGGCCGGCCCGCCCACCATCACGGCCACGGTCGCGGGACCGGGCGTGATGGTGGGCGGGATATCGGCCGTTACGGCGTGAGAGCGGGGTTCTTCACCGGCGAGCCGACGCCGACCGGGGAGATCGGCAGCAGCTTGCGGCCCGTCGGACCGACCTCGATGTCCGTGCCCATCGCCGGGCAGACACCGCAGTCGAAGCACGGGGTCCAGCGGCAGTCGTCCTGCTCGCGCTCGTCGAGCGCGTCCTGCCAGTCGGCCCAGAGCCATTCCTTGTCGAGGCCCGAGTCGAGGTGGTCCCAGGGCAGGACCTCCAGTTCCTCGCGCTCGCGGGTGGTGAACCAGGCGAGGTCGACGCCTAGCGGCTCCAGCTGTTCCGCCGCCTTCGCGGTCCAGCGGTCGTAGGAGAAGTGCTCGCTCCAGCCGTCGAACCGGCCGCCGTCGCGCCACACGGCCTCGATGACCTTGCCGATGCGGCGGTCACCGCGGCTGAGCAGGCCTTCGATGAGGCTCGGCTTGCCGTCGTGGTAGCGCATGCCGATGTTGCGGCCGAGGCTGCGGTCGCTGTTCACGGCCTCGCGGAGCTTGCGGAGACGGTCGTCGACGACGTCCGGGTCGCACTGCGCGGCCCACTGGAACGGCGTGTGCGGCTTGGGCACGAACCCGCCGATCGAGATGGTGCAGCGGACGTCGTTGCGGCCGCTGGCCTGCCGGCCCGCGCGGATGACGTTCTTCGCCATCTCCGCGATCTGCAGGACGTCCTCGTCCTCCTCGGTCGGGAGGCCGCACATGAAGTAGAGCTTCACCTGCCGCCAGCCGTTGGAGAACGCGGCCGACACCGTCCGGATGAGGTCCTCTTCGGACACCATCTTGTTGATGACGCGGCGCATCCGCTCGCTGCCGCCCTCGGGCGCGAAGGTCAGACCCGAGCGCCTTCCGTTGCGGGACAACTCGTTCGCGAGATCGATGTTGAACGCGTCGACGCGGGTGCTCGGCAGGCTCAGGCCCGTGTTCGTGCCCTCGTAGCGGTCCGCGAGGCCCTTGGTGATCTCGGCGATCTCGCTGTGGTCCGCACTGGACAGGGAAAGCAGGCCGACCTCTTCGAAGCCGGTCGCCGCCAGGCCCTTCTGGACCATCGCGCCGATGCCCTCGATGGACCGCTCGCGCACCGGGCGGGTGATCATGCCCGCCTGGCAGAAGCGGCAGCCGCGGGTGCAGCCGCGGAAGATCTCGACGCTCATCCGCTCGTGGACGCTCTCGGCGAGCGGCACCAGCGGCTGCTTCGGGTAGGGCCACGCGTCGAGGTCCATCGTGGTGCGCTTGAAGACGCGGAACGGGACCCGGTCGCGGTTCGGCACGACGCGCTGGATGCGGCCGTCCGGCAGGTACTCCACGTCGTAGAAGCGCGGGATGTACACGCCGCCGGTCTCGGCGAGCCTGGTCAGCACCTCGTCGCGGCCACCGGGGCTGCCCTCGGCCTTCCACGCCCTGACGATCTCGGTGATCTCGAGGACGGCCTCTTCGCCGTCGCCCAGCACCGCCGCGTCCACGAACTCCGAGATCGGCTCGGGGTTGAACGCCGCGTGCCCGCCGGCGACCACGATCGGGTCGTCCTCGGTGCGGTCCTTCGCGTGCAGCGGGATGCCTGCGAGGTCCAGCGCCGTCAGCATGTTCGTGTAGCCCAACTCCGTCGCGAAGCTGATGCCCATCAGGTCGAACGCCTTCACCGGGCGATGACCGTCCACCGTGAACTGCGGGACGTCGTGCTCACGCATGAGCTTCTCGAGGTCCGGCCACACGGCGTACGTGCGCTCGGCGAGCACGTCCGGCAGCTCGTTGAGGATCTCATAAAGGATCATGACGCCCTGGTTGGGCAGCCCGACCTCGTACGCGTCGGGGTACATCAAAGCCCAGCGCACGGACGCCGCGTCCCAGTCCTTGACGGTCGCGTTGAGCTCCCCGCCGACGTACTGCACCGGCTTCGAGATCCGCGGCAGCAGTGGCTCCAACCTGGGGAAAACAGACTCGACACTCACACGACCAGAGTAACGGCCCCCACAGTCACAGGCCGAATCGCGCCTCAGTCCAGCAACAACTTGCCCAATCGGCGTGCCGCGACGACCGTTCCGACGGCCGCCAGCACCGCGAAGTAGGCGACGTGGCCGAGCATGCCCCAGCCGACAACGCCCAGCGTGAGGCCCCTCATCAGCTCGATGGCGTGGTAGAGCGGCGTCCACGTCACCACCGTCTGCAACCAGCCCGGGTAGACCGACAGCGGGTAGAACGTCGTCGAGAAGAGGAACAGCGGCAGCACCGCGAGTTGCACGAGATCGAAGTCCTGCCACGACCGCATGAACGTCGTCGCCGCCATCCCCACCGCGGCGAACGCGAACGCCACCAGCAGCGCCGCCGGCAACGCCAGCACCGCCCACGGCGAGAAGATCAGCCCCATCCCGAGCATGACCGCGAGGAACCCGGCCGAGTACAGCCCGCCCCTGATGAGCGCCCAGGAGATCTCCCCGATCGCGATGTCCATCGGCCCCATCGGCGTCGTGAGCATCGCGTCGTACAGCTTCACGTACTTGAACTTGAAGAACACGTTGAACGTCGCGTCGTACACGGCCCCGTTCATCGCGCTCGCCGCCAGCAGTGCGGGCGCCACGAACGCCGCGTAGCTGATCGGCCGCCCGTCCGGCCCGGCCACCGCCGTCACCATCTGCCCGAACCCGAGCCCCAGCGACCACAGGAACAACACGGGCTCGAACGCCCCGCCGACCAGCACGAACCACGCACGCCGGTTCACGACCGCGGCCCGTTCGACGAGCATGCTCGCCTTGCCGCCGTAGAGCCCCGGCGGAATCACGCGCCACAACAGCCCCACGCTGGCGGGCACGGCCTTCTCGCGATCGAGGGTCTGCGTCATACCGCCAGCCTCCGGTGGAAGAACTTCACGCCGAGCGCGATGCCCACGGCCGTCAACACCACGAGATATGCGAGATGCCCCAACGCCGGTAAGAGGTCCATCGTGCCGAACGTCGTGCCTCTGGCGAGCTCGATGCCGTGCCACGCGGGCGTCAGCCACACCACCGGCAACAGCCACTCCGGCAGCTGGCTGACCGGGAAGAACGCCCCGGTGAACAACGTCATCGGCATCATCACGAACCGGAAGATCGTGGTGAAACCGTCCGGCTTGTCCAACGTCGCGCTGTAGGCGACCAACGGCGCGCTGAACGCCAACGCGGCCACCGTCGCAACCGGAATCGCCACGAGAATCCCGGGCCCGGCCGCCGCACCGAGAACCACAGCGATCCCCACGAACACAGCGGACCGCACGAACATCTGCGACCCGATCCACAACATCTGTCCGTAGAGCACCTGCGCGGGCGTGATCGGCGTGGCCACCATCCCGACGTACGACTTCTGCCACAGAAACGACGACATGATCGCGTACGTCGACTCGAACGTGGCCCCTTGCAACGCCGTGACGACGACCAGCGCGGGCGCCAGGTACTCGAGATACGGCACGCCGCCGATCAACGCCGTCGACTGCACCTGCGACCCGAACCCGAGCCCCAGCGCGAGCAGGAACAACACGGGCGTCAGGAAGCTCGACACGACCGTGGCCCGCCAGTTGCGCCGGTACCACGTCCAATGCTTCTCGAACCCGAACCAGGAGGCCCTGAGCGTCTGCATCAGTCCACCAACGTCCGGCCGGTGAGCCGCAGGAACACGTCCTCCAGCGAACTGCGCCGCACGAGACTCTGCACGGGCGCAACCCCGTGCTCATGCACCCTCTGAAGGGTCGCTTCCCCGTCCTGCGTGTAGAGCAGCAACCGATCCGGCAGCACCTCGACCCGTTCCGCGAACCTCTCAAGATCCGGCTTCTCCGCCCCGGGCTGGAACCGCAACTCCAGCACCTCCTTGGTGGAGTACCGGTTGATCAGCTCGCTGGGCGACCCCTCAGCCGCGATCCGCCCACCGTCCATCACGACGAGCCGATCGCACAGCTGCTCGGCCTCGTCCATGTAGTGCGTGGTGATGATGAGCGTGACGCCGTCCTGCTTCAGCCGGAACAGCCTGTCCCACAACAGATGCCGAGCCTGCGGGTCCAACCCGGTGGTCGGCTCGTCGAGCAACAACAACTCCGGATCGTTGACCAACGACCGCGCAATCGTGAGCCGCCGCTTCATCCCACCACTGAGCGGCTCGACCTCGTGATCAGCCCGGTCGACCAACTGCGCGAACTCCAGCAGCTCCTCGGCCTTCTCCCGACACTTCTGCCGAGACATCCCGAAGTACCGCCCGTAAATCTGCAGGTTCTGCCGAACCGTCAACTCGGTATCGAGGTTGTCGAGCTGAGGCACCACCCCGAGCCGCGCGCGAATCTGCGGCCCCTGAGTAGCCGGATCCATCCCCAGCACCGAGAGCTCGCCACCGCTCCGCCCAGAGACGCACGAGATCATCCGCATGGTCGACGACTTCCCCGCCCCGTTGGGCCCGAGAAACCCGAACGCCTCACCTCTGCGCACCTCGACGTCGATGCCGCGCACGGCCTCGAACGACCCGAAGTGCTTGGTCAGAGCCTTGGCCTCAACGAGGTTGTCCACCCACCCGACGTTAACGAACAGGTCTGACAATTCTCGACGCAATTACGATCGCCACATGCCCACGACGACCTTGCACTGGCTCTCGGAAGCCGACGACACCCTCCGCACCGAGATCCACACAGTCGTGCACGACGTAGTGGCAGCAGGCGGCGCAGTCGGCTACCACGAGCCCCCGACCCACGACCGAATCTCAACCTGGCTGGACACCGTCCTGAAGCAGGTCCGCGACGGCAACGCAGCCTTCGCCACCGCCACAGTGGACGGCGTAGTACGCGCCGTGGGCCTCTGGCGCCGAGGCTCGACCGCCGTCTTCCAGCACCGAGCCGAAGTCCAACAGATCATGGCCCACCCATCGGCCCGCGGACTGGGCCTGGGCAAGCAGGTGATGGAGGGCTTGATCGCCAACGCACGAGCCCAGGGCATCGAAATCCTCTCCCTGGGCGTACGCGGCAACAACCACGGCGCCATCGAGCTGTACGAGGCCTTGGGCTTCCAGGAATGCGGCCGCATGCCGAACGCGATCGCCGTAGGAACCGAACGCTGGGACGACGTGTGGATGTACCTACCGCTCGGCTACCCGGAGGGCACCACTCTGAACGGCGCAACGGCAGGCGGCCTGGGCGCCAGCCCAAGACGAGGGGCTTGATCCCGCACACGCTCATGGCAAGCGCCCGCCCACCCGCGATGCCGAAGGCGAGCCGTCCTTACCGTGCGGTCTGGGTGGGGTGGCTTCGTCACGAGTCGTGCCATAGCTCTTGCTGCAGCTAGGAAGGGATGTCAAACGGACACGCTTTTCGTCCGTTTGACATCCCTTCCTAGCTGTGGCCCGCTCTTGGCTCGGCTCGTGACGAAGCCACCCCACCAACGCGCCCCACAAAGCAACGCGCCTCCGCCCAAAGCAACAGGCGTGCCATCTACCTACGCATGGCGTAGACCCCGGCTTTTGATCAGATTGGCGGGGTCTGGGGCGGAGCCCCAGGAATCAACGCAAGCAAACGCCCGCAACCCAACCACCTACGAACACGAAACCGCCACCCGCCAACGAAACAGGGGGACGCCCGCGCAAACGCAGGCGTCCCCCCAGAACCGTCAAACCCCTCAGAGGTTCGGGAACCAAATCTTGATCTCACGCTCAGCAGACTCGGCCGAGTCCGACCCGTGCACCAGGTTGTACTGAACCTCAGTCCCGAAGTCCCCACGAATCGTGCCAGGCGTGGCCTTCTCAACGGGGTCAGTCCCACCGGCAAGCTGACGGAAGGCCGGGATAGCCCGAACACCCTCCACCACAAGAGCAACCAACGGCCCACCGGTGATGAAGTCGACGAGGTCGCCGTAGAACGACTTGCCGTCGTGCTCCGCGTAGTGCTGCTCAGCGGTGGCGCGGTCGGCGGTGCGCAGCTCGAGGGCAGCGAGCTTGAGGCCCTTGCGCTCGATCCGGGCGATCACCTCGCCAACGAGACCACGGGCAACGCCATCGGGCTTAACGAGAACCAGGGTGCGCTCGGACACGACGGTGTGACTCCTTGAAGAACAGGTACGGGATGTGGCCAACAGGGTAGCCACTGGCCCGGCACGGCCGGTGTCTGACCTCATACCTACGTCATCCGACATACCTCTGGCATCCGGTGATCTGACCACCCAGACCCAATAGGCCATAGTCATGCCTCATGAGCGCAAAGCACACGGGGTCCGCTCTGACCGGCGCCGCAGTCCTCTTCGTCCTCCTGCGCCTCCTGGCAGTGAGCCACTACAACTGGCACACAAGTTTCGCGCTCCTCCACACCCTCGAACTGGACGACGCCCCAGGCCTGTTCCTGGGCACGTTCATGGCCGACGACCGCATCAGCACCGTGCTGCTCATGATCGTCACGCCGGCCACGTTCTTCTTCTACTTCCGCACGCGCAAGGACCCCGAGCGTGCGAACACGACGGCGCTTCTCACGCTGATCGTGCTCATCGCCCTGATGGTGTCCCACACGCTGACGTACCACCGCTGGTGGCTCGCGCTGGGAGCCGTGGCGATCGGCGCGGCCATGGTGCTCGCCATCAGGAACGCGCGGTGGCTGCTCAAGTGGTTCGCCTGGCTCCTGGCCGGGTCGGCGCTGGCGGTCGCCGCCATCGTCAGCACGCCGTGGGTGCCCAAGGAGCGCATCAACGACGCCGAGGAGGTCTACGTGTTCGAGACGAGCCCCGGCTTCCTGAAGGTCCTCGGCGCCCACGACCGCAAGTTCAGGATCCTGCGCACGGAGGACGTCCGGAAGCGCGAAGAGCTGGCAGAACACTAGAAACCGATTCCATAGGCATTAAATAAACAAACAACACCATTGCCACACGATCTGGAATGCTTCACTCGATCGTGTGATTTCGGGCGTGCCCGTACGACTCCTGCGGGTAAGAAGTAACGACGGCGGTCGCTCTTCGGATGAGCAGTAGGTGCCCATTTAGGGCGATGAGTACGACACGATTCCGCCGAGTAAGCCCGAATTAACCCGGAGTGACTTCTGAAACGCGACTACCGAGCCGCATTCGACGTCCTCGCGCACGCCCTGGCGCAATGTCACATTGATCGGCTGACCGGGACGTTGCGCGTCACGGGCAACGCGGGCGGCGTGTTCCACCTGCGGGACGGCGCGGTGATCGCGGTCGACAGCGCGGGGTCACCCGGAGTGGAGGTGCTGCTGCTGGGCTCGGGCAGGGTCAGTGCGGAGGACTGGGACGCGGCGCTGGTGGAGAGCGTCGAGATGGGGTCGCTGCAGGCGGCGCTCATCGCTCGCGGGCACCTCGGGCTCGACGAGATCCAGGCCGTCGCCACGGCCGCCATGCAAGACGGTGCGTTCGCCGTTGTGGCTGGTGACGTCGAACGATGCGACGTCGAGGACAACGCGGAGGAACCCCTGCTGCCCTCAGCCGACGGTGTCGCGCCGGAGGTGTTGCTGGCGGACACGACCGCACGACTGGACGTGGTCGCCTCGCTGCCACACCCGTTGTCGCCCTACCTGGACCGCGTGGTGGCCGTCGGCGGAGCCGAGCCGTCCACCGCGGAACGACGGGAGATCATCGCGCACGCCACCGGACGACGCAGTGCGCGAGACATCGCTTTCGCGACCGGGCGGAGTCTGCACCCGGTCACCGTCGAGATCTCCCGAATGCTCGGTGAAGAACTGTTGCAAATCGCCCCGCCGGCGACCGCGTTCAGTTTTTCACACTGGGGCCTGCCCTCGTTGCGCCCCCGCGCAGAAACAGGGCAGAGCAGCGGAAAGGAACTGCATTGGACTACGACGCCCTGGCCACCGAACTGCGGAAGCTTCGAGAAAACGTCGCCGGAGTGACCGACACGGTGTTGGCCGCGTCCGACGGAATTCCCATTCTCACCGACGTGGCGAAGAACGTCGAGCCCGCGCACATCTCCGCACTCGCCGCCGCCGACCTCGGCATCGCACGCCAGGCAGCGGAGGTGATCGGCCTGGGCAAGCTCAACCAGACCGTGGTGTTCGGCAGCAGCGGCTACATGGCCGTGTACGCCGTCAGCAGGACGGCGCTGATGGTCGTGCTCGGGGACAAGGGACTCAACCTCGGGCGTCTTCTCCACGAGTCCCGCCCCGCGATCGAGCGGATCGGCTCGATCATGGCGCCCAACGCACCGTCCACCGAATAAAAATGGTCGCAGCACATGTCCGAATTGGGTTCATTGCTCTCGGCAATGTGGAGACGTGTCCGCATGCGATCGAGGAGCGAGAAACCGGTCACGTCGCCTCGATCACCAGTTGACACAGAAAAGTGGAGTCTGATGAACATCGATATCGCTATGAAAGAGGCCATGTCCATCTCCGGCGCCGTCGGCGTCGCGCTGGTCGACTACGACAGCGGGATGTCGCTCGGCACCAGCGGCGGCGGTGACTGGCTGAACCTGGAGGTCGCGGCGGCCGGAAACACCGAGGTCGTGCGGTCGAAGCTGCGCGTGATGCAGACCCTCGGCCTCAGCGACACCATCGAGGACATCCTGATCACGCTGCACCGGCAGTACCACCTGATCCGGCTGATGAGCGGCATGAAATCCAGAGGCTCGCTCTTCCTGTACCTCGTGCTGGAAAGGGATTCGTCGAACCTCGCGCTGGCCCGCCACCAGCTCAAGCGCATCGAGTCCGAACTGCAGATCTAGTCCGCGCGAAAAAGGGGTGCCGGGGCCGACGAACAGGCCTCGGCACCCCTTTTCGACGTCAATGCACCAGAACGGGTCCGGAATCCCGCGACACGGTGACCTGCCGCAGCACGAACACCGCCAGTCCCAAAGCCACCGCCACCAGCACGGCCGAGATCCAGAACGCTAAGTGGAAGCCCGAGGTCAGCGCCTCCAGCCGGCCGACGCCCGAGGCCAGCAACGACGACGTGTAGGTGGTCGAGGTCGTGGCCAGCACCGCCAGGCCCAGGGCACCGCCCACCTGCGCGGTCGTGTTCACGAGCCCGGACGCGAGGCCCGCCTCGTCGTGGGAGGCACCGGACATCGCCAGCGTCATCAGCGCCGGGAACGACAGGCCCAGCCCGATGCCCAGCGGCGCGACGGCGGGCAGGATGTTCGCGAGGTACGAGCCGTCGACCGGCACCTGCGTGAACACCACCATGCCGACCAGCATGAACAGCAGGCCCACGATCAGCATGTTGCGCTCGCCGAACCGGGAGTTCAGGCGCGCCGACAGCGACACCGAGAACACCGCGATCGCGCCGGCGACGGGCATGAACGCCAGGCCGATCTGCAACGGCGTGTACTGCAGCACGAGCTGCATGTACAAGGTCCCGAGGAAGAACAGCCCGAACATGCCGGCGACCATGGAGATCTGCACCAGGTTCGCGCCGGTCACGTTGCGGGACTTGAACACCCGCAACGGCAGCAACGGCTTCGCGGCGGTCCGTTGGCGCAAAACGAATCCCACCAGCAACGCCACCGCCACGGCGCCCAGCCCCAGCGTGTGGACCGAGCCGAAGCCGTAGTGCTCCGCCTTGACGATCGTGTAGACGCCGAGCATCACCGCGGCGACGATCAGCAGCGCACCGAGAACGTCCGCGCCTTCACGCAGGCCAAGACCGACGGAGTCAGGCACCAGACGCACGGCGGCGACAGCGGCCACGATGCCGATCGGGATGTTCACGAAGAAGATCCAGTGCCACGACATGCCGTCGGTCAGCACACCGCCGAGCAACAGGCCCAGGGACGCGCCCGCCGCCGCGACGAAGCTGAACACGCCGATGGCGCGCCTCTGCTCGTCAGGCTCGGGGAACATCGTCACGACCATGCCCAGCGTCACGGACGTGGCCAGCGCACCGCCCGCACCCTGCACGAAGCGCGACACGATCAGCATCTCGGCGCTGAGGGACAGGCCGCACAGCAGCGACGCCACCGTGAAGACGCCGAGGCCGAGCAGGAACACCTTCTTGTGCCCGATCAGGTCGCCCAGACGACCGGCGAGCAACAGCAGACCGCCGTAGGCGATCAGGTACGCGTTCACGACCCAGGCCAGACCGGCCTGGCCGAACTTGAGGTCTTCTTCGATCGCGGGCAGCGCGACGTTCACGATCGTCTGGTCCAGCACGATCATCAACATCCCTGCGCACAGCACGATCAGCGCGAGCCAGCGCGAATCCGTCTTCGGTCCCCCTGAAGTCATAAGAGGAACCGTAGCAGATAGTTTTGTACGGGACTATCTTCTATCCAACGGCATGACGCAGAGCACGCTTGCGCGGCGGCTTCTCACACGGCACGACAGTGCTCAGGCGACCTTCCACCAGGGTCGTCAGGCCTTTGACCAGGCCTTCCCGCTGGTCGTTCGGCAACGAGCCGAGCACACTGCCCACGACTTCCGCGTACACGTCGTCGGCCTTGGCCACGATCTCGCGCCCCGAGTCGGTCACGACCACAACGCGCGCACGGCGGTCCGTCGGCGACGGCTTGCGCTCGGCGTACCCAGCGGATTCGAGCGCGTCCATCGTCACGACCATGGTCGTCTTGTCGATGTCGACCACGTCGGCGATCTCCGTCTGCGTGCGGTCCGCGTCCAGAGCGACAGACAGCACGCAGCGGGCTCGCGGAGTCAGTCCGATCTCCGCGAGCCTCGCCGTCAGCTCTGTCTCCAGCGCGTGCGACGTCCGATGCAGCAGCATCATCAGGTCAGTACACCCCGTCGTGCCCATGAGCACCACGGTACCAAACTAATCCGGAACGAAACTATTTCTCGACGGGACTATCGCTCCAGCACGACCACCGAACGCGCGGCGCCGACCTTCTTCTCGCTGGTCACGGCCTTCCAGTCGCCCGGAGGCAGCGTCACGGCCTGGTCCGTCGGGTACGGGTTGATCACCACGAGCAGCCCGCGACGAGCCGGGTCCACGTCCGGCCCGGCCGTGTCGTCGACGTGCATGACGATCACGCCGGAAGCCGCCGCCGGGAACGACACCTTCTGCTGCACCAGATCCGCCGACCCCAGGGAGAACAGGGGCGACGACTGCCGGATCCGCAGCAACTCCAGGGTCGCGTCCAGCGAGGCCTTCATGTCCGCGGAGGACGGCTTCGGCCCGGCCAGCAGCGGCTTCGCGTACGGCCACTTCGACTCGTTGTCGGCCTTCGGCGGCAGGCCGCGGCCGAAACCGTTGTCGCGCAACGACGGGTCGTAGGCGTTGAACCAGTCCCCCGAGTCGTAGCTGTTGCGGTCCAACGACTTCGAGCGCAGGAACTCGGTGCCCGCGTGCACGAACGGCCGCCCCTGCCCGAGCAACGCCGGTGCCAGCGCCACCGTCTGCATCTTCACGCGGTCGGCGGCGGACGTCTCTGGCTTCAGCTTGTAGGTCAACGCGTCGAACAACGTCTCGTTGTCGTGCGCGTCGACGTACGTGATCGCCTCCAACGGCTGACCGGTGTACCCAGCGGCCGTGCCGTTGTACTTCACGTCCCGACCGGCGACCACCGGCCCGGCCGTCGACTGGAAGCGGTACGACGCCATGTTGCCCGCCATGCCCAGCTTCACCAGGTCGCTGTAGTTCTCCAGCCGCGCGGCCACGTCACCGTTGGCGGGCGAGGAGTTCACGTCCCCGGCCAGACCGGAGCCGAGCCCCTGCACACGCGGGTCGTCGTCGAACGGCCCGCCGCCGCGCACGGCGTCACGCAGCCGGTCGCTGAACGTGCCGACGCCCGTGCCGGCCATGTTCGCCTGCGTGGCCTGCTCGAACCGGGCGTTGCCGGCGACCTCGCCGAAGTCCCAGCCCTCGCCGTAGACGCCGATCTTGCGCCCGTCCACGCCGTCCTTCTCGACGGTCAGCGCGTCCAGTGCCGCCCGCACCGCGAGGATGTTGGCCTTCGGGTGGTGGCCCATCAGGTCGAACCGGAAGCCGTCGATCTTGTAGTTGCGCGCCCAGCGCACCACCGAGTCCACGACGAGCTTGCCCATCATGGCGTTCTCGGTCGCGGTGTTCGCGCAGCACGTGGAGTTCGCGACCGAGCCGTCGAGGTTGAGCCGCTGGTAGTAGCCCGGCACGACCTTGTCCAGCACGGACGTCGGTGCGTCACCGAAAGCCGCCGTGTGGTTGTAGACGACGTCCACCACCACGCGGTTGCCGTTGTCGTGCAACGACTTCACCATCTCGCGGTACTGCTTGGACCGTGCTGCACCGTTCTGCGCGTCCGCCGTGGCGTACGAGCCCTCGGGCACGTCGTAGTGGAACGGGTCGTAGCCCCAGTTGAAGCCGTCCTTGCCCGCGACCGCGCCGACGCAGGCCTGCTGCTGGTCGGAATCCGCCGGCAGCGAGGGCAGGTCGCAGGCCGGCGTGGCCTGGTCGGAGCGCTTCTCGGGGATCGTCGCGATGTCGAACGTCGGCAGCAGGTGCACGGTGTCCATGCCCGCCGCGGCCAGCGTTTTGAGGTGTTTCATGCCGGTCGAGTCGCGGTGCGTGAACGCCTTGTAGGTGCCGCGATCCCCTGCCGGGACGGACTGGTCGTTGATCGAGAAGTCCCGCACGTGCAGTTCGGTGATCGCGCCGCCCATGCCCTTCGCGACGTCCTTCGACCACCCCGCAGGCATCGAACTGCTCGCCTTGAGGTCAGCGAACTGCGAGTGCGTCGAGTTCACCGACAGCGCCACGGAGTACGGGTCGGTGACCACGACCGTGCGCTGCCAGTTGGTGACCTCGAACTGGTAGTACTTGTTCTTCCAGTCACCCGTTCCAGTCCACGAGCCCGAAGCGTCGTCGCGCTTGAGCTGCACGACCTTCTTCGGTTCGCCGGAAGGCTGGTCGAACAGGCGCAGCTTGACGTTGGTGGCAGTGGGCGCCCACAACCGGACCGACGCGCGGTCGTGGTCGAACGTCGGCCCGAACGTCAGTTTCGTTGCGGCGGAAGCGAACCGGTCATCGAGCACGCCCGCGATCTGCACGCTCGTGCGGTGCCGGATCGCACCGCCCGCGTCGACGTGCACGGCGGAAAGCTTGTCCCGCAACGCCTCGTCCACGAACCCGCGCACGGCGAACACCGGCTTGCCCTTGAGGTGTGGGAACTGGGCCGGCACCTCTTCGGTCGTGGGAGCCATCCGCAGCACCCGTGAGCCGTATTCGAGCCGGTAGCCGTCGGACTGCACGGACGGCACGTCCCAGACGACCTTGTCCTTCGAGATCCAGATCGCCTTGGCCTTGGTCAGGTCGTCATCGGCGGCCGGGCCGACGCTGGACGGCAGCAGGTAGGTCTCGTTGCCCTGCAGCTGCCACACCTCGTTGCCCTTCTGCCCCAGGTCGAGGAACTGGTCGGGACCGGGATCCTTGGCGTCGCCGCGGTGGACGAGGTAGCTCAGGCCGGCCGCGCCGGCCGCGAGCGGCACCGACCAGTAGACGCCGAACTGGTCACGCCCGTCCGGCACCCGCGACTGGTTCCAGCCCGGCGACGGCTCCGCGGACCCCGTCCAGTGGTACATCGTCCAGTCGGTGTAGTCGCCGTCCTGGCGGTTGTAGTGGATCACCGCCCGGTTCTCGGCGGCGGCCTTCGTAGCGTGCACCTTCCCGCCCGCGATCCACGAGTGGCCACTCGTGAACTTGCCGGAAGCCTCCACCGTCGTTCCGCGCACGACGGAGAAGTCGGTGGTGGGCGGAAGTTCCGCGACGCCGTTGGTGAACGGCACGTCAGCCCGGCCGGCAACACGCACCACGGCACCGGACGCGTCGCCGACGTAGTGCACGACCGCCTTGCCCGTGGCCGCCTGCTCGGACGGATGCACGGCCGGGTCGCCCTGCTTCAGCCAGATCTCGGGCGTCACGCTCGGGTCCACGAACCGGTCCACCGACGTGTCCTTCTCATCGCCCTTGTGCGCGATGAGCCCGACGGACTTGGCGCCCGGCTTCAGCTTGATCCACGCGAAGCGCCCGTAGGCGTCCTCCCCCGCGAACGGCAGCGGGGCGTTCCACTCGGTCGGCGTCTCGACGTCGCCCCAGGCGTGCAGGCCCCAGCCGTCGTAGTTGTCGCGCGCGTAGTGCACGACCAGCCAGTCAGGGTTCTTCGTGCCGGGATCGGGGATCGGCGGCGCGGCCACGAGCGACACGAACGCGCCGTCCGCGCCGATCTCACCGGACTTCGCCACCACCCGCAGTTCGACGCGCTTGCCGACGGCCGCACCCGGAAGTGCCGACAGGTCAGCGAAAACGCGGTAAGGAGCGGCGTCGTCGGTGCCGAGCACGGTCCAGTCGCGGGTGCCCTCGACGCGGGCGGCGAAGGTGGCGGCGGCGTTGGGCGCGCTGATGCCGTCCGCACGGAGTTCGACGCGCTCGTCCAGCACCGTTCCGGCGGCCGGGGCCACCAGGACGGGCGCGGGCTTCGACTTCGCGACGTCGCTGGTTCCCTTGAGCACCAGGGAGGACAGCGCGGGCACGGTCACCGTCACGCGGCCGTTCTGGACCTGTGCGTTCTCAAAGGCCGAGGACGACACGGGCACGGTGACGGTCGCGGGCGAGGTGCCGGCGTTCGCGACGACGAGGTGTTCTCGGCCGAGGATGCGGCTGAACGCGAAGACGTCACCGTCGGCGTACCGGAGCACCTGGTTGCCGTCGCGCCACACGGGATCGCGGTCGACCTGCGCGGCCAGGGCCTTGAGCTGCTGGTACAGCGGGTGGGACGTGGCGAAGTTGTCCTGGGCGCCGGTGCGGTCGCTGCCGACGAGCTTCTCCGCCATGTACTCCGGCGTCTTGGAGGCGAACATGTCCTGGCGCGCCAGCTTGTCGCCGCCCGTGCCCGCGAAACCCTGTTCGTCGCCGTAGTAGACGACCGGGTTGCCGCGCCACAGGTACATCAGGGTGTTGCCGAGCTTGAGGCGCTCCAGCAGTTCCGCGTCCGAGATGCCCGGCTTGTCGTTGCGGATCATCCACGCGACGCGCCCCATGTCGTGGTTGCCGAGGAAGGTGGGCAGCGAGGAGGCGTTGGAATCGGCGTCGGTGTAGCGGTCGTCGTCCAGCAGCACCTCGCCGAGGCGCTGGGAACCCTTGCCGGACAGGAAGCTCAGCGCGCTGCTCTGGAACGGGAAGTCCAGCGTGGCCTGCATCTTGCCGGTGGTCGTGTACTTCGACGTGTTCTCCGGGGAGGAGTCGAAGACCTCGCCGAAGACGAAGAAGTCCTTCTTGCCCTTGCGGTTCGCGTACTGCTTCACGTGCGGCGCGAGGGCCTGCCAGAACTCCAGGTTGACGTGCTTGACGGTGTCGACGCGGTAGCCGTCGATGTCGAGCGTGTCGATCCAGCTGGTGAAGATGTCCTTCATGCCGTTGACCACGCGCGGGTGCTCGGTCATCAGGTCGTCGAGGCCGGAGAAGTCGCCCTGCTCGCTCGACTCGCCGGAGAACGTCGAGTCGCCGCGGTTGTGGTAGAGCGTGGAGTCGTTGAGCCACAACGGGTACTTCGTCTGGCCGTCCTTGACCGGGGTGTACGGGAAGGACTTCTGGGCGTCGAGCTTCGGGAACGTGGACTTGCCCGCGTAGTCCGCGATGTCGAACGGCTTGCCGTCGGCGTCCAGATACGGCTGCGCGCCCGTGCTCACGTACTGGGTCTTGTTCTCCGCGTACTTGATCACGTCGGCGGTGTGGTTCGCGACGATGTCGAAGAAGACCTTGATGCCACGGCGGTGCGCGTCCTTGATCAGGTCGCGCATCTCCTGCGTGGTGCCGAAGTGCGGGTCCAGCTTGGTGAAGTCGAGCGTCCAGTAGCCGTGGTACCCGGCGCTGTCGCCCTGCACCCAGCGGTTGAGGAACATCGGCGTCATCCAGATCGCCGTGATGCCCATGCCGTCGAGGTAGTCGAGCTTCCCGCGCAGGCCCTTGAGGTCGCCGCCGTGGTAGAAGCCCTTGTCAGCAGGGTTGAAGCCGTTCTCGGCGGCGTTCGAACGGCCGCGGTCGTTGCCGGGGTCGCCGTTCGCGAACCGGTCGGGCATCACGAAGTAGAAGCGCTCGCCCCGCAGGTCGTCCCGCTTGGGCGGCAACGCGAGTCTCGCGTCCCCGTCGCGCACACCGGGCGCTATGTCCACCACCTCCCCCACGGCCAGGCGTTGCGGTGGTGCGGCAACGGCCTGAACGGGTGTGAGGGGCAGCAGAACCAGTGCAGCGAGCGCGGCGACGACCCGACGCATCGCGACCTCCTTGTCGCAAACTCTTGCAGGGTTGCTGCACGAAACCACGACAAACAGCGGGAAACAATACGTCGGGCCTTGCAAATGTTTGCGATCAGCCTGCCGGGCGCTTGTAGGTGATCGCCATCCGCAGCGGATGTGAGCGCCACTCGTTGACCGCCATCCCGGCGATCAGGCCGATGCCCACGACGGACTCCCGGGTCGCGGGCGCGCTGCGGCTCGGCGAGCCGGCGAGCGGTCCTTCGGTGGGCGTCGGCGAGAACTGGGCGATGGCCATCGGCTGGCCCTCGTGCGGCTGCACGGCCAGCAGGACGTGCGGATCCGCCTGCTCGCCCTGGTTCTCGATCGGTTCGAGGGAGAGGTACTCGCCGCGTTCCGCCGCCTCGCCGCACATCTGGCCGGCCCACCGGAAGGCGTCCAGGACGTCCTCGTCCGAGAGTTCGGCGTCCGCCTGGTGCAACGTGACCTTGGTCAGGCGCGTGCCGTGCGCGGTCATCTCGCCGTTGGTGGTGAAGCGGTCGGGAATCATGACCTCGCCCGTCTCGGGGTCGATCATGAGCATGTCGCGGAACCTGGTCTCGGCGAGCGGCGACCGCCCCATGAGGCCGCGGCCGAGCATCTCTCGCAGCTTCGAGTCGCTCGTCCGCCAGAACGTCGTCTCCTCGCCGATCTGCAGGCCGACGAAGTCCTTGACCGGCAAGCTCGGCAGCGCGGTGACCAGCGTCTGGCCGACCGCGACCGGGGGCGGCGGCTGGACCTGGAACGGCGGCAGCGAGGCGAACTGCGGATCCACCTGTGCCGTGCGGACCACGTGATGCGCCCACGCCCGTGCGCGCGCCAACGGGTGGTCCGGGAACCGTGCGTCGTGGCGCGGGTCATCGCCCGCGTGGAACGGCAGCACGCCCTGGAGCTCGGGCGCGTACGGGTGCGGCTTGATCCAGTTCTGGAACCCGATCTCGGCGGCCAGGATGGCCTCGCGGGTGCCCGTCATGCCGCGTTCCATCGCCCCGAGCTGCAGCACCGCGCTGCAGTTCGACTTGGGGATGGTGAAGGAGCAGACGAAGCCCTGCCCGTTCGGCTGGTTCGGCAACGGCATCTTGACGATCCGCAGCAGCGCGGGCACTCCTCCGAGCTGGACGACGTGCGCCTCGATCAGGCAGCCGGTCTCGCCGTGGATCAGGGCGAGGTGGTGCCTGAGCCTCGGCAGGTCGTCCAGCCCGGCGGGCAGATCCGGGACCACGCCGTAGTAGGTCAGTTCGGCCTGGTCACCGCTGGGGTGCTGCCAGGTGTTCTGGTCGAGCTGACGGAAGCCGGAGGTGTCGAACGAGATGGGCACTCACCGACACTACGTCTCGCGTCAGGAGGCCTTGAGCGTTTTGGACCAGAGCGAAGCGCCGGTCGCGTCACGTAGCCACACCGTGAGCTCGTGCTGCGACGCCTTGACCTCGCCGAAGTGCTGGAACCCGTCCAGCGGCGTGGTGTTGGCGGCGGGCGGGGCGTGCACGAACACGGCCTGCGGGCCGAACGTCGGGTCGAGCGCGTTGGGACCGAACGCGCCGGCGTGCAGCGGGCCGGACACGAACTCCCAGAACGGGTCGAAGTCCGCGACCGCCGCGCGGTCGGGCGAGTAGTGGTGCGCGGCGGTGTAGTGGACGTCCGCGGTGAGCCAGACGGTGTTCTTGACGCGGCGGCGCTTGAGTTCCCGCAGCACCCACGCGATCTCGTGCTCACGGCCGTTGGGCGCGCCCGGCAGGCCGTTCGCGACGCCCTCGATGTCGGTGCCGTCCGGCACGGTCAGGCCGATCGGCAGGTCCGCCGCGATGATCTTCCACGTGGCGGTGCTGCGGCTGAGCCCGTCGACGAGCCACTTCGCCTGCCGGGCGCCGAGAATCACGCCCGGCTGGTCCTTGGGCGAGGTGTTCTTGTCCTTGTAGGTGCGCATGTCGAGCACGAAGATCTCGACGTTCCGCCCGTACGCGAACTTCCGGTACACGCGGCCGTCGACCGCGCGCTTCTGGTCGATCGGCATCCACTCGTGGAACGCCTGGAAAGCACGCTGTGCCAACACGTCCACGCGCTTCTCGGTGTACTGGGGCAAGTCGAGAATCTCGCCGGGGTACCAATTATTGGTAACTTCATGATCATCCCATTGTGCGTAGACCGGGACCTGGGAGGCGAAGCGCTTCACGTTGTCGTCGAGGAAGTTGTAGGCGAACTGGCCGCGGTACTCGTCGAGCGTCTCGGCCACCTTGGACTTCTCCGGCGTGACGACGTTGCGCCAGATCCGCCCGTCCGGGAGCGTGACGCTCGCCTGCATGGGGCCGTCGGAGTAGACGCTGTCGCCGCTGTGGATGAAGAAGTCCGGCCTGCGGTCGGCCATGGCCTTGAAGATCGGCATGCCGCCGATGTCGGGGTTGATGCCCCAGCCCTGGCCCGCGACGTCACCGGACCACACGAAGCTGACCTCGTCGCGGCCGATCGGGGCGGTGGTGAAGCTGCCCGTGACGGGTTCGCTGCGAGTGCGTCCGTGCAGGTCCTCGGCCGTGACGCGGTAGTAGACGGGGCGGCCCGGCAGCAGGCTCGAGACCCTGACCTGCCCGGTTCCGCCGGTCTCCGGGGTGAGCAACGGGCCGCGAACGCGCTGGGAGAAGCGGAACCTCGGGTCGTTGGACACCTCGACGAGCATCCGCGAGGGACGGTCCGCGCGCGTCCACACGATGCCGCCGTCCCAGGTGACGTCGCCGGACTGCACGCCGTGGGTGAGGGTCGGGCGGTCGGTCTTCGCGAGGCTGATGCCACTCGGCACGAGCGCGGCGGCCGTGCCGAGTGCGCCTGCCTTGAACAACGTGCGACGGTCGAAGGTCATGCGCGGTTTCTAGTCGCCGGTTCTGGCCAGCTCTGAAACCCGAGGTGAACTTCAGCAGCGCTTGTCGGTCCAGCCGCTGACGTAGCCGCCGCCCGGCACGGTCACGCTGGAGACCGCGCGCGTGCACTTGTCGAGCGTGGCCGCTCCGGCGCCCCACAACTCCTGCTTGGTGCCGCTGCGGAGGTCGCCGCCGGGGTACTCCTCGTTGCCGTCGATCACCGCGATCCAGTTCGAGACGCGGTAGGTGTGGTTACCGGCGTAGGAGTCCCAGACCCAGGTGTAGGCGAAGTTCTTGCCGCACCCGGCGAACTGCTTGACCGACGCGATGGTCGCGCCCTGGTACTTCACGTAGCCCGTGGTGCCGATCTGCTTGGCGGAGGCACAACCGGGGACGGTCTCGGCGTGGGCGGTGCCCGTTCCGACGGACAGCAGCGTCGCGGCCAGTGCGGCGGCGATGGCGAATGGCTTTCTCACAGCCGCGACGCTCGTGCATTTCGGTTATGCGGCGGTAAATGTGTTACGTGAGGCGCTTGAGCCAGTCCGTGATGATCTGGCGCGACGCCGGCGTGGCGTGCACCCACGTCTGGTGGTTCTGGTCGGTGTACTTGACCACGAGCCAGCGGCCGTCCTCGAAGTCGATCGTGGTGAGGAAGGTCTTGGCGCGCTGCCTGCCCTCGCCGTTGCGCTTCGCCGCGTACAGCTTCGCCGTGCCCTGGCGGGGCTGGGCGAGCAACTGGCGCAACGAGATCGACGGCGACGCCTTGCCCGGCTGGTGCACGTTGATCTCGGTCGCGTGCACGTTGATCGACGCACCACGCCCGGCCGGCACGTCCGGCAACTGCATCGCGAGGACCTCCGGCGCGTTGTCCGGCCGGATCGGATGCAGCTGCACGAACCCGTTGTCGTGCACGGCAAGGACACCGTGCTGCGAGTTCGCCGCCACGACCACGGGCTTGGTCTCGTTCGGCGTGGCCGCGATCCAGGCCGAGTAGTCGTGCTCCGCCTTGGCGATCAGGTGCAGCGTCCCCCGGACGTCCGGGTGGTCGAGCCCGACCCGGCGCAGCTCACCGATGACGTCGCGCTCGATGAGCACGCGTTCGTCCTCGGTCTCACCGGGCGAGTCGACGGAGAGCGCCGGGTGATACTCCCCGAGCTTCTCCTGCTTCCACAGCACGTCGAAGGCGAGGTCGGACAGTTGGATGGACGACCGAAGCACGTCACCCCCCGATCGTCGGCGGTGCGACCATCGGCATGTCGCCGATGATCTCGTTCGTGTTCTCCTCGGTGATGAGGTAGTCGGCGGACTTGTGTTCCAAGTCGTCCTCGCCCTGGCCCTTCTGGCCCTGACCACCCATCCCGCCCATGCCGGCGCCGCCAGCGCGACCTGCCGCGCCTGCCGCACCACCTCGACCGGCCGCGTTCGGACCGGTCTCACCCATGCCTCCGAACACACCGGCCTTGCCGCCGGGCTGCTGGGCGGACGTGCCGCTGCCACTTCCGGTGCCGCTGCCGACTCCGCCGGAGCCGAACTTGCCCGCTCCGCCCGTGCCGCCTGCTCCGCCGCCGAACTTGCCGGCTCCGCCGGGGCCACCACGACCGCTGCCCGGCCCGTTGGGGCCGCCACCCAGGCCCCTGGTGCCGCCAGGACCGTTGGGGCCACCGGTGTTCGGGCGGACGGGCACGCCCACGGGCGGGAGACCCGTGTTGTTCGGCCTGTCGATCACGCTGCCGACCGGGGGCTTGCCAGTGAGGTTGTCGCCGATGGCGGGCCTGCCGGTGTTGCTGGTGTTCGTGGTGTCGGACGAACTGGTCGTGGTCTGGTCGCCGTTCGTGGTGGGCACGGTCCAGCCGGTGCCCGTCGTGCTCTGCGGCGTGCTCGTGGAGTTCGGGAGACCGGACGTGGACGAGCGCGAGGTGGTGGTGCTGCTCGTCGTGGTCTTCTCCTCACCGTTGTTGCCGCCGGTGTTGGCGATCTCGACCTGCAACGTGTCGGCCGTGACGCCGGGGAACTCCTTGGGCAGCTCACCTCGGTTGGTGTTGCTGGCGCTCTGGAACTCCGAGTAGACCTCGCGGTTGTGCTTCTCTTCAGCGTTGTAGCTGTTGACCTTGTCCTCGGTGTCCGTGTCCCAAGGGGTCGCGTCGTCCCAGAAGCTCGTGTCCGGCTTGGCCGCCGGCATGTCCTTGAGCTGGTTCTTGTTCAGGTTGAACTGGTAGACCTGGTTCGAGATGGAGTGATCGGCCTGCCGCAGCGCGTCCTGCATCTGAACCATGGCCTGGTTGATCGGGTTGGCGGCGGCCTGAGCGCCGTCCGCGCTGGCCCCGGTCCACGCCTCGCCCAGCGTCTCACCGACCCGCTTGAGCCTGGTTTCGATGCCGGCGTAGCTGCGCTCCAGATCCTTGGCGATGTTCGCCGCGACCTGCGCCGACCCGGTGCCGGGTCCGCTGGTCATCTGGGAGTAGATCTCAGCTCCCGAGAACCCCTCGGCTCTGGTGTTGTCCTCGGTGAAGCAGCTGGGCGCGGGCCTTGTCATTTCGCACCTGCCTTGATCGTGGTGATGGCGAGATCGGCGAACTCGGTGACCGCGGCACACGGGTCAGCGAACTTGGGGCTGCCGTTGAAGCTGGAGAAGGTGAAGAGGAACGCCTTGTCGTCGGCGACACCGACGAGGAGCTCGCAGCCGCCGTCCTTGCGCTGGTCGACCGAGAGAGCGATGTACGCCGGGTAGCTCTGGACCGCGGGTCGCGGCTCGAAGTACTGGTAGGTCGAGTCCTTGTTGGGAAGGATCGTGCGCAGGTCCGTGCCATCGGGGAGAAGCGTCATCCCCGGCGCCATCTTTCCGGCGGTGCTGGCGCCCAGCCACACACAACTCGATCCGACAGCGCTGGTGTTGTTCCTGCCGCTGACTCCGGGAAGCCCGAACGCCTGAATCTGAGCCGCGGTGATCGCGCTGCACGGATCGGCCACGAAGGACTTCACGTCCAGCGGGTCGCCGATCTTGGGCGCTCCCCCGCTGTTGCTCGTGCTCGTCGGAGGACTGGCCGTGGTGGCACTACCGGTGGTGCCGGTGCCACAACCCGCCAGCAGCGCGAGAGCGGCTGTGCCGACGACGATCGATCGGATGCGCAACAGCCTTGTCCTTCTACTTGAGGTTGTCCCGGTTGCCTTGCTCAGTCCGCTCGTACTGGGCAAGCGTGGCGTTCAGATTGTCGATCCGAGTGGTCAGCGTCTTCTGCAGCTCTTTGTTCGACAACTCGTGCATCTTGCCCGCGTTGGAGGCCCAGTTCGCGTAGACCTGACTCGGCCGGTCCTTGCCGGCGCCCTGGATGCTGGTCAGGGCCTTGCCCTGATTCTCGGCCAGCATCAGGTCGTCGCGGATCGACTCGTACTCCTTGATGGCCGCGCGCAGCGTCTCCAGATCGACCTTGGTCCCGCTCATCCCCAGTGCCCTCCCCGCAGATTCGTGCGCCAATCAGCATAGCGCCAGGTCGCGGGACCAGTCCCAGTTTCAAAGCACGATCGGGTGAACACGACGAACCCTCGCCGTCGCATTGCGACAAGCGAGGGTACGAAGTGCGGAATTCTTTGGTTGATGTTATTGCCGAATTGCGTGGAAACGCGTTCGGTCAGGACTGCTGTTCGGCCTGCTGCTGTTGCTGCGCCGGAAGTCGACCCTCGGCCATGCGCTTGAGCAGGTCCTTGCGCAACCACAACAGATAAGCCCAGACCAGCCCGAAGATCACGCCGATCACCCCCATGGCCGGCAACAGCAGCCAGGTGGCGATCAACAGCACGTGCAGCCCCACGACAGCCCCGATGGCCCACGGCTTGCGGACGAACGCGCACATAGCGATGAACACCGCGATGAAGCCGAACGCGACCCAGCCGACCAGGGACGTGACGCCGCCGTGCAGTTTGGCGATCACCGGGAGGGCCAGGGCGACGACGATGACCTCGAGGATCAGCGTGCCGGCCATGATGCCCCGGAACGCCTTCATCGGGTCTTTCTTCAGAGGGGCCGGGGCGGTCATGCCGGCTCCTTTCCGAACAGCGCGCGGGCCTCGCCCGCGGTGACGACCGAGCCGGTGACGATGATGCCGCCGCCGGACTGCTCGTCCTCGATGAGGTGGATGGCTTCCTCGATGGCGTCGACCAGGCGGGGACGCACTTCGAAGCGGTCCTCGCCGAAGATCGGGACGGCGATGCCGGCCAGGACGTCCGGGTCCATGGCTCGTGGGGAGGAGTTGGTGGTGATCACCAGTTCCTGCACGACCGGTTCCAGGGCGGCGAGGATGCCCTCGGCGTCCTTGTCGGACATCACGGACACCACGGCCACGAGCTTGCGGAAGCCGAACTCCGACTGCAGCGCACGAGCCAGAGCCGCGGCGCCGTGCGGGTTGTGCGCGGCGTCGACGAAGACGTTGGGCGCGGACCGCACGCGCTCCAGGCGGCCCGGCGTGACGACCGAGGCGAAGCCCTCGCGGACCATCTCGATGTCGATCTTGCGCTCGGGGCCCGCGCCGAAGAACGCCTCGACGGCGGCCAGTGCCAGTGCGGCGTTCTTCGCCTGGTGTTCGCCGTGCAGCGGGAGGAAGATGTCCTCGTAGACGCCGCCCAGGCCCTGCAGCGTGATCATCTGGCCGCCTACGGCCACCTGGCGCGACAGGACGCCGAACTCGCTGCCGAATCGGGCGATCATCGCGTCCACCTCGGCCACGCGTTCGTGGATCACCTTCATGACCTCGGGCGTCTGCTCGCCGACGATCGCCACGGCGCCCGGCTTGATGATGCCGGCCTTCTCCACCGCGATGTCCTCCGGGCGGTTGCCCAGGTACTCGGTGTGGTCGATGCCGATCGGGGTGAGCACGGCTACGCGGGTGTCCACGATGGACGTCGCGTCCCACGTGCCGCCCATGCCGACCTCGACGACGGCCACGTCGGCCGGGGCTTCGGCGAAGGCCGCGTAGGCCATGCCGGTGAGCACCTCGAACTTGCTCATCCGGATCTCGGACTTGGCGTCCACCATGGCGACGTACGGCTCGATGTCGCGGTAGACCTCGACGTAGCGCTCCGGGCTGATCGGTTGGTTGTCCAGGCTGATCCGCTCGGTCGCGAGCTGCAGGTGCGGGCTCGTGAACCGGCCGGTGCGCAGGCCGATGCGCGTGAAGAGCGCATCGACCATGCGCGACGTCGACGTCTTGCCGTTCGTGCCCGTCAGCTGCACGACCGGGTACGACGTCTGCGGGTCGCCCAGCACGTGGGCAAGTGCCTTGATCCGGTCCAGCGACGGCTCGAGCTTGGTCTCGGGCCACCGCTGGTTGAGCTCGTTCTCGACGTCGAGGAACTCGTCGAGGTTCGTTTCCACGGTGCTTACGCCTCCGGCAGCGCGGCCAGGCGCTCGTTGATGCGGGCGATCTCGGACTCGGCGGTGGCCTTGCGCTCCTCGATCTTGGCCTTGACGTCGGCGGGCGCCTTGGCGAGGAACGCCTCGTTGCCCAGCTTCTTCGTCGTGCCCTCGAGTTCCTTCTGCGCCACGGCGAGGTCCTTGGCGAGGCGCTTGCGCTCGGCGGCGACGTCGATCGTGCCGGACAGGTCCAGCTCGACCTTCACCGCGCCCTTGGGCAGGCCGACCTCCAGCGTCGCCGAGACGGTGAACTCGTCACCGGGCTCGGTGAGCCGCGTCAGCGACCGAACGGACGGGACCTGGTCGATCAGGCCGACGCAGCACGCGCCGCGGACCTTGCCCGCGACCTTCTGGCCGGGATTGAGGCCCTGCTCGGAACGGAACCGGCGGATCTCGGTCGCGAGCTTCTTCAGGCCCTCGATCTCCGCCTTCGCGTCAAGATCGCGCTCGGCACCCGAGACGGACGGCCACTGCGCCACGACGAGCGACTCGCCGCCGGTCAGCGACGTCCACAGCGTCTCGGTGATGAACGGGATCGACGGGTGCAGCAGACGCAGCAGGACGTCGAGGACGTGGCCCAGGACGGACTGCGTGGCCTCCGTGCGGCCGTCCGCGATCTGGACCTTCGCGATCTCCAGGTACCAGTCGCAGAACTCGTCCCGCGTGAAGCTGGCGAGCGCCTCGCACGCACGGGAGAACTGGAACGCCTCGAAGTTCAAGTCCACAGTGGACACCAAGACGTCGAGCTCGTCGAGGATCCAGCGGTCGGCCGCCGTCAGCTCGGCGCGGTCGGGCAGCGGACGCTCCACCGTCGCACCGTTGGCCAGCGCGAAACGCGTGGCATTCCACAGCTTCGTGGTGAAGTTGCGGGAACCGGCCGCCCACTCCTCGGCAACGGCCATGTCCGAACCGGGGTTCGTGCCGCGCAGCAGCGTGAACCGGGTGGCGTCCGCGCCGTAGCGCTCCATCCAGTCCAGCGGGTCGATGCCGTTGCCCTTGGACTTCGACATCTTCTTGCCGTACTGGTCGCGGATCAGACCGTGCAGGAAGACGTGGTCGAACGGCTGGACGTCGTCCATCGCGTACAGGCCGAACATCATCATCCGGACGACCCAGAAGAACAGGATGTCGTAGCCGGTCGAGAGAACGGACGTCGGATAGAACTTGCGGAGGTCCTCAGTGGACTCCGGCCAGCCCAGCGTCGAGAACGGCCACAGACCCGACGAGAACCAGGTGTCGAGGACGTCCTCGTCCTGACGCCAGCCCTCACCGGTCGGCACCTCGTCGTCCGGTCCGACGCAGACGACCTCGCCGGCCGGGCCGTACCAGACCGGGATCCGGTGGCCCCACCACAGCTGGCGCGAGATGCACCAGTCGTGCAGGTTGTCGGTCCAGTCGAAGTACCGCTTGTTCAGCTCGGCCGGGTGGATCTTGGTGCGGCCGTCGCGGACGGCGGCGGACGCGGCCTCCGCGATGGTCTCGACCTTGACCCACCACTGCAGCGACAGGCGCGGCTCGACGACCGTGTTGCACCGCGAGCAGTGGCCGACGGAGTGGACGTACGGCCGCTTCTCCGCGACGATCCGGCCCTCCGCGCGCAACGCGGCGACGATCGCCGGACGCGCCTCGAGCCTGTCCATCCCCTCGAACGGCCCGTGCGCGGTGATGGTCGCGCGGCCGTCCATGATCGTGAGGTTCGGCAGGCCGTGGCGCTGGCCGATCTCGAAGTCGTTCGGGTCGTGAGCGGGCGTGACCTTGACCGCGCCCGTGCCGAACTTCGGGTCCACGTGCGCGTCCGCGACGATCGGGATGCGGCGGCCGGTCAGCGGCAGCTCGACCTCGGTGCCGATGAGGTGCTGGTAGCGCTCGTCGTCCGGGTGGACGGCGACCGCTGTGTCGCCCAGCATCGTCTCGGCGCGCGTGGTCGCGACGACGATCGACGCGTCCCCGTCGCCGTACCGGATCGAGACGAGCTCGCCCTCGTCTTCGCTGTGGTCGACCTCGATGTCCGACAGCGCGGTCTGGCAGCGCGGGCACCAGTTGATGATCCGCTCGGCCTGGTAGATCAGGCCGTCGTCGTACATCTTCTTGAAGATCGTCTGGACGGCGCGCGAGAGCCCCTCGTCCATGGTGAAGCGCTCACGCGACCAGTCGATGCCGTCGCCGAGGCGCTTCATCTGGTCGAGGATCTTGCCGCCGTACTCCTCTTTCCACTCCCAGACGCGCTCGACGAACTTCTCGCGCCCGAGGTCCTGCCGGGACATGCCCTGCTTGGCCAGGTCGCGCTCGACGGCGTTCTGGGTCGCGATGCCCGCGTGGTCCATGCCGGGCAGCCACAGGACCTCGTAGCCCTGCATGCGGCGGCGCCTGGACAGCGCGTCCATCACGCTGTGGTTCATCGCGTGGCCCATGTGCAGCGAACCGGTGACGTTCGGCGGGGGCAGCACGATCGTGAACGGCGGCTTGTCGCTCTTGACGTCGGCCTCGAAGTAACGCCGGTCGACCCACCGCTGGTACAGCTCCGCCTCTACCTCCGCCGGAGTCCACGCGGCGGGGAGGTCAGGACGCTGGGTTGCGGTGTCGAGTTCAGTCACAGCCGTGAAGTCTACGGAGGCCAGGGTCTCGACTTGAAACGAGATACCTGATAACGCCCCCGCGGCAACCGCAAGCCGGTCGACAGCGTGGTTCGGAGTGACCGAAGATGTGCCCCGAACATCTGGGGGGAACGTTGCAGTACGACATTGATGACCATCCTGATCTGAAGGACGCGGCCTGGATCCGTGCCGCGAACAAACGCGCCAAGCGGGACATCCGCAGGCAACGACGGAAGGCCAGGCGGGGCAGACACAGCGGCAAGGTCGTGTCCGCCATCGCCCTGCTCGTCATCGGCGCGGTGCTGTTCGGGCTCTACAAGGCGGGGAAGTTCGGCGAGGCCTCGCTGCCGGACGTGAAGCTGCCGTACGCGGGGGCGAACGTCGAGGTCCCGTTCGCCGGCACGCCCGCGGAGCAGTGGCCAGACGGCGACAAGGGCATCGTCGCGCCGGACGCCAATCCGGCGTTCGAGCAGGTCCGGCAGGCGCTGATCGCCTCACGCCTCGACCCGGTGATGCTCGGCGAGCACAAGCCGGACCGGTTCCTCGCGATGCTGGCGCCGGAGGTGCGCGAGCACGTCGTGAAGGAGATCGCGGGCTGGACCACCCGGCTCAAGCAGGGCACGAAGCTGCTCCCGAACGGCATCAAGGTGTCCGGGAAGATGACTCTCGGGGAGAAGGACGGCTACCCGGCGGTGACGGCGGACTACGTGTTCGCCTACGCGTTCGAGCCGCCGGAGCCGAAGAAGCTCTTCAGTCAGATGGAGATGGTCGCGGCGGTCCGCGAGAAGATCACCTACTCGATCACTCCCGAAGGACTGTGGCCCTCGGACTCGACGGGTTTCCAGTACTCGATCGCGTGCCAGGCTGCGAAGGACGGCTTCCTCGCGCCGCAGTTCACCGAGCCGCCCAAGCACGGTGAGGGCGTCGCCGGCGACGAGAAGAAGTACTTCTCCGTGGACGGACAGGTGCCGACCGAGAACAGCTGCGATTGATCACTCTTTCAGAGGTGCCGGACGAGAGTGACGGCGATCACAATTGACCGTCACGGACCGTTCAAACCCCTTGGGGCCCGTGCCGACGGCGCCGCCGCGTTCTTCGGGGGCGCTGGCGGCGCCGACGTCTATCAGCGAAGAATGCAGCCATGAGCAGCAAGCCCCCGCAGAACGACGTCGACGAGTCCGCGCTCGAAGTCAGCACCCCCAAGACCTGGGCAGCGGGTATTCCCGGTGTGCTCGTGTCGCTCGACCGCGCGGTCGAGCAGATGGGTGTCGGGCGCACGGTCAAGACGTTGCGACTGCTCAACCAGCGTGAAGGTTTCGACTGTCCTGGTTGCGCGTGGCCCGAACCACAGGGTCACCGCAAGATGGCGGAGTTCTGCGAGAACGGCGCGAAGGCCGTCGCGGAGGAAGCCACCAAACGACGAATCGGGCCCGAGTTCTTCGCCGAGCACTCCATCGAGAGCCTGCGCACGAAGACCGACTACTGGCTCGGCCAGCAGGGCCGGCTCACCGAACCGATGGTGCTGCGGCCGGGTGCGACGCACTACACACCGATCAGCTGGGACGCGGCGTTCACGCTCATCGCCGACGAGCTGACAGCGTTGTCGAACCCGGACGAGGCGATCTTCTACACCTCCGGCCGCACCAGCAACGAGGCCGCGTTCCTCTACCAGCTGCTGGTCCGCTCGTTCGGCACCAACAACCTGCCGGACTGCTCGAACATGTGCCACGAGTCGTCCGGCTCGGCGCTGAACGAGACGATCGGCATCGGCAAGGGCTCGGTGTCGATCAAGGACTTCGACCTCGCCGACCTCATCGTGGTCATCGGCCAGAACCCCGGCACGAACCACCCGCGCATGCTCAGCGCGCTGGAGGACGCGAAGAAGAACGGCGCGAAGATCATCGCGATCAACCCGCTGCCGGAAGCGGGCCTTATGCGGTTCAAGAACCCGCAGAACGTCGCGGGCATCGTCGGCCGCGGCACCGCGCTGAGCGACGAGTTCGTGCAGATCAAGGTCGGTGGCGACCAGGCGCTGTTCCAGGCGATCGGACACCTGCTGCTGCAGTGGGACAAGCTCGACAAGACGTTCATCGAGGCCAAGACGCACGGCTTCGAGGCCTACGCGGAGAGCCTGCGCGAACTCGACTGGGACGGCGTGCTCACCGCGACCGGTCTGACCCGCGAGCAGATCACCCGCGTGGCCGGGATGTTCGTCGACTCCAAGCGCACGATCGCCTGCTGGGCGATGGGTCTGACGCAGCACAAGCACAGCGTGCCCACGATCCGCGAGGTCACGAACGTCATGTTCCTGCGCGGCATGATCGGCAAGCCGGGCGCGGGCCTGTGCCCGGTGCGCGGCCACTCGAACGTGCAGGGCGACCGCACGATGGGCATCTACGAGAAGATGCCGGAGAAGTTCCTGCTGGCCCTGGAGAACGAGTTCAGCATCTCCGTGCCGCGCAAGCACGGTTTCGACACCGTCGACGCCATCAACGCGATGCGCCAGGGCCGCGGCAAGGTGTTCATCGCGATGGGCGGCAACTTCGTCAGCGCCACCCCGGACACGCCGGTGACCGAGAAGGCGCTGGAGCAGTGCTCGCTGACGGCGCACGTCTCCACGAAGCTCAACCGCTCGCACGTGGTCCACGGCCGCACCGCGCTGATCCTGCCCGCCCTGGGACGCACCGAGAGCGACGTCCAGCACTCGGACGAGCAGTTCGTCACGGTCGAGGACTCGATGTCGGTCGTGCACCGCTCACGGGGCCGGCTCAAGCCCGCGTCGGAGCAGCTGCTGTCCGAGGTCTCGATCGTCTGCCGGCTCGCGCGCAAGACGCTCGGCGCCTCGCACCCCGTGGCGTGGGAGGAGTTCGAGAAGGACTACGACGTCGTTCGCGAGCACATCTCCCGTGTCGTGCCGGGCTGCACCGACTACAACACGCGCGTGCGTCAGCCCGACGGTTTCGTGCTGCCGCACCCGCCGCGTGACTCGCAGGAGTTCGCGACGGCGACCGGCAAGGCGAACTTCACGGCGAACGAGCTGACGGTCATCGAGATCCCCGAGGGTCGCCTGATCATGCAGACCCTGCGCAGCCACGACCAGTACAACACCACGATCTACGGCCTGGACGACCGCTACCGCGGCGTGAAGGACGGCCGTCGCGTGGTGTTCGTGAACCCCGACGACATCAAGGAATTGGGGTTCACCGACGGGCAGATGGTGAACATCATCTCGGAGTGGAAGGACGACCCGACGGGCGTCGTCGAACGCCGCGCCGAGTCGTTCCGGATCGTCTCCTACTCGACCGCGCGGGGATGCGTGGCCACGTACTTCCCCGAGGCGAACCCGTTGGTGCCGCTGGACTCCAAGGCGGACATCTCGGGAACGCCGACCTCCAAGTCCGTGATCGTGCGCCTGGAAGCTATTTGACGATCACGCTGTAGTTGCTGGCACCGCCGTTGGGTCCCAGTTCGACCGTCCCCGCCCGGAAACCTTTGGCGTACAGGCGGAAGGTCTTCGGGGTCCCTTCGGTGTTGACCAGCTGCAGGCCGCTGTCGAGCCACAACGCGTCCATCCACGGGCGTTTGCCGAGCCGCGTGTCGACCGCGACGTAGACCAGCGCGTCGCGGTTGATCGCGAAGCGCGCCAACGGGTTCTGCGTCGCCGACTTCGAGTCGTTGGCCGTGCGGATCCACTTCGCTCCCGCCACCTCGTCCGGTACGGCGCTGAACGTGAAGTCGCGGTCGCCGTACTGCGCGACGCCCGTGCGCAGGCCGGTCTGCACCGACCAGTCGCCCGCGTTCCCGGTGTCCGCCACGGTCAGTCCGCTCAGCTCCAGTTCCGCTGGCTGGTCGCCTACGGTCAGGATCGCGACGGCCGACCGCGTGATCTGACCGGCCGTGCCTCGGACGTTGATGTTCGTCGAGCCGTGCGGGGTGTCCGGCAGCGTCGCCACGGTCATCGTGGACGCCTGACCTGGGTTGATCGTGGGCGGACTGAACTGCACGACCGTCCCGGCCGGCACGTTGTCGGCGTCGAGGCTGATCGGCCCCGGTGAGCCGGTCGAGGCCGCGCTGACGGTGAACGACGCCGTGTCTCCCGGCTTGACCACGCGCGACGCGGGATCGACCGCGATGCTGAAGTCGTTGCCCACCCCGCACTTCTCGGTCGAACCGGTGTTCTGCACGCGCGGCGAGCCCGAGTTGCGGACGCAGAACCCGTTGGTGTTGCGGAAGAGGAAGTCCGTCGGGCTGCTGGTGCCGCGCGCCCAGCCGAACGTGTCGAACGTCAGGTCGGTGGAGTTGTCGGCGATCACCGCGGGCCGGCCGTCGTTGTTCGTGAACGCGACGGCGCTGTTGAGGAACCTGATTCGGTCGGCGTAACGGATGTACCAGCCGTACGCGGGCCGGGTGCCGATGCTGTTCGGGTTGTAGTTGGTGCGGTCGTTGCTCGGCGGGTTCGTCGACATCGTGCCGTTGCCACCGGGCACGTTGATCTTCACGTTGGTGAACGTCACGTCGCTGATGTGGCCGTCGACATCGCCCATGATCGTGGGACTGAACGACGGCGAGGCGCCGTTGATCGTGATGTTGTCGTAGGTGATGTTCTTGATGGTGCCGACGCCCGGACTGTTGCCGCAGCGCTTGCGGGCGCCGACCTTGAGCATGATCGGCGACCGCACCCCGCTGACGGTGATGTCCTTGTAGTGCACGTCGGAGACGACCGAGCCGTCCATCGAGACGAGCCCAAGTCCCGACTTGTTGGAACCCTTGATGTCGATGCGCTGGAAGTCGTAGCCGGTGAAGTCACCGCACGTCTCCGAGCCGAACATCAACGCGTTGCAGCACCCCGCGCTGAGCTTGGTGTCGTAGACCTTCACGTTGCCGTTGCTCAGCTTCTGACCGAGCGCGTAGTCGCTCTTGAACGCCAGCGCGTCGTCGTTGCCCGCGAAGTTGCCGTTGGTGATCGTGACGTTGGTGGTGCTGATGACGTTCCAGCCGTCGCGGTCGCTCGCGGTGTCGATCGTGAGCCGGTCGGAGGTGACGTTGCGGCACCCGTTGATCAGCATCGCGAAGTGGCCGCCGCGCCGGAGTTTGATGCCGCTGACCGTGAGGTTCTCGCAGCGCGTCAACGAGATGATCTTGTCGGCCTGCCCGCTGTCCGGGTTGCCGGTGATCAGCGCGCCACCGCCGTCGATCGTGCCGGAGCCGACGAAGCCGATGTTGGTCAGCCGGTCGCCCCAGATCATGGCGTTGCGGAAGTGGCTGTGGCCGTAGTCCTGGTACTTGTCGTTGGGGTTGGGCTCCGGCTTGTCGTAGCCGCTGCCGCTCGCGCCCATGATCGTGGCGCCGGAGTCGAGCTGGAGCGTGACGTTGCTCTTCATGTGGATCGAGTTGGGCGAGCGGTACGTGCCGGACGGGAACCGCACGGTCCCACCACCCGCCGCGTTCGCCGCGGTGATCGCCCTGTCGATGGCCGCCGTGTCGTTCGCGCTGCCGTTGCCGGCGGCCCCGTAGTCCTTGACGTTGAAGTCCGCCGCCTGAGCGGGTTCCGCCAGCATCGTGATGCCCAGCAGTGCCGCGGTCACCGCCACGCCGAGTCTCCGTAACACGGATGTCCTCCCCGTTGTAACGTCCTGAAAACGTTTACGGCGGCGGGGAGCTCACACGCTACGCCGGTCGAACGCGCCCGAACAGCCTCCAGCGGCGACGGCTAGTGGCGAGTAAGCCTCCGCCGACCCGCTTCTCCGGCTTCGAAGCCTCCTCAGATGCGCGAACGTGCCGTCGGACGGCAGCGTCGGCCTCCACCTCAGACTGCTTCATCTTCGCGATAGCAAACGCTTGGTGGTGCGACAACATGATGAATCCCCTCAGTTAGGACTTACTCCGGCGAAACGGTCGTGCTGACGAAGAAGCGCACCGCTCGGGCGCCTTCAGGTCGCGACTCCGGGTTCTCCACGCGCTCGTCGTAGCGATCGAGCAACGCCCGTATCCCTTGCTGAACCTCGCGCAACTCCTCACGCGTCAGGAACGTCGTGGCGCTGCTGATCCCCCAGTGATCGCGCCACTCCTCCGACAGGTGCTCGTGCTGGCGCGCGTATTCGCGGATGCGCTCGAACTCCTGGTCCAGGTAGGCCATCTCAGCGGCCTCGGCAGCCAGTGCCCCTTCGTCGTCGAGGCCTTCGGTCGAGATCATCTGGTGACGCGTGACGATCCGCCACGGCTTCTGCCTGCCCGGGCCTTCCACCTCCGCCACGAAGCCGTACTTGGCCAGCATGTTCAGGTGGTAGGAGCAGGTGGCAACGCTCTCCCCGAGCTTCACCGAGCACTGCGTGGCAGTACTCGGTCCCTGTTCGGTGAGCAGGTTGATCAGCTTCCACCGGAACGGGTGCGAGAGCGCCCGAAGCGCCTTGGGGTCACTGATGCGAGCGTCCGTCATGCCACCACGGTACCCACATCAACAAACCTTTAGCAAGGTTCCTTGATATATAAATCCTGATATAAAACCGCCCAAGATCCGCCAAGCTGTGCGCATGACCTGGGGGAAGTGGTGGCTGCTGGGCGCGTTCGGTGCGCTGGTGGCGGTGACGTGGATCAACCCGCCGTGGCCCGCCGAGCAGGCGTTGCACAGCTCGTTGACGGCGGTGGCGATCATGGCGCTGTGGCTGCTGAGACGCAGGCTGGACACCGCGCAGTGGGCGTGGGCGCTGGTTTTCCTTGCGCTGCACACGATCGCGGCGCGGTGGATCTACTCGTTCGTCCCGTACGACGACTGGACGAACGCGCTGTTCGGCGTGCGGCTGTCGGAGGCGTTCTCCTGGGACCGCAACCACTTCGACCGGCTCGTGCACTTCGCGTACGGCGTGTGCCTGACCGCGATCCTGCGGCGGAAGTGGGTGCGGTCGGTGGAGATCGTGCTCGCGACGAGCGCGCTCTACGAACTGCTGGAGTGGGCGATCGCGATGACGCTCGCGCCCGACGTCGCCGAGGCCTACAACGGCCAGCAGGGCGACATGTGGGACGCGCACGCCGACATGGCGCTGGCCGCGTTGGGCGCGCTCGTCACCAGTCTGGTGAGTTGCGCGCTACGGCGGTCACGAGCGGCAGCGACTCGATCACCGGCACCCGCAGCAGCTCCGCCGGAACGTCCGGGTCGCGCACCGGCTCGATGAGCTCGCGCAGCAACGCGCCGACGACGTCGTCCGCGGCCTGGTCGACCTCGTGGATGAGGTCGCGCAACTGGTCCGCGGCCTCGTTGAGCACCCGCGGCCGTTGCGGTTCCTCCAGCATCAACGCCGCGAGCCGCAGTACTCGGCGGCAGGTGCGCAGCCGAAGGCTCCTGCTCGCGGACTCGCGCGTGCCGGCGAGACCCAGCCGGCCGCGCGTGCGTTCGATCCACGGCTCGACCGTCTCGCGCCGCCAGATCGGGCCGGACGCGAGTTCCGCGTCCGGCTCGGGAATGCCGTGCGAGCGTCTCTTGCGCCAGACGGCCACCAGCTGCCGACTGAGCCCCATGGCGTCGGCGATCTCCGCGATTCCGTAGAAGTCCCCCACGCCGCCAACTGTAACCAGAGATGACGCGGAGTGTCATCAAAAATGTCTCAAATGCGTTCGAGAACAGCCCTCGCCGCGTTGTGGCCGCCGATGCCGCTCACGCCGCCGCCGCGCCGGGAGCCCGCACCGCAGACGAAGACGTTGTCCACATCGGTCTCCACGCCCCACTTGCCGACCTGGTCGTCGCTCTCGGCGAACGGCCAGTCGAGCTCCCCGTGGAAGATGTTGCCACCCGGCAGGCCGAGCTCCTCCTCCAGGTCCAGCGGAGTGCGCGCCTCGATGCACGGGTCGCCCTGGGCGTCGAGCGCCAGGCAGTCCTGGATCGGCTCCACGAGATGCGCGTTGAGCTGGTCGAGGTAGCGCTTCACCAGTTCGTCGCGCAGCTCGGTGTTGCGGCCCTCGAACAACGACGCCGGCAGGTGCAGGCCGAACAACGTCAGCGTCTCGTGGCCCTGCAACGACGGCCCGAGGATCGACGGATCGGTCAGCGAGTGGCAGTACATCTCGCCCGGCAGCACCGACGGCACGTGGCCGGCGGCGCTCTCCAGGTAGGCGGTCTCCAGCTGGTCGTAGGACTCGTCGAGGTGGAACGTGCCGGCGAACGCCACCCGCGCGTCGACGCCGGACTTCAGCTCGGGCAGCCTGCGCAGCAACATGTTGATCTTCAACTGACAGCCCGGCGCGTCGTGGACTTCGAGCCCCCGCAACCGTCCCAGCACCGACGGCGCCACGTTGGACAGCACGAACCGGGCCTCGACGGTCGTGTCGCCGTAGGTCACCGAAGCGGTCTTGCCGTCCGACTCGACGGAGGTGACCTCGGCGCCGGTGATGATCCGCACACCGGCCTCGCGCGCGACCCGTTCCAGCTCGGCGGTGACCCCGCCCATGCCGCCGACCGGGACCTTCCACTCACCGGTGCCGTTGCCGATCACGTGGTAGAGGAAGCACTTGTTGGCGCGCAACGAATGCAGCGACGAGTGCGTGCCGATCAACGCGTCCGTGGCGACGACCCCGCGCACCAGGTTGTTGTCGAACAGCTCCTGCAGCGTCGCGCCGATCGGCCGTTCGAAGACCTGCTCCCACAACCGGCCGCGCACCACCTTGTCGACGTGCACGCGCAGATGTTCCCGTGACACCAACGGTTCCAAAAGAGTCGGCGCCAGCGCCTCCGCCATCAGCTCCAGGTCGGCGTACCAGCGCTGCCACCGCTCCCAGTCCTCCAGCGACCCGCAGACGGCCTCGAACGAGGCCACCGTCGCCGCGCCGGGCGAGCGTTCGACCAGCAGCCCGCGCTTGCCGTTCGGCGTGTAGGACGAGGCCGAACGAGACTTCAAAGCCAGCTTCAGCCCCAGATCCGACACGATCCGATCGGGCAGCAGCGACACGAGGTACGAGAAGCGCGAGAGCCGGGCGTCGACGCCCTCCCACGGCGAGGCGCTCACCGCCGCCCCGCCGACGTGCGGCAGCTTCTCCAGCACCCTGACCGATTTCCCCGCTCTGGCGAGGTACGCGGCCGCCACCAGCCCGTTGTGGCCGCCCCCGACGATCACGACGTCGTCCATGCCCCGGAATCCCTCCCACGTAGCCTGGTCGGTGGGGAACATAGCGTTCCGAAGGAGATGTGCACATGGGCCGAGTGACGGTGCGCCGAGCGGTCGAACGCGTGTCGCCGAGCGGTCGTCGGCGCAGGATCGACGCGCTCGCCGCCGAGGAGCCGCTGGAGCTGCGGGTCGACGGGAAGGCGTTGGCGGTCACGATGCGCACGCCCGGCCACGACGTCGAGCTCGCGCACGGCTTCCTGCTCAGCGAAGGCGTCATCGGGTCGTTGGAGGACATCTCGATCGCGCGGTTCTGCGAGGGCACCGGGCCGGACGGGATGAACACCTACAACGTGCTGGACGTCGCGCTGGCCGAGGGTGTGCCGCCGCCGGACACCGGGGTGGAGCGGAACTTCTACACCACGTCGTCGTGCGGGGTGTGCGGCAAGGGCGCGCTGGACGCGGTGAAGCTCAAGACCCGCTACTCGCCCGCGCTGGACGAGGTGAAGGTCACGCCCGAGGCGCTGACGGGATTCCCGGACGCGTTGCGGGAGCGGCAGAAGGTCTTCGAGAGCACCGGCGGGCTGCACGCGGCCGGGCTGTTCGTCGACGGCGAGCTGCTGGTCGTGCGTGAGGACGTGGGGCGGCACAACGCCGTGGACAAGGTGCTGGGCTGGGCGGTGTTGCAGAACCTGGTTCCGTTGCGCGGCGCGGTGCTGATGGTGTCCGGACGGGCTTCGTTCGAGCTGGTGCAGAAGGCCGCGATGTCCGGGATTCCGGTGCTCGCGGCGGTGTCGGCGCCGTCGTCGCTCGCCGTCGAACTGGCCGAGGAGCAGGGCATGACGCTCGTCGGCTTCCTGCGCGGCGACTCGATGAACGTCTACACCGGTGGGGAGCGCGTGGTTGAGACCGCTTGACGGTGTCGTGGTGGTGAGCCTGGAGCAGGCCGTCGCGGTGCCGTACGCGACGCGGTTGCTGGCTGATCTCGGCGCTCGGGTCATCAAGATCGAACGGCCTGGCTCCGGTGACTTCGCGCGCCACTACGACTCGTCGTGCGGCGAGGTGTCGTCGTACTTCGCGTGGACGAACGTCGGCAAGGAGTCGGTGTCCCTGGACATCAACCACCCCGACGGCCGTGAGGTGCTGGAACGGCTTGTGGCGCGCGCTGACGTACTGCTGTGCAACCTGTCGCCACGGGTGTGGGAGCGGCTCGCGCTGGAGCTGCCCTCGACGTTGATCGTCGGTGAGCTGTCCGGCTACGGCTGGGACGGCCCGTACGCGGACCGCAAGGCGTTCGACGCGCTGGTGCAGTCCGAGGCCGGGCTGGTGTCGCTGACCGGGGAGGGCGACGTGATGGCCCGCGCCGGGATCTCGGTCGCGGACATCGCGGCGGGCGTCCAGTTGCAGGCCGCGGTGCTGGCGGCGTTGCTGCAACGCGGCCGGACGGGTGAAGGCGCACGACTGCGGTTGTCACTCTTCGCGGCCATGGCGGAGTGGATGCACCAGCCGATGCTCTACGCCGCCGGAACGGGTGCGGCGGCCCCGCGGTCGGGCGCGCACCATCCGAGCATCGCGCCGTACGGGCCGGTGGCCTGTGCGGACGGCGCCGTGCACCTGGCCGTGCAGAACGACGGGCAGTGGCAGCGCCTGTGCGACCTGATCGGGCTCGCTCCGGAGGAGAGGTTCGCCACAGTGGCGTCCCGCGTGGAGCTGCAGAAACTGCTCGAACAGGCGTTTTCGGACCTCACCGCGGCGGAGTTGCTGACCACTTTGGACGCCGCCGACGTGCCGGCCGCGCTGACCCGCCCGATCACCGACCTGCCGTCGCACCCGCAGCTCGACACCTGGGTTGACGTGCGCGTTCCCGGTGGAACGGCCCGGATGCTGCCGCCGCCGGTGGCCGGTTTCGAGTGGTCACCGGGTGCGGTCCCGGCACTCGGCGAGCACAATCAGGACGTGCTGACGTGGTTGGGCTATTCGAGTGAGGAACTGTCTGCCTTACGCGTGCGTTCCGTCCTCTGAGTAGGAAACGAGGAACGGTGCCCACGCGATGAGGTGAGCATGGGGGAACCGAGGTACAGCCGCCGCACCCTCCTGGCGGCGATCGGCGTGGTCATCGCGACAGCCACCGGCGTCGCGACGTACGTGTCGTCGTCCAACGCCGTGGAGCAGCAGATCGCGACCGCGGACCGGGTGAGGACCGCCTCGGCCGCGAAACCGGCGATCCGCTTCGAGCGCGTGTACTCCGTCGCCCGCCACCGCGACGTCACCCTCGCCTTCTACCTCCCGGCCGGCGTGAACCCCCGCGGCCTGCCGATGTCGATCCTGCTGCACGGCCTGAACGGCGACGCCAAGCACGCCGCCGTGGGCAACCTGCCCGACGTCCTGGCCGCCGCCGTCGCCAAGGGCTCGGTGCCCGCGTTCGGCTTCGTCGCGGTCGACGGAGGCAACAACTACTGGCACGAGAACATCCCCGGCGACGACCCGATGGCCATGCTGCTCGACGAGGTCCCGCGCTGGCTCAAGGACCGCGGCTACGGCGAGCCGTTCGCGGTGACGGGGGTGTCGATGGGCGGCTTCGGTTCGCTGCTCTACGCCCGCCGCCGGGCCGAGCGCGGCGACCCGATCGCGGCCGCCGCGGTCATCTCCCCCGGCCTGATCACCACGTGGCCGGAGATGGCGAAGCGGCGGGCGTTCAAGGACGAGGGCGAGTGGACGTCGCTCGACCCGTTGCGCCACATCAGGTCCACCGGCCCGACCGCGCTGGGTGTGTGGATCGGCGACCGCGACAAGTTCATCGAGGGCACCCGCCGGTTCATCCGCGAGGTGCGGCCAGAGGCGAGCGCGGTGAAGGGCGGCGGCCACGACGACGGGCTGTACCGGAAGGTGACGCCCGACGTCGTCCAATTCCTCGCCAAGTACGCGAAGCGCGCCGTTTAGACCCGGCGGGCCGCCCGGCCCCAGTGCAGCCACTTCACCTGGTCCTGCTCGTCGCGGCCGCACAGCACGACCACCGGGTGGAACCCGTTCTCCTCCTCGACGGCGATCAACGCGTCGTGCCGCAGGCCGGTGTACTCGTGCTCGTCGCCGTCGACGAAGGACTCCCAGCCCGGGTCGAGCACCACGTACCGCAGCTTCACCCGGCCGCCGTCGCCTTCGGTGACGTGCCTCTCCAGCCCGGTGGAGCGGTAGACGCCGACGACCCTCTCGACGTCGACCGGCACCGGCAGCACCGGCGGCGTGGGAAAGTCGGGCACGGTGACGCCCGCCAGGTCGCCCAGCACCTCGTCGAAGACCGCGCGCACCAGCGGCAGGGGCGGTCCGCCGTTCGTGAGGATCGCGACCGCGAGTCCGGCTTCCGGAACCACCCGCAGGAAGGCCCGGAATCCCACGGTCGATCCGGTGTGGCCCATTCCGGTGACTCCGCCGGGGTAGTCGTGCAACATCCAGCCGAGCCCCTGCTCGCCGTTGTAGCCGAAGTCCGGCGGCACGACCTGAGGCTCGCGCATCGCGTCGAACTCGCTGGTGCCGAGGTGCATGCGCACGAACTCCAGCAGATCCCGTGCGCTCATCGCGAGCACCGTTCCCGCCGGGGCGTCGCTCTCGGCCATCAGCCTGTCCGCGGGCTTGGGCTCCGCGCCCGTGTGCCCCGTCGCGCACGTCTGGGCGGCGTACTCGGCGTGGCTCACGGCGGCGGTGCGCAGGCCGAGCGGGTCGATCAGGCGTTCCCGGAGCACGGTGCGGAAAGGCTTGCCGCGCAACACTTCCACGATCCGGCCGAGCAACGTGAAGCCGCTGTTGCAGTAGGTGTAGAGCTCGCCCGGCGGGACCTCCTGGCGCGCCTCCGCCAAGCGCACGACGTACTTCTCCAGCATGTCGTCGCCGTTGCCGGTGTCGTGGAACAGGTCGCCCTGGAAGCCCGCGGTGTGCGCGAGGAGGTGGCGCGGCGTGATGATCCGCGCGGCCTCCTCGTCGGCGAGCTTGAACTCCGGCAACACGTCGCGCACCGGGCGGTCGAGGTCGAGCAGTCCCTCGTTCACCAGCTCCTGGACGAGCGTCGCCGTCCAGACCTTGGTGATCGACCCGATCTGGAAGATGGAGTCGCTCGTCACCTTCTCGCCGGTGACGTTGTTCAGCACACCTGCTGCCACATCAGTGATTTCGCCGTTGTGCAGCACCGCGACCTGGGCGCCGACGACACCGTGTTCCGCGATCAGTTCGTCCAGATTGATCATGCTTCTCCCCCAGGAGTTCTCAGATTCGGACGGCCGCCCGTCCGAAGTGCAGAAGGTCGTTCTTGAGCACCAGCACGGTGTGCGGCTCGTCCACGGCGATCACCGCGTCGGAACGCAGAGCCACGAACTCGCGCACGTCGTCGTCCAGGTCGACCTGCACGCGGCCGTGATCTGCCTGTGTGACAACCACTTCATGGCCGGCGCAGCGATATGTTCCGAGGAAGCGCCCGTCCACCGCTTCGGGCGCGGCGGGCGGCCTCGCCGGCTCCGGCCTGCGCACGCCCGCGAGAACGCTGAAGACGTTCTCGATGACGTCGTCGAACACTTCGCGTGCACCGCCGCCGTTGGTGAGCAGGGCGACGGCGATCCCGCGTTCCGGTGCGATCCGCAGGAACGATGCCAGGCCTTTGTTGGCACCGTGGTGACCGATCACCACGCCGCCGGAGTAGTCCGGCAGGTCCCAGCCCAGGCCCCAGGACGCGCGATTCCCGAAGTCCGGCAAGGAGACCTGCGGCTCGCGCATGACCGCGAACGCCGGAGTCGCGAGGTGCATGCGCGCGAACGCGAGCAGGTCCCGTGCGCTCATCGCGAGCGCCGACCCGGCGGGCCAGTCGGACTCCGGTCCCGGATCGGTCACCGGTTGTCCGTCCACGTGCCCGACGGCGGCGTGCAGTGCCGCGCCCTCCGCATAGGTCGTCGCGACGGTGAGACCGAGCGGCGCGGCGATCCGTTCCTTCAGGACGGTGTTGAAAGGCTTGCCGCGCAACACTTCCACGATCCGGCCGAGCACGGTGAACCCGCTGTTGCAGTAGGACCACAGCTCGCCCGGCGGGCTGATCTGCGCAGCGTCGGCCAGGCGTGCCACGAACTTCTCGACGGCGTCGTCGCCGGAACCGGTGTCGTGGAACAGATCGCCGTCGATGCCGGACGTGTGGGTCAGCAGCTGCCGCGGCGTGACCACCGGCCGGAAGCCCGGCAGGACGTCGCGCACCGGGCGGTCGAGGTCGAGCCGGCCCTCGTTCGCGAGTTCCTGGACGAGCGTCGCCGTCCAGACCTTGGTGATCGACGCGATCTGGAAGAGCGAGTCCGGCGTCACCGGAGTGCGCGTACTGGCGTTCAGCACGCCTGCGGTGACGTCGGCGATCTCACCGTCGGTCAGGACGGCGAGCTGGGCGCCGACGACGCCGTGTTCCTCGACGAGCTCGTCAAGGTTGATCACGTTCCCCCCAAGGAAGTGACGTCTAGCGCGGTGAGAGCGGCACCGTCTTCGACCGCACCCACTTGAGCACCGCCGGCCACTCGCCGTAGCCCGCGTCGATGTTGATGTGCCCGGCACCCGGCAGCACGTCGATCTCGATCCGCAACGCCTCGGCGAGCTGCTTGGCGGCCTGCATCGAGCAGTGCGGGTCGCCCTCCCCCGCGATCAGGCGGGTCTCGGTGGCGGCGCGGCGCAGGCCGGCCGGGTCGAGCGGGGCCGGGAAGAACGACTTGATGGCCGGTTCCGGGTGGTCCAGCTCGGGCGGGGCGACCAGCAGCACGCGGTCGACGTGGGCGATGTTCTCGCGGGCCGCGTGGTGCAGCCACAGGTAGCAGCCGAGCGAGTGCGCGACGACGACCCGTTCACGATCGGCCGGCAGGGCTTCGAGGTGGGTGTCGAGCTCACCGAGCCAGGTGTCGCGGTCGGGCGCCTCGGGGCTGCTGAAGTGCGGCAGGTCGGCGAGGCCGCCGTGCTCGGACACCGTCTGGGCCAGCCAGCGCTGCCAGTGGCCGGGGCCGGAACCGGTGTAGCCGTGGAGCAGGAGCACGTGAGGCAACGACATGCCTCCACCTTAGGACCTCTCAACGACGAAGGGCGCCCGGTCGGTGACCAGGCGCCCTTTCGACTGTGAAGACGAACTCAAGCAGACTTCTCCCGACGCTCCCGGCGCGAGGGCTGCCGGGCCACGATGGTCGGGTTCACGTTCTCCTTCACCGTCTGCTCGGTGATGACGACCTTGGCGACGTCCGTGCGGCTCGGGATGTCGTACATCACGGGCAGCAGGACCTCTTCCATGATCGCCCGGAGGCCACGAGCACCGGTGCCGCGCAGGATCGCCTGGTCGGCGATCGCCTCGAGCGCGGTCTTGGTGAACTCGAGCTCGACGCCGTCCATCTCGAAGAGCTTCTGGTACTGCTTCACCAGGGCGTTCTTCGGCTCGGTGAGGATCATCACGAGCGACGGCTTGTCGAGGTTCGTGACGGAGGCGACCATCGGCAGACGCCCGATGAACTCGGGAATCAGACCGAACTTGATCAGGTCCTCCGGCATGGAGTCGGCGAAGAAGTCCGACGCCTCCACCTCGGCCTTGGAACGGACCTCGGCACCGAAGCCGAGACCGCGCTTGCCGACGCGGTCCTGGATGATCTTCTCCAGGCCTGCGAACGCACCCGCCACGATGAACAGCACGTTCGTCGTGTCGATCTGGATGAACTCCTGGTGCGGGTGCTTGCGGCCGCCCTGCGGAGGCACCGATGCCGTCGTGCCTTCCAGGATCTTCAGCAGTGCCTGCTGAACGCCCTCACCGGAGACGTCGCGCGTGATCGACGGGTTTTCACTCTTCCGAGCGATCTTGTCGACCTCGTCGATGTAGATGATGCCCGTCTCGGCGCGCTTCACGTCGTAGTCAGCGGCCTGGATGAGCTTCAGGAGGATGTTCTCGACGTCCTCACCGACGTACCCGGCCTCCGTCAGCGCCGTCGCGTCGGCGATGGCGAACGGCACGTTCAGCATCTTCGCGAGCGTCTGCGCGAGGTAGGTCTTGCCGCACCCGGTCGGGCCGAGCATCAGGATGTTCGACTTCGCCAGCTCGACGCCGTCGTCACGACCCTCGCGCCCGCGGTCGCCCGCCTGGATGCGCTTGTAGTGGTTGTAGACGGCGACGGACAGGGTGCGCTTGGCGTCACTCTGGCCGATGACGTACTGGTCGAGGAACTCGTGGATCTCGGCGGGCTTCGGCAGCTCGTCGAGCTTCACGTCACCGGCTTCGGCCAGCTCCTCCTCGATGATCTCGTTGCAGAGATCGATGCACTCATCGCAGATGTAAACGCCGGGGCCGGCGATGAGCTTCTTCACCTGCTTTTGGCTCTTTCCGCAGAAAGAGCACTTCAGCAAGTCGCCGCCGTCACCGATACGCGCCATGACCGCTGACCTATGTCCCCTCCGGCGCACACCTGCTGTAGTGCGCCTGCTGACTTGCTGTGGCAGTCCCACTGGCTGTGGGTGCTGAGCCCGTTCTCCTGACGGTACCTGGCCGACCCCGTTTCAGGGGAGGACCCGCGGCCCCCCGACGCGCCGATCAGGCCAGATAACCGGTCACATCGGCGTGTCGGGTGGGCGCGCAGTGCCCGGGGGCTGGGGATTCCCAGCCCTCAGGACGACCGCGCTCAGGACTTGGCGGAAAGCTTGCGGTAGGGCAGCACCGTGTCGACGATGCCGTACTCCCTGGCCTCCTCGGCCGTCAGAATGCGGTCGCGCTCGATGCTCTCGCGAACCTCCTCCGCCGTCCGGTTCGTGTGCCGCGCGAGGGTGGATTCCATCAGGCGGCGCACGCGCTGGATCTCGTTGGACTGGATCTCCAGGTCGGACACCTGACCGTACGCGCCCTCCATCGAAGGCTGGTGGATCAGGATTCGCGCGTTGGGCAGTGCGTGGCGCTTACCGGGCGTGCCAGCGGCCAGCAGCACGGCCGCGGCGGAGGCCGCCTGGCCGAGGCAGTACGTCTGGATGTCCGGGCGGACGAACTGCATCGTGTCGTAGATGGCCATCAGCGAGGTGAACGAGCCACCCGGCGAGTTGATGTACATCAGGATGTCGCGGTCGGGGTCCTCGGACTCGAGCACCAGCAGCTGCGCCATGACGTCGTTCGCCGAAGCGTCGTCAACCTGCACGCCGAGGAAGATGATGCGCTCCTCGAAGAGCTTGTTGTACGGGTTCGACTCCTTCATGCCATAGCTGGTGCGCTCGACGAACGACGGCAGCACGTACCGCGACTGAGGCATGTGGAACTGGCTCACTTGAGGTCTCCTAGCTGACGTCAGTTGTTCGAGTCGCCGACGGGCTGAGCCCTGGTGACGACCTTGTCGACGAAGCCGTACTCGAGCGCTTCCTGCGCCGTGAACCAGCGGTCGCGGTCGGAGTCGCGGGTGATGGTCTCGAGCGTCTGGCCGGTGTGCTCCGCGATGAGCTCGGCCATCTCGCGCTTGGTGCGCGTCAGCATGTCCGCCTGGATCGCGATGTCCGCGGCCGTACCGCCGACACCGGCCGACGGCTGGTGCATGAGGATCCGGGCGTGCGGAAGCGCGTGGCGCTTGCCGGGTGCGCCGGCCGAGAGCAGGAACTGCCCCATCGAGGCGGCGAGGCCCATCGCGTACGTGGCCACGTCCGGCTGGATGAGCTGCATCGTGTCGAAGATGGCCATGCCCGCCGTGACGGAACCACCCGGCGAGTTGATGTAAAGCGTGATGTCCTTCTCGGGGTCCTCTGCGGCGAGAAGCAGCAACTGAGCGGTGATCTGGTTCGCGATGCCCTCTTCGACCTGTGAACCCAGGACGATGATCCGCTCGCGGAGCAGCCGCTCGTACACCGAGTCGTTGAGGTTCATCCCGGCGGTGGCCGACCGCATCTCGGGGGTCGGGAAGGAGTGCTGCGTCACGTCTGCCTGCCTAACTCCAGGTGGAACGAATCTGGATGTCAAAACTCTCTGCGATCGACCTTAACGAAGACGGGCGGCGTCAGATGCCCGACACCGCCCGCGTTCGCTAAGGGCTTTACTTCTCCGAGTCCTCTTCGGACTTGGTCTCGCCGAAGAGCTCGTCGAGGTCCAGCTTCTGACCGGTCGAGTCGCTCACCTCAGCCTGGCGCACGACGCTCGCGAGCGCCTTGCCCCGGCGGACGTCGGCGAAGATCGCGCCGAGCTGACCGGACTGCTGCGCGCGCTTGACGTACTCGTCGGGCGAGATGCCGAAGCGCTGCGCCTGGTAGATGATCCGCTCGGTCAGCTCGCCGTCGGACACCGTGACCTGCTCGGCGTCGGCGATCGAGTCGAGCACGAGCTGCGTCTTGACGGCCTGCTCGGCGGCGGTGCGGAGCTCGGCGTCGAACTCCTCCTCCGACTGACCCTGCTCGGTCAGCCAGGCGGCGAACTTCGCGTCGTCGTGGTCGAAGGCGTGCACGGCGTCGTGCTTGCGCGCGTCGATCTCGCCCTGGACGATGCCCTCGGGCAGCGGGACCTCGGTGGTCTCCAGCAGCGCCTCGAGGACCTTGTCGCGAGCCTGCACGCCCTGCTGCATCTTCTTGACGCGGCTCAGGCGGGTCTGCAGGTCGGCCTTGAGCTCGTCGAGCGTGTCGAACTCGCTGGCGAGCTGCGCGAACTCGTCGTCGAGCTCGGGGAGCTGACGCTCCTTCACGCTGCTCAGCACCACGGTGACCTCGGCCTCGCGGCCCTCGTGCTCACCGGCGACGAGCGTCGTGGCGAAGGTCTTGGTCTCGCCGTCGGAGGCGCCGACGAGGGCGTCGTCGATGCCCTCGACGAGCTGGCCGGAGCCGACCTCGTAGGACAGGCCGCTGGTGCGTGCCTCCTCGACCTCTTCGCCGTCGACGGTGGCGGACAGGTCGACGATGACGAAGTCACCGGTCTCGACCGGGCGGGAGACGCCGGTCAGCGTGCCGAAGCGCGCGCGCAGCTCGTCGAGCTGGGTGGCCACGTCCTCGTCGGTGACCTCCTGCTCGTCGACCGTCACGGCGAGCTCGCCGAACGCGGGCACGGTGATCTCGGGACGAACGTCGACCTCGGCGGTGAACTCGAGCGTCTGACCGTCCTCGATCTTGGTGACCTCGAAGTCGGGACGGCCGAGCGTGCGCACCTCGCCTGCGTTGACGGCTTCCAGGTACTTGGCCGGGATGGCCTCCTGGATGACCTCGTCCAGGACCGGGGCGCGGCCGATGCGGTTCTCCAGAACCTTCGCGGGGGCCTTACCCGGACGGAAGCCGGGGATGCGGACCTGCTTCGCGAGCTTCCGGTACGCCTGGTCGAAGTTCGACTTGAGCTCGTCGAACGGCACCTCGACGTTGATCCGGACCCTCGTCGGGCTCAGGTGCTCGACGGTGCTCTTCAACGTGGACTCCTCGTAACGAACAAAGAACGTGCAAGACAGCCGGTACCACCACCTGGGCGCCCGGATTTCCAGCGAGTCTAGGCGAGACCCGTGCTGTGACCGCCGCCACCCCGGCGAGCACGGCCGCCCAGCGCTGTCGGGCCCGTTCGCTAACGTCGCCTCCAGACGGCGGATTCGCGCCGTCATGGGGGCTTCACCCGACTTCCGGGAGCTGGACGTGCACCGTTCTTCCACCAGATTCCTCGCCGTGACCGCCGCGGGCGCCGCGCTGGCCGCCGCCGCGGTGGCACCCGCGTCGGCCGGCACCCCGGTCTTCCCGCAGGTCGCCACGGCGTCCGCCTACGCGCTCACCGTCAACGGCCAGACCGAGGGTTTCAGCCGCACCTGGCTGCCCGGCGCCGAGCCGATCTCGTTCTGGGCGGACGAGGTCGTGGTCGGCCGCACCCCGCTGCATCCCGGCTGGGGCGTGCACCTGGCGGACGAGGACGCGGCGCCGCAGTTGCCCGAATCCGGAGTGGCCCTCTACGCCGGCGTCGGCGAGGGCACGAACGTGATGGCCGAACGCGTCGCCTCGATCGCGCTCACGGACTCGCGGGGCCCGTTCCTGGCGTTCGGCGAGGTCAACCGCAGGGCGAGGTGCAACATCGACCCGGACGGCTACAACGCGATCGGCGACACGTCGAAGCTGGCCCTCTACCTCCGCGACGCGACGGGCGAGATGGTGAAGGCCCCGTCCAACGGCCTGGGCGTGCACACCCTGACGACCGTCGACGCGGGTGACTCGGCGACCCCGGACGGCGCGCAACGCACCACCACGATCGAACTCCGCGGCGGGCAGCGCGCGTCGATCCTCGAAACGTGGCGCAGCGAGTTCCCCCACACCTACGAGTGGGCGGACGGCATCCGCCTCACCGTGACCCAGCAACTCGGCACCGAGCCGCCGGTCGTCTACAGCTTCCTGCTCGGCGGCGGAGCCTGCGGGGCCTGATCCACCACCCACAACGCCGGCACCTCCCCGCGGAGGTGCCGGCGTTGTTTTGTTCGCCTGGCGAAAGGCTTAACCGAAAAGAGTCGCCCAGCTACCGCCCGTCAAAGCGCCCGTCTCAATTTCACTCGTTCGGCCGAAACAGCCTTTCCAGACCGATCAAGATGACTCCATAAGCACCAATCGGCCCGGCGCGGCTGACAGGTAGCGTTACTGCTCCCGCACCATCCGTAACAGGACCACGGGAACGAACGAGAAAAAGTCGTCGCACCGTTTTACCCCGAGGATCCGCCTGATGGAGACACGCCAGCTTCTCGCGTTCACGACCGTGGTTCAGACAGGGAGCTTCACCAAGGCCGCTGCCACGCTCAACTGCTCGCAGCCGACCATCACCACCCGTATCAAGGCGTTGGAGGAGGCCCTCGGGGTCGTTCTTTTCCGACGCCTTCCCAGAGGTATCCAGATGACCTCCGCGGGCGTGGAACTACTGCCGTTCGCGCGAAACATCATCAACCTCACCGAAAAGGCCCGAAAAGCCATCACGATGAACGGTGAGCCCCACGGCAAACTCGTCATCGGTTCCGCACAGAGTTTGACCGACTACCGTCTGCTACCGCTCATCGAATACATGTGCTGGCGCTACCCGTCGGTCCAACTCTCGCTGCACTCCCGCAACGCGCTGAACAACCTGAACTCGGTGCGCGACGGCCAACTGGACTGCGCGTTCTTCATCGGCGCGATCGAACCCCGCGAGGGTCTCGAGACCACGGTCCTGTGCCCGGAGCCCCTGGTGATGATCGCGGGCCCGAACCACATGCTCACCCAGCGCCAGTCGCTGTCCGAGGACGACCTCACGAGCAGCACGCTGATCCGCGCCGAGAACGGCGCCTCGTACCACGAGCTCTTCGAGCACTCCCTGGGCTACGACGACACCCGTGCCCCCGTGCTGGAACTGGACTCGGTGGACGCCGCCAAACGCGCGGTCGCGTCCGGCCTGGGAATCGCGCTCATGCCGGAGGTCACCGTGTCCGCCGAGCTCGCCGACGGCAGGTTGGTCCGCTTGCCCTGGTCCTCGACGTTCCGCGTCTACACGCAGTTCGGCTGGCGCCAGGACAACTCGACGAACCCGGCGGTGACGGCCCTGGTGTCCGCGGCGGCCCAGGTGGTGAGCGACCAGGTCGCCTCACTCACCTGACGTGTGGGGTGGGGTGATCCACACCCCACCTACACCGGTCCGGTGCTCCCCCGCACCACCAGTTCGGGCAGCACGTCCTCGACATCGGTCGGCGAGGCCCCGTCGATCACGGCCACCAGCGCCCGAGCCGCCCGAGCACCGAACGCGAAGGTGTCCCTGGACAACGCGGTCAGCCGCCCGTGCTGGCACAGCACCGAGTCGTCCCAGGCCACGATCGACAGCTCGGCCGGCACGGCGAGCCCGAGCGACGCGGCCACCTCGGCCCCGGCCACCGCCATCACGTCGTTGTCGTAGACGATCGCCGTAGGCCGGGCGTCCATCGCCAGAAGCTCTCGCGTGGCCCGCGCTCCGGCCTCGGCCGTGTAGTCCCCGGCCACCACCACACCGTCCACAACGGACGATGCGAACGCCGCATCCCGCCGGACGGTGTGCAACAACGAGGCCAACCCGGCTACCCGGGCAATTCGCTGATGCCCCAACGACTTCAGGTACTCGACGACCGAGGTCATGGCCGCGTAGTCGTCGGCCCACACCGAGGCCAGTTCCCCGTGGTGCCCGGCGCCGCCCACCACCACGGCCGGCAGTCCCAGCGCGGACATCAGCTCGACCCGGGGATCCGACACCAGCAGGTCCACCAGGAACACCCCGTCGACCCGGTGCTCGGCCCACCACCGCTGGTACAGCGCGATCTCGGCCTCGCGGGAGTCCACCACCTGCAACAGCAGCGCGCAGGACATCTCCGACTGCATCCCGGCGATCAACTGGAAGAAGAACGCCTCGTCCCCCAGCGCGCGGGGCGGCCGCACCAGCACCAGCCCCACGGCGTCGGCGGACGCGGAGGACAACGCCCGAGCGGTGACCGAAGGCCGGTACCCCAGGGTCGACGCGACCTCCAGCACCCGCGACCGGGTCAGCTCCGACACCCCGGACCGGCCGTTCAACGCCAACGACACAGCGCCTTTGGACACCCCTGCCGCCGCCGCGATGTCCTTGATCGTTGGCCTCTTCACCGCACCCGCACCCTGTCCAGAACGAGACAACAAGACGTTCGGAGGCTAGCCGGAGATAAACCGGTTTAGCTAGGGTCCGCGACCAAGGAGGTGGGTGTCAATGAAGAGGCGCACGTTCCTCGCGGGCCTGGCGGCGGTGCCCGTGGCGGGATGCGGACTGTCCGGCACGTCCAGCACGTCCACGGGCACAACCGGCCAGGTCACGGGCGAGATCACGTTCCAGACCTGGTCCCTCAAGCCCAAGTACACCGACTACGTCAGCGGTGTCATCGACGCTTTCCAGAAGCAGCACCAGGGCACCTCGGTGAAGTGGGTCGACCAGCCCGCGGACGGGTACCTGGCCAAGGTCATGGCGGACGCGAGCGCGGGGAGTCTTCCCGACGTGATCAACGTACCGCCGGACCTGAGCTTCCCGCTCGCCAAGGCGGGCCAGCTCGTCGACCTCGACGAGGCGCTCAAGGAGGCCAAGCCCGAGTACCTCGGCAACGCCTGGCAGGCGTTCGAGATCCCCGGCAAGGGTGGCTGCTACGGCTTCCCCTGGTACCTCAACACCGGCCCGATCTTCTACAACAAGGCCCTGTTCAGCCAGGCGGGCCTGGACCCGAACAAGCCGCCCACGAACTTCAAGGAACTCGAAGAGCAGGCGTTGAAGCTCGCCGAGAAGAAGATCGCGATCCTCGGCCAGACGCCGAGCATCGCCGACTTCGGGCTCTACGGCGTGAAGCTGTTCGAGAACGACAAGTTCACCTTCAACGAGCCCAAGGGCATCGAGTTCGTCGAGAGCTACAAGCGGATGTACGACGCGGGCGCGCTGATTCCCGAGGCGCTCACGCAGAACTACACCGGCGCCGGCACGAAGTTCATGGCGCAGCAGACGGCGCTCAACCCCGGCAGCGCGTACGACCTCGGCAAGTTCAAGACCGACGCGCCCGGCCTCTACGCGAACATCGGCATCACCACGCCCATCACGAACACGGGCAGCGCCAACATGTTCCTGCACGGCGTGAGCGTGCCGAAGAGCAGCAAGAACCAGGCGACGGCGCTGGCGTTCGGCAGGTTCGTCACCAACGCCGAGAACCAGGTGAAGTTCGCCAAGCTCGCCTCGATCTTCCCGAGCACGAGCAAGGGCGGCGACGACCCGTACTTCACCACGGAGGACGGCACCGACGAGGCGCGGGTGCGGGTGGCCGCGGCCAAGCAGCTCAAGACCGCGGTGAACTACACGCCCGTGCAGTTCAGCGACCAGATGCGCGAGGCACTTCTGCAGCAGCTGGCCGACGCCATGCTCGGCAAGAAGTCGCCGAAGCAGGCGCTGGACGACGCCGTCAACGAGTGCAACCGGCTCCTCAAGTAGGCGAACGATGACTCATCGCCCGTACACGCCGTGGCTGTTCCTGGCCCCAGGACTGGCCGTCTGCCTGCTGTTCGTCATCTTCCCGTTCCTGAACATGATCGTGCTCGCGTTCACGGACGCGAGTGCGTTGGGCGGCGGCCAGTTCACCGGTGTGGACAACTTCGTGCGGATGTTCCAGGACCCGAAGTTCTGGGCGGCGGCGCGCAACAGCGGTCTCTACATGGTGGGCGTGGTCCCGCCGCTGGTGCTGTTGCCGTTGCTGGTCGCGATGCTCGCGCAGAAGATCGTGCCGGGCATCGGGATCTTCCGCACGGCGTTCTTCACGCCGGTGATCGCGTCCACGGTCGTGGTCGGGCTCATCTGGACGTGGCTGCTCGACAGCCGCGGCCTGGTGAACAGCATGGTGGAGGCGTTGGGCGGCAACAGGATCCCGTTCCTGACCGACTCGACGCTGTTGCTGATCAGTTCGATGGTGGTGACGGTCTGGCGCGGCCTCGGCTACTACATGGTGATCTACCTGGCCGCGCTCGCGAACGTGCCGAAGGACCTGCACGAGGCCGCGATGGTCGACGGCGCGGGACCGGTCAGGAGGTTCTGGTCGGTCACCGTGCCGAGTCTGCGGCCGACGATGGTGCTGGTCGCGGCGCTGAGCGCGGTCAACGGGTTCCGCGTGTTCTCCGAGATCTACCTGCTGTCGGGTGGATCCGGTGGTCCCGGCGGGGCGAGCACCACGCTGGTGATGCTCATCCAGTCGGTCGGCCGCGGTCTCACCGGTGAGGTCGGGTACGCCTCGGCGTTGAGCGTCGTGCTGTTCGTGATCCTGCTGGGTCTGCTGCTGGTCACCCTCAAGCTCAACCGCAGGGAGGACCAGCTGTGAAGCGCGCCCACGTCTACCTGGCACTGCGTTATCTCGGGCTGCTCGGCATCCTCGCGATCAGCATCGGGCCGTTCCTCTGGCAGTTCGCCACGAGCATCAAGGGCCCCAACGAGGACGTGTTCGTCCCCGACTTCATCCCGGACGACCCGACGTTCGGCAACTACGCCGCCGTGGCCGACGTGGTGCCCGTCTGGACGTTCGCGCTCAACTCGCTCGGCGTCGCGAGCGTCAACGTCATCACGAACTGCCTCGGCGCGGCCATGGCCGGCTACGCGTTGGCACGGCTGAAGTTCCGCGGCCGCAGGTTCGCCGCGGTGATCTTCGCCAGCAGCATCCTGGTGCCGTTCGAGGCGATCATGATCTCGCTGTTCCTGGTGATGCGCGGCTTCGGGCTCACCAACACCCTCACCGGCGTCGTGCTGCCCGGCGCGATCGCCGCCCTCAACGTCCTGTTGCTGCGCAACGCGTTCCTCGCACTCCCCGCCGAAGTCGAGGAGGCCGCGGTCATCGACGGCGCCAACGCCTGGCAGCGCTTCACCCGGCTCGGGTTGCCGTCGGTGAAGGGCACGCTGGTCGTGGTGGCGCTGTTCTCGTTCATGTTCAGCTGGGACGACTTCCTCTGGCCGCTCATCGTGCTGAGCGACCAGGAGAAGTGCACGCTCACCATCGGCCTGGCGTACCTCCAGGGCACGTTCGTGCAGAACCAGCGGCTGGTGGCGGCGGGCACGATCATCGCCGTCGTCCCGCTGATCCTGTTGTTCCTGTTGCTGCAGAAGCACTTCTTCCGCGGAGTGGGAGAAGGCGCGATCAAGGGCTGACACCCCGAGGAGCTCAACCTTGCGTTTCGGCGTGAACTACACCCCGTCCCAGGGCTGGTTTCACCACTGGCTCGACTTCTCCCTCGACGACGTGAAAGCCGACTTCGAGTCCATCGCGGCTCTCGGTCTCGACCACGTGCGGGTCTTCCCGCTGTGGCCGGTGTTCCAGCCCAACCGCGGACTGGTCCGTCCCCAGGCCGTCGACCAGCTCTCCCGGATGCTCGACGCGGCTCACGAGACAGGCCTCGACGTCCAGGTCGACGTCCTGCAGGGGCACCTGTCGAGCTTCGACTTCTACCCGTCGTGGGTGCAGACCTGGCACCGCCGCAACATCTTCACCGATCCGGACGTCATCAGCGGGCAGAAGTTCTACGTCCGCACGCTCGCCGAGGCGTTGCGGGACAAGCCGAACTTCCTCGGCTTCACGCTGGGCAACGAGGTCAACCTGCTGACCGAGTCGAACCCGTGCGCGCCCGAGCAGGCCGGCGAGTGGATCGACGCGTTGCTCGCCGAGTGCGAGAAGGCCGCACCGGGCCACCCGCACGTCCACTCCGAGTACGACGCCGTCTGGTACGAGAGCGAGCACGCGTTCCTGCCGGAGCACGCGGCCAACAAAGGCGCGATGACGACCGTGCACTCGTGGGTCTTCAACGGCACCGCGCAGCGCTACGGATCGCTCAGTCCAGAGAGCGTGCATCACGCCGAGTACCTGATCGAGCTGGCGAAGGCGCACGCCAAGGACCCGGAGCGGCCCGTGTGGCTGCAGGAGGTCGGCGCCGCCCAGCCCGAGATCACCGCCGAGCAGGCACCGCAGTTCGCCGAGCAAACGCTTGCGAACGCACTGACCTGCTCGAACCTGTGGGGCGTCACGTGGTGGTGCTCGCACGACGTCGACCGTGCGTTGGTGGACTTCCCCGAACGCGAGTACGAGTTGGGGTTGTTGACGACGGAACGCAAGGTCAAGCCGCTCGGCGAGGCGATCGCCCGGATCGTGCGCGAGGCAGCGCACGTGCCGGTCGAGCGCACGCCGATCAAGCTGCACGGCGACCGGCCCTCGTGGGGTCCGGGCGGCGCTTTCTTCGACGAGTGGATGAGCCTCGCGCGGCAGGGCGTGCGAGCTTCGATCGAGCTGGGGTGAACACGTGCACGACGAACGCGCGCTGCTGGAAGAACGACTCAACCGCACGCTGAAGGAACGCATCCGCCCGGCCGTCTACGGCGAGACCGCGCCGCTGGACCTGGCCGTGTGGACCGTGCCGGACGAGCCCGTCCCGGTCGACGAGGCCCTGGCCGCCACCTACGAACCGGCCGCGGTCGGCGACGCGTGGGGTGCCCCGTGGAGCACGAGCTGGTTCCGGTTGAGCGGCAGCGTTCCGGAGGCATGGCAGGGCAGGCAGGTCGAGGTCGTGCTGGACCTCGGCTTCACCCACCCAGGCCCCGGTTTCCAGTCCGAGGGCCTCGCGTACACGGCGGACGGCCTGCCCATCAAGGGCATCGAGCCGCGCAACACCTACCTGCCCGTCGACGGTCGCGAAGTCCTGTTCTACCTGGAGGCCGCGGGCAACCCGACGATCCTCGACTTCCACCCGTTCCTGCCGACCGCGCTGGGCGACAAGGCCACGGCGGGCACCGAGCCGTTGTACAAGATCCTCAAGGCCGAGCTCGCGGTGTTCCAGCCGCAGGTCTGGCACCTGATGCTCGACATCGAGGTGTTGCAGTCGCTGATGAAGGAGCTGCCGGACCACGACCCGCGCCGGCACAAGGTCCTGCACGCGCTGGACCGGGCGATGGACGCGCTGGACCTCAACGAGGTCGCCGCCACCGCAGATCTCGCGCGGGCGGAGCTGGCCGGCGTGCTGGCGTTGCCCGCCACCGCCTCCGCGCACAAGGTCTCCGCGATCGGCCACGCGCACATCGACTCCGCCTGGCTGTGGCCGTTGCGCGAGACGGTCCGCAAGTGCGCACGGACGTTCTCGAACGTCACCAAGCTGATGGACGAGTACCCGGACTTCTACTTCGCGTGCTCGCAGGCCCAGCAGTACGAGTGGATGAAGGACCACCACCCGCACGTGTGGGACCGCGTGCGCGAGAAGGTCCGGAGTGGACAGTTCGTGCCGGTCGGCGGCATGTGGGTCGAGTCGGACACGAACATGCCCGGCGGCGAGGCGATGGCCCGTCAGCTCGTGCACGGCAAGCGGTTCTTCCTGGACAACTTCGGCGTCGAGACCGAGGAGGTGTGGCTGCCCGACTCGTTCGGCTACAGCGCGGCGCTCCCCCAGCTGATCAAGCTGTCGGGCTCGCGCTGGTTCCTCACCCAGAAGCTGTCGTGGAACCAGATCAACAAGTTCCCGCACCACACGTTCTGGTGGGAGGGCATCGACGGCACGCGGATCTTCACGCACTTCCCGCCCGTCGACACCTACAACTCGTCGTTGAGCGGCGAGGAACTGGCGCGGGCGTCACGCCAGTTCGCCGAGCACGCCAAGGCCTCGCGGTCGCTGGTCCCGTTCGGCTACGGCGACGGCGGCGGTGGTCCCACCCGCGAGATGATGGAGACCGCGCACCGCGTGGCGAACCTCGAAGGCTCGCCGACCGTGCGCGTGGAGCCGCCGCGGGAGTTCTTCCAGGCCGCGCAGGACGAGTACCCGGACGCGCCGGTGTGGGCGGGTGAGCTGTACCTGGAGAAGCACCGCGCCACCTACACCACGCAGGCCAAGACCAAGCAGGGCAACCGCCGCAGCGAACACCTCCTGCGCGAGGCCGAGCACTGGTCGGTGGCCGCCGCCCTGGCCGGCGCCGAGTACCCGTACGAAGAGCTCGACCGGTTGTGGAAGACCGTGCTGCTGCACCAGTTCCACGACATCCTGCCGGGCAGCTCGATCGCCTGGGTGCACCGCGAGGCCGAGGCGACCTATGCCCGCGTGGCGTCCGAACTGAAGGCGCTGACGGCCCGCGCCATCGACGCGCTGAAGGGCGACGGCGACGACGAGCTGACGTTCGACGTGCTCGGCGGTGACACCCCTCGCGCGTTCGTCGCACCGGTCGACGGCGTCCTCGACAACGGCCGGCTGCGCGTCACGATCGACGGCGACGGCATCGTTCTGTCCATTCTGGACCTGGAAGAGGACCGCGAAGTCCTGCCGCCGCACGGTTTCGCCGGCATGCCGCAGCTGCACCGCGACAACCCGAACCAGTGGGACGCCTGGGACATCGACCCGTTCTACCGCAACTGGAAGGCCGACCTGATCCCGTCCGAACGCGTCGACACCTCCGACGGCGTCGTGGTGCGGGCGAAGTTCGGCAACTCCGTCCTCACCCAGACCATCCGGCTGCGCGAGGGTGCCAAGCAGGTCGACTTCGACACCGAGGTCGACTGGCAGGAACGGGAGAAGCTGCTCAAGATCGCGTTCCCGCTGGACCTGCGCGCCGAGGTCTCCACGGCGGAGACCCAGTTCGGCCACCTGCACCGCCCGGTGCACACGAACACCTCGTGGGAGGCGGCGAAGTTCGAGATCTGCGCGCACCGCTACCTGCACGTGGGCGAACCCGGCTACGGCGTCGCGGTGGTCAACGACTCGACCTACGGCCACGAGGTCACCCGCACCACCCGCGAAGACGGCGGAACCACCACGACCGTGCGCCTGTCCCTGCTGCGCGCACCGAGGTTCCCCGACCCCGAGACCGACCAGGGCGAGCACCGCTTCCGCTACGCCCTCGTGGTCGGCGCGGGCATCCCGGAGGCCATCGACGCCGGGTACCGCATCAACCTGCCGCCGCAGGCCGTCCGCGGCTCAAACGTGCCAGAACCCCTGGTGCGCACGGACAACCCCGCGGTCAGGGTCGAGGCCGTGAAGCTGGCCGACGACCGGTCGGGCGACGTGATCGTCCGGCTCTACGAGGCGCACGGCGGCCGTGCCCGCGCCTCGATCAGCACCTCCTTCGCCCACACGGCGATCCAGGAGACCGACCTGCTCGAACGGCCCCTGGCCGACGCGTCGGCAGAGGTGGTGCTGCGCCCGTTCCAAGTGATCACCCTGCGATTCACGAGGTAACGCATGAAGAAGCTGTTCCTGGCCCTGCTGCTGGTGGCGCTCGCCGCGCCACCGGCCCAGGCGGCCACCCAGAAGCGCACCGTCGTCTACTACCAGACCCAGTACAGCAACGGCGCGACCGGAACGTACGTCTCGCCCAAGCCCCTGCTCGACCGCAACACCGGCGTCACGGACGTCCTGGTCGCCGCGATCCACCTGAACGACAACAGGATCGTGCACCTCAACGACCACCCGCCGTCGCACTCCCGCTACACCCAGATGTGGACGGACCTCGCCGCGATGCAGGCCCGCGGCGTCAACGTGATCGGCATGGTGGGCGGCGCCGCACAGGGCTCGTTCCAACGGCTCGACACCCAGTTCGACACCTACTACCCGTTGCTGCGCGACACGATCCGCACCTACAAGCTCAACGGCGTCGACCTCGACGTCGAGGAGCGCATGTCGATCGCGGGCATCCGGCGCGTGATCGACCAGCTGAAGACCGACTTCGGCGCGAACTTCATCGTCACGCTCTCCCCGGTGGCGAGCGCGCTGTGGGGTGGCGGCAACCTCTCCGGCTTCAACTACGAGGACCTGTACCGCAGCCACGGTTCGAAGATCGCGTGGTTCAACGGCCAGTTCTACAACGGCTGGGGCAACGCGGGCAGCACCGCGAACTACGACCAGATCATCAACCGGCGGCTGATCCCGGCCAACAAGGTCGTGCTCGGCACGCTCACCAGTTCGGCCAACGGCGGGTCGGGCTACGTGAGCATGACGACGCTCGGCAACACCGTCCGCAGCCTCAAGACCAAGTACGCCAACTTCGGTGGTGTGGCGGGCTGGGAGTACTTCAACTCGCTGCCCGGCGGCACCGCGGCGCCCTGGCAGTGGGCGGCGGACGTGACGGCCATGCAGAAGCAGGCCTAGTCGAAGCGGAAGGTGGCTGTCTCGAGGTTGTCGAGCATCCACTGCCTCCGCACGAGTGGTGCGCCTGTCTCCCTGCGCAGCAGGGGAAGCCGGCGCACCATCTCTTCGAGCAGCACGCGTTTCTCCAGCCGGGCGAGTCCGGCGCCCAGGCAGTGGTGGGGCCCGTGCCCGAACGTCATGATCCGCGTCCTGCGCCGGATGTCGAACGTGTCCGGGTCGGCGTAGCGCGCGGGGTCGCGGTTGGCGGCGCTCAGCCAGCCGCTGACCCGCTCCCCCGCCTTGATCTCCTGACCGCCGATCGTGACGTCTCGCGTCACCTGCCTGCGTGGACCGGGGAAGACCGGGTACCAGCGCATCGTCTCCTCGATCGCGCCCGGGATCAGCGACGGGTCCTCGCGCAGCTCGTCCCAGCAGCCGAACTCGGTCAGGAACAGCACGGCGTTCGGGATGGTCGCCGCGGTCGTGTCCACGCCGGCGCCGAGCAGCATCGCGCAGTAGCCGACGAGGTCCCAGTCCGACATGGGCCTGCCGTCGACGAGGTAGCCGGAGGCCTGCACCGCCAGCAGTTCGGCGATCAGGCCGTCACCCGGCTCCACGCGCTGCCGTTCGAGCTCGGCGGCGAAGAACTCCGCCATCTCGGTCTGCGGCGGCACGGTGTTGGTGGTGGCGTCGTCCTCGTACCGCCGTTCCTGCCACTCGGTCATCCGCTCCTCAGCGCTCGGGTCGAGGCCGAGCAGGTGGCAGATCACCCTGGTGGGCAACGGCTTGCCGATCGCGGTGACCACGTCGAAGCCGCCGGGGTCGAGGCCGTCGACCAGCTCGATGGCGATGGCGCGGATCAACGTCTCGAGCCGGGACATCACCCGCGGGCTGAACGGGTCGGCGACCGCGGCCCTCAGGTCGCGATGACGTTGCCCGTCCGCAGCCCACATGCCGCTCAGGAGGGGGTTGGCGAGCGGCCTGGACTCGTCGGTGAGGCCGTAGTCCGACGAGAAGCACTCGACGTCGGAGAGCACGCGCTGGACGTCCGCGAGGGAGAAGACGTGCCAGGAACCCAGCTGCTCGTCGTAGTGGACCTCGGTGGCGGGGTCGAAGAACTTCGGAGGTCGCGTGGGTAAGTGGGCGACAGTCATGCCCTCGATCGTGGCCCCTTACCCCGGCCGCGGGGATCCGCTGATCCAGCTATCCGAGTGCGACGTAAGGGGTCCGACGCCGATGCCTTAGGTGATCGTCCGATGTAAGGGGTCACCCCTCAGGAGCAATCTCATCGTTGTCAGCGAGCGAGAGAAACGCACTGAGGAGTGAGTTCAAGATGGAGTGGACGCCCGAGGCGATCAAGGCGGAGATGGACTACCGGCAGGAAGCCCTGCGGGAGGACGCCCGCCGTGTCCGGGAGTACTACCGCAACGGCGGGAAGCCGCGGTCGTGGTGGCACCGCATGACACACCGGCACGAGCCTGAGGTACCCAACGGTCACCAGGCCGCCTGATGCCGGGGGTAGCCGTGGGGGTGTGGTTCCTCTCGTCCAGGAACCACACCCCCACGGCTTCTTCGTGCTCTAGGCCTTGGGCAGCCAGGCCTTCACCTTGTCGGCGTTGGCGTCCGCCCACTTCTTGGCGGCGTCCTCCGGCTTCATCTTGTCCTCGGCGATGTACTTCGCGACCGTGTTCTGGTCCTCGTTGGTCCACTTGAAGTTCTTGACCAGCTGGAAGGCCGGGCCGTTGGCGTCGGCGAACTTCTTGGACACGAGCTTGTCCAGGTCGTAGTCCGGGTAGTCGCAGGCGATCTTCTCGGCGTCGGCGTCACAGCCCGCCTTGTACTCGGGCAGCTTCACCTTCTCGAGCTTGATCTCGTTGAGCAGCCACTGCGGCGAGTAGAAGTAGCCGATGACCCACTTCTTGTCCTTCTCCGCCTGGCGGAAGGCCTGGATCAGCGCGGTCTCACTGCCGCCGTAGACGACCTTGTAGTTGAGGTTCAGGTTCTTCACCAGAGCCTCGTCGTTGGTCACGAACGACGGGTCGCCGTCGAGCAGCTGGCCCTTGTCGCCGGACTCGGACGTCTTGAACTGGTCGGCGTACTTGTTGAGGTTGTTCCAGTCGAGGATGTCGGGGTGCTCCTTGGCGAGCCACGGCGGCACGTACCAGCCGATCTGGCCCTTCACGCCCGTGGAACCCGCGCTGACGGCGGTCTTCTGCTCGTCGATGTACTTCTTGCGCAGGTCGTCGTGGCCCCAGTTCTCGACCACGGCGTCGACCTCACCGGTGCCGAAGCCCTGCCAGGCCACCTCTTCCTTGAGCTCCTTCTTGGTGACCTTGCACTTGAGCTCCTTCTCGGCCACGTACGCGAGAACGGCCGCGTTCGCCTCGTAACCGACCCACGGGTTGATCGCGAGGTTGAACGTGCCGCAGTCGCCGGTCGCACCCGAGGAGGTGTCACCGACCTTGGCGCCACCGCAACCAGCAAGGGCGAGTGCTCCTACGAGCACTGCTCCCAGCACGCTGTGCCTAGCCACTTTCCAGACCTCCTAGTTGGTCCACCGCTTGGCGGCCGCCTGGGTGAGGCGGTCGAGCATGACGCCCAGCACGACGATCGCGAGACCTGCCGCGAGCCCCTTGCCGTACAACTGGCCCTGCGAGAACCCGGCCACGACGTCGTAACCGAGCGCGCCGGCGCCGACGAGACCGCCGACGACGACCATCGAGAGCACGTAGATCAGGCCCTGGTTGGCGGCGAGGGTCAACGCCCCGCGCGCCATGGGAAGCTGCACCTTCACGATCGTCTGCCACGAGCTCGACCCGAGCGCCGTGGACGCCTCGACGGTCGCGGGCGACACCGCGCGGATGCCGTCCGCGATGATCTTGATGGCGACCGGCGCCGCGAACACCACGGCCGCGATGATCGCGGTGAAGCGGGACGCGGAGAACAACGCCAGGAAGGGCACCAGGTAGACGAACGCGGGCATCACCTGCGCCGCGTCGAGGATCGGCCGGATGAACCGGTCGGCCCGCCTGCTGCGTCCCATCCAGACACCGACCGCGATTCCCAGCAGCATCACCAGGATCGTGGCGACCAGGGTGGACGCCAGCGTGATCATCGAGTCCTGCCACAGGCCCGTCGCGATCAGCGCGGCGATGCACACCGCGGAGACGATCGCCGGGCGCAGGCCGCCGATCATGAACGACAGCGCGACGATCACCAGCGCTACCAGGAACCACGGCGACTCGGCCAGCAGCGCCTGCAGCGGGTTGATCAACGCGAACGTGACGAAGTCCTTGAAGCCGTCGGTGATCACCGGCAGCGAGTCCTGCGCCCACTCCGTCACGGCGGTCGCGCCCTTGCGGATCGCACTGCCGATCTCGACGTCCGACTGGAACTCCGCCGCCCACAGGTAGGTGTAGGAGAGGTAGACGCAGACGGCCGTGACACCGGCGCCACCGAACAGCGCCCAGCGCGGGAGCTTGCGACGCTCGCTCGCGGCGGCCGTGGTGACGCGGTCCAGCACGATCGCCAGCACCACGATCGCGAGACCCGCGTTGAACGCGGTGCCGACGTCGAGGGTCTGCAACGCCTTCACGACGGTCTTGCCGAGACCCGGCGCGTCGATCAGCGCGGCGATCGTGACCATGGACAACGCGGCCATGATCGTCTGGTTGACGCCGAGCACGATGGTCTTGCGCGCGGACGGCAGCAGCACCTTCACCAGCGTCTGCTTCTGCGTCGCGCCAAGGGACTCGCTCGCCTCGACGGTGGTGCGCGGCACCGAGCGGATGGCGTGCGCGGTGATCCGGATCGCCGGCGGCGCGGCGTAGATCAGCGTCGCGATCGTCGCCGACGCCGGGCCGATCAGGAAGAACAACGTCAGCGGCGCCAGGTAGACGAACGTCGGCATCGTCTGCATGAAGTCGAGCACCGGCGTCAGGATCCGGTGTGCCCGATCGGACAGTCCCGCCCAGATTCCCAGCGGAATGCCGATGAGCAACGAGATCACGACCGCGGCGAGCGTCAGGGAGAGCGTGTCCATGTTCTCCTGCCACAAGCCCTGCAGGCCGAGGAACACGAAGCCCGCGACGGCGAGCAGCGCGATCCGCCAACCGGCGACCGCGAGGCTGACGAACCCGGCGATCGCGACCACGCCGAGCCAGCCGATCACCGGCACGGGCCGGCCGAACGACGGCTGCGCGATCAGGGCCTGGATGAAGGTCACGAACTCGTCGATGACGAGCCGGATCTCGTTGAAGAAGTACAGGAACACGGGGTTCGAGTTCCTGGACGCGCCGACGGCGTCGTTGATCTCGTTGACCCACCGGTGCAGCGGGGTGAGGTCGGCGGCGCCGAGCGCCAGCGTCCCGACGTTGCGGAACACCAGCCACAGCACCAGCCAGGCCAGCACGATGCCGGCGAAGATCAGTGCCTTCTTGTGTTGCAAGAGTCGGGGCAGTTGCCTTGGGGCGGCGACGGCAACCATGTTCACGCCTCCCCGGCCACGACCCCGAGGATCTCCTCGTCCGCGACCACACCGAGCAGTTCGCCGTCCCGCACGACCTTCACCGGCTTGTTGGCGCCGAGGACGCTGCGCACGGCCTCGCGCACAACGGTTTCCGGCGACAGTTCAGGCCCGTCGAGCTCGTCGTCGGGGCGCGGCGGGCGCATGATCCACTTCAGCGTCAGCACGTGCGCCTTGGGCACGTCCCGCACGAAGTCGCGCACGTAGTCGTCCGCGGGCGCGCCGACCAGCTCGTCACCGGTGCCGACCTGCACGACCTTGCCGTCGCGCATGATCAGGATGCGGTCACCGAGCTTGAGCGCCTCGCTCAGGTCGTGGGTGATGAACACCATCGTCTTGCCGACCTCGCGGTGCAGCCTGATGACCTCGGACTGCATGTCGCGCCGGATCAACGGGTCGAGCGCGGAGAACGGCTCGTCGAAGAACAGGACGTCGGGGTCGCCGGCGAGTGCGCGTGCGAGACCGACGCGTTGCTGCATACCGCCCGAGAGCTGATCTGGATAGGACTTCTCGTTTCCGGACAGTCCGACCAGATCGATCACTTCCTGCGAGCGCTCCGCACGTTTCGCCCGAGGTACCCCGCGGATTTCCAGTCCGTAACCGACGTTGTCGGCGACTGTCCGATGAGGAAGCAGACCGAAGTGCTGGAACACCATGGAGAACTTGTTCCTGCGCAGGTCACGCAAACGCTTGGGGTCCGCCTCGAGAATGTTCTCGCCCTCGAACATGATCGTGCCCGCGGTCGGTTCCACCAGCCGCGTGAGACAGCGGACCAGTGTGGACTTTCCCGATCCAGAAAGTCCCATGACCACGAACATCTCACCGGGAGCGACGTCGAAATCCACTCCTCGTACTGCGGCAACGGAACCTGTGCGGTCCATCAGCTCCTGCCGCGACAACGCCTTGAGCTCGTCCGAGGCCACCAGTTGAGATGCGTTGGGGCCAAACACCTTCCACAGGTCCCTGACCGAAATCACGGGATCCACGCCAAACCACTCCGACCTGTTGCGGACTGCGCACACCGTTTCTCGATGCGCGACAGCATTGACCTTCGCACGGGTACGGTCAAGGGCTGATACATATCTGATCCTTTGTGGACAACCAATCATCCCATGACTTGACTGCGTCTGATCGATCGGGAAAAGCTGAACTGAGCGGTCTCCTGCATCGCTCTTCCCCCCGACGAGGAGCTGTTCGTGCAAGCCCCCAGAATCGCTCTGGCAATGACGTTCGTGTTGACAATTGCCGGTTGCGGCGGTGGATCGACGGCCTCACCCCGCTCCAGTTCGGCAGCACCGACAGAGCCCTGCGGCTCCGTCACCATCGCGGTCAACCCGTGGGTCGGCTATGAGGCGAACGCGGCCGTGGTCGCGTACCTCGCCGAGAAGCGGCTCGGCTGCAAGGTGACGAAGAAGGAAGTCGACGAACAGACGGCCTGGCAGGGCCTCGACTCCGGCGAGATCGACGTGATCCTGGAGAACTGGGGTCACGAGGACCTGAAGCAGAAGTACATCGAGGAGAAGCGCACCGCCGTGCGCGTGGGTCCGTCCGGCAACAAGGGCGTGATCGGCTGGTACGTGCCGCCGTGGATGAAGAAAGAGTTCCCGGACATCACGAACTGGCAGAACCTCAACAAGTACGCGGAGAAGTTCAAGACCCCGCAGTCCGAGGGCAAGGGTCAGGTGCTCGACGGCGACCCGTCGTTCGTGACCAACGACGAGGCTCTGGTGAAGAACCTGAACCTCAACTACAAGGTCGTCTACGCGGGCAGCGAGCAGGCGTCGATCAAGGCGTTCCGCCAGGCGGAGGAGAAGAAGACGCCGCTGATCGGCTACTTCTTCGAACCGCAGTGGCTGCACCTCGACATCGAACTGGTCAAGATCGAACTGCCCGAGTACAAGGCGGGCTGTGACGCGGACGCGGCCCAGGTCGCCTGCGACTACCCGCGCTACGAGCTCGACAAGATCGCCGCCAAGAAGTTCATGGACAAGGGCGGCCCCGCTGTCCGGCTGATCCAGAACTTCCAGTGGAGCAACGACGAGCAGGACACGGTCGCGTCGTTCATCGCGAAGTACAAGATGTCGCCCGACGAGGCGGCGAAGCGGTGGGTCGAGGCGAACCCGGACCGGGTCGAGGACTGGCTGACGAAGGCCAAGCCGTAACTATTGGCACTAACTCTTGCCACGCGACCACCACTTCTCGTCGGGGCCGGAGATGTCCTCGACGCTGAGCCTGCGCACGGACCCCGCTCGCTTGAGCCGGGCCACCAGCTGATCCTGTCTCTGCGCGAGCCGGCGGTAGATCTCCACGGCGGAGGTCTCCTGCCGGCTTCGCTGTCTTTCGACAGTTCGCCAGTTTCCGAGGAACTCCAGCGTGAGGTCGGCCACGGCCTGTCCGCCGTGCGCGGTCAGCGTGTCGGCGGGTGAGGCGAACCGTCCCGCGTGGAACGCCAGGTTCCTGGTGACGTAGAGCCACTCCAGCAGTGCGGCGGCGGTGTCCTCCTGCTCGCGCAACCAGCCCGCGAGGACCTTCGAGTCCGCGAGCCTGGCGCGCCAGAGTTCCGCGAGGTCCTGCACGAGACCGCCCTCGCTCTCGGCGAGCGCGGTGATGGCCTTCTGGGCGGCGTCGAGCCGTTCGTCCGGCCGGTTGTGGACGATCAACACCTCCAGCCAGGCGTCCACCGACTTCAGGTGGTGCTTCACGCCGGTGGTCGGCACGTGCTCGTCGAGCGGTTTGCGCAGCTCGGTGTCGTGGTTGGTGACCACGACGTGCAGGCTGACGAGGTGCTGCCGCAACATCTGCAGCGCACAGGCCTTGGCCAGCCACGCGATCTTGCTCGGGTCGAGCCCCGTCGCCTCCAGCGCACTCCACGCGAGCCCCGCGCTCGCCATCGGCGCGTCGACCTGCCGCGCCAGGTTCGCCACCCGCATCGCGCTGCGCAGCTCAGCCGGCCAGTACGCGGTGAGCGGATAGGCGTTGCCGACCGTGCGCTGGTGCTCGGTGCCGCGGGTGACCCGCCCGCCCGGCGCGCTGACCTGCCAGACCGGCGCGATGGTCAGTTCGGTGAGCCGCTCCCCCGCCGCGTACTGGTCGAGCACCTCGCTGAGGATCCGGCGGCCCCTGCGCGCGGCCGTGTGCACGTCCGCGGCCTCGACCGGCACGCGCACCAGCACCGACGACCCGGTGACGGCGTCCTTCAGGAAGTCGTCCTTGGGCAACCTGTTGCGGTGCAACGGCTCCTGCCGCGCCTGTGGAAGCAGCTCGTCCAGGTGCCTGAGCACTCGCGCGCCCCTCACCACGAACGCGACGACGTGCCGTTGCTCGCGAGGCCACAGCACCTCGGCCAGGTCACCGGGCTTCTTGAGCCACCGCAGGAGGTCCGTGCGGAGCTGCCTGCCGTCCCGCCCGTGCATCGCGACGACGACGGCGATCTCGGCGATCATCCTGGTGCGCAACGGAAGCCCGACGCCGTTCCACAGTGGAGCGATCCACTCCTTCACGGCCTTCTCGAGCGCCTCCGGGTCGAGCTTCGCGGCCGCGGCGGCCGTCACCTGGGGGTCGAGCCGCTGGCCGTCCGCCACGATGGCCGCGTCGACGTCCTTCAGGACCTTGCGCGCCTCGGCGAGCTTCGTGGCGCCACCGTGGACGTACGCCGGTCGCGCTGCGTCCATGCACGCCAGCGAGGTGGTGATGATGCGGCGCAACAGGTTCCACCTCGGCTGGTCCTCCGTCGCGTGACTCTCCAGGGCCGTCCTGGCACGCGTGACGGCGAGAACGGCGCTGTTGAGGCCCGCGACGTGCTCACCGAGGTGGGCGTCGGGGTCCAGTGCGCGCAGCACGCCCTGCAACAGCGCCCGCTGCTCGCGGTCGAGTCCGGCGTCGTCGAACGCCTGCCGGAGCCGGTCGTCGAGGTACTGGTAGCGCACGTGACGCACCATAGAGGGCATGGACAACCGGAAAGCGGTCTTCGCGGGCATCGACGGCCAGGCACTGGCGGGCCGGCTCGAACTGCCCGCCGGCGACATCACCGCCACCGCCGTGTTCGCGCACTGCTTCACCTGCGGCAAGGACTCGGTGGCCGCCACCCGGATCTCCCGCCGGCTCGCCGAGCGCGGCGTGGCGGTGCTGCGGTTCGACTTCACCGGCCTCGGGCAGTCCGGCGGCGACTTCGCCAACACCACGTTCACGTCCAACGTCGACGACCTGGTGTGCGCGGCGAACCACCTCCGCGACACCATCGGGGCACCGAGCGTCCTCATCGGACACTCACTGGGCGGCGCGGCCGTGCTGGCCGCGGCACGTCAGGTGCCGGAGGTGAAGGCCGTCGTCACGATCGGAGCGCCCGCCGACACCACCCACGTCGAGCACCTGCTCGGCCCGTCCAAGGAGAAGATCGAGGCGCACGGCGTCGCCGAGGTGCTGCTGGCCGGGCGACCGTTCCGGATCAGCAACGACTTCCTGCTCGACATCAACCAGCAGAACCAGACCGCGTGCATCGCGGGCCTCGACCGCGCGCTGCTCGTCATGCACTCCCCGCAGGACGACACGGTCGGTGTGGACAACGCCAGGCTGATCTTCGACTCGGCCCGTCACCCGAAGTCGTTCGTCTCGCTCGACGGCGCCGACCACCTGCTGACCGACCGCGCGGACGCCGCGTACGTGGCGGAGGTGCTGGCCGCGTGGGCAAGCCGCTACCTGGTGAAATGAGCCAAAAGCCCCCGGCGAGGTTCCTTCGCCGAGGGCGTTCGACAACCGATCGGGGCGACAGGATTTGAACCTGCGACCCCCCGCTCCCAAAGCGGGTGCGCTACCAAGCTGCGCCACGCCCCGGTTGCAACCAGCTTACCGCCACCCGCTAAGGTATTAACCGCAGCCCCTTCAAGGGCGGCAACGCGGGCGTAGCTCAATGGTAGAGCCCTAGTCTTCCAAACTAGCTACGCGGGTTCGATTCCCGTCGCCCGCTCTGACGAAGGGCCGAGTGCATCCGCACTCGGCCCTTTCTCGTGAGCCAGATCACGCTGATGCGACACCGATCTGCGTCCGGTGGTGCTTCGGGTCGTCGATCTCGTCCACCACGGCCACGGCGAAGTCCTCGTAGGTCAGTTCGTCCGCCGGATCGACCGGGGCCAGGCGGTAGGTGCCCGTGGACGTGCCGCCGAAGTTGCCGGACGGGCTCATCACCAGCCAGTCCGCCTCGGACTCGGCCAGCACCTCGACGCCCGCCGCGTGCCCCAGGCAGAACGGCTTGTACTCGTCCGGGAAGTCCGGGCCGTCGATGACCCGCACACCCGGTGAGGTCTCCAGCAACGTGTAGATGCCGACCACGATGATCCGCCCGACGCCGGACGCCACGAGCGCGCCGGCGGCCTCGCGGTAGAACTCCGCCGCGTCGCGCGAGAGGTCCGCCACCGAACTCACCGCGACGTCGTACCCCGCCGCCACCTCGGCCGCCGCCTGCACGCCGGGGTCGCGCCCGATCCTGGTCACCTCGTGGCCGCGGGCCTCCGCGACGGCCGCGATCTCCTTGCCGGCCTTGCCGGACGCTCCGAAAACAACGATCTTCGCCATGAGCGCGAAGGTAGGGTGCGGGTGTCCGGTTTCCGCAACGATATCGGGGGTGAGCAGGTGGAATGCACACACGGGGACCTGCCGTACCGCATCGGTGACAAGTGGACCGCGCACGTGCTGCGGGCGTTGCAGGACGGGCGGCGGCGGTTCACCGAACTCCGCACCGCACTGCCGGACGTGACGCCCAAGGTGCTCACCGAGACGTTGCGGGCGATGGAGCGCGAGGGCACGGTTTCGCGCGAGGCGTTCGAGGAAAACCCGCCGCGGGTCGAGTACGAGCTGACGGCGCAGGGGCGCAAGGTGCTCGGACTGCTCGACCTGTGTTGTGACTGGGCCCGAGAGAACTTGGTGGACACGTGAGGCTCGAACAGATCGTCGTCGACAGCAACGACCCGTCCCGGCTCGTCCGGTTCTGGGCCGAGCTGCTCGGCGGCGAGCCGGTGAACCGCGAGCACGGGTGGGCGCACGTCGAGCCGCCCGGTGGCGTGCGGATGTCGTTCCAGCCCGTGCCGGAGCGCAAGGACGTGAAGAACCGGCTGCACCTCGACTTCGAGGTCGACGACATCGAGGCGGCGGTCGTGAAGGCGGTCAGTCTCGGCGGCACCCGTGAAGGTGTGGTCGTCACGGACGAGCAGGGCAGCTTCCAGGTCATGCGCGATCCGGAGGGCAACGAGTTCTGCTTCGTCCACTGATGAACTAGTGCGTGGCCCGCCAGAGCGCCTCACCGAAGCGGATCGCGAGGATCAGCAGCAGCACGCCGATCGCGAAACTGATGAGGCACCGCACGACGATCAGCAGTTTGGTGCCCTTCACCCCGCCATGATTCAACGTCACCGGGCATGAACGACAGGGTCCATCGGTACCAATACGATGCGGGCGTGACCGACTGCCTGTTCTGCCGGATCGTCGCGGGCGAGATCCCGGCGACCCTGGTGACGGAGACCGACACGACGCTCGCGTTCCGCGACATCGACCCCAAGGCGCCCACGCACGTCCTGGTGATCCCCAAGGAGCACCACACGGCGATCGGCGACGTCGACCCGGTGCTCGCGGGGCAGATCCTCGCGACCGCGCACCAGGTCGCGAAGGCCGAGGGGATCGACGAGTCCGGCTACCGGCTCGTCTTCAACACCGGCAAGGACGGCGGCCAGACCGTCTTCCACGTGCACTGCCACCTCCTCGGCGGGCGCGGGCTCACCTGGCCGCCGGGATAGCCATCTCCCGGACGAACCGGGCGTCGACCGGCTCGCCGTGGCCGGGCACGACGATCCGCGGGTCCAGTTCGAGCAGCAGGTCCAGGACGTGGCGCCAGTTCGCCGGCGTCGCGTCCGGGCCTGCCTGAGCGGGAGCACCCTGCTCGACCAGGTCGCCCGCGAAGACGACGCCCGCGTCCGGCACGTGCACGACCACGTCGTGCGAGGTGTGCGCGGGGCCGAAGTGGTGCAGGTCGACCCGGCGGCCACCGACGTCGAGCGTGACGGTGTCGCGGAACGTGTGCGTGGGCGCGACGAGCGTGCCCTCGAACGGGTCGTCGTAGTGCTTGGCGCGGTCGTCGAGCAGGGTGTCGTCGACGACGCAGTCCTCGTGCGCCCACACCTCGCAGGGCAGGAACGCCTCGGTGGCCAGCACGTGGTCGAAGTGGTTGTGCGTCAACACGATCCGCGACGGGCGGACCTGCCGCGCGAGCGCCGGGTCCATGCCGGAGTCCACGAGCAGCGAGTCACCCGATCCGACGACGAGGCCTAGTGTCAGGTCCAGCTCGGTGTGCCGGCGGACGAAGATCCCGTCCGCGATCTCGATCACCGCAGCACCCCGTCGACCAGCACGGGCACGGCGTCGCTCACGCCGATCCGGACGGCCAGGTCCACGTCCGCCGCGTGACCGTTCTCGATCAGCTCGCGACCGGAGCCGCACTCCCGCACGGCGGTCTCGACGTCGGTGTTCCGGAACGCCGTCGCCGCGAGCTGCGCCTCGGGCGAGGCCTTGCCTTCCAGCGCCGCGAGCGCCGCGCCCGCACCCAGGTAGTCCTCGATGCACGGCCGCAACGGTCCGAACTCGCGCGGACCCGAGTTGAGGATGTCGAGGCCCCACCGCTCGCCGCCGGGGATCACGCCGATGGTCTCCCCCAGCTCCTGGGCCCGCTTGGCCACCGCCGAGGCGTTGCGCAGGCAGGCCGCGAGGACGTGGGCTCCTGTCTCGGCGGCGAGGAAGCAGAGGTTCGACCCGTTCGGCGACGGCAACTCGACCAATCCCGTAGCGCTGACGAGTGATGCTGGTCGCAGCGTCTTGCCCGACGCCGGCTTCCACCGGGACGGCCGCACCCGGCCTCCGTTGCCGACCACCAGGTCGACGGACGTCGTGAACGACAGCACGTCCACGACTATCAGCACGTCACAGTCCCGCAGAGCGCCGACGCCCTCGGGCCCCCATTCCAGCCTCAGCTGGTACCCCTCCTGGCTGAACACACCCACCAGCGTGTCAGACTCCGTGACGTGCGCGTTTATCTGGCAGCAGACCACGCTGGCTTCGAACTGAAGTCCCACCTGTCCACGGCTCTCACCGAGCAGGGCTACGAGGTCGTCGACGTCGGCGCCCACGAGTACGACGCTCTGGACGACTACGTGTCGTTCTGCGTCGACGCCGCGGAGAAGGTCGTCGCGGACCCCGGCAGCCTCGGCGTCGTGATCGGCGGCTCCGGCAACGGCGAGCAGATCGCCGCGAACAAGGTGAAGGGCGCCCGCGCCGCGTTGGCGTGGAACGTCGACACCGCGCAGCTCGCCCGCCAGCACAACGACGCCCTTCTGGTCGGCATCGGTGCTCGCCAGCACACGGCCGAGGAAGCGACCGAGATCGTGTCGGCGTTCCTCAAGACGCCGTTCTCGGGCGAGCCGCGGCACCAGCGTCGCATCGACCAGGTCAGCGCCTACGAGAACAAGCGTGCCTGAGGGCCACACGCTGCACCGCCTCGCGCGGCTGCACCAGCGCCGGTACGCGGGCAAGCCCGTGACCGTCACCAGTCCGCAGGGACGCTTCGCGGCGTCCCTTGTGGACGGTCGCAAGCTGGTTCGTGCCGAGGCGCACGGCAAGCACCTGTTCCACGTCTACGGCCCGGACGCGATCGTGCACGTCCACCTCGGCCTGTACGGCACTTTCACCGAGTCACCGCTGCCGGTCCTGTTGCCCGTGGGTCAGGTCCGGATGCGGATGGCCGGCGAAACGCACTGGACCGACCTGCGCGGCCCGACTGCGTGCGAAGTGCTGAACAAAGACGAGGTCAAGCTCATCCGGGAGCGCCTCGGGCCCGACCCGTTGCGCCGCGACGCCGACCCCGACCGCGCCTACGAGCGGATCATCCGGTCGAAGCAGTCGCTGGCCGTGCTGCTGATGGATCAGAAGATCCTCGCGGGCGTCGGCAACGTCTACCGCGCCGAGGTGCTGTTCCGGCACAACGTGAACCCGTTGCTGGTCGGCAACAAGGTCAGCCGCGAGCTGTGGGACGCGATCTGGGCGGACCTGGTCGTGCTGATGAAGGACGGCGTGAAGGTCGGGCAGATCAACACCGTCCGTGCCGAGCACATGCCCCGTGCCATGGGCCGCGCGCCACGCGTGGATCGGCACGGCGGTGAGGTGTACGTCTACCGCCGTGCCGGGGAGCCGTGCCTGGTCTGCGGCACCGAGGTGCTGACCACGGAACTGGCGGCGCGCAACCTCTTCTGGTGCCCCGCCTGCCAGCCCTAGAAGTCGAAGCCGCCCATGTCGCCGAAGTCGAACCCGCCGGCGTCGCCGACGTCGGCACCGCCCATGTCGCCCATGTCTCCCATGCCGACGTCGCCCATGCCCATGTCGCCCATGCCGTAGTCGCCGACTCCGTGCATGCCGGAGAACATGGCGTCCATCAGCAGGAACGTGCCCACGCCCCATGCGCCGGCCACGAGCGCGGGCTTCCACCACGGCTCGGAGTACCAGCCACGAGGCACCGGACGTCCGGCGACCATGCCACCGGGGTAGTAGTAGGGCGTGCCCGAACCGGAGTGCGGGGACGCGGCGTACTGGTGACCCTCGACGGCGACCTGGCGGGCCTCGCTGACGGCGCCCGCCTGCTTCTGGCTAGCGCTCTCGGGCAGCGCGGGACCGGGGTCCATGCCCATGGCCTCACGCGCGGCGCGCACGTAGTGCAGGCCTTCCATCGCGGTCTCGGTGACCAGCCGTGCCTGCGGGATCGTGCGGGCCTGCTCCATCTGCGAGCCGGCGGCGGTGAAGCGCTCGGACGCGTCGGCCATCGCCTGCGTCGACGCGGCGTTGCTGCCGGTGAGGCTCATCACCTGCCCGCCCAGCCGCTCGACCCAGCGGCGTGCTTCCGCCTTGGCGTCGTCGAGCTCCCGCGCTTTGCGCGCGTTGCTCTGGCTGACCAGGTAGAACACCCCTGCGATCAGCAGTACCAGCACAACAATCCACACCACGGCGGCCACGGCTTTACCTCCCACACCAGGTGAACCGTCAACGAGCGACCGCGGCCATGAGTTCCGTCAGAACACCTCGGGGCAATGCGGCTCACGTGCGCCGAGGAACGCCATCGACAACGCGTCCACGTGACCGGGCGTGTGCTCGACCACGCGGTGTGCGCGCTTGAGCACGGAAAGCCGTACCCCACCGAGGAAAGCACTGCCGAGCGACGCGATGTCCAGCGACACGTCCGCAGGGTCCTCGGTGCGCGTGACGGTGGCCTCGCCGCCCTTGGCCGTGAAGCGCCAACGGCCGGAGTTCCACGGGCAGAACGAGTCCTCGACCTCCAGCACGGTGTCCACATCGGACGAGTAGTGGCGCAGCGGCAGAGCCCGGTCGATGTCGACGATCCGCAGCCACAACGCGTCGCCGGCTTCGCGGCAGACCTTCCGCGGGTTGTCGACCATGTGCAGGATCGGGTCGTCCCAGGCGGTGTAGAAGGAGATCTTCCCCGCGAGGTCCATGTCCAGCAGGAACCGGTAGAGGTCGGCGTACGCCTGCTCGGTCTCGCAGACCAGTTCGCGCACGTGCAGTTCGTCGGCAGGCCCGCCCGCGTCCTTGTTCGCTTTGACCCGGAACACCACGTAGCCCTCGGGATGCAGGCAGTAGCGGTAGCCGGTGAGCCCGTCGCGATCTACCTCGCGGTCCGCGAGTTGCACGTCCCAGGTGTGCTCGACCCGGCTCAGCCAGCCGACCCGTGTGCCGCGCACCCGTTCGTGGATCTCACGCATGACCGGCAGCGCTTCTTCTCGCGACACCTGACGGATCCGTGCGTCACTGACGTGCACACCGGGATGGAACGGCATACGCGTCGGCATCGTCAGCATGGCAAGACTCGTCGCGTATTCGCCGTAGCCGTACCGACGGTAGATGGCGCCCTCAGACGCCCACAGCATCGCGAGCGCCTCACCACTCTCGTGCATGCCGTGCAGCTGTGTCTTCATCAGCAACGACGCCACACCACGACGCCGATGGCCGGGCTTCACCCCGACCACGGTCACCGCGCCGGCGGGTACCTGTCGGTCACCGGGAATGGTGATCTCGCGGCTCAGCACCCCGGCGGTGCCGATCATCTCGTCGCCGTCGAACACCGCGTGCGCCCGGTCCAGTTCCAGGACCTTGAGCCACTTGCTGTCCTCTCCCATGGGATCGCTGAGGAACGCCCACGCCATCACCAGTTGGAAGTCGGAGACGTCGGATTCGTCGATGGTCCTGATGCTCAGCGCCGAGTCAGCCATGGCAGCAGTGATACGCCGCCATGGCGTCATCCGCAGCCCAATTAGCGCTGGATCGACTTGACCTCGCAGAACTCGTCCAGCCCGAACCGGCCGAACTCCCGCCCGTTGCCCGACTGCCGGTACCCGCCGAACGGCGCGCTCGTGTTGAACGCGGCGGCGTTGATGTCGACCTGCCCCGTCCGCAACCTCCGGGCGACCCGGAGCGCCCGATCGGTGTCCGCGGAGAACACACCGCCCGCCAGCCCGTAGATGGTGGAGTTCGCGATCCGCACCGCGTCGTCCTCGTCGGCGTACGGCATGACCGACAGCACCGGCCCGAAGATCTCCTCCTGCGCGATCGCCATCTCCGGCGTCACGCCACCGAACACCGTCGGCGCGACGTAGAACCCCTGCGGCAGCGGAGCTTCCGGCCCACCGGCGGCCAGCGTCGCGCCTTCCTCGACACCCTTGCGGATGTACCCGACAACACGATCGCGCTGCGCCTTCGACACCGCCGGCCCGATCCGCGTGGACGGCTCACCCGGATCGGCCGAGGTGTACTTCTTCGCGGCCTGAGCGGCCAACTCGACGGCCTCGTCGTGCCGGTCGGCGGGCACCAGCAGCCGAGTCCACGCGCTGCACGCCTGCCCGTTGTTCATGAACGCGTTGGCGACCGCGATCTTCACCGCGCGCCCGAGATCAGCGTCGTCGAGCACGATGCACGCCGACTTGCCGCCCAACTCCAGCGCGACCCGCTTGACCGTCTCAGCGGCGACGGCGGACACCCGCCGCCCGGCCTTCGTGGACCCGGTGAACGACACCATGTCCACGTCCGGATGCGCGGCCAGCGCCTCACCCACGACAGGCCCGGTGCCGTGCACCAGCGCGAAGACGTTCTCGGGAACAGCGGCCGTGATGATCTCGGCGAGCAGATCGGCCGTCCCCGGTGCGAGCTCGCTCGGCTTGAGCACCACGGTGTTCCCGGCGGCCAGCGCCGGCACCACCTTCGCGACCATCTGCTGCAACGGGAAGTTCCACGGCGTGATGGCCGCGACCACCCCGATCGGCTCGCGGAAGACCAGCGAGTTGCCGATCTCCTCGGGCTCGAAGTAGCCCCGCTCCAGCACGTCCGCGACCCCCTCCGCGATGGCGACGGGGTTCGCGACCTGCACCTTCTGGCTGAAGGTGAGAGGTGTGCCCATCTCCCGCGTCATGGTCGCCGCGAGCTCGCCGCCCCGCTCACGCAGGCCGTCGATGATCGCCCGGACCGCCTTCGCCCGCTCGTCCACCGAGGTCTCCGACCACGCGGGAAACGCGGCCACCGCGGCGGCCACAGCCACGTCGACGTCGGCCGGCGTGCCCTCGGCGAGCGTGCCGATGACTTCCTCGGTGGCGGGGTTGACGACCTCGATCACGGGAGCCCTCCAGGCGGTTGTGACACTTGCGGCGCTGACAGCAGTCAGCCTGTCACATCCGCCGACGACGGTCACGCCGACCGGAGGGGGCGTGGCGAGCCCGACGGTGATGGATGCCGGGTGGGCCGGAGAGTGGCGGGGCGGAAGTTGGCCTGATGAACGGGTGCGGCGCCCCGCGGATGCCGTGTCCTGAGACGTGCGTCGGCGACGGTCACGCCAACTGGAAGGTGGCGTGGTGGACCGATGGGTGACGCATGTCGGGTGGGCCGAAGGGTGGCGGGGCGAGTCGGACGGCAGCCTGGTGAACGAGGGTAGGCACCGCGCGGATGCCGAGCCTGGCGACACGCGTCGGCAACCTCGACATGGTGAGCGAGGGCAACCACCGCCGACCAAGGCGGCCGGTTCGGTCGCTGGTGTCGTTCGTGGTGGTGCGCGACCTCGGTCGCACGAACCAAGCTCAACCACCGCCAGCACACTCAGGTAGACGCCATCGCACCCCCAAGCCGCCGCTCGCGCAGCACCCGCAGATGCACCGCCGCCCAAGTCCGATACGGCCGCCACGCCTCGGACACCTCGGCCAGCGGCCGCCCGTACCGCTCAGAAACCTCATCACTCAGCCGGGACTCGTTGTGCGGCACGGCGTCCGGAGCGTTGGCTCCGCGCAGCACGACCAGCTCGGCCGCGAACGGCCCCAACCCCTTGACCTGCTGCACCGCCAGCACCGCGGCCGCAGGTTTCAGAGCACGCAACGAGACCGCGTCCAAGACCCCGTCCAGCGCGGCCTCGGCCACCGCGCGCAGGTACTCGGGCTTGCGGCCGGGCAGGTCGAGGTCGAGCCCGAGCAACTCCGCCGGTGCCGGGAACACGCCGTCCCGCAGCAGCGAAGCCTTCAACACAGCGGCCTGGGACACGCGGATCCGCTGCGACAGCACCGACCAGGCCGCCGCCTCGTACGGCGAATAGAAGCCGCACGGCCGCAAGCCGGGTAAGGAAGCCTGCGCCGACGCGATCACCGGATCGCGCAGACCGACGTCCGGCCAGGCACGGCCGTCGACGTCCAGCGACAGGAAGCGGCACACCTGCGAGGCCGCCAGATCTAGGTCGCCCTCGCCGGACAGCTCCAGAACGGCAGAGGCGCCGCGCTGGGTCACGGAGACCGATGCGCGGCGCCACTCACCTTCGACGAGAAACGTCGCCTGCAGAGCCTCGCCCGCGAGCACGGGCAACGCGGACGGCGTGAAGCCCTCCCAGAACTCCCTGGACGTCGCCAACGACCAGGGGCCCTGAACTGCGACTTCGACGCGGTGAACTGTCATGTCCGGAGACGCTAGCCAGCACCCCCGACAGAAAACTCAGCTGAACACCCCCGAAGGGCTCAGCTGAAGTCCAGGTCACCCGTCCGGGTGCGCTTGAGCTCGAAGAAGTACGGGTACGAGGCCAGCAGCTTGGCACCGTCGAAGATCGTGCCCGCCTCCTCGCCGCGCGGGATCTTCGTGAGCACCGGGCCGAAGAACGCGACGTTGTCGATGTGGATGGTCGGCGTGCCGACGTCCATGCCGACCGGGTCCATGCCGCGGTGGTGCGACGCCCGCAGCTCCTCGTCGTACTCGGTCGAGGTCGCGGCCTCGGCGAGCTCGGCGGGCAGGCCGGCGTCCGCGAGGGCCAGCGGGATGACCTCGTCGAAGTCCTTGATTCCCTCGTTGTGGATGCGGGTGCCCAGCGCGGTGTACAGCTTCGGCAGCACCTCGTTGCCGAACTTCTGCTCCGCCGCGATGGCGACGCGAACCGGTCCGAAGCCCTTCGTCATGAGCTCCTTGTACTGCTCGGGCAGGTCGCGGCCCTCGTTCAGCACGGACAGGCTCATCACGTGGAAGCTCAGGTCGATGTCGCGGACCTTCTCCACCTCGAGGATCCACCGGGAGGAGATCCAGGCGAACGGGCAAAGAGGGTCGAAGTAGAAGTCGACCTTCGCCTTGTCGGTCATGCGTGCCCCTTCAGTGACGGTCGGTGGCGTTATCGCCCCATCAGCCCAACCAGATCACCCTGTCATCTCTTCCCGTACGCCGGTTCCGTGATTGGATGCGGGAGTCATAACCATTCCCGACGACGTCAGCGCGTAACCACACGCGCGGCAGACGAGGTGACCAGTGGCCGCGCCCAACCTCACCCGCGACCAGGCTCAGGACCGTGCTGAGCTGCTGGAAGTGGAGTCCTACCGGATCGAGCTGGACCTGACCGACGGCGGCGGAAAGCCGGGTTCGGACACGTTCCGCTCCACCACCACCGTGGTGTTCCGCAGCCGGACTCCGGGTGCTTCCTCGTGGATCGACATCGTGGCGGCGACCGTGCACCGCGCTGTGCTCAACGGCAGCGAGCTCGACGTCTCCGGCTACCGCGAGGAGGACGGCGTCAAGCTGCCGGACCTCGCGGAGACCAACGAGCTCACCATCGAGGCCGACTGCCGGTACATGAACACCGGCGAGGGCCTGCACCGGTTCGTCGACCCGGTCGACGGCGGTGTCTACCTGTACTCGCAGTTCGAGACCGCGGACGCCAAGCGCATGTTCGCGTGCTTCGACCAGCCCGACCTCAAGTCCGTCTACTCCATGAAGGTGACGGCGCCGCACGACTGGAAGGTCATCTCGAACGGCGAGATCATCGCCACCGAGGACGGCGAGGGCGGTTCGGACGTGCACACGTTCGCCACCACCAAGCCGATGTCGACCTACATCGTGGCCCTGGTCGCCGGGCCTTACGCCGAGTGGCGTGACGAGTTCGTCGAGGGTGACTTCAAGATCCCGCTCGGCATCTACTGCCGCGCCTCGCTCGCTCCTCACATGGACCACGAGCGGCTGTTCACGGAGACCAAACAGGGCTTCGGGTTCTTCCACAAGGCGTTCGGCGTGCAGTACCCGTTCGGCAAGTACGACCAGTGCTTCGTGCCGGAGTTCAACGCGGGCGCGATGGAGAACGCCGGCTGCGTCACGTTCCTCGAGGACTACGTCTTCCGCAGCCGCGTCACCCGCTACCTCTACGAGCGCCGCGCCGAGACCGTGCTGCACGAGATGGCGCACATGTGGTTCGGCGACCTGGTCACCATGCGCTGGTGGGACGACCTGTGGCTGAACGAGTCGTTCGCCACCTGGGCGTCCGTGCTCGCGCAGGCGGAGGCCACCGAGTACCGCCAGGCCTGGACGACGTTCGCGAAGATCGAGAAGTCGTGGGCGTACCGGCAAGACCAGCTGCCCTCCACGCACCCGGTCGCGGCCGACATCTCCGACGTGCAGGCGGTCGAGGTCAACTTCGACGGCATCACCTACGCCAAGGGCGCCTCGGTGCTCAAGCAGCTCGTCGCGTACGTCGGGCTGGAGAACTTCCTGGCGGGCCTGCGGGTCTACTTCGGCAAGCACGCCTGGGGCAACGCCACGCTCGCGGACCTGCTGGGTGCGCTGGAGGAGGCGTCCGGCCGCGACCTGTCGTGGTGGAGCGCGCAGTGGCTGGAGACGACGGGCCTGAACCTGTTGCGCCCCAAGTTCACCGTTGACGCACAGGGCAAGTTCACCGAGTTCGCCGTGCTGCAGGGCGGCGCGCGTCCGGGTGCGGGCGAACTGCGCACGCACCGCATCGCGATCGGTGTCTACGACGACGACGGCACGGGCAAGCTCGTCCGCACGCACCGCCACGAGCTGGACGTGACGGGCGACCGCACCGAGGTTCCCGAACTGGTCGGCGTGCACCGCGGCAAGATCGTGCTGGTCAACGACGACGACCTGACGTACTGCACGATGCGCCTCGACCCGGACTCGCTGGCCGGGCTGATCGACCACATCTCCGACATCGCCGAGCCGCTGCCGCGCACGCTGTGCTGGTCGGCCGCGTGGGAGATGACCCGCGAGGCCGAGCTGAAGGCCCGCGACTTCGTGAACCTGGTGCTCGGCGGGCTGCACTCGGAGTCCGAGGTCGGTGTGGTGCAACGGCTTCTGCTGCAGGCGCAGACCTCGTTGTCGTCCTACGCGGACGACTCGTGGCGCGCGGAGGGCTGGCGCCGGTTCGTGGCCAAGGCGCTGGAACTGGCGCAGGCGGCCGAACCGGGCTCCGACCACCAGCTGGCGTTCGTGAACGCACTGACCTCGTCGGTGCTCGACGACTCCACTGTGGACGTTCTGCGCGGCTGGTACGACGGCTCGGCCGTGCTGGAAGGCCTGGACGTGGACACGGACCTGCGCTGGCGTCTGCTGCAGGCACTCGTCGCGCACGGCAAGGCGGACCTGCCGGAGATCACCGCGGAGGAGGAGCGCGACCCGACCTCCACCGGTCACCGCCGCGCGCAGTCGACCCGTGCGCTGCGTCCGACGATCGCGGCGAAGGACGAGGCGTGGGACCGGGCCGTGAACGACGACGACCTGCCCAACGCGGTCAGCGAGGCGATCATCGCGGGCATCTCGCACCCCGGCCAGAAGGAGCTGCTCGCGCCGTACGTCGAGCGCTACTTCGGCGACGTGAAGGGCGTGTGGGACCGCCGCACCTCCGAGCGCGCGCAGTCGATGGTCGTGGGCATGTTCCCGGCGTGGTCGATCGCGAAGTCCACTGTGGAGGCCGCTGACGCGTGGCTGGCGGACGAGCACCCGCCCGCCCTGCGGCGGCTGGTGTCCGAGGGCCGCGCCGGCATCGTGCGCGCCCTTGCGGCACAGGAGTTCGACCGCTCGTAAGCTGGAACCGGCGAGGGCCCCGTAATGCGTTCGCGCGTTGCGGGGCTTTCCCATAGCGTCGGGCGGCTGTCCTGGGGAGGTCCGGTGAGAGTTCGCTACGAGGTCGTGCGCTGGTGGCTCGAGGACGGGGAGTTCGTCGACGAGGTCCTGGCACGGGTCGTGGACGTCGACGGGCTGTTCGCCGATCCCGTACCGCCCGAGCGTGAACGGCTGGTGCTGCGCGGATGCACGGTCGCACCCGACGAGCTCACCGGAGACTTCCACCTCGGCATCTCGGGCTCGCAGTGGTGGCTGCTGGGCGATCTGGTCGTGCACGCCGAACTGCCCGGCGGTGATCTCCTCGCCAGTGCCTGCGTGAGCCAGCTGATCGACGGCGGCGACTTCGGCACTCCCCCGGCGTACACCCTGTACAAGGACCTACGGGAAACCGGCACATGTCGTGCCGTGGAAGGGTTTCCCCGCTCGTTCGAGAGCGTCTGGCCACCGGTGACGCTGATCGGCTGCGACAACCCCGGCCGCATCCGGCCTTCGGCTCCCGTCGACGAGCAGGGTCCGTGGGTGGGGTTGCGCGCCCTGGACCGCGGCGGCCGGATCGTGGCGCACGCCGGGGTCGCGCTGGACGTCGCGTCGGTGTCCCCTTCCGCTGCCGGTGAAGGACTTTTCGACGTGGTGCTCGACCAGTCCCGCTACGGCGACGACTGGACGGTGGCCGAGCGGCCCACTCCCGCCGCCCGCGGCGCCTGGCGCGTCTGGATGGAAGGCGTTCCGGCGGAACGGAACCTGTGGGCGCCGCTGAGCCCCGAGGGCCGCATGTGGTGGAACGAGATCGCCGCCAAGGCACCCCGCACGCGTCCCACCGCCGGCGTGCACCACGTCGACGGCAGGCACGCCACGGACGAGTTCGGCCTGCACCTCGCGCTGAGCGAGGCACTGGTCGGACCCGGCCGGTTCCTGGGCAGCGTCTACGCCATCACCGGCATGTACGAGGAGTGGTGGTTCGTGCCGGGTATCACGCTCGTGTGGCACGAACCCGGCGTGGCGTTCGAGACGATGCCCGACTACTTCCTCGGACTGCTGAAGAACCTGCGGCGCAACGGAGTCGACGTCGTGCTGGAATCGTCCACAGAGGACCTGGCGGACCGGCTCGACCGGTGCGTGGAGCTCGGCTCGTTCGTTGACCGCTGGATCGCCGGCTGGGCCAGGGCGCAGGAGGTGGAGCCGCACGACCTGCTGGACAACTGGCACGTCTGGGCCGATCTGCCCGGCCGGGAGGAGGAACGGATCCTGGCGGGGGACGCGAACGTGGTGCAGCACGCGGAAGACGTCGAACTCCAGTCCGTGCCGACCTGGCTGACGGTGGCGACGGACTCGCCGGACGAGGTGACCCGCGTGGTCGAGCAGGCCGGGCTGGTCGCCCGCGCACCGGAGACGTTCATGCGGCGCGGCCTCTTCGACCACCCCGCACCGAAACCTCCCGACGGCTACTCGGTGCGGGTGATGCCGGGAGACGTGATCGAGGTCGTGGTGACGTTCGACGGCGAGGAGGCGGCGAGCGGGCTCATCGCCGTCGTGGGCGAAGACGCTGTGCCCCACCGCATCGAGACGAAGCCGGCGCATCGGCGGCGCGGGCTGGGCAGCGTCGTGATGGGCGCCCTGGTCCAGGAGGCGGTCAAGGCCGGCGCGAGTGACGGACTGCTGTTCGCAACGGAAGAAGGCCTGCACCTGTACCGGAAACTGGGCTGGGACAAGATTTCCGACGTCGTGATCGCGGCGAACGACAAGGGGGAAGCATGATCGGTGAACTGGTGGAGCGCTGGCACCGCGGCTGGATCGCGGCCGACGGGCTGACGTCGGAGTACCGCGACGGCTACCTGGTGGTCCACGTGAACCGGCCGCACCGGGTGTTCGAGTGGATCGCCACGGACGACGCGGAAGCCGGTGCGGTGGCCGGAGTCGTGGCCGCGGAACGGGAACCGAGCTGGCTGAGCATCCCCACGCACGCTCCGGGCAAGGTGATCGCGGAGATCGAGGCGGCCGGACTGGTCGTCGCACGCCCGGACGAGACGTTCATGCGCCGCGCGCTCGCCGGCCACCCGGCACCCGAACCGCCCGCCGGCTACCAGCTCGAGATCACCAGGGATCCGGTGATCAAGGTCCAGGTGCTGGCGGACGGCGAGGTGGCGGCCAGCGGGTTGATGGTCGTGGTCGGCGAAGACGCTGTCGCACACCGCATCGAGACCGCGGAGGAGCATCGGCGGCGCGGCCTCGGCCGCGTTGTGATGGGCACTTTGGTCCGGGAGGCCGCACGGGACGGGGCGACGACCGGGCTGCTGTTCTCCTCCACCGACGGCATCCACCTCTACCGCAGCCTCGGCTGGGAGAAGATCTCCGACCTGGTGGTGGCCCGCAACGAGGTCAGCGCGTGAAAAACGCCCCCGGCGAGGTGCCGGGGGCGTTCGAAAGCAAGATCAGGAACGCGGCGCGCTGCCTGCCTGGTCGGTCAGCATGCGCAGGCCCGACACGAGGCCGCCCGCGAGGTCGCCCTCCTTGAAGGACGCCACCATGCTCATCACCGCGAGCTTGGCACCGCGGTCGGCGAGACGGCGGTGGGACTCCTCGCCCGTCACGATCTCGACGACGCGCTCGCCCGGCGACACGGCCACGAGAACGTGGTGCGTCGGGCGCTCGGTGGCGCCGTGCAGCTCCTGCGCGCGCTCGTGAGCGTTCGCGCCGAGCTCGCCCAGGTACACGCTGAAGTCGAGGCCCGTGGAGCGGCTGGAGAGCGTCAGCGCCTCGTCCAGCTGCGCGAGCTGGGAGGGCGTGAACGGCAGCTCCGGCGCGTGCGGCTCGTACATCTTCGCCGCGGACACCCGGCCGCTGTTCGTCACGACGGCACCGACGGGCAGCGTCGACGGGTCGACGGCCTCGATCGCCTTACCAGTTGCCACGTGCGCCTCCCTTGGCGGTCGAGTCCGAGGCACCGGACTCGGCGGCGCTGTGGTGCTCAGCGCTCAACCCTGCCGGGTTCGCACTCCACCACACCGGGGCGTAGCCCCACTCCTGGCCGGGCCGGTACCGGGGAATCCGGGTGGCCTTTGGCCTCACCGTCAGCAGCGTGATCACGCCGTAGATCGCCAGCGGGATCAACGCGAAGACGAGAACGGTCTCCACGATGGTCACGGCGGGTACGGTAGCCGAACTCAGCCGCGCGCGAGCGGCCGGGCCAGCAAGATCGCGGTGAATCCCACGATCGAGCCCGCCACGACGTAGACGGTGCCCAGCGACGTCGCCTCGGCGAGCGGCCCGGCGAGACCCGCGCCCAACGGCGACAGACCCCACGCGAGCACCCGATAAGCGCTGGTCACGCGGCCCATCATCGGACCTGGTGTGAGCCGTTGCCGCCGGGTCGCGGACAGCACGTTCCAGCCCGCGGACGCCACGCCGAACAGCACGCACGCGAGCACCGCCACCACCAGCCACGGCGTGAGGCCGAACAACGCGAACGCGGCGCCGAGCAACGCCAGGAACCCGACCATGACCCGTCCGGCACCCCACCGCGCCGCGAGCCGCGGGGACAGCCGGACGCCTAGCAGAGCACCGGCCGCCATGCACACGACGAGAACAGGAACCACCGGTTCGGCGAGGCCGAGTACCTGGATGGAGTAGAGCGCCAGCATGGCGTTGATCGCGGCCGCGCAGACAGCTGTGATTGCAACAGCAACTACCAGTGACCGCAGGCCAGGAGTCCGCGCGAGGAACCGCGCGCCCTCGGCCAGCTGTCCGCGAAGATCACTGCTCGAACGTTCCGGAGCGACGTCCGGCACGCGCGACACGAGCACCGCGGCGACGACGAACGAGAGCGCGTCGAGCGCGAAACAGGCCGCCGGCGCCCACCAGAACAGCACCGCGGCGGCCAGCGGCCCCGCCAGGTCCATGCCGATCGTCTCGACCGTCACGAACCGGCCGTTGGCCGCCTCCAGCTCGTCCCGGCCCGCGAGCTCGACCAGCAGCACCTGGGACGCCGAGTCCGCGAACGTCTCCGCGGAGGTCAGCACGAAAGCCGTGGCGCACAAGACGACGACCGTCGCGTGTCCGGTGTGGACTGCCAGAGCGAGCACTCCGGTCACCCCGGCGCGCAGCCAATGTGCCACCACGACAACGGTTCTCGGTCTCCAACGGTCCACAAGGGCGCCCGCGGGCAGCGCCACGAGCAACCAGGGCAGGGTGAGCGCGACGGCCACAGCGGACACCGCGAGCGGGCTGCGGGTGCTGGCGGCGGCGAACAGGGGCAGCGCGACGATGCGCACGCCGTCGCCCACGAGCGACACCGCCCAGGCACCGGTGAGCGCTCGAAAACCCCGTCCATGCACGCCTTTTGCACTATGACGCATGTCACGTTCCATCGGATTGAACGCTACAGAGCGTGTCCATACCCGCCAGTAAGGGCAATGAGTGCTCTCGTGCGGCGCAGCGGTTACACCCGGTCAGGCCTCACCCGGTCGGCGGCGAACGGGTGCCGGTTTGGGGTCTTGTTCCCGGATCACCCACCTCTTAGCTTTTCACCTATACGGGTCTTGCGCACCCGCCCCGAGCGAGCTGGAGGACACAAAATGTTCACGATGACCCGCCCCCAGGCCGTGACCTTCACTCTTCCGAGCTACAAGGACGATTCAGTGCGTATCACGGCCAGTGACTCCGTCCGGATCACCACGACCGACTCCGTTCGGATCACCGCGAGCGATTCGGTCAGGATCACGGCCCGCGACTCCGTCCGCATCACGATGGCAGACTCGGTGCGCATCACGGCGAGCGATTCGGTCAGGATCACGTGCGCCGACTCCGTCCGGATCACGGCACACGACGACTCCGTTCGGATCACCGCTCAGCAGGATTCGGTGAGGATCACTGCGCGTGAGGACTCCGTCCGGATCACCATGGACGACTCCGTGCGCATCACGGCCCACGACGACTCGGTCCGCATCACCGCTCAGGACTCGGTCCGCATCACGATGGACGACTCCGTCCGCATCACCGCGCACGACGATTCCGTCCGGATCACCGCGCACGACGACTCGGTGCGCATCACCATGGACGACAGCGTGCGCATCACGGCCCACGACGACTCCGTGCGCATCACCGCTCAGCAGGACAGCGTCCGCATCACCGCACGCGAAGACTCCGTGCGCATCACGATGGACGACTCCGTGCGCATCACGGCGCGCCAGAACGAGTTCTCCCTCGCGGCCTGACCCGAACGACCAGCCTCAGGCAGCAGGTTCGCCCAGGTACGGCAACCACTGCGGATCAGCCTCGGCCACGCCGGCGAGCAGTCGCCAGTGCGGGCCGCGTGGCGCCGCGGGAACGACGCGCAGCCGCCAGCCCAGTTCGGACAGCAACTTGTCCGCCTTGCGGTGGTTGCACTTCGCACAGCAGGCGACGCAGTTGGTCCAGGTGTGAGGTCCGCCACGCGAGCGCGGCACGACGTGGTCGATCGTCTCGGCCCGCCCGCCGCAGTAGGCGCAGCGATAACGGTCGCGGTGCATGAGCCCGGCACGGGTCATCGGCACGCGACCGCGATAAGGCACGCGAACGTAGGAGCTCAGCCGGATCACGGACGGCACGAGCACCTCGGACTTCGACGAGTGCAGCACCAGCCCGGAGGCGTCTCCGTGCACGACTTCGGCCTTCCCGCACACCACCAGGACGACCGCGCGGCGCAGTGACAACGCCGTGAGCGGCTCGAACGTGGCGTTCAGCAGCAGGACCTTGCGTCTTCCCCAGGGGAAAACCGCCGGCGTCGGACCGGGACCTCCCCCATCTCGATCCCCATCCGGCACGACCCGGAGCTCGGGCTGATTTCGGCATGGGGGGACCGTCGGCGCCGTCTCGCCTGGTAGCGAGGTGCCGATAGGGGTCGGTTGTCGGTCTGGCACGCGACCACCTCCACCGGTTCAGCCATAGGAGACCACACTTACCAGGAAAAAATCACGTGTGATAAGTGACGCGTCACGGATGTGTGATCAAACCTGGGGTGAATGAACTCCCTATCGGAAGTCGTTTTCAAGAGCCCGGTACGCTTGACAAGGTGACAGAGGCTCCCTCCACTCCACTGCCTGCGACGATCACCTACCCGATCGCCGAGCGGCTAAACATCGCCGAGCAGATTCACGGGCGCGACGTCGCCGATCCGTACAGGTGGCTCGAAGACACCGCGGACCCCCGCACCGCGGAGTGGTCGCAGGCACAGGACGTGCTCGCGCGCTCCTGGTTGGACGCGATGCCCGGCCGCGCACGCCTGGGCGAGCGCCTGAAGGAGCTGATGCGCACGGGGTCGGTGTCCACGCCGACCTGGCGCGCGGGCAGGGCGTTCTTCAGCCGCCGCGGTCCCGAGCAGGACCACCCCGTCGTCGTGGTGCGCGAGACCGACGGCACCGAACGCGTGCTGCTCGACGTCAGCGCGCTCGACCCGTCCGGCCGGACCACCCTGGACGGCTGGTCCCCCAGCCTCGAAGGCACGCGCCTCGCGTACCAGGTGTCGATCGGCGGCAACGAGCACTCGCTGCTGCACGTGATCGACGTCGAGTCCGGCGAGCTCATCGAGGGGCCCATCGACCGGTGCCGCTACTCCTCGATCGGCTGGCTGCCCGGCGGCGAGGAGTTCTTCTACGTCCGCCAGCTCGACCCGGCGCTGCTGCCCGAGGACGAGAAGCTGTTCCATCGCCGCGTGTGGCGTCACCGCGTCGGCACGGACCCCGCCACGGACCTCAACGTGCACGGCGACGATCAGGCGCACACCTTCTACTACTCACTCACCGTGTCGCAGGACGGCCGTTGGCTGGTCGTGAGCGGTGCGCCCAGCACGATGAAGCACGACTCCGTGTGGATCGCGGACCTGCACGGCGACGGCGCGCTCAAGCCGGTGATCCTGACCGAGGCCGGCGTGCAGTGCTCGGCGTTCGTCGCCCGTGACGGCAGGCTCTACCTGCACACCAACCACGGCGCGCCCCGGCAGCGGCTCTGCGTCGCCGATCCCGCGAACCCCACCGAGTGGACCGAGCTGATCAGCGAGGAACCGGACTCGGTGCTCGACGGCGTGCGGTGGCTCAACGGCGATCTCGTCATCCTGCGCACCCGGCACGCGGTGTCCGAGCTGCACCTGCACGACGCCGCGACCGGCGCGCACGTCCAGGAGATCCCCCTGCCCGGCACTGGTTCGTTGCACGGCATGTCCGTTGTGGACGCTCAGACGGACCACGACCAGGACACGCTGTGGTTCGGGTGGACGGACTTCGTGACGCCGCAGTCGGTGTTCCGGTTCTCGAAGACCACGGGTGAGACGGTGCTGCACGAGGCCGCACCGGGTCGTGTCGAGCTTCCGACCGTGACGACGCAGCAGATCGCGTACCGGTCCAAGGACGGCACGACGGTCCACATGTTCGTCGTCAGCGGAGAGCAGAAGCCCGATCTGCCCCGTCCCGCGCTGCTCACCGGCTACGGCGGCTTCGCGATCGGCCGCGGCCCCGGCTACAGCGCCACCACGCTGGCGTGGGTCGAGGCGGGCGGCGTGTGGGTGCATGTGTCGTTGCGCGGCGGCGACGAGGAAGGCGAGGACTGGCATGTCGCCGGTATGCGCGCCAACAAGCAGAACGTGTTCGACGACTTCCACGCCGCCGCAGAGCGTCTGGTGCGCGACGGGTGGACCACGCCGCAGCAGCTGTCGATCATGGGAGGGTCCAACGGTGGCCTGCTCGTGGGCGCCGCGCTGACCCAGCGCCCCGAGCTCTACGCGGCGGTGGTGTGCTCAGCGCCACTGCTCGACATGGTGCGCTACGAGAAGTTCCTGCTCGGACGGTTGTGGGCCGACGAGTACGGCAGCGCAAGCGTTTCCGAGGAGCTGGGCTGGCTGCTCTCCTACTCGCCTTATCACCGAGTGGTAACGGACGTTGAGTACCCTTCGGTCTTGTTCACGGTGTTCGAGTCGGATTCTCGTGTGGACCCCAACCACGCCAGGAAGATGTGCGCGGCTCTGCAGCACGCTTCGTCAAGTGATCCGACCAAGCACCCCGTGCTGATCCGCCGCGAGACCGAGGTCGGTCACGCGGGCCGGTCGGTCAGCCGGACGGTGTCTCTCGCCGTGGACCAGCTGACGTTTCTCGCGAATGCCACCGGCATGGAGTTGTAGGAGGGCACGACCACGTGACCAGTCCCGTGGATGACATCGAGAACAAGACCGCGCAGGCGGTCGGCTTCTTCGAGAAGTACGGCCCCGACATCATCGCGGGCGGCATCAAGATCGTCGTGATCCTGATCGCCGCCTTCATCCTCCGGGCCATGCTGCGCAAGGTCATCGACCGGATCACGACGCCCGGCAAGGAAGGCAAGAAGCCGGGCCTGCTCAAGCCGTTGCGGGAACGCGCACCCCAGGCGCTCGGGAACCTCATCTCCGAGCGCCGGGAGCAGCGCGCCCGCACGATCGGCTCGGTGCTGAAGTCGATCGTCACGATCCTGATCTTCGGAATCGCGTTCCTCGAGGTCCTGATCGTGGTGAAGCTCGACATCACGCCGGTGCTGACCTCGGCGGGCATCCTGGGCGTCGCGATCGGTTTCGGCGCCCAGAACCTGGTGAAGGACTTCCTGGCCGGCATGTTCATGCTGCTGGAGGACCAGTACGGCGTCGGCGACGTCGTGGACCTCGGCCCGGCGACCGGCACCGTCGAGGCGGTCGCGCTGCGCACCACCACGATCCGGGACACCGGCGGCACGGTCTGGTACGTCCGCAACGGCGAGATCCTGCGCGTCGGCAACTCGTCGCAGGGTTTCGCGGTCGCGGTCGTCGACCTGCCGCTGAGCTACGGCGCGAACCTCGCGGAGGCCACCCAGGTGCTGGAGCGCCGGGCCGGCGAGGTGGCCGAGAAGGACCCGCTCAAGACGGACATCACGGCCAAGCCCGAGGTGCTGGGCGTCGAGAAGTTCACGCCGGAGGGAATCACCCTGCGGGTCACCGTGAAGACGCGTCCCGGCCGTCAGTGGGCGGTCCAGCGCAACCTGCGCGCGCAGCTCATGCCGGCGCTGGAAGAGGCGGGCTTCACCGCCAAGTGAGTTAGAACACCCATTCGAGACGGTGATCATCAGGCGTCCTGCCAGTTCACACGCCTATGGCAGAGCCAACAGCCGGGGCGGCCTGCACGCGGTGGCTGTCGTGAGTCAGGATGGGTGCGTGGGAAACCCCGTGAGCTTCTTCGAACAGGTCGGTGGCGAGGAGACGTTCCACCGCATCGTCGCGCGCTTCTACAAAGAGGTGAAGGCCGACGAGATCCTCCTCCCGCTGTACCCCGAAGAAGACCTCGGACCTGCGGAGGAGCGGCTGCGGCTGTTCCTCATGCAGTACTGGGGCGGCCCCCACACCTACTCGGACAACCGGGGCCACCCGAGGCTGCGGATGCGGCACGCACCGTTCAAGATCGGACCGATCGAGCGGGACGCGTGGCTGCGCTGCATGAGGATCGCCGTCGACGAGGCCGGCCTGGACGAGGCTCACCGCAAGCAGCTCTGGGACTACATGGAGATGGCCGCGAACAGCTTGATGAACAGCTTTTCCTGAGCGCCCATCACCCGTTCGGGTCCTTTAGCAGCGAGACGAATGGCAGGATGACCCCCCGTGCGACGTTCCTCCGACCTCAGCCCCGAGATCGCCGAAGAGTCCGTCTGGTGGCGTGACGCCGTCTTCTACCAGGTCTACGTGCGCTCCTTCGCCGACTCCAACGGCGACGGCGTCGGCGACCTCGACGGCATCCGGTCCCGCCTCGGCTACCTGGAGCTGCTCGGGGTCGACGCGCTCTGGCTCACCCCGTTCTACCGCTCGCCGATGGCCGACCACGGCTACGACGTCGCCGACCCGCGCGACGTGGACCCGATGTTCGGCGACCTGGCCGCGTTCGACCGGCTGGTGGCGGACGCGCACGAGCACAACATCCGCGTGACGGTCGACCTGGTCCCGAACCACACCAGCGACCTGCACGTGTGGTTCCAGGAGGCGCTGCAGGCAGGCCCCGGCAGCATGGAGCGCGCCCGCTACATCTTCCGCGAGGGCCGCGGCTTCGACGGCTCGCAGCCGCCGAACAACTGGACGTCCGTCTTCGGCGGTCCCGCGTGGACCCGCGTGCCGGACGGCCAGTGGTACCTGCACCTGTTCGCACCGGAGCAGCCCGACCTCAACTGGGACCACCCGGAGGTCCGCGCCGACCTGGAGCAGACGCTGCGGTTCTGGCTGGACCGCGGGGTCGACGGCTTCCGCATCGACGTGGCGCACGGCATGGCCAAGCCCGACGGCCTGCCGGACATGGAGATCCGCCCGCAGGCCCCCGGTGTGCTGTCCGACGACGCGCACGACCCGCGCTTCGACAACGACGGCGTGCACGAGATCCACCGCATGATCCGCAAGGTCATGGACGGCTACCCCGGCACCATGGCCGTCGGCGAGATCTGGGTGCGCGACGACGAGCGCTTCGCCGCCTACGTCCGTCCCGACGAGCTGCACCTGGGCTTCAACTTCCGGCTGGTCGAGGCAGGCTTCGACGCCGACGCGGTCCGTTCGGCCATCGAGCACTCGCTCGCGGCCGTCGCGCTGAGCGGCACCCCCGCGACCTGGACGCTGTCGAACCACGACGTGGTCCGCCACGTGACGCGGTACGGCGGCGGCGCGCTGGGCGAGCAGCGGGCCCGCGCGATGACGCTGGTCGAGCTGGCGCTGCCGGGCGTGATCTACCTCTACAACGGCGAAGAGCTCGGCCTGCCGAACGTGGAGCTGCCGGACTGGGCCCTGCAGGACCCGACCTGGGAGCGTTCCGGGCACACCGAGCGCGGCCGGGACGGCTGCCGCGTGCCGATCCCGTGGGAGGGCACCAGTCCGCCGTTCGGGTTCTCCACGGCCGTGAACACCTGGCTGCCGCAGCCGAACGAGTGGGACCACCTCACGGCCGAGGCGCAGCTGGAAGACCCCGGTTCGATGCTCTCGCTCTACCGCGAGGCGCTGGAGCACCGGAAGTCCAACGCGGGCTTCGCCGGTGAGGAACTGGAGTGGTACGGCGCACCGGCCGGCTGCTTCGCGTTCCGGCGCAAGGGCGGCGGGCTGATCTGCGCCCTGAACACCTCGGGCGCCTCCGTGCCGCTGCCTCCCGGTCAGGTGCTGCTGTCGTCCGGTCCGATGGACGGCGACCAGCTGCCCCCGGACACCGCGGTCTGGCTGGCCTGAACCTGACGCGAACAGCGCCCCGGGGATCCTGGGGCGCTGTTCGTGGTGAACCGGTCAGGCGAACGTGCGCACCTGGGACCAGTCACCACCGATGGACCACGTCACACCGGCATACGGGACTCCGCCGGGATTGACGAGAGAACCGTTGGCGTACACGGACAACTTCCCGTCCGGCTCCACGGCCACGATGTCCGCGTAACCGTCGCCGGACGCGTCCGTCACCGTGAACTGCTTGACCGCGGACCAGTTGCTGTTCCGGATCCGCCACGTCTCCCCGGTGAACGGCTTGCGATCACCGCTCACCAAAGTGGCGTTGTTGTAGCCGAACAACTCACCGTTGCCGTCGACCGCGACCAGGTCACCGAACCCGTCCCGGTTGAGGTCGGCGACACCGAGTTGCTTGACGTTGCCCCAGCCCACGCCCAACCGGTAGGTCTCCCCGCCGAACGGCTTGCCGCCCGGATTCACCTTGCTGCCGTTGGCGTACACCACCAACGCACCCGAGCCCTCCACCGCGACCAGGTCACCCCAGCCGTCCCCGGTGACGTCCGCGATCGCCAGCTGCCGGACGTCCGCCCAGGAACCCTGGTACGTCCACGTCACGCCACCGAACGGCTTGCCGCCGGGGTTGACCTGGGAACCGTTGCCGTACACCGACAACGTGCCGTCGGTGCCAGTCGCGACGAGGTCCGCGTAGCCGTCACCGGTCACATCGCCCGACGCCAGCAGCTTCGCGCCGGTCCAGTCGCTGCCGGGGTACCGCCACGTCTCCGAGGTGAACGGCTTGCGGTCACCACTGACCAGGGTGGCGTTGTTGTAGCCGAACAACTCACCGTTGCCGTCCACCGCGACCAGGTCACCCCAGCCGTCCCGGTTGATGTCGCTCACCCGGTCCACCGGGATCGCGACCTCGGCCATCAGCGTTCGCGCGTGCCCCTCCACCTGGTCGTACCGCTCGGGGTAGTCCGACTTCTGGACCTTCTGCGCGAGCTGGCCCGGGGACAGCCCGGGATTGGCGCGGTCGACGCGAATCGCCGACTGGAAGAACGCCGTGGACGCGTAGACCACGTCCATGATCTGATCCGGCGTTCCCCAGCCCTGTGAGGGCCGCTGCTGGAACACCCCGAGGGAGTCCAGGTCACCGCACGGCAGGTTGGTCATGTGCGACTCGACCCAGCCCGTCTCGAAGCCCGCGAGCATGACCTTGTCCGACACGCTCAGGTCTCTGGCCACCCGGTAGACGATCTTGGTGACGTTGAGGTCGCGGACCGGCGGGGCGACGCACGCCTCGTTCGCGTCCTGGGCTCCCGGAGCGTCACCGGGCGTGGCGTGGGCGGTGGTCGTGCCACCGGTGATGACGGCGGTCGCCAGGACACCGGCCGCAAGTCGTTGCAGGAAGGACATTTCCTTCTCGTTTCTGGTCGGCTCGGCGGATCAGGCGAGGGTGCGGACGCCGGACCAGTCGCCGGCGGCGGACCAGGTGCGGTTGGTGTAGGGAATCCCGCCGGGGTTGACGAGAGAACCGTTGGCGTACATGGCCAACTTGCCGTCCGGCTCGACCGCGATGATGTCGGCGTAGCCGTCACCACTGGCGTCCATCACGGTGAACTGCCTGACCGCGGACCAGTTGCTGCCCCGGATCCGCCAGGTCTCCCCGGTGAACGGCTTGCGATCCCCACTCACCAGCGTGGCGTTGTTGTAGCCGAACAGCTCGCCGTTGCCGTCCACCGCGACGAGATCACCGAAGCCGTCCCGGTTGAGGTCGGCGACACCGAGGTGCTTGACGCTGCCCCAGCCCGTACCCATCCGCCAGGTCTCGCCACCGAACGGCTTGTTACCCGGATTCACCTTGCTGCCGTTGGCATACACGACCAACGCACCGGAACGCTCCACCGCGACCAGGTCACCGAAACCGTCGCCGGTCACGTCCGCGATCGCCAGGTGGGACACCGCGCTCCAGGCGCCGTCGTAGCGCCACGTGACGCCGCCGTACGGTTTGCCACCCGGATTGACGAGCGCGCCGTTCGCGTACACGACAAGGGAATCGCCCTCGACACCGACGAGATCCGCGTAGCCGTCACCGGTCACGTCACCCGAGGCGAGCGTCGTCACCGACGACCAGTCGCTGCCGGCGTTGCGCCAGGTCTCCCCGGTGAACGGCGAACGGTCCCCGCTGACCAGCGTGGCGTTGTTGTAGCCGAACAGCTCACCGTTGGCGGCCACGCCGATCAGGTCGCCCCACCCGTCGCTGTTGACGTCGCTCACCCGGTCCACCGGGCGGGTGTCGGCGATCTTGTTGTAGCGCCAGGGCAGGTAACTCGAGTCGCCGAAGTAGGGGTACGGGATCGTGCGGCGCACCGTGTGGCCGGGACTGCCCGCCTGTTCGATGCCTGTGTACGCCGTCCTGGCATCGTTCGCCCACGCCTCGAAGACGACCACGTGACCAGCGGCGCCACCGGTACCAGGACCGAGCTTGCCGAGCACGTCGCCCGGCAGCAGGTCGTTCTTCGCGATCCGCTGGGAGACACCGGGAAGGGACTCCGTGGTCCGGCTGGAGCCGAGCTTCCAGGCCATCGAGACGAACCCGGAGCAGTCGGCGCGGTACCCGCCGAACCAGCCTCCCATGTCGTACGGCACCGGCCCGCCGTTGTTGGCGGTGAGCCAGGTCTTCGCGCGGGAGATCACCTCGTCCCTGGTGATCGGCTCGTCCACGGCCGCCGCGGCCAGTCCGGCGACCGGCGCCTCGGTTCCCTGTCCCTGCACGGTTTCCTGTGCCGACACCGGTGCTGCCAGCGCGAGCGCGGCCAGCGCCGCGACCACGCCGAGCCCCAACGTTCTCCTGCTCTTCATGCTTGCCCCCAGACAGTTCCGCGGACCCGTTGCCCGCGTTGCCGCACCTACTCTGGGCCGAGCACCTCCAAGCGATCTGAAGGCCGGATTTGAGGTTCTCCCTCGAACGCCTCGCGGGCGCCGTGCTGCCGGAAGATCGCCAGTGCCTCGTCCCACGCCGCCTGGTCGCCGAGTTCGGCCAGCGACCGCAACGTCCTGGCCCGGAATAGCGGCAGGGACAACGCCTCCCACCACCGCAGCGCCCGTTCGAGGTGCTCTCTGGCCTCGTGCCGCCTGCCCTGCGCCAGGTCCAGCTCACCGAGGGTGCGCAGCACGAGCGCCTGCCCGAAGCCGTCCTGCATCTCGTTGCACGTCACCAGGCACGCCTCCAGGTCGTCTCTGACCGCCGCGCCGCGGCCCTGCCTGATCCTGACCTTCGCGAGTGCCTGCACCGCGTACGCCGTCATGAGCCGGTCACCGGTGTCCCGCAACAGTTCCAGCGCCCGTTCGCAGCACGCCGCTGCCTCGGGCAGCCGTCCGGCAGCCCTGTGCACGATGCCGACCGAGCGCAGCACGATCGCCTCGGCCCTGCGGTCCCCGATCCGCTGGTAGGCCTCCAGGGAACGCAGGCCCGCGTCGAGTGCGGCACGCAGGTCTCCCTGTTCGGTCAGCACGCGGCTCATCCCGTGCGCGGCCTGCGCGATCGCACTCGGGTCGGCCAGGTCGGGCAGCGCGTTCTCCAGCGACACCAGGGCTTCCGCCAGCCTGCCGCGTTCGCGCTGCACGCTGCTGAGCGCCAGCAGGACGCTCGCCAGGCCGCGCCGATCCCCGCCGGACTCGTACGCGGCGATCGCCCGCTGGTAGTAGTCCTCGGCCTCGTCGAAGCGGTCCTGTTCGAACCGCAGCCAGCCGAGCCCCGCCAGCAGCCGGGCCTCCCCCGCCCGGTCACCGGTCCGCCGGGCCGCGCCGAGTGCCGCGCTGTGCGTGCGCCACCACGGCCCGAAGAGGTTGTGCACAGCGAACCTGGACGAGCAGAGCGCCGCCGCGAGTGTGGTCGCGTCCTCGCTGAGATCGAGCTCGCTGACCCGTTCCGTCGTCGCGACGAGCGCGGCCTGTTCGGCGGCGAACCACTGCTCGGGGTCGGCGAGGTCCTCCAGCACCCTCCCGTCCAGGTCGGGCACGGTGTCGAGGCGGTCCACGGCGAACGTCGCGTGCGGCATCCGGTCGCCGGCGATGCGCACCAGCGCCGACGCCGACCGAGCCGCGCGCGACGCGGCCGCGTGGACGTCCCGCTCCGGTTCCTCGGCCTCACCGCGTTCCCTGGCGAACGCGCGGATGAGGTCGTGCAGGTGGTAGCGGACCATGCCACCGCTCATCGACATGTCCACGAGCTGCGCGTCCATCAGGCGTTCGACGGTGTCCTCCGCCTCGGGCACCGGGCAGTCGAGCAGCGCGGCCACGAGCCAGGTCCCGAAGTCCGGCACGCCGAGCAGGCCGAGCCGGCGCAACGCCACCCGTTCCCGCGCGGGCATGGCGTCGTAGCTCAGCGCGAAGCTTCCCCGCACCTCCAGATCACCGACCTGCAGCACCCGCAGCACCTCGCGCTCGTCCGTCAGCCGGTCGGCGAGCCTGCGCAACGGCCACAGCGGCCGTGCCGCGAGCCGGGCCGCCGCGATCCGCAGGGCGAGCGGCAGGTGCCCGCAGAGCCGGGCGATGCGCAGCGCCTGGTCCCGGTCCGCGGCGACCCTGGCCTGTCCGGCCACTCGGCCGAGCAGGTCCAGCGCCTCCGCGTCGCCGAACACGTCGAGGCCGAACTGGGTGCCGCCGCCGAGCGCGTCGAGGCGCCGCCTGCTGGTGACGAGCAGCGCGCACCGGTGGCCGCCTGGCAGCAGTGGCCGGACCTGCTGTTCGTCGGCGGCGTCGTCGAGCACGACGAGCATGCGGCGGTCCGCCAGCAGCGTCCGGTAGAGCTGGGCGCGTTCCGCGAGGCCGTCCGGGATCGCCGTGGTGGTGACGCCGAGCGCGCGCAGGAATCCCGCCAGCACATCCGCCGGTTCCGCACGGACCGGCTGCAGCCCGCACAGGTCCGCGAACAATCGGCCGTCCGGGAAGTGGCCGGCGATCTCGTGCGCCACGTGCACCGCGAGGGCCGACTTGCCGACCCCCGGTTTGCCGGAGATCACGCACAGCCTCGTGTCAGCGCGCAGCCGCCGGGTGAGCCGGTCCGCCTCCCGCGTGCGGCCGGTGAAGTCGCCGATGCCGAACGGCAGCTGGTCCGGACTCCTCTGCGGTGGCCCGGGCGACACCAGGTCGTTGTCCCGCAACACTTTCTCGTGCGCGGCCCGCAGTTCCGGCCCCGGCTCGACCCCCAGCTCGTCGAGCAGCAGCGCCCGGCCGTCCCGGTAGCAGGAGAGCGCGTCGGCCTGCCGGCCCGCCTGGTGCAGGGCGAGCATGAGCTGGCCGCGCAGCCGTTCCCGCAGCGGATGCTCCGCGACGGCGGTCGTGAGGGCGTCGATCAGCGACTCGCCGCGGCCGAGCCCCAGCTTCGCCTCCGCGGTGTCCTGCACGGTGACGAGCCGCAGTTCCTCCAGCCGGACGCGCTCCGTCTCGGCCCACTCCCCCTGCGCGTCGCCCAGCGCCGGTCCGCGCCACAACGCCAGCGCCGTGTCGAACCGGCTCGCGGCCTCCTCCAGCGAGCCGTCGGCCAGCAGTCCGCGGCCCTCGTCGACCAGCTGTGTGAACTCGTGCAGGTCGACCTGGGCGGAGTTGACCAGATAGCCACCGTTGCGCCTGCTGACGGCGTCACCCAGAGCCCGCCGCAACGCCGACACGTAGGTGTAGAGCGAGGACCTGGCCGCGTCCGGTGGTTCCTCTCCCCACACCGCGCCGACCAGCTGATCCACCCCGACGACCCGCCCGGAGTTGATCGCCAGCAGAGCCAGCAACGTCTTCGGCTTGGGACCACCGAGCGGCACAGGTCTGCCGTCGGCGAAGGCCTCGACCGATCCCAGCAGGCGGATGCGCATGTGTCCCCCCAGACAACCGGCACCGGGAATCATCAGACTGATCTCACGATCGGACTGAGTCATTAAAGTGATCGAGCGCCGACTGTAGACTTCTCGCGTGGGAGACGTCAACGAGGCCGCTGCCGCCCCTCGGACGTTGGCGGAGAAGGTCGATCACCTCTTCCGCGAGGTGCGTCCGAGCGGCCGGAAACCGTTCACCCATCCCGAAGTCTCGGTCGCGACCGGCCTGTCGACCGGGCTGCTGTCCGCGTTGCGGTCCGGCAAGAACACCAATCCGACGAAGGACACCCTGCAGCGGCTGGCCGACTTCTTCGGCATCCCGGTCGCCTACTTCTTCGACGACCAGACGACCGAACAGGTCACCGCGCAGATCGGGCTGGCGGCCGCGATGCGGGACGCGGGGGTCGCGAGCGCCGCGGCCAGGATGATCGGACTGTCCCCCGGCAGCGTGGACGCCGTGCGCGCGCTGACCGAGCAGCTGCGCAAGCTGGAGGGGCTCGGGTGAGCAGGCTGGCAGCCAAGCTCGACCTGCCACGCCCGTTCGACATCCACGAACTGTGCGGCCGCATCGGCACCGAGCGAGGCCGGCCGATCGTGCTGACGCCGTTGCCGATGGCGTCGCTGGGGCCGTGCGGGCTGTGGCTCTCCGGCGAGCACGCCGACATCGTCTGCTTCGAGCAGCACACGTCCGTGCTGCACCAGGAGCACATCATCCTGCACGAGCTCGGGCACATCCTGCACGAACACCAGGGCGCGGAGACGATGGCGCAGCTCTTCCCCGACCTCGGCGGCGAAACGCTGCGGATCATGCTGGCACGTCAGCACGACACCTTCTCCGACCGCGCGGAACGGCAGGCGGAGGACTTCGCCTACGCCGTGCTCGCCAGGGCCAGCAGGGCGTCGGGCCTGCGTCGCGCGCTGGAGGACTGAGCGTGGCGGCGGCCGTCGCGGCGCACCTGGTCCTGGTCGCGGTGATCGCCGCGGCCGCGCTGAACCGCTGCCTCGCCTGGCGCCGCAACCCGTCCGACCAGGCGGCCCGCGCGGTGTTCTTCGCGTTGGTGTGCATGGAGATCTCGACCGTGCTCGGGCTTTCCGCGATCTACTGGCCTGTGCACCGCGCGTTCGGGGGGTTGCCGGGTTTCCCGCAGCTGCCGCAACACCTGGCGAGCATGGGAACGGCCTACTTCGCCGTCGTGTTCACACTCGCCGTCGTCAGGCCGGGTACGTCCGTCCGCTCACGTGCCCGGCTGCTCGCCGTGGCGTCCGCGTTGCTGGGCGTCTGCTACCTGCTCGGTCCGGTGCGCCTCGGGTTGCCGTTGCTCGGCGAACGCGGCCACGCCGACGCGGGTGTCCTCGCGTACGTGCTGGTGTGGCAGCTGTACAGCGCGTTCGCGATGGCGGACGTGGTGAGGCTCGCGTGGATCCATCGGACGCGGGAACGCGGTGTGCTCAGGGCGAGCCTGACGCTGATGGGGATCGGCTGTGCGCTGACCATCGCGCACGCGGTGCACAAGGTGACCTACTCGGTCGCCGTGTGGCTGGGTGCGCCCCCGTCCTGGGACGAGCACGGACTGGCCGGGGTGCAGATCCTGCTGATCGCGCCGGCCGGGTTGTTCCTGCTCGCCGGATTGCTGCTGCCCTCGGCGAACGCGGAAGTGCGCAGGTACCGCCTCTACCGGCGGCTGGCTCCGCTGGCGACCGCGCTCGGGGTCTCCTCGCCGGGAGTGCGAGGTTCCCGCGCGCGGTTGCTGAACCGGGTGATCGGCATCCGGGACGCGCTCATCGGCCCGTTGCGTTCCCATCTGGATGCCGCCGTCTACGACGCGGCGCTGGCTTCCGCTTCAGCGGCGGGGCTCAACGCACGCGCCTACGCCGAAGCCGCGTGCATCGACGCGGCCCTGCTCGGAGGGCCGGGCGGCCGGCTCCCCGAGTTCCACGCACCCGCCGCGGACGAGGAGGCGACCTGGCTCGCCGAGGTGAGCACCGCCTACGCCGCGCTTCAGACGAGCAGCGGCAGCATGGAGTGGCGCCGCCGCACGACCGCGCCGTAGCGGGCGTCGATCCGCAGCCACGAGTCGGTCGCGGTCACCCGCACCTCGCCGTCGTCTCCGAGGAAACCCATGCCCGACAACGCGAACAGGACCCGCAGCGCGATCTTCACGTCCAGTCCGGACCCGCTGACCGTGAGCACCGTCTGGTCCAGCAACGAGGCCGGCGGCGTGCCCTGCGGCCCGGTGTTCTCCCTGGCCACCTCGACGCCCTCGTCCGCGAGGGTCGCGATGACCTCGACCGGCAGCCGGTCGACCATCAGCCAGCCCTCGGCGGGCGGCAGGGCCGAGCGCCACATCAGGTCCTTGGCCGGGCCGGGGTCGATGCGTTCGTCGCGCATGACCGCGAGGCCCGTCAGCAGCTCCGACCCGGACACCGTGACGTCCGCCGGAGTCGCCTGTCCCGCAACGGTTCGCGTGGCGAGCGTGTCGAACGGCGTGGCCACCCACGCGTCGAGCCGCTCCTCGTCGCGGTTGCGCAGCCGCACGACGGACTGCGCGTCGAGCCGCACCGCCCGCGCGGCGAACGCCCCGAGGTCGTCTCTCTCGGCCGCGTCGGCCAACACCAGTTCAGGCACCGTTTCCCCCTGCCCGCCACCCGGCGAGAAAGTCGCGCTCGGCCTCGGTCAGCCGGCGCGGTCGTGCAGTCGTCACGTTGTAGGGCGCCATGAGCGTCTCCGCCTTGACCACCACCGGGCTGTTCACGTCGCGGCTGCCGCGCACCACGTAGTCGAGCGTCAGCGACGCGGACTTCAGTTCCCGCACCGACATCTCCACCAGGACGTCCTCGCCGGTGAACACGATCGGCGCGAGGTACTCGACCACGAGCTTCGCCACGACCATGCCCTCGGCCAGTTCCTTGACCCCGTGGCGGGCCGCCTCGGTGAACAACAGCTCGATGCGGGCCTCTTCGAGCAACGTCACCGTGTTCGCGTGGTTGACGTGGCCGAACGCATCCATGTCCGACCATCGCGGCCGCACACCAGTGACGAAGACACCCATGCAGGGACCCTACCGAACGGCGACCGCCCGAACCTTCACAGGACCTCCACACCAACCGATTGAAAATCGATAGGCAGCTCTCGATACTCGATTTATGACTCGCGCACTGGTGTTCTTCCTGCAGGCACTGCTCGCCATCGCGGTCCTCGGCGGCCTGTTCGCGCAGGTGGTGGTGATTCCGACGACCGCGGCGGACGAGGTCGAGCTGTTTCCGCCCTACGAGTCCGTGCGGCTGCCGTTCGTGGTGTCCGCCATCGTCTTCATCGCGTGCCTTCAGGTCCTGGCGGTGGCGTTGGGCGGAATGCTGCAGCGGGCGGGCGACGGCACCGTGTTCGAGTCCGGCGCGCTCGCGTGGACGAACATCGCGATCGGCGCCATCGCCGGTGGGGGCCTGGTGCTCGCCTGGCTGTTCGTCTTCATCACGTTCGCCGACATCCCCTCGCCCGCGGACGGCATGGAGACCCTCGGGCTGTGGATGGGATCCGCCGTCGGCACGGTCGCGGCGGTCGGAGTGGCGTTGCTGGTCGTCGTCGGACGGCACTGGCTGCGACGCGCGATCATGCAGCGCGCCGAGCTGGACCAGGTCGTCTGACCTGACGACAACGCCGGGGCGCCACGGACTTCCGTGACGCCCCGGCGTTCTTGCGTTCCGGTCTTACCTGACCATGCTCCGCACCTGGCGGGCGGCGACGGACAGGGTGGCCAGGTCCAGCTGGTGGACCCGGTTGATCTCCTCCAGCGCGCCACGCGAGCGAGCCAGGCGGGAAGCGTTGGCCTGCTCCCACTTGGCGATCTTCTCGGTCGCCGTGTCGCCCTCGTCGCTCGCCCTGAGGACGTCGACGGAGATGGCCCGCAACGACGAGTAGAAGTCGTCGCGGAGAGCCAGCCGGGCCAGTGCGTGCCAGCGGTTGCCGCGCTCCAGGCTCGTCACCGAGTCCAGCATGTGGTCGATGTCGAGGTGGTCGGACAGCGAGAAGTACAGCTCGGCCGTCTCCCGGTGCGTGCGCTCCGGGCCCGCGCCGCCGGTCGGGCCGAACTCGCGCTCGGCGAGCTCGGCGATCTCGGTGACGTCGAGAAGGCCGTACATGTAGAGCAGCGCCGCGACCTTGCGGGCGAGCTCGGCGGGAACGCCCTGTTCGACGTACCGGTCGGCCTTGCCCGCGACGACGTCCAGTTCCTTGCCCTGCAACAGGTCGAAGGCGAACGGGCTGAGCTCCTCGACCACGCCGCGGAACCGGTTGATGGTCGAGCCCACCGGCAGCGGCTGCGGGCGGTTGGAGAGCAGCCAGCGGGACGCGCGGTCCAGCAGGCGGCGGGTCTCCAGGACCATGCTGTCCTGGACCTCCGTCGGCACCACGTTGTCGAGCGCCTGGATCTCGCGCCAGATCGACGGCAGGTCGAAGACCTCGGTGACCACGGCGTAGGAGCGGACCGCGTCGGTCGCCGACGCGCTCATCTCCTCGGCCAGGCGGAAGGCGTAGGACACGCCGCCGCCGTCGACCACCTCGTTGACGACGACCGTGGTGATGATCTCCTTGGCCAGCGGGTGGTTCGGGATGGCCGCGCCGAAGCGTTCGCGCAACAAGGTCGGGAAGTAGTCCGGCAGCTTGTTCTTGAACGTGTCGATCGTCGGGATCTCGCTCGCCAGCAGCTCTTCCTTCAGCGTGAGCTTGGTGAAGGCGAGCAGCGTGGAGAGCTCCGGCGAGGTGAGGCCCTGGCCGTTCTTCTCCAGCGCCTTGAACTCCGCCACGCTCGGCATCGCCTCCAGCTTGCGGTTGAGAGCGCCGCGAGCTTCGAGGTCGGCCGTGAGACGCGCGTGCACCGACAGCATCGGGGCGGCGTGCGCCCGGCTGACGCCGAGGACGTTGTTCTGCGAGTAGTTGTCCGCCAGCACGAGCTCGCCGACCTCGTCGGTCATCTCGCCGAGAACCTCGTTGCGCTGCAACTGTTCCAGCGAACCCTCCCGGACCAGGTGGTCCAGCAGGATCTTGATGTTGACCTCGTGGTCGGAGCAGTCGACGCCGGCGGAGTTGTCGAGCGCGTCGGTGTTGACCTTGCCACCGGTGCGCGCGAACTCGATGCGGCCGCGCTGGGTCAGGCCCAGGTTGCCGCCCTCGCCGACGACCTTGACCCGCAGGTCGGCGCCGTCGACGCGGATCGAGTCGTTCGCCTTGTCGCCGACGTCGGCGTGCGACTCGGTCGACGCCTTGACGTACGTGCCGATGCCGCCGTTCCAGAGCAGGTCGACCGGCGAGAGCAGGATCGCCTTCTTGAGCTCCGGCGGCGACAGCTTGACCACGCCCTCGGGCAGGCCCAGCGCGACGCGGGCCTGCTCGGAGACCGGGATCGACTTGGCCGTGAGCGGGAAGATGCCGCCGCCCTCGCTGATCAGCGAGCGGTCGTAGTCGTCCCAGGACGAGCGCGGCACGTTGAACAGCCGCACGCGCTCGGCGAACGACGTGTCCGCGACCGGGTTCGGGTCGATGAAGATGTGCCGGTGGTCGAACGCGGCCACGAGCCGGATGTGCTCGGACAGCATCATGCCGTTGCCGAACACGTCACCGGACATGTCGCCGATGCCGACGACGGTGAACTCCTCGGTCTGCGTGTCCACGCCGAGCTCGCGGAACGAGCGCTTCACGCTCTCCCACGCGCCCTTGGCCGTGATGCCCATGGCCTTGTGGTCGTAGCCGACGGAGCCACCGGAGGCGAACGCGTCGCCCAGCCAGAAGCCGTAGCTCTGGCTCACGCCGTTGGCGATGTCGGAGAACGTCGCGGTGCCCTTGTCCGCGGCCACGACGAGGTACGTGTCGTCGGCGTCGTAGCGCACGACCTGCGGCGCGGGCACGACCTCGTTGTTGATCAGGTTGTCGGTGAGGTCGAGCAGGCCCGAGATGAACATCTTGTAGCAGGCGATGCCCTCGGACATGAAGTTCTCGCGGTCGATGCCGGGGTCGCCCGTCGGGGCGATCGGCTTCTTGACGACGAACCCGCCCTTCGCGCCGACCGGCACGATCACGGCGTTCTTCACGGCCTGCGCCTTGACCAGGCCGAGCACCTCCGTGCGGAAGTCCTCGCGGCGGTCGGACCAGCGCAGACCACCACGCGCGACGCTGCCGAAGCGCAGGTGCACGCCCTCGATCCGCGGCGAGTACACGAAGATCTCGAACTTCGGCCGCGGCGCGGGCAGGTCCGGGATGGCCTGCGGGTCGAGCTTGACCGACAGGTACGGCCGGGCGTTGCCGTCCGCGTCGCGGAAGAAGTAGTTCGTCCGCAGCGTGGCGTTGATCAGCGTGAGCAGGCTGCGCAGGATGCGGTCCGCGTCGAGGCTCGTCACGTCGTCGATGAGCTTGCCGGTCTCGACGACCATCGTCTCGGTGTGCGCGGCACGGGTCGTGTCGTCGAGCGCCGGGTTGAACCTGGCCTCGAACAACGCGACCAGTGCGATCGCCACGGACGTGTGGCTGAGCACGGCGTCCTCGATGTAGTCCTGCGAATACGGCGTACCCGCCTGACGCAGGTACTTCGCGTACGCGCGCAGCATCGCGGCCTGCTGCCAGGTGAGCCCGGCCTGCAGCACCAGCGAGTTGAACCTGTCGACCTCGGCCTCGCCTCGCCAGACGGCGGCGAACGCGTCCTGGAACCGCACGCGCACCTGGTCGAGGTCGGACTCGGACAGCTGGGCGAGCGCGGCCTTGTCGATGCGCAGGCCGAAGTCGTAGATCCAGCACTGCACGCCGTCTTCGCGGGCGATCTCGTACGGCCGCTCGTCGACCACGATGACGCCCATGCGCTGCAGCATCGGCAGCACGTCCGACAGGGTGATGCCCTCACCGGTCAGGAACAGCTTGAAGCGCCGCTCGCCCGCCTCGGCGTCCTCCGGCACGTAGAAGACCATGTCGAGGTCGCCCTCGACGAGCGCCTCGATGCGCCGGTAGTCCTCCAGGCCGATCGCGGCGTTGAAGTCCTCCTTGTAGGCCTCCGGGAAGACCGCGGCGAACCGCTGGCCCTGCTCCGTGGCCGACTCGGCACCGAGTTCGCCGCTGTCGCCCGTCACGGCCTCGACCATGCGGTCGTCCCAGCTGCGGATGGCCTCGGCCAGCTTGCCCTGGATCGCGTGAACGTCCGGCTCCAGCGTGCGCGACGGCTCCGTGTGCACCATGAAGTGCACGCGGGCCAGCGCGGACTCGCCGATGCGCGCGCTGTACTCGAGGTTCAGGCCACCGAGCTCGGCGAGCAGCACCTCCTGCATCGCGAGGCGGCTCGTCGTCGTGTAGCGGTCGCGCGGCAGGTAGACCAGGCACGAGAAGAAGCGGCCGAACGGGTCGCGGCGCAGGAACAACCGCAGCCGCCGGCGTTCCGCGAGCGCGATGACGCCCGTGGTCGTCTGGTAGAGCGTGTCCGCGTCGACCGAGAACAGCTCGGTGCGCGGGTAGTTCTGGATCACCTCGAGCATCCGCTGACCCGAGTAGGACTGCAGCGGGAAGCCGGCGCGGTGGATGACCTGGCGCACGCGGCGCTCGATCACCGGGATGTCGAGCACGTCCTCGTGCAGCGCGGTGGTGCTGAGGATGCCCAGGAACCGGTGCTCGCCGGAGACGTTGCCCTCGCCGTCGAACGTCTTCACGCCCACGTAGTAGGGGTAGACGCTGCGGTGCACGCTGCTCTGCGCGCTGGCCTGCGTCAGCACCAGCAACTCGGGGCTCAGCGCCTGCTCGCCGTTGTCCGGCCCGGCGGTGAGGCTGCGCGCCGCGAGGCTGTCCTGGCGCAGCACGCCGAGCCCACTCGCGAGCACGGCCCGCAGCGCGGGTTCGCCGTCCTCGCGCACCAGCTCGTACTGCCGGTAGCCCATGAACGTGAAGTGCCCGTCCGCGAGCCACTTGAGCAGCTTCGAGCCGTCGGTGGTGGCCTCGGACGAGTCCTTCTCCAGCTCCTCGGCCAGCTGCAGCGCCGTCGTCACCATGCGGTCGGTGTCCTCGACGACCTCGCGGACGTCGGTCAGCACCGTCAGCAGGCGGGTCTCGAGCTCGCGGGCACGATCGGGGTCGGTGATGAGGTCGACCTCGACGTTCATCCACGACTCGGCCAGCGCGTCCGAGGGCGGATCGGCCGGATCGGCCGTCGGCAGCACCTCGATGCGCTCACCGGTGACCGGGTCACGCCGCACGACGACGATCGGGTGCACGACGCGCTGCACCTGCACACCACCACGCGTGAGCTCGGACGCGACCGAATCCACCAGGTACGGCATGTCGTCCGTGACGACCTGCACCACGGTGACGGGACACTGCCACCCGTCGGTCCCGCGGGTGGGGTTCAGAATGCGCACCGCGGCGCGTCCGGGAACGCGGCTCTCGGCGAGCTGGTAGTTCGACCGCACCGCTCCGACCAGGTCCACCGGGTCGTCGTCGTTGACTTCCTCGGCGGGCACGTGCCGGTAGAAAAGGCGGATCAGGTCAGCGAGTTCGGGGGCATTGGCGGCGGCCCGTTCGATCAGCTCGTCACGGACCTGTTCAGGACTGGCCGGTCGACTGTCATCGCCCGCGGCGGGGGCCGCGGAGACGTCGTCGGTTCGGGTCGGGGCTCCAGTCGAGGTCATCTTCAGGCGACTCCACGCTATCCGGCACCTCTGTGTGCCGGGTCCGACCCCACCCTAGATGGGGTGGCGGCCGTCACCGGCAACGGGAGGGGCACTGACGGGCCACTGAATCGTGGGCTGAATCGAGTCACATCATCAGTGGCGACAAGGCTTTTCGCATCGTGCGACGCGCCGGGACACCAGCCGGATCCGGCAACCTCCACCAGACCCGGCACCCGGCCGATCCGCAGCATTCATCCGATCATGGGTGTGACCACCACCGAACCGCGGGAGATCACCGACCCGCCCGCGCCAGGCAGCCGTCCCGACGCTCCCGCGCCTCGTCCCCCGCCACCGGCCGGGCGGGGTTGGGCAAGGCTTGAGGTGTGGTGCTGGCCACCATCACGCCCCCGGCAACGTCCAGCCCGCCGGCCCGTCCGGACGAACGCGGCGAATGGGACCGGTGGTCTCGCTGTCGGGCGCGGCACCCACCGGTGCGATCGGCCCGGTCTTCTCCTGCTCGGACTCCGCGGGCGGCTTCGAGAGGAAGTAGGACTCCTGATTCGGCTGGGGGGTGCCGAACGACGGTGTGGTGTTGAAGGCGAGGTCCGTGCCCGGCCGGCTTTCCGGCTCCACCGGGGACAGCCCGAAGGACTGGCCAGGCCGGAAGGAGAGGTCCGAACCGGCCTGGGGATCCGCCGGCTGCGTGCCGAACGGCGGGGTCGAGCCGAACAACGCGCTCGAGGAAGCCGCGGCCTCTGCCGGCGGCTCCTGCGGGGAGCCGAAGGACTGGCCAGGCCGGAACGCCGTGTCCGAACCGGACGAGGTGTCCGCCGCCGAGTCCTGCTGCGAACCGAAGGACAGACCCGTCCGGAACGACGCCTCCGCACCGGACGGGGAATCCCGCTGAGTGCCGAACGACAGACCCGACGGAAAGGACGTCTCCGAACCGGACGACGCGTCCGCCGCCGGATCCTGCTGCGAACCGAACGACAGACCCGTCCGGAACGACGCCTCCGCACCGGGTGAGGCATCCGCTGCCGGGTCCTGCCGGGTGTCGAACCGGCCAGGCCGGAACAAGGCGTCCGAGCCGGGCTGGGTCTCCGGCGCTGACTCGTGCCGGGCACCGAACGACTCGTCCCGCCGAAACAACGCCTCCGAACCGGGCGAGGTGTCCGCCGCGGGGTTCTGCCGGTCGCCGGGCGGGACGTCCGCTGCCTGGTCGTGCCGCGCGCCGAACGACAGCCCCGTCCGGAACAACGCCTCCGCACCGGGCGGGTCCGCGGCCGCCGGCTCCTGGGAGCCGAAGGGCCGGCCCGGCTGGAAGAGCGCGTCCGAGGACGGCGGGGACTCCGCTGACCGTCCCAGCTGCGGGCTGAAGGGGCTGTCTTGGCTGAAAGGGGTGTCCGAGCCGGCTTGAGAGTCCGTCGCGCCCTCTGCCGAGGGGCGTTGTGCGCCGGACGACTCTCCTGCCCCGAAGAGGGCGTCCGCGGTGGCGGCCGGCTCGGCCTCGGCGGGGCGTTCGGGAGTGGCTTCCTGCTCTGGTTCGTCCGCTGACCAGTGCGGGGCGGCCAGGTCTGCCGCTTCGACCTGTTCCTCGTCGGAGCGGCGGCCCGTCTCGTAGGCGACCAGTGCCTCCGCCAGCAGGTCGGCGAGGCTCAGGTCGCTCGGCCTGCGGCGGCTGCTGGGGCGGCCGGTTCGATCGCCGGAGTCGTTCGTGGTGGCGCTCGGTGCGTCGGCCGGGGTCGACGTGGCCGGGTCGGGCTGGGCGACCGCGCGGAAACCTGTCTCGGTCGGCGCCTCGGAGTCTGCCGAGCCGGAGCCTGACTGGGCGCCGAAGGCCTGGGTGCCGAAGCTGGACTGCGTGCCGAATGCGGATTGCGTGCCGAAGCTGGTCTGGGTGCCGAACGTCGGCCGGGACTGCTCGGCCTGCGACTGCACCGGCACCGGGGTCGTGGGGATGTCCGAGGCGTCGTCGTCCACGTCCGCCGAGCTCAGGAACGTGGTCGACATCAGGTCCGGCTCCGGGGCCTGCGGGATCTCGGCCGGGGTCGGCACGGACGGGATCGGGTCCGGGATGGGCGGGAGCGGCTTGGGCTCGGGTTCCTCGTCCGGGTGTTCCGCGGGAGCCGGTGGGGTGGGGATGGAGGCGACGGGCTTCGGCTTCGGGGTGCTGAAGTCGAGACCGCTGAAGTCCAGGTCGGGGAGCTTGCGCTCGTCCGGGTCCGCGGCGGCGGCCGGGAAGCCCGCTGCCGGGGTGTGCAGCGGGTAGGACGGCTCGTCGAGGTGCGGACCGAAGTCCGGTGCCGCCGGTGGGCGGGAGAACGCCGCGGACAGGCCTGAGCGGGTCGGGCCGTCCGGGGTGTCCTGGTCCGCGAAGTAGTCCGGGCGAGCGGGGCCGCCGGAGTCCGCGAAGAAGTTCCGCGGCTGCGCGGGTTCTGCCGCCGGGTCGGTCTGGCGCAGGCTCGACGGGGGTTCCACGCGCCACGACGGGGTGTCGGACTGGGACTCGGCGTCGCGGGCCCGGCGACGGCCTCCTGCTCGCAGGCCCTGGGCCTTGAGCATGTCCAGCACGCTTTCCGACTGGGAGTTCGACGCCTCGTCGCGCGCGGCGGCCTCGGCGCGGGCCGCTTCCTCGCGGGCAGCGGCTTCTCTGGCCGTCTCCTCGCGTTCCACGGCCAGGCGGGCGACCTCCTGGTGCGCCGCTTCCTGACGGGCGACGTCCCGGCGGACCGCTTCCTGGCGGGCTGCCTCGCGGCGGGCCTCCTCCTGGCGCACGGCGTCCTGACGGGCCGCCTCCTGCCGGGCCAGTTCCTGCCGCGCCGCTTCCTGGCGAACGGCTTCCTGCCTGGCGGCTTCCTGGCGCGCGGCCTCTTCGCGGGCCGCTTCCTGCCGCGCCGCCTCCTGGCGGGCCGCTTCCTCGCGGGCGGCCTCCTGGCGCGCGGCCTCCTCGGCGGCCTGGGCCTCGCGTTCGGCCTGAGCTCGCTGTTCGGCGCGGGCCTGGCGTTCCGCCTCGATCTGGCGGCGGGCCTCGCGCTGCAGCTCCATGAGCTGCTGCTCGACCTTGCGCTTGCGTTCCTGCTCGACGGTGAGCTGCGGCTGCGGCTCGGGATCAGGAAGTGCTGGGGTGACGGGGATTTCGGCGATCGTGGTGGGCCGGTCGTCGTCGATCTCACCGGCGGCCACGCGAGCGGCGCGGCGGCGGCCGCTCACCATGGCTCCCGCGGACGCGATCAGACCGGAGGCGGGGACGGTGCGGTCAGAGGAGGAAGAAGAGGACGGCAGGGATTCAGGTGGCAGTTCCACTTGTTCCGGAGTCTTGTCGTCGGGCTCGCCGAACGGCTGGACCATGCGCCACCGGTCGGCGGCGTGTTGTCGTGCCGCGGACAAACCTTCCACGGTCATGTCTTCGGCAGCGCGGCGGACGCGCTTGACCTTCAGCCCATCGCCCTTGCGGACCTGGACCTGACGCCACTGCCGAAGTTGTTGCTTCAGTGCGGCGGTCAGCACGCCGTCGGTGACCACCTGCATGCCCTCGATCGGGCGGAGCACGCTCGCCAGCTGTTGGTGCAGATCGGCCGGCTGACGGTGGACACCGGAGAACTCGGCGGCGAGCCGGGCGCGCACCGCGTAGACGGCACGGGCGCGGCGGCGTTCGGCGGCGTGGGCTGAGCGCAGGTTCTTCAGCGCGTCGGCCAGTTCGCCGGACACCTCGTGCACGTGGGCCAGTGCGAGCAGGCTTTCGGCCAGCAACGTGTCGAGCTGGTGGCGTTCGGCGCTCGCCGCGGCCTCCCGCAGCATTTCGCGAGCCAGCGCGACCCTGCCCGCGGGCAGGTGCACGCGCGTGGCCAGAGCCAGGCGCAACCACCCCGTCGTGGACGCCGACGGCGCGCGCACCGGCAGGTCGAGCATCGGGCTGCCGACGTCGCTTGCGTCGAGCAGGCGGTTCGCGTCCATCAGCGAGAGCACCAGTTCCAGCGTGAGCCGGCCGACGCCCTGGCCGCTGTCCGCGGACGGATCGGAGAACCTGCTCAGCAGATCGAGGCCTTCGCGTGCGGCACCGATGGCGGCGGCGAGATCGCCCCACCGCCGGTGCTGCGCGGCCTGCACCGCGCGGATCAGACCGCGCAGCAGCAGACGCGTGTCGTCGTCGAGCGTCGTGTCGGCGACGTAGAGCTGGTCCGCCTCGGCGAGAGCCCGCGTGGGCTCGTCGCCGCGGCCGACCGTGACGAGGCATTCGCTGGCCTGCACCAGCGCCGAGGCACGCAGTTCCGCGGGCACGTCCGGCGCTTCGAGCACCGGCGTGACCGCGGCGAACCCCGTGAGGGGCGCTCCCACGGACCGCGCGCACGCCGCGAGTTCGACTCGCAGCAGCCACGCGGTCTCGTGTTCACCGGCGGCCTCGGCCGCCTTCAGCGCGTCGATCGCCCGATCGGCGATGCGGACGCCGCGGCCCACGCGGTTGCCCGCGAAGACCACGAGCGACTCCGCCCGCAGGCGGTCGGCTTCGTCGCGGCGGGTGGCTGCGAGCGCTACCGCGCGCTCACCGAGCACCAGAGCGAGCTCCGGTGCCCGCCAACGCAGCATCCAGGCGGGCACGACCAGCGTGCTCACCTCGACGTTCGCCTGCGCCTCGCCCCTCGCCGCCACGACGTCGCCGTTGCCCTCTCAGTCCCGTGTCAGCTTGCGGTACGTGACACGGTGCGGCCTCGCGGCGTCGGCACCCAGGCGCTCGAGCTTGTTCTTCTCGTAGCCCTCGAAGTTGCCCTCGAACCAGTACCACTTCGACGGGTCCTCGTCCGTGCCCTCCCACGCGAGGATGTGCGTGGCGACGCGGTCGAGGAACCACCGGTCGTGGGAGATGACCACGGCGCAGCCGGGGAACTGCTCGAGAGCGTTCTCCAGCGAGCCGAGGGTCTCGACGTCCAGGTCGTTGGTCGGCTCGTCCAGCAGGATCAGGTTGCCGCCGAGCTTGAGCGTGAGCGCGAGGTTGAGGCGGTTGCGCTCACCACCCGACAGCACTCCGGCGGGCTTCTGCTGGTCCGGACCCTTGAAGCCGAACGCGCTGACGTACGCGCGCGACGGCATCTCGACGTTGCCGACGTGGATGTAGTCGAGTCCGCCGGACACGACCTCCCACACGTTCTTCTTCGGGTCGATGCCGCCGCGGTTCTGGTCGACGTAGGACAGCAGGACCGTCTCGCCGACCTTCACGCCACCGTCGTCGGGCTGCTCGAGACCGACGATGGTCTTGAACAGCGTCGTCTTGCCGACGCCGTTCGGACCGATGACGCCCACGATGCCGTTGCGCGGCAACGTGAACGACAGGCCGTCGATCAGGACCCTGTCGCCGAAGCCCTTCTTGAGCTTGTCGACCTCGACCACGACGTTGCCCAGACGCGGGCCCGGCGGGATCTGGATCTCCTCGAAGTCGAGCTTGCGGGTCTTCTCCGCCTCGGCCGCCATCTCCTCGTAGCGGTCGAGACGCGCCTTCGACTTGGCCTGGCGGGCCTTGGCGCCGGAGCGCACCCACTCCAGCTCGTCCTTGAGACGCTTCTGGAGCTTCTGGTCCTTCTTGCCCGAGATCGCGAGGCGCTCGGCCTTCTTCTCCAGGTACGTCGAGTAGTTGCCCTCGTACGGGTGGGTCTTGCCGCGGTCGATCTCGAGGATCCACTCGGCCAGGTTGTCCAGGAAGTACCTGTCGTGGGTCACGGCGAGCACGGCGCCGGAGTACTGCGCGAGGTGCTGTTCCAGCCACAGGACGCTCTCCGCGTCCAGGTGGTTGGTGGGCTCGTCGAGCAGCAGCAGGTCGGGCTTGCTCAGCAGCAGCTTGCACAGCGCGACCCGGCGGCGCTCACCACCGGAGAGCTTGGTGACGTCGGCGTCCGGCGGCGGGCACCGCAGGGCGTCCATCGCCTGGTCGAGCTGCGAGTCGATGTCCCACGCGTTGGCGTGGTCGAGCTCCTCCTGGAGCTTGCCCATCTCCTCCATCAGCTCGTCGGAGTAGTCGGTCGCCATCAGCTCGGCGATCTCGTTGAAGCGGTCCAGCTTCACCTTGATCTCGCCCAGGCCCTCCTGGACGTTGCCGAGGACGGTCTTCTCCTCGTTGAGCGGCGGCTCCTGCTGCAGGATGCCCACCGTGTAGCCGGGGGCAAGGTAGGCCTCGCCGTTTCCGGGTGTGTCCAACCCCGCCATGATCTTGAGCACGCTCGACTTGCCGGCGCCGTTGGGACCGACCACACCGATCTTCGCGCCGGGGTAGAACATGATCGTGACGTCATCGAGGATGACCTTGTCACCGTGCGCCTTGCGCACCTTTTTCATGGTGTAGATGAACTCGGCCATGGTCGCGATCGTAGAGCGGTGCTCAGAGGCTCCTGACCTCGGTCGCCGACAAGCGGGCGCTCACCCCCGGAACGAGCGTCACGCGACTCGGTGACCAGCCCGTTCCGTTCGAACGTGAACGACTCTCGGCGATCGGTCCTCAGCGGCCCCGATCTACGAGCTTCCCTCCTTCTTCGTGGATCGCAGTACGTACATCTTCTCCGGCGGCACCGCCGGATCGGGCGGGTTCCCGAAGTCCGGCACGGGGTTGCCCCGAACGGCTCAGAACGGAACGGGGACCTCGGCGACATCTTCGGCGGCCCGCGGTTCAACGAGCGGGGCGGAGCCCAGTGACTGCACGCGACTCAAGTCCAGCCCGACGTGCAACGCGTCGAGGCTGAACGCCTGCCGCTTCACGTCGTCCTTCTCGTAATGACGAATGCGCAGCTTGCCCTGGACGATCACGGGATCACCCTTGGACAGCGTCGTCTTCACGCTGTCGGCGAGCTTGCGCCAGCACAAGACACCCAGCCACAACGTCTCGCCGTCCTCCCAGTCGCCCAGCGCCGTGTTGTACCGGCGCTCGGTCGAGTTGATGCGGAAGAACGCGTTCGTCCTGCCGTCCTCGCCGTGCTTGTAGGTGATCTCGCTGACGACTGTGCCAACAACGGTGATCACGGTGGAATTCCAGGACATCGGGCTTGCCTCCAGGTCACGGGTTCTGGTCCAGGTTGCTCCGGAGGCGGGCGGCCGAGGTGGGGCGGCAGCGGATCTGTGGACAACTCGCGAGCTGTGGACAGGTCGAGATCTTGAACGGCCTCGAATCGCGAAATTGTCAGGGGTCTCTGCTAGTGGCGCGGCCCGGAATGTCGGCTGGGTAATCCACGCTCAGCAGGGCACCTCGCGACACCGCCCCCACGCCCCCGTACAACCAGTACGAGGACGCGGGGGTGGCGCCGCGATGCACCCGTCTGACCGCGAATTCGCCCGGCGACATTCCGAGCCACGCCACTAGTGCCACGCTGGAGCGAGCCGAGTGAGTGAGCGCCCACTCATTGACATGAGTGAGGACTCACTCATACAGTTGCGGACGTGTCAGAGGAACCACGCCGCCGCCGCGCCCCCGCGATGAGCCCGGAAGATCGCCGCGAAGCGATCGTCCAGGCCACGCTGCCGCTCGTCGTGAAGGCCGGCGCGAACGTCACCACCAGTCAGATCGCCGCCGCGGCCGGCATCGCGGAAGGCACCGTGTTCCGCGTCTTCAAGGACAAGGCCGAGCTGCTCGACGCGTGCATCCAACGCGCGCTGCACTCCGACGAGGAAGTCGCGAGCCTGGAAGCGATCCCGGCGGACGTACCGCTCGAAGAACGGCTCACCGCGGGAGTCGCGATGTTCAGCGGCTACCTCGACCGCATGTGGGGTGTCATCGGCGCGCTGCGCGAGTCCGGCTATCAGCCGCGCGACGAGGACCACAAGAAGCACAAGGGACCGCCGATCGGCATGCAGCAGCTGTCCGACGCCGTCGCCGGTCTGTTCGGCGACGCGGACCTGCGCGTCAGCCCCGACCTCGCCGGACGGATGCTGCTCGGCGCCGTCTTCACGAACCGCATGGGCTCGGGCTTCGGTCAGATCGCCGCCGAACCCGCCGCCATCGTGGAGCTGTTCCTGCACGGAGCACTCAAACCAGGGGGAGCAAATGACTGAGCTCATGATCGAAGCCCACGAGGTGAGCAAGAAGTTCGGTGACGTGACCGCTCTCGACAGCGTGAGCGTCACCGCGAAGAAGGGCTCCGTGCTCGGCCTTCTCGGCCACAACGGCGCCGGCAAGACCACGCTGGTCAACCTCCTCACCACGATGCTGCCGCCGTCGGGCGGCAGTGCGAAGGTCGCGGGGTTCGACGTCGTGAAGCAGGCGCACGAGGTCCGCAGCCGCATCGGTCTGACCGGCCAGTTCGCCGCCGTCGACGAGCAGCTCAGCGGTCACGACAACCTCGTGCTGATCGCCCGTCTGCTCGGCGCCAGCCGCAAGCAGGCCCACCAGCGCGCGGACGACCTGCTGGAGCAGTTCGACCTCACCGACGCCGCCAAGCGCAACGCCAAGACCTACTCCGGCGGCATGCGGCGGCGCCTCGACCTGGCCGCGTCGCTGGTCGGCAACCCCGAGGTGCTGTTCCTGGACGAGCCGACCACCGGCCTCGACCCGGCCAGCCGCCTCGCGATGTGGGAGATCGTCGAGAAGCTCGTCGCGGACGGCACGACGGTGCTGCTCACGACCCAGTACCTCGACGAGGCCGACCGGCTCGCGGACTCGATCACCGTGCTGTCCCACGGCAAGGTCGTCGCGTCCGGCACGAGTTCCGAGCTCAAGGCGCAGGTCGGCCAGCGCACGGTGACCGTCACGCTCGACTCGGTGTCCGAAGTGGACGTCGCGTTGACGGCCATCAACTCCGTGGGGCTCCATCCCGTCGCGGAGGGCCTCACGCTCACGACCCCCGTCAGCGGGTCACGCGACCTTGCGACGGTCGTGCGCGCGTTGGACGACAACGGCTTGGAGGCGCACGAAATCGGCCTCAAGGAGCCCACGCTGGACGACGTCTACCTCACTCTCGCCGCGAACTAGGGGGCAATCATGGCGACCTTGACCTGGCACGGCAGCAGTTACCCGACGCAAGTCCTCGTGCTGACCGGCCGTTCACTGCGCGCGCTGCTGCGCACGCCCGCACTCGTCTTCTTCAGCATCCTGCAGCCGTTGATCATGCTGACGCTGTTCAGCCAGATCTTCGGCAGCATCACGTCCACGGCGAACTTCCCGCCGGGCATGAGTTACATCAACTACCTGCTGCCCGCGATCCTCGTGAACACCGCGATGCAGTCCTCTCTCGCGTCCGGCATCGGGCTCGTGCAGGACATGTCGAACGGTGTGCTCGCACGGTTCCGTTCTCTGCCGATCCGTCCGAGCACAGTTCTGTTGGCACGCAACCTGTCCGACGCGGTCCGCACCGCGTTCCAGCTGGTGCTGATGATCCTGTTCGGCGTGCTGGTGTTCGGCTTCCGCCCGGACGGCGGCATGGTCGGCACCCTCGCCGCACTGGGTCTCGCTCTGGTCGTCGGATGGGCGCTGAGCTGGGTGTTCATCGCGATCGCCGCGTGGGTCCGCAAGGCGGAGCTCATGCAGACCGTGGGCTTCCTGGCGATGTTCCCGCTGATGTTCGCGTCCAGCGCGTTCGTGCCGGTGGGCGGCCTGCCGGGCTGGCTGCAGGCGATCGCGAAGATCAACCCGCTGACCTACGCGGTCGACGCCGCCCGCAGCCTGGCGCTCGCCCACCCCGTCACGGGCGTGCTCGGCGCACTGGTCACGAGCGGCTCGATCGCGGTGATCGGCGCGTTCTTCGCGGTCCGCGGATTCCGCCGCCCGCTGTCCGTCTAGTCCTTACCCGCCATTTTGCGCAGCATCGCGTTGTAGGCCTCGAGGTCGGCGTCCCCATCGGCGTCGGCCTTGCGGTCGTACCGCTTCGCGTCCCGGCCGTCCTGCCGCGCCCACTGCGTGAGCAGGGCGACCATGACCACCAGCAACGGGATCTCCCCCGCCGCCCACGCGATGCCGCCGCCGAGTCGTTGGTCCTCCAGCAGGTTCTGCACCCACGGCAGCGCCAGGCCCCGGTAGAACTGCTCGCCGATGACGGTCGCGGAGCTCATCAGCACCACGCCGAAGAACGCGTGGAACGGGATCGAGGCGAACAACAGCCCCAACCGGCCGAGCGGCGGCAGCTTGTTCGGGGACGGGTCCACGCCGATCACGGGCCAGTAGAAGACGTAGCCCGCGAGGATGAAGTGCGCGTTCATCGCGAGGTGCGCCCAGTGGAACGGCAGCGCGGCCTCGAAGAGTCCCGAGAAGTACAGCGCGTAGAAGGACCCGACGAACAAACCCAGTGCCACGAAGGGATTCGTCAACAACCGTGCGACCGGTGAGTGCACGAAGGCCAGCACCCACTCTCGCGGACCCGGCACCTCCTTGTTGACCGGCAGCGCACGCAACGCCAGCGTGACCGGTCCACCCAGGACGAACAGGATCGGCGTCAGCATGGACAGCACCATGTGCGCTTCCATGTGCACGCTGAACATCCCCGGCGAGTACCGGCCCATGCCCGACGACGTCGCGAACAGCAGCGAGAAACACCCGCACAGCCACGCGACCGTGCGTCCCACCGGCCACTTGTCGCCGCGCTTGGTCAGCCTGCGCACGCCCAGCACGTAGAACAGGGCCAGGGCCAGCGCCGCGGTGCCGTAGATCAGGTCGAAGCGCCAGTCGAACAGGATGGCCGCGAGCGTCGGCGGGCCGTCGAGGTCGTAGCCGATCGCGATCTCCGTGCGGCTGGGCAGTTCGGTGCTGCCGCCGGGCGGAGGCGTGCGGGCCAGCGCCACGGCCAGGCCGATCGTGAACATCATCAGCAGGACTTCGAGGCCCGCGAGCTTGAGCAACGCGTGCGGCTTGCCGTCGACCACGCCCTTCACGCCACGTTCGCGCTGGAAGTAGCCGAACACGCCGAGCAGCAGCAGGCACGCCAGCTTGCCGAGCGTCAGCCAGCCGTAGGTGGACGTCACGAGGTCGACCGGCGTGATGCGCACGAGCGCGTTCACCACACCCGAGACGGCCATGACGATCCAGCAGACCAGCGCGATCTTCGAGAACCTCGTCGCGGCGAGGGGAAGGTGTGCGCCGCCACGCCTGCCGTGCGCGAGCAACGCGATCAAGCCACCCACCCACAGCACGGCGGCCACGAGGTGGAACAACAGGCTGTTCGTCGCCATGTCGTGCGAACCGCCCGACGACGAGTGGCCCGTGACGGCGACCGGCACCAACGCGAAGATCGCCCCGAACAGCAGGACCGTCGTCCATCCCCACGACAGCACCAGACGGCAGCCCAGCGCGAGCAACGCCACGATGATCGCCGTGAACAGCCACGCCTTCGACTGCTCCAGCAGCATCGCCGTCGCGATCATCTGGCTGAAGGTGAACGAGCTCACCGGCCGGTCGATCGCGGCCGCCGTGGTGAACGGCACCGACAGCAGGGCACCGACCAGCCACACCAGCGCGAACCAGCCGGCGGTGCGCATCGCGGCGTAACCGTCCGCTGCGAGAGTGCCGGACTTCTGCGGTGGCACGAGGAACGCCGCCAACAACAACGAGCCGATGGTCACCACCGCACCCGTCTCGGTCAGCACGCGCACGATCTGCACCCCTACCGGAGGGTTGCTCTCGATCGAACTGAGCGCGACGGCGGCGAGGGACGCCACCGCGAAGCCGATGACGACGAGGGGCACCAAACCCGTCTTGGTGGAGCGTTCGATTGGCACGCCTGGAGCCTACGACCCTCTAGTGTTGCGCCGTGTGAGACGTTCTCTCCCCCTCCTGCTCGTGCTGCTCTCAGTGGCCGGCTGCGCGTACTCGGTCCAGGGCGAACCCGTCGCCGCGCCGCTGCCGCCCCTGGCCATCGCGACGCCGCGCAAGACCGCGGGAGTGGACCCGTGCGCGCTGGTGACGGAGAAGGACCTCAAGCCGCTCGGCACGCTCAAGTTCAAGCCGGTGCCGCGCGCCGAACTGGCGAATTCGTGCCTCTACGCGCTCAACGAGGGCCCGTACGTGCTGGTGGCGGCCCCGTACCGGTCGTTCGACGAGTCGAAGAAGTCGCAGGCGGCAGGCCGTGAGATCGACACGGCCAAGCACGCCACCTGGCTCAGCTGCACCCGGCCGGCCGCGGACAAGGACATGGTGTGCACGGCCACCATCGCCGTGACGCGCGACGAGTCGTTGATGGTCGCGATCGGCATGGCCAGTGGCGCCACCGAGAGCAAGGTGACCACCGCGCTGGAGCCGATCAGGCAGGAAGCGCTCAAACGGATGCCGCCTGCCTAGCGGCCCTCCTGGCCAGCCACGTCGCCGGAATGATCAGCGCCGTGACGAGCGCCACGAACCCGAGCGACAGCACGAGAGAACTGACGTGCGCGAGCCCGCCCACGATCGGCGGTCCGGCGAGGAAGCCCGTGTAGGCGATCGTCGTGACGAGGCCCAGTTGGCGTTCACCGCCGCTGCCGTCCGCGCGTTTGCCGGTCTCGCTCGCCAGGTCCATGACCACCGGGAACGAGAACGCGAGCCCCAGCCCGGCCAGACCGAACCCGGCGTACCCGGCCGCCGGCAACGGGACCACGACCGCAAGCGCCAGACCCGTTGCGGCGAGGCCACCACCCGCGGCGAGCAGGCGGTGCGGGCCGAGTCGGCGTTGGATCGGTTCGCCGAACCACCGTGCGAGCGCCATCGCGACCGAGAAGCCCGCATAGGCGTATGCACCGGCCGCGTCGCCCATTCCTCGCTCACGCACCATGAACAACGCCGACCAGTCCGCCGCCGCCCCTTCCGCGATGGCACTGCACAACGCGACGCTCGCTAACAGCCAGAGGACCGGGCTCTTGAGCACGTTGGTGTGTTCGGCGACTTCTTCCCTATGACGCTCCCCTACTCCTCCGGGGATGCTCTTCGCGATGACCGCCGTGATGACGAGACCGACGAACGCAGCCACGAGGAAGTGCTTCATGGGCGTCCAGTGCGCCTGAGCGGCGGCGGCGCTGCCCAACGACCCGATGAGACCGCCAACGCTGAAACCCGCGTGGAACTGCGGCATCAACGGCCGCTGCAAGGCACGAACGACGACGACCGCGGCGATGTTCATCGACACGTCCATCATCGCGATGCTCGCGCCCAGAGCGACCAGCGTCAGTCCGAACTGCAGCGGTGACTCCGACAAGGCGAGCACGGGCAGAAGCAGCGGACTGAGGAGGCTGCTCGCTATCAGGACTCCACGCGACCCGTAGACCGCGCAGATCCGTGCCGCCAACGGCGCCGTGAACGCCAGGCCGGCACTCGCCCCGAGCAACGCCAGACCGAGGCTGCCCACCTCCGCGCCGATCTGCCCGGCGAGCGCCGGCACGCGGGACGCCCAGGTGCCGAAGACAGCGCCGTTCAACAGGAAGACGACGAACGTCGCCAGCCGCGGAGACATGCGATCCAGCATGACTGAAGCGCTTCAGCAGCGCCAGCGATTTGGGTCCGATCTCTCGCATACGATGCGTCCGTGGACTCCGACCGCCGACGCAGGCCGACGCTGGACACCGTCGCCGCGGCCGTAGGGGTCTCCAGGGCAACGGTGTCGAACGCGTACAACCGGCCGGACCAGCTGTCGTCGACGTTGCGCGAACGCATCCTCGAAACGGCGCGGTCCCTCGGCTACGCGGGCCCCGACCCGGTCGCCCGCTCACTGGCAACGCGTTCGTCCGCGGCGGTGGGTTTCATGCTGCCGCAGGGCCTGTCCGGCGCGTTCTCGGATCCGGCGCTGTCGATCGTGCTCGACGGCCTGGCCCAGACGGTCGACGGCCACGACCACAGCCTCGTGTTGATGCCCGGCGACTCCACCGGCGGCCCACGCCCCTCGATCGTGTCGCGCGCACAGGCGGACGTGATGGTCGCCTACTCGCTGCCGGACTCGGCGCCGGCCCTGGACGCCGTCGCCGCCCGCGGACTGCCGCTCGTGGTGATCGACCAGCCGGTGCTGCCAGGCTCGGCGCGCGTGGAGGTGCAGGACTACACCGGCACCTCGGCGGCCGCGGCACACCTCCTGGCGCTGGGACACCGGCGGTTCGGCGTCCTGACGTTCGCACTGCACCCGGACGGAGTATCCGGACCGGTCGCGCACGAGCGCCGTTCGGCCGTGCCGTTCCGCGTGAGCCGCGACCGCCTGGGCGGCTACCTGGACACTTTGGCAAAAGCCGGGGTGGAACCGGACAATGTTCCGGTGTGGGAGGCGCGCGGCAGTGATCGCGAGCTCGGACGTCTAGGCGCGCGGTGGTTGCTCACCCGCACGCCGCGCCCGAGCGCCTTGCTGTGCGCGTCGGACCAGCTGGCGTTCGGCGCCCTCCAAGCGGCCCGCGATCTGACGTTGACCGTCCCGGGAGACATTTCGGTCGTCGGCTTCGACGACGTCCCCGAAGCGGCCTACAGCGACCCGCCGTTGACTACTGTGCGTCAACCCCTGGCCGACAAGGGCCGCCGAGCCGGCGAACTCGCACTGAAATTACTGGCCGGCGGGAGACCACCACGGCCAACGAGACTCGATGTTTCCCTCGTGGAGAGAGCCTCAACGGCCCCACGGACGTGATCCCCGTCACGTTTAGACAGTTTTCGTCACCCTTTTGGACGTAGGGCGGAAACGGTCGATCGACTCCGGACGATGTGTCCGGTGGGGGCACCGGTGACCACGCGTTGTGGTCACTTACGCACCCCTCCAGCCTCTGTAGCTCAGTGGAGAGAGCGAGGGACTTCTAATCCCGAGGTCGCAGGTTCGAATCCTGCCAGGGGCGCTGGTAACACATGGCCGCTGACCTGCACAGACAGGTCAGCGGCCTTCTTCGTGATCAACCGCCGATCTGATCGTCGACACCGCCACAACCGAAGAACGCCGGAACATGCCGGGATAACGTGGTTATCGCGCATCCACTGGCAACCGAAGGCAACAGCCTGCATGGCCCCGTAGGCGAACGCTGCAGCTAGGCGCCCTTACCGACAGACTGGCCGGCCGTGCGACACCCGAGCATCGATCGAGCCGAAGTGAACTGCACCCAGTTCACCAACCACTGACGTTGACCATGGCTGCGACCTGCAAACAGCCCCTTCCTGCCAAGACGAGTCACGAGCGGCGCACTCCAGCAGTCGCCCTAAGGATCCTGGCCTGACCACCGGTCGAGGATCCCGCCGGGTGGTCCAGTCCAATATTGGCCGCCTCAGACAGGCCGTCAACGGGCCACGAACCACATAAATACGAACCAGGTTCACCCATACGCAGCAACGGTAACGCTTGTCCATCGACGATCGACAATGGAATTGTCGTTCACACATCGTGTGGCAAAGCATGCCCCGACTCATCGATCACCTCTGATGGGCCTACTCTAGCCGCGGGGACGCTAGTGCCAGAGGGGGCATAATGACCGGACTTCAAGTCGGCGACTTCGTCATGCGTCATGGCACCGACGACATTGGCCGCGTTGGAGCGATCGCGGACAAAGTCAGGATTGACTACTTCGAGTCCATCTTCCAGCCGATCGCTCAATCGCAGAACGAGGCCATCCAGAACCTTCAACCTGTACTGCTTCCTGTTGGTGCACGGGTGTTCTGGCTGAACCCGGACACCGCGGAATGGTCAGCAGGACGTGTGCTTGCGAAGTTTCCGGACGCGGTCTACGCCGTTCAGTTTCCCTTCGCACGCAACGGGCTTCGCGTCCACGGCCGAGATCTCCGAGTCAGGTGGAATCGCCCTGTCTCGAACCCGCTTCATGTTCTGACGGCCGGAGGGTGCGAATCTCCGTACTTCTACGGTGCCAGGATCCCGATGTTGAAGAGTCTGATTCGCCAACGTGCATCCACCGCAAGCACATCTGCACTCGTGTCATCTGCGGCAGAGATCTACCCTCACCAGGTACGCGCCGCCCTCACTGTGTTGTCCGATCCAGTACAGCGATACCTTCTCGCCGATGAGGTAGGGCTGGGCAAGTCAGTCGAGGCAGGCTATGTCATCCGCCAGACGTTGATCGACAGCCCGACCTCCAATGTTGCGATCTTGGTGCCAGATTCGCTGCGCAGGCAGTGGTTGCGCGAACTCAGCGAAAAGTTCTTCACGGACGACTTCCCCAGAGCTCGAATCAAGATCCTTGCGCACGAGCGTCCAGACACTTGGACCGCCTACACGGACAACGATCTGGTTGTCGTCGACGAAGCTCATCTCCTGGTAGGCGCGGACGCTCCGAACAGCGACCAGTACCGACGACTGGCTCAACTCGCGCACTCCACAAAGCGGTTGCTTCTGCTGTCTGCAACGCCTGTGACCTCGAATCTGACCACGCACCTCGGTCTGCTCCACCTCCTGGATGCAGATCTGTACAGGTGGGACGAGGCAGAGGCATTCGCCAAACGATATGGGCTGCGAGCGGAACTAGCTGACGTCGCCTATGCGCTCGATCCTTCGTGGGACACGTCGTTGCTGCCGATCAACATCGACCGCATACGACACATGCTTCCCGACGATGAACGATTGGCTGAACTGTCGGAACGCGTGCTAGCCCTGCTGGATGACGAGGGAGACCTTCTCGATGAGGCCGACGAGGCTGAACTAGTTCTGCGCGTTGAGGAACTTCGTGGCCACGTAAGCGAGACCTACAGGCTGCACCGGCGCACCATTCGCCACCGCCGGACGCACGTACTACACGAAGACTCGAACGCCGACTTCCTCCCCTATGAGGTTCGCGGACGCCATCGTCCGATCGTGCTGAACGTACGATCTGAGGTGCATGACGAAGTTGAAGATCTTCTCCAGGAGTGGCGGAGCGTCGTGCGGGACACACTGATGGATGCCGGGCACACAGTGGAAGATCACGCGTACGCTGCCGTGCTCGCGGTGCTCGCCGGGCGTGTAGGCGGTGGAGTGGATGATCTCGCCGACGCGATGACGTGGCGTGTTCAGCGGATCGGTGGAGATACGAGCAGACTCACTGATCGAGAACGCACGTTGCTCGCAAAACCTCCGGTCTTGCCCCACGAAGCAAGCGTTCTGCAGCGACTCCTCAGTCTCTCCACGAACTCAGGCACGTCATGGGCACCTGCGTTTCACCGAGCGTTGACTGCCGTCGTCCAGAAGCATGAGAGAACTGTGGTGTTCTGCGGTCCTGGGGTCCTGGCAGACGACCTCACCGCGACGTTGCGCGCGCAGCATCCCAACGCTGCGATCCACAAGCACACGTCCAATGTTCCTGGCGATCTCCAAGAGCAGGCCGTGCAAGCCTGGAGTACGGGAACCTCAAGGCGTCCGTCGCTGCTGGTAGTCGACGATTCGGCGCAGGACGGGCTGAACCTGCAGACCGCTGACGCAGTGGTGCATCTCCGTTTGCCGTGGTCTCCCAATCAATTGGAACAACGTTTGGGACGTGTCGATCGGTTCCCCGGTACGAGTGCACAAGCTCAGCGGACTCCTGCCGACCAGTACGTCGTACTGCCTTTGACCGGGGAGGTGTCCACCTTCCAGGCGTGGCTCGCCCTGCTCCTTGATGGATACCGGATCTTTGACACATCCCTCTCCACTCTCCAGGACACGATCGCAACCAACCTCTTTGACGTGTGGGCAGCGGCGCTGGCTAACGGGCCAGACGGCTTCAGTTCCGTGAAGGAGGCGGTTGCCAAGATTCTGAGCGAAGCCCGTGTCGAGATCGACAAGATGGACATGCTGGAATCCGTCCACGAGACGACCGGCCAAGTGTTCGATGTGCCGAAAGCGATCGGCGATCTGGAGACCGACTGGAAACAGATCGCTACTTCCGTTCTGCGCTACACAGACAAGGACCACGGCGGCATCAACATCCGCCGAAAGGTGGAACCCTTGCGCACTGACCAGGAAGTGACCTTCCTCGTCTCAAAGTCTCAGCCTCTGGTCGACCCGCGTTTGCTTCGCGTGGAGCAAGGCGCTTACGGGGAACTGTCCGCCAAGGGGGTGTTCAACCGCGCCGTCGCACAGCAGCGGCCGGGCACCCGTATCTTCCGAGTGGGCAACCCCATCGTGGAGATGCTGGCCAACGTCGTTGACGGAGACGATCGCGGTCAAGCTGTCGCACTCTGGCGGCACGATCCTCACCACACGGGCTCACCCGTCTTGTACTTCGGCTTCGACTTCATCGTAGAGGCGGATCTGGCCCCTGCGTTGGGACTCATCCCCGATGCTCGCGCTGAGGCCAAAGCTCTTCGGCGGCAAGCAGATCGCCTGTTCCCGCCCTTCATGACGAAGCGTTGGGTGAGCACGGTCGGCTATGAGCCCGTGACAGACGCAGGGCAAGCAGCCTGGCTCGATCGCGAGTACGACAGTCAACGAGACCGAAGCCTGCACATCAACGGCTTCAGCGAGTTCGTCGCAACCGTCGGTGGCCTTGCCGGCTTTCAGAGCGCCGGCGAGGAGGCGGAAGCAGTCGCCCGCAAGACCTTGGAACAAGGCAGTGAATTTGTCAGCAAGTGCCGGACAGCCACGGAGGTCGCCGGACAAACCCTTCGTGTGTACCGAGCACAGGCCAAGGCCAGAGCCGCTGCAGGACGTCTGGTCGATGGCGGTGAAAACATGCTGCTGAACAGCACGATCACTCAAGCTCTCATCGACGGAATCAGTGAGCCCGTCGTGCGTGTGGCCGCCACGACCTGTCTAGGACGGAGAGGTATCCACAATGGCTGACAGCTGGACGGGCGCTCAGACCCTGTTCAATGCCTGGCCAGATGTACAACACAGCTGGGGAACCGGCCCTGCACGAAGGTTGTCGGATGCCCTTCACGGTCTACAGAACGGCACTGCCGCACGCAGGGACGTCGCCGTACTCACTCGCCAGGTTCTTCTCGAAGCGGCGGCCAGGGGCAACCTCAGCGGACTGGTAGTTCCAAGGTCAGACCTGCTGCCCACTGAATCGGACTGGTCGGCTGTCGACTGCACGATCATCCCCGCCGGGCAAAAGGATCGCGTCCTCGTGCACCCTTGGCATCCTCCCTCGCCCTCACCGGTCGCTGCGGAGCATGACATGGAAACGTTGGCCTTGGGGCTTGACGCGAAGTTCCCTCGACCTACGTATCCGGCCGACCCGTTCTGGCTCAGAGCGTTGCACTTCGAGCAGTACCAGTCGCTTGGGCAGCGTCAAGCAGCTCGGTCAGTCGCCCTCGCGCCTCCGGGATCCACGATGATCATCTGTCTGCCCACAGGCCATGGCAAAACGGCGGTCATCCAGGCTCCGGGCCTGGTGGAACGAACTCAGGCCGGCCTCACTCTCGTGGTTGTTCCTACTGTCGTGCTCGCGCTTGACATGGAGCGCCGAGCACGAACCCTCATGTCCAAACACGGCATTGGCTCCGCAACAGATCGATACGCCTACGTCGGCGGCTTGAGTGACGACGACAAGCGAGCGATCCGAGACGCGGTCAAATCTGGGCGGCAGAGGCTGCTTTTCACATCGCCTGAGGCGCTGGTGAGCGGATTGAAGTACTCAGTAGCAGATGCTGCGGCATCCGGAATGCTCCGTTACTTCGTGATCGACGAAGCACATCTGGTTGCGCAATGGGGAACGCGGTTCCGCCAGTCCTTCCAACTTATGGCCAAACACCAGAAGAGTTGGCTTGCAGTCGCGCCTCCGGGACGCGCGCCGACAACAGTCGCGATGAGCGCAACGTTGACCGCCGATCAGATCACGGTCCTCAAGAACCTCTTTGGTTCGCCCACGTGCACCCGTGTCGTCTCCGCGGCCGAACTTCGTCACGAACCCAGCTACTACATCACGACGTTCGACGACAACACCCAGCGCGACGCTAATGTACTTGCTGCTGTGAGCCACTTGCCGAGGCCGCTTGTGCTGTACGTCAGCAAGGTTGCTGACGTACAGACGTGGGTGCACCGCCTGCGATCAAGCGGATTTCAGCGCGTAACAGGAGTATCGGGAGACTCGACTGATGAGCAGCGTCGCGAAGCTGTTCAATCTTGGGGAGGTCAGGATGCCGCAGGGCCCACGGTGACGAAGTACGACATCGTCGTCGGCACATCGGCATTCGGCCTTGGCGTCGATGTGCCGGACGTGCGGACCGTGATCCACGCCTGTCTGCCGGAGTCGCTCGACCGCTACTACCAGGAGATCGGTCGCGGCGGACGAGATGGCTCACCGTCCATCGCGGTCCTGATGACCGCGGCCGGTGATGAGCGCACGGCTCTGGCACTGGCCGACGAAAAGATCATCGGACCTGCACGGGCACTAGAACACTGGAAAGCGATGATCGACAGCGCGAAGGACCTGAGTCCTGGCCGCCACCGCCTCGATCTCAACAGCTATCACTCCAGGTTTGACGAGCCAACAAAGACGTACCGGGACTGGAACGTTCACGTGCTCAACCTGATGGAGCAGGCAGGAATCCTCCAAATATCGCTTCCAGAGCCTCCGAAGCGCACCCCAGACCAAGACATCGACAAGTGGTACGAGCAGCTCAACGAGTTTGAAAGAACATCAAGCGAGCACATCGACATATCCTTGTTCGACAACCCCAGCGATAACGACGAGTTCGCAAAGAGAGTCGGTCGAGTACGCGATGCGATCAAACGCCGCCAACGCAAAGCAATCGACGGAATGACCAGAATTCTTGACGGTGATCGATGCATTGGCGAGACGCTCGCGAACTACTACCGAAGCCCAGATGTAAACGTTGCTATCAACTGCCGAGGGTGCCCATGGTGTCGTGCGCACAGAAGCCTTGGCGAAGAAGGATTTTACCGCCTCGCGGAAGAGCCCGGCCCAGTGGTGCCGCACATAGGAGAAGTTGAAGCCCTACCGCTGGCTTGCCTTCGGTCGAGTAATTCATGGCTCAGCATTTGGTGGCGAGACGACCGGGAGTTCAGCACGTTCATACCGAGGTTGCTGACACGCCTCGTCCAAAACGGGATTGCCGTACTAAGCGGACCAGGCGCTTCGGCTCAACTCTGCTCAGCCATCCAACAAGATACACCGTTGATCGCCGTGATCAGGGACGAGGACGGAGATTTGCTTCGCTCCTATGCCGGACCCGTGTTGTGGATCGGCACTCCTGAGATCGTTTCACTGCCAGATGACCTCGTATCTCGTTTGACATCGACCGACATCACTTACGTGGTGCACCCGGCCCACTCAGAACTCCCAGACAAGCCGGGCACTCCGCTGAGCCAGCTCCACAGATCGACGATTTCCGCTCACGCCGCATGGGAGATGCTCTGATGGCGATCTTGAACGTCGACAACGCACTCCCATCGCAGTTGTGGACCGCAATCCGGTTCTTCTCAGGAAATAACGGAATCGACGCCGAACACGCTCGCGAACTCCTCAGCCCGAATTCACTATCCGGGTCATCACATTTCCAGCGAACGTTGAGAACTCTGGAAAAGCTTGAGATCGCAACGAAGGACGAGCAAGGCAGACTGCATTTGAAGTACCAACCCAGCTCAACGGACGAGCTTGCCCGGCTACTGCGAACAGTGTTGCTCGACGCCGACAAAAACAGCGATCTGGCAGCACATCCAAATCGTGACAGCAGGGATCTCACAATCATCTTGTGCTTCTTTCTCTCCTCTGACCCACTAGGTCCTCCCGTCACAGCAAGCACAGCAAATGATTTCATGAGCAACTCATTTTCCGTCGAAGAGACCAACGCAAATCCGAACGACACCAGATGGAACTCCTTCGGACGCTGGGCGCACGCATTGGGATTGGGCACTCCACCACTCTTTCCTTCACCAGGCGCGAGGCCAATGGTGGCGGATTGCACCTCAGCGGTCCGCGACGTCCTCCGTGAAGCTCCGAGTCTCGGATCCGCAGTCGACACCGTGCGGTTGCTGCGCGAGCAGATCCCGGTTTTGCCAGGTGGCAAGTTCGCATCCGAACTCAACATCGCACACCCAGGAGAATCGGTTGTCGACGCTGCGCTTTCGTACGCATTGCTCCGCGGAGAAAGCGAGGACTGGCTGACCTTGGGGCGATTCGCAGATGCATCACGCACCGTAACCCTTGCAGATCCCGATGAACCCGGCCGGCGGGTAAGCGACATCGCGTACAGGAAGGAATCAGATGAGTAACAAATTCACCACGTACGCGTGCTGGGATCTTGAGGATGCCGCCAACACGATCAACACCGAAGCCGTCAGTCCGCCAAAATCCATCTTCCTGGCAACACATGCGCCACTGCGAATTCGCCGTTCAAAGCTGAATGGTGGAACACGAGTTGATGCCCAGTCACTCGTTCAGGAGAACACAACCGTCGACGAGAAAATCGTTCTCAAAGACTTCACTGAGCGCGTGTCAGACACAGGCGCACTTCTTGTTCCCGTGGTCGGCGATTCCGGTTCTGGAAAGTCACATCTGGTGCGATGGATCTACGAAAAAATGCCCAAGGCGGATAATCGGAAGATCATCTACCTGGAGAAGGGCAAGACGAGTCTGAAAGCAGTCATCCGGGAGCTTCTTACCGACCTCGACACTGACCGCGCCGCAGAGCTGCGCGCGAGCATCGAGCGATTCACCGAGAGCCGCGACACTCCAGCCCTTGCGCGAGAACTACTAAATAGCCTCGAAGAGGAACTAGCTGCTACGTCCTCACAAGGACTGTCCGGCGCCGCACGAACTTTGCGAGGCCCAAAAGGTCTCGCAGTCATCCTGCAGGACCCACACGTCCGCGAATACATGCTTCAACCAGAGCGCTTCATCCCCCAGATGGCAGACCGTCTCCTCCACGATCGCAACGGCGGCGATGATCGACCAGAGCGCTTCACGACAAGCGATCTTCCGATCAACTTCGATGAAGTCAAGAAGACTGCGGAAATAACTCGCCAGAAACTTGCAATGCTCTCTGCAATGCCGGAGCTGCAAAGCGCTGCTGTCGACCTTCTGAACGAGCTCCTCGAAAACGCGGTGAAGAAGTCGTTCAACCTCGGCGCTGGCAGCCTCGTCGAGGCAATGAACGAGGTGCGGAAAGAGTATTCCGCAGACAACAAGGAAATTGTTCTCCTCATCGAGGACTTCGCGTTGATTCAAGGCATGCAACGCGAGCTGCTCGACGCCATGATCGAACCCGCCAAAAGAGGCGGCGTGGAGGTGCTGGCACGTATTCGTACGATTATGGCGGTAACGACCGGCTATTTTCGTGATCTCCCAGAAACTGTTCTAACACGAATTCACGCCACCCTGGGCTACGTGTACGACCTGGACGCCCCGTTTAGCGAGAACGACGAAGGAGACGACTACATCGCCTCATTTGCGGCCCGCTACCTGAATGCCGCAAGAGTTGGCGCACAGGCATTTGATAACAGCCCTGATGAAACCCCGAACAAGTGCGACGATTGCGCGTTCAAGAGCGCATGCCACTCTGCATTCGGAGCGTCATCTGAGGGCTACGGACTTTACCCTTTCAACCGCTCCGCTTTGCGTCGCGCAGTACACTCAACCGCCCCTATCGAAAACCAGTACAGGTTCGTCCCACGCGCAGTGCTGGGCGGCGTGATCAAACCGGCACTTATCGACTATCGGCACAACATCGTAAATGGAGATTTTCCACCTCCTCGTTTTCGCGATGACTTCAAACTGGCCAAGATTGACCAGGCAGTCCCCAACTCCACGCTTGCAAGAATCGATCAACAGTGGCCAGAAGACGTAGTTCGCCAGACGTTGTTTGCGGAATTCTGGGGTGATGCGCAGGATTTCATTCCCGCCGAATCAATGATGCGTACCGCCTTTGCCATTCCTGAACTCAGCGGCTCCCCGATGGCGCGAACCCAAAACAGGCCGACGCCAGGCGTGCCCACAAAACTGCTTCCAGCTTCCGCAGGTAGACAGCAAATATCACCTGCCCTCGCCACGAAACTACAAAACATCGACGACTGGGGCAAGCGCGGAGAATCACTGGAACAGGACACGGCTCGCGAGATTCGTACCGTCATTGCAGAGGCTGTCGCATATCGTTATTCCTGGATCAACCCGCTCATGAGAGAGCGCAGCAAGGGAACCTGGGAAAAGGCCTGGGACAACAAGGGCGGCACCGTTTACATCGAGAAAGCGAAGGGGCAACTCAACGTAAGCGCCGAAAACGCCCCCATTAAGTTCCGAAGAACCTCCAGGAACAGTTTGTTCTTTCAATCCATCCTGCGAGCGAAGTCTAATTTGCCCCACTCCGCGGCCGATATGCGCAGGCTCGCTACCATCGCGGAGAACAAGGCGGATGCGTTCACGGTTGTCTTGCAGACCGCGTGGGCCATCACAGATCAAGACCTGGTGCTCGGCCTTCGCGCATCCCTCATCGGAGCCGCTCTCGCCGGCCGGGCTTGGCCTGGAATGAGCACCTCGCAGCTACTTGACGCGAGCCTGCACGATGGAAAGGACTGGCACCGGAGCGACCTGGACAGCCGCGTTCCAGCCTGGGAGCAGAATCTTCAGGGGCACCTCGTCCACCGTCCTGATCTGGTGAACCAGATCAGGGATGCTGTCGGAGTCGCCCAAGGAATTGGTGCGACAAAGATGATTGACGCAACCCGGCTCCTGCCCCTGCTGGAGATGGCAGCTAACTCTTGGGAGTGGCTGCCACCTTCTCAAGATGCCGTTCCCTCGTGGGTGAAGCCCGCCGTCAAGGGGTTCTCGCTGTTGCCGAGAGACGTGGACCAGCAACTGGAGGTTCTGAAGGACGCACTTATCGGCCTCAGAGCCCGCGTAGCCAGAGGAAGTGGCAGTTCGGTCGTGATCGCGGCGGTGCGCGAGGCCATGACCAAGGCACGGCCGGCCGGAATTGATCTGCCGAGCGTGACCGAAAAGACCATTGACGCAGCCGGACATGAGGCCAGCACTCGCAACTGGGGGGCGATAACCGACTTGGAGGACGAATTGCATCGGTTGTCGTCCGCCAACGAGGTCAAGAGTCCAGGCCTGAAGTTGGCATTGGTGGCCAAAGACCGCGGCGACGATCTCACGGTGATTTCGCGGTTCCTCGCCGAAAGTGAAAACTGGTTGGACAACGCGCTCCGCAACGCAGCGCTTCGGACCGGTAACCACGACGACTCGAGCTCGCAGAGCATCAACAGTGTGATCGCCGAGTGGGAGGACATCATCAAGGTTGAAGAGGTCGACCGTGGCTGACACTGTCTTGGACAAGGCCAACCGACTCAAAAGTGAGGCTCGACGACTTGCTGAGGGCGCTGAAGGCATGCGGCAGGCCACACGCATCAGTGAGCGGGTGACGAAGCTCCGAGACTCGCTGCAGACCCTGGCAAGGCAGGTCACTCTGGCCAAGTCGGTGAACAACGCGATCGGCGCACCCCTGGTAGATCTCTCCGGGCTCAGCGCAGGGTTGGAGGACTTCAGAAAGAAGGTCGAAGCTTCCCCCAACCCGCCCGATTCGGTGTTCAAGGCTGCGCGTACAAAAGCGGAGACACTGACCAATCGGCTGCGTGATCAGACGCTCGAGGTGTGGCAGAGGTGGGCAACCGCGCGAGTCCAGGACTTGCCCTATGGGAAGCTGCCGATGCTCAAGGTGGACCAGCAACCCGCAGCCCGCTCGAAGAAGCAGGATCTCGACCGGATGATCACGAAGTTGGACCTGAACTCGAGCGATGTACGCGTGTTCAGGACAACCTTGGAGACCCTTGGCGAACTGCTCGGGACAGCTAAGGACGTTCCTGCCGAACTCGCCGATGTGCTCGATCGCCTGGCTCGGACGCCGAGCCCAAGACTGGCAGACGTCTCGGACGACGAGATCCGGTTGCTGCGATCGGCGGGGCTGGACACCGAGATCGCTATGAAGAGGACTGGTGGATGACAGGCTGGAAAGACGTCTTTGTCAACGACGTGTTGTCAGCGCTTGAAGACTTGGAACTTCCGCTGCTGTCGTGGGGTGTGACAGGCGGTGTCGTCTCGCAGGACGAGGTGGACGCAGTCGTCGAGCAGCTGCTGCGTGAGCACGAAGACGCGCCCGCGAGCGCTTCCGTCACAGACGTCCGCGCTCACCTCATCAGCAAGGCTTTGATCTACCCCGCCGAAAGTAACGTCTCACCTGCCTACCGCACACGCCTTGGCGAAGCCCTGCGGTTGACGACGAGTCTGCGGCAGCTCTTCAAACCGAGTTGGTCCCGCGCGGACGAGCCTCAATGGTGGCTTGAGGGGAGACGCCTGGTCGCTGACTACCGGCTGCACGTCGCTCCACGACGCTATCCAGAGCGGAACGTACCCTTGATCGAAGCCTTGAAAGAGCTTCGATCTGTTCGAGGCTGGGACGACGCCCAAGACGACATAGCGAAGGCTCTCATCGGCAGCAATGACCTGGCAGGATTCCAAGTTCGGGCGACGCGGACCGTCTTCTCAAGGCTCTCCGGTAACCGATCGAGCGGTGTGATCGTCGGCGCAGGTACCGGCAGCGGCAAGACAATCGCCTTCTACCTGCCTGCGTTCGCCGCGATGACCACGCCCACGCGGAACCGCGTGCACACACTCGCTCTGTACCCGCGGATCGAGCTTCTGCGTGACCAGCTCGGCGAAGCCCTGCGCACCGCCGAACGTCTCAGCCCTGCCATGTCCACTCGCAGGCGTCCTCTCCGCATTGGTGTGTTGTTCGGCGCAACACCCAGCGCACCAGACACCGTCGGCAAAGGAAAGAGTGCGTGGCGAAGCACCCCAGCGGGCTTTGTCTGTCCGTACGTTGACTGCCCGCGTTGTGGTACAGGCGAACTGATCTGGGCCAACACAGACCGGACAGCACGCCAGCCAAAGGAAATGCTTCGGTGCGCGAAGTGCGCCTACAGGTCAGAACCAGGCCAACTGGCGCTCACTCGCAGGAGTATGCAGACGAACTACCCTGACTTGTTGTTCACCACCACAGAGATGCTCAGTCGCACGAGTGCTGATCCAGGTCTGGGGGCTCTTCTCGGGTGGCGCCCTGGGTCCGCCCCCGACGTGGTGCTGCTCGACGAGGTGCACACGTACGTCGGTATGCACGGAGCGCAGGTGGCGCTCATGCTCCGACGTTGGCGCCACGCGAATCCCCGTAAAGCGATCACCTTCGTGGGCCTGTCGGCAACATTGCGCGACAGTGAGCGGTTCTTCGCCTCCCTCACAGGGCTCAGCCCTGCCGATGTCGAGTCTGTCGAGCCGGCGCCCAACGAACTGAAACGAGAAGGGCGGGAGTACTCGATCGCCCTGCGCGGCGACCCCGTATCGGGTGTAAGCCTTCTCTCGACGTCAATCCAGACCGCGATGTTGTTCGGTAGGCTGCTCGACGCCGAGCAGTACCTCTTCGGAACAACCGGCTTCGTTTTCACCGACGACCTCGATGTGACGAACAGGTTCTACGACGACCTGCGAGACGCTGAGGCCGGACAGACTCGAGCGATGCGACCTACTCCGGGCAAACCTGTCCTGGCAGCCTTGCGCAGCAGCGGAGGACCGCAGCGGATCGAACGAGATCGGGACGGTCAAGACTGGGGAATCACGCAGAAAATTGGGCGTCCGCTGTCCAAAGATCTCCACCAACGTCCGTTGCGGATCGGACGAACGTCTTCTCAAGACGCTGGAATGGCACATGATGCTGACCTGACAGTAGCGTCGCCGTCGCTGGAAGTCGGAGTCAACGATCCACGAGTCGGCCTTGTCATCCAGCACAAGGCACCGAGGAACTCCGCCGCGTTCATCCAGCGCCGGGGACGGGCCGGTCGACGCCGGGAAACTCGTCCTGTCACCGTGGTGACGTTGTCGGATTACGGTCGCGACCGCCTGGCTTACCAGGCGTACGAAAGCCTCTTCGCTCCCGAGGTCACTGCTCCACGGCTGCCTGTCAACAACCGGTTCATTCTCAAGATCCAGGCAACGCACGCGCTCGTCGACTGGCTCGGTGCGCAACTGAGAAGGCGCGGTGTGACCGCAGATCCACGGCGGACGCTACGCGCACCATCACCTGAGACAACCACCAACGAAATCGTGGTCACGTTCCTCGTCGACTTCCTCAAAGACGTCCTCGAAAACGACGCGGCTCGAGACTCCTTGACCAAGCACCTCCAGAACGCCTTGAGCCTCAACTCGAGCGACTTGGAGGCCGTGATGTGGGAGCCGCCTCGTTCGCTGATGCTCTCCGTTGTTCCGACCGCTTTGCGGCGGCTGGAAAGCGGCTGGCAGGCCCTCCGTGAAGATCCCGGTGCGTATCCTGGGTCCTTGCTCCCGGAGTTCGTCACCACGGCACTCTTCGATCAGCTCAACCTGCCCGAGGTGGCCTTGTCACTGCCTTTCGGTCAGGCGGACGAGCCGGAGAAGCTGGGCATCGGGCACGCCCTGCGCGAGGCCGTTCCCGGCCGGGTGAGCAAGCGCTATGGGGTGAAGAAGGACGATGACCGCACGTGGGTTGCGCCACCGGTGGACACGAACCTATTGGAGCTTGAGACGTTCGTCAAAAACGGCTTCCGCCGAGGTACGTGGCAGCCGGTCGGTGGCAACGAAGTAGATGTCGTCCGCCCGCTGGAGCTCAGGCTCACCAAGCCCGACCCCAAAGTGCAAACCAGATCGCACGGTGCCCCGGTGTGGGGAACCGAGATCGTCGTGCCAAACACCACTGCACCACACCCTGGCGACATCCCATCGCCTTCTCGCTGGCACAGCCGTGTAAAGGGCGTCGCCTTCACGTCCCACTCAGCTGGTAATCCGATCGAGGTTCGGCGGATGTCGCTCGGCGCCGACATCTCAGTGGGCTACGACGGAGGCCGGGAAGATCAACGCCGGATCGGGTACGTCCTGAACGGACGACCGGCGGCTCTCGGTTTCGACCTGGAGGCGGATGGAATTCAGTTCACCTTCGCCCCGGTGGACGTGAGCACTGACGCCGTACAGGCCCACCTCAAGTCTCCACAGTGGAGGTCGTTCGCGTTCTTCCACACTCTGGTCGATGATCAGGTGCTGTGCGAGGTTTCGAACCGCTTCAAGCGAGAGTGGCTAGCGCACATCTACCTTACTGCGTTCGCGCTGGAGGGAGCGAACGGCAAACCACCTGCCGATGTACTGCGGGACCTCGCTCACGGCAAGTGGTTGGCTGATCTCCGAGAGATCTTGACCGTCATGTACCGCGGCTCGGCCGACAACGGATCTGAGCACACGACCACCGACCGGCTCGTGCGAGGCATGATCGAGCTCACCGCTGATCAGGTCGTGGTCGATGCTGTCGAGCGCGTGGCAGAGTTGCTCATCACGGAAGACATCGCCGCGCGCACAGCGGAACTGGCACGCCGCACGTACAGGGAGACGCTCGCTGCCGCGGTTCTCGCTGCCTCGATCCGAGCATGCCCTGACGCGCAGGACAACGACCTCGCAGTCGACATTTTTCCTTCTACCGGCATCGACGGTACGGACATCGTTTGGTTGACCGAGACGGCTCCGGGCGGCCTCGGTGTCGTGGAATACCTGATCCGCTACTACAGCGAGGATCCTCGTCGCTTCTGGACCTTGGTCGACTCAATCCTGGGGCCCAGCGTGCACGAGTACGTCGACGGAGCGGTCGTATGCCTGCTGCGGAACGTCACGACCGACCCTTCAGGAGAGGCGGCTCAGGCAATGCGGCGACTGCGGCAAGCCGGGTCTGCGCGTGAAGCCGACGCTGCGCTCGCCGATTTCAGGGCCGCGTGGACTCACCTGGACGGCCCCCCTCGCCGTGCCGCTGTCGGCGTCGCGTCCACTCGTCTGTTGCGTCCTGGTTCGGACGGCGGGAGTGACACCGCAGCGATGGGATTGATCGACGATTGGAACCGCCTGGAGGCAGCGCTGGGCATCGAGGTGGACGCCAGGGTCATCGCCTACATCGCTGGAAAGAGGTCTGACACACGCAGCATCACGCGAAGCCTCAACGCGGATCAGGCGTTCAGTTTGCTCTGGCTTCGCGGCCAACAGGCACGCAACCAACACTTGCACTATTTCCAGCCATTTGCGCCGGAGGCGATCATCGACCGTCTGCTGGTTGCCGCAGCGCACACAGATCGCGTTCAGAAAGTCTCACTGTCCGCTCACGACTGGATGGACAGGTATCGCGATGTGCTGACTCAGGACGCTGAAGTTGACCTCGTGTCTGCCGGCGACGACGGCGGTCGTGTAGCAGCTGAAGCCCTGTACCAAATACCCACGATCGCGATCGATCGCGACGTACTGCGACTGTACGGCGAGGTCCGCAGCGTCACCCGGCACGCTGGCGAGATGGTCATCCGCGTGGAGATCCGGGAGGCCATCCAGTGAGCACGACTCCACGGACGATCCGTATCGGCGATGGCACAGGTATCCGCATTCGGCCTCTACTCCGGTCTGTCCTGCTTGCGGAACTTCTTGCCCCGAGTCCTCAGTTGTGGCTGGTTTCTCCTTGGATCACCGACGTCGACGTCATCGACAACAACTCGGGAGAGTTCGACGCCGCCTTCGGTGATGACTCGGTCATCGTCTGCCGGTTGTCCGACGCCTTGGGAAGGATCTGTGCCAGTGGCGCAGATCTACACGTCGTGGCACGTCCAGACCGGCACAACGATCGGTTCATCGATCGTTTGACCGCCCAGACGCCAAGCGACCGCTTGACGATCAGCCTCGCGCCTGAAATTCATGAGAAGACCCTCTGCGGCAAGGACTGGATGCTCACCGGCTCGATGAACTTCACCGTGCGTGGCATGGTGTTCAACGACGAAGCCGTGACGTATAGCGTCGGAGGCGCTCAGCCTGGACAAGCACGGCTCGATCTGGAACGCCGATGGGGTGCCGCCACGTGAACTCGCGCACGATTGAGCCAGCACGAACGCCGGCGAGTCTCCAGAACTTCCTCCGCGAGTTCTTCTCGGCATCGCACAACGACGCGTGGCCCGACATGGGGGCGGGCGGCTGGGCAGCCCGCGTCAAGCCGTTCGTGGACCAGGCTGTTAGCGGCGCAAACGCGCCCATCGTGTTGCCATGGTTGCGGAAGGCCACCGATGAGTTCGCGGTGTACGTGCTCGCGCCGGCAAGAGCCGATGTCGTGAAGACCTCCCTGCTGATCACAGCATTCGCAGGCCACTCGTACATCAGCGACGACTCTGACTCTCGTCCCGCAGTGATGGATCCCAACAATCCAGTTGAGCGCGCAGTGCTGGATTTTTGCGGTCCTGGTGTCACGTTCAAGCTTCGAACCCAAGGCATTCGCATCGATCGCAGCCGACTCACTGACTCGCTCATGCGGATGCAGAGCACCGCTGCGAGTCGCCCGCCACGGCACTGGCGAGTGGTCAAGCCCACCGGCAAGTTGCTGGCAGAATTCGACAGTGCGCTAGCAGCAGGCGGAGAGCAAGCATCCGCGGATCTACTCGGCCAACTCCAGGCCAAAGGCGGACTTGACGCGACAAACCTGGCGTTCCTCAGCATCAAGCGTCTGAACAGGCTGGGACGAGACGTTGAACTTCTCTCGCTGCCTCGCTTGGAAGACGTCGTCCGCCAATCGCCGCCAGCTCCGGTCAGAGACGCCATCCTGGAAGCCATCTACTGCACTGTCGTCGCCGAGCACCTCGACTCGGGCGAGTTGGACGCTGCGTTGACTGCGCTTCGCTGGTACGACACAGACGTACGCGGCTTGTTCCATCACGAACCTCATCACCGTTCTGCCGAATCGTTGGCAGTCGACATGTTGGTTTGCATCCTTCGCACGGACATCGATCGTCTCGCTCGACTGAAAGTCTTCGCAATTGAAGACGGATACATCGCTCAACTGCCGGGTGTGCTCATCGACGAGGTGGCGACCCTCCTCCCTTCGACGGACCCCACACAGACCATCGCAGACGTCGCAAGCGAGGTGTCCACACCCGGGTCCTGGCTCGACCTGATGGAAGCGGCATCCGCAGCTCCCTCCAGCTTCAAGACTGCGCTGGAGCAAGAAGCGTGGAGCGAGTGGCCTTCTCCTGCCGCAACTGATGATCAGATCGCAGCCGTACTCGATGACCTCACACGCACCGCGGCAGATCGAGTCTGGGATGTGACCGGAGCATTCATCAACGCGCTGGGAGCAGACGGAACCGCACCCGCCGCCGCAACCTCGTTCATCGGCAACGCGCTCCTCTGCGACAGGTTCGGTCCAGGTGACCTGCTGGCTCTCCACGCACTGGTCAATATCGTGTTGCGATCAGGGCCGAAGGCAGATCGATACCAGCAACTGCTGGAAGACATCGGTGCAGAGTGTGAGCGTTGGGTGGCTGTCGACCGCGCACTGATCGTTCTAGACCTCGTGGACTCGCTGATCGTCGCGGCTTGTCCCAACGAGACGGCGCGCTCGGATTTCGCCTACCGAGTCCTAGGGCCGCTGGCCAATCACGGGTCCAGGCTGGACGATCACACTCGTGGCTTCGCTCTACAACTGACAACCGAACTGAACCTGGGTCTGCAATGGGCCTCGGCCGAGGACCCGTCTCATCGCGCCACAGCAGATGTTGAGGACTGGCGATCTTCGCAAGTGTCTTTGTTGTTGTACTCGTTGGACGAGAAGGTGCTCACACGAGCAAGCGAACGACTGCAGGTCGAAGCGCCGAACGTAAAGCTCGTCCTTCGGTCAGATCACGTAGGCGGTCCGCAACTCCGGCAACACGTGCGAAACGCCGACGCGGTGGTGATGGTGACCCGGTGCGCCACTCACGCGGCAACCGGCTTCATCAGTCAGCACATCGCGCAAGATCGAATCGCCTACGTGGAAGGAGCAGGCTCGGCATCCGTGCTGCAGACCGCGATCGCCCAGATCAAGAAACTCACTGACGACCTGTCGTAGCACATCGTCTCGCCGAGTATCGAGTGGTTCGGCAACGGTCACGAAGTTCGGCCAGTAGCCCACCGGCGTCACGGCGTCTCCGTGGAAGACACAGGTAGACCTTCTACGGAGACGCGGTCCACTTCGGAGCGAGTTCTCAGGTGAGTCGCCTCACTCGCGTGCGGTCGATGGCCGGTACACCGCGTGGCGCTTGTTTGACGTTCCGTACAAGGCGATACGTCAACCGCAGAGCGTCGCCCCTCGTCTGTGCCGCATCGCCGAGTTGCGCCGCAGGTCAGCAGAATTCTCGTGCGACACACCTCGAACTCCACCAAGACCACGAGCCACCGCGTTACAGTTTCCAGGACAGTCGCTACACGAAAACTACATGCGACCATCCGACCCCAGGGACCCGCGCAGGCGCTTAAATTGCACTGCTACGATCTTGAGACCATCACAGTTTTGGCGATCCACCTGATCACCAAGTGGATCTGATCTTGGAGGCAACGGTGGACCAACCCCGCAGGGCAATTGTGCTGCTCAGCGGTGGCTTGGACTCAGCAACAGTCTTGGCCATCGCCAACGCGGAGGGCTACGAGACGTACGCGCTGAGCTTCAGCTACGGGCAACGACACACCGTGGAACTGGATGCCGCGCACCGCGTGGCCGCGCAGCTCGGTGCTGCACGCCACATCGTGTTCGACCTCGGCATGCGAGCTATCGGCGGATCAGCGTTGACCGCGGACATCGACGTGCCACACCACGACAGCGTGGACGACCTCGATTCGAGCGCGGCGCCCATCACATACGTGCCCGCACGAAACTTGATCTTTCTATCGGTTGCCGCCGGTTGGGCTGAGACCGTTGGCGCGACTGACATCTTCATCGGCGCCAACGCCCTGGACTACAGCGGCTATCCGGACTGCAGGCGCCCGTTCCTCGATGCGTTCGAGGAAGCTGCGACGCTCGGCACCGTCGCAGGCGCTGACGGAGGCAAGAGGTTCCGTGTGCAAGCTCCGCTCGTGGATCTCACCAAGGCACAAACAATCCAGCGCGGACTGGATCTCGGTGTCGACTACTCGATCACGCACTCCTGCTACGACCCCAGCCCTTCCGGACAAGCATGCGCGACCTGCGACTCCTGCCTGCTCCGCAAGCGCGGCTTTGAGGACCTCGGTCTCACCGATCCCGTTCTGTCCGGGTCGGTGTCGAAGTGACCTATCAGGTCAAAGAGATCTTCTACACGCTGCAGGGAGAGGGCTCTCATGCAGGTCGTCCCGCGGTGTTCTGCAGGTTCGCCGGGTGCAACCTCTGGAACGGCAGGGAATCGGGGCGCGCCAAGGCAATCTGCCAGTTCTGCGACACGGACTTCGTCGGCACGAACGGTCCTGGCGGCGGCATGTTCCGGACTGCGGAGGAGTTGGCTGGCGCCATCAGCCGCGCATGGTCTGGCCAAGCACATCCGCGCGCGAAGCGGTTTGTCGTCTGCACTGGCGGCGAACCACTCATGCAGTTGAACACCGCACTGGTCGACTCCCTGCACGATGCCGGCTTTGAAATCGCGGTGGAGACCAACGGCACCCAGCCAGCTCCGACCGGGCTGGACTGGGTTTGCGTCAGCCCCAAGGCTGGAGCAGATCTGGTCCTCACATCAGGCGACGAGCTGAAGCTGGTCTTCCCGCAGTCCGCAGCGCCACCTGAGATGTTCGAAGATCTCGACTTCGCACACTTCAGGCTTCAGCCGATGGATGGGCCTGAAGTCGAGGCCAACACGAAGTCCGCTGTTGAGTACTGCCTGCAGAATCCACAGTGGAGTCTCAGCTTGCAGACGCACAAGTACCTAGGAATTGCGTGATGGAAATCTTCCGCGAGTTCACCTTCGAGGCGGCTCATCGGCTGCCGAACGTGCCGGAGGGCCACAAGTGCGCTCGCCTGCATGGTCACTCGTATCGCGTGGAGGTCCACGTCACGGGTGATGTCGATCCCGTCGCGGGTTGGATCATGGACTTCGGTGACGTGAAGAAGGCGTTCGAGCCGGTTGATGCTCAACTCGATCACCACTACCTGAATGAAGTGCCCGGCTTGGAGAACCCGACCAGCGAGAACCTGGCTCGGTGGATCTGGGATCGGCTCTCCGCCGACCTTCCGCTGTCCAAGATCGTGGTTCGCGAGACTTGCACCTCCGGCTGCGTGTATCGAGGAGAGGCAGCATGACCCTCGAAGACGTTCAGAGCCGACCGGACGTCCGCGGCGTCGCGCTCGACGAGGTGGGCATATCCGACTTGAGGTATCCCGTACTGATCTCCGATGGCCCCGAGGGCAAGCAGGAGAGCATCGGTGAGTTTGCGTTCGCCGTTGCGCTGCCCGCTGAGGTCAAGGGCACCCACATGAGCCGCTTTGTAGAAATCCTGCACGAGTGCGCGTCCGAGATCAGCGCCGCCGGCATGCAAGCCGTGCACCACGAGGTGCTCCGCAGGCTGAGGGCATCATGGGCCAAGGTGTCAGTTGACACCGAGTACTTCCGTGAGCGGCTCGCCCCCGTAAGCGGCGCGCGAGCGCTGCTCGGCCACCGCGTTCGATGGACTGTCGTGGGTGGCGAGCGCGATGGCGCGGTCCGCGTCCAAGTGACCGTGCCCGTGACAAGTGTGTGTCCCTGCAGCAAAGCGATCAGTGACTACGGCGCCCACAACCAGCGCGGACACATCACCATCGGCGCGCTACTCGCCGAACGTGCAGACGGCTCCGAGCAGTTGACCTTGATCAATCTGCTCGACCTCGCGGAGTCCGCGGCATCGGCGCCTGTCTACCCGCTGTTGAAGCGGCCCGATGAACGCTTCGTCACGATGCAGGCGTATGACAACCCCGTGTTCGTTGAAGACATGGCACGAACTGTTGCCGAACGACTGCGTGCAGATGACCGTGTACTCGCGTTCCGAGTACACGCCGCCAACGACGAGAGCATTCACGATCACGCGGCCTACGCAGTGACCGAATGGCCTCACCGTGGCGCGTACTCACTCGAGACGACGTGATGGGCGCGTCTCGCACCCACATCGTTGTCACCTGCACAAATCGCAAGCAACAAGCTGCTACCGAAGAACTCCAGGTACGCAATCTGACTCAACTGGGCACAGCTGGGCGCTTTGACGCGTGGATCAAACGCCTGAGCACGTCCGACGTACCCGAGGTTCCGGCTGAGCGCTTGTATGCGGGCGACCAGTGGCAAATCGCGCGGAAGTTGCACACCAAGATTGACAACGCCAGCACCTGGGTTTGCTCAGCGGGCTACGGTTTGGTGCCGCTGACAGCAGAGTTGCGCCCCTACGCAGCCACTTTCGCCACCGATCAGGCTGACAGCGTCGGCAACACGACAGCCAAAATCCAACAGTGGTGGCAGTACCTGGCGACGTGGAGGGCGCCCGGCACGAACTCCCCGCGGTCGTTGGCGGCTCTCGCTCACAGCGATCCGGACGCCACGTTCATCGTCGTGCTGTCAAGCAGCTATCTGCGCGCAGTCGGACCAGACATCGCCAACGCCGCGAACCACCTGCGCGACTCGGAACGGCTGTCGGTCATCTCGGCTGGAGCGACGACCGCTGGTGACTGGGACCAATACTTGCTGCCGACTGACGCCCGATTGCAGAACAGTCTGGGTGGTAGCCTCGGCTCGCTGAACGTGCGCATCGCCGCAGCACTACTGGAAAGCGGCGACTTGACCAGGCCAGCTCTCACCGAGCATCTGTCGCGGCTGCGTTCAAGCAGTGCACCGCGTCGCAAGTTCGAGCGCGTACCGATGACCGACGCCGAGGTACTGACCTTCATCGCGCAACGGCTGACCCCGAGGAGCACACACACATCCATGCTGCGTGAGCTTCGAAATGCGGGGTTTGCCTGTGAGCAGAGCCGGTTCCGGCAGTTGTTCCTGAGTTCGATGGAGGGCGCCTGATGGCGAACCCTTCGTCTCTCATCATCAGCAGGCGGGCACTGCAGATCGCGCAAAGTGTCCAGCGCCCGTTGTACCTCTTCACCCTGACGGCAGCCGAAATCCTCCAGGTCGCCGAGATCTCTCGAGTGAACCGTGACGGCGCCGGGGACCTGATCGGCTACCAACGTGCTCCGGTTCGTGCCCACATCCAGGAGATCGTCGAGTACCTCGACGGCGACAACGTGCTGTTTCCGAACCCGATCATCTTGGCGCTGTCCTCTGACGTCCACTTCACCGGCAGTCGAGGACCGAAGACGAACGACGGTGTGGCAACGGCTGGCACGATCGAGATCCCACTCGTGCCGCCTGACCGCCCGAAACCCGGCTGGATAGTGGACGGCCAGCAGCGAGCGCTCGCGCTCGCGCAGGCCGGGAACAAGAACTTTCCTGTCCCGGTCACCGCGTTCATCGCAGATGAAGTGTCCGTTCAGCGCGACCAGTTCATCCGGGTCAACAACACCAAGCCGCTACCGCGCAGCCTGGTGACTGAACTTCTGCCCGAAGTCACCACAGAACTACCTCGCAGGCTGACGCTCAAGCAGCTGGCGTCGCAGCTGTGCAACATGCTCAACCAGGATGAGAAGTCTCCGTTCCACGGGCTCATCAGCCGCTCTTCCACGGACACCAAGGCCCGGAAGTCGACGGTGATCACCGATACCAGCATCATCAAGATGCTGGAGGAGTCGCTCAAAGACACTGGATGCCTGTTCCAGTACCGCAACATGAGCAGCGGCAACACTGACGTGGACGGTGTGTGGCGCGCGTTGATGGTGTTCTGGACCGCGGTGAAAGACACCTTCCCTGACGCGTGGGGTAAGCCTTCGACGAAGAGCAGGCTGAGCCACGGCGCTGGCATCCGAGCGATGGGCAGGTTGATGGATCGAGTGCTCGTCGCAGTAGATCCTTTGCGCGAGGACGCACCCGAACTAGTTCGCCGCGAGCTTGCGAAGATCGCGCCCGAATGTCGGTGGACAAGTGGCACCTGGGAAGAACTCGGCATGAAGTGGAACGCCATCGAGAACCTTCCCAAGCACATCCAAGAGCTGTCCAACTTCCTCATTCGCACCTACGTAACGAGCGGCAGGACGCCCACGCCATGAAGTTCTTCTTCCCTGACTCGCAAGATCAAATCGATCCTGCGTTTGACTTCATCACCGAAGAGAAGAAGGCGTTCCGCATCCGCCAGCGCGATGACCTGTACGCCCACGAAGCCTTGGCGGAGCCGCCCTTTGATGGTCTGCTCGTGTCGAAGGCGATCGTGGACGGCACGATGAGCGGGTCCGGAAAGTACACGGTTGCTCAGCGCCACAGGCTCTACCGCGAAGGCGCTGAGCAGTTCTTCCGGCTATCCAGCCAGAGCAGGGACCTGCAGATCATGGGCGACTGCGGTGCCTTCAACTACGTCGGCGAGGAGTACCCGCCTTACACCCCGGATGAGGTCATCGACTTCTACCAGGAGACTGGGCTGCACATCGGCATCTCCGTCGACCACGTGATCTTCGGCTTCAAGCCGGTCACGCCTGCTGATGAGCCGAACCTGCCAGAGTGGTCACGGCGCCAGGAGATCACGCTTGAGCTGGCTGCTGAGTTCTGGAAGTTGTGTCGGCTGCGCAAGGTGGACTTCACGCCGATGGGCGTGGCGCAGGGATGGGATCCAGACTCCTACTCCCACTCGGTGGCAGTGCTCCAGAAGATCGGCTTCAAGCGCATCGCGCTGGGCGGCATGGTGCCGTTGAAGACCGCGGACATCTTGCTGAGCTTGCGCCGAATCGCAGACGACCGAGCCCCAGAGACCCAACTGCACCTTCTCGGCATCAGCCGGTGTGAACAAGTTCTGGAGTTCGAGAAGTACGGGGTGACGAGCTTCGACTCCACCTCCGCCTTCCGGCAGGCGTTCAAGGACGACAAGGACAACTACTACGCACTGGACCGGAACTACGTGGCGGTCAGGATCCCCCAGGTGGACGGCAGTCCACGGCTGCGGAGGGAGATCAGTGCCGGTCGCATCGAGCAGGACCTCGCGTTCGAGCACGAGCAGACTTGTCTTCGTCTGGTGCGCTCCTATGCTGACGGTGGCGCGGATGTCGACGAGGTCGTCGACGCGCTCTGCGCTTATGAGAAGCTGTACGACCCCAAGAAAGATCATCGCGCTGCGTACCTTGAGACACTCACCGACCGTCCTTGGGAGAAGTGCTCATGCGCGATTTGCCAGCGGATCGGCGTGGAAGTGATCCTGTTCCGCGGCTCCGAACGCAACAAGAGCCGCGGGTTCCACAACCTGTACGTCTTCAGCAAGAAACTCGACCGAGAACTGGTAGCAGGGAGTACCGCGTGACCGCGACCGACAGCCTGGTAGAGACCGAGCAGACGCTGCGGATCCCTGCTATCGAGGTCAAACAGGGTCCCAACAGAACCCTCTACACTTTCGCGATCGATGGCAAGCAACTGCCGAAGGTCGCCACGATTGCGCGCATCCGCCGCGACGAGGACGCGCAACTGCAGGGTTACCAGCGGACTGCGGTGACCTCACACATCAACGCGATCAAGCGGTACATCGAATCCGCCGACGCGATGCTGCCGAACGCCCTCGTCGTAGCGTTCGACAAGCGCGTCACGTTCGAACCGGTGAAGGGCGCCCCGGCTGATGGACACAGCCGAGCGGGTACGTTGGTGATCCCCCTGGACGAGGAGTGGTCCGAGTCGGACAAACCGGGGTGGATCGTCGATGGACAGCAACGGAGTTCCGCGATCCGGCAGGCTCGAGTCGAGAGCTTCCCAGTATGCGTGACGGCGTTCATCACGGATGACGCCGCAGAGCAGCGGTCGCAGTTCATCCTGGTCAACAACACCAAACCGCTGCCAAAGGGACTGATCCACGAACTGCTGCCGAAGGCGTCGGGACAACTCCCGTTGCCGCTGCAACTCCGGCAGTTCCCGGCGCTGCTCCTGGAGCACCTCAACTACGACGAGGACTCTCCGCTCAAGCACCGGATCCACACGACGACGATGCCGGACGGCTTTGTCAAGGACAACTCGATCCTGCGCATGCTCGAGAACAGCCTCGACAACGGAGCACTCCACGAGTACCGCAACGCGGGTGCCGGCGACGGGGACACGGCCGCCATGCTGCGCGTGTTGAAGACCTACTGGACGGGAGTTTCCAAGGTCTTCAGCTTGCCGTGGGATCTCAAGCCGACCAAATCGCGTCTCACTCACGGCGTTGGCATCATCAGTCTCGGCTTCGTCATGGACGAGATCGTCAAGATCAAATCGGGGAACCAAGAGCTCACCGTCGAGGACTTCGAGGTGGAGTTGAAGGCCCTGGCACCGATCTGCCGATGGACGCAGGGCAACTGGGAGTTCAAGGACGGGTCCACCCGCAGGTGGAACGAACTTCAGAACACCTCGAAAGACATCCAACTGCTGACCAACCACCTGCTCGACAGTTACCGCAGGCACGCCAAGGGCACGAGAAAGCGATCTTCTTCCCGATGACACGTCTGCTGCTTCTGCTCACGGTCACCGCATACGTCGGTACCGTCCTGCTGGCGAACATCGTCACCAGCGAGTTCGGCCTGGTTGCTGCGGGATTCGGACTTCTCGTTCCCGCTGGCACCTACACAGCAGCGTTGGCTCTCAGCCTGCGTGACGCGGTTCAAGAGTTCGCAGGACGGTCATGGGTGTGGGTCGGTATCGCAGCCGGGACGTTGCTGTCCGTTCTGGTTGCTGACGGCCGCATCGCTTTGGCTTCTGGTGCTGCCTTCGCGCTCTCTGAATTCCTGGACATGATGATCTACACCCGCTTGCGGGAACGTAGCTGGCGCCTCGCGCTCGTGTCGTCCAATGCAGTGGGCTCAGTGGCGGACACGATGCTCTTCCTCTGGTTGTCTGGGTTTGGCCTGACAGCCGCTGCTGCAACAGGACAGGTACTGGTGAAGGCGGTGTGGGTCACTGGAGTCTGCCTCCTTCTCGGCGAAGTGATGCGGCGGATTGCAGTGTCCTATCGGAAGGGCGCCCAGCCAGCGACCTGAACTGCGGACGAGTGGTATCTCAGTGCGCCAACCGCAGTACTCCTGTTCACGGGCCGCTCACCACGTGGGCAAGAGATGCGTTCTGGCGGCGTTCGACGCGACTGAGCCGTCGTACAGACTTGGCTCCGCACCTGAATAATCAGGGCCGTGGACAAGACGCGGTTGGGCATTGGGCTGGTCGTCGGCGTGCTCGTGGTGCAAACGGTGGCAAGCCTGGCGTGGAGCCCCGACACGACGCTGACCGGCATCGCCCTCGCCTTCAACGCCGTGGCCGCGGTGTCGGCGTTTCTGTTCGTGCGGCGGGGTGGGCAGGCGGCCTGGGTGGTGGCCGGGTGGTGTGCCGGGTTCTTCGGGTGGCACGTGCTGGGGCTCGGTGAGCTGGCCGGCTGGTGGACGACCGGGTTGGACGCCGCGTTCGTCGTTGGGGGCGGGTTCCAGGTGTCGGTCGTCTACCAGGCGGTGATGGCCACGGCTGCCGGGTTTGCCGTGCACCTGTTGTTGCCTCGTCAGCGCCAGGTTTCGGAGACGTAGGCGTCGAAGCTGGTGGCCGGGCGGTTCAGGAGGCTTGCGATGTCGTCGGTCGGGGTGGCCAGGTGGCCGGCGCGCATGGCCTCGAACATGCCGTTCAGCTCGGTGGCGACCTCTTCTGGGGCTCCTTGCGAGAGCAGGGCTTCGCGGTATTCGGCCGGGGTCAGGTTCACCAGGTCGATTTGGCGGTTGGTGGCTGCGGCGATCTTGGCGACCGCGGTGGCGAAGGTGATCGTTTCCGGGCCCGTGAGGTCGTAGGTCCTGGCGTGGTGGTCGTCGGTGGTCAGGGCCAGGGCGGCTACCTCGGCGATGTCCTGGACGTCCACGAACGGTTCCGGGGTGTCGTCGACGGGGAGGGAGAGGCGGCCTGCCTCGATCTCCGGTTGCCAGATCTGCTCGGAGAAGTTCTGGTTGAAGTTGTTGGCTCGGAGGACGGTCCAGGCCAGGTCGCTCTCGCGGACGGCCTTCTCGGCCGCGTGCATGCTCTGGAAGACGTTCGGCGGGGTCTTGTCGAGGCCGCGGCCGGAGAGCAGGACCAGGCGGCGGACGCCGGAGGACGCTGCCTGCTCGACGAACGAGGCCGCGGACGACGGGTCTTCCGGGGCGATCAGGTAGAGGGCGGTGGTGCCGTGCAGGAACGGTTTCCAGGTCGACTGGTCGTTCCAGTCGAAGCCGGTGGCGCGGGAGGCCTTGCGGGGCGTCAGATCAGCGGCTTCTAGGGTGCGGACCACTCGGCGGCCTGTCTTGCCGGTTGCGCCCAGGACCAGGATCTCTGTCATGGCATGAAGCCAACCCGGTCGCCGAGGCAGAGGACATGGGTGAGAGTTCATCGACGATGTTCGATCGTTCGGGCCGTATCGTGGGGTCATGGAGCCGTTCGACGAACTGCTGCGCGGGGTGCGCGCGGATGGCGCTGGGGTGCGCCGGACCGAGATCGACGGAACGCGGGTGTTGCCTGGGCTCACGTTGTACGCGGTGGCGTCTGGGGAGATCAGCGTGCGCGGGCAGACGGCGAAGGCCGGGGACATCCTCGTGGTGCAGGAGTCCGTTGCGGCGCAAGGGCGTGCGTCTGTGGTGAGCGGGACGTACGAGGTCAACACGGCCGTGGCGCGGCGGCTCACGTCGGTGTTGCCGGACGCGTTGGTGGCGCCGGGTGAGGACGGGTGCGCGGAGTTCTACGCCGGCATCGGCACCGATGGGCCGAGTGTCGTGGCGGATCGGTTGCTCGACTGGTTGATGGTGTGCGCGCTCAAGGAGTGGTTCGACCGCGAGCACGGCGACGGGTGGCTGGGCGCTCAAGCCGACGCGGTGGTCGGGCCGGTCCTCAAGGCGATGCACGCGGAGCCCGAACGGGCGTGGACGCTCGCCCTGCTGGCCAAGGAAGCCGGGGTGGCGCGGACGACGCTGGCCGGCAGGTTCGCGAAGCTGGTCGGGGCGCCGCCGCTGACGTACCTCACGGAGTGGCGCATGGCCCTGGCGGCTGACCTGCTGGCCGAGTCGACGGCGACGGTGGCCTCGGTGGCGCGCAAGGTCGGGTACGCGGACGCGTTCGGGTTCAGCGCCGCGTTCAAGCGGGTGCACGGCTTCAGCCCGAGCGCCTGTCGCACCCGGTGCGCCGAGAGCGCGTGACGTCGAGGCAGCACTGGACGAAGTCGGCGGCGGCTTCACCGGCGTCCGGCAGCCACGCCACGGCCACGTCGCTGGGACTCACGCCCGTCACCGGCACGTAGACGACGTCCGGGCGTGCGTAGAAGTGAGGCGTGGACGCCGGAACGAGCGCAATGCCGTAACCGCCGGCGATCGCGCTGAGGAACTCGTCGGGATGTTCCGTCACGGCACCGACGCGGACCTCGCGACCGTCCCTTTCGGACAACGCCAGCCAGTGCTCGCGCCAGGTTCCCTTCAGCGAAGGGGCGACGATGACCGGGTCGTCCCACAGCTCGCGGAACGGGATCGACGCGCGCCTGGCCAGCGGATGCGCGGAAGGCAGTGCCACACAACGAGATTCGCTGAACAACGTCCGCACGCAGAACGTCTCGTCGCCGGGAAAGGGCAGGCGCAGCAACGCGACCGGCACCTCCGCCGCCGCGAGGCCCGCCGACGGATCCGACCACGGCGCCTGCCTCAGGTCGACCCGCCAGCCGGGGTGCAGCCTGCCGAACGCGGCTACGATGTCCTGCGTCGCGTCGTTCGCCGCACTGGCCAGGAAACCGACGCGCAGCACGCGGGCGGCGCTTCGAGTCCCGCTCACCGCCGCGTCCCAGCCCGCGAGCACCGGCGGCACGCGCGCGGCGAGAGCGTGGCCGGCGTCGGTCAGCTTCATCCCGGTGCTGGACCGCGTGAACAGCCGCACGCCCAGTTGCGATTCCAGGTGCTTGAGTTGTTTGGTCAGCGATGGTTGTGACACGAAGAGACGGTGCGCCGCGCGCGTGAGGTTGCCCTCCTCGGCGATGGCGGCGAAATATCTCAGCAGCCTCGTGTCCACGTCCATGCGGTCAGGTTATGGAGACCGACATCAACCACAAGTGAGCACACCGGGGAACATTCACGGATATGGCCACCCGTTTGGCGTGCACACCTTGCCGTCCTGCGGGATGAACGCGCCCTGGGACACCCCGTTGGTGATGCGGACGATCTCGTCGTTGGACACGCTGAACGTCTGCTGCATCATCACCGGCGCCGGGCCGCCCGCGACGCCGCACGGCTGATGGCCCTGCCCGAACGCGTGCCCGACCTCGTGGTTGACCATGTACGTGCGGTAGGCGGTCAGGTCCGGCAGGAACGCGACGGCGCCGCGGATCCAACGGGCGGCGCTGAGGAACACGAAGTTGCCGTCACGGCACGAGACGTCGACCGGGATCTCGAAGCCGCACACGCCCCGTGCGGTCTGCTGGGACGTGAGCCGGACACGGACCGACGCGGCGCCGGAGACGCGCTGGACCGAACGCGCGCCACGAGCCGTCCAGCCACGCGGATCGCTGAGGGTGGCGTCCACGAACGCCGCGAAGGCCTGTTCGTCGACGGTGATGCCGTCCTCGATCTCGACGGCGTAGGTGCGCAACGGACCCGTGCCGACGACCGGTCCGTTTCCCGGGACCACGTGGAACGTGCCCGCGCCGGAGACCGGGAACTCGGGGCCGTCCGGCAGGTCCGAGCTGGACGCGTAGACGCGGGGCGGTGGTGGCGGAGGCGAGGCGGGCGAGGGCGCGACCTCGACGGGCGTGGCGCTCGACGGCGTGGTGGGAGCGGCCGCGGGGGACGTCTCTCCTGCCAGCTGCGTCGTCGTCAGCATGATCGCGGTCAGCGCGACCGCCGCCAGAGCCAGGTGCACCTTCATGACGGCAACGCTCGCCGGAACTGATGAAGAACCTGTTTACGTCCCGCTTGACTGTCGTGAAGGCCTGCATACTTCGCACTGTGTGTG
>NZ_JBIRVV010000013.1:0-279985 GCF_044387305.1 Lentzea sp. NPDC020367 | reverse complement strand
GCCCGCGACGCCACGCAGATCTTCGGCGGCTACGGCTTCATGAACGAGTACCCGGTCGGCCGGTTCTACCGCGACGCGAAGATCCTGGAGATCGGCGAGGGCACCTCCGAGGTGCAGAAGATGCTGATCGCCCGCGAGCTCGGTCTCTAGTCCATTCCGGCTGAATAACTCCAAAGCACCAGTTCCAAACGGTCTGTCCGGCTACCGTCGCTTGCCTTCCGCACGAGTGTGAGGGTGCAGATGACAGGTAGCCGGACAGAGCCCGTTTTCCCGGGTTTGCGAGATCTGCTCGGAGTCATTCACGGTCTTTGCGACCGGCCGGGGTTCTTCTACCGGAGCAAGACCGAGGAAGTGGTCGGTGACCAGCCACTTCCGTTGCTCTACCTGGAGAGCGAAGCCAGTCCGACGCCATTCCTGCACGCCCTCGAGCACAAGCTCGACGAGGGACGTCCGGCAATTCCGCACGCCTATGTCGACGTGTCCGCGGTACGCGCTGAAGTGGACAAGAGATGGCCACCGGAAGCGCGGGAGACCCAGCCGCTGTTGCCGTTGCTGGACGTGCTGAGTCATCGGCTGTCGGAGGTCCACGTCGGCAGTGAGCGGCTGACGCGGTTCGACCACTACCGGCTCGTCGACTGGCTCACGAGCAAGAGGCTGCCGCGCAAGCCGGGGCGCGACGACCGGGCAAGCGTCATCGAGTTGCTGCGGCAGTGGACCGGCAAGAGCGGCGAGGACGGCGAGGCGCTCAACCGGGCCGTCGACGCGTTCATCCCGAACCTCGTGACGAGGCTGGGGCTCGGGCTGGTCGCCTGGGTCGGCAGCAAGGCGGGGTTCCGCTGGCTCGGCAAGCGGGTGCCTGGGCTCGCGCGCGAGTCGAAGTGGTTCATGCGCGGGCAGAACTTCGCGCTGCCCAACCACTCCATCGAGTTCCTCGGGTTCGCGGAACGACTCACGCTGGGCAGGCGCGAGTCGGAGAACACCGAGCAGATCAAGCTGCTGCTCGTGCACGCGTTCCTGGAGGACCTGCGGATCTCCTACCGGCGCCGCCGCCGGTTCCTGCCGCGCAGGGCCGGGTTCCGCCGCACCGCCTACATCCCCGTGCTGCTCGACGGCGTGACGAAGGAGAACGGCGGCTGGGAGCTGCTGGAGCTGATCAACGACGTCCGCAACGAGACGGGCGAGCTGGACCCGTTGCTGGTGATCGCGGCCAGTTCGGTGCAGCCGGCGCTGTCGCAGCGGCTCGGGACCACGCCGGTCGCGCCGGACGAGACCGCGGACGCGCTGGCGACGTGGCGGGAGGAGCTGCCGCGCAAACGGCAGATGCTCGCGCCCGACGCCCGCTACCTCATGATCAGGCTGCCGTTCCCGAGCGAGGACAAGAAGAAGTGGAAGGGCGCGCCCGCGTTCACCGCGGCACCGGCGCGCTGGCTCGCGAAGTCGCGGCGGCTGGAGGCGATCATCGCGGCGGTGGTCCTGGTGCTGCTGGTGCCGGGGTTCGTGGCGGTGCAGAACAACGTCAAGGCCAACTGCTCGATCGTCGGTTCCGCGATCTCACCCGGTGTGTCGACGCGGCTGATGGAGGTGGAAGGCAACGTCGAGTGCCTCGGGTACAGCGACAACAGCGGCCAGGTGTTCGGCTCGAACGAACGGCTGCGGTGGACCCAGCAGGCGGTCTTCGCGCAGAACGGTGAGGCGGAACGGCTGCACGACTCGGAGCCCGCGCGGCCGCTCGTCTCCCTGCTCTACTTCTCCAGCCTCACCCACAAGGACAGCAACCCCGACGCCGACCACTCCAGGGCGGAGGAGCTGGAGGGCATGCTGCTCAAGCAACGGCAGCAGAACGACAGGTCGAGCTCGGGACCGCTGCTGCGCGTCGTGGTCGCGAACGGCGGCGGGAAGATGGGGCGCGCGGACGACGTGCTGTCGGGGATGCTGATCCCGTTGCTGGAGAAGGACCCGAGCATCATCGGCGTGGTCGGGCTCGACCGCAGCGTCGAGCAGACCCAGAAGGTCATCAGCGCGCTCGGGTCGCTCGGCGTGCCGACCATCGGCACCACGCTGACCGAGGCGTCGCTGCCGAAGCTCTCGACGACGTACTTCCAGCTCATCCCCGGCAACGTCCGCCAGGCCGACCTCGTCAGGAGGTACGCGCAGCACGTCGGCGCGACCAAGGTGACGATCCGCCACCCGAGGCTCGGCGGGACGGACGTCTACCTCGACAACCTGGTCAACGTGCTGGGGGAGGAACTGGCCAGGGAGAAGGTGCCGTACGAGGCGCACGAGTGGGTGAACAGCCCGCAGGAGGTGCCGTCGCAGTGCGTCGAGGACCACTCCAGCGAACTGGTGTTCTTCGCGGGCCGTGAGGAGCACTTCGGCGAGTTCCTGCAGGCGGTCGGCAAGGACTGCTACGACAAGAACCGCCTGCCGCGCATCCTGGCGGACGACGCGATCATCCGGTTCATCGCGCAGAAGGCCAGCCGCACGCGTGACTCGCTGGCCGGCATGCGCGTGTCGTACGTGAGCATGGCCGGGCTCGTCGTGCTCGCCGGCAAGTCCTGCGTCGAGGGCAAACCAGACCAGAAGGTGCGCGGCGGCCTGCCGCTGGACGCCTTCTGCGCCGGCTACAGCAGGCTGGCCCAGGAGATCCAGGATTCGGGGCTGCCGGCGGAGGACAGGCCCGCCAAGCCGTGGCCGGGCGAGCACATGGCGGTCGCCTACGACGCGGCAGGGCTCTTCCTCGACGCGGTCGGCAACGCCCAGGCCCGTCTGTCCGGACACGCCCCGCACCGCGGCGCGATCGGAGGGGAGCTGCGCGAGCTGGAGTTCTTCGGCGCGACGGGACGCACGAACTTCAAGGCGTCCAGGGTCGGTGAGACGCGGAACTTCACGATCCTGGAGATCGCGAACATCCACGACTTCGAGCAGCAGCCCACGTGCGTGTTCCTGACGGGCGACCTCTACGGGCCGGACTCGCCTCGCCAGGACAACGGTTGCCCTGCCTAGATCTTGGGCACGACCCGGTCGATGATCGAGGCGAAGTCGGTGGACCTGGGGAGCGTGCCGAACGCGACTCCCCAGTCCCCGCCGAGCCGTGAGCCGAGGAACGCGTCCGCGACGGCGGGGTGCCCGTGCTTGACCAGCAGGGCACCCTGCAGGATCAGCGCCATCTTCTCCACGACCCGGCGTGCCTGCGACTCGTCCACATCGGACAGCGCGACGCCGAGCTCGTTCAACGCCCTGTCGACGCGCTGGTCGACCCCGCTGACGGCGGCGAGGAACTCCTGCACCGACTCGGGTTCCCTCTTCATCGCCCGCAGCACGTCCAGCGCGGCGACGTTGCCGGAGCCCTCCCAGATCGACATCAGCGGCGACTCGCGGAACAGCCGCGGCATGCCGCTGTCCTCGATGTACCCGTTGCCGCCCAGGCACTCCAACGCCTCGGCGGCGTGCACCGGACCGCGTTTGCACACCCAGTACTTGGTGACCGCGAGCGCGAGCCGCGGCCGCTCCTGGGCCAGCCACATCGCGGTGGTGGTCGCCGCCTCGGACTCGATCGCGAGGTCCGCCAGCACGTTGCGCATGGCGGGCTGGTCGATCAGGTAGTTCCCGAACGCCTTGCGGTGCGCGGCGTGGTGGGCGGCCTGCCGGATCCCGAGTCGCATGCCCGCCGCGGTGCCGAGGACGCAGTCCAGCCGGGTCGTGTTGACCATCTCGATGATCGTCCGCACACCGCGGCCCTCGTCGCCGACCCGGTGCGCGAACGCCTCGTCGTACTCGATCTCGGCGGACGCGTTGGACTTGTTGCCCAGCTTGTCCTTCAGGCGCTGCAGGAAGAACCGGTTGCGGGTGCCGTCCGGGAGCACCCGCGGCACCAGGAAGCACGTCAGCCCGCCGGGTGCCTGCGCGAGCGTCAGGAACACGTCCGACATGGGCGCCGACGTGAACCACTTGTGCCCGGTCAGCACGTAGCCGTCGGTCACCGGCTTGGCGACGGTGGTGTTCGCGCGGACGTCCGAGCCGCCCTGCTTCTCGGTCATGGACATGCCGGCGATCAGGCCCTGCTTGCCCAGCGGTGCCCTGAGTCCGAAGTCGTAGTTCCGGGCGGTGAGAAGGGGTTCGTAGATTTCGGCCAGTTCCGGCGCGACGCGCAAAGCGGGCACCGCCGCGTAAGTCATCGAAATCGGGCATCCGTGGCCGGCCTCGACCTGGGACCACGCGTAGAACTTGGCTGCCCTGTTGAGATGCTCACCGTCGACATAGGCGTGCAATCCGTGCGAAACGGCCACGTTCATCAGTTCGTGCCAGGCCGGGTGGAACTCGACCTCGTCGATCCGGTTCCCGTACCGGTCGTGGGTGTGCAGGACCGGGGGATGGGCGTTCGCCAGCCTGCCGTGCTCCTGCCACTCGTGGCTGCCCGCGAGCCTGCCCAGTTCGTGCAGCTCGGGGCTGTCGACCCAGCTCAGCAGGGCCGGGTCGGCCGCGACGTCGTGACCGCTCAGCGGCGGCACCTGGTTGGTCACCTCGTGCGTAGCCATGCCTCGCACGCTACTACTCGCGAGTAACTTTGGGCAGGGTGTGTCGAAAGATCGCTGGCCCATTCGGGCTTTTGGGCGCGACAACGACGCTGACGAGGAATAACGTCGTTCTGGTGAGGGACCATGGGCACAGCTCGGCCGTGGCTGCGCTGAGCGCGCAGTACGCCGCGATGCGCGAAGGTGCGCCAGTGCGGCTCGCGAAGAAGACGTCGAACCTCTTCCGCTTCCGGGCCGACCAGGCCGGCGGACTCGACGTCGGCAGGTTCGACCAGGTCCTGTCAGTGGACCCGGTCGGACGCACCGCACAGGTGCAGGGCATGACCACCTACGAGAACCTCGTCGCCGCGACACTTCCCCACGGCCTGATGCCGTTAGTGGTGCCGCAGCTCAAAACCATCACCATCGGCGGTGCCGTGGCGGGTCTCGGCATCGAGTCCACGTCCTTCCGCAACGGGCTGCCGCACGAGTCCGTGCGGGAGCTGGAGATCCTCACCGGCGACGGCGAGGTGGTCGTCGTCAAACCGGACGACGACCTGTTCCGCGCGTTCCCCAACTCCTACGGGACGCTCGGCTACGCGCTGCGGCTGGAGATCGAGCTGGAGCCCGTGCGGCAGTACGTGCGGCTGCGGCACATGCCGTTCGGGTCGTTCGAGGAGTGCGCCGCCGTCATAGAGGAGGTCTGCGCGGACGGCTCAGCGGACTTCGTCGACGGCACGGTCTTCTCACGGGGTGAGATGTACCTGACGTTGGGGCACTACGCCGACATCGCGCCGTACACGTCCGACTACACCGGCAACCAGATCTACTACCGGTCCATCCAGAAACGCCGCACGGACCACCTCACGATCCACGACTACCTGTGGCGCTGGGACACCGACTGGTTCTGGTGCTCGCGGGCGTTCGGCGCGCAGAACCCGGTCGTCCGTCGCATGTGGCCGAAGCGCTACCTGCGTTCGGACGTGTACCGGCGGCTGGTCGCCAAGCACCGGCAGTTGCGGCCGCGGGTGGACGTCGAGCCGGTGATCCAGGACGTGGAGATCCCCGTCGCGGGGCTCGCCGAGTTCCTCGACTTCTTCGACCGCGAGATCGGCATCACGCCGGTGTGGCTGTGCCCGGTTCGCCTGCGCGACACCACGGCCTGGCCGCTCTACCCGATGGACAAGGACACGCTGTACGTCAACGTCGGGTTCTGGTCGGAGGTCCCGGTCCGCCCGGGAGAGAAGATGGGTGACCGCAACCGGCTGATCGAGCGCGAGGTGGCTCGGCTGGGCGGCCACAAGTCGCTGTACTCGGACTCGTACTACACCGAGGACGAGTTCTGGCGGCACTACAACGGTTCGCACTACCGGTCCGTGAAGAGCCGGTACGACCAGACGAACCGCTTGCCTGATCTGTACGCCAAGTGTGTCAGGGGACGATGAATGCGGTTGGCCTCCATTTTCCAGCGCATCACAGGTGGCAGCGACGTTCGCTTCCAGGCCTACGACGGCAGTACCGCCGGGCCTTCCGCGGCCTCGGTGTCCATCGACATCAAAACACCGGAAGCCTTGTCCTACCTGGCTTCCGCGCCGGGTGAACTGGGCCTGGCCCGCGCCTACGTGACGGGCCACCTGGAGATCCTCGGCGACGTGCACGCCGGTCTATCGCAGCTCTCCGAGTTCTCCCTGCGGGAACTCCCGGTGCTGCAACGGCTGGAGCTGCTGCGGTTCCTGGGCCGGATCCGGTTCTCGCACAAGGTCTCCCCGCCGCCACAGGAGACCCGTCTGCACGGCCTGCGTCACTCGAAGGCGCGTGACTCGCAGGCCATCGCGCACCACTACGACGTCTCGAACCAGTTCTACGAGTGGATCCTCGGCCCGTCGATGGCCTACACCTGCGCGGTGTACCCGTCGCTGGAGTCCACTTTGGAACAGGCCCAGTTCGCCAAGCACGACCTGGTGGCGCGCAAGCTGGGACTCAAGCCCGGCATGAAACTGCTCGACGTCGGCTGCGGCTGGGGCGGCATGGTCATGCACGCGGCCCGCGAGTACGGGGTGCGCGCGATCGGCGTGACGCTCTCGCGCAACCAGGCGGAGTGGGCGCAGAAGGCGATCGTCGAGGCCGGGTTGTCGGACCTGGCCGAGGTGCGGCACCTCGACTACCGGGACGTGCGCGAGACCGGGTTCGACGCGGTGTCGTCCATCGGCCTCACCGAGCACATCGGCAAGGCCAAGCTGCCGGCGTACTTCTCTTCGCTGTACCGGAAGCTGAAGCCCGGCGGCCGTCTGCTCAACCACTGCATCACCAGGCCGAACAACAAGGAACGGGCGCTGTCCGGTCCGTTCATCGACAGGTACGTGTTCCCGGACGGCGAGCTCGTCGGCCCCGGACACCTCGTGTCGCTGATGCACGACACCGGGTTCGAGGTGCGGCACGAGGAGAACATCCGCGAGCACTACGCACTGACCCTGGCCGCGTGGAGCCGCAACCTCGACGCGCACTGGGACGAGGCCGTCGAGGACGTCGGCGAGGCCAGGGCCCGCGTGTGGCGGCTGTACCTGGCGGCGTCCCGGCTCGGGTTCGAACGCAACAACATCCAGCTGCACCAGGTGCTCGGGGTGAGGCTGGACGGGACGACGTCGCACATGCCGTTGCGCCCGGACTGGCTGTCCTAGGACGGACTGAGGGCCGCGGCTTCGTGCCGCGGCCCTGGTTCTTGGGGAGGTTCTAGCTGAGCTGGCCCACGATCTGCTTGGCCGTGTTGGACGGGATCGCGAACCCGATGCCCACGCTCCCGGCCTCACCGCTGCTCGACGCCGGCGAGTAGATCGCCGAGTTGATCCCGATCAGCTCACCGGCCGCGTTCACCAGCGCACCACCGGAGTTGCCGGGGTTGATCGACGCGTCGGTCTGGATCGCCTGGTACGACACGGGTTGCGAGCGACGGCTCTCACCCGGCACGGTGACCTTGCGGTCCAGGGCCGAGACGATCCCGGTCGTCGCGGTGCCCTGCAGGCCGGACGGCGAGCCGATGGCCATCACCGCGTCACCGACCTTCACCGAGCCGGAGTCCGCCCACTTGATCGGCGTCAGCCCCGAGGCCCCGGAGACCTGCAGCACGGCGAGGTCCGAGGTGGCGTCGGCGTTCACGACGGTGGCGGGCAGTTCCTTGCCGTCGTTGAACTTCACGGTGATCTGGCCGCCCGCGGCCGCCACGACGTGGTTGTTGGTGAGGATCTTGCCGTCGGCGGACAGGATCACGCCGGAGCCGAGGCCGTTGCCGACGTTGACCTGCACCACGGAGGGCAGCACGTCCGAGGCGACGGCGCTCCAGTCCAGTGTGGACGTGTTGGAGATCGTCTGCGCGGAGACGGAAGTGGAGGTGGGGGTGGAGTCCGGCGAGGCGATCACCGCTCCGGTGACGCCGCCGAACAGGCCCGCGACGAGTGCCGCGGCCGTCAGCATCGGGGCCGTTCGGCGCCAGAACTTCGGGGCGACGACGACGGGCTGCGGTTCCACCAGTGACCCGCTCATCGCGGGGAAGCTCTGCTCGGTCATGACTCAAAGATGGACCCCCATCATGTGAGCCAGCTGTGCCGAAACCCTGGAAAACCCTGATAAGAACTAGCTGAGAAGAAGCGCGGAGACCTCGGCGGCCGACAGCGGCGGGCCGAAGTGCGCGCCCTGCCCGCCCGTCACGCCCAGCTCGGCCAGTCGCGAGGCCTCGGTCTCGGTGCGGACGTCCTCCGCGTACAGCGGCAGCCGCAGGATCGACGCCCACGTCAGCAGCGTCACCGACGCGCTCTCCTCCACGCGGTTCGCACCCTCGTCCAGGCCGTGCACGACGGAGCCGGTGAACTTCACGCCGGTCAACGGCAGCCGGCGCAACCGGTCGACGCCGACGTTGCCGCCGTTCACCTGGTCGAGCACCAGGCCGACGCCGCGTTCGGCGAGGATCGTGAGCTCCTCGAGCTGGTCGTCGTTCAGCAACGCCGGCAGGTGCTCGTGCAGTTCGAAGCGCAGCAACGACGCGGGCAGGCCCGTGCGGTCCAGCACGCGGGCGACCTCGGCGACGAGTTCGGGTTCCTGGCACAGCCGCGGCGGCAGGTCGATCGACAGGGCGGGCATCCGCTCGCCCAGCGCCCGGTGCCAGTCGCTCGCGTGCCGGCACGCGTCGTCCAGCGCCCAGTGCACGAGGCGGACGATCATGCCGTTGTTCGAGGACTGGTCGAGGAACGAGTCCGGGCACAGCACGCCGCGTTCGGGGTGGTCCCACGCGATCTTGGCTTCCAGCGCGAGCACCGAGCCGTCGGCCAGGGAGTGGACCGGCACGTAGTCGACGCGGAACTGGCCCTCCTCCAGCGCACCGGGGATGGACGCCGCGAGCGCGTACCTCTCCTTGTCGTGCACGTCCCGTTCGCGGTCGTACAACGCCCACTGCGCCTTGCCGTCGCGCTTGGCCCAGCCGACCGTGACGTCCGCCGCGCGCAGCAGGTCCGCCGCGTCACCGCCGCGCGCCGCCCGTGCCACGACGCCGACGCTCGTCGTCACGCCGACGCCGTGCGCGCCGAACCAGATCGGCTCCTCCAGGCGTACCGTGAAGTCCTCGACCAGGGCGACGACGCTCCGCACGTCCTGCGGATCCTTGATCAGGACGCCGAACTCGTCCTCGCCGATGCGCGCGATCTTGGCGATCTCCTCGGAGAACACCGCCCGCAGGTGCGTCGCGACGTGCATCAGCACCCGGTTGCCCGCCTCGTGCCCGAACGCGTCGTTCACGCCGCGGAACCCGTCGATGTCGACCTGCACGAGCGCGAGGGTGTCCGGGCCCTTCGACCCGGTGGCGCCTTCCAGCCAGCCGAGGAACTGCGCGCGGTTCGGCAGGCCCGTCTGCATGTCGTTGAGGCTCTGCCGCACGAGCTGCGTCTGCAGCGCGCGCATCTCGTTCATGTTCTCGATCATCGTGACGAGGTACGGCGGCGCGTCGTCCCCCTCGCGCACCATCGAGATCGCCATGTGCGTCTGGATGGTCTCGCCGTCGCTGCGGACCATCCGCTTCTCGACCCGGATGTTGTCGAAGTCCGACGCGATCAGCTGCTTCGTCATCTCCCGCAGCCCGGCCCTGTCGTCCGGGTGCACGAGGTCGCGGCCGCTCATCCTGCGCACCTCGTCGTGCCGGTAGTCGAGCATCGCCAGCAACGCCTCGTTGACGTCGATGATCTCGCCCTTGAGGCCGCTCACGACGATCCCGAACGCCGAGCTCTCGAAGATCGCCCGGAACTTCGCCTCGCTCGCCCTGACCGCGCCCTCGGCCCGGCGCATCGTGGTGATCGCGGCCGTGCGGCTGAGCTCCTGCTGGTCGAGCGTGCGGTCGCGCAGGCCCTCCGCGTACCCGGCGGCGAGCGCGGCCAGCTGGGGTTGCGTGACGGGGATGTGCTCACCGAGGCACGTGAGCGTCTGCTCCAGCGTCGCCGAGGAGATGAAGTCGTGCTCGACCATGGACCGGCCGACCCGCCGTGCCTCGCCCACCCCGCCACTGAGCAACTGCTCGACGTAAGCGCCGAGCAGTTCCTCGAGCTTCTCGCGCGTGAAGTTCGCGACGAGGGTGTTGGAGATCGCCGCCGCCCAGGCAACGGCGGGCTCTCGGCTGTCGACCATGTTCATTCAGCTCAGGTGGCCATTCGGAATCGGTCGAACGGGTGACAACCCCACTCGGTCGCACCACCGGGTGTGGGCCCGACCGGCAAGTTTACTGATCACTCAGAACCTGTCCAACGGAACCCTGAATCCCGGTCGAGATACAGCACTCAGGCCACGAATTCACTCGTTTGAACTAATGAATCACCTTGCTGAAGGCCAGTGGGCCAATTGTTAGAGGGTCTGTATCAACGTCGAACAACGGTGTGTAACCGGTCGCCAGGTACAACCCTTTCGCCTCCGGCTGGCGAGGCCCGGTGGTCAGGTAGATCCTGGTGTACCCAAACGTTCGCGCCTCATTCTCCAGTTCCACGAGCACGCGGCGCGCCAATCCACGCCTGCGGTGCTGTGAATGCGTCCAGATCCGTTTCAGCTCGGCGGTTTCGGCGTCGAACCGCTTGAACGCGCCACCCGCGACGGCCACTCCGGCTTCCATCAGCAGCAGGAACTGTCCGTTCGGCGGCTCGAACACATCCGCCGGCCGTTGCATCTCCTCTGCGCCCATCGGACCGTAGCGAGAGGTGTATTCGTACGTGAGTTCTTCGACTAATGGCGCCGCGTCCGGATCCGATTGCCGGACGCGGCGGACTTCGAGCGTCGTCATGCGGCGTTGGCCCGGTCCCGCTTCGCGACCTCCTCGCGCACGATCGGAATCACGTACCGGCCGAAGTCGATCGCGTCGTCGAGCAGGTCGTAACCCCGTGCGGACAGGATGTCGACACCGAGGTCGTAGTAGTCCAGCAACGCCTGTGCGACGGTCTCCGGAGTGCCGACCAACGCGTTGGAGTTGCCCGCGCCACCGGTCGCCTTCGCCGTCGGCGTCCACAAAGCACGATCGAATCGCTCGCCGCGTTCCGCGACGGCCAGAAGTCGTTGCGAGCCGGTGTTCTCCGGATTGGTGAGCGAATGCCGGCGGCTCAGCGGCCCGTTCGCCTTCCGCGCCTCGATCCGGTCGACCGTCCGGTGTGCCTTCTCCCACGCCAGTTCCTCGGTCGGCGCGATGATCGGCCGGAACGCGACCTGGATCCTCGGCACGTCCGTGCGTCCGGCGTCCTTCGCCGCCTGCTTCACCGACTCGATCTGCTGCGCGGTCTCGGCCAGCGGCTCGCCCCACAGGCAGAAGATGTCGGCCTCCGCGCCCCCTGCCGCGTACGCCGCGGGGGAGGAGCCGCCGAACGACACGTTCGGGCGCGGCTGCTGCACCGGGAACACGTCGCTCACGAAGTCCGCGAAGTGGTAGTGCTCGCCGTCGTGGTCGAACGCGGACCTGCTGGTCCAGGCCTTCTTGACGATCTGGATGTACTCGCGGGTGCGGCTGTAGCGCTGGTCCTTGGTCAGGTAGTCGCCCTCGCGCTGCTGCTCGTGGTCGGTGCCGCCGGTGATGAAGTGCACGGTCAGCCGGCCGTCGCTGATCTGGTCGAGGGTCGCGAACGTCTTGGCGGCGAACGTCGGGTAGGACACGTTCGGCCGGTGCGCCAGCAGGATCTGCAGCTTGTCGAGCTTGCTGGCGAGGTAGGCGGCCGCCGCGGAGGGTTCCGGCGCGCCCGATCCGTACGCGAACAGCACGCGGTCCCACCCGTGCTCCTCGTGCGCCCTGGCGAGCCTGAGCGTGTAGTCCTTGTCGAACGCGCCGCTTCCCGACCGCGGCGTCGTCTCCGAGCCGTCGTTCGTGGCGGCGATCCCGAGAAACTCAACTGGCATGACCGATTCCCCAGAGCTGTTGGTGGGATTGGGGCGCGTTGAGGGAGGCGCCCTTCGAGTGCACACCCGGATCTCGTTCGCCGCAACGACGTCCACAGAGCGGGATTTGCTTGCACGCGCGGGGTACTGTGGTGGTGTTCGCGTTGAGGGGCGCGGCTCGTTCTTCGTTGCCCTCCAACGGAAAGACGCGCATGCGCTCACTCGTCGTCATCGGTGGCGGTCCTCGTGCCGCCGGCCTGCTGGAACGCATCGCCGCCCAGTCGCCCACGCTGCCACTGGCCGTGCACGTCGTCGACCCGCACCCACCTGGGGCGGGCCGGGTGTGGAGGCACGCCCAATCCCCGTTGCTGCGCATGAACTCCATGGCCGAGGACGTCACGGTCTTCACGGACGACTCCTTTGACGGCTCGGGCCCGGTTCGTCCCGGTCCGTCGCTGGCGGAGTGGACCGACATCGACCCGACGTCGTTCCCGTCCCGTCAGGTGCAGAGCACGTACCTGGCGTGGTTCTTCGACCACGTGAAGAAATCTCTGCCTCCGAACATCTCTGTGACCGTGCATCAGGCGACGGCGCTGAAGGTCGTCGGCAACTGGGTGTGGCTCGACAACGGCGAGTCCCTGAACGCCGACGTGCTGGTGCTCGCGCTGGGGCATCTGGACGCCGAACCGGAACCCGAGCACCGCAAGCTCGCCGAGCACGCGTCGGAGCACGGCCTGATCTACGTGCCGCCGCTGTACTCCGCCGATGCGGACCTGTCAGCGGTGCGGGGCGATGTGGTGCTGCGCGGGTTCGGGCTCGCGTTCATCGACCTCATGGTGTTGCTGACCGAGGGCCGCGGCGGCCGTTACGTGCGTGGTCCGGAAGGGCTTTCGTACGTGCCTTCCGGTGCCGAGCCGACGCTGTACGTCGGTTCGCGGCGGGGCGTGCCGTACCACTCGAAGACCGGCTACCGGTTGCAGGGACGGCGTCCGACGTTGCCGAACTTCTTCGTCGCGGACGCCTTGAAGGGGCAGGAACTCGACTTCCGGGACGACGTGTGGCCGTTGATGGCCAAGGAGATCGCCTGGGGCCACTACCACGAGCTCTTCACCGGACATCCCGGTCTGGTGCGGATGCCGTTCGTCGAGTTCGCCACGTCGTTCGCCGCTTTGCCCTGGTACAGCGAGGAAATGCGCGAGCTGGAACTGCTCGCCGTGCCCGATCCGGCCGACCGCATCGACTTCGAACGGCTCGACCGTCCGCTGGCCGGCGTCACGTTCGCGTCGGCCGAGGAGTTCCAGGAGCACCTGCGCGCGTACGTCGAGGCGGACGTGGCCCGGCGCTCGGATCCGCGGCACAGCGCCGATCTGGGGGCGTTCCTGGCCCTGCTGTCGGTCTACGGCCAGCTGGCGGGCCTCATGCCGTTCGACGGCTGGTGGCACGGCTACTTCAGCTACCTGGCCTCCGGGCCGCCGCCGGACCGGCTGGAGGAGCTGCTGGCGTTGTCGCGCGCGGGAATCGTGCGGTTCCTCGGCGCCGACATGTGGGTGGACGCCGTGGAGGACGCCTTCGTGGCCGGCAGCGCGACGACGCCGGACGTGGTGCGCGCCAACGGTTTGATCGAGGCCCGGCTGCCGACGCACTCGTTGTCGCGCACGGCGGATCCGGTGCTGCGGTCGTTGCGCGCGGTCGGTGACGTCTCCGAGGACGCCGCCGGGCTGGTCCGGGTGTCGCCGGTGGGCCGCCTGATCAACGAACGCGGCGAGGAGGATCCCGTCCGGTTCGCCGTCGGCCCGTACACGACCGGGAAGGCGTTCGCGGCCTTCGCGCGACCGAAGACGAACGCCCCGGCGTTCCGTCAGAACGACGTGATCGCCAGGGCGTTGCTCGAGCAGCTAGGCGACTGAGGTGTAGCGCCCCTGGTGCCGCACCAGGGGCGCGGCGATGTCGGTGTGCGTGATGTCGAGGGGCTCGCCGACGAGCGCGATGTGGTCGCCCACCGCGATCCGCCGCGACGTCCGGCAGCGCAGCCGCACGGGAGCGTCCAGCAGCAACGGCACACCGTCGTCATCGGGCTGCCAGCGCGTGCCGGGCCCGAACCGGTCGACGCCCTTGGTCGCGAACAGGTCCGCCAGCCCGGTCTGCGCGGCGTGCAGCAGGTGCACGGCGAACAGGGGCGCGGTCCGCAGCACCGGCCACACCGAGGCGCCTTCGCCGATCCAGACGACGACCAGCGGCGGTTCGAACGAGACCGAGGTGAACGAGGAGACCGTGGTGCCGACCGGGCCTTCCTGGCCGGTGGCGGTGACGATCGTGACGGCCTGGGCGTGGTGCTTCAACGCGTTGCGCAGCTGTTCCTTCATCGCAGCACCTTCAGGGCGTCCAGGTCGAAGTCCGTGGCGTCGGCGGGAAGCGAGGCCTCGTTGAGGAACAAGGCTTGTGGCACCAGCGCACCCAGCTCGGCCAGCACCGGCCGCAGGTGCACCTCGACGGCCAGCGCGTGCTTGTCCGACGCGGCGATCTGGAGCGGTACGACGACCTTGCCCTTCAACCACCCCGGCGGCGCCTGGTCCAGCACGGCCTTGAGCAGGCCGGTGTACGCGGCCTTGTACGTCGGCGTGGCCACCACCAGGACGTCGGCCTGGCCGAGCGTCGCCAGTGCGGCCTTGATCGTGTCCGGTTCGGTGAAGACGGCGGGTGCGAGGTCCGCCGCCTCGATGACAGGCCCGTCGACGGGCACGCCCAGCGTCGAGGCCAATGCCTCGCGCAGGGCCAGGGCCGCCTGCAGCGTGCGCGAGGCGGGCCGCGGGTTGCCGACCAGAACACCGATCTGCGTCATGCCTTCAGCACAGCCGCAAGCCGGGGGACCGTCAACCCGCGTCCACCACGCGAGAACTACTTGACTGCTTCCGCCGCCGAACGCCCGGCGACCCGTCCGGAGAACAGGCATCCGCCGAGGAAGGTGCCCTCCAGCGCGCGGTACCCGTGCACGCCACCGCCACCGAACCCGGCGGCCTCACCGGCGGCGTACAGGCCCGGCAGCACCTCGCCGGACGTGTCGAGCACCCGCGACGACAGGTCGGTGTGCAGGCCGCCCAGCGTCTTTCGGGTGAGCACCGACAGCCGCACGGCGATCAGCGGACCGGCCTTGGGGTCGAGCAGCCGGTGCGGCTCGACGACCCGGATCAGCTTGTCGGTCAGGAAGTTGCGGGTCTGGCGGATCGCGTTGATCTGCATGTCCTTGCTCAGACCCGCGGTGACCTGGCGGTCGCGTTCGACGATCGTCTTCTCCAGCGCGGCCGCGTCGATCCTGCTGTCCCCGGTCAGCGCGTTCATGCCGCGGGCGAGGTCGGCGACCGTGCCGGCCTGGATGAACTCCTTGGACTTCTGCGCGAACGCCTCGACCGGCGCGACCGCACCCGGCAGCGCGCGCTTGAGGACGGCCTTCGTGTCCTTGCCCGTCAGGTCCGGGTTCTGCTCGGAGCCCGACAGCGCGAACTCCTTGCCGATGATCCTCTTGTTCAGCACGAACCACGAGTGCTCGTGCCCGTTCGAGGTGATGTGCTGCAACGACCCCAGCGCGTCGAAACCGGGGAACAGCGGGATCGGCAACCGCTTGCCGTCGGCGTCGAGCCACAGCGGCGACGGGCCGGGCAGGATGCGGATGCCGTGCCGCGACCACACCGGCGCGTAGTTCGCGATGCCCTCGGGGTAGTGCCACATGCGGTCTTCGTTGATGATCGCGCCGCCGGCCTTCTGCGTGATCTCCATCATCGAGCCGTCCACGAAGTCCGGCACACCGGCCAGCATGAACTTCGGCGGCTTGCCCATCCGCTCCGGCCAGTTCTTGCGCACCAGGTCGTGGTTTCCGCCGATGCCACCGGACGTGACGATCACGGCCTGCGCCTTGAGGGAGAAGTCGCCGACGACGTTGCGCGAGCTGGGTTCGGCCCGCTGGACGGACGACGGCTCCAGCACGTCACCGGACACGCCGTCGCACACACCGTTGGTGACGTTGACGCTCGTGACCTTGTGGCGGAACTTCAGCGTCACGAGTCCTTTCGCGACACCCTCGCGCACCCGGCGCTCGAACGGTTCGACGATGCCGGGACCGGTGCCCCACGTGACGTGGAAGCGCGGCACCGAGTTGCCGTGCCCGTCGGCCAGGTAGCCGCCGCGCTCCGCCCACTGCACGAACGGGAACCAGCGCACCCCCATGTTGTGCAGCCAGGAGCGCTTCTCACCGGAAGCGAAGTCCACATAGGCCTGTGCCCACAGCCGTGGCCAGTGGTCGCTCTCCCGGTCGAACGCCGCCGAACCCATCCAGTCCTGCAGCGCCAGGTCGTGCGAGTCCTTGACCCGGAGCCTGCGCTGCTCGGGGGTGTCCACCAGGAACAGCCCGCCGAACGACCACCAGGCCTGGCCGCCGAGCGACGCTTCCGGCTCCTGGTCGAGGAGAATGACCTTGCGACCCGCGTCCGCGAGCTCTGCGGTCGCGACGAGACCTGCGAGGCCCGCGCCGACGACGATGACATCCGCGTCATGTGCCATCGGGCGAGTCTAGATCTACCCCAGGTCACGCACGAGACCTGAGTCAATTTCACTTTTTGGGGGATGTTGAGGATGAGCTTCCGACCGGCCTCTGAGGTGGGCTTCACCACTCCGACCACGCGTTTTGTCGCGCCGGGCTCCGTCACGAACGGCGAGTTCGGCCTGTTCGAGTGGCGCATGGAGGCCCACCAGCCCGGCGCCCGGCCGCACTTCCACAAGACGTTCTCCGAGTCGTTCTACGTGCTCGAAGGCGAGATCACCCTGCTCGACGGCGAGGAGTGGGTGACGGCAGGCGAGGGTGACTTCCTCTACGTGCCGTCTCACCGACCGCACGCGTTCCGCAACGACAGCGACGCTCCCGTGCGGATGCTGATCCTGTTCTCGCCGGGGATCGCCCGCGAGAACTTCTTCCTGGAGGTCCGCAACGCGAAGGGACTCTCGCCCGAGGAGCTGGTCGCGTTCTACGAGAGCCACGACCAGTACAACCTCTGAACTCGGCTGAGGGTGCCGTCGACCGCCACTACCGGTGAGGGGGGTTTACCGGAGTGCCGGTCGACGGCGGGTTGACCGCGGCGCGAGCACGCATCGCCTGCGGAAGGGCTTTTCCGACCTGGGGGTGTCGGATCGCCCTGGCGCGCAGCTCGAGCGCCGACGGCCAACCACATTGTTGAACGTACAACCGGACCGCTGTGTTCCGGTCGGCTTTCACTGTGACCAGGCTCAATTCCTTCAGCTCGTCTTCAGGTTCTGAACGGGTCAGACGCAGCTGGTGATCAAGTGCTCACGAAAGGTCGTTGAGCTTGCGTTCTGCGGCCTTGCGAGCCTTCTCGGAGGCCGACGTGACCCGCTTGGCGTCCTCCAGCCGTTCCGCCGCCCGGTCGAACGCCCGCTGGGCCGCCAGCTGGTCGGCCTGAGCCTCGCCCAGAGCCTGCTCGGCCTCGTCCAGCACCTGCTGCGCCTCGGCCCGCTTGCGCTCCTGCCGTTCACGCCGCTTGCGGGCCAGTGCGTCCTCGCCGTCCTGCGCCGGCTCGGGCGTGGGCAGCGCGAACCCGAACCCCGAGTACTCCAGCCCCTTGGTCAGGTGGCCGTTGCGCACCTGCTCGGCGGACTCCGGGTCGGCCATCGCGGCCGTCAGCGTGTTGCGCACCTGCGTGACGGCGTCGTCCGCGAGCGGTCCCGTCAGCTCCAGCGTGCGGTAGACGAGAGCCTCCATGAGCTCCTTGCGCTTGCGGCCGAGCTCCCGCATGGTCAGCTGCGCCGTGGAGAGCCCCAGGGCCTCCTCCAGGCCCTCGGGAGCGTCCCTGACGAGCTTGTTGACCGCCCAGGCGCCCACGGTCGGCCTGCGCAGCTCGGCGATGGCCTTCGCGAGGTCCTTGTCGTCGGCCTGCTTGGCCGCGGCGTTGCGGGCCGCGGTGAAGTCCTTCGGAGGCAGGCCGTAGAGCTCGTCGGCGACCGGCTTCAGGTCCATGCGCGCAAAATAGCGCCTGACCGCCGGTCAGGCGTCCCGAATGGTCTGGAGCGAGCCCTGAGCCGCGGTGACGATCAGGTGATCCGGTCCGAACAGCTCGATGCCGATGGTCCGCACGACCAGGAGCAGGCTTCTCGCCAGTTCGACCTCACCACACGCGTGGAGCGCCACCCCGAGCTTGCCGGCGGCGAACAAGGTGTTCGGATGATCAGGGCCTGCCGTGCGCCGATACGTGTCCCACACGTGCTCGCACACCCTTCGCTGCTCGGCGGAGCGGCCGAGTGCCCCGTACGCGTCGCTGAGCAGCGACTGCGTGTAGATCGCGTCCGGCCTCACCGCGAGGGACCGTTCGAGCACGATCACGGCCTGCTCCGCACGTCCGGTGCTCGTGTAGGCGTAACCGAGGTCGTCCAGGGCGCCGAACTGCTCGGTGCCGCCGAGCGGCTCGTCCCGCCACGGTTCGAGCACGGAGACGGCCTCTTCAGCCCGGCCGATCCTCAGGCAGTACTGGCCGAGGACCCTGGCCGAGACGAGCGTGCCGGGGTGGCCGGCGCCGTGCACCTCACGGCTGGTCTCGAGGTCGATCCGCAACTCGGCCAGCAGGTCGTCGAGCCCGCTCGGCGTGCAGGCCGCGGCGACCCTGCGGGCGGTCAGGAGCAGCTCCCGGTCATCGCTGAACCGTGCGACGCACTCCGCGTACACCTCCTCCGCGATCGCACCGGCCCGGGCGAATCTCCCGGTGCTTCCCAGGAAGCTCGCCTCCCACATCCGCAGACGCAGCACGGCCTTCGACACGGGCCGGCCACCGGCGCCGGCCCACAGCGCCTCGATCTGCCGCACGAGTTCGTCGCCACCGAACTCGACATGACCGAGGAGCAGTTTCGCGGCGAGCTCGGTCCCGTCGTCCAGATCGCGGACCACCCGCTGCACCAGTCGATGCACGAGCACGGACGAGTCGCCGGCGAACTCCACCAGCGACGCCTCGTGCAGCGCCACCAACTCGTCGTCGAAGGAGTCGCCGAGCATCTGCCTGGACACGCCGTCCGGCGACAGCACCGACAGGATCCGGACGAGTTCGCTGCCCTGGAACGGTTCCAGGGCCATCAGGATCGCGGTGGCGGCGCCGAGCGGGTACGGGTCGCCGTCGCGCCGCTTGAGGTACTTCTCCGCCGGGAACTTCCGGAAGTTCTGCAGGTACTTCGCGAAATCCCACCGGGCAGCTCTGATCCGTGCCGCCGCCTGCGCGAGCGCCAACGGCAGATGCCCGAGTTCGGCGGCGAGTTCGGCGGCGTCACCGTCCAGTCCGGTGGCTTCGCGCAGGAACCGCGACGCGTCCTGCGGCGCGAAGACGTCCACCGGCACCTCACGGCCGAGTTGCGACCCTCGTGCGGTGCTGGTGATCAGCACCTGACAGCCGCTGACGGACGGCAGGTGCGGCCGGACCGCGTCCAGCGACACCACGTTGTCGAACACCAGCAGGGCGTTCCCGGACCGCGTCTGCAGGTGGTTGCGCACTCTCGTCGCCGCGATCTCGGCGCTGTCCTCCGGCCGGTACAGCCCGAGCCGGTCGGCCAGTTCGACCATCCCCGCGATGATCTGGCCTGGCGTTTCCGCCCCGATCCACGCCACCAGCCAGCCGTCCGAAACCCGTTGCCGCGCATGAGCGGCTGCCAGCTGCGTCTTCCCGACCCCGCGCTGCCCCGTGACAACGCACACGGGCTCACTCAACAAATCCAGTGCGGCAGGCGTCTGAAAGTTAGGTGGTTCGTGCGGGATCAGGCCCGTGACCACCTGGTCGGCAGGCACGGCGGGCAGACCGCGGTATTCCGCCCGCACCGGCATCCGGCCGTCCTGGTTTCGCACCGAACAATGCTAGGCCCCGCAATCGGGTAAACAGGATGGAGACATGCACACCAGGTGGAGATGGTTCCTGTTCGGCCTCGGCGCAGCCGTGGCCGCGATCGGTCCGCTCGCAGCCAAGGACGGCCCCTGGTACGCGTACGTCTTCGGTGGCCTGTGGTTCCTCATGGGCGCGACTGTCGCGTGGCGCACCTTCAGCATGGGCACGAAGCTCACGGCCGAAGGCATCACGTCGAACGGGCTCGACCGCCAGAGCACCGTCGAGTGGTGCGACGTCCAGGGGTTCGAACCGAAGCGCAGCCGGAACCTGATCTTCTTCCACACCATCACGCCCGCGGCACAGCTCCGCCGCGGCACGCACGTGCTGACCGAGCTGAGCCTGCTCTCGGTCAAAAAGGACTCGGTGCCCGAACGGACCGCCAAGCAAGTGACGGAACTGCGGCAGGCGTTGGCCAAGCATCGCGCTAACTGCCCCGAGTGCGGAGCGCAGCCGAAAGCGCTCGTGACCGGGCAGGGGATGGTGGCTCGCCTGCGGTCCCGATTGCGCTCGCTAATGGGCGGAAATAGCGATCAGTCCATCGCCTGATCACGGGATCCTGTTACACGCCAACACCGTTCACCGTTGACACAGCCTTGACATTCCCCTCCATCAGCTCTTGACTGGAGAGTGGTTGCTCGTTCCACGGCAGAAAAGAAACGCGCAGCACTAAAAGGCCGCCCGTTCAAGCCGCTGAACAGTCCAATGTGGATCTAACAATTACTCCGGTCCGACGATTGCCCCTCGTGAGGCGAAGAGATGTGCTTCGGAGCACTCTTTACCCCACGAAGGGCACATGCGCCGTGAAGAACTGGAGACGCCGCACCGGAACGGTCTTGCTGACCGCGGTGCTGGGCACTACCGGGTTCGGCTTCGCCGCCACCCCCGCCATCGCGCAGAACGCGTCACAGCAGCCTGCCGCTGACAAGCAGCTGGACAAGACCGACCGCGCGCTCGTCGAGGAGGCCGCCCGCGAGGGCAAGCCGACCGTCGACCTGCTGGTCGCCGCGGAGGACGGCAAGACCGACGCCGCGGTCAACGACCTCAAGGCGCTCGGCGCCACGGTCCAGAAGACCGAGAAGGACGTCGACTACGTCAAGGTGACCATCCCGCGCGAGAACGCGGAGAAGGCCGCCAAGCTGGCCTCGGTCAGCACCGTGGACGTCGACGGCCTCGTCGCCCTCGACAACCCGCGTCCCGAGGGCATGGAGAGCCCGGCTCCGCAGAAGGCGCCGGACTCGAAGACCCCGCGCACCAACCCGTACATGCCGACGCAGGACACGCAGGCGGCGCAGTTCGCCACCGCGCACCCGAAGTGGGACGGCCGCGGCACCACGATCGCGATCATCGACTCCGGCATCGACCTGGACACGCCTGCCCTGCAGACGACCAGCACCGGTGAGCGCAAGATCGTCGACTGGTACAACGCGAACGCCACGAACTCCGGCGACGGCACCTGGGTCACCATGACCAAGACCGGTCGCGTCGGCAAGTTCACCGACAGCGGCCGCGAGTGGACCGCGCCGGCGACCGGTGGCCCGTACTCGTTCGGCCTCTTCCGCGAGACCGCGGGCGACCTGAACCTCGCCAACAGCGAGACCGGCGGCGACATCAACCGCGACGGTGACCGCACGGACGCGTTCGGTGTCCTCCAGGACATCACGACGAAGGAAGTCTTCGTCGACACCGATGGTGACGGCAACTTCACCAACAACAAGCGCATGATCGACTACAAGGTCAAGCAGGACAGCGGTTTCTTCGGAACCGACAACCCCGCGACCCCCGTCGCCGAGCGCGTCGCGTTCGTCGTGCAGACCGACCGGTCGATCTACGACAACGCGGGCACGCCGTACGTCAACCTCGGCATCGCGGGCGCCGCGCACGGCACGCACGTCGCCGGCATCACCTCGGCCCACAAGCTGTTCGACGGCAAGATGGCCGGTGCCGCCCCCGGTGCGAAGCTGATGGCCATCAAGGCCTGCCTCTCCACGCCGTCCTGCACCAGCTCCGGTCTCATCGACGGTGTCCTCTACGCCGCGCGCAACGGCGCCGACGTCGTGAACATCTCCATCGGTGGCCTCCCGGCGCTCAACGACGGCAACAACGCCCGTGCGGAGCTCTACAACCGCACGATCAACGAGTACAACGTCCAGCTGTTCATCTCGGCCGGCAACTCCGGCGCGGGCTCGAACACCGTCGGTGACCCGTCGGTCGCCACGGACGCGGTGAGCGTCGGCTCGTACATCACCAAGGAGACCTGGCTCTCCAACTACGGCTCGAAGACCGCGCAGAAGCAGAACCTGCACGGCTTCTCGTCGCGCGGCCCGGCCGAGGACGGCGGCTTCAAGCCGAACATCATCGCGCCCGGTTCGGCGATCTCCACCACGCCGCGCTGGCAGCCCGGTGGCCCGGTGGCGGGCACCTACGCCCTCCCGCCCGGCTACTCGCAGTTCAACGGCACCTCGATGGCCGCCCCGCAGGCGACCGGTGCCGCCGCGCTGCTCGTGAGCGCGTTCAAGGCCACGCACAACGGCACGAAGCCGACCAGCGCCGAGCTGCGCTACGCGATCCAGCGCAGCGCGAACTACGTCGCCGACCTCGGTGCCTACGAGCAGGGCGCGGGCCTCTTCAACACCAACGCCGCGTGGACGTTGCTGGACAAGCACTCCGTGCCGGACAAGGTCACCACGTCCGTCGCGGTCAACACCGTCCTCAGCGGACTGCTGGCCACCCCGAACGTCGGTGTCGGCATCCACGACCGTGAAGGCGTGACCGCGGGCCAGGAGTACACCCGCACCTACACGCTGACGCGCACCACGGGCCACGACGACGAGACGTACAACGTTTCGTGGAAGGGCAACGACGGCACGTTCACGGCGCCCAAGAAGGTCAACCTGCCGCTGAACAAGCCCGTCCAGTTCGCCGTCAAGGTCAAGGCCAAGACCGCCGGCGCCCACAGCGCCGTCCTGCAGCTCGACAACCCGGAGACCCCCGGTGTCGACGCGCAGACCCTGAACGCGGTGTTCGCGGCGGAGAACTTCAACGCCGCCAACAAGTTCTCGGTCACCAAGTCCGGCACGATCGCGCGCAACCAGTCGACCAGCCTCTTCGTGAACGTGCCCAAGGGCACGAGCGCGCTGAAGGTCGACCTGGCCGGCGGCGGTGCCGAGGCGGGCAAGGGCCAGGTCCGCTTCCTGCGCTACACCCCGCAGGGCATCGGTTTCGACAGCAACACGTCGACCAACTGCTACAACCCGGACGCGGGCGCCGGTTGTGCCGGTGGCACCCCCACCAGCCGCACGGTCGCGAACCCGATGGCCGGTGTGTGGGAGATCGTGATCGAGGCGCGCCGCACCTCCGACGCCGACGAGGCGCCGTACTCGGTGACCGCGTCCGTGCTCGGCACGTCGGTCAGCCCGAACCCGGACACCATCGCGTCCGCGACGCTGGGCACGCCGATCGAGCGCACCTACACCGTGACGAACACGCAGGCCAGCTTCAACGGCCGGCTCGCGGCGCAGCCCGCGCTGGGCAGCGCGAAGCAGGCCCGTCCGACGATCGCGAACCTCGATGTCCAGCAGTACCCGGTCGCCGTCGGCGCCGGCGCGACGCGGCTCACCGCCACGATCGGCAACACCGCCGACCAGGGCGCTGACCTCGACCTGTCCGTCTACAACTGCACGACGGGCACGTGCGTGCTCGCCGGTCAGTCGGCGGACGCGGACTCCGAGGAGTCGGTGACGATCGCCAACCCGGCGGCCGGCAACTGGCTCGTCGTGGTGGACGGCTACGCGGTGCCCGCGGGCACAACGGCGTACGACTACTTCGACGTCTACACCTCGGCCGCTCTCGGCACGCTGTCCGTGACGGACAGCAACGCCGACCGCGCCGCTGGTGCGACGTGGAACGCCACGGGCGTCATCACGCCGCAGGGCCAGCCCGGTGCCGGCCGCGTGCTGCGCGGTGAGCTCGAGGTCCGCACCGACGAGAACGTCGTCGTCGGCGGCGGTGCCGTGATCATCCAGTCCGTCAGCTAGTAGCTCGTAGCAACGCAGAAAGCCCCAGGGTCCACGAGATCCTGGGGCTTTCTACGGTTCAGGGAGCTTGTTGTTCAGCGGCTCGTCCACGTCCACTTTGGACACGCCGGCGATCAGATACGCGTCTTCCACCTTGTCGACCGGCATCTCGGCGCGCAGGTAGCCGATTCTGGGATCCCGCGACTCGACGGTCGCGCCCAGCCTCGTCAGTGCCTGCTCGACCTCCTCGTCGCGTCCCGGCTGCACGGAGATCATCAGTGGCACTGTGAGGTGGCCGTCGCGTTTCGCCTGCTCGATCCGGATCCTGTCCGGTTTCGCTGAAGACACGGTCGGCACCTCCGCCAAGGGCACGGCTGGAGACCCGTTCGTACCACAGCTTCCGAGAGCCAGCGCGCAGAACGCGACGGCGAGCGGTCTTCTCATGTGGTTAGGACGGAACGCCTCACGAGAGTGGTTGCATGGCTTTCGACAAGAGTTCCGGATGCGTCACGTGAGCCACGTGACCTGCGCCTTCCAGCGTGATCAGGGTGCCGCCGGTGTCTTTGACGATCTTGCGCGCGGCCGGTCCGAAGAGGTGGTCGGTGCGTTCGCCGACGATCACCGTGACCGGAATCGACAACTTCGGCGGCTCGTAGCGGTGGCCGATGACCGCCCTCAGCTCGTGCAGCGTCGTGTCGAGCATGTCCTGCGCCTTGAGCCAGCCCTCCGGGTCGGTGTCGCGGAACGGGGCCTCGCCCGCGATCCGGACGGCCATGATCTCCAGCGCGAGGTCCCGGTCGCCCCGGCCCAGTGCGTCCTCGAAGTCCAGCACCGCCTGTGCGTCCAGGCCGATCGCGGGCTCGTACAGCACGAGCGCCTTGAGATCCGTGCGTTCCTGCGCCGCTAGCAGCGCGATGACGCCGCCATAGCTGTGCCCGATCAGGGTCGGCCGCTCGTGCCGGTCCAGCACCGCGTGCAGGTCGTCGATCTCGGTGCGCAGGCCGTAGCCGCTCGGCAACGGCACCCCGTTGCGCCCGCGCCGTTCCGGCACCTCTGTGGGGCCCAGCAGGGCTTTCACCTGGTCCCAGTCCGCTGCCGTGCCCTGTGCTCCGTGCAAGATCACGTTCATGCGGCCGACCGTAGGGCTTGACATCAGTGTCAAGGTCAAGGCGTGTTGATCGGTGAACTGGCCGCCGAGTGCGGCGTCTCCGCCCGCTCGGTCCGCCACTACGAGAAGTGCGGCCTGCTGACCTCGGAACGCTCGCCCAACGGCTACCGCCTGTACTCGCCGGCCGACGTCGAGACCGTGCGCCGCATCAAGGCGTTGCTCAACGTGGGCCTGCCCGTCGCGACCATCGCACTGCTGCTCCCGTGCGTCCTGGACGCCTCACCGCGCCTCGACCCGTGCGCGGACCTGCTCGCGACCCTGCGAGCCGAGGTGGCCCGCCTGGACACCCAGGCCGCCGAGATCGACCGATGCCGCGGCCTGATCGCGGGCATCCTCGAACGCTCTACCCCTTAGGCCCCGCAAACGCTTGCTCCCGCAGTTCCCCGTCCACGCTCTCCCCGAACACCCGAGCGTCCGTGTGCTGGTCACCGGCCGGCTGCTGGCGTGCGTAACCGGTCACGGTCCTGGTCCTGACCTGCGGCAACGCGCCGACGTGCTGTCGCTGCACCCAGTCCACCAGGTGCTCCCGCGTGAGACAGCGCAGGTCCCAGAGCTTGCCGGCGTCAGCGGCGCTCACCAGCGCCCGCAACCGCACGAACCCCTGCGTGGCCTGCGTGACCTGGAGAACGGACACCCGCCCGTCCCACAGATCGCTGCCCTCCAGCATCGACCGCATCTCCTGCCGCATCGCCTCGACCGGCACCGTCCAGTCCAGATCTAGCTCCACGGTCCCGAGCAACGCCGACTGCGTGCGAGTCCAGTTCTCAAAGGGAGTCTTGAGGAAGTACGAGGTGGGCAGCACGAGCCGCCGGTCGTCCCACAGGTGCAGCACCACGTACGTCAGCGTGACGTCCTCGACCCGCCCCCACTCACCTTCGACGACCACGACGTCATCGAGCCGCACCGCGTCACTGAACGCGATCTGCAACCCCGAGATCAGGTTGCCCAGCAACGACTGCGCGGAAAACGCCGCCACAGCACCAATGACAGCGGCAGAAGCCAGCACCGTCGACCCGACCGCCCGCGCTCCGGGGAACGTCATCAGGATCGCCCCGACCGCCAGCACCCCGATGACCACCAGAACCAGCCGCCGCACCAGCGTGATCTGCGTGTGCACCCGCCGCGCGTGCCGGTTGTCCGTGACGTCAGTGCGAATCCGCGACAGCGAGACGTCCACCAGCGTGCTGATCAACGCGGCCAGCAACCAGGCGCCGGCCAAGATCAACGCGATTCCCAAGGCGTGCAAAGCGATCGGCGCGTTCACGGGGTAGACGCTCAGGCTTATCTGCGCGGCCAGCACCACCCCGAAGGCCTGACCGGGCCGGTACATCTTGCCGCTGTGGGTGAAGCGGCGGACCAGACGGTGGATCACTTCCACCACCAGTAGTGCGAAGGCCACCGAGCAGCCCATGACGACGAACAGCAAACCGTTCCTCCTCCCGTATCGGGGCCGGGTACCCGGCGGCCGGGGAGGGGAACACCATGAAACGCCTCACGGAACGACCTATCGTGAGTGTCGCTTCTTGCTTCCTGCGGGGATGGTGTCTGTCATGACGATCTCTGACTTCGCGTACCTGTGGGAGTCGCCACGCGACAGGTATTTCCTGGTCGGATCGCCTGATGCCGAGTACGGGTACTTGATCTGGGATTCGGTCACCAGAACCGCTCTCGTGATCGAGGACGACGACCTGGCTGAGGAAGTCACGGCGAGGATGGAGCGGCAGGATGTTCCGGTAGTGGCGCGCATCGTTGACGTGCCGGGATGGTACGAGGGCTTGAAGCCGTAGACAGCGCCTGAGCGGCATCGGCTGAGTCACATCGCGCACCGTTGCGTTCTTGGTTTGAGTCTGCAAGACTCAAACTATGTTCACGACACCGGAGGCGCTGGAACTGGTGGAGCGCGCCACGACGGCCGAAGCGCTGTTCGGGCCCCGCACCACCGACCCGGACCTGCGCAAACAGGCAAAACGCCGGTACCGCGCGCTGGCTTCGGTCCTGCACCCCGACGTGGTCGGACCGGGCAACACGCGGGCGCACCGGGCGTCGGCGAACCTGACCCGCCTGCACCACGAGTGGACCCACAGCACGAGCGTCGAACTGAAGACGAGGACCGGCGTCTACCGCATCGGTGAGCCGTTCGCGGTCGGCAGCATCGCCAACCTGTACGAGGCGGACGGGCCGTACGTCGTGAAGGTGGTGCGCAACCCGGCGCTCAACCCGTTGCTGCACGGCGAATGGCAGGCCCTGCGGGCGTTGGAACGCTTCACCGACCGCAATCAGTGGCTCCGACCGTTCTACCCGAGGCTGCTCGACACGTCCGGCGAGGTCGCCAAGGGCTCAAGGGCTTTCACGGTGCTGGACCCGCTCGTCGACGGGTTCGTGACGCTCGCGGACGTGAAGCGTGCGTACCCGCACGGACTGGACGGGCGCGACTACGCGTGGATGCATCGCAGGCTGCTCAAGGCATTGGCCGGCGCGCATCAGATCGGGCTGGTGCACGGTGCCGTGACCGCCGAGAACGTCATGGTGCACCCGGAACAGCACGGGATCGTGCTGGCCGGCTGGTCGTTCGCCGTCGAGTCCAACCAGAAACTGCTCGCGACCAGCAAGACCATCAGCTACCCGCCGGAAGTACAAGCGGGAGAACCGGTGACGGCCGCGACGGACGTCCACATGGCACACACGTTGATGCTCGATTTGCTGAACCACAACGAACATCGGCAGCAAGCCTTCGCGAGAGGGTGCCTGCAGGAACTTCCGGCGCGCAGGCCCGACGCCGCCGACCTCATCGGCGAGTACGACGACCTGCTCGAAGAACTTTACGGCGCACGGGTTTTCCGCCCGTTCGCACTTCCCAAAGGAGAATGACCGTGGGACACGGCAAGTGGGATGACAACGCCTACGCGGCAGCCAAGACCTTCCGTGCTGCCAAGGGGATCGCGGACTTCGGCTACACCGCCTCGATCAAGGGGAACCCCGCGTCGAGCTGGAAGGCGGCGCCGAGCCTCGACCCGTTCAAGGTCGAGTACCGCGAGTGCCGCGACTCGCCCGACCACGCCGACTCGACACCGATCGCGGTGCTGTTCGACGTGACCGGGTCGATGGGCGCAGTGCCGCGGATCATGCAGGGCAAGCTCGGCAAGTTGCACGGGCTGTTGCAGCGCAAGGGATATCTCGCCGACCCGCAGCTGATGTTCGGCGGGATCGGGGACGCCGACAGCGATCGGGTTCCGCTGCAGGTCGGTCAGTTCGAGTCGGACAACCGCATGGACGAGCAGTTGCGGGACATCTTCCTCGAAGGCAACGGTGGTGGGCAGAAGAGCGAGTCGTACGAGCTGGCCGCGTACTTCGTGGCACGGCACGTGGTCACCGACGCGTGGCAGAAGCGGGGCCGGAAGGGCTACCTGTTCATCATCGGCGACGAGCTGAACAAGCCGCGGCTGGAAGCCAAGCACATCCGCCGGATCATCGGCGACGACGTCAAGCAGGACATCGATCCTGTGTCGGTGTACCGCGAGCTCGCCCGCAAGTGGCACGTGTACTTCATCCTTCCCAACCAGTCGTCGTACTTCAACGACGACAGCATCGGCGAGCACTGGCGGATGATCCTCGGCCAGAACTTCCTCAAGCTGGACGATCCCGGCGCGGTGTGCGAGCTGATCGCCGCGACGATCGGCATGGAGGAACGCGTGGTGGACCTCGATCAGGCACTGGTGGATCTGGCCGAGATCGGGTCGGTCGCGGAGAGCAAGGCCGTCGGCAAGGCGCTGGTCGCCGTCGGTGGCGCGGCACGCTCGATCACCGCCGCGCCGCTCGGCATCGACGGTCCTGACGACGTGGCGCTGAGCTGACATGAACGACCACGTGATCGTCGTCGGGCTCGGGTTCGGCGACGAGGGCAAGGGGGCCACCGTCGACGCGCTGTGCGCCGACGGGTCGGTGTCGGCGGTCGTGCGGTTCAACGGGGGAGCGCAGGCCGCGCACAACGTGGTCGTCGACGGGCGGCACCACACGTTCAGCCAGTTCGGGTCCGGCACGCTCGCGGGCGTGCCGACCTGGCTCTCCCGCCACGTGCTCGTCGAACCGATCGCGCTGGCGACCGAGTCACGGGAACTGGAGGCGCTCGGCGTCGCCGACCCGCTTTCGCTGATGTCGATCGACGCGCAGGCGCTGCTCACCACCCCGTTCCACGTGGCCGCGAACCGGGCCCGCGAGAACGCCAGGGGCGAGGACCGGCACGGCTCGTGCGGCAAGGGGATCGGGGAGACCGTCTGGTACGGGCTGCTCGAGGGGGCGACCAGGGGAGTGGTCGTCGAGGGGCAGGAGGTCATCGGCGAGCCGGGTCAGGCCCCGACCGTCGGTGACTGCCTGAACCCCGGCACCCTCAGGCACAAGCTCAGCACCCTCGCCCGGTTCTACGAGCCGCTGATCGGCGACGGCATCAGCGTGGACGAGCTGGTCATGCTCTACCGCTCGTTCGCCGACGCCGTCCGGATCACGACCGACGACTTCGGACGACTCGCGGACGCCGGACGGCTCGTCTTCGAGGGCGCGCAAGGCGTTCTCCTCGACGAGACCCACGGCTTCCACCCGCACACGACCTGGTCCACCACCACGCCACGCAACGCGAAAGCGCTGCTCGGCGGCCGAAAGGCCCGCGTCATCGGCGTGACCAGGACCTACCAGACACGGCATGGCGCGGGCCCGCTGCCGACCGAGGACCAGGCAGTCCTCGACCGGTTCCCCGAGGCGCACAACGGCACGGGGGAGTTCCAGGGCGCGTGGCGGGCCGGTCACCTGGACGCGAACCTGTTGCGCTACTCCGTCGATTGCTGTGGGGGTATCGACGGCTTGGCCGTGACGCATCTGGACGCTCGTGGCCTGAGGGTGGCCACGGGTGAGGGCCTGGACGACCTGCTCGATCCCGTGGCCTACCTGGAGGAGCTGCTCGATGTCGACGTGCTCGTCACCGGCGCGGGGCCGGCCAGGGCGGACTACGTGGTGCGGGACAATCCACGACATGATCGAGTCGACGTTGGTGTCGGTGGACGTGATCGTGCTCCGGTTTGATCCGGACGCACGGGCGGTGCTCGTGGGGGTGGCGTCGCGCGCGCAGGCGCCGTTCGCGGGCGAGTTGGCACTGCCCGGCGTGCTGCTGGGCAGGGGTGAGCGGCTGCGCGACGCGACCACGAGGGCCGTCACGGGCAAACTGGGCCTCGTCGAGGGGTCCGTGACGGCGACCGGTCAGCTCGCCACGTTCGACGAGCCTTCCCGTGACCCGCGCGGCCCGACGTTGTCGATCGCGCTGTGGGCCACGGTGACCAGGCCGACCGGTGACGTGGCGGTCTGGAGCCGGTTCGACGCCGTGCCCGCGCTGGCCTTCGACCACGACCGGATCGTCGCCGACTGCCGGCCGTTGCTGGCGGACAAGCTCTGGCGGGACGTGCCGTTCACCGCGGGCCTGCTCGGGCCCGAGTTCACGACGGCGCAGGCGCTCGACGTGACCGAGTCCCTGACCGGCGACCGGCCCTACCCCGCCAACCTGGGCCGCACGATGGATCGCGTGCCCGGCCTCGAACGCACCAGCCAGCACGCGTCGGCGCTGCCCAAGGGAGGCCGTCCGCCGCTGGTGTGGAGGTTCAGCGCAGGGGGAGCTCAGGCTTGAAGAGCCAGCGGGTGAGCAGGTCCCGGTGCCCGGCGAGCGCGAGGAAGTCCTCGGTCGTCACCGCGCCGTGCCGGTTGCGGGCACACCACTCCCGCAGCAACGCGAAGAACGAGTCGTCGCCCATCTCGCGCCGCAGGACGTGCAACGTCAAAGCCCCGCGCTGGTAGACCCGGTCGTCGAACCAGTCGGCACGCGGTGGCCGTCCGATCACGAGGTTCTGCGGCAACCGTCGCAGCAGATCCCGTGCGCCGGCAGCACAAGCGTCGGCGGAGCGGCCACCGGAAGCCTCGGACCACAACCATTCCGAGTAGCAGGCGAAGCCCTCGTTCAGCCAGATGTGCTCCCACGCGGCGATCCCGACCGAGTTGCCGAACCACTGGTGCGCCAGCTCGTGCGCCACCAGCCGTTCCGAACCGCGGCGCCCGTCGACGTGGTTGGCGCCGAACGTCGAAAGCCCTTGCGCCTCAACGGGAACGTCCAGCGCGTCATCGGTCACCACGACCGAGTAACGCGCGAACGGGTAGGGCCCGAACAGCGACGAGAACAGCTCGATCATGGCGTTCTGCCGGCCGAAGTCGTGCGCGACGAGCCTGCGCAACCGCGCCGGTGCCCACACGCCCGGCAGCGCCTCGACGTACTGTCCGATCTGGACGGTCGCGAGATAGGTCGCCATCGGCGCGGCCATCGAGTACGTCCACCGCGTGGTGCTGCCGGATACCTTGCCGTCCACCAGAACTCCGTTGCACACCACCGTGTACGGCGAGGGCGCGACCACTTCCAGGTGGTACGAGGCCTTGGAGGACGGCTCGTCGAGGCACGGGAACCACGACGGCGCACCGATCGGCTGCGACGCCACGATCGAGCCGTCGGTGAGCTGGTCCCAGCCCAGGTCGCCCCACTCCGGCGTCGAGACCGGCACGGGCGTGCCCGAGTACCGGATCTCGATCGTGAAGGCTCCGCGCACGGCCGCGCGGATGTTCAGCACACCGCCCGCATGTCCGTATCGCGCCGGCTTGCCGTTCACCAGCACCTTCGAGATCCGCAGTGGACCGAAGGACAGCGAGAACGACGACAGCGAGGTGCAGGAAGCCTGCAGCACCGCGCGCCCCGAAAGGCGCGCGGAGTGCGGCTTGTAGTCAAGCTCTAGTGCGTAATGATGTACGGAGAAGCTCATGTCCACGCGGAGATCGGGTTGCCCAGCCAACGGGTTCCCGACGGTACATCCTCTCCGCGCATGACGAGCGAGGCGGGTCCGATCGTGGTGTGAGCGCCGACGGACGCGCCGGGAAGCACGATGCCGTGCGGGCCCAAAGTAGCGCCCGCCGCGAGGGAAACCCTGTCCATGCGCAGGATCCGGTCGTGGAACAGGTGCGTCTGCACGACGCAGCCGCGGTTGACCGACGCGCCGGCGCCCAGCGACACCAGGTCCGCCTCGGGCAGCCAGTACGACTCGCACCACACGCCACGGCCGACCGACGCGCCCAGCGAGCGCAGCCACAGGTTCATCAGCGGCGTGCCGCCGGAGAACCCGATCAGCCACGGCACCGCGAGCACCTCGACGAACGTGTCCGCGAGCTCGTTGCGCCACACGAAAGCCGACCACAGCGGGTACTCACGCACCTTGAAGCGGCCCACGAGCGTCCACTTGGCGACGACGGCGACCAGGCACGCGGCCACACCGGCGCCCAGCAGCACGACGCCGGACCACCAGAGCCCGAACTCCTTCAACGCGAACAGCACCAGCACGACGAGAGCCACGTTCAGCATCACCGGGACGAACCGGCACAGCTCGACCAGCGCCCGCGCCCACATCAACCGCCTGGGCGGGTTGAACGTGCGCGACTGGTCCGACACCTCGGCGGCGCGCGGCAGCTTCATCGGCGGCATGCCCAGGTACGACGACCCGGCCTTGGCCCGCTTCGGCGCCGCCGACAGCACGCCCACGAGCCCGCCCTTCGGCACGTTGCGGCCGGGCGCGGTCATGCCCGAATTGCCCAGGAACGCCCGCTTGCCCACACGGGCCGTGGCGATCCGCAGCCAGCCGCCGCCGAGCTCGTACGTCGCGACCATCGTGTCGTCGGCCAGGAACGCCCCGTCGCCCACGCGCGTCATCTTCGGCAGCGCGACCACGGTGGACGCCTCGACGTTGCGGCCGACCTTCATGCCGAGCAGTCGCAGCCACACGGGTGTGAACAGCGACGCGTACAGCGGGAACAGGGCCGTGCGCGCGTTGTTCATCAACCGCTCGGTCGTCCACGCCGCCCACGCCACACGGCTGTGCACGGCGTAGTAGCCCTCGCGCATGCCGATGCCCAGCAGACGCACGGCGACCAGCACGATCAGCGCGTACGAGCCGAACCAGATCGCGGAGGCGACCGGCACGTCCCACAGCGCCGAAGTCAGGGAAACGGGCCTGCGCAGCACGTAGAGCAGGGCCGGAGCCGCCGCCAGCAGCGGCAGCACGGCCAGCAGGCCGGACGAGACGCCGTACATCAGGTTCCAGAAGCGCGACCGCGTGGGACGACGCGACGGGAACGAGCGCGACGCCTTGCCCTCACGGGTGGCGGGCACGCCTGACCAGCGCTGACCGGTCGGCACGGACCGGACGACACCCGAACCGGGCGCCACCTCGGCCTTCTTGCCGATCCGCGCGCCGGGGAACAGCGTGCTGCGTGCACCCACGGTCGCGCCGGCGCCGATCCGGATGCGGCCGATGCGCAGCCTGTCGCCGTCCAGCCACCAGCCGGACAGGTCGACCTCGGGTTCGACGGCGGCGCCGCGCCCGACCTTCAGCATGCCGGTGACCGGCGGCAACGAGTGCAGGTCGACACCGGGGCCGATCTTCGCGCCCAACGCCCGCGCGTAGTGCGTGACCCAGGAGCCGGAAAGCTCGGTGGCGCGCGACATCTGCGCCAGCATCTCGGCGGTCCACAGGCGCAGGTGCACGGAACCGCCGCGCGGGTACTCGCCGGGCTTCACACCGCGCAGCAGCAACCGCGCGCCGCCGGCGGAGATCGCCAGCCGTCCGGCGGGGCTCAGGAACACCACGAACCCCGCGGCGACCCACCACCACGACACCGACGTCCAGCCCAGCACGTTCGACAACGCCGTCAGCCCCACGACCCAGCGCGCGCCGGAGATCGTGAGCAGCGGGATCATCAGCAGCGTCTGCACGACGCCGGTCCAGCGCGGCGTCGGCGCGACCTCGCGCACCTCGGCCGTCTCGCCGTACGACTCCAGGCGGCGGGCCAGCTTGTACAGCGTCGGGTTCTGGTAGATGTCCTGCACCGACGTGCTGGGGTACCGCGTGCGGATCATCGAGACGAGTTGGGCGGCGCCCAGCGAGCTACCGCCGGACGAGAAGAAGTTCGCGCCTTCGGAGGCCGGTCCGGAGCCGAGCACGGCGGCCCACTGCTCCGCGAGCCAGCCTTCGAGACCGGAGAACACCACGCCCGCGGTGTCCATCGACGCCAGCGGCCACGGCAGCGCGGCGCGGTCGACCTTGCCGGACGTGCGCGTCGGCAGCGTCTCGACGACGGCGATCAACGGGACGAGCGCGGCAGGCAGTTCGCCGCGCAACTGCTCGACGGCGGCGTCCTGGTCGAACTCGCCGTCGACCACCACGTAGCCGACGAGGATCTGGTTGCCGCCACGGGTCGTGCGCACGGCGGCGGCGGCACCGGCGATACCGGGCAGCGCGGCCAGCGCCGCGTCCACCTCGCCGAGCTCGATCCGGCGGCCGCCGAGCTTGATCTGCTCGTCCGCGCGGCCGAGGAAGACGAGGCCTTCCGGCTCGGCGCGGACCATGTCACCGCTGCGGTACGCGCGGTCCCAGCCCATCGAGGGCAGCGCCGCGTACTTCTCCGCGTCCTTGGCTTCGTCCAGGTAGCGCGCGAGGCCGACGCCGCCGATCACCAGTTCGCCGGACTCGCCCATCGGCACGACCTCACCGGCCGCGTCGACGACGACGAGTTCCCAGCCGTCCAGCGGCAGGCCGATGCGCACGGGGCCGGTGCCGTCCATCCGCGCGGCGCAGGCGACGACGGTCGCTTCCGTCGGCCCGTAGGTGTTCCAGACCTCGCGGCCGTCCATGGCGAGCCGCTCGGCCAGTTCCGGCGGGCAGGCCTCGCCGCCGAAGATCAGCAGCCGCACGTCGTCCAGCGCCTCGACGGGCCACAGCGCGGCCAGCGTCGGAACCGTGGACACGACGGTGATCTCCTGCTCGACCAGCCACGGACCCAGGTCCATGCCGGTGCGCACCAGCGAGCGCGGCGCGGGCACCAGGCAGGCGCCGTAACGCCACGCGAGCCACATCTCCTCGCAGGAGGCGTCGAACGCGACGGAGAGCCCGGCGAGAACGCGGTCCTCCGGCCCGATCGGCTCGTCGGTCAGGAACAGCCGCGCCTCGGCGTCCACGAACGCGGCGGCGTTGCGGTGCGTCACGGCGACGCCCTTGGGCTTGCCGGTCGAACCGGACGTGAAGATGATCCACGCGTCGTTGTCCAGACCGGGTTCGCCGGGCACGCCGAGCGTGGTGCCGTGCGGCACAAGGGATCGGCCCTCGCCGAGCACGGCACTCACCTGTGCCTCACCGAAAACGAGTTCGGCGCGCTCGTCGGGGTCCTCGAAGTCGACGGGCACGTAGGCCGCGCCGGCCGCGAGGGTCGCCAGGATCGAGACGTAGAGGTCGACGGTCCCGGACGGCACGCGAATGCCTACTCGGTCGCCGACCCCGACGCCTTCCGCGTTGAGCTTTTCGGACAGTTCCTGAACTTCGGTGATCAGTGCGCGGTACGTCAGCGCGGTGGTGCCGTCGTCGACGGCCAGCGCGTTCGGGTGCTTCTCGGCACTCGCGCGCAGGATGTCCAGGAGGGTGCGCGGTGTGGGCGCCTCGCCTGCGGTGAACATCGATCGAAGGACAACGGGTTCAGCCGCGATCGTCACGTCAGCGTCACTTCTCACCCTCTCGGCAACTGGTAGCTGAGCAACTTTACAGTGTTGTAACCATTTACCTCTCGCCGGAGTACGCGTCCTCACAAGTGACCTCAGTCACCGCAACACTTTCGAGTGACTTCTTTGCGTTGTGGCGCGCCAGGTTCCACTCCCGCCAGTCCTGCTCGACGGTGCGATTCTTCATCCACCGCAAGGCACACGAGCGTTCGTGCGCGGGCAACCGGACCAACGCCGGCACCGCGTCCTCGGACAACTGCGACAGGTAGTAGGTGTCGATCTTCTGCGTCGCCTCGAACCGCGACACGTTGTAGTCGGCGACCACCCGTTCGGGGTTCATCGCCACCACCGCGAGGAAGAAGGCCGCGCCGGTACCGACGATCGCCTTCGGCAACCAGTTGGCGCGCAACGAGATCCCGCTCGCGATCACCATCAGGTACACCACCGCCAGCCACACCTCGCAGGACGCGACGAGCAGCCGCAACACCGTCCACCCGTACGCCTGCTGGTAGAACCACATGCGGCTCAAGGCACTCGCGACGATGACCAGCGTCAGAACAGCCAGTGAACCGAGCAACACCCGCAGCCACAACTGTTCCCGCGCCGTCTTCTTCACGGCGAACCGCGCGACACCGGCAATTACGCCGAGCGTGAGAATGGTGACCCATAGCAGCTGCCAGAAGCCGGTCCGCGCGTACTCGGCGAACGTCACGCCCGCCGTCTTCATCACGTAGGCCTCGCCACCGAACAGGACCGCGAGCTGCGTCCCCACGAACCCGGTGAACAGCAACACGAGCACGCCGACCGGCAGCCCGTAGTCCTTGAGCCGCAACGTCCCGGGCTTGCCCTCCGCGTCCTCGTTGATCTGCGGAGGTGCCGCCACGAGGTAGCAAGCCCCCAGAGCACCAAGTGCCGCAACGACTCCGTAGAACGCCTTCTGCACGTAGGCGCCGATTTCGAGGTCCGGCACCAGGCCTTCGAGGAAGTCGTTGAACCCCTTGTCCGCCCCGGCCAGCAAGGACCCGAAGACCAGCAACAGCACCAACGCCACACCAACGGACACGAACGGCCGGATCCCGACCGGCCCGGCCCTGCGGAACCCCTTGGCCACCCACGGAATGGACCGCAGCCCGCCCAGCCCCACGCCCACAGCGCCGAACACGAGCCCCTTGACCGTCTTGCCGCCGGCCATCGCGATCGACCCGCACAACATCGACGCCATCAGGCTGAGCGGGAACACCCACTCCGCGGCCCGCAGGAAGCCCATCGCGAGGAACGCCAGCGCGCCCGCCAGCCACAGCGCCCGCTCGACGGTCGGCTTGCCCGCGTAGAACAGCACCCCGGCGATGCCCGCCAGCCCGGCGAGGAACCAGCCGATGCCGTTGTTCGGCACGGCGAGGAACGCACCGGCCAGGCCCGCGATCAGGCCCGCGACCAGGGCTTTGCTGGGCGCGCCGGTCGTGGGTGGGCGCCACCAGGGCAGGAACGGGAGGCCCGGCGTGGCCATGGCGGCCGTTGCGGCGGGGTAGCGGGGCGGGCCCTGCCACGGGGAGGGCGGGGGCAGGGTGGCGGTGACGACCTGCGCGGGCTGGGCAGGCGGAGTGGGCTGAGCGGCCTCATCGGGCTTCTCGCTCGCTGGCCGCGCCGCCTCGCTGGAGTTCTTGCCCGTCGGCTGCGCTGCCTCGGCAGGGCTCTCGCTCGCAGGCTGATCTTGTCGGACCTCCTGAGTAGGTTGAGTTGTAGGGGTTCCCGGCTCGGGGGTACCCCTGCGAGAGCCTGCCTCGGCCTCCTGCCCAGCCTCCTCGGGGTCCGGCGAGCCCCCGGCACCCGCCGGCTCCCCTTCCCCGGAAACGGGCCGATACCCGACCTTCCGGAAGTTCCGGTACTTCCGCCGCGAGGCGGCCTTCTCCGCGGGCGTCTCGGACGAGTCGGCCGGAGGCGTCGAGTCAGTCATGTCTCTCTCCCAAGCCCGGAAACGGGCGTGCTTCACCGCCACACCAGCCAAGCGGGTGCGGGCAAGTCAGTCAGGAAAAAACCAAGGTCAGCGAGGCAAAGTCACCCGGATGCACGATCCGGGGTCCACCACGGCGATCGTCCCGCCGTGCAGGTCCACCACCCACCGGGCGATGGCGAGCCCGAGCCCGGTCCCGCCACCGCCCGCCCTCTCCCCTCGGGTGAACCTCTCGAAGATCCGCGACCGCTCGGCCGGCGCGATTCCCGGCCCTTCGTCCCGGACCTCCAGCACCACAGCACCCACGGACGCATACCCGGACACGGACACCAACCCCCCGGTGGGTCCGTGCCGGGCAGCGTTGTCCACCAGGTTCACCAACACCTGGTGCAACCGCTCCCCATCAGCGAAAACAGTCAGATCCCCTGCCACGTCGATCGAGAACGAGGCAGCGGGGGCCGCCACCGCGGCCTCGGCCACCACATCAGCCGCCAGGGACGACACCGACAACGTCTCCCGCTTCAGCGACAGCACCCCGGCATCGATCTTCGACAGGTCCAGCAGCTCGGTCACGAGCCGCCCCAACCGCTCGGTCTGCGCCAACGCGGTCCGCATGGTCGCCCCATCAGCAGAAGCCACCCCGTCGACCACGTTCTCCAACACCGCCTGCAAGGCGGAGATCGGTGTCCGCAGCTCATGCGACACGTTCGCGATCAACTCCCGCCGCTGCTGGTCGGCGGCGGCGAGGTCGGCGGCCATCACCGTGAACGCCTCGGCGAGCTGCCCGACCTCGTCAGAAGACGTCGCACGGACCGACCGCGAGTAGTCCCCGGAAGCCATCGACCGGGCAGCGGAAGTCATCTCCCGCAACGGCGAAGTCATGCCGTGCGCGAGCAACTGCGAGGTCAGCAACCCCAACACCAACGCGATCAGCGTCGTCCGAGGCGGCAACCACCCGGTCACGTAACGGAAGTAGGCGAACGACACACACCCGGACACCACGATCACGATCCCGAGCTTGAGCTTGATCGACCGCACCGAGTCCAGCGGACGCGGCAACAGGTCCAGCAGATCCAGCAACCGCTTCACGAAGACACCTTCCGCTGAGGTATCTCCAGCGCGTACCCCACCCCGTGCACGGTCCGGATCAGGTCGGCGCCGAGCTTGCGCCGCAACGCCTTCACGTGCGAGTCGACCGTCCGCGACGACGCTCCCTCGTGCCACCCGCAAGCCTCCGCCAGCAACCGCTCCCTGGCCTGCACGGCGGACGGCCGCTCAGCGAGGAACACCAGCAGGTCGTATTCGGTGGGCGTCAGATGGGCCTCGACCCCGGAACGGGACACCCGCCGCGAGGACAGGTCGATCAGCAGGTCCCCGAGCTCCAGCGACTGCGACGACACCGCCCGCGACACCCGGCGAAGCAGCACGTGCACCCGTGCCGCCAGTTCGCGCATCGAGAACGGCTTCGTCAGGTAGTCGTCGGCACCCACGGCGAGCCCGACCAGCAGATCGGTCTCGTCCCCCCGCGCGGTCAGCATCAGCACCGGCACCGAACGCGACGCCTGGATCCGCCGGCACACCTCGAGCCCGTCGAACCCCGGCAGCATCACGTCCAGAACCACCAGGTCAGGCACAAAAGACGCGGCCAGAGCCACCCCGGAAGGCCCGTCATGAGCCACCGACACCACGAAGCCCTCCGCACGCAGCCGCACGGCCACGGACTCGGCGATCGTGATGTCGTCCTCCACGACGAGCACCCTGCGCTGACCTGTCATGCCGGCGACTTTATGGGTATGTCGTGGAGGACGCCGGGACAAGTTGTGAAGATCGTGTGCAGACCCGAGATGTAGGTTCGCACCATGAACGTCCTCGAAGCGGTCCTGGAGAGGATCACGTACGCCAACGAGGACAACGGCTACACCGTCGCCAAGGTCGACACCGGCCGAGGTGACCTGGTCACGGTCGTCGGAGCGCTGCTCGGCGCGCAGCCCGGCGAGTCGATCCGCATGCGCGGCACCTGGGGCTCGCACCCGCAGTACGGCAAGCAGTTCCTCGTCGACGACTACACGACGATCCTGCCCGCGACGATCCAGGGCATCCGCCGCTACCTCGGCTCCGGCCTGATCAAGGGCATCGGCCCGGTGCTCGCGGACAAGATCGTCACCCACTTCGGCGTCGACGCCCTGGACGTCATCGAGAACGAGCCGCACAGACTGATCGAGGTCCCGAAGCTCGGCCCGAAGCGCACCAAGCTCATCGCGGACGCGTGGGAGGAGCAGAAGGCCATCAAGGAGGTCATGGTCTTCCTCCAGGGCGTCGGCGTCTCCACGAGCCTCGCCGTCCGCGTCTACAAGCAGTACGCGGACAAGGCCATCGACGTCGTGAAGAACGAGCCGTATCGCCTGGCCAGCGACGTCTGGGGGATCGGCTTCAAGACCGCCGACGTCATCGCGAAGGCTGTCGGCATCCCGCACGACAGCCCGCAACGCGTCAAGGCCGGCCTGCAGTTCACGCTCTCCGAGGCCACCACGAACGGCAACTGCTACCTGCCGGAACAGGCCCTCATCGCCGAGGCCATCAAGATCCTCCAGGTCGACACCGGCCTGGTCATCGACTGCCTCGCTGAACTGGTCGAGGAAGAGGGCGTCGTCAGGGAGGAACTGCCGGACGACGAGATCGCCGTCTACCTGATCCCGTTCCACCGCGCGGAGATCTCGATGGCCGCGCAGCTCAAACGCCTGCTGCACGCGGACAACGACCGCATGCCGAGCTTCGCCACCGTGAACTGGGACAAGGCCATCGCCTGGCTGGGCACCGACCTCGAAGAACACCAGTCGGCGGCGGTGAAACTCGCCCTCACGCAGAAGGTCGCCGTGCTGACCGGCGGCCCCGGCTGCGGCAAGAGCTTCACGGTCCGGTCGATCGTCCGGCTGGCCAAGGCGAAGGGGGCCAAGATCGTCCTGGCCGCTCCCACCGGACGCGCCGCGAAGCGCCTCACCGAGCTGACCGGCCACGAGGCCCGCACCGTCCACCGCCTGCTCGAACTCAAGCCCGGCGGTGACGCGGCGTTCGACCGCGACCGCCCGCTCGACGCCGACCTCGTGGTCGTGGACGAGGCCTCGATGCTGGACCTGTTGCTGGCCAACAAGCTCGTGAAGGCCGTCCCGCCCGGCGCCCACCTGCTGCTCGTGGGCGACGTCGACCAGTTACCGTCCGTCGGCGCTGGAGAGGTGCTCAGAGACGTGCTGGCGCAGGGAAGCCCGATCCCGAACGTCCGCCTGACGCACATCTTCCGCCAGGCCCAGGAGTCCGGCGTCGTCACGAACGCCCACCGCATCAACAGCGGCGACTACCCGGTCGTCCAGGGCATGCCGGACTTCTTCCTGTTCAGCACCGACGAGGCCGAGGAAGCGGCGACGCTGACCGTCGACGTCGTCGCGAACCGCATCCCGCGCAAGTTCCGCCTCGACCCGCGCAGGGACATCCAGGTCCTCGCCCCGATGCACCGCGGCCCGGCCGGCGCGGGCGCGCTCAACACCGTGCTCCAGGAAGCCCTGACGCCGTCGAAGGACGGCCTGCCGGAGAAGCGCTTCGGCGGCAGGGTGTTCAAGCTCGGCGACAAGGTCACCCAGATCCGCAACAACTACGACAAGGGCAAGAACGGCGTCTTCAACGGCACCCTCGGCGTCGTCATCGCGCTGGACCCGGTCGAGCAGAAGCTGACCATCCGCACCGACGAGGACGAGGAGGTCGACTACGAGTTCTCCGAACTGGACGAGCTCAGTCACGCCTACGCCATGACCATCCACCGCTCACAGGGCAGCGAGTACCCGTGCGTGGTCATCCCGATCACGACCAGCGCGTGGATGATGCTGCAACGCAACCTGCTCTACACCGCCGTCACGCGCGCGAAGAAGCTCGTGGTGCTCGTGGGCAGCAAACGAGCCATCGGCCAGGCTGTGCGAACGGTGGGGGCGGGCCGCCGCCACACGGCGTTGGCCCACCGCCTCCGCACTACACAGACGTCAGATAGTCGGTGATCAGCCGTGCCCACGGCATCGCGGACTCCAGCGCGATCGCGTGACCGCAGGCGATGTCGGAGTACTTCGATCCGGGGACGAGGTCCGAGACCTCCTTGCCCAGCTCCCGCGACAGCAACTGGTCACCGGACGCGCCGATCACCAGCGTCGGCTGCGTGATCTGCGGCAACAGGTCGGTCAGGTCGATCTTCAGGATCAGGTCGACGTGCGCGGGGGAGCCCGTCGGCACGCTCGCGCCGATCAGCTCGGCGAAGCCCTCCGCCTGCGCGGGAGTGAGCCGGGCCAGGTACTCCCTGCTGCACATCACCGAAAGGATGAACCTCGACAGCACCGAGCGGGACCCGTCGAGCAGCGACTTCCACTCGTCGATCTTGGCCTTGGTCGCGGCGTCGATCTTCGTGAACGGAGCGCTCAGGACCAGCCCGCGCACCCGGTCCGGATGCCGCACGGCCGCCGTGGCGGCGACCGCGCAGCCCATCGAGTAGCCGGACACGAAGAACGACTCGTGCCCAGCCTTGACCGCGACGTCCACCAGGTCGTCGGCGAGCTTCTCCAGGTCGAGAGCCCCCGAGGCCTTCGGTGAACCGCCAGAGCCCGGCAGGTCCGGCGCGATGACGGTGAAGTACTGGGTCAGGGTTCCGAGGATCGGTCCGTAGTTGGCCTGGATGCTGCCGCCCGCGCCGTGCACGAGCAGGAGAGCCGGGCCGGTGCCCTTGACGACGGTGGACAGGCCGGTCATGGGGAACCCCCGAGTTTTGTCAGTCCATGCTGCGGACGATGGTCGGCTCCAGCCCCTCGTCGTCGTCCGCGAGAGAACCGCGCCAGGGGAAGTCCAGAAGGGAGATCTCAGCGACACCGTCGTTGTACAGATGATCCATGGCTTGCGCTCCCGTTTCTTCCGGTGGCTGGGTGTCTGCGAACCTCGCTGTTCGTCGAGTCGGTTTCGGCCGTGAAAGCACAATAACCGCTGCGATGCTGGGTGAAATCCTATTGATTTTCGTCACAGCGCGCCAAGTGGGCGCTTTCTCCGTCCCAAGAACCGGACGGTAATCATCCGGTCGGTCGAACGGACTGGCGGTGATCAGCGGAACGGTCGATCATCGTTGATCATGAGGACCGCCGTCGCCCTGTTCGCCTGCCTGGCCCTGCTGCTGAGTCCCGCGCCGGCGCCTGCGGAAGGTCCACAAGCGACATACGTGCTGCGAGTGCCTGCGCCCAAGGGTGATTCTGCCCAACGGTTGTTGCGCCTCGGTTACGACGTGTTGGAACAGCGTGACGGCGACGACCTGTTCGTCGTCGGCGACCCGCGGACCTCGCAGAAGCTCCGCGCGGACGGCTTCCCGTCCACCGTCGAGACGGCGATGCCCCCGTCCCAACGGTCGCCGCGCTCCCTCGCGGACACGACTTATTACGGCGGCTATCGCACCATCACCGCGCAGTTCGCTCACCTGGACGAAGTCGCTCAAGCGCACCCCGATCTCGCCACGGTCGTCGACTACGGCGACTCCTGGCGCAAGACCCAGGGCGGCGGCGGATACGACCTGAAAGCCCTCTGCATAACGCGGAAAAGCCCAGGTGACTGCGCATTGTCGCCCACCGCGCCAAAGCCCCGCCTGTTCGTGATGGGCCAGCTCCACGCACGTGAAATCACCACCGGCGACATGGCGTGGCGTTTCATCGACGACCTGGTCGGCTCGGATCTCACCGCGATGCTCGCCGACCTGGAGGTCTGGGTCGTCCCGATCGCCAACCCGGACGGCGTCGAGATCGTGGAGTCCGGCGGCGACTCGCCCGTCCTGCAGCGCAAGAACGCCAACGGCACCTGCACCTCGGGCTCCCGCGGCGTGGACCTCAACCGCAACGCCGGCTCGCACTGGGGCGAGGTCGGCTCGTCCACGAACAAGTGCAGCGAGACCTACCGCGGTACGCGCGCCGACTCCGAGGTCGAGGTCCAGGCCCTGGAATCGCTGTGGCGCAAGCTCTACCGCGACACCCGCGCGCCCGGCGACACCGCGGCCGCCTCCGCCGACACCACCGGCGCCGTGATCTCCATGCACAGCTACGGCGACTACGTGCTCTTCCCGTGGGGCTGGAGCACGCAGAAGACCGGCAACGACGCGGCCCTGCGCAAGATGGCGGACGAGCAGGCCGCGCTGTCCGGCTTCACCGCGGGCCAGCCGGGCGAGATCCTCTACAACGCGTCCGGCGCGACCGACGACTGGGTGTACGACGACCTGGGCGTGCCGAGTTTCGTCTGGGAGATCGGCGCCAGTTCCGGCAGGTGCGGTGGCTTCCTGCCGCCGTTCTCGTGCCAGAAGGACGCGCATTGGCCGAAAGTGCGTCCCATGCTCGTTTCGGCCATGAAAGCAGCAAAACGCCCGTACTGACGCTGAACGGAGCAGGGGACACCCCTAGGGCACCCGTACGACTGAAGGTGGATGCGGGCTGACGCCACACCTCGACATGGTGTGAGCATGGGGATTCGATTGGTAGCCACAGTCACCGCGACGAGCCTGCTGGCACTGACCACCGCGGGCATCGCGTCCGCGGACACGTCGAGCGTCGACCGCAAGGTCATCCAGCAGGCCTTGGACCAGATCACGCAGAGCGGGGCGGCTCTGGGCGTGCAGGCGAGGGTCACGGACGGGCGGCAGCGCTTCACCGCCAGTTCCGGGAAGGCCGAACTGGACGGCAACCGGCCGGTGCCGGAGAACGGCAGGTTCCGCGTCGGCAGCATCACCAAGACGTTCGTGTCGACGGTGACGCTGCAACTCGCCGGTGAGGGGAAGGTCGACCTGGACGCGCCGGTCGTCCGGTACCTGCCCGGCCTGATCGACGGCCGCATCACCGTGCGCCAGGTCCTGCAGCACACGAGCGGACTCTTCAACTACACCAACGCGTTGCCGCTCAACCCGGACGAGTTCGAGCAGATCCGCTACAAGAGCTGGACGCCGCAGGAGCTGCTCGCGGTCTCGACGTCCAAGCCGCTCGACTTCGAGCCCGGCACGCAGTGGAGCTACTCCAACACCAACTACGTCGTCGCCGGCCTGCTGGTCGAGAAGATCACCGGCAAGCCGTACGAGAAGGCCGTCGAGCAGCGGATCCTGAAGCCGTTGCACCTCAACGACACCGAGCTGCCCGGCGACAAGGTCGGCATCAGCGGCCCGCACGCGCGCGCCTACTACACCGTCAAGGGTCAGCCGACCGAGATCACCCGCATGAACCCGTCGGTCGCCTGGGCCGCCGGTGAGATGATCTCCACGACCCGCGACCTGGACACGTTCGTCACGGCGTTGTCGAGCGGCAAGCTGCTCAAGCCCGCGCAGCAGCAGGAGATCAGCAAGACCACGGCCGTGAGCCCCGAGTACGGCCTCGGCCTGCAGGTCGAGACCCTGCCGTGCGGCACCAAGGTGTGGGGCCACGGCGGCGGCATCCCCGGCTACTCGTCGCAGCTGCTGACGACGCCGGACAGCAAGAAGCGCTTCGAGCTCAACGCCACCAGCGGCCCCACCGAGGGCAACCCCGGTGACGCCTTCAACAAGCTCCTCACCGAGGTCTTCTGCTGATCATGAGACTGGTAGCCGCACTCACCGCGGCCACCCTGCTCGCCACGGCCGGTGTCGCCTCAGCGGCACCGGCCCGGCAGGGGGCCGTGCAGGAGATCATCGACCAGCTCACGAAGTCCGGTGGCGCACTGGGCATCCAGGCGCGGATCAACGGGCGTGACACCGTCCGTTCCGGCGTCGCCGAGCTGGGCTCTCGCAAACCCGTGCCGCACAACGGAACCTTCCGCATCGGCAGCGTCACGAAGCCGTTCGTGTCGACCGTGGTGCTGCAACTCGCGGGGGAGGGGAAGCTCGAACTGGACGTGCCGGTGTCGCGTCACCTGCCCGGCCTGGTGGACGACCGCATCACCGTCCGGCAGCTGTTGCAGCACACCAGCGGCCTCTACAACTACACGGACGCCTTGCCGCTCGACCCCGCGGGCTTCCCGTCCGTCCGCTTCAAGAGCTGGACGCCGCAGGAGCTTCTCGCGGTCTCGACGTCCAAGCCGCTCGACTTCGAGCCCGGCACGCAATGGAGCTACTCCAACACCAACTACGTCGTCGCCGGCCTGCTCGTCGAGAAGATCACCGGCAGGCCGTTCCAGCAGGCGGTCGAGCAGCGGATCCTGAAGCCGTTGCACCTCAACGACACCGAGCTGCCGAGGAACTCGGTGGAGGTGCCGGGCCCGCACGCGCACGGCTACTACCCCGATGCGTCGGGCAAACCCGTGGACGTCACACGGCTCAACCCGTCGTGGGGCTGGGCGGCGGGGGAGATGATCTCGACGACCCGCGACCTGGACACGTTCCTGACGGCACTGCTGGCCGGGAAGCTGCTCAAACCCTTGCAGCAGAGGGAACTGACGAAGACGTCGGCGGTGAGCCCCGACTACGGCCTGGGCCTCGCGGTCGCGTCGTTGCCCTGCGGCACGACGATCTACGGCCACGACGGCCAGATCCACGGCTACGGGACGATGATGGTCGGCACGCCGAACGGCAAGCGCCTCGAACTGTCGCTCACCGAGGCGGCCGACGGCGCGAGCCCTGGTGACGGCTACCGCAGACTGTTGGACCAGGTGTTCTGCTGATTTTCGGGCAAAACAAAAGGGGAGCTGGGTTGACCCAGCTCCCCTCCCGGCGTTTAGAAGAACTAGTTGAGACCGCTCTTCATCGCTTTGACGAGCTCACCGTTCGAGGTGTCTCCGGACATCTCCCAGAAGAAGGCGCCACCGAGACCCTGGGTCTTCGCGTAACCCATCTTGCCGGTGATGGTGGACGGGGTGTCGTAGCTCCACCACTGGTCACCACACTTGGCGTAAGCCGTGCCCGCGACCGTGCCCGTGGCGGGGCACTGCGTCTTGAGCACGTTGTAGTTCTGGTTGCCCGGCTCGATGCCCGGCGCGGGGCCGGTCGCCGTGCCACCAGGGGCGTCCTGCGTCACGCCGGACCAGCCGCGGCCGTAGAAGCCGATGCCGAGCAGGAGCTTGCTGGACGGAACGCCCTTGCCCTTCAGCTTCTGGATCGCCGCGTCCGAGTAGAAGCCGGCGGTCGGGATGCCGTTGTAGGACGTCAGCGGGGAGTGCGGAGCCGTCGGGCCCTGCGCCGCCCAGGAACCGAAGTAGTCGTACGTCATGACGTTGTACCAGTTGACGTACTGCGCCGCGCCACTGTAGTTGGCAGCGTCGATCTTGCCGCCGTTGGTGCCGTCAGCCGTGATCGCCGAGGTGACGAGGTAGTTCTGACCGAACTTGTCGCGCAGCGCCTTCATCAACCGCGGGTACGCCTCCGTGCCGCTGGCGTCACAGCTCAGGCCACAGGCGTTGGGGTACTCCCAGTCGATGTCGATGCCGTCGAACAGGCTCGCCCAACGCGGGTCCTCGAGCAGGTTGTAGCAGGAGTTCGCGAAGTCGCGCGCGGTGTTGTCGTCCCGAGCGGCGGCACCGAAGCCACCGGACCAGGTCCAGCCACCGAAGGAGTAGAGGATCTTGATGTGCGGGTACTTCTTCTTCAGCTTGATCAGCTGGTTGAAGGCACCGCGCACCGGCGCGTCCCACACGTCAGCGACGCCGTCGACCGACTCGGCCGCCGTGTACGACTTCTCGATCGCCGGGAACGACTCACCGATGACGCACTGCCCGTTCGTCACGTTGCCGAACGAGTAGTTGATGTGCGTGATGTTGGCTGCCGTGCCGGACGTGTCGATGTTCTTCGGCAGGTAGTTGCGCGCGGGGTACGTGCCCCACTCGGTGAAGTAGCCGAGGTTGATCTTGCCACCGGGCTGCGGACCACCGGTCGTGGTCGTCGTAGTGGTGGTCGTGGTGGTGGTAGTCGTCGTGGTCGACGTCGTGGTGGTGGTCGTCGGGTTCGTCCCGCCGGCCTCACACGAGCCACCGTTGAGCTTGCAGTTGGTCGGCGCACCGAACGCGCCGGTGTAGGAGCCGTTGAAGCCGAAGCTCGCCGACCCGCCGACACCGATGCTGCCGTTCCAGGTGTTCTTGACCGTGACGGTCTGGCCGCTCGTCGTGTACGAGCCGTCCCACAGCGAGGTGACCTTGTGGTTGGCGGGGAGCGTGAACTCGACGGTCCACGACGTCAGGGCCGCCGCGCTGTTGTTCTTGATCGTGTACTTGCCCTCGAAGCCAGTTCCCCAGTCAGAACCCTTGGAGAACGTGGCGGAAACGCCACCGGCACCGCTAGCAGCGGGCACGACGACGATTCCGAGGACCATCGCGGCGACAGCCGCGAAGAGAGCAGCTAGATGCCATCGGAACTTGGACATCGGTCTCCTCAGTCGCAGGGGGTACCGGAACGATGTGGTTTAGACCACTCGAAGGTCAAGGTCTAGACCTCTGCCGTCACTCGAATGGAGCAGTCCGAAAACGGTTTAGGTGCCCTGGATGTCCGGTCTCTGTCTAGTTGGTTAACCATTGGCAGGGTTCCGAGACGAACTCTCTTCGGGCCTGACTTCGTTCCATGCCAAAGCGTTTCTCCGCTGCCGCATCGATCCAGACGGGCGCGACCACCTGCTCGCCACGACCGGCGCGAAGTTCGCACCTTCGGGTCAAACCGACTGGTCCGCCGAGCGTCACCCCCGCCCGTTCCCAACGATGAGGACGTGAACCTCACCGTTCCTGAACAGGCAAAACGCACACCAAGCCTCGACTCGGTCCAGGCTGCCATCTTCGACCTGCGCGCAGGCCGCCCGGTGATCGTCGTCGACGACGAGGACCGCGAGAACGAAGGCGACCTGATCATGGCCGCCGAACACGCCACCCCGCAGGCGCTGGCGTTCTACGTGCGGCACACGAGTGGCCTGATCTGCGCGCCGGTGGCCCCTGAGATCGCCGACCGGATGCGGCTGCCGTTGATGGTCGAGGACAACGAGGACCCCGAAGGCACGGCCTACACGGTCTCCGTCGACGCCAAGAGCGGCATCGAGTCCGGCATCTCCGCAGCCGACCGCGCCCGCACCCTGCGCGTCCTCGCCGATCCGGCGAGCTCGCCGCAGGACGTGCGCCGGCCCGGCCACGTGTTTCCGTTGCGCGCCAGGGCAGGTGGCCTCCAAGAACGGCGCGGGCACACCGAGGCCGCCGTCGAACTGATGCGGCTGGTCGGGTTCGCGCCGGTCGCGGTGATCAGCGAGGTCTGCGACGAGGACGGCGGTGTCGCGCGGTTGCCGCAGCTCAGGGCGTTCGCGGACCAGCACTCGCTGAAGCTGGTGTCCATCGAGCAGCTCGCGGCGTTCGTGCCGGAGGGCGTGGTGGCGCGATGACGCTGCTGGCGACCGTCTTCGACCTCGACGAGACCCTCGTCGACAGCGCCGCGACGTGGAACCAGGTGATCGGCGCCGTCGCGGCCCGCCACGACCACCACTGGACCTCCACCGACTGGACCGCGATCCAGGGCACGAGCACGGCGAACTGGAGTGCCTACCTCGCCGAACGGTGCCACGGCCTCACGCCGGAGCGTGCGGCGTCGGAGTGCGTGGACGGCATGGTGGACGCGATCGCGCGCGGCACGTTCGGGATGCTGCCCGGCGCGGCGGAGCTTGTCGCTCTCGCGGCCGAACTCGGGCCGGTCGGGCTGGTGTCGGCGTCGCCGCGGCGATACGTCAGGGCCGCCGCGTCGGCGTCCGGGCTGCGCCGGCACGTCGAGGCGATCGTGACGGGCGACGACGTCCAGAACGGCAAGCCCGCGCCCGACCCGTACCTGCTCGCGGCGCGCAAGCTCGGCCTCGACCCCGTGAACGTCCTCGCGATCGAGGACTCGGCGTCGGGCATCCGCTCCGCGCACGCGGCTGGGATGACCGTGCTCGCGATTCCCAACGCCACCGCGGCCCGTGACGCCGACGTGCTGAAGCTGGCGGCCTGCACGGCGTCCGACGCCCGAGTCGCGGCCAAGGAGATCTGCCGGCTGTGGGTGAACGTGTACGCGCTCAGCCGATAGCGCGTTCCGCACCCCAGGCCGCGATGTCCTCGCGGCTCTGCAGCCCGAGCTTGTCGCGCAGGCGCTGCAGCCGCGAGGCCACCGTCCGCAGCGACACGTTCAGCCGGTTCGCGATCTGCTGGTTCGTCAGTCCCGTGGCGAGCAACGCGATCACGCGTCGTTCGTGGTCGTCGAGCGAATCGAACGCGGCTTCCGTGCGATCGAGCCACACCTCGTCCTGGATGAACGCCTCGGTCTCCGCGGCGGTCAACGGCGTGGAGGCCGCCTCTGCGCGCGCGACGGACAGCATCAGTCGTGCGGTGCGCATGGCCACGGCGACCTTCTCCGCCCAGAACGGGTTCGGCACCACACCGACAGACCGCCTGAGCGCGCGTCCCGTTGCTTCGATCCGTAGCGCGCGCTCAGCCTGACCACGCGTCACGGCGACCACGGCGAGGCCTTCCAAGGCGTCGGGGGCGGTCAACGGGTTGATGCCGTCCATCCGCAACGCCTCCTGGAAGGCGTGCGTGGCCTCGTCCAGGTCGCCCTGCACCAACGCGACGGCGCCGCGTGTGGTCAGTGCGGAGGCAATGCGCGCGGGCATGCCCGACGCGCGCGAGATCGGCAACGCCTTCATGACGTTCTTCTCGGCGCGTTCGTGCTTGCCCAACGACAACGCCGTGCGCGCGAGGTCCACCAAGCACGCCGCACGGGCGAGAGGCTCGCCCAGCAGCTCCGCGACCCGCAGGCACTCGGTGCTGTTCGCGTTCGACGCCTCCCACTCGCCGGACGACTGCTGCACCGCCGCCAGCGTGCTGCGACAGCTCATCGCCAAGGCCGTCGCGCTGGCCGGCACCAGCCGCGACGCCTCGCTGGAGAGTTCGACGGCCTCGTCGTGGTCGCCCTGCTCGGCCGCGAACCGCGCGGCGTGGTTGAGGGCCACGCACCGGTAGTCGTCCCTTGTGGACGGTCGCCGCAGCGCGTCCCGCAGCAGCACGCGCGCCTGGCCGAGTCGTCCGCGCCGGGCCGCGCAGTCGGCCAGCGAGGAGGTCAGCAGCAACAACCGTTCGTCACCACGATCCGCCGCCCACTCGACCGTGCCGAGCAGGCTGTCGACGTGGTTGTCGAGCTTGAGCTGCACGTCCGCGGGCACCGACAGCGGCGCGGTGATCAGCACGTCCGACAGGTCGGTGAACCAGCGGGCCAGCGCCTCGTAGGCCATGTCGAGCTCGCCGGCCGCCAGCAGCTTCTCCCTGGCGTGCAACCGAACCGACTCCAGCTGCCGGAACCGGGTCGTGCCCGGCACGGCCGTCAGCAACGACTTCGCCTGCAGCCGGGACAGCACGTCCAGCACGGGTTCCGCGGAGCGTTCCGACGAGCAGACCTCGGTGGCCGCGGCCAGGTCGAAGCCGCCGTCGAACACCGAGAGCCGCCGCAACGCGAACTGCTCGTCCGGTTGCAGCAGTTGGTAGCTCCAGTCGATGGCCTCACGTAACGAACTCTGGCGCGACGGCGACTTGCGGCAGCCCAGCGTCAGCAGCTCCAACGGTTCGTCCATGCGGTCGCAGATGTCCGCGACCGGCAGCACCTGCACCCACCGCGCCGCGAGTTCGATCGCGAGCGGCATGCCCTCTAGTCGCGCGCACAACAACGCGACCGCGGCGGTGTTGTCGACGGTCAGCCGGAAGTCGGGCTTGCGTTCGCGGGCCCGGTCCACGAAGAGCTTCACGGCCTCGGAACGCGGCGCCGCCGTCGTGACCAGGTCCCGATCCGTTGAGGGAACAGGTAAACCCTCGACGTGGAAGCTGACCTCGCCGGTGATCCACAGGGCTTCGCGTGACGTCGCGAGCACCCGCACGCCGGGACAGCGGTTCAGCAGCGTGTCGGTGAGTTCGGCGCACGTGTCGAGGAGGTGTTCGCAGTTGTCGAGGACTACGACCGCCTTCATGTTCTTGAGCGTCTCGACCACGGTGTCGCGCAACGGTTCGTCGGTCTCCGCGGCCACTCCGAGCGCGTCGGCGAGGGCCGGCACGACGTCTCGGGAAGCGGTGATCTCGCCCAGCGCGACGAGCAGGACCCGGTCCGTTCGCCCGCGCCGCAGCCGTCCCGCGGCCTCCAGCGCGAGCCTCGTCTTACCCGCACCCGCACTGCCCACGAGTGTAACGAGACGATGCCTGCGCAACAGCTGGTCGAGTTTCGACAGCTCTTGCTGACGGCCGATGAACGTGTCACGCGCCGCGGGCAGGTTCGAGAGGACGCGCAGGTTCTGCCTGGTGGGAGGCGTTGTCGTGGAAACGGTGGCACGGCGGCGATACGCCCGTTGGCGGCACGCGTTGGAGCAATAGGACCTGCGTTGCTCGGAGGTGGCGGGAGGCATCGTTCCGTCGCACAGTGCGCAACGTCCGTTGCTGCTCATGAGTCCCTCTCCTCAAGCCGTAACGGCCGGCTGTTCCTGTCTCGGTCTGATGTTCGCGCAGGTCGTAAGCGGTGGGCCGTTATGTGCAACCCGTTACGCCTCCGTGCGCGCGAGACGGTTCGCAACCTGCTCGTTATGCCTGCCTTCCTGAGTTCCTCGTTCGGGAACAAACTGGAGACTGGTCCGGTCTGACAGGGAGTGCGCATGACGTTGACGACGAGCACCTCGTGGGCGAGCGCAGGTCTGCAACTGGTGGACAAGCCGCGCACGATCACCGTTGGCATCGCTGACGACGAGGTTCTGATCCGCACGGGAGTCCGCGGTGTGCTGGAGCGTTCCGGCAACGTCGTCGTGGTCGGTGAAGCCGGTGACGGCGGTGGCGCGCTCGAACTCGCGCGGCGCCAACGCCCGCAGGTGCTGCTGATGGACGCGTCCATGCCCGGCATGGAAGGCCTCGCGGCGGTGCGGATGGTGCGTAGGCACGTGCCCGGTACCCAGGTGATCATGCTGTGCACCCGGCAGACCGAGGAGATGCTCTTCCCCGCGTTGCGGGCCGGCGCGGCGGGATTCCTGTTCAAGAGCGGCGAACCCGACGCGTTGGTGAGTGCCGTGCGTGCCGTCGCAGCAGGAGAAGCGATCCTCTCGCCGTCCGCGACGCGCGCGTTGATCGACCACTTCACCGGCGCCGACTCGGAACGCCGTGACGCCGCGCGCAGCCGCATCGGCCTGCTCACTCGACGCGAGCAAGAAGTGCTGGTGTATCTGGCGCAGGGCATGGCGAACGCGCGCATCGCTAGGCTCATGTACCTCTCGGAAGGGGCGATCAAGGCCCACGTCAGCCGACTGCTGACGAAACTTCGGTGCGACAACCGCGTCCAAGCCGCTCTCATCGCACGCGACGCCGCCCTTCCATGCTGAATCTGACAACTGCTGCCACGGCGCGACAGCCAGCCTAGCCACGGAATTTCGCGCCGCGAAGCAGGTCACCCGGTTGGCCCCGTCCAGAATGATGTCGCTTTCCCGCCAGCGTCTCGCTTGGAATGGCGCCATGCTGGTGGACATGCAGCTCGACACGTTCTCGGAACACTTGCACTTTCAAGCACCTCTGTGTCCCGACAACCTGTTCGGCCACCTCATCGCCACCGCCGTGCCCGGAGTGGAGGAGTGGCGCGACGGTGTCTACCGGCGAACCTTGCGACTTCCTTGCGGATTCGGGATCGTCGCATTGCGGCCGTTCCCCGAGCACGTCGCCTGCACGCTGGAACTGTCCGATTCTCGCGATTTGGCCAGTGCTCTAGACCTTTGCCGGTTTCTGCTGGACCTCGACGCCGATCCATTGGTGGTCGATGCTGCGTTGTCCGCGGATCCGCTTTTGGCGCCGCTGGTTTCCGCCGCGCCCGGCCGCCGTGTGCCGCGCACGGCGGACGGCGCGGAGTTCGCCATTCGCGCCGTGCTGGGCCAGCAAGTGTCAACGAAGGCCGCGCGCACGCACGCCGCACGCCTGGTCGCCGCTCATGGGACGCCGGTGGGTGACCTGTTCCTGTTCCCGCTGTCGTTCGACGTCGGCGAGCTGGCCATGCCCGAGTCCCGCCGCCGCACGATGGCCGCGTTGCTCGGCGCACTGGAGTCCGGTTTGGACCTCTCGCCCAGCGCCGACCGAACCGTTGCGCGCGAATGGCTTTCGTCGCTGCCCGGCTTCGGCCCGTGGACCGTCGAGTCGATCCTGATGCGCTCTTTGGGCGATCCCGACGCGTTCCTGCCGACCGACCTCGGTATCCGGTTGGCCGCGGAAGCCCTGGGCCTGCCGTCGACGCCGGCGGCGCTGGTCAGGCGTTCGGAGGCGTGGCGACCGTGGCGGGCGTACGCGGTGCAGCACCTGTGGGCGACCGGTGATCACGAGGTGAACCGAATCCCGGCCTGACCTGCACGCTCGAGTACATCGCCGTCGACCCGTCCCGCACGAACCCGGGCAACGCCGGCGGATCCTGCGCAAACCCTTGCAGGTCCTCGAAAACCTCCAGCGCCGTCGCCGGCCGCCCGCCGGGGTCCTTGGCCAGCAGCCGCTGCACCACGGGGTCGAGCGCGCCGGGCAGCCGCGGCGGCGGCTCCTTGACGTGCTTGTCGAACACCGCGTACGCCGTCGGCCCGGTGAAGAGTTGCTCGCCCGTCAGCATCTCGTGCAGTACGCACCCCAGCGCGTACAGGTCGCTGCGCGGCTCGGCGATCCCGCGCTGAATCTGCTCCGGCGCCATGTACGAGGGCGTGCCGAGGATCTGGCCGGCCCGGCTGAACGGCGCGACGTCGCTCTCCCGCAGCAGCGCGAGCCCGAAGTCCAGCACCTTCACCGCGCCGTCCGGGCACAGCATCAGGTTGGTGGGCTTGAGGTCGCGGTGGCAGATGCCGCGTTCGTGCGCGGCGGCGAGGACCGCGGCGGTCTGCGCGGCGATGTTCGCGGCCCACGCCTGGGGCAGCGGGCCGAACTCGCCGACCAGGTCGGCGACCGTGACGCCGTCGACGAACTGCATGACCTGGAACAGGCGCTGCTCGTACGTCCCGAAGTCGTACAGGACGGGCACTCCGGGGTGCTCCAGCTTGGCGACGATCCTCGCTTCGCGCGCGAACCGTTGCGCCACCTCGTCATCGCTGCCGGGCAGGCGCAGCAGCTTGACCGCGACCCGGCGATCCAGGCGCAGGTCCCGCCCCTTGTGCACGGCACCCATGCCACCCCGCCCCAGCGGCAGGTCGTCGATCTCGTAGCGGTCGGCGATCAGCACCCGGGAAGCCTAACTGCCGTCGCCTGTTCGCTGACCCCGCGCTTCCTCGTACGCGAGGCGACCGTAACAGCGTTTCAGGACGTTCCGAACGGGTGAATCTGCCGGAATCACGCCGGACCGACCTGTCCGCTCAGGAGTCCATTGTAGCCCAAACGGACCAGCGCGGCGGCCTCTTCCAGACCTGCTTCCAGTGCCTTGAGCTGCGCGAACGCCTGTCCGTACCGCCGTTGTCCGGCCAGCGGGAGCGACGGGACCTGGGTGCGGCGCACGTCGAGGCGGGTCGAGCCGGTCGGCGTCCTGGCGAACGCGGCACGCAGCACGCCCTCTAGGAAGTCGGGGTCGACCTTGCGCGGATCGATCTCGTACGTCGCGCCGGTCGGGGACGTGACGACGTGCTTGCCGGGGGCCGCGCGGACCAGCTCGCCGATCGTCGTCATCGGGGGAGAGGGCTGCTCCTGCAGTTCGGGCAACGAGGTCAGCACGAACGTCGGTTGCGCGGCGAGATAGGCGGACGCGTCGGTGTCGTTGCGGCGCGATGGACTGAGGTCGACGTCGTCGTCCAGCAGGTCGATGACCCGTGTGTTCGGGTCGAGCGGACCGGGCGCCTCCAGCAGTGCGATGTGTTCTGGCGCGCGGCCGATCGGGTTGCGCAGCAGCCACAGATCGCGTCCCGGCTGCACGGTCATCACGGCGCGCAGGGCGCCGGCGCGCAGCAGGTTGCCGCGAATCCGCTTGCCGGGCCTGCGGGACGCCGCCGCCGACGGCAGCAGCACCGCGACCAGCCCTCCGGGTTTCGTCAGCGACAGGCAGTGCTGCAACCACGCCAGCTCGGGTTCGCCGCGCGGTGGCAGCCCGTAGGTCCAGCGGGCGTCGCCCACCAGTTCCTCGTGGCCCCACGCCCGGTCGTGCCACGGCGGATCGCACACCACCGCGTCGGCCTTCTCCTGGACGCCGTTGTGCCGCAACGAGTCGCCGGTGTAGATCTGCGCGTGCGGCATTCGGCGGCGCGCGATCACCGCCGAGACGGGATCGAGCTCCTGCCCGATCTTGTTCCGGGCCCTGGAAGCCTTCAGCAAACTGCCCGTGCCGCACGCCGGATCGATCACCGTGTCACCGTCGGTCGTGGCCAGCACGACCTCGATGACCTCGGACGGAGTGGGATTCAGCAGCCGCGAGTGGGCTTCGAGGTAGCGCTCGTGCAGGAACTCGAACGTCTGCGCGTCGGCCTCGACCGCGGCCAGCGCCTCGCCGAGCTTCAGGTCGTCGGCGGTCCGCAGTTGGGTCCACAGCCGCTCGGCCGGTGAGACACGGAACGGTTTCCCGTTGCGCCGAAGCCATGACTCCACGTCGCGCAACAGGTACAACGGACTTGAGGCCGTCCCGCCGACCGGTGACGGGAAGTCCTCGAACCGCCGCCGCCAGTTCGACACCGCCGCCCGCCCCACATCAGCGAGGCGCGCGATGTCACCGGCGTTGACCGTCTCATCCATGTTCACAACCGTATTGCTTGTGAACTCACTTCACAACTGGTGTACTGGAGGCATGACACACGAGCTGCGCATCGCCGTGGCGACCGATCCTGGGCTCGTTCGCGAGCACAACGAGGACTCGGTCTACGTCCGCGCGGACCTGCAGGCCGTGGCGGACGGCATGGGCGGCCACGAGCACGGCGAAGTGGCCAGCGCGCTCGCGGTGAACGTCCTGGCGAGCTGGCAGGGCGACCTGGGCCCCGCGGTCTCCGAGATCGCGCGCAGACTCGACGCCGAGACGCCCCAGGGCGCCGGCACCACCCTCACCGCCATCCGCTGGGAGGGCCTCGCCTTCCAGTTGGCGCACATCGGCGACTCCCGCGCGTACCTGCTCCGGGAAGGCGAGCTCCGCCAGATCTCCCACGACCACACCATGGTGCAGGCCTTGGTGGACGCCGGTCGCATGACGCCAGAGGAGGCGCTCGTCCATCCGCGCCGCGCCTACGTGTTGCGCGCCTTGCAGTCCGGCAACTCGCACGACCCGGATCTGACGTGGCACCAGGCCAAGGTCGAGGACCGCTACCTGTTGTGCAGCGACGGCCTGACGGACTACACGGACATCGACGACGTCCACGAGATCCTACTGTCCACTGAGGACGGAACGGACGCGGCCTGGCAGCTGATCGCACTGGCGAACGGCAACGGCGGCCCGGACAACATCACCTGCGTGATCGTCGACGTGATCCGCAAGAAGTGGTGGCAGCGCTAGCGAATCCCGCTACCGTCGCGCTGTGACGAGTGGTGGGGACCTGGGGATCGCGGCCGCGCGTCGCCTGGCCGAGTTGGGCTGCTGTGACATCGAGCGGGGACTGACCGACGCGGAGTTCGCCCGCATCGAGGCCGAACACGGATTCGAGTTCGCTGACGACCATCGCGCGTTCCTCGCGGCGGGGTTGCCGGTGAACACGCCTTACATGTCGGAAGCGGGGGTCTTCCACACCTGGGATCAAGCGTGGCCCGAGTGGCGGGGCGACCCGGACGATCTCCACCGGCGACTCGACAGCCCGGTCAGGGGTGTCCTGCAGGAGGTCGAGGACGACGAGCACTGGAACCCGGCCTGGGGCGAGGAGCCGGAGACGACTGACGAAGCGATGGCGGTGGCGCGACTCATGATGGAGGACGTGCCCAGGCTGATCCCGGTCTACCGGCACAGGTTCCTGCCCGCGGGGCGAGGCACGTCCGGGCATCCGGTTCTGTCCGTGCACGGAACGGACATCATCTGCTACGGCAGTGACCTGATCGACTACGTCAGCCGGGAGTTCGGGCCGGGCAGGCCTGTGTTTCCGGACGACTGGGCTCTTCGGCCCACCGTGCCGTTCTGGAGCGACTACCGGAACAACCGTTGGTAGTCCCGCGCGTGGAAACGGCCCCCGGCACATCGCGCCGAGGGCCGCAGCTCTAAAAGGGTGTTACAGGTTGGCCGGCATGCCCGACTCGTCGGCCGCCGCCGTCGAGGAACCGCTCAGCAGGTCCTTGACGATCTTGTTGGCTTCCTTCACGGCCGGCGTGATCATCTTGATCTTCACCTTGCCGTTGGTGAGCTTGCCGCCGACGTCGAACGTCTTGTCCTCGCCCGGCAGCGGAAGCGCCTGGCAGCCCGTGAACTGCTTGCGCGGGGTGGCGCCGGTCTGGAAGTAGAAGACGATCGGGTCGTCGACGCAGTCCGTGTTGTACGGGAACAGGCCGTGCGAGCCCTCGTTGTCGACGCTGATCAGCTTGGCGTTCGGCAGCGCCTTCGCCGTGGCGAGACCACCCTCGTACGCGGTGGCGGCGTCCAGTTCGGACTGTGCGACCAGCAGACGCGGGAAGGTCTTCTTGTCCGGCTTCGGCATCGAGTTCTTGGTCTGCCAGTAGGCGCACAGCGGCGTGCTCATGAACGGCGCGATGAACGGCGCGTTCACGGTCAGGTCGGCCAGCCAGTAGTTCCAGTAGTGCAGGTTCTGGTTCCACTGACCGTCCTGGCAGCGGATCGCCTCGAACGTCGCGTCCCAGGTCTCGACCTCGGCGGCGGCGGTCGTGGCCTTCGCCGCGACGCGCTCCTTCTTGGCGATCGCGTTGAGCGCGTTGCTCTTGCCCTTGGCGATGAACGCCTTGTTCTCGGCCGAAAGGCCAGGCGTCGCCAGCATCTTCGCGACGAGCTGCTCGACCTTCGCCGAGTCGGTCGCGGCCGGAGCCGGGTCACCGATCACCGCGGCCACGGCCGAAGCGGCGGTCGGGTACTGGGTGGTGTCGTACATGGACGGGATCACGAACCACGCGACGAACAGCTGACCCAGGAACTCGCGGGTGCCGCCGGCCTTCTCCCAGTTGCGGCGGATCTCCATCGGGTCGGTGCCCTGGCCGTACGTGGCGTTGTTGCGCGCCATGTAGGGCAGCAGCGCCTCCTGGAACTGGCGGTCGCGGGTGCGCGGCTGCAGGTCCCAGGTGTTCTCCAGCGTCGACTGCGAGGCGTCGACGGCCGAGTCGAGCAGGAAGCGGTGCGCCTTGCTCGGGAACGTGGCGGCGTACCAGGTGCCGAGCCACGTGCCGTAGGAGTAGCCGATGTAGCTCATCTTCTTCTCGCCGAGCACGACGCGGATGAAGTCCATGTCGTAGGTGGTCTGCTCGGTGGTGATGAACTGGGTCAGCGGGTTCTCGAGGCAGCCGTCGACCTTGGCCTTGTTCAGCACGTTGACGTCAGTGCTGTTCGGGACGGTGTAGCTGCAGGTGAGCGGGGTGGAGAGGCCGACGCCGCGCGGGTCGAAGCCGATGAAGTCGTACTGGCCGGCGAGGACCGGGGTGCGCAGGGCCATCGCCGCGCCCCACGGCAGGCCGGAGCCGCCGGGGCCACCGGGGTTGACCAGCGCGATGCCCTGACGGCTGGTGCCCTTGTACGCGGTCTCGGTCTTGGAGACGCGGATGCCGATCGTGTTGCCGTCGGCCGGGTTGTGCCAGTCGCGCGGGACCTGGATGGTCGCGCAGGCGAGGCCCTTGACGGTCTTGAACTTCTCGACGGTCTCCGGAGCGACGCCGGGGAAGGTGCACTCCTCCCAGGTGACCTTCTGGGTGGCGAGCGCGCCCGCGAGCTTCTGCGTGTCCGGGTCCTGCTTGGCAGCCGCGCCGGCCGCCGGCGTGAGCACCATGCTCGTCGCGATCAGTGCCCCTGTCAGCGCGGCGATGCCGCCTCTGAAGTACTTCCTCACTGGTGGATCCCTTCCTGCCCCCGCACGGCCGGGTGAGGCCGCGCTTGCAACAGAGGAGAAAGGAAAAACGCTCGTTTAACACTCCTGGGTGATGGCAGAAAGTCGCCATGTCTGGAAACCGTCACCAATCGTGTTCACAGAGTGATGAAGATCAGTGTCTCAATTACGTTGAGTGACTAAAGCCAACCGCGCCGTGACGCCTGCACGCCGAGTTGGAACCGGGTCTGCGCACCCAGCAACTGCTGCAGCCGGCTCACCCGGCGGTGCACCGTGCGCTCGCTGATCCCGAGCTCGCGCGCGATCGACTCGTCCGTCAGACCCGCGCTGAGCAGTGCCATCAGCCTCCGGGTCGCGGTGGTCGGTTCCTCCCGGGTGACCTCGTGGCCGCCAGGCGTGATCGACACCGCCATCCGCCAGAACGCCTCGAACAACTCGATGAGCGCGCTCAGTAGCACGGACGGGTGAATGAGCAGTGCCACCACGTTCCCGCCGGTGACCGTCGGCACCGCGATCAACGCACGGTCCGAGTCGGCGATCACGAGCTTGAGCGGCACCCCGGGAAACGTCCGCGCCTGCTCGCCCACGGCGATGCTCTCCTGCACCGACGCGAACCCTCGCTCGGTCTGCAACAGCGCCGACTCGTACACGACCCGATAGCCGACGCCGCGGGCCAGCGCCGGAGGCTGTGCGGGACTCGCCTCCGGCTGCGGGCTCAGGTACGAACCGGGGTCGAGCGCCCGGATCTCCGACTTCGCCTGGCTCTGCATCTCCTCGAACGCGCTGATCACCTCGGCCGCGTCCTGGAGCACCTCGACGAAGTCGACCTCTTTCGCGCCACGCGCGGCGTAGGCGGCGGCCAGGAACTCAGCGGTCTCCCTGGCCCTGACGGCCGCGGCCTCGTGCCCGGACGCGATCGCGGCCAGTGCCGAGCGCGGCGGCCGCACGCCGTCGTTCCTGACCAGCCCGAGCCGTTCGAGTTCCGCGCGCGCCGCAGCGGACTCCGCGCTGTCGTCTCCGCGCAGCATCGCCAGGTAGAGCTTCTCGGCCTCCGGCGACAGCCCCTCGTGCACACGACTCCCCTCGGTGGTTCTGAACCGAAGGTACCTGCTCAGACGGGAGGAACACGGCTTAGGCGAACCGGCGCATCGCACCGAGGAACAGGGCGTCGAACGCCCGGTCGGACAACACCCTGCGCGCGAACAGGATCGGCCGCGCCCCGAACCCCGCCGCGTACCTGGTGCGCGGCCTGCGGGCCTGGGCGGCCTTCACGATGACGTCCGCGATGACCTTCGGCTCGCTGCCGCGATCCATCTGCGAGAAGAACCCGGACAACTGCTTGACCTGGCCCGCGTAGGCACCGCCGCCGGACGTCTTCTGCAGGTTCTCGACCGCGATCCCGCCCCACTCGGTCTTGATCCCGCCGGGCTGGATGACCACGACGTCGATCCCGAACGGCTTCAGCTCGAGCCGCAGCGAGTCGCTCAGTCCCTCCACCGCGAACTTCGTCGAGTGGTACCAGGCCCCGAGCGGCTCGTAGATCCGCCCGCCGATCGACGAGACGTTGACGATCCGCCCGCGCCCGGCCTCCCGCATGTGCGGCGACACCAGTTGGACCAGCCGCGCCAGCCCGAACACGTTGACCTCGAACTGGTACCGCGCCTCGTCCAGCGGCACGTCCTCGACCGCGCCGTACGACCCGTAGCCGGCGTTGTTCACGAGCACGTCGATCCGCCCGGACTCGGCGATGATCTTCTTGATCCCGTCGATCATCGACTCGTCGCTGGTGACGTCCATCTCCAGCACCCGGATGCCCTGTGCGGCGAGCCCCTCCATCCGCTGCACCCGACGGGCCGCCGCGTACACCGTGTAGCCGGCTTTGTGCAGCTCGACCGCAGTGGACTCGCCGATCCCCGACGAGGCACCCGTGACCAGTGCGACCTTCATGGCGTTCTCCTGACTGACCGGTTGGCTGGACTAACTAACTGTTTGGTTGCTAGAGCCAGGCAACCACGTCCGGGGCGAGCTGTCAACTAACTGGTTAGTTGCTACTACTAACCGGTTAGTTAAGATGGAGGTGTGGTGAGGGACAAGGAAGCGACCAAGGCCAAGTTGCTCGACGCGGCGCTCGAGGAGTTCTCCCAGTACGGGATCGCCGGGGCGCGAGTCGACCGCATCGCGGCGACGGCCGGCTGCAACAAGGCGATGATCTACGCCTACTTCGGCAGCAAGGAGGGCCTGTTCGACGAGCTGCTGAAGATCCAGGTCGACCGCATGATCCAGGAGGTCCCGATCACGCCGGAGGACCTGCCCGGCTACGCGGGCCGGCTGTTCGAGGCGTACCTGGAGCGGCCGCAGTTGCTCAGGCTCGTGGCCTACCACCGCTTGGAGAACGGCTTCAGCGAAGTTCCGAAGGCTGAAGCGGAGGCCTACAAGCACAAGATCGAGGCCGTCGCACAGGCTCAGATGGAGGGCAGGATCTCGGCGGCGTTCAACGCCACGAACCTGCTCGACCTGGTCGTGCACATGTCGATCCTCGCGTTCAGCACCCCGAACGCGACCCGTGAACTCGTCGAACGCTCCGTGCGGCGGCTGATCGCCGAGTAGGGTCGAGGTCAGGAACGCGGGAAACCACTACTGGGGGTGGGGAACGTGCGCAAGATTCTGATCGCGGGTTCGGTGATCGTCGCGACGGCCGTGACCGGCGGTGCCGCGCAGGCACAAGAAGCACCGGACGGCAACGACGTCCTGATCGCACCGCAGGGCAACGACGTTCTCATCGCGCCGGACGGCAACGACGTCCTGATGCTGCCGGACGGCAACGACACGCTCTGATGCTCACGCCGGGAGACCGGGCGCCGCTGTTCGCGATCAAGAACGCCGACGGCGGCTACTGGTTCAGCGAGGAGGCGGGGAAGCCGGTCGTCGTGTCCTTTGTGGACGAACTGGACGAGCACCTGCGAGAGCACAGGAACCTCGTCTGGGTCGTGCGGAAGCCGTGCGATCCGCCCGAAGGCGTCACGGTCGTCCTCGACGACGGCCAGATCGCGGCGAAGTACGGCATCGGCAACGCCTCGGCGCTGCTCGACGCCAACCTCAGGGTCGAGGCGATCGTCCGGCGGGGCGAGCCGATCCCGGCCGTGCCCGACACCGACCTCGCCGCGCCGGTCCTGAGGGTTCCGCGCGTGCTGGAACCGGAGTTCTGCGACGAACTGACCCGGCACTACGACCGGACAGGCGGCACCGACAGCGGCTTCATGCGCACGGACCAGGGGCGCACGGAGATCGTGCACGACCACGGCCACAAGCGCCGCCAGGACCTCAAGCTCGAAGACCCGTTCCGCGCGGCACTGAAAGCGCGCGTCGAACGAAGGCTGCTCCCGGAGATCCAGCGGGCGTTCCAGTTCACGGCCACACGCGTCGAACGCTGGATCATCGCCTGCTACGAAGCCGAGACCGGCGGCCACTTCCAGGCCCACCGCGACAACACCACGCAGGCCACCGCCCACCGCAGGTTCGCCGTAACGATCAACCTCGGCGACGACTTCGAGGGCGGCGAACTCAGGTTCCCGGAGTACGGCAGCAGGACCTACCGGGCGCACAAGGGCGAAGCACTGGTGTTCTCGTGCTCACTGCTGCACGAGGTCACCCGAGTGACCCGAGGCCGCCGGTACTGCACGTTGCCGTTCCTGCACTGATCAGGGCCGGCGCAGCAGGTAGGTGTCCATGATCCAGCCCTTGCGCTCGCGGGCCTCCGAGCGAACCCGGCGGATCTCCGCGGCCACGTCCCCGACCCGCCCCGACACCAGGATCTCGTCCGGCATCCCGAGGTAGGCGCCCCAGTAGATCCACGTGTCCGGGTCCACGCCCTCGAAGGAGTACGACGCGTCCAGCATCACGGCCACGTCGTCCACATCGGACGGCCACCCGGCGGCGAGGCGGCGGCCGGTCGTGATCTGCACCGGCTTGCCGACCTGGTTCAGCGACACGCGGTGCCCGGCCGTCAGCGCCGCCACCGACGTCACGCCGGGGATGACCTCCACCGCGAACGACTCGCCGCGGGCCAGCAGGTCGTCGAGGATCGCCAGCGTCGAGTCGTAGAGGGACGGGTCGCCCCACACCAGGAACGCCCCGACCTCGTCCTCGCTCAGGTCTGCGAGCAGCCCCAGGACGACGTCCGCGCGGTCCCGGCGCCAGGCGTCGATCGTCGCCTTGTAGTCGGCGGGGTTGCGGTCGCGTTCCGGATCCCGGCCCTCGACCCAGCGGTACGGCCGCGTCACGTGCGCCTCCAGGATCGACGCGCGCAGGTCGACGAGCTCCTGCTTCACGGACCCCTTGTCCAGCACGAAGTACACGTCGACCGTCTGCAACGCCTTGACGGCCTGCACCGTCAGGTGGTCGGGGTTGCCCGCGCCGATACCGATGACCAGGATCTTTCGCACCGCCACACCCTAGACGGGGCGTTCGTCGACGAGCCGGACGGTCTTCCCGCTGCGGGGGTTGACCTCCAGCGTCGCGACCCACTCGACGGCCAGCGGCGCCACGGTTCCGCGGCCGGCCTGCAGTTCGAACCGCGGGCTGATCACGTGCACCTCGTCCCGGACGGCCTCGAAGTCCTGCGGCTCTCCGGCGATCCGCAGCACCAGCTGGTCCCGCGCGTCCACGCGGCGGATCACGACCTGCACACCGTTGTGCACGACGCCAGCGCGGTCTACAGCGGCCCGCAGGTGGTCGAGGTGCAGCGTCACCGGGCCGACCCGCGCGCCCTCGTCGGCGCGGCCGAGCAGCCGGAAGATGCCGTCCTCCACGTCGACCCACTCGGCCAGGTCGCCGACCGGGTAGCGGATCATCGGCTGCAGCCGCCGGGTGAGGTCGGTCTGCAGCAACCGGCCGGCCTGGCCTGGCGACGTGATCAGCTTGCCCGTCTCGACGTCGACGATCTCCAGCACGGAGCTGTCCACGAAGGAGCGGAACACCCGCGGGTCGTCCGAGCCGAGCACCGCCGTGCCGATGATCCCGCCGTCCACGCTGCCGTAGACGAACGACCGGAACTCGGCCCCGGGAAAGGCGGAGGACAGCAACGCGCGCTGGTCGTCGTACAGGGCCTCGCCGCTGAACAGGATGAGTCGCACCAAAGGGAGTGAGCCGACCGAAGCCACGACGTGCGACGCCAGCCGGCACAACGTCGTCGGGAAGCCCGCGACGACGGTGGCGTCGAAGTCCTGCATGGTGGTCAGCGTGAACTCGACCGGCGCGCTGCCGGTGATCGGCAGCTGGACGAGGTCGATCGGCGATCGTTGCAGGGCGTTCAGCGCGAAGATGAAGCTGGAGTACAGCTCACCGGCCGCGAAGAGGTTCGCGATCCGGTCGCCGTGCCGCAGTCCCGCCGCGGGCAGCGTTTCCGCGTACGCGCGGCACATCGCGTCCCACTCCTCGTTGGTGTAGAAGGAGACGCGAGGTGCCTTGGTGGTGCCGCCGGTCTTGAAGATCAGGCCGTCGGTGTGCGCGCGGGTCAGCACCTGGTTGTGGCGGATGGTGTTCGCGGCCCAGAACGCGGCCTGGTCGATCACCGGCAGCTCGGACAGCGGCGTCGAGGAGTCGTAGCCGTCGTACATCTCCTTGTAGAAAGGGGAGTGCGTGCGGGCGTAGCAGATCAGGTCGAGCACGGACATCGTTCACACACTCCTGCTGCTGCGCTGGTCGACGACCGCGATCAACTTGCCGCTGCTCTTCGTCCGCAGGAAGTCCGCCAGCGGAACGTTCTCCACCCGCACGGTCAGCAACGAGTCCTGTTCCACGGCCTCGGCGACTTCGGAATAGCGCGACAGCAACGTGATGTGGGTGGCCGCGGGCTCGGGCGCGCGATCGCGTTCCATTCGCACGACGAGCTCCTCGCCTTGAGCGTCCTCGTTCAGCTCGATCTGCAACGCGCCGGCGTAGCTGTACTCGTCCTCCAGGATCGTGAGGAACCGCCGGTAGTTCAACGTCTGCGCGGCGGCCCGGAACACGTCACCGGTGCGCCCCAGCAGTTCGAACCGCGGCGTCTGGCGGCCGCACTCGCAGTCGCCTGGGACCCAGCGGCCGAGGTCGCCGATCTCGTAGCGCTCCAGCCGCTGGCCCCGCCGCGTGTGCGTGGTGAAGACCAGCCGGCCGGGCTCGCCGAACGAGACGGACCGGTCCGCCTCGGGATCGAGGATCTCCAGTGTGTGCAGGCCGGTGAACAGGTGGTGCACCTTGCCGGACGACGCCTGGCACTGGTAGCCGACCGGGCCCGCGTCGACGGTGGCGTAGGCCGCCGAGCGGATCACCTCGACGCCGAACTCGTCGCGCAGCCGGGCGATGGCCTGCGCGCCGAAGTGCTCGCCCGCGTAGAAGATCTTGCGGATCCCGCCGTACTGCTTCAGCTGGTCGCCGTGCTCGGCGAAGAGCCGCTGCACGAACGAAGGCGCGGTCAGCAGCGTGTCGACGCGGTTGTCCACAATGGCCTGGGCGATCGCGTCGAGTTGGCCCCACTCGCCGCCCATCGGGAACTGCACGGCGTTCATCCGCTCCAGCGCGGAGAAGAAGCTGACGAAGCTCGCGTACATGTGCCCGTTGAAGAACAGGTTCATGATCCGGTCGCGGCGCGGGTCGAGGCCGGTGGCGAGCAGCGCCTCGGCGCCGACCCACATCTGCTCGTCCCAGTCCGCCCAGGTGTACGCGGACAGCTTGGGCGCGCCGGAGCTGCCGCCGCTGCGGAAGTACACGTCCGCCGGACGGTCCTGCAGCGTCTCGAAGTCCGACTTCGGCGTCACCGGCACCGAAGGCACCGGGAGCTGCCGCGACTCGGCCAGGTCGTCCAGCGAGGCGTCCGCGGCGAACCTGTCGTCGAGCTGCACCGACACCCGGTTGCTGTAGCGCTGCAACGCGTAGACGCCGTCGTGGGGCTCGCCGCTGTAGCCGCCGAGCATCGACCCCGGTGTGGTGATCCGCTGCACGCCGACCGACACGAACGACCGGGCCAGCGCGGCGGTGTCGGGACGGTCCGCCGCGAGACCGACGGTCTGCAGGTAGCGGCGCATCGGCCGGAGCACGGAGGTGATCTGCTTGCGAGGCAGGGGCTTCACCCACACCGTCCGGTACAGCGGCGAGGTGCGCAGCGCGGAACGGACGTCCGCCAGCACGCGCCAGTGCTCGCCGGTGTGCACCTTGGTGAGCTTGAGGTGCTCTTCGAGCTGGGTGACGACAACGGTGTTCGTGATCTCCGCCCACTCGGCCTGCGACGGTTCACGGGTCGGCGGGCCGGTCAGCTCCAGCACGGACGCGAACCGCTCGGCGAACGCGAAGACCTCCGCCGGGTCCTCGGTGTCGAGGTAGATCACCTGCGGGCTGGAGCACGCCTGCTGCTCCAGCTGGCACACGTCCGCCGCCAGCGCGTGCAGGGTGTCCACATCGGACCACGAGTCGCCGGTCAGGTAGGCGAACGACAGCTTCGGGCCCCAGTCGATCACCCGCGTGCCGGGCCGGACCAGCTCGGTGACGCCGGTGATCGCCTCCTCGCCACCCCAGACCGCGACGGCGTCGGCGGCGCCGAGCACGCGCGACATCCAGTCGGTGCGCGAAGAGGAGAAGTGCAGCACGACGAGCCGCGCGGCGATCTGGCCGGTCTGGTCGTGCGCTGCCAGCGAGGCGAGCACCTCGGCGGTGAAGCCCGAGTCGTCCGACGCGACCTTGATGACGTTGAGGTTGCCGGAGAGCAGGCCCTCGACGGCGCTCAGCACGCCCGCGGCCGGTGCGTTGCCCGCCGTCACGTGGGCGAGCAGGCCGAGCGGAACCCAGGCCTCGTAGACGGGCGTGCGGAAGTCGAAGCGGACCATCCGCGCCGGGTCGAGGTTGCCGAGCTCGCGCTTGAGCTTGCGTTCCAGCGAGACACGGCTGAGCGCGTTCCGCAACGCGTCCAGCGTCTCGTCGATCTCCACCTCGTCGAGGCCCCACGAGACCAGCGACGCGCGGTGCTGTTCGAGGTCCAGCTTCTCGGCGGCGGCGAGCACGACGAGCGGGTTCAGGCGCGGCCCGGTGATGACCTGCTGGGTGAGGTCGTCCAACGTGTCGAGCCGCTGCGCGACGGCGTCGTCGTCGATCCACTCACCCTGCCAGAGATGCCGGTTCATGCCTTGCCCTTCAAGAGTTCTGCTGCGGCGATCGCGCAGGATCGGTTGCGGGAGACGCCGGCGCGGCCGAGGATCTCGAACCACGGGGTCTCGTTGCCGCAACCGCACTCCTCAGGTGCGTGCAGTGCGGCCAGGTCACCCATCAGCACGCTCTGCGCGGGCGCCGAGGTGATGTACGGGGACACGAACTGGATGTAGCCGGACTCGCCGTACGGCAACGGTTCCAGCGTCCGGACGTTCCGAACGATCGCACGTGACCACGTCGGCACGTGCAGGTTGTGGTGCGAACATTCGACGTACGGGACCGAGTGCTCGACGGAGCCGTAGCTGTCGCGGATCCGCTCGTCTGGGATTCCGAGCATCTCGGTGACCTTCGAACGCAGTTCGGACTTGGAGATCTGCTTGTCCGCGTTGCCCTTCCAGCCACCGCCGAACCACACCATCGAGCGTTCATCGAGCCGCAGCGGTTCCAGGCCCATCGCGCGCATGCGGTCGATGGTGAAGCTCAGGAACGCCGGGAACCCGAAGATCCGCACGGGTTTGCCGCTATCCGCGAACCGTTGCAGGGCGCGGATGCTGCCGAACGCGTCGAACTCGTGCCCGGTGCCGGTGTGCGCGAGGCCGTAGTCGACGGACTCCACGGGCGCGAAGTCGGTCATGAACTGGCCGGTGAACGAGCTGCCCAGCTTCACGTTCGGCGTCGGCTGGTTGAGGTTGATCAGGTAGTGCACCGGGTCGGCGTCGATGAACCCGTTGTGGTCGTAGATCCGCGCGACCATCCGCTGGCCCGCCCGGAGAGTCCACGCGTCCCAGAACATCTGCGACTTCTGCCCGGTGGTGCCGGACGAGGTGGCGTGCACGACGACCTGGTCGCGCGGCACCGACAGCACCTCGTGCATCTTGAAGAAGTTGGCGTGCACGAAAGGTTGTTCGGTGATGTCGCGCAGCGGCTTGCCGTTCCACAGGCTGCGGAAGAACTCGTTGCGCTGGGCGTGCCAGCGGTTCGACTCGTTCATGGCTTCCAGGAACAGGTCCGGGTCGCTGTGGTCGTACGGCGCCGCGATGTCGCACAGCGCCTGGACGGCGCCCAGCGAGGGATCCGGCACCGTTGCCGGTCCGAGGTGCGGGTTCATGCTCGAAAGACTCCGTTGGTGTTGAGGAACTTCTGCGTCCACAGCTCGATGTACTGCTCGGTGAAGGGCCGGAACGCCTCGTCGATCGCGAGGCCGCGGAAGTCCGGCGGTTGCGGCGTGTGCACCATGACCACGTAGTCGTGGTAGACCTCGCCGTCCTTGCGCATCGCCGGGTACAGCGCCACCGGCAGGAAACCGAAGGCCAGCAACGCGCTCAGCTCGTCGAACTCGTGCAACGGCACCAGCGTCTCGACGTGCGGCGCGCCCAGGCCGGCCAGCGTGTCGATCACGCCACCGAGGTGCGGGAGCAGTGCCTGGGGACTGGGGGTGGCGCCGAAGATCGTGCAGTACCCGTCGTGCCGGTTGAGGTGCCCGTAGATCTGGTACTCGCCGCGCTCGTCGGCCAGCAGCACGTTCGGCTTGTGCAACGGGTAGAACCGCCGCGCCGGGTCGTTGATCGTGAGCTCGAAGTGCCGCTGCACGAACTGCGGCGCCTCGACGACCTCCAGCCGCGACACCTCACCGGCGCCGAAAGCGGTGTCCTCGACGAACTCCGGCAGCGACGGCATCGTCGCGCGGGTGGCCATGACGAGCTTCCGCAGGCTTGCCGGCACCTTGTGCACCTCGGCCCGCTGCTCCAGCACCCCGTCGCGATGCCTGGCCAGCAACGTCATCGTCTCGCGCTTGGCGTGCTTGAACAGGTTCGGGACGAGCCCGAGTGGGTGGAACCCGTTGCGCAGACACACTCTCTGCGGTGCGAGGTGGACCGTCCGTGCGGTGCCGTACACCGAGTCAACCTCGCCGCTCGCGAGCATGCGGTCGGTGATCTGCCCGACGGCGTGGTTCGCGATGCCGCCGCCCTGCGCCTTCGGGTCCACGACCAGCCCGGCGATCTTGCCGAGACGGTCCGCGCTCTCGACGTGCCCGGTGATCGAGGCGACGACCTGGCCGTCGCGGCGCCACACCAGCCACGTGGTGTGCGGGGCCTCGATCTCGGCCGCCATGACGTCGGGGTCGGTGCCCATCGCGATGGGGTAGTTCGCGCCGTGAGCCCGCCGGTAGAGCCTGAGCAGATCGTCGACGTCGTCGAGTCGAGCCGGCTCGAACTCGGGTGCCACTCCTGTGCCTCCTCAAATAACCGAAAATCAGGCTACTGGCTGGTACAGCCGCCATTCAGGTGACGGAAGCGCGGGAGCTGCGGAATTGATTCCTGAGGGCGAGCGGGATCACATCAAGTATCAAATCGCCCTTAATTGTCGGTGGTTCATCCGGGTTAATATGCGCTGGTAGACGCTGTGACGGAGATCGCGTACCGGATTTTCGCCTTTCGGAAACATGTCAACACGAGACGCTCTCGTGGCGCTATTCCGGCGCCAAACGCAAAGTAGTCGCCGTTTCAACGAAACGGCGACTACCCGGAAAATCAGCAACTAGTGGGCGAGCACGTGCAGGATCCTCACCGGCTTCTTCGGCAGGCCGTCCAGCAGGCCGTCCGGCTGCGGCACGATCCCGGCCTTCACGATCCGGTCGAGCGTGTCCATGCCATAGGTGACGTGGCCCATCACCGTGTAGTTCGGCGCGATGTTGGCGAACGAGTGCACGATGAAGAACTCGCTGCCGTTCGTGCCCGGCCCCTGGTTGCCGTACGCGATCGTGCCGCGCGGGTAGGTCTCCTTGCCCGTCACCTCGTCGGCGAACCGGTAGCCGGGCCCGCCCTCCTCGGCGCGGTAGATGTCGCCGCATTGCAGCACGCCCAGGCGTGTGGTGTCGGTCAGCCGCCAGCACTGCGACATCGTGTAGAACCAGCTCCGTGCCAGGTGGGCGAAGTTCTCCACGCCGCACGGGGCGTTGGCGCGGTCGAGGTCCGCGACGACCACGCCGTAGTTCGTCAAGATGGTGACCTTCACCGTGCCGCGGGCGGGCACGACGGCGCTGGGCGGCTGGACCGGGCGTGCGGCCGGGTTGTCCGGCGTCGGGATGAACTCGCAGCGCGCCGTGGGCGTGGCCGGCGCGGCGGACGCGACCGGGGCGAGGACGACCATCATCAGGACAGCGAGCAGTAGCCTCATGAGTGCCGACCGTAGCCGCCAGAACGTCAGACGGGAACGGCTTCACGCTGCTCAACCGGGGCCTGGCGCCGGCGAGGCCTGCGTTCCAGCCACCACTGCGAGAGCAGCAGCGAGATGGTCCACCCGGCCCACGTCGAGATCCCGGCGATCGTGTGCGGCAGCTCCGACTCCGGCACCCGGTCGGCGAACACGAGGAACGCGGCCACGCCCCAGATCCGGTTCGTGATGATCGAGACGGTCAGGGCGAAGCTGCGGATCATCCACTTGCGGTGGTCGCGGAACCGGCGCTGCCGGGCCGCGCGCCACGCCAGCCACGTGAACGTCAGCCACATCACCGCCAGCAGCACGTTGCTGACCTGAGCCACCGGGCCGAACGGCGTCATGTAGCCGACGACCAGGCCGGACAGTCCGGCGGGCAGTACGCCGGCGAACACGTACACACGGCCGATGCGGCGGTGCCAGATGGGGAAGCGGCCGCGGAACCACGGCCAGATCTGCACCACGCACGTGAGGATGGCGATCGACGCGCAGACGACGTGCATGACGAGCAAGGGGTAATGCGGTCCCCAGTCCGACTGCACGCGTGCCTGCAACCGATCACCGGTCAGATACGGCGGCAGCGAGAACGCCACGAAGGCCACCACCACGAACGCCAACGGTCCCACCCAGGGCTTGCGCAACCACGTCATGGCGCCACCATGGCGATCTTCGCTGACCGATCGCGCACCGCTCGCTGACGTGCCCTTCTGACACCGCGCTGACATCTGACGGGGTGTAGCTGTCAGATCGCTGTGAGCGCTGCTCAGCAGTGTCAGCGCCATGAAGTCGACAGCCCTGATCGCCGCGGCCGCGTTCACGCTCCTCATGGCGCCGGACGCGCAGGCGGCGTCCTGCAGCGGGCGCGGATGCAACGACAAGGACCCGGTGTCCGCCGGTTGCGCAAGCGGTTCCACGACCGCTGACACCGCGCCCATGTACACGGGCGGCACCGCGGAGCTGCGCTGGTCACCTGGTTGCCAGACGAACTGGGTGCGGATCTCGAACTACTCGGGCGGCGACTCGGCTCTGCGCATCACCGTGTGGTCCGGCAGCGACCACGTCGGCTTCGTCGCGGCGGGAACGCCGGGAAACCACTGGGGAAACATGGTCCACGCGCCCGGCTGCGCCCGTGGCGAGGTGCTCTACGTCGACTCGAACGGCGTGCACCGCACCGCCCGTCTCGCGTCGAGCGCTTGCTGAGGGGGCGCGCCGTGACCGGCTACATCACCGACTGACCTTCCCGTGTCCAGCGAAGATCGAGGGAGAAGCATGTTCATCAGGATCGCCGGCACCGTGGGAACCGCGGCGCTCGTCATGGGTGCGTTGCTCGGGATCGCGTCGCCGGCGAACGCCGAGACGAACCCGAACTGCGGCCAGGTCACGCAGATCGGCAGCACCGCGTACATCAAGTCGGGCGGCACGACCGTCGCGTCGGTGAAGCAGTTCAAGGGCTGCAACAAGAACTGGGCCTACACCTACGTGTGGGAGGGCTTCCGCAACTCGCACAGCGGCAACTGGTGGGCCTGCTCGGGCATCTCCACCAGCTCCGGCCTCGCGGACTTCAAGTGCGGCGGGAACCACCAGAAGGAGGTCTGGTCCTCCGGTGCCAACACGCTGACCCAGTGCACCAAGGGCTACGGCGAGCTCAGCTGGTCCGGCGGTGAGGGTGCCGCCGCGACGGATCAGCGCTGCTGATCAGTCGCAGGACCGGTCTTAGGCCGATCTTAACTGCCGTGGCACATCGTGATTCAAGGTCCGTCGAATGTTCGAATGAACGAGGGGAAGTCATGAACGTCAAGAGGATCATCTCGGGGGTCGCAGGCCTCGCGATCGGGATGGGCGTGCTGGTGCTCGGTGGCCCGCAGGCCAGCGCCGCCACCAACTTCGAGCTGCCGTTCCCGTGTGGACAGACGTGGTCCGGACAGACCAGGACCAACCACAGCCCGCAGCTGGCGCTCGACCTGAACCGCAGCGCGGACGAGGGTGACGCGGTCGTGGCGTCCGCGTCCGGCACGGTCAGCAAGGTCCGCAACGAGGGCAGCACGAGCTACGGCCGCTGGATCGAGATCGACCACGGCAGTGGCTGGACCACGCGCTACGCCCACCTCTCCGCGCAGCGGGTGTCGGTCGGCCAGAACGTCTCGCAGGGCCAGACCATCGGCAACGTCGGCAACACCGGCGGCTCGACCGGCGCGCACCTGCACTTCGAGCAGCTGCTGAACGGCACGCCGCAGAAGATCAAGCTGTCCGGGACGACGGTTCTGTACTACGGCACCAAGAACTACAAGTCGAACAACAAGTGCGGCGGCGGTGGCACCACCAACCCGTACACCCCCGAAGAGGCCTGCGGCGACGGCTACAAGGTCATCGACGGCGCGAACGTGACCGGTGCCCGCGTGTCGCTGCTCTACAACGCGGCCAACGGTTACAACTGCGTGGTCACGATCAAGACCACCAAGATCGGCGCCGCGTCGGACGTCGGCGCGTTCCTCGAGGTCCAGGGCGATGCCCGGACGACCGACCGCGACGACTACGGCTACTACGCCGGCCCGGTCAAGAAGAAGGCTCCCGGCAAGTGCGTCAAGTGGGGCGGCATGGTCGGTTCTTCCACCTACACCAGTGGTTTCGAGCACTGCGGCTGATCTCTCCGGGTCCTTGATCAGATGGGTTCACCGTGTTCTTCAACAGCGGGTACGGCGGCACCAGCCAGGCCATCGGGGCCGGTGCCAAGGCGAACCTCAAGGCAGGGTTGAAGAACGAGAACGCCTCGCAGGAGGCGCAGGGCTGGAAGCTCGCGAACTGGCTGAAGCAGCACACGAACGCCGCGGGCAGCGGTGTGACCGGTGGTCACTACGACCACGTATCGATGCAGAACCCTTGCGGCGACTGATCAGCTGATCAGGCTGTCCAACAGGTTGTCCCGACGCAGACCGGGTGTGCCGAGCAGTTCGGCCGCCCGGTCCGCGTGCGTTTCCAGGCCTGCCTTGGCGAGCACGAGACGGGCGACGCCCTCGCCGTAACGGTCCCCGCGAGCGCTCGTGATCTCCAGGCAGCGTTCAGCGTCCTTTGTGGCCGGTTCAGGTCTCCCCGCGGCCAGGAGCACTTCCGCACGGCACAGCAGCGCCTGCCACTCGTCGTTGTGCTCGCCCGTCACCCGGCACAGTTCGATGCACTCGCTCAGCGCGGCCTCGGCCTCGGCCAGCCGCCCGAGCTTGAACAGCGCCTGCCCCTGCGACGCCAGCGCGTAGGCGGTGCCGGCCTCGTCCGCGTGCTCACGGGCGTGCCCGAGGCTCTGCACGGCGGCGTCGAGCGCCTGGTCGTACCGCCCGGCCACCTGGTGCACCTGGGCCAGCGCGGACAACGGAACCCGTTGCGCGCCAGCCGGTCCGTGCTCCTCGGTGAGCTTGATCGCCTGTGCCAAGGTCTCTGCGGCCTGCTCCAGCTCGCCCAGTTCGCGCTGGATCGTGCCGATGCCGGCGAGCGCGCGGCCCTGCCCGAACGGGTCGTCGGCGCGCGCCTCCAGCACCTCCTCCAGCTGCGCGCGGGCGGTCTCGAACGAGCCGATCCTGCGGTTCGCGGCCGACCGCACCAGAAGCGCCGTCTGCAACGCGGCCGAGCTTCCGACGGTGCGGGCGGCCTGGTCCGCGATCTGGCCCAGTTCGACCAGTTCCGCGACTCTGTCCTGTTTGAACAGATGCGGGTAGAGCATGTGCGCGATCGCCAGGGAGTGGTCGGCCAGCGCCGGTTCCGCCACCACCGAACGCGCTGCCGCTAGCAGGTTCTCGGCCTCGTCGGTCAGCCACCGCAACGGCTCGTCGAGGTCGCCGGCAGCGGAGTACCCCAGCGCGCCGTAAGCGTGCGGTCGCAGCTTCTTCAAGGCAGCGGCGAGGGTTTCGCGGTAATGCGTGAGCGCACGGGCGAGAGCGTCGTGCCTCTCGTCGTTCACCTGCTCGGCGCCGAACAACCGCAGCAGGTCGTGCACCCGGTACCGCTCCGGCCCGCAGGGCTCCACGAGTTTGGCGTCCACCAACGGATCCAGCGCGCGGTCCACGTCGTCCTGCCCGAGCAGCGCCTGGACCACCGACTCGCTGACGGAAGGCACGTTCAGGCAGCACAGCAGAGTGAACGCCCTGGTCGAGCCGGCGTTCAGGCCCTCGAAGCCCAGCTGGAAGCTCGACCGGACACCCAGGTCGTCGAAGTGCAGCTCGTCCAGCCGATGACGCTGGTCCGCGAGCCGTTTCGCCAGCGTCGCGGTCGTCCAGTCCGGACGTGACCGCAGCCGCGCGGCCGCGATCGTGAGGGCGAGCGGCAGGTAGTCGCAGGCCTTCGCGACCTGCTCCGCCGCCGGGCTGTCGTCTCCCAGCAACCGCAGCGCGTCGTCCCGCGGCAACGGGTCGAGCCGCACGTGCCGGGCGCTCAGCGTGGCCAGCATCCGGCGGCTGGTGATCAGCACGGCGGAACCCGGTTCGCCGGGCAGCAGCGGGCCCACTTGAGCCGCGTCCACCGCGTTGTCCAGCAGCACCAGCACTTTGCGCCGGGCCAGCGTCGACCGGTACAGCGCGGCCGCCTCGGACGGGTCCGTCGGCACGGCCAGCGGCGGGATGCCCAAAGCGCGCAGGAACCGCCTGATCACCTCGGCGGGGGAGAGCGGCGAACGACCCGGTGTGGCGCCGTGCAGATCGACGTACAACTGTCCGTCCGGGAAACGTTCGGCCATCGCGTGCGCGGCGGCGGTGGCGAGCGCGCTCTTTCCCTGACCGCCCGGTCCGTGCACGGCGATCACGGTGTCCAAGGCCTCGGTGATCAGTTCGATCTCCGCCCGGCGCCCCACGAACGGGTCGGGTTTGGCGGGCAGTTCGCGCGGCACGGCCGGGATGTCGCCCTGCAGGATCGCGGCGTGCAGGTCCTTGAGCTCCTGGCCGGGATCGAGCCCGAGCTCCTCGGCCAGGAGCCGGCGGCCCTCGTCGTACGTCCTGAGCGCGTCCGCCTGCCGTCCGCTGCGGTGCAGGGCCACCATGAGCGCTCCGCGCAGCCGTTCCCTGGTCGGGTGCTCGGCGACGTACCCGGTCAGCTCTCCGATGATCTCGTGGTGCCGGCCGTCCCTGATCGCGCGGTCGGCGCGGCGCTCGACCACCCCGAGCCGCTCTTCCTCCAGCTGGTTCGCGAGCTGGGTGTTCGTGGTCAGCTCGGCCAGCGCCGGTCCGCGCCAGTGCGCCAGCGCCTCGTCGGGGTCCTGGGCGTCGCGGAAGAGCTGCAGGTCGAGCGACCGGTCGGGCACGTCGAGCCGATAGCCCTGCCGCGACCACTCCAGCGACACGCCGGGAAGGTCCTTCAGGGCTCTCCTGAGCTGCGAGACGTGCACCTGCACGGCCTTGCGCGCGCTGGCGGGCGGATCGCCGTCCCAGAGGACCGACATGAGGTGGTCGACGCTGACAGTCTGACCGGTGTGCAGGAGCAGCAGCACCAGGACCTGTCTCGGCTGGCCAGCGGGAATGCGGACGTCCCGCCGCCCGTGTGTGACCAGCAGCGGTCCCAGCACCCCGAACCGAACGCCGTCCACGGCTCTCACGATAGTCCGTTGATCGCCGCTCTCACCTCGTGCAGAACGAGCAACGGTCAACGACGAAGGTCGCTTACCGACCAACGGGTCGGAAATATCGGTGGTACGAGGTGCGTGAATCACGGCCAAGCAGCGAAAAGTCGTGCGAAAATCGATCGGGGACCACCCGCGGGCACGGATCGTCGACACCCGAGATCAACGCGGAAAGCAGAACCGTGATTTGCGGTAGCGTCGTATTAGTGGGTCACCTCATTGGAGTAACGACGGTGCCGCGATCATCCCAAGTCGGGCATCATCACGTGGCTCGACCAAAGTCGTAGAACGAGGGGTCTCGTGTGACCATCTTCCGTACCGGCCACACCGGGGCGTGGTGGATGTACCTGGTGGCAGGTCACCTGCTGCTGGGTGTCTACTACCTGATTCCGGTCAGTCCCGCGGGGACAACGGGGCAAACGGTACGGGTGGTGCTCTACTGCACGATCAGCGCGTCGGCCGCGATCGCGACATTCGCCGGTGTCAAGCGCAACCGCCCCCAATGGCGGCGGCCATGGGTGTTCCTCGCACTCAGCCAGGTCGTTTACGCGATCGCCGACCTCACGTTCTACGCATCGCACTACATCTTCGAGTACACGGTTTACCCGTCGTACGCGGACATCTTCTACCTGGGCCATTACCCGTTGATGGTGGCGGGTGTGATCCTGCTGATCCGCCGCCGCACCCCGGGACTCGACCTGCCCAGCCTGCTCGACGCCGCCGTCCTCGCGGTCGTCGCGGGCATGGCGTCCTGGCTCTACGTGATCGGCCCGCAGGCCCGTCTCACCTCACCGGTCCTGGTGAAGATCGCCTCGCTCGGCTACCCGATGATGGACCTGGCGCTGTTCGTGGTGGCGCTGCGACTGATCTTCGGGGCAGGACCTCGGCCGCGCGCGTTCGTCCTGCTGACGGCCAACCTGCTGGGCATCCTGACCGCGGACACGATCTACGTGCTGCAGCGCCTCGACGGCAGCTACCACGCGGGCAACTTCCTCGACGCCATCTGGTTGTCGGCGAACCTGTGCATGGGCGCGGCGGCGTTGCACCCGACGATGGCGCGGCTCGTCGACCGGGCGCACGTCAAGGACGTCGGCCTGAGCCGCGGCCGGATCATCGCGCTGTGCTCGGCCGCCCTCGCCGCGCCGGTGCTGATGCTGGTGCACGACGTCGGCCAGTCGTCGCAGGACGTCCTGGTGATCGCCGCGGGCAGCGCGCTGCTGTCGCTGCTCATCATCGCGAGGCTCGCGGGGCTCGTCGCGGACCAGCGCAAACTCGCGATCACCGACAGCCTCACCGGCCTGCACACGCGCAGGTTCTTCGAAGCCCAGCTGCCGTTGGAGATCTCCCGCGCCCGGCGCAACGACGGGTCCGTCGCGGTGTTCATCATCGACGTCGACCGCTTCAAGTCCATCAACGACAACTACGGCCATCCCGCCGGCGACGACGTGCTGATGGAGGTCGCGGCCCGGCTGCGCGCGGCTTCCCGATCCGGTGAAGTCCTCGCTCGTTACGGTGGCGAGGAATTCGCGCTGCTCGTCCCGGAAGCAGGCCCCGGCCGGTTGTCCGTGATCGCGAACCGGTTGCGCGAACGCGTCGCGGAAAAGCCGATCCCGGTCAACTCGGGCAACGACGACATCCCGTTGTCCGTCACGGTGTCGGTCGGCTCGGCGAGCTTTCCGACGCACGGCGACGGTCCCGACGACATCGTCGTGATCGCGGACCGCGCTTTGTACGCGGCGAAAGCGGCGGGTCGCAACAGGATCGCGGTCGGGCCAGAGCCGTTGCCCGCGGTCGACCCGGACACCGACGGCGCGATGGCGGAGTTCCTCTGCCAGGTCGCGGACCGGGTGGACGGCTGGCTGCACCGCTACGACCACAGTCGTTCGGTGTCGCGCTGGGCCGGTGTGGCGGCGGGGGAGTTCGGACTGGACGCGCCGACCACGAGGGTCGCGCAGCTCGCCGGTCGCCTGCACGACATCGGCAAGGTCATCATTCCCGAGGTCGTGCTGACCAAGCCCGGCGCACTGTCCGAAGAGGAATGGCGGCTGCTGCGCCAGCACCCCGACTTCGGCTACCGGCTCGCCCGGATGGTGCCGGGGTTCGCGGGCGTGGCGCACGTGATCAGGCAACAGCACGAACGCTACGACGGCGCCGGCTATCCGGACGGGCTGCGCGGCGCGGACATCCGTGCGGAAGCAAGGATCCTGTCCGTCTGCGTGGCGTGGGCCGCGATGCGGTCGAATCGTCCACATCAGACCGCGCTGGACGAGAACCGGGCACGGCGGGAACTCTGGGCCGGTCGGGGCGAACAGTTCGATCCGGACGTAGTGGACATGTTCCTCGATCTGCACACCCAGGGCAGCATCGGAATGTTGCGTCCGTCCGGATTGTCCGTTCAGGAGGCGGGTTTTCCGGCGGAGTTCAGGCCTTGATCATCTGACCCTGGCATGCTCTGCGCCATGAGCACGGAGTTCGCCATCCCCGCCGAGGTCCCGAGCCCGGAACGGCCGGCACCGCCCGGCGGGCCGGTGGGCAGGTGGCTGCTCGCGGACCGCGTCGCGCCGTCCGGCCCGGAGAGCCACGAGTCGCACGCCAAGCCGCACCCGTGGTGGAAGGTCATGACGCTCACCGGCGTCGACTACTTCTCCACCCTGTCGTACCTGCCCGGCATCGCCGCTCTGGCCGCCGGCGCGTTGTCCCCGCTGGCGACGCTGCTCATCGTGGCGCTGACGCTGCTCGGCATGCTGCCGATGTACCGGCGGGTGGCGCGGGAGAGCCCGAACGGCCAGGGCTCCGTGGCGATGCTGGAGGACCTGCTGCCGTTCTGGCGCGGCAAGATCTTCGTGCTGGTGCTGCTGGGGTTCGTGGCGACGTCGTGGATCATCACGATCACGCTGTCCGCGGCCGATGCCTCGGTGCACGCGCTGGAGAACCCGTACGTGCCGGAGTCGCTGCACGGTGCCGAGCTCTGGCTGACGATCGTGCTGCTGCTGATCCTCGGCGGCGTGTTCCTGATGGGCTTCAGCGAGGCCGTGGGCGTCGCGATCCCGTTGGTCGCGGTGTTCCTCGTCCTGAACGCCGTTCTGGCCGTGGTGGGGCTCGTGGACGTCTTCGCGACGCCGGACGCCCTTGATCGCTGGATCTCGGCGCTGGGCTCGCACGGTGACGGGTTCTTCGGCGTCGTCGGGCCGGCGGTTCTGGCGTTCCCGTTGCTGGTGCTCGGTCTGTCCGGCTTCGAGACCGGCGTGAGCATGATGCCGCTGGTCGCCGCCTCCGGGAAGACGCCGGAGGAGCGCCTGGAGAGCCGGGTGCGCAACACCCGCAAGCTGCTGACGACCGCCGCGTTGATCATGTCGGTGTACCTGGTCGCGACGTCGTTCATCACCACCGTGCTGGTGCCGCAGGAGAAGTTCGCACCCGGTGGGCCCGCGAACGGCCGTGCGCTGGCGTATCTCGCGCACGAACTGCTCGGCGAGGCGTTCGGCACGGTCTACGACATCAGCAGCATCCTGATCCTGTGGTTCGCCGGTGCCTCGGCGATGGCCGGCCTGATCAACATCGTGCCGCGCTACCTGCCCTCCTACGGCATGGCGCCGGAATGGGGACGCGCCGTTCGTCCCGTCGTGATCGTCTACACGGTCATCTGCATCATCATCACGATCATCTTCAACGCCGACGTGAACGCGCAGGCCGGTGCCTACGCCACCGGGATCCTGGCGATGATGGTCTCCGGCTCGTTCGCGGTGACGGTGTCCGCGTGGCGCAAGGGGCAGCGGGGCGCGGGGATCGGCTTCACCGTGCTGACGCTGGTGCTGCTGTACGCGTTGGTGGAGAACGTGATCGAGAAGCCGGACGGCATCACGATCTCGTTCGGCTTCATCCTCGGCATCGTGGTGATCTCGCTGGTGTCGCGGATCTCCCGCACGACCGAACTGCGCGTCGACAAGATCAAGTTCGACGAGAACGCGCGGAAGTTCATCACCGACACCATCGAGAACGACGGCCGCATCACGTTGATCGCGAACCGCCGCCAGGCCGGTGACAAGGCCGAGTACGACGAGAAAGAGGCCGAGCAGCGCGGGATCAACCCGGTGCCGGGCACGGCGGACGTGATGTTCCTGGAGATCGACATCGTCGACCCGTCGGCGTTCAGCAACGTGCTGTGCGTGACCGGCGTCGAGGTGGACGGCCATCGCGTCCTGCGTGCCTCCGCTCCCGCCGCGCCGAACGCGATCGCGGCGATCCTGCTGGCGTTGCGCGACTCGACCGGCGTGATCCCGCACGCGCACTTCGAGTGGTCGGAGGGGAACCCGCTGGGGCACCTCTTCCGCTACCTGATCCTCGGCCGCGGCGATACTCCTCCGGTGGTACGGGAAATCATCCGCTCGGCTGAATCGGATCCGACTCGACGGCCACGCGTGCACGTCGGTTAGCTGGAACACTCCCTCTGTACGTCCGACTACAGGGGGAAGGACGCCATGTTCCGCAAGTTGTTGGTATCACTCGTTGTTCTGGGAACGGCGGTGGCGGGGATTGCTCCCGCCGCCGCCGATTCCGCTTTCCGGCCAGTGCGATCATGCGCTGACCTGGTCCGTTCGTTCGACGTTCCGGACGCTCGCACCCAGGTCACGTCGGCCGCTGTTGTCTCCGGTGCCACGGAGTTCTGCGACGTCCGCGGCACGATCTCACCGAACATCGGCTTCCAGCTGAAGCTGCCGACCCGTGGTTACCAGGGCCGCTACCTCCAGTACGGCTGTGGCGGATTCTGTGGAATCACCCGCGATCCGGCCTTTCCCGCCGGCTGCGGTCCCGCTTTCGGTGACGCCGCGGTGGCGGCCACGGACGACGGTCATCAGGTCTCGCTGGAGAACCCGTTCGACGCGACCTGGGCCGCCAGCGACCAGAAGGCCCGCGACGACTACTTCTTCCGCGCGCCCCACGCGTTGTCGAAGGTGTCCAAGCACATCATTTCGGTGTTCTACGGCAAGGCGCCGGTGAAGTCGTACTTCAACGGGTGCTCCAACGGCGGGCGCGAGGGCCTGCTGCTGGCCCAGCGCTACCCGCGCGACTTCGACGGCATCATCGCGGCCGCGCCCGCCGGGTACTACGGCGCGCTGATCGGCTACCAGGCGTGGATCGCGCGCAACGCCATCCCGAACGACAAGATCTTCGTGCTGCACAACGCGGTCATGGCGGCCTGCGACGGACTGGACGGCCTGGTGGACGGCCAGATCGACGACCCGCGCCTGTGCGAGTTCGATCCGGGAACGCTCGCGGGCCAGCTGACCGACGACGAGATCGCCCGCGTCCGCCGTCTCTACGCCGGACCGGCCGACCAGGGCGTGCGGCTCTACCCCGGCGGCCAGCCGTACGGCTCGGAGATCTCGTGGACGTTCTGGCTCAACCCGTCGCCCGGCCTGGGCAGGGGAGTCGCCGCGGAACTGGCGGACAACGGCCTGAAGCACCTCCTCTACCCGATCGGCAAGCCGCACTCGTCACTCGAGTCCTTCGAGTTCACCACGCGCGAGTTCCGGCGCCTGGTGCCCGAGACCGTGAAGGCGAACGCCCTGTCGCTGGACCTGCGCGCGTTCCAGCGCGCCGGCGGCAAGTTGCTCATCTGGCACGGCGCGGGGGACCAGGGCATCCCGTTCGAGAGCACGCTCGACTACTGGCAGCGGCTGACCGGCGGCAGGAACCCGTCCTGGGCAAGGCTCTTCGTCGTGCCGTCGATGTGGCACTGCGACGGCGGCGACACCCTCACCACCTTCGACCCGTTCCGCGCGCTCGTGTCGTGGGTCGAGGGCGGCCAGGCGCCGTCCCGGATCATCGCCGAAGGCCGTGACCAGGAGGGCAACGTCGTGCGCACCCGTCCGGTGTTCCCGTATCCGTTGCGCGCCAAGTACGACGGATCGGGCTCGGTGGACGACGCGGCGAACTTCGTCGCCGCGCCAGGGTTCAGGTTCGAGGACCGCATCCGCTGGGCCGGTGAGGACCTCTACCGGTCCGGGCCCGTCGCGCCCTAGCGGAACTTCTGGATGGCAGCGGTGATGGCACGGTCCATGCTGCTGCCATCCATGATCTCGTGGCCGGCGTCGTTCAGGATGACCAGTTCGGCGTCGGGCCACCTCTTCGCCACCTCCCACGCGGTGTGCAGCGGTCCGCCGAAGTCGTTGCGGCCGTGGATGAGCACACCGGGGATGCCCTTGAGCCTGTCCAGGTTGTCGAGGATGTGGTTCGGCTCGATGAACGCCTCGTTGCCCCAGTAGTGGCTCACGGTCCGTGCGAGCCGGTAGCGCGTAACGGGGTCGGCGTACCTCGTGCCCTCGAAGTCGTTGTCGCCGCCCGTGATCGTGGACAGGTCCCACTTGCTCCAGTCCCAGGCAGCCTTCTCCCTGACCGCCGGGTCGGGTGAGTTGAGGAGCCTGTTGTAGGCCAGGGCCAGGTTGCCGTCGCGGTCCTCTTCCGGGACGCCGTCGCGGAAGGCGTCGAAGTAGTCGGGGAAGAACATGCCGAGGCCGCGGGTGATCCACGCGTGCTCCTCGGGGCGGGAGGTCGTCACCGCCGGGATGATGATCTCGCTGACCCTGGTGGGGTGCTGGATGGCGTAGGCGAGGATCAGGGTGGAACCCCAGGAACCGCCGGCCAGCAACCACTTCTCGATGCCGAGGTGCTCACGGAGCTTCTCGGCGTCGTCGATCAGGTGCTGGGTGGTGTTGTGCTCCATGCTGGTCGCGGGGTCCGCGACGGACGGGGTGCTCCGGCCGCAGCCGCGCTGGTCCCAGAGGATCAGGTTCCAGTGGTCCGGGTCGAAGTCCTCGCGCCAGCGGGGATGTGAGCCGGATCCTGGGCCGCCGTGGAACACGCACGCCGGTTTGCCGTCCGGATTGCCGCTGGCCTCCCAGTGCACGAGCTGGCCGTCGCCGACGTCGAGCATGCCCTGGGCGTAGGGCTCCACCTGTGGGTACATGGCGGCGAGGCTAGTGAGGAGACGCCGACACGCCCACTGCGTTTCGCAGCGGACGTGTGATTGGCGTACCGGTCCTGGTGCGGTGTCAGGACTTCTGCTTGGCGCTGATCTGGTCCAGCACCTCGGACTGCGACACGATGATCTTGCCCGCCAGCGCCTTCGAGCCGATGTGCTCGCCCTTGGCCTGCGCGTTCTTCGCCATGTCCACGCCACTGCGGAGGTGGCGGGAGAGGGTGGCGAGGAAGAGGTCGTCGTACTGCTTGCCGGTGGCGGACTTCAGCGCCTCGACGTCCTTGACGGTCATCATGCCCGCCATCTTGTGCGTGGCGTTGGCGTCGTCGCCGGGCACCTGGATGTTCCAGCTGCGCAGGTAGGTGGCCATCTGCTCGATCTCGCCCGACTCGGCGTTGGCGATCTTGTCGGCCACGTTGATGACGAACTCGTCCTTGGACTTCGTCATGGCGACCTTGGCGATCTCGATCGTCTGTCGGTGGTGCGGGATCATCTGCAACGAGAACGTCGCGTCCGCCTCGTTGGCCGCCGGTTCGCCGGAGTTGCCGCCGCCGACCGATGAACAGCCCGTCAGCGCAAGCAGCCCTAGCACGATGATGAGCAGACGCGCTCGCATGAAGCCTCCCGTCTCGCGGTTCCCTGACGAGGGATACGGGTGGCCGAAGTGTCCGGTTCAGCGAAAGTTTCGGAACCTAAGTGGTTCGGTGCAGTTCGAGTGCGGCCAGCACGCCCTGGACCACGTCGGGATGGCCCAGCGGAAGCGGTGCCCGCGAGTCGCCGGCATGGGCGATGACGTGGGCGAACGGCGCGTTCACCGCTACCTCGGGGTCGACCAGAAGGACCGAGCGGACGAGGTCCGGATGGGCGGTGACCAGTTCGATGACGTCGGCCGCGATCGGTCCGCTGGCGACCACGTCGAGCACGGTCCTGGTGTCGTCCCTGTGCCTGGTCAGCACGGTGTCCACTGTGGACTTCCAGGTCGGTGCCGCGGGAACCCGCAGCCACACCACCCGCAGGTAGTCGGTCAGCGGTCGCCAGGTCGCGGGAATCTCGTTGTGGACCGCTTCGCCGGCTGGATCGATCACGAGGACCGTGGGGGCACCCGCGGGTCCGTCGGCGACAACGCCGGGGCCGGCCGCCCTGCTGGGCTCGTCGAATTCGCGCATGTCGTGGGGTTACCCAGTGGGCGGGAGTTCGTACCAGTGGACCGACTGGTCTGATCCAGTGACCCGAATGGTGGAGCGGTAGGACCACTCGCTTGCGTGGACTTGTTGGTGTGCGCCATTTTTCGTTCGCGTCCGGTGGTTGCTTGACCACTTTCTGAACACCGGTTTATGGTCTAGACCACAGACCGAAACTGGATCGGCGAGCGCATCTGAGGCGCTCCCGGTTCCCGCCCCCTGCCTACGGGTCCATCCCGTCTGGGAACGATCCAAGGAGTTCGGACGAATGAAAATCATGCGTAAAGCGGTGCTGCTCATGGCCGCTGTCCCTGCCATCGTCCTCATCACGCCGGTCGGTTCGGCGAGCGCACACGGTTACGTGTCGTCGCCGGCCAGCCGTTCGGCGCAGTGCGCCAGGGGCGACGTCTCCGTCGACCTGTGCGGTCAGGCGAAGTACGAGCCGCAGAGCGCCGAGGGCCCCAAGGGCCTGAAGAACTGCAGCGGCGCGAACGGCGCCTTCGCACCGCTCGACAACGACGGGCTGCCCTGGAAGGTCACCAACACCGGCCAGACCCTGTCTCTGACCTGGACCTTCACCGCCCGGCACGCCACGCGCGACTACGAGTACTTCATCGGCGGCACGCGCGTCGGTTACGTCGCCGGCAACAACCAGCAGCCGAACAACCCGACCACGCACACGATCAACCTCGGCGGGTTCTCCGGTCGCCAGAAGCTGTACGCCATCTGGAACATCGGCGACACGGTGAACGCGTTCTACTCGTGCATCGACCTCAACATCAACGGTGGCGGCACGACCCCGCCGCCCACCACCACGACCACCACGCCTCCTCCCACCACCACGACCAGCAGCACCACGACGCCCCCGCCCGCCGGTGGCACGTGGGCGCCGAACACGTCGTACGCGACCGGGCAGACCGTCACCTACGGCGGCTCGACCTACCGCTGCCGTCAGGCGCACACCTCGCTGACCGGCTGGGAACCGCCGAACGTGGCGGCGCTGTGGGAGAAGATCTGATCCGATGAAGCGCCTGGTGATCGCGGTCGCGGTCCTGGCGCTGGCGGGGTGCGGCGGAGAGGCGATCGTGCCGGAGGGCCAAGGGGCTCACGGGCACGGCGCGTCTTCCGCCGCACCACCCGTTCCGGGTGCCAGCGCGAGGTTCAACGACGCGGACGTGATGTTCGTGCAGATGATGGTGGACCACCTGCAGCTCGGCATCAGCCTTTCGCAGGTGGGCCTGGCGAAGGCGACCAAACCGGAGGCGAAGGACCTCGCGAGCGCGATCGACGTGACCCAGCGCGAGGAACTCACGATGCTCAAGTCGTGGCTGAAGCTCTGGGACAAGCCGGAAGGCGACGGTGCCAACCTGCACGCCGCCCACGGTGGTCAGCCGCTGCTCGACGACAAGGTCATCAACGAGACCAAGGACAAGAGCGGAGCGGAGTTCGACCTCAACTTCCTCAACCTGATGGCCGGGCATCAAGGTGCCGCGGTGGAGATGGCCCTCACCGAGAAGAAGGACGGCATGAACCCGGAGACCACGGCCTACGCGGAACGGGTGATGACCACTCGGCAGGGCCAGGTCGCGCAGATGCTGAAGGTCCTCGGCGGGTAGCAGGACTCAACGGCCGCGCGTCAGCTCGCTGAGCGCGGCCTCGACCTGTTCCTTCGCCGCCTTGTGCATCCACCCGAACCCGAGTTCCCGCTGCGCTGTCAGCAGCAACTCCTCGGCCAGCGCCGGATCGCCCCGGCGCTGGGCGATCTTGGCGAGCCCGGCGTTCGCGAGCGCCCGCGTGGCGGACAGGCCCGCCTGCGTCGCCATCGCCAGCGCCTGGTGGTAGTCGCGTTCGGCCTGGGCCTCGTCGATGTCGAGCAACCGGTCGGCCCGGCGTCCCCGCAGCTCGGCGAGTTCCTCCTGCGCGCCCAGTTCGGCGACGGCGCGCAGTGCCTGGTCCGTCAGCGCGAGAGCCTCGGCAGGGTCCTCGGTCAACGTGGCCAGCACGTCCAGGACCTGGGCCGAGCCCCAGCGTTCGCCCAGTTCCTGGAACAGCCGCAACGCCTCGCGGGACTGCCGGATCGCCAGCGGGCGGTCGCCGCGCACGGTCCAGCCGGTGTAGGAGTTGCTGAAGCCGATCAGGCCCTTGATCCAGGGGTCTTCGCTGCTCTCGATCTCGTCCTGCAACGCGGTGCGCGGCGCGGACGGGTCGGGCGGGCCGGCGAGCATCGCCCACGCGATGAGCACGAACGGCTGCCTGATCGGGCCGCGCAACTCGACGAACTTCTCCTGCACGCGTTCCGGATCGGCCAGTGCCAGCAGGATCGCGTATTCCTCTGTGGACTGTTCGGGCACCCGCGCCAGCAACTTCTTGGCCGCGCCTCGGACCTCGGTGCGACTGCCCTTCACGTACCAGTACCAGGCCAGGTCGGTGACGAGCCGCAACGCCTGCTCCGGCGCGAACGAGGTGGTCCATTCCAGGGCCTGCATCAGGTTCGCGTGCTCGGCCGTGAGCCGGGTGAACCACCGCACCTGATCCCGTTGGCGCAGCTCGGGATCCGCGCGGCGGGCCAGTTCCTGGAAGTACGCGGCGTGCTCGGCGTCGACGCGCCTGTGCTGCGAGCAGAACTCGCGGATGGTCTCCAGCATCCGGTACCGGCCGTCGGTCGCCTCCACCAACGACTTGTCCACCAACGCGTCCAGCACCTCGATGTCGTGCCGGCAGACCTCCTCGACTGCCTCGAGGGTCGCCCCGCCGCTGAACGTGGCCAGGCACGCGGCCAGGTCGCGTTCGTGCTGCGACAGCAGGTCCCAGGACCACTCGACGACCGCGCGCAGGGTCTGGTGGCGGGGTGCGGCGGCGCGGTTTCCCTTGGTGAGCAGGCGGAAGCGGTCGTTCAGACGGTCGGAGATCTCCTCGGTGGTCAGCGTGCGGGTGCGTGCCGCCGCCAGTTCGATCGCCAGCGGCAGGCCGTCCAGTTCCCGGCAGATGTCGATGGTGTGCTGATCGCGCACGAACGCGGGGTTGACCAGGCGGGCGCGGTCGGCGAACAGCGCCACGCTCTGCTCGGGGTCCAGCGGCGGCACCGGGCACAGCGTCTCGCCGGTGATGCCGAGCGCCTCCCTGCTGGTGGCGAGGATGCGCAACGACGGGCACGTGCTGAGCAGGTGCCCGGCCAGCTGGGCGGCCTGCACGATCACGTGCTCGCAGTTGTCCAGGATCAGCAACGTGTCGCGTTCGCGCAGGGCCAGCGTCAGGCGCTCTTCGGGCTCCAGCACGGTCTCCTTGAGTCCCAACGCCTGCAGGGCCGCCGCCGCGACGTCCTTGACCGGCGCCAGGTCCACGAAGATCGCGCCGGGACCGGCGGCCTGCAGCGCGAGCCTGGTCTTGCCAGCGCCGCCGGGACCGGTGAGGGTGATGAGACGGGACGAGAGCGCGGCGATCCGCGCGAGTTCCTCCTGCCTGCCAACGAAGTTGGTGAGCTGGGCCGGCAGTTCGCGGTGGGTCTGGCCGCGCAGGACCTGCAGGTGCACTGCGCGCAGTTCGGGGGACGGGTCGGTGCCCAGTTCGTCGGCCAGCACGGCGCGCGCGTCCTCGAACGCCTGCAACGCCTCGGCCTGGCGGCCCTGCTGGTTCAGCGCCTGCATCAGGTAGCCGCGCAGGCGTTCGTCCAACGGGTTCTGCCGCACCAGGTCCTGGATCTCCTGAACGTCCGCCTTGCCGAGCCGGATCCGTGCGGCGATCAGCGAACCCGAGGCGGCGGAGCGTTGCTCTTCCAGGCGGGTCGCGTGGTCCGCCAACGGAACGTCGGCGAGCGCCGGACCCCGCCAGAGCTGAAGTGCTTCGGACAAAAGGGATTCCGCCACCGGCGAGTCGCCCTGCTCCAACGCCTGCCGGCCCTCTGCCGCCAGCGCGACGAATCGGTGCGCGTCGACCTGGGAGGCGGGCAGCGCCAGGCGATATCCGGCCGGGTGGAACTCGATCAGCGCCGTGTCCCCGAGAGCCCGGCGCAGGCGCGAGACCTGGCCCTGCAAGGCATTCGCGGCGTCGGATGGCGGTTCGGAGCCGTAGAGCTCGTCCACCAACCGGTCGAGCGGGACGATTTCCCCCACCCGGATCGCGAGCAGCGCCAGCAGGGTGCGCGGCCGTGGGCCACCCACCGCGATCTTGCCGTCGGGAGAGTGCGCTTCAACTGGCCCGAGGATGCCGATGTGCACGGTGTCAGCGTACGAAGCGTCCGGGACTCGTACCCAGCACACGGCGAAAGTGGCGTGTGAGGTGCGACTGGTCGTGGAACCCGGCCAGCACCGCCACCTCCGCCGCCGGCCTTCCCTCGACCAGAAAACCGCGGGCGAGATCCACCCGGCGCCCGGTCAGGTAGCGGTGCGGCGGCAGCCCGAACCGGCGGCTGAACGCCCGCACCAGGTGGGTCGGGCTCGTCTGCAACTCCCGCGCGGCCTCGTTCAGGGTCATCCCGTCCGGCAGCGAGGCGTCCAGCAGTTGCCGCAACCGGTCGGCGAGCGTCGGATCCGCGTGCACGACGGGCGCGGTGCCGGCGAAGTGGTGCGTGAGGCGTTCGGTGATCAACGCGAGCCTGCTCGCCGCCTCGAACGGCTCGTCCAGCGTGAGGTGCAGCTGGTGGATGCGTTGCCGCAGCAGCGGATCGGGCAGCATCGGTGTGTCGACGGCCTTGCCGATCAGATCGGACGGCAGCACCGAGTCGTCCAGGTACAGCACGCGCTTGTGGAACCCGGTCGGGTGCGCGGAGCGGCCGTCGTGCGGCACGTGCGGCGGCAACAGTGTGACGCCGTCCACGAGCGCGCCGTGCTCGTGACGGTCCAGTTCGTACCGCACGGCGCCGGTGTCGAGCACCATCAGCGTCCACGCGTCGTGCGTGTGCGCGGGGTAGACGTGCGTTGTGAAGGAGGCGTGGAAGACCTCCTTGATGCCTTCCACGTCCGGCTTCCAAGCCGTGACGCTCATGTCAGAAACGTACAAGACCGCACACGCGGGTGCCCGCGATCGTGGAGTCCATGTTCGACACCAAGATCGCTGTGCTGCTGCGGGACGACCTGGCCGGCTGGCAGGCGCTGAACGTCACCGCGTTCCTCGTCAGCGCGCTGCCTGCGGAACTCAGGGGCGAGCCCTACGTCGATGCCGACGACGTGCACTACCTGCCGATGTTCGGCCAGCCCGTCGTGGTCCTCCAGGGGGACCAGGACCTGCTGAAGAGGGCCCACGAACGCGCACTCAACCGCAGTCAGCCGATGAGCATCTTCACCGTGGACCTCTTCTCCACCGGCAACGACGAGGACAACCGCGCGGCCGTGCGCAAGGTGCACACCCAGGACCTCGACCTGGTCGGCATCGCGGTGCACGGCCAGAAGAACGCCGTGGACAAGATCTTCAAGGGCGCCCGGATGCACCCCTGAGGAAACCGCGTTCTAATTCTGAGCGTGATCAAGCTGCTCCGGATGGCCGTGTTCCTGCTGGTGCTTTCGGCAGAGGTGTACCTCGTCGTGACGCTGGGGGAGAAGTTCCAGGTGGCCGACCACCTCAGCTACTTCACCGTGCTGTCGAACGTCATCGCGGCCGTGGTGGCGTTGCTGGGTGTGTTCCAGCCGGTGTCGGCGCAGCTCAGGGGTGCCGCCGTGCTCTACATGGCCACCACGGGCATCGTGTACTGGTTGCTGCTGCAAGGCATTGACGTGCAGACACCCGCCTACGCGAACTGGGTGCTGCACACCGTCGTGCCGATCCTCGTGGTCGTGGAGTGGCTGCTCGCGCCCGAGAAGACCAGGCGCTGGTGGATCTGGCTGTCGTTCCCGCTCGCCTACCTGGTGTACACGCTGGTCAGGGGCCCGATCGTCGGCTGGTACCCCTACCCGTTCATGGATCCGCGGCGGAACGGTTACGGCGAAGTGCTCCTGACCTGCGTGTTCGTCGCGGTGGTCTTCGGGGTGCTGGCCTTCGCGGTCTCCTGGGCCGGGAACAAATTGGCCCAGAAACGTGGCCTCTCGTTGGCCCGCGACTAGGGCCAATAGCCGCCCTACCGTCTAGGACATGACCAAGCGGCTCGCCTACGCACAGCTCACGAACTCCATCGGGGACGGCGGCTTCCTCGTCGTCTCGGCGCTCTACTTCACGCAGATCGTCGGCCTGAGCGCGGCGAGGGTCGGCCTCGCGCTGACCCTCGCGTGGGGCGTCGGAGCCGTCGCCGGCGTCGCGCTGGGACATGTCGCCGACCGCCTGGGCCCGCGCACCACCGCCGTCGTGCTGGCGTCCGCCACCGCCGCCAGCATCGCGATCCTGCTCCTCACCCGAAACTTCGCCGCGTTCGTGCTGGTCATGTGCCTGTACGCGAGCTTCCAGAGCGGCCTGCAGGCGTCCAGGCAGGCACTCCTCGCTGGCCTCACCACCCCGGAGGAACGCACCCGAGCACGTGCGCGGATCCAGTCGACGGCCAACGCGGGCATCGCGATCGGTGCGGCGGCGGGCGGGTTCGCGCTGCACCTGGGCACCGAGGCCGCGTACACGGCCGTGTTCGTGCTCGACGTGGTCGCGTTCCTCATCGCGGCCATCGTCCTGAGCACGCTGCCGGAGACCGTGATGACCAGGGCGAAGGGCAAGTTCGACGTCCTCAAGGACCGTCCGTACGCGCTGATCACGCTGATCAACGCCGTGATGCTGCTCTACATGCCGCTGCTGAGCCTGATCATCCCGCTGTGGATCGTGCAGCGGACCGAGGCGCCGACCTGGCTCGCGGCCGGGTTGCTGATCCTCAACACCGCGGCGGTCGTGCTGTTCCAGGTCCGGATCGCCCGGCGCGCCACCGGCCTCACCGAGGCCTCGAATCTCGTGAAGCACTCCGGGCTGATCATGTTCGCGTCCTGCGCGGTCTTCGCCACCACGGCGTTCAGCGTCGGCGCCTGGCCGGTGGCGGCACTGCTGATCGCGGCCGCCGCACTGCAGGTGCTCGGCGAGATGATGCTCGCCTCCGGCGCGTGGGAGATCAGCTTCGCCCTCGCGCCCGCCGACCGGCAGGGCCAGTACCAGGGCTTCTTCGCGACCGGAACGGCTGTCGCGCGCATGGTCGGCCCCGCCCTGCTCACCACCGTCGTGCTCGGCTGGGGAGCACTCGGGTGGCTCGCGGTCGGCGGGCTGTTCGTCGTGGCGGGTTACGCGATGGGACCGGCGGTGCGCTGGGCCCGGGAGAAGAACTCCACGAGTTCCGGCGCCATGACCGACGACTTGTACATGTGCGTCTGACCGGGCAGCGTCCGGTACTCCGTGTCCGCCCCGAGCACTTCCGAGACGTTCTTCATGGCGTTGCGGAGGTACTCGGGGCTCTTGCCGCCGTCCATCGCGAGGGTCGGCACCTTCACCGTCCAGCGGTCGGTCGGCAGTTTTGAGCCGCGGCCGTCGTCGCCGAGGATCGTCAGGTCCCACGGCAGCGTGTGCGCGACGAGCTTGAGCTTCTTCCACACCGGGGTGAGCTTCATGATCGCGACACCGAAGCCGGGCGTGCCGACCATCTTCATGAACGCCGAGAGCATGCCGGAGCGGTCGTCGCGGGCCAGCATGTCGTTCATCTGCCGCACGATGTCCGCGGGCCGCGGCTTGTACGTGTCGTCCACGACGAACGGCGCCTCGTAGATCGCGAGCCGCGAGATGCCCGGCAGCCGTGACGCCGCTTCGAGGGCCAGCACCGCGCCAGACGAGACGCCGAAGACGAACGCGCTGCCGCCGGCCTCCCTGATCACGGCGTCGATGTCCTCGACCTCGCGCTCCACCGACCACGGCGTCGCGCCGTCACCGGTCTCGCCGCGGCCGCGCCGGTCGTAGGTGTAGACCGTGAAGTTCTTGTCCAGCACCGACGCGAGCTCGGTGGTCGGGCCGAACATGCGGTGGCACATCGCGCCGTCCACGATGATCAGCGCGGGTCCGGAGCCGGTGATCGAGTAGGCGACCTCGGTGCCGTCGGCGGAAGTCGTGAAGCGCGTCATTTCTGCTCTCCCAAGGTGGTGTCGAGGAAGTCCTGCCAGTCCTGTTCGGACTCGTCGCCCTCGAAGACGTTGTGTGCGGCGATGACCGGGCCGAAGAACCCGCGCATGAACCGGTACATGCCCTTGTCGGTGCGCAGCGCGAGAGTGTGGGCGTTGCGGTGGAACTCGACGGCGTCCGGGAGCTTCTCGGCCAGAGCCTCGTCGAGCTTCTTCCAGGCCCCGTCCCAGTCCGTGATCATCGGCCCGAAGACCGTGAGCGGACGGGCCGTGCGGCCGGGGAAGTGCGTCAGGTACTCGAGCAGCGTGCGCCGGAACAGTGCTCCGCCCAGCGTCATCGCCTCGAACTCGTCGGCCCAGTCGTCGCCGGGCAGGAAGCCGCTCGTCACCATCCGCAGCACGGTGCTGCCGTGCTCGCGGCCTTCGACGAGGAACTCGTAGGCGACGAACCGGCCGTCGGGCGCCTTGCCGCTGTCGTACGCGAAGTGCCGCCCCGGTTCGGCCGCGGTGACCGCGCTCGTCGGCTCGTACCCGCCGAAGGCCATCTTGACCTGGCCGTTCGCGACCTCGTTGCGACCCATGAACCACGAGTCGATGCCCGGCCCCGTCGCGATGGCCGTCCAGACGTCCTCGACTGACGCCGGCACCTCTAGATCGTCGGTGCTCGTGAACTCGTGGCCCATCGGTTCTCCCTGTCCTGGTTCGTGGATGGTCTCATCCTGCTCCCGACGATTCTCTTCGTCAAGACAGTGAGACTCGTCTTGACAAAAAATATTGTCGGTGGTTCCGTTCTCGCCACACCGAACCTCTGGAGGAACCCATGTCCCGCATCGCCTGTGGCGTCGTCGCCGGTCCGCTCTACCTCGTCGCCGGGTACGCCCAGGCGTTCACCCGCGAGGGCTTCGACCTCTCGCGGCACCCGTTCAGCATGCTCAGCCTCGGCTCGCTGGGCTGGATCCAGATCGCGAACTTCATCGTCAGCGGCGCGTTGTTCCTGGTCGCGGCCACGGGCATGGCGAAGCACACGAAATGGGGAGCGCGGCTGATCGGCCTGATGGGGGCGGGGATGATCCTCGGCGGGGTGTTCGTCGCCGATCCGGCCATGGGCTTCCCCGCCGGAGCGCCGGACGGGCCACCGGCCTCGTTGTCCTGGCACGGCGCCCTGCACGCGGTCGCGTTCGGGCTCGCGATGATCGGTTGGATCGGGGCGTGCCTCGTGTTCGCGCGTAGGCTCGGTGGATGGCTGGCGGTGATGAGCGGCCTGACGGGCGTGCTCCTGGTGGTGCCGATGGCGTTCCTGGGCAACCCCGGCGGGACGGTGCTGCTCTACGTGGTCGCGACGATCGGCTGGGTCTGGACCTCGCTCGTGTCCCTGAGGCTGAACCGGCCTGCCTTCTCGAGCTGATCTGCCCGGAGTGCGGGCGCGTCACCACCGACGAGTACGCGCCCGGCTGCGCCGCCTGTCAGACCAGCTGATGGGCGTGCATCTTGCTGATGTCGTAGGAGACTCCGCAGAACGTGCACTGCAACCCGTACCTGCTGCTGATGGTGAACAGCGGGATGAAGAAGATCGTCGGCTTCGTGTAGCGCCGGAACAGGTTGTGCGCCGACTGCTGGTGGCAGTGCCCGCACACCAGCGACAGCATGCGCAGCTGCTCGATCGTCGTGCGCCAGCCGAAAATGACCATCTGCTCTCCTCGTCCCGGATGTCCTTTTGACGTGTGAGAGCCCCTCTGAGTTGCAGTGGGCCCGCGGAATTCAGAAGGTGGACAGGTGGACACCCTGCTGCGGCCCTGGACCCCAGAAGACGCGCCGATCATCCTGGCCGCGTCCGGCGAACCGATGATGGACCGTCAGTTCACCGCCCTGATCGACTCGTTGCCCGCCGCCGAGGAGTGGATCGCGCTGCTCACCTCCCGCCGGACCGACGACACCGCGTACTCGTTCGCCGTGCTGCACGAGGGCGTGCCGGTGGGCAACGTCGCCGTGTCGAGCGTCGAGCGCCGTCACCTGACCGGGTGGGTCTCCTACTGGATGCGGGAGGAGGCGCGGGGCAAGGGACTGGCGACCAGGGCGTGCCGCGCGGTCAGCGAGTTCGCCTTCTCCGAACTCGGTCTGTTCCGGCTGGAGATCGCGCACCGCCTGGACAACCCCGCTTCCTGCCGCGTCGCGACGGGCGCCGGCTACGCGGTGGAAGGCGTCGAACGGGCCCGGCTGCTCTACGACGGCATTCGCTACGACACCGAGACGCACGCACGGCTCGCCACGGACTGAGGTTCACGCCGCGCCCCGGCGGGGTAGCCGGGAGTGCATGAGCGGACTGCAGGACGAACTGCTGCGGACGTTGGTCAAGGTCGCCAACGCCTTGCGCAGCGCGGAGATCCCCTTTGCGCTGACAGGCGGTTGCGCGGGATACGCGCGCGGAGGGCCGGCGAGCGAACACGACGTCGATCTCCTCGTGCGCCCGGAGGACGCCGCGGAAGCCGTGCGCGTGCTGGTGAAGCGCGGGCTGCGCGCCGCGGAGCCGCCGGAGGACTGGCTGCTCAAGGTCTACGACGGTGATTCGTTGGTGGACCTGCTCTTCCGGCCGAACGAACGCCTGGTCACCGACGAGATCCTCGCGATGGCCGAGGAGATGCCGGTCGGGTCGGTGATGCTGCCGGTCATGCCGGCGACGTTCGTGCTGAGCAGCAAGCTGCTCGTGCTGGACGGGCATCGCTGCGACTTCAGCGAGCTGCTGCCGTTCGCCCGCGCGCTGCGGGAGCAGATCGACTGGGAGCAGGTTCGCGAGGAGACCGAGGAATCTCCTTACGCCGAAGCGTTCCTCATGCTCATCGAACGCCTGGACATCATCGGGAGAGACCATGAGTTCCGAGCAGTACCTGGCAGCAAATCTGCGTAGGGCGGTGGCCGAGGACCCGCGCACCGCCGAACTCGGCGTGCGCGTCACCGTGCGCGGTGATCACGTGATGCTCTCCGGAGACGTGGCGTGCGCGGACCGCCGTGCGGCGCTGGAGGAGGTCCTGCACGAGGCCGCCCCCGAACTGACGATCTTCAACGACGTGCGCGTGACACCTGCGGGCGAACCGGAGGGTGAGGAGGACCTGCGATGATCCGAGTCGCCGCCGTCGGGGACATCCACCTCGGCGAGGACATGCGCGGGCATCTCAGGCCGGCGCTCGAGAAGGTCGGCGAGCACGCCGACGTCCTGCTGCTGGCCGGTGACCTGACCCGGCACGGCACGGTCGTCGAGGCCGCCGTCGTCGCGGACGAGTTCGCGGACCTGCCGGTGCCCGTCGTCGCGGTGCTGGGCAACCACGACCACCACGACGACAAGCCGCTCGAAGTCACCAAGACGTTGCAGGACAAGGGCATCCACGTGCTGGAGGGCACGACGTTCACCCACCGGGCGAACGGCTGCTCGATCGGCATCGCGGGTGTGAAGGGGTTCGGCGGCGGGTTCGCCGGCAAGTGCGGCAGCGCGTTCGGCGAGCGCGAGATGAAGGCCTTCATCCAGCACACCTGCGAGATCGCGGAGAACCTGGAGGGCGCACTGTCCGAACTGGACACCGACATCAAGGTCGCGTTGACGCACTACGCGCCGGTGCCGGACACGTTGCGCGGCGAACCGCCGGAGATCTACCCGTTCCTCGGCTCGTACCTGCTCGGCGAGGCCATCGACGCCACCGGCACGGATCTCGCCGTGCACGGCCATGCGCACTTCGGCACCGAGCAGGGCATGACGCCGGGCGGCGTGCGGGTGCGCAACGTCGCGCAGCCGATCATCCGCTCCGCCTACACGGTGTACGTGCTGGAAGGGACTTCTTCATGACCGTCGGGGACTTCATCGTCCAACGCCTGCGCGACTGGGGTGTCAAACAGGTGTTCGCCTATCCCGGCGACGGCATCAACGGGATCGTGGCCGCGTTCGGCAAGGCGGACAACGATCCGAAGTTCATCCAGACCCGGCACGAGGAGATGGCCGCGTTCGCTGCCGTGGGCTTCGCGAAGTTCAGCGGTGACGTGGGTGTCTGCCTCGCGACTTCCGGACCCGGCGCGATCCACCTGCTCAACGGCCTGTACGACGCGAAGCTCGACCACGTGCCGGTCGTCGCGATCGTCGGCCAGACCGCCCGCACCGCGCAGGGCGGCAGCTACCAGCAGGAAGTCGACCTGCACTCGTTGTTCCGCGACGTCGCCTCGTTCCTGGTCGACGTGACGGTGCCCGAGCAACTGCCCAACGCGCTGGACCGGGCGATGCGCACGGCCGCCGCCGATCGCGCGCCCGCCGTGCTGATCATCCCGAACGACGTGCAGGAGCAGGACTACGCCGCGCCCAAGCACGAGTTCAAGTACATCCCGTCGAGCCCGCCGTCCCGTCCCGCGTCGACCGTCGTGCCCGCCGAGGACGAGGTGCGACGCGCTGCCGACGTGCTTAACAGCGGCGAGAAGGTCGCGATCCTGATCGGGCAAGGTGCTCGCGGAGCGTCCGACGAGGTGCGCGCGACCGCCGAGGTGCTGGGTGCGGGCATCGCGAAGGCGTTGCTGGGCAAGGACGTGCTGCCCGACGACCTGCCGTACGTGACCGGATCGATCGGGCTGCTCGGCACCCGGCCGTCGTACGAGATGATGCGCGACTGCGACCGGTTGCTGATCATCGGATCGAACTTCCCGTACTCCCAGTTCCTGCCGAAGTTCGGTGCCGCCAGGGGCGTGCAGATCGACGTCGACGGCCGCGTGATCGGCATGCGCTACCCGACCGAGGTCAACCTCGTCGGCGACGCGGGAGCGACGTTGCGCGCGCTGATCCCGTTGCTGGAGCGCAAGGACGACCGCTCGTGGCGGGAGACGATCGAGGCGAACGTCGAGCGCTGGTGGGAGGTCGTGGAACGGCAGGCGCAGGTGCCGGCCGATCCCGTCAACCCGATGCGGATCGTCTCCGAGCTCTCGAAACGCCTGCCGCACAACGCGGTCGTCACCGCGGACTCCGGTTCGGCGACGAACTGGTACGCGCGGCTGCTCAAGATCCGGGGCAACGTGCGGTCGTCGCTGTCCGGCACGCTGGCCACGATGGGTTGCGCCGTCCCGTACGCGATCGGTGCCTCCTTCGCCCAGCCGAACCGGCCGTTGATCGCGTTGGTCGGCGACGGCGCGATGCAGATGAACGGCATGGCGGAGTTGCTGACGCTGAAGCGGTACGGCATCCGTTGCGTCGTCTGCGTGTTCCACAACAACGACCTCAACCAGGTCACGTGGGAGCTGCGCGCGATGGGCGGCGCGCCGAAGTTCGAGGAGTCGCAGACACTTCCGGACATCTCGTACGCCGCCTTCGCGCGGTCGATCGGCCTGCAGGGCATCGAGGTCAACGACCCGGCGCAGCTCAGCACGGCGTGGGAGACGGCGCTGGCGTTCGACGGCTCGACCGTGCTCGACGTGCGCTGCGACCCGAACGTGCCGCCGATCCCGCCGCACGCGACGTTCGAACAGCTCAAGGACATGACCGAGGCCGTGCTGCGCGGCGACCCCGACGCGTGGGACCTGATGACGCGCGGGCTCAAGACCAAGATCCAGGAGTTGCTGCCGTGATCACGGGCTATTTCCTTTCCTCGGAAGAACACGGACCGCGTGAGCTGGTCCGGAACGCTCGAATGGCGCAGGAGCACGGCTTCGAGTCGTTGTGGATCTCGGACCACTTCCACCCGTGGAACGACGAACAGGGCCAGTCGCCGTTCGTCTGGGGCACGATCGGCGCGTTGTCCGAGGCCGTCACCCTGCCGATCACCACGGCCGTGACCTGCCCGATCGTCCGCATCCACCCGGCCGTCATCGCGCAGGCCGCCGCCACCGCGGCGGTGCAGACCGAGGGCAGGTTCGTGCTCGGCGTCGGCAGCGGCGAGGCGCTGAACGAACACGTGCTGGGCGACCGCTGGCCGTCCGCCGACGTGCGGCTCGAGATGCTGGAGGAGGCGATCGGCCTCATCCGCACGCTGCACCAGGGCGACGAGGTCACCCACCACGGCAAGCACTACACCGTCGAGAACGCCCGCCTCTACACCGTGCCCGAACGGCCGGTGCCGATCTACGTCTCCGCGTTCGGCCCCAAGGCGGTCCGGCTCGCGGCGCGCTGCGGCGACGGCTACGTGTGCGTCGGCCCGGCCGGTGACCTGGTGCAGGAGTACCGCGTCGAGGGCGGGCGCGGACCGGCGCAGAGCGGGATGAAGGTCTGCTACGCCGAGTCCGAGGAGGACGCGGTCGCCACCGCGCACCGGTTGTGGCCCAACGACGGCCTGCCCGGCGAACTGGCCCAGGTGCTGCCGACGCCGCGGCACTTCGAGCAGGCTTCCCAGCTGGTGACGCCCGAGATGATCGCGAAGGCGATCCCGTGCGGCCCGGACCCCGAGAAGTACGCGGAGAAGGTCAGGGAATTCGCCGAGGCCGGGTTCGACGAGGTCTACGTGCAGCAGATCGGGCCGAACCAGCAGGAGTTCTTCGAGTTCTGGGCGAAGGAAGTCGTGCCGCTGCTCGACGTGTGACCGGCTAGGCTGGCGGCATGACCGACCGAAAGGGCCATGCCGCCTAGGCGCCCCGTCCGCGAGCAGCGGACCAGTCAGATCTCCCGGTTGTCTCCCGCCGCCCTGCGCGCGATCGCGGTGATCGAGCGCACGCACCTGAGACCTGGCCAGACCGCCGAAGCCCTAACCGGCTGGGCGCGGTTCGTGCACGGACCGGCCCGTGCCATCACCGGCTACGAGCCCGACGACTGCCCCTGCCCTGGTTGCGAGTGGGACGATCCCGTCGCCCGACGTACGGCGCTGGCGACGGTCCTGCGCGCATTGCCGGCCAAACCGGCTCGTGAGTTGCGCGCACTCGTCCGGCCGCTCGACGAGCTCTACCTGGCCCGTTCGCTCCCCGTCCCCGAACACGCCCACATCCGTGCGTTGCTCAACACGTGAAAGCGCGGCGGGACAAGGATGTCCCGCCGCGCTCCAAGGCAGCGCGACCACCTTCTCGGGCCGTCGCCGCCGCCTTATACGAGGATCTCGCCGACCGTGCCGGCACCCACGGTCTTGCCGCCCTCGCGAATCGCGAAGCCCAGCCCGGTGTCCATCGCCACCGCCTTGCCCAGCTCCACCGTGACCTCGACGGTGTCACCTGGCAGGGCCAGCGTCCTGTCGAGCTCCACCACGCCGACGACGTCGCCGGTGCGGAAGTGGAACTGCGGGCGGTAGTTCGACGCGATGCCCGTGTGCCTGCCGCCCTCGGCGTGCGAGAGCAGGTACACGGTCGCGCGGAACCGGGTGTGCGGCGCGACGCTGCCCGGCAGGGCCAGGACCTGGCCGCGCCGGACGTCGCCGCGCTTCACCCCGCGCAGCAGGATCGCGGCGTTGTCTCCCGCCTGGGCCTGCTGCATGGGCTTGCCGAACGTCTCGATGCCGGTGGCCACGGACGACACGGCGTCGCCGAGACCGAGCACCTCGACCTGGTCGCCGAGGCCGAGCACGCCCCGCTCCACCGCGCCGGTCACGACGGTGCCGCGACCGGTGATGGTCAGGACGTTCTCGATCGGCATCAGGAACGGACCGGAGATGTCGCGCTCCGGCACCGGCACGTGCGAGTCCACGGCGTCGAGCAACGACACCACCGACTGCACCCACTCCGGGTCGCCCTGCAACGCGCGCAGGCCCGACACCCGCACGACCGGGGTGGCGTCGCCGTCAAAGCCGTACTGGGAGAGCAGGTCGCGGATCTCCAGCTCCACCAGGTCGAGCAGCTCCGGGTCGCTCACCGCGTCGGCCTTGTTCAACGCCACCACCACGTACGGCACGCCCACGCGGTGCGCCAGCACCACGTGCTCGCGCGTCTGCGGCATCGTGCCGTCCTCCGCGGACACCACGAGGATCGCGCCGTCCAGCTGCGCCGCCCCCGTGATCATGTTCTTCACGTAGTCGGCGTGGCCGGGCATGTCGACGTGCGCGTAGTGACGCGTCGGCGTCTCGTACTCGACGTGCGCGATGTTGATCGTGATGCCGCGGGCCAGCTCCTCCGGCGCCCGGTCGATCCGGTCGAACGCCGTGAAGGTCGTGCCCGAAGGGTCCTTTTCGGACAGAACCTTGGTGATGGCCGCGGTCAGCGTGGTCTTGCCGTGGTCAACGTGCCCCATGGTGCCGATGTTGAGGTGCGGCTTGGCGCGCACGAACTCTTGCTTCATTGCCCTATGTCCTCGGGAGTCACAGCTGGAGGTTCAGAACCGATGGACCGCTACAACCCTCCTCCAGTGGTCCTGAAGGATGGACTGGAGAAGGGTCAGAGTCGGGCGCCGGCCAGCTGTGCCAGGACAACGGCGAGCGCGTCCGCAGGAACACCTGCGTGCGTGTTGTGCTCAGCCGTCAGGAACATGCGTTGATCGTGACAGGCGGGCTAATTCGTTGTCACCTGGTTTTTCGCGACCCCGATCAACGCCCGCGCGGCCGGGCTGTGCGGACTCTCCGCGCGCCAGGCGAAGGCGAGCCGGCTGTGCGGCACGGGATTGGTGATCCGCACGGCGTGAAGGTCACCCACCATCGACTCCGCCAGGATCGCCGGACCGAGCCCGCGCTGCGCCAGCGTGATCACCATCGGCGGTGCGGAGGCCTCGAACGCGATCCGCGGCCGTCGTGAGCCGCACGCCGCGTCCAGCGCGCCGCGCAACCCCGTGCCCGGCGGCAGGCTGATCAGCCCGCGTTCCAGCAACTCGTCCATCGGCACGGACTCCCTGCCGTACCAGGGATCCGAGGTCGAGACCGCGGCGACGAGCGGTTCGTCGGCCAGCACCTGGACCGACAGCCCCTCCGGCTCCGGCCCCGCGTACCCGACGAGGGCGAAGTCCAGCTGACCGTCCACAAGGGACGCGATCAGCGCGTCGGAGTTGGCCTCCGACAACGTGATCTCGACAGCGGGGAACGACGAGTGGAACGCCGAGAGCAGTTCGGGCAGGTCCATGATCCCGCAGGACACGACCATCCCGACGCGCACGGCACCGCGCACCAGCCCGGCCATCTCCTCCACGGTCCGCCGCGCCGCCTCCACCGAGCCCAGCGCCGCCCGTGCCAACGGCAGCACGGCCGCACCGACGTCGGTCAGCGTGACGGAGCGCCCCGACCGGTCCAGCAGGTCGTGCCCGAGCTCCCGCTCCAGCCGCCGGATCTGCGCGCTGACGCCGGGCTGCGCGACGTGCACCCGTTCCGCGGCCCGCGTGAACGAGCCCGACTCCGCGACCGCGACGAAGTACTCCAGCTGCCGAAGCTCCATAACCAACGATTATAGACACCAGCACAACTAGATCTTGGACTTATAGCACCAGGTCAACGAAGCTGAAGACATGCAGATCTTCCATCCCGGAGACACCGGCTACGACGAGGAACGCAGCGGCTTCCAGACCGGGCTTCGCCACGAACCACAGGTGATCTTCGCCGTGGAGAACGAGCAGGACGTCGAGGAAGCCGTCGGCCACGCCGAGACCCACGGCCTCGAGTACGCGATCCAGACCACCGGTCACGGCCTGACCACGGCCACGACCGGCGTCCTGATCTCCACCAGGCGCATGAACGACGTCGAGATCGACGTCGGGACCCGCACCGCCAGGGCCGAAGCCGGCGCGGTGTGGCAGCAGGTGATCGAGAAGGCCGCGCCGCACGGTCTCGCCCCGCTCAGTGGCGACGCGAGCGACGTCGGTGTCGTCGGCTACACCCTCGGCGGCGGATTCAGCGTGCTGGCCAGGGAGTTCGGCTTCGCGAGCGACCGCGTCCGCAGGACCGGGAAGGTCGGCGACGTCGTCACCGCCCTGGAGTTCGAGCTACTGCCGATCGACCAGGTCCACGCGGGCGAGATGTTCTTCGAGGCACGGCACGCGCCCGAGGTGTTCGAGGCGTTCCACGGCTGGGACCTGCCGGACCACGTCACCCCCGCGCTCACCACCCTCGGCGACGTCGTGCGCGTCACCTTCGCGAGCACGAAACCGTTCGACGTCGGCCACCTGCGCGTCGCCCCCACGCTGAAGGAGGAGTTCAGCGCGAAGCCGTTCGCGCAGGCAGCCGGCAAACCGCTGCCGCCGCACACCTATCAGGGCGACAACGTCCTGCTGAGCGACCTGCCGTTGGAGGCACTGAACAACGCCAGGGAGGCCGCCGCGCGTTCCAGTGCCGAGATCTTCCTCGGCGTACTGCCGCTCGGGGGAGCCCTCAGGACCGAAGCCACCCACCTCGTCAAGCTCATCTCGCCCGAACTCGGCGTCGAGAAGCAGCACGAAGAGGTGTTCGACCAGCTGCGACCGTTCGTGGTCGGACGGTCGCGGAATTTCCGTTACGCCGTAGGCTGACCGGTATGACCAGTGTGGTTCTCGTGGAGGACCACGACATGGTGGCCGAGGCGATCGGACAGGCGCTGGAACGGGCCGGGTTCACCGTGATCGCCCGTGCGTCCAGCGTCGCCACGGCCCTCGCGGAAACCGTCCGCAGGAGGCCCGACGTCGTCCTCCTCGACCGCCGGCTGCCCGACGGCGACGGCACCGCGCTGATCCCGGACCTCGTCGGGGCCGGCGCCAAGGTGCTGGTGCTGACCGGCGAGGCGACGGCGTCGGTCGCCGCCCGCGTCGCCGAGGCCGGTGGGGCGGGGCTGATCCTCAAGTCGGCACGGCTGGAGGACCTGGTCGAGGCCGTCCGCAGGGTCGCGGCGGGCGAGGTCGTGTTCGACTCGCGGCTGCTCGCGGGGGTGCTCGACCGGCTGACCGGCCGGGTCAAGGCCGCCGGTGCCACGCTCACCGCACGCGAGCAGGAGACGTTGTTGCTGCTCGCGGACGGTGCGGGCACCGACCAGATCTCGACCAGGCTCGGCGTCGCCCGCAACACCGCGCGCAACCACGTGCAGCGCGTGCTCGACAAGCTCGGCGCGCGGTCGAAGCTCGAAGCGGTGTCGATCGCCCGCCGCGAGGGCCTGCTCGACTGATGCACCTGCACCAGAGCGCCTGATCCACCTGCGTCTGCCGAGATCAGCGCCGTTGGTGCACCGTGGTGGAGTGGCCATGAGTCCGCTCACCGAAGCCGTCTTCTCCCTCCCGGAGAACGACCGGCGCGGCGGCGTGGCACTGGCCAGGGACTTCGCCCGCCGCACCGCGCTCGTCTGCGGCTATCGCGGCAACCACGAGGACGTCGTGCTCGTCGTCAACGAACTCGCCACCAACGCCGTCCGCCACGGCAGCGGCCACCCCGTCGTGCGCCTGTTCGCCGGCGAGGACCAGGTGCTGGTCGAGGTCGCGGACGACGCTGCCGGCCTTGGACCGCGAGCCGGCGGCTGGGGCCTGCAACTCGTCGCGACACTCGGCGAGAGCTGGGGCGTCACCGAACGGGCAGGTCAGAAGGTCGTCTGGTGTGAGCTGACGGCGTAGGCCCCAGGATGAGGCCGTGCAACCGGACGCCTGGCGCGACAGCGATCTGTTCCGCCTGCTCGTGCAGGGGGTCCGCGACTACGCGATCTTCGCGCTCGACCCCGGCGGGCACATCGTGAGCTGGAACGCCGGCGCCGAGCGCATCAAGGGCTACACCGCCGAGGAGATCATCGGACGGCACTTCTCGGCGTTCTACCCGCCGGAGGACGTCAGCTCCGGCAAGCCGGAGTGGGAGCTGCGGGTCGCGAAGGCCGACGGCGCGATCGAGGACGAGGGCTGGCGGGTGCGCAAGGACGGCACCCGCTTCTGGGCGAACGTGATCATCACGGCGCTCCACGACGACGCCGGTGAGCTGCGCGGGTTCGGCAAGGTCACCCGCGACATGACCGAACGGCGGCGCTCCGAGCAGCAGCTCACCGACCGGCGCCGGTTGCTCACCCACCTCGTGGAGGCGCAGGAGCAGGAACGGCAGCGCATCGCGTGGGACGTCCACGACGACACCATCCAGGCCATGGTCGCCGTCGACATGCGGCTGCAACTGCTGGCCCGCAAGCTGCCGGCGGAGCACCGCGAGATGGTCGGGCAACTCGACGGGGCGGTCCGCGCCACCATCAGCAGGCTGCGCAACCTGGTGTTCCGCGTTCGCCCGCCCGGTATCGAGCGCCAGGGGCTGCGCGACTCGCTGGCCGCGTACCTCGCCGACACCTCCATGGCGGGGGAGATCCGGTACGGGCTCGACCGCGAGCCGGGTGACGACGCGGCCATCACGATCTTCCGCATCTGCCAGGAGGCGTTGACCAACGTCCGCAAGCACGCGCGTGCGTCGTCGACCGTCCTCGATCTGTCCACTGTGGACCGGGGATTCCTGGTCCGGGTTGCGGACGATGGCGTCGGGATCGCGGGCCTCGACCTGAACACGAGCCACTTCGGCCTGATCGAGATGCGGGAGCGGGCGGTGGCGGCCGGAGGCTGGTGCACCGTGACGGCACGCGAGAGCGGGGGCACCGTCGTCGAGTTCTGGCTGCCGGACGTGCGGCCGTGATCGTCCGCGTGCTGATCGCCGACGACGATCCCCTGATCAGGGACGTCCTGCGCGACGTGCTCGACGACGAGCCGGACCTGGAGGTGGTGGCGGTCGCCGCCGACGCCCGCGAGGCCGTCGAACTGGCCGAACGGCACGCGCCGGCGGTCGTCGTGCTCGACGTGCGGATGCCGTTCGGCGGTGGCTCGCACGCGGCGTCCGAGATCCTGCAGCGTGCGCCTGGCACGCGGATCCTGGCGTTCTCCGCCTACACCGACGTGGGCGCTGTCGATGAGATGCGCCGTGCGGGCGTCACGGACTACTTGGCCAAGGGTGTGCGCAACACCGAACTGGTCGCCGCCGTCCGGCGGTTGGGAGGACGATAGGTTGTGATGGGGAAGCAACGGCCGTAACGTCGGGGCGGTAGCCGGGTTCAGCAGCGTGCTCGGAGTCCGAGTCTCGTGCGCCTTCGGCCACCGGGGAGTGCTGGTGAACGAAGAAGAGTTCAAGGAATCGCCGCTGCTCACGGTCCGTGCCGCGACTGTCGCAGGGATCGTGGTCATCGCCGTGGAAGGTGAGATCGACGTCGACACGGCCGACGAGGTGCTGGACGCGGTGCGGCGCGCCTTCGTGACCGCCGGGCCCGCGCTGATCGCCGATTTCACGCAGGTCAGCTTCTTCGGCTCGACCGGCATCTCGACGTTGATCACGGCCCACGAGCTCGCCGACGAGCTGGGCAAGAAGCTGCACGTCGTCGCGCCGCAGCGGGCCGTGAGACGACCGTTGCAGGTCACGGGCGTCGCGGACGTCCTCGCGCTGCACGACTCCGTCGAGGACGCGTTGTCGGCGTTGAAACCGGTGCCCAGCGAGTAGGCACCGGTTCGCAGATCGTCAGCCGGCCAGTTCGACCAGCTTCGGCACCACGTCGTCGGGGTGCGGCATGGCGGCGATCTCTGCGGCGATGACGGCGTTCGCTGCCCGAACTTCGTTGTCCTTCAACAACTTCTGTGCGGTCTCCTGCACGGCGTCCGCCGTGAAGTCCTCGCCGACGAGGCGGCCGCCCAGGCGGGTGTCCTCGACGATCTCGGCGTTGCGGAACTGGTCGGCCCCCTGCGGCAGGATCAGCTGCGGCAGCCCGTTCGTCATCGCGGCGACCGTGGTGCCGGCGCCGCCGTGGTGCACGACGAGATCTGCGTGCGCGAGCAGATCCGCCTGAGGCACCCACGGCAGCACGTGCACGTTGGCCGGCACGTCGGTCAGCACGGACGGGTCGACCTGCGGCCCGGTCGCGACCAGCACCTCGGCGTCCACCCCCGCCACCCCGGCGATCGCGGTCTTCAGCACGTCCGGGTTCGAGAACGCGGTGCCGAACGTCAGGTAGACGAGCGGCCTTTCGTGCGCCACGACCCAATCGGGCAATTCGCCCGGCTCGGCGAAGGGAACCGGACGCATCGGAATTCGATCCACGTCCGAGAGGTGGTCGAGGTCCTGCAAAGACGGCGGGAAGACGTCCAGATAAGTCGATCCGAGTCCGTAATGATGCCCATCGGGCAACGTGATGCCGAGTTCGGCGACGTACTCCAAAAGGAGGTCGCTCATTGCCTCCGGAACGAGGTTCTCGTCCATCTTGCCGAAACCGTGGCACACCGTCGGAATCCCGGCGCGCATGGCGGCGAGGCCGGCGCCCGGGTTGATGAGCTCGAAGACGACCAGGTCGGGCTTGTCCCGTTCGAGCACCGGCTCCAGATCGTTCACGAAGGCCCTGGGCAGCAACGACCCGAACGCGTCGACGGCCGTCTGGCGCAGCATGTCGCGCCGGAACTCGCCCGTGCCGTGCAGCTCGTTGGCCTGGCGGAACGCGTCCCAGATGCTGATGCCCGCGTCGACCACCGTCAGCCCCAGCTTTTCCACGGTCGCGTGGAATCCCGAGTCGACGGCGTAGAGAACGTCATGTCCTTGCGCTCGCGCGGCGATCGCGAGCGGGAGTATCGGATAAACGTGTCCGTGTGAGCCGAGGCTCGAGAAGAGAATGCGCACCCGGCCAGATTAGGTGCTCTTCTTTTCCTCCGGGAGTCAATCCCGCGAATCTTGACCCCGATGCCGGATACTTTCCCACTGCCGAGCCAGGTCGGAGGGTGAGGTCATCGCGGCGATCTCCGCGCGCACCTCACCCGCCGCTCGCTGCAGCTTCGAGTCCTCGACGAGCCGGGTGAGCAGCTCCGGCGTGACCTCCCGCGGCTCGGCCCGCAGCCCCGCTCCACGCCCGGTGATCGCGGTCGCGTGCACGGTCCGGTCGCCGGGCCCCGGCTCGACGAGCTGCGGCACCCCGGCCGCGAGCGCGCCGAGCAACGTCCCCGCGCCGCCGTGGTGCACGATCCCGTCGCAGAACGGCAGCACGCGCGGAATCGGCACCCACCCGACCGTCCGGACGTTGCCGGGCAGCCCCTCGGTGCGTTCCGGCCGCACCAGCACGAACTCGGCGTCCACCTGCTCGGCCACCTTGACCACGGCCGCCATCATCCGGCCCGCGCCAGGACCGGGCGCGGTGCTCCGGCTGACGAGGATGCGCGGCTTGCCGGAGGGTTCGGCGAGCCACTGCGGCACCTCACCGTCACCGCTGTACGGGACGAACCGCATCCGTTCGCCACCGGGGAACTCCGCGAGCGACGGCGGTGCCGTGCGCAGAACCGTTGCGGGAGAACGCACTCCGGCCTTCATCCGCGCACCGACCGCGGCCGTCAGCTCCAGTCCGTCGAACAACGACACGTCGTGCACGATCGAGGGCACGCCCAGCGCGGACCCGGCGGCGGCGAGCGGCTCGTGCACCACGACGTCCGGCTTCCACGTCCGGGCAAAGGCCTGCAACGGCGCTGTCATCGCGTCGCCGACGGTGCCGAACAGCCGTGACACGAAGTCGAGCCGGCCGCTGCCGCGCAGCTCCCTCTTGGCCACCAACGGATGCGTCAGCATGATGCGCAGTGCGATCGGTCCGAAGCGGACGTTCGCGGGGACCACGTCCTCGACGTGCAGGCCGGAGTCGCGCACCCGCAGCGCCTCACCACCCGTGGCGACCACGACCTCGTGTCCCGCGTCGCGCAACGCCAGGGCCAGCGGCATCAACGGGAAGACGTGACCCAGGAGGGGAGCGGCGACGACGAGAACACGCATGGATCCAGGCTACGTCTCCACCAGCCGGCGCACGGCGTCCTCGACGGTCCGCCGCCGCTCCCCGTGATCGGCGCATCCCGCGGTGGTCGACCACGTCGACGCGATCGCCAGCACCAGCTGCAACAGGTGCTCGGCGCTGAACCGCGACGACACCAGTCCGGCCTCTTGCGCGCAACGGATCGCCTCGACCTCGGCGACCCGGCTGACACGGCCGCGCCGTTCCAGTCGCTGCCAGGTCGCGAGCCGGGCGAACTCCGGGTGCCGGTGCTGCAGGTCGTACAGGCGAGCGGCGTATCCGGGCAGGTCACGCGCGTCGAACTCCACGGCGGCCGCGCTCACCACCTCGGACTGCACGGCGTCGAACAGCTCGTCCTTGCCGCCGTAGTAGGTGTAGGCGAGTCCCGCGGAACACCGCGCGATGCGGGCGATGCGTTCCATCCGCGCCCCGGCGATCCCGTAGGCGGCGAACTCGACGAACGCGGCGTCCAGCAACCGGCGGCGGGTGCGTTCCCGATCGCGGCTGGGCATGGAACCCAGGCTATGGCGAAGGGCCGCACCCCTGAAGGGATGCGGCCCCGAAACCGGGCGCTACCGGAACTCCGAGAGCTACTTGGCCATGTCGAACCAGTTGAAGGCCTCGACCATCTGACGGGTGGTGTCGCTGACGTAGCGCTGGCCGGTGAGCTCCCAGCGCGTCACGGTGCGGTAGGTGCCCGGCTCCAGCGACTCGTCCTCGCGGGTGTTCTCGTCGTCCTTGACCGGCACGTACTCCTTGATGGACCGCTTGGTCAGGGTGACGTCGAGCGACTCGTACGCGGACTGCGTGTAGAGGTAGTTGCCCTCACCGCTGTCCTGCGCGCGGCCCGGGTCGGCCAGCTTCAGCTGGATCGTGCTGCCGTTGAACGAGCCGGTCGCGGACACGACCGTGACGATGTGGCCGCCGCTGCGCTGCAACGAACCGGCGGTGGGGCCGGCCTTGTAGCGGCCGTAGACGAGCTGCAGCGGGCCCTCGTTGAGCTTCTTCGCGAGCTCACCGGCGAAGTCCGGGTTCTCGTGGGTGCTCACGGCGCCCGCGGAGGTGGTCCACCCGGCGTCACGGGCGGGCTTGGTGGCGATGTCCCACGCCTTGCGCAGGTTGGTGAGGTTGGTGCCGCCGTTGTACTTCGCGTCGACGCCGATGCGTCCGATCGAGTTCGTGATGACGCTGTAGTCGGCGGGGTCCTTCGGGTTGAGATTGCCGACCTTGGTGGTCAGCCAGCCGACGGGGGCGTCCTTCTCGTGGCCCCAGTAGTGCAGGACGTTGTAGAGGGAGGTCGGGCCGCAGTACGCGTTGCCGTTGTTCTCCAGGCCGGCGCGGAACTGGTCCACATCGCTGACGCCGCACTTCTTGACGTTGAACTCGCTGCCGGCCAGGTCGGAGGCGCCGACGCACGGCGGCGGCGTGCCGATGATCGGGTCCGCGACCGCGGTGGCGGGAGCGACGACGGCGGTGAGAGCGGCGGCGGCGATCAGAGCGTTGCGGATCATTTCGTTTTCCCCTTTGAGTTCCTGTGTTCCCCTGCGGTGACACAAGATTCGCCGAGGCGAACCCCCAAAGGCATGAGGGGAGATCCCTCAACCCTCCTGCGGAAAAGATGGGTGTATCAGGCACACCCCCACGTCGCTCTGTCTTAGGCGAGCACGCGAGCGAGGTCCCTGCGACCTGCGATTCCGAGCTTCGTGTAGATCCGGCCGAGGTGGTTCTCGACGGTCTTGGGCGTCACGAACAGCTCCTGCGCGATCTCCCTGTTCGCCCGGCCTGCCGCCGCCAGGTCGGCCACGCGCCGTTCGGACGCCGTCAACGCTTCCGCGCCCAGGGTGATCTGACGGCGCGGCCGGTCGCCGAGTGCCTCCAACGCCTCGACCGCCCGCGTCTGCAGCGTTGCCGAGCCGCAGGTCCCGGCCAGTTCGATCGCCCTGTGCAACGGCTCGCGCGCGTCCGTCCGGCGTCGAGCGACCCGGAGCGCTTCGCCCAGGTCGACCAGCGATCGGGCGAGCTCCAGGCGGGAAGGCGACGCCTCCAGCACGGTCACGGACTCGGTCAGCAGCTCCAGCCGTGCGTCCGCATCGGCGTTCGAGAGCAGCCGCAGTGCCGCGCCCACCTCGGTCGCCGCACCCCACTTGCGGGCCACGTCGAGCTGTTCGGTGGCCAGTTCCAGCGCCAGTTCTTGCTGGTTGAGGAGCAGCGCGGCGCGGGTAGCCACCGCACGCCACGGGATCGTCGGCGGATCCACGTGCACCTCGTGCATCGCGTCGCGCTGCCGGTAGGCCTGGGACATCGCACGCCGTGCGTCGCCCTCGGCCAGTGCGATCAACGCGCGCACTTCGTGCAGCCAGATCATCGGCATGGTCAGCCGGGCATCGGCGTGCTTGCTGTCGAACGCCGTGATGAACGCGTTGGCGGCCGCGACGTCGCCCCGTTCGAGTGCCGAGTAGACCGCGAAGTGCGTCGAGGTCGCGCGCAGGCTGATCACCTCGGACACCGGGTCCTCGTGCGCGACGGCGGCCAGCGCGCCCTCGGCTTCCGCCTCGACGACCTGCATGTTGCCGCAGCGCCAGTTCAGGAACAGCGACGCGTTCGCCACCATCGCGAACTCGATCGGCGAGCCGTGCGCCCGGACCTTCAACCTGGCTCGCTCGATCTCGTGCCGTGCGGTGTCCACGTCGTCGGCGGCCATCAGTGCGAGCAACGCCACCAGCCACGCGACCATGGCGTCCGTGCTGCCCGTCGCGTCGTCCAGGTACGCACCGTTCGCGAGCGCGCGCGTCGCGGTCGTGGCGACCTCGTCGTGCGGCCACACCTCGTAGCGGCCCATCTGCGCGAGGAGGCCGAGCAACGTGCGTTCGTCCGGGGTGCCGCCCGCGAGGCCCGCGTAGCCGCTGAGGTGCGCGGACGCTATTTGACGCTGGTCTGGGAGGAACGAGCGGAACACCGCGAGCCGTGCTTCGAGGTGCAGCCGTGACTCGCCGTCCGGGCGAGCTGCGATGGCCTCGGTCAGTTCCGCGATGGCCGCCGCCGGGCCTTCCAGCGCCGCCGTCGCCGAGGCCGCCGCTGCCACCAGTTCCGCGTCCGGAAGTCCTTGCGCCGCGGCCTTCAGGTGCCGGTGCGCGTTCACGGCGTCGCCGACCCGCAGCAAGGCGCGCCCGAGTTCCGCGCGCAGTCCCGCGTCGCCGGGCTTCTCGTCCACCGCTCGCGCCAGATGTCCTGCGGCGGTGCGGGGATCTCCGGCCGAGAGCAACGTCGCCGCGGCTTTCCTGAGCACCTCGGCGGCGTTCGGCAGTGTCCCTTTGGGAGCGTGCACGAGATGCGCGGCCACCCGGTCGGCCGGGGCGTGCGACTCCTGCAACGACTTCGCAGCGCGCGCGTGCAACGAAGCGCGCGCGATCGGCCCGAGACCGGTCAGCACCGCTTCTCGCACAACGGGATGCACGAACTCCAGGTGCTCGCCGGTGATCAGCACGTTCGCCGCCGTCAACGCCTCGACCGCGGCCGGGAGGTCGCCGACCTCCGCCAGTTCCGCCGCCTGCCACGGATCGGCGTGCGTGCCGAGCACGGCGACCGCGCCCGCGAGCGCCACCGCGTGCGCGGGCAGCCTTCCCAGCGTGGCGCGGAAGACGGTGCTCGGCCCGAGCGTGCCGACCTTCTCGGCCGTCGCGGCGTCGTCCAGCGGCAGGCCGAGCGCCGCGAGTTCGTCGACCAGGACGCCGGACAGGAACGGGTTTCCGCCACTGGCCGCGTGCAGCGCGGTGATCACCTCGGGGTGCCCGCCGACCAGCGCGCTGAGCGCGTCCGTGGTGAGCGGGCGCGGCAGCAACCGGTCGGCGGACACGCTGAGCTGCGCGAGCGGCCCGAAGTTGTCCATCGGCGGCCGGGTCGCGACGACCAGCGCGATCGGCAGGTCCGCGATCCGGCGGGAGAGGTAGACGAGGAACTGCAGCGACGAGTGGTCCGCCCAGTGCGCGTCGTCCACCGTGATCAGCAGCGGGCGGGTGGACGAGAGGTCCACCGCGACCCACCACAACGAGTGCAGCGTGCGTGCGAGCTCGGCCTGACTGGGGTCCAGCGCGGCGTCGTCCAGGGCCTTCAGCGCTGCCCCTGACGGCCCGGCGAGGATCTTCTCGCGCAGTTCGCCGGAGTACCGCGACACCGACCGCTCGACCATCTGCCGGACGACGCCCCACGCCATGGCGCTCTCCAGGCCGTCGCCGACGGCCTGCAGCCGCCCGAACCCGCGCTCCTTGGCCAGCTCACGGCACTCGTGCACGAGCCTGGTCTTGCCGATGCCCGCACGGCCCTCGATGACGACGACGCGACCCTCACCACGGGTGGCTGCGTCCAGAGCTTCACGAATGTGCGCGATCTCGGAGTCACGTTCAAGTGGTTCACGCACGAATTGATCGTAGCGGCCGTTTCGCGCGCTACATGCAGGTCATCGGCTGCGCAGAAGGGCGACTTGATGCTCCATCCGAGTGATCGTCAGTTCACGCAGTCGTCCCCGCCGGAGGTGTCGCCGCCGTCGAGCGCCTTGCCGACGAACTCCCTCGACTTGGCGGGGTCGATCTCGTAACCGGAGCCCGTCTCCCGCTGGACCTCCGACTCCACCGGCAGCGTGGACACGCTGATCGCCGGCGGGCCGGTGAACCGCTGCGCGAACTCCAGCACGTCCCAGCCGTCGTCCACGATGATCATCCCGTCGACCCCGCGGGCGAGTTCGAGTGCGTTGTCCTTGGTGATCTGCGAGGCCAGCCCGACGAGGAACATCTGCTGTCGCCTGACCCGGTCCAGGTCACCGTTCGGCAGGCCATGGCGCTGGCGCAGGAACGCGAGCGCGTGGTCTCCCGTGAGCGCCTGCCGCCCGGCGGGGAAGCCCACCTTGGTGATCGGGTCGGTCACCGCCGCCTTCAGACACACCTCGACCCCGCCGATGAGCTGCGAGATCCGGACGAAGCCCGCCATCTTCACGGCGGCGTAGTGGTCGACCTTCACGCCGGTCGTCTTCTCGACGGCCGCGGCCAGCTGCTTCGGGTCCTTCCGGTACAGGCTGTTGAGCTTCTCGCCGTCCACGAGGACGTCCCTCGGCAGCGAGACGATCATGACCCCCGCGCCGTCCGCCCTGAACCGCGCGAGCATCAGCGCGTCGGTGTGGTCGACGTCGTCCAGGCCGATGAGCAGCACGTTCTGCGCCGCCGCCGGTTGCTGCGCGGCAGGGGAGGCGTCGGACTTCTGGAGCGTGGTCGGGATGATCACGGCGGTGGCCGCAGCGGCGGCGGTCAGCGTCGCGACACCGACGATCAGGCCGAGCGGCTTGCGCTTCTTGGCCTTGTGCAGGTTGGCCAGCACAGTCCGGGAGTCCACGCGCTCCTCGGCCTCAGCGGCGATGGCCTGGCGGATCAGGTCGTTCATGAGTGCACCCCCAAGGTGGCGGACCGGGCGAGTTCGTGAGTGCGCAACGTCTGCAGCGCACGAGAGAGTTGGCTGCGTACGGTCGATTCCGCGCACCCGAGCACCTGTGCGATCTCCGCGTCACTGCAGTCCTCGTAGAACCGCAGCACCAACGCAGCGCGTTGCTTGCGCGGCAGGATGGCGATCCGTGCGCGCATGGCATCGCGTTCGGCGTGCGCGTCGGCCGGATCGGCCGTCGACGGCACGTGCCCGGCGAGCTCACTGCGTTCCATGGCGATCTCTCGCGCAGCCTTGCGGTGCCGCCACGACAGGTAGTCGTTGGTCACCATGCGCTTCACGTAGAGGTAGGGCGCGTCCATCGCCCCGATGCGTTCCCACTTGCCCTGCGCGCGCATGAGCACGTTCTGCACGATGTCCTGCGCCAGGTGTTTGTCGCACGTGATCGCGGTGGCATAGCCCAACAGCCGATCCAGCCGATCAGCGACGAACTGGTCGAACCCCACGCCGCCCCCTTCTCCTCTGTGGTCGCTTGCGGATCGGGAAACCCCTCTCGCCGCTCGATCCGCTGCATCGACTTGTGTGGTCCAGCCCACAGATGTCTCGGTTTGGACGGATTTCCGTGTGAATCCTTTTCATGTTCACGTCCATGGACGACCCTTCACCCCATGCGCATCATCCCTGCACTCGCGCTGTTGTCGCTGCTCCTCGTCCCCGTCGACGCGGTCGCGGCCCCCAACGGCAACTACTACCTGCAAAGCGCCGTGACCGGCCAGAACGCCGCCGTGTCCGGCTCGTCGGTCCTCCAGCACCGCCCCAAGGGCAACGAGGACCGCCAGCAGTTCTCCTGGAACGGCAGCACGCTGTCCGAGGGCGGCCAGTGCCTCGGCCGCAACGGCGACGCCGCCCAGATGGTCAGCTGCTCGAGCGCCGAGGCCCAGTGGACCGGGCTCCTCGACGACCAGGACAGATACCGCTTCAAGGACCCCGGCGCCGACCGCTACCTGATCGCGTCCGGCACCGACCAGATCCGCGTCGGCACCGGCAACGACACGTGGTTCCTCACGCCGGTCAACCCCGTCCGCGTCCAGACCCCCGCCGACCCGCGCCTGGACGAGATGACGTTCCTGACCGCGCACAACGCCTACGCGAACGGCGTCGACGGCGGCTTCATGTTCGCCAACATCGCTCCGAACCAGTCGCGCGGCATCGTGCAGCAACTCAACGACGGCGTGCGCGGCTTCATGCTCGACATCCACCAAACCCCCGACGGCGCCATCCTCTGCCACAACAGCTGCACGGCCGTCAGCAAGCCCGTGGCCCTGAACGTCGACATCCAGCGCATCGTCGACTTCCTGAAGTCACGCCCCACCGAGATCGTCACGGTCTTCCTGGAGGACTACGTCTCGGCCGACGTCCTGCGCTCCGAACTCGCGCGCGTGAACGGCCTGAACGACGTCCTGTACCGCGCCGAGGGTGTCCGGGAGAACGGCTGGCCGACGTTGTCGCAGATGAGGGCCTCCGGCAAGCGTTTGCTCATCTTCACCGACCACGGCCGCGACGGCCGCGAGAACTCCGGCGTGCTCTACCAGCGTGACTGGACCGTCGAGAACTACTGGTCGATGGGCTCCGGAGCCGGCGCCTCCGACTGGTCCTGCTACTCCCGCTGGGGCGAGAAGCCGCTCACCGCGACGGAGGCCGGCTTCCGCCCGCTGTTCGTGATGAACCACTTCCGCGACGTCCCGATGCAGGGCACGGTGTCCACCGACAACTCGAAGTTCGTCAACCGAGCTCAGCGCTTCTGCGAACCCGCGGCCCGCAAGACCCCGAACTACCTGGCCGTCGACTTCTACCACCTGAACACGCCGTCACTCCCGGCCGAACGCCACCCGTCCGGCACGGGTTCCGTCGAGCTGTCGGCGAACTCCGCGCTGTGCCTGGACAACAACGCCGGCGGCACCGAGAACGGCAACCCCGTCCAGATCTGGGGCTGCAACAACTCCTACGCGCAGAAGTGGCGCGTCGTCGCGGACGGCACGATCGCCATCTCCGGCAAGTGCCTCGACATCGACAACGGCGGCACCACCAACGGCACGATCGTCCAGCTGTGGCAGTGCAACGGCACGGGCGCGCAGCAGTGGCGCGTGCGGTCGGACGGGTCCGTGCAGAACCCGCAGTCGGGGCTGTGCCTGGACAACCCCAACGCGTCCACCACTCCCGGCACGCGCCTGAACATCTGGAGCTGCAACGGTTCCGCGGCCCAGGCCTGGAAGTTCCGCTAGGCCTTGCGGCCGATGCCGACGTAAACGTCCGCAGGGCCGCCTTCTCCGGCCGGGCCGAGTTCCGGGTGCCACTGAGGCGCCGAGACGACGCCCGGCTGGAGGAGTTCCATGCCGGCGAACATCGGCTCGAACTGGTCGTGCGAGCGGAAGTACATCGGGTCGCGGCTGTGCTTCATGGCGTCGACGACGGCGCCCATCTCCTGCGGCTTGAAGTCGGCCGTGAGGTGCGACAGGGCGATCAGGCTGCCGGACGGCATGGCGTCGCGGTAGCGGGCGACGACCTCGGCCGGGCCCTTCTCGTCGGAGACGAAGTGCAGCACGGCGACCATGAGCAGGCCGACCGGCCGGGAGAAGTCGATCAGGTTCTTCACGACCGGGTCGGCGAGGACGTCGTCCGGGCGGCACATGTCCGCCTGCACGACGCCCGCGTTGTCGTTGCCCTCCAGGATGAGCTGGCTGTGCGAGACCGCCACCTCGTCGTAGTCCACGTACACGACTCGTGCGTCCGGGTTTTCCTGTTGCACGATCTCGTGGACGTTGCCGACCGTGGGGATGCCTGAGCCGAGGTCGAGGAACTGCGTGATGCCCTGCTGCATCATCAGCAGGACGGCACGGCGCATGAAGGAGCGGTTCGACGAGGCGATGGCACGGCCGTCGCGCAGGACCTGCAGCACCTTGTCGCCGACTGCGCGGTCCGATGCGAAGTTGTGCCCGCCTCCCAACAGGAAGTCGTAGACCCGTGCCGCGCTGGGCACATCCGTGTTGATTCCCGCGGGCACCCAGGAGAAAGGCTCGGCCATGCCGAAGAACTTACTCGAATGCATGCACGCGTGTGGCGTCCCGGATCGGGTGAAAGCGTCATCCAGAACGCGCGCACCGGGCCGAAACCTGCTCTGCCAGCACAGATGCGCCGGCGCGCCGGGCTTCCTGACCCAGCCGGCGCAGCTGGTCGTCGGCGCGTGCCGAACGCAGGTTCCGTGCGGACGCCACGGCTTCGCCGGCGAATTCGGTCGCCACGACTATGTCGCCGAGTGCGAGATGATTGCGGGCCAACGCCGTCAACGCGAGAGTGCGAGCCCGGCCTTCGCCATACGTGCCGACCTTTGTGGTGAGTGAGGCGATGGCCTGCTCGGGATCGTCCACCGCGCTCCGGTCTGCCCACGCGTTGTGCGCCGCCACGACACCGAGCTGGAACGCCCTCAACGCGTCGTCGGGTGCGTTGTGGTGCAGGAACATCCGGCCGGCCCGGGTCAGCACGGAGGCGATCAGCGACTCGTTCTCCGCCTGGCGCGCCAACGTCAGAGCCTTGGCGAAGTGCGGCAGCGCGACCCCGGGCTGTCCGCTGTCGAACGCCGTCCAGCCCGCCAGCTCGTAGACCTCGCCGACGGCGGTCCACGTCGGAGCGTCGCCGACGAAGATCATCGGTTCGACGGCGGAGAGGTGCTCCAGAACCGAGGCGTGGCAGGCGATCCCGCCGTAACGCCGGTCCAGCGCGCGCAACGCCTGAGTGCGCGCCGCGATCACTTCCGGCGAGACGCGAACCAACGGCATCCCGGACGGCAGCCAGTCGAACGTGGGCGCGCCGACCATGATCCGGGCCGCGTGCTCCAGAAACCGTTGCCGCGTCTCGGAGTTGTCCCTGATCAACTCCGCTGCCTCGGGAAATCCGTCCGCCACGGCGGCCAGGCACCACTGCGCGGCCTCGGCCGTCTCGCCCAGGGCGAACAGGACGTGCGCCAGCCGCACGGCCGCGTCACCGAGGCGTTGGTCGGCGGCGACCCGGAAGTGCACGGCCGCCTCGCGCAGGCGACCGGCCCGTTCCGCGGCCTCGCCCAGGCGGTACATCCGCTCGACGGCCTCGTCGAGCTCGAACTGGCTCAGCAGCTCACTCATCACTGCCTCCGAGAATCCGCCGCAGCTCGGCCCGGCCGCGGGTGAGGTGCGTGCGCACGGTGGACTCGCCGACCATCAGCACCACGGCGATCTCGCTGACCGAGTACCCGAGCAGGTGATGCAACGCCACGGTCTCGCGGTGCCTGGGGGACAGCTCGCGCAACGCGGAGTGCAGCGCCTCCACGTCGTGCACGGGCTGAACGACCTCAGGCACTTCGGCCAGCGGCGTTTCGTGTCCGTTGCGCTGCTGCCACCGCCGCATGAGCCGGATCGCGACCTTGAGCACCCACGCCTCGGGCTTGTCGTACGCGTGGATGTCGCTCCATCGGTGCCGAGCGATCACCAACGCGTCCTGCGCGATGTCCTCGACGACGCGAGTGTCGCCGCTCAAAGCCGTCAGCGTCCTCGTGACCACGGGCAGGCACCCGCGGAAGAACTCGGCGAAGCCCTGATCCGGCTCCGGTGTGCTCAACGGCCTTCCCTTCAGCGTCCGCTCACGTCGTTCACCGCCCTGAGGCGACCTTCAACGGTGACAGGCGCTGAAACCAGCCAAGGCTGACAGCGAAGGCCGAATTCACCCGTTCGGAGTCCTACGGGAGCAGATGGCGGAAGGCGTTGACCAGCAGCATGCGTTGCTGGTCGACGTCGAGACCCTCTTCCGGCAGTGGCCGGAACTCCTTGTTGCCCTGAGTGCCACGCGGGCCGTACGACTCGACGCGGACCGCGATGTCCACGACGTCGGACGTGAGTTCCACAGTGGACTGATCGTCCGGGATCGGCTCGTTCTGCTGGTAGAGCTCGTAGGTGAACCGCATCCCGATCGCGCCGTCGAACGTGGCCTGCTCGGTCGGCAGCTGCATCGCGTCGAACACCGACCGGTACAGCGCGGCGCCGGTGAGGTGCAGCGGGGTCATCACGACGTGCGTGGTGCCGAGGTCGTGGCTGCGCACCGAGATCGCGACGGTCGGGCCGTCCGGCGTCGGCGGGACGGGCTGCGGGAACACCGGGAGCTCCGACTTGCGGTCGGAGCGCCAGATCGCCACGAGGCGGTCGGCGGCGTCCACGAGGTCGATGTGCTTGCGCGGCGCGAGAAGCGCGGGCAGCGGTTCCTCGTCGAGCCGCACGATGAACAGGAACGCGCGGCGGCGCGTCATCTCCAGGTTGAACGCGCCCGTCCACTCCTTGGCGACCCACTCGCGGTGCGGGGTGTTCGCCGACCACAGCAGGACGTAGTAGTCGGAGGTGGCCAGCGCCTCGTCGATCGCGGCCATCACGTTGTCGCCGGGCGCGATCTCGTTCTCGTCCAGGTAGGCGTTGACGTTGCGCGCTTCCAGTTCGGCACGGAGTTGCTCGGCGTGCGGACGGTCCTTGCCGGCGAACGACAGGAACACCTTGGGGCGGGTTTCGAGCGGCACGGGGTCTCCGTTCTTCCTGAGTCTTCTGCGCAGCGGGCCCGCTGAGGTCTGAACGCCCGCGTCGCCGTGCAGGGACCAGCACGCCCAGTCGGCCGGGTGCCGGTCGGCGACTTCTCTCAGTGCGTGCTGCAGAGCGCGATCTCTCGGGAGCTTCGCCAGATGGCGGTCGAACGCGTCGAGCACCTTCCGCGTCACCTCGTCGCCGGTCCGCCACCGGGCCGCGACGACCGAGGCGGCGCCCGCGCTGAGGGCCGCGCGGACGAACCCGACTCCTTCGTCGTGGCCGCGTTGCTGCGTCATGCCGGACTCGCAGGCGCCGAGCACGACCGTGCCGCACGCGCTGAAGTCCAGCTTTCCCAACGCTTCCACGGACATCCGGTCGTCGCGGAACTCCAGCCACGACTGGCCGGGGTTCATGCGGTCGTTCGTGCCGTGGGCGTCGATGCGGACGCGGTGGAAGCGGCCCAGATTCCGTTGCAGCTCAGCGGCTTTCCCGAAGAGCACCGTCTCGTCGCCCCTTTGCCCGCGGGAGCGGCGGTGCAGCGGGCGCAGCGCAGACAGGCAGGGCAGGCTGGACAGCGCGTGGGTCACGCCGAGGTGGTGGTTCGTGCCGGGGACGGGCAGGCCCGCCAGCGGGACGTCCGCGAGAACGTCACCCGCGACCACGGCGATCCGGGTGACCTTGGGCGGCAGGGCCTCGATGACGTTGTCCAGCGCGATCAGGCGGGCCAGCTCGCCGAGCAGGGTGCCGAGGATCGCGTTGTCGTACTTGGGTTTCCACGACTTGAGCCGGCGGATCGTGTCGGTGAGATCGCCGATGTGGACGTCGGTCGTGACGTGCGTGATCCCGCGGCCGATGATCACGTGGTGGAGCTGGTCCGGTGTCGCGTGCATCATCCACACGACCTGGTCCTTCGGCAGCCGCCTCGTGGTCCTGGCGAGCCAGCGCCTGGACGCCGGCAGGTCGGCGGAGCTCGGGAGGTCGCGGGGCTCGGTGAGGATCGCCGCGCCCCGGGCAGCCTCGACGGCGACCACCAGGCCCGCCAACGCCTTGCGGCCGTCACGCCGGACGCGGCGGACCGCGGCGCGCACCCGGCCGTCGTGTTCGTCGGGGGCTGCGCGCAGCATCCGGAGCTTGCCGCTGGGGCCGTCGTGGTGGTCGGCGGAGTTCTCCTCGATGCGGTGCGACTCCGCCCAGTGTTGTGCGGCAAGGTCTTCGTGGCCCGCGTCGGCGAACGTGTCGCCGAGTTTGCGCAGCGCCAGCGCGGTGAGCTCGGCGTGACCCGATCGGCTCGCGACCTCGAAGTGCCGCGCGGCCTGTTCGAGCCGGCCCTGGGCGTAGGCGAGCTCGGCGGCGGTCAGGTGCCACAGCGGGGAGTTCCCCTCGCCCAGCATGCCTTCCGCCTTGAGCAGCTCGTCCTCGGCGATCAGGCGGCGGACGTGACTGAGCCGCCGTTCCGGCCGGAGCGTCTGGGTGGCGTCCGGGAGCTGGGCGATCACCTCCGGCCCTGCCGCGGCGACCAGCAGCGGGAAGAGCCGGCGGGCCGCACCGGCCTGCCTGGTCATCACCAGCAGCACCGTCAGCTCGTAGAGGACGGCGAACCTCAGCGCGGCCTCGATCTGGTAGCTGGTGAGGCATCTCGTCATCAACGCCAGCGCTTCCTCGTACCGGACCTCGCGCCGCAGCGCGGCGGCCCGTCGCAGGAAGTCGGCCGGACTGCGGGGAGCCTGACCGCCGATCTTCGTGACGCGGGTGCCCCTGCGCACGTCCAGCAGGACCCGGTCCCGGCCGATGTGCTCCAGCTGCTCCGGGCGTCCGGCGCGGCGGAAGTGCCGTTCGGCGGCGTCGAGTTCGCTTTCCGCGGTGGGGTAGTCGTAGCGGTCCGCGGCGGCCAGCGCGGCCACTCGCGCGAGCCTCGCCTGTTCCAGTTCGGTGAGCTTGAGCTTCCGCAGCGCGCGCACGTCCCGCTCGGCCGCGACGTGATCCGTCGCGGCACTGCGGATCTGGGCTCGGAGGACTCTCAGCGTGATGTCGTTGCCCGCGCTCAGATATTCGTCGCACCGTTGCGCGGCCCTGGCGACCGCGCCGAGGTTGAGCAGCGTGGCGCAGTGGTCGTGGGCGACGAGCGGACTGATCTTCGCGGCCTTCGCGTAGGCGAGGTCGACGCCGAGCACGTTGCCGCGCAACGCGGCGGACCGGGCGGCCTTGACCGCGTCCGCGAGTGGGGTGCCGGGTTCTATCTGCATTCAAAGCCCTCTGCGGAGGACATAGCGGGGTTGTATCTCGCCCATTGCTCCATCTGATCGGGCGCGACCACGATGCCCGCGGCCGCGCCAAGCACAGCCGCGACCAACGCGATGAAATGCGTTCGTTGGCGCATGCACGATCCTCCGTGCGTCGCAGATTAACGATCCAGACGGCCCACAGATCGTTTGTCCGCTTTCTGTCAATGAACTGCTCAAACGATCTTGTCGGTGCTCCTCGGCACACTGGATCCACCACCGATCCGAGGAGACCGCCATGTGCTGGGACTGCGACCACCCCGCCGACCGCATGGAAGAACACCTGGCCACGTTGCGCCGCTGCATCGACGCGCGAGGGTGGGCCGTGCAGGCGGTAGAACGGGACCGAGCCCATCCGCCCTGGGCCTACACCGTGGGCCTCACGCCGCGCGGCCTGCCGGAGCTCGTCGTGACGGGAATGCCTGTCCTGGAAGCAGGTCGCCTGCTCGACGACATGGCCGAGCACCTCGCGCACAGCTGCCTGCCCGCCCCAGGCCGCCGCTTCACCGTGCCCGGCGGCCCCTTGCTGGAGGTCGTCCGCGTGGCGCGCCCGTGGGCCCACCTGCTGGTGTCCGCGCGGCTGTACGGCGAGGGCATCCAGGCCCTGCAACTCGTGCACGCCGACGAGTCCGGGCACTGGCCGTGGGACCGCTCGTACGAGGGCGTGGTGGGAGGTCAGCCGGTGCTGGGCGTGAGAGCGGGACCACCAGGCGGGTGAGCCTCGCCCACCGAGCGGCTGATCCGCTCACCTAACCCCCGCAGGTGCGCCACCAGTTCGTCCGGCCCGTGCACGACGAAGTCGCAGCCCAGCAAGGTCAGGCGGAACGCGAGGTAGTCGATCGTGTCCTCGACGCTGTGCCACGAGCACGAACCGTCGTCGAGGGCGGTCAGGTCGCCCGCGAAGTCCGCCAGCCGGGCCCGCGCCAGTTCCACCGGTAGCCGCAGGGTCGCACGGGCCCGGAAGGTCGGCGCCGAGTCGTACATCTTCCGCGTCACGAACGCCGTCGCGTCCCCGCCGGGCGGTACGCGCGGAGCGAAGCGAGCCCCGGTGGCGAGCGCGGAGGAGACGCGGTCCAGCCGGAAGATCCGCCAGTCGTCCCGTTCCACGTCGAAGGCGAGGAGGTACCAGCGCCGGCCCAGCGCTACCAACCGAACAGGCTCCACGTGCCGCTTCGAGACCACGTTCTCATTGGCCACGTAGGCGAACCGCACCCGTTCGCGGGCGGCGACCGCGCCGGCGATCACGGTCAGCTGGCCGGGGTCGACCAGTGAGGCCTCCGAGGGTGCCGCGGGTGCGGTGGCCGAGGTCAGCGACGCGACCCGCCGGGCCAGCCGCGGCGGCAGCACCTGCTGCAGCTTCGCCAGTGCGCGCAGCGACGCCTCGGCGATGCCCGCCACCGGTTGCCGCGCGGCGGTGCGCAGGCCGACCGCGATGGCGACGGCCTCCTCGTCGTCGAGCAGCAGCGGTGGCATCGCCGCACCCGCGCCGAGCCGGTAGCCGCCGAGCGCACCCATCGACGCCTCGACGGGATAGCCGAGGTCGCGCAACCGGTCGACGTCACGCCGCACCGTCCGCGGCGTGACCCCCAACCGGGCAGCCAGTTCGCTGCCGGGCCACTCGCGGGGCGTCTGCAACAACGACAGCAGGCGCAACAGCCGGGCCGCATCACTCATGCCGCAAACCTAGGCGCGTCTCGGAACGTCGGCGAGGTAATCCACGCTCAGCAGGGCACCTCGCGGCGCCGCCCCCACGCCCCCGTACAACCAGTACGAGGACGTGGGGCGACACCACGATGCACCCGTCTGACCGCGAATCCCCCGGCAACGTTCCGAGCCACACCACCAGGCCAGAACTAGGACCGATCTCGTCCTACATGCGCCATACGGTCACTCCAACGAGCAAAGGGGAGACCGAATGGACGTCGTGCCCGAGGGCTACCACACCGTGACGCCGTGGCTGATCACCGCGGGCCGCACGGCCGAGCTGATCGACTTCATCACGGAGGTGTTCGACGCCACCGAACTCGGCCGCGTCGGCGAGGCACCGCGGATCGGCCACGCCGAGGTCCGCATCGGCGACTCGGTCGTGATGCTGTTCGACGTGCCGGACTGGCCGCCCACGCCCGCGTTCCTGCGCCTCTACATCGCCGACGACGCGACCGTCCTCAAGCGCGCCGTGGCACTCGGCGGCAGGATCGTCACCGAGCCCACGGAGCTGTTCTGGGGCGATCGCGTCAGCCGGTTCGCCGACCCGTTCGGCAACCTGTGGTGGCTGCACCAGCGGGTCGCGGAGCCCACCGAGGCCGAGCTGGCCGAGCGGATGCAGGACCCGGTCTTCGTCGAGGCCATGAAGTACGTGCAGAGCGCGGACTTCACCCCGCGGACGTGACCCGGTCCTCGGTGTCGCGGTGGCGGCCGAGCCCCACGGCGTCGAACTCGTCGTGGGGCTCGCCCTTCACGACACCGAGCCGCCGAAGCGCGCGCGAGATCGGCGAGACGTCGGGCACCGGGGCGTCCTCTTCCCGCACCAACGGTCCGAGCACGCTGCGGCCTCCCAGACCTGAGCCCGTTGCGAGCCGGTGCCGCCGAAGAACTCCGCGTCCACGAACGCGACCGGCCCGCGCAGCGACCACTCAGCCGGCTGCTCCGGCTCGCGAAAGGACCGGTCAGCCGGTGACCCTGTCGCGTTCGTCCGCGGTCAGCGTCGGCTCCGGCGAGGCCGACCGCGGCCCGCGCAGGGTCGCCCAGACCATCTTGGGACTGACCAGGTTCGCCATCGGCGCGGACAACGTGAACGCGTCCAGGAACGCCCGAGTCACCGCGGCCTCCGTCGTGGCCGTGCGCACCAGACGATCCACGTAGCGCTGCAGAACCCGCCCGGCCAGCGGCAACGGCTTCCCGACCGCGCCCGGATACAGGATGTCCTGGTTGGTCGCCATCGCCCAGGCCCCGTCGACGACCTTGCCGATGCCGCGCTGGATCTGCTGGGCCGAGTGCCCGGCGACCAGACCGGCGTCCAACGCCTGCGCGCTCTGCGCCGCGATCGACATCCCGTGCCCGTAAACGGGGTTGTAGGTGGCCACCGAGTCGCCCAGAGCCAGCAGGCCGGAAGGCCAGGACTTCAAGCGCTCGAAGAACATCCGCCGGTTCGCGGTGCTGTGCGACCCGTACACCGGCGACAGCGGTTCGGCCGAGGCGATCAGCTCACCCACGACCGGATTGCGCACCGACCGGGCGAAGTCGACGAACTCCGACTCGTCGGTCGACGGCTCGCCGCCGCGCGTCCCGGACAGCGTGACCAGCCACTTCCCGTCCTCGATGGGCAGCAGGGTCGCGGTGCACCCGGGATGCGGGTCACGCGGGTTCGCCTGCACGTTGACGATCGGGAAGCCGGAGGACGCGGTCGACGGCGCCTGGAAGATCCTTGTCGCGTAAGCAAGTCCGGAGTCGACGCTCTCGGAGTGCACGGCGGGCAGCCCGAGGTCGACCAGCCACGCGGGCAACTTGGAGCCGCGGCCGGTCGTGTCCACGACCAGGTCCGCCTCCAGCGACACCTGCTCGTGCGAGATCCGGTCCTCGACCAGCACCCCGGACACCGCGTTGCGATCACCGAGCAACGACACCGGCTCGGTCCCGGTCAGCACGGAGATCTTGTTGTCCCGCAACGCCTGGCTGCGCACGACCCAGTCCAGCAGCCCGCGGCTGCACGAGACGATGAACTGCATCTCGGGGAACCGCGGCACCCAGCCCTGGGCGCTCAGCGACACCAGGTCGTTCGGTACGCCGATCCGGTGTGCGCCGGCGGCGAACAACGCGTCCAGCGTGCCCGGCAGCAACGACTCGATCGCCCGCGCGCCACCGGACATCAGCAGGTGCGCGTGCCGGGCCTGCGGCACGCCGGAGCGCGGCGCGGGGCCGTCCGGCAGCTTGTCGCGCTCCACCACGGTGACCTCGTCCACGTGCCGGACGAGGACGGACGCCGCGAGCACGCCCGCGAGCCCGCCGCCGAGCACAACGGCGTGTGTGGGTGCCATCTAATCCATTCCCCCTGCTGCTTCCACGCGCGCTGCGTCGGCGACGGCGGCGTCGACTATCGGCGAGTGCTGGTACGCACGCGAGATCCGGACCCACCGGTCGTGCTCGGCGGCGAGGTCGGTGCCGTCGACGATCTCCGCGGCGGGACGGCGCTTGGGGGCCCGGGAACGGCCACCCGACGAGCCCGCGGCCCGCAGCTGGGCGGCCTCCACGACGGCGGCCACCTCGTCCTTGGCCAGTGAGGCGTCGCGCGCGAGAGAGGACGCGGCCTCACCGACGGTCAGGTCGAAGTACGGCGTGAGCGCCCAGCGCCAGTCGTTGAGCTCGATGATCTGCCGGCGCACGCGGTGGTGCGGGTTGAGGAACTTGCCCGGCGCCACCAGCACGATGCCGGGGTTCACGTGCACCAGCGCGCGGTGCAGCGGCCGCAGCGCGAAGTACGTGCGCCAGCGCCGCACCCACAGCGACGGCGACGGGCGGCGCGGGCCGAAGACCGGCAGCGCCATCGCGATCACCAGCGGGAAGATCGCCAGCGACGCCATCAGCGGCGCGGCCAGGCTCAGCACGTCGAAGCTGCGCTCACCGAACCAGTTCATCAGCAGCACGAACAGCTTGATGACCGCGAACGCCACCGGGAACAGCCCGGTCGCGCTGTACCAGCGCAGGCCGCGGGCGAGCCAGGGGCGGGCGGAGATCGCCTCGTCCCGCGCACCCTGCCAGCAGTGGTAGGCCTGGCCGCCGCAACCGACCACGGTCGCCACCAGGTAGATGAACAGGAACACCGCCACCGTGGGCTGCGTCGCGTAGAAGGTGTCGAAGTCGACCTGGCGTTCCTCGTCGACCTCGGACTTGAAGAACAGCACGATCATCGCCGCGATGATCGAGCCGTAGCTGACGACGATCAGCCGGACCCGTTGCCACGCCTGGACTGCCGGATACCGCCAGAACAGCACGAGCGCGAACGACGACCCGGCGAAGCCCACCACCAGGCTGTAGACGAGCAACGCGGCGAAGTTCGGCACGCCGCTGACCCAGTTGATCCAGGTGATGTTCGCGGGTGCGGCGAAGAGGATGGCGAACGCGGAGAAGGAGACCGTGGAGATGAGCGCGACGACACGGGGGCTGCCCCAGCTCGACCGCAGTGCGCGGATCTTGTACGCGAGGAGGAGCAGACCGACGATGCCGCACGAGAGGTAGATCAGGTTAAAGATCGCCACGACGCACCCAGCGAGATCTTCCTTCGAGGGACTCGGCCACCCGGCGGACGTGCGCGGGCTCCTCGGTGGTGGCCGTGTCGGCCCACACCCGGTGTTCGGTCAGGCGTTCCAGCAGGTGGTCGGCGAGGTTCTCGGCCTCGCGTTCCTCGTCCTCGGTCAGCGTCGTGCGCCCGGCGATGATCTTCGCCATCCGCGGCAGCAGGTGCGGCGCGAGCTTGCGCATGCCCTCGTCACGGGTCAGCGCGACGGGCTGGTGCTTGAGGAGCACGTGCGCGAACTCGTGCAACAGCACGTGCAGGCGGTGGTACCAGGACGGCGAGTCCGCGCAGATGACGAGGTACGTGCCGTTCTCCAGCAACGCCGTCGCGCCGCTGAGGCAGACCGCGTTCGTGATCGCGGCGAAGCGGACGTCGACGGGACGATCGAGCCGCTCACCCATGAGCTCGCAGACCCGGCGGCTCGCCTCCTGGTGCGTGGCGTCGGGCGGCAGGCCGAGGTCTCGCGCGACCTCGTCGACCAGCTTGCGCAGTTTCCTGCGGTTCACCCGTCGCCTCCTCTCGATGTCGTCTGCAGCGGTCCAGGCTGAGATCTTCACGCCGGCGTCGTCATCAAGTGTGGTCCGCGGAGGTGCGACGGCTGTTCAGCGGGAACGACCACCCTTCGCCGACTTCGAGCGCCTGCCGGAATCCTTCTACCGCAGCGGCCCTGGCCTGAGGGGACAGATCGCCGGTGCGTTCGGCCAGACGGGTGACGAACTCGACGACGCCGAGTTCGCGCAGTGCCAGGAAGTCTGTCAGCTCCGAGTCGACCCGTGCGGCCAGGTCGTCGTCGAAGAAGTACGCCGGGTCGGCGCCGAAGTGGTCGGCCAGGCCGAGGATGTGCTTGAGCCGCGGGTTGTCGCTGGTGTTGCTCAGCAGTTCGCGGATGTAGCTGGCGGAGATGCTGCCGAACTGGCCGGACGAGCTGATCGACGCCGCGACCTCCTCCGGCGACCACGGCCCGCGGTCCGGCGGGTGCACGGCCTCGAAGAGCGTGCTCACGGCCGTCGGCCGCCATCCTGGCTGTTCCGCGGGGTGCAGTTCGCGGCGTCCGCCCAGGAACACCGCGGGGTGCACGCCGAGCGCGCCGGCGAGGTCGACGATGGCCTGGCAGGTCGGGTTGTCCTTCACGCCGAGCCGCAGCTGCGAGATGTAGCCGTGCCCGATGTCCCCGCCCCGGGACTTCACCGCGGCGGCGAGGGCGACGTTGGTAACCTTGCCCCGTCCGTCGGGCGGGTTGTTGCACAGCTCGTTGAGGACCTCGGTGAACGGCCTCACGCCACACCTCCGCTGGAGCGACTCAGGGCCAGCGATCATTCCACTGTTGTGGAACCAAGAGAGCATATGACATCACAGGGGTTGAATCCACCTGTCCGTAGTCCTATGATCACACTCCGCCGCTTGCACTGATGTGTCGCGTTTGATCCGAACGACGTCACTTCAGTTGAAAGAGGCAGATCGGGCCAGTCAGAGCTGCAGTCTGGGGGGACTCATGGCGACTGTGCGAATGGGGTCACCGGTGGACCACGGTTCTCTGCGCCTGCACGACGAAAGCGCTCCCACGCGCTGCGGCTCGTGCGCACAACCAGTCGGCGCCTGGGCGACGGACCGCCTCACGGGCCTCCTCGGCCGATGGGGCTGGGACGACCAGGCACCCGCGACGTACCGCCGCGCCCAGCGCCGGTGGGAGCAGGTCGCGCTGCTCATGATCGACCTCGACCGCTTCAAGAAGATCAACGATGAATACGGCCACCCCGCAGGCGATGTCGTGCTCACCGACGTGGCCGCGGTGCTGGCGGCCCACACGCGCCCGACGGACCTCGTGTGCCGCTACGGCGGCGATGAGTTCCTCGTGCTGCTGCCCCGCACCACGGGCGGAGAAGCGGCCGCCGTGGCCGAACGGATCCTGCGCGGCATCCGCTCGCTGCAGACCGAGATCACCACGAACGACGGCTACCACCTCACGCTGCACGGCCAGACGGCGTCCATCGGCGTCGCGGCGCACGTTCCGAGCGTCGAGGGCACGCTGATCGACCTGGTCCGCGACACCGACGCGGCACTGCAACGCGCGAAGCGAGGCGGCCGGGCGCGCGTCCAGCTGCACGACCCGAGCGCGTTCGCCGCCGAACGCGCCGCCGACTCCTCGGCCCTGCACCACCTGCTCGCGTTGCAGGACCTGATGAGCAGCGACCAGCTGCCGCAGGTCCTGGTCGCGCTGTCCGACGGCCCCAAGGCGGCGGAAGACCTGGTCCCGCTCCTCGGCACGAGGGTGATCGTGACGCTGGAACGCCTGCAGGACAACGGTTTCGTACTCCGCCGCGCGTCCCGCTACGAGCTGACGGCCGCCGCCCGCGAATGGATCACGGACGTGCTGCCGGCCGTCGCCGCGTGGACGAACCGCCACCACGGCCTCGTCCACTGACGCTCAGGCCGTCGAGCCGACACCCTTGATCCGGCCGTCCCGGAACGCGTCCACGAACAGCCGGTGGTCCTCCCGCGTCTGCCGCGCGTAGTCGAGCGCGAACTCGACGATGGCGTCGGTGAAGGCCTCCTCGCGGTCCCCGATGACCGACGCGATGGCCTCCTCGCACTGGAAGTCGACGAGGGTCTGGGACGAGTCCGAGTCGGCGACGCAGTGCATCTTCGCGGTGGCGCGGCCCAGATAGCCGAGCACGGGGAGCATGTCGGACGGCTCGGTGAGGTCCGACCAGTCGAGGTCGGCCTCGTAGGGGGAGAGCTCGGCGACGACGTAGCCGACGCCGTCGATCTCGGTGTGGCCCAGCCACGGGTCCGCGTGGGCCTGCAGGGCCCGCTGGGAGACGGCCGTGCGGTGGCCGTGGTCGGTGAAGTACTCGCGGATCCTGCTGTCGGAGACGATGCGGCTGGGGGCGGCGATGTTCGCCTGCTTCATGGACAGCACGACGTCGTTCTCCAACGCCTGGGAGCGGCCCTCCACCAGGATGTTGTAGGCGTGCAGGCCCGCCGATCCGATGCCGAAACCGCTGCGGCCCACCACGTCCTTGACGGCGTAGGTGCGGCTCGACGCGCGCTTGCCGGTCGGGATGGTGTCCAGGTAGGACGCGAAGGCGCGGGCGACGGACTCCAGCGTCTCGGACGACAGCTCGTGGGTGCCCTCGCGGTCGCGGCGGAAGCGGCGTTCGTAGTCGACGATCGCGGTCTTCTCGTCCAGCAGGCCGATGCGGGTGGCCAGGCGGGCCCGTTGCAGGACGCGGTGCAGGGCGCCCTCGGTGCTGTCGAGGCGCAGGCTGAAGAGCTCGTCGTTCGGGTGCTCGGCGAACGTGCGGACCTGGGCGACGTACGCGGCGACGTACGTGCGGATCAGGTCGGTGATCACGCTGTCCGGGAGCGCCTTGCGCCAGCCGAGCAGGGCCATCGAGGCGGCGAAGCGGCGGAGGTCCCAGGTGAACGCGCCGAGGTAGGCCTCGTCGAAGTCGTTGACGTCGAACACCAGCGTGCCTTCGGAGTCCATGTAGGTGCCGAAGTTCTGCGCGTGCAGGTCACCCTGGATCCAGATGCGGCTGGTGCGCTCGTCGGTCCACTCGTCGGGCAGCTCCGCCATGTCGGCGTAGAACAGGCAGGCGCTGCCCCGGTAGAACGTGAACGGCTCGGCCGCCATCTTGCGGAACTTGTGCCGGAACGCGGCGGGGTCGGCGGCCATCAGGCCGGCGAAGGCCTCCTCCAGCACGCTCACGATGCGGTCGCCGCGATCAGTCATGGTGCATCCCAACACGCGAATGTCCGAGAGAGAAGGCGGGCGCGCGCAAATTCGCCGTCAGTTCGGTCCGAGTTGGCCGCGAAACCTGGCCAAACCGGAAGAGCGAGCAGGAATCGAGAAGCCCGCACGAGGACGGCACGCCTAACGTCGCAGGCATGTGCTTCATGTTCGGTGCGAGCGAGGAACAGATACGCAGCGTGCTCGCGGACGAAGCGAGTCGTGAGGAGGAAGTGCCGGTCACCGTTCCCGAAGACTGGTCGCGGGACTAGGGATCGCGTTCATGTCCGGGGCGAGACTCCGGACATGAACGGATCGATGTCGCGCCGGAGCATTCTCGCCGCGGGTGTGGCGGGCTCAGCGGCGGTTCTGCTCGGCACCGGGAGCGCCTCCGCGGCGACCCTCGTCACCCAGAGCGAGATCAACTCGCAGCCGACCTTCTACGAGGTGAACGGCGCCGCGTCGTCGTTCCGCTACGACCCGGGGTTCTACGCCCGGCTGGAGACCTGGCACGTCCACTGGCGGAACTGGACGCCGTACCACTGGACCGCGCCGCACAAGATCTACTCGTACGGCGCCTACGTGAACAAGGAGGGCATGCACGGCGAGGGCAGGGCGTTCGACCTCGCGCGCATGCTCATCACGAACCGCGACACGGGCGCGACTTTCACCGCGTTCAACGGCCGCTACGACCAGTGGAAGAACTCCACCGGCGACGCCCTGCGCACCGCCCGGATCCGGTACTGGGGAACGATGGCGTCCCTGCACTACCACTTCCGGCACGTCATCTCGTACCTGGACAACGCGGAGCACCACAACCACGCCCACATCGACAACGCGATCTCGGGTAGCGGCGACTCCAGCTTCAACACCGGCTCGGCGACCCAGACGTACTTCGTCCAGGCCGCCTGCCAGTACATCTGGGGCATCACCACCGGCATCGACGGCGACTGGGGTCCGCAGACGCAAGCGAACTCCTCAGCCGCCCTCGCCCGCGCCGGTTCCGACGGCGCGATCACCACCCAGAGCCGCTGGCTCGCCTTCTGCAAGGCCAGTGCGCAGCAGGCCTGGGCGCTCGTGCCCTGACGTCACGCACGGCACTCCAGCAGTTCCATCCCCGACCCACCGCCATAAGCGCTCGGGTCCACTGTGGAGCAATGCGCGGTGATCCACTCCTGGCGGCCGTTGTCCCCCCGGCCGCCAGGTCCGCGACCGCCCATCTGGTCGCCGCCGCCGAGCACGAACTTGAGCTTGCCCTCGGCGACCCACGACTGCAGCTGGTCGACCGACGGCGCGTTGTCCGAGCCGGAGAACCCGCCCATGCCGATCACGACCTCGTCCGAGCCCATGATGAACGGCCCCGCCATCTGCGCGGAACCGGCGACCGCCAGCGTGATCTCCGCGCCGCCGCTGTTCTCCTTGGCGTAGTCGAGGATCCGCTTCTGCTCGTCGGTGAGGGTCTGGCCACCAGGGCCGCCCATCATCGGTCCCCGGTTTCCTCGGCCGCCGGGTGGCTGCGCCCCGTTGGGCAGCTGCGTGCCGCTGGGTGGCTGCGCCCCGTTGGGCGGTTGCTGCCCGTTGCGGAAGATCTGGAAGCCCCCGTTACCGCGCTCGTTCGGCCCAGCCGCGGGCATCACGCCGTTGGAGCTGGCCGTCGCGGCGACGGCGGTCGACCACACGGCGGGTACCAGCAGCATCGCGACCACCGCCGCCACCAGCCCCGCCCGGCGCAGACCCACCAGCAGCACCACGACGGCGACCGCGGCGACCCCGAGCACCGCCCATCGCGCCCAGCCGTGGAACGACGTGTCCCGCGAGACCAGGACGAACGCCCACCCGGCCGTGATCGCGACCGACAACGGCAGGAGGAAGCGCACGAAACTCCTGGCACGCCAGAACATCACGATGCCGGCGGCGCCGATCGCCGCGACGGCCGGCGCGAGCATCGTCGTGTAGTACGGGTGGAAGATGCCCTGCGCGAGGCTGAACACCAGCGCTGTCACCAGCAACCAGCTGCCCCACATGAACCAGCCGGCGCGTTCGGCCGGAACACCCGGGACCCCGCGCCGCCACCGCAGCACGCCCGCGACGGACACCGCGACCAGGACCAGCAGGCACAACGGCAGCAGCCACGAGATCTGCCCGCCGACCGAGGCGTCGAACATGCGCGTGATGCCGGGCTGACCGCCGAACATCCCACCGCCGCCGGGGCCGCCGAACTCCATCGGGCCCTGCCCGGTGGGCATCTGGCCGGACGGCAGCTGACCCGAGGGCAGCTCACCGGGCGCCATGCCGCTGCCGCCGGGGTTCCCCTCGCCGCCGAACACCCGCCCCAGGCCGTTGTAGCCGATGATCAGGTCCCACGCGCCACCGTCCGTGCTCCCGCCGATGTACGGCTTGGCGCCCGGCCAGAACGCGTGCAGCGCCACCCACCAGAACGACGACGCCACCAGCACTCCGCCGGCCGCCAGCAGGTCGAGGATCCGGCGCTTCACCGGCGCGGAGGTCCCCACCAGGTAGGCCAGCGCGAAGCCGGGCACCACGATCCACGCCTGCAGCATCTTGGTCAGGAACCCGCAGCCGATGAAGAAGGCGCACCACAGCACCCACTTCGTCCGCGGCCGGCTCTCCGCGGACTGAACCGACCGGGTGAAGGCGTAGGCGGAGGCGACGAGGAGCAACACCAGCAACGTGTCCGGGTTGTTGTCGCGGTTGATCGCCACGGTGATCGGGGTCAGCGCGAGGATCAGGGCGGCGAGCAGCGCCACCTTCTCGTCCGCCCACAGCCGGACGGCGCGGTGCAACAGGAACACCGCCGCCACGCCCTCGATCACCTGCGGCAGCAACACCGCCCAGCCGTGGAACCCGAAGATCCACACGGCGATCGCCTGCGGCCACAACGACATCGGCGGCTTGTCGACCGTCACCACGCCGGCCGGGTCGAACGAGCCGAACAGGAAGTTGGTGAACGACGTCGACATGGACTTCGCCGCCGCCGCGTAGTACGAGTTGCCGACCTGTCCGGCGCCGATCGCCCACACGTACAGCGCACCGGCCAGCACGCAGATCGCCACGAGAGCCCAGGCGGGCCAACGGGGTGAACGCGAGCCGGTCGGCACGTCGGCGGGGGCGGCCACTTCGGCCGTGGCGGTCATGCCTGGTCCTTTCGGTTGTTCCGGCGGAACACCCAGCTCCGCAACAGGAAGAAACGCCCCGCGGTGCCCAGCGCGGAAGATCCGAGCAGCACCACCAGTTCGAGGGCGCGCGGTGGGTCGGGGGAGACCGCGGGCAAAATGAGCAACGCGGCCGAGGTGAACGCGTAGTAGAGCCCGAACACCACGAGGCCCTGCAGATGTGTCTTGCCGCGGGCGGTGTTTCGGGCCGTGAAGGTGAAGCGGCGGTTGGCCTCGGTGTTGAACAGGGTGGTGATGATCAACGCTGCCAGGTTGGCCACCAGCACCGGCCACCACAGCCGGAAGACGCCGTACAGAGCCAGGTTCGCGAGCGTGGAGATCACGCCGATCACCGCGAACGAGAGCACCTGCCAGGAGAGCCCGCCCTCGCTGCGGCTGAGCACGGCGTCCGGGTGGATGGCACGGGGCTGAGGTCGTCGGGGCAGCCCGTTCACCCGTGCGGTGCCGTTGGCCTTCGCACGAGCCACGCGGATCAACCCCTTGATGTCGTCGATGGCGGTGCCGACGACGTCGACCCGGCTGTCCACGTCCTCGACCCAGTCGACCGGCACCTCGTGCACGCGCAAACCGTTGTGCTCGGCCAGAAGCAGCAGCTCGGTGTCGAAGAACCACGCCTCGTCGCGGGCCTGCCCGAGCAACGGGCGGACGACCTCGGTGCGCGCGGCCTTGAAGCCGCACTGGGCGTCGCTGAACTTCGCGCCGTGCGTCAGTCTGATCAACGCGTTGTAGGCGCGCGACACCAGTTCCCGCCGTGGTCCGCGCACCGTGCGCGAGCCCGGTGCCAGCCGGGAGCCGATCGCCAGGTCCGAATGGCCGTTGAGCAACGGCGCGACCAGCGGCAGCAACCCGTCCAGACCGGTCGACAGGTCGACGTCCATGTAGACGACGACCGCGGCCTCGCTGGAGCCCCACGACTCCCGGAGCGCCAGCCCGCGACCCTTGCGGTCGAGGTGGTGCACCCGCACCCGCTCGTACTTCTGAGCCAGCTCCCAGGCGACCTCCAGGGTCGAGTCCGTGCTCGCGTTGTCCACGATCACGATCGACCAGTCGAACGGGAACTGCTCGGTCAGGAACGCGTGCAGCACGTCGACGCATCCCGGTAGTGCGCGTTCCTCGTTGTAGACGGGAATCATGATGTCCACCGTCGCCGTGGCCTGTGCAGTGCTCACCGCCATGTCATCTCCGTTCCACTGTGGACACAGCTGTGACCGTTGTGGGACCGAGCCTGCTGACGTTGTCGTGAGAACGTCCTTGGCTTCTGCTGAGAGAATCGTTAGAGCGCATACACACAGCTCGCTCACAGCGAAGAGCCCTACCGTCTTCCGCATGCGACTGCTCGTGGTGGACGACGACCCGGACGTGCGGGACAGTCTGCGGCGCAGCCTCGAGTTCGAGGGCTACGAGGTCACCACCGCCGCGGACGGGGCCGAGGCACTGGTCCGGCTCGCGGGCGCCGACCTGGCGATACTCGACCTGATGATGCCGAACCTCGACGGTTCGGAGGCCTGCCGGCGGTTGCGCGCGGCCGGGGAACGCCTGCCCGTGCTGATGCTCACCGCCCGCGACGCGCTGGGCGACCGGGTCACCGGCCTGGACGCCGGCGCCGACGACTACCTGGTCAAACCGTTCGCACTGGAAGAACTGCTGGCCAGGGTCCGCGCGCTGCTCAAGCAGAACCGGCGGCGCACGGCCCCGCGCACGCTCCAGTTCGCCGACCTGGGGATGGACCCGGACGCCCGCGAGGTCGTGCGCGGCGGCACGTGGCTCGACCTGACCCCGACCGAGTTCGACCTGCTGGCGGTCTTCCTGGGCAACCCGGAGCGGTTGCTGACCAAACAGCACCTCAAGCACGCCGTGTGGGGCAAGGACAACGGCACGAACAACCTCGACGTGTACATCGGCTACCTGCGGCGCAAGACCGAGGCCGGTGGCCGCGCCCGCCTGCTGCACACCGTGCGCGGCATGGGTTTCATCCTGCGCGAGTCGCCATGAGCGGTCCGGTCCTGTTGCGCAGCAAGCTCGCGTTGATCACCGCGTGCGTCGTGGCGGTGGCGATCGCCGGGATCAGCGTGGTCACCTGGCTCGCCACCGAGCACAACCTCCGTTCCCAGCTCGACAAGTCGCTGCTCGCGAGCGTGCCGCCGCGGATCGGCCAGCCGCTGGAACCGGGGGAGCGGCGCGAGTTCAAGATCCGTTGCGACCAGGGCGTTCCCACCGAGGGACTGCAGCAGGTCCTGCAGGGCATCCAGACCCTGAACGCCGACGGCGGCACCTGCGCGCCGCCCGGCGTCGACCCTGTCGTCAACCTCCCCGGCGACTTCGTGACGACACCGACGTTCCGCGACGGCGTCACCCGGTCCGGCGCCGAGGCACGCGTTCTCCTGCAACCGATGGACACCGGCGAGGTGCTGATCCTGAGCCGCAGCACCACCGAGATCGACTCCACGCTGACCACGCTGGGCGGGGTCCTGGTGGCAGTCTCGATCCTCGGCGCGCTGCTCGTGGCGGGCACCGGACTCTGGCTGACCCGCCGCGCCCTGGACCCGATGGAACGCCTCACCGAGACCGCCGAGCACATCGCGCGCACCCAGGACCTGACGACCGCGATCACGGTCGACGGCCGGGACGAGGTGGGCCGCCTGGGCCGCGCCTTCACGTCGATGACCGCCGCGCTGGCCGACTCCCGCCGCCGCCAGAAGGACCTCGTCAACGACGCCGCGCACGAGCTGCGGACCCCGTTGACCAGCCTGCGCACCAACATCGACCTGCTGGTGCGCAGCGAACGCACCGGCCGCGAACTGCCTCAGCGCCGCGAGGTCCTCGACCGCCTGCAGGCCCAGAGCCAGGAGTTCGGCGACCTCGTCACCGAACTGGTCGTGCTCGCCCGCGACGAACACGAACTGGCCACCGAGCCCGTCGACGTGGCCGCGGTGATCGACAGAGCGGTCGAACGCGCCCGCAGCCGTGCCCACGACCACCTCTTCGACGTCGACCACGCGGACTGGTCGGTCGTCGGCGACGCGGGCGCGCTGGAACGCAGTGTGCTCAACCTGCTCGACAACGCGGTGAAGTTCTCCCCGGCCAGTTCCACGATCACCGTCCGCTCGAAGCCGGGCTGGCTCACCGTCAGCGACGAGGGACCGGGAGTGCCTTTCGAGCACCGGAACTCGGCGTTCGAACGGTTCTGGCGCGCGCCCGACGCCCGCGGCCTTCCCGGATCCGGCCTGGGGCTGGCGATCGTGGCGGACGTCGTGGCCGTGCACGGCGGCAGCGTGCGGTTCGTGCCGAGACCGCGCGGTGCGTCGGTGCGAATCGAGCTGCCCGCCAACTGATCAGACGATCGGCGCTGGTTCGCACGGGCCGTTCTGCACCACGGTGGTGGTATGGACCGCAGACACCGGCGCCCTGCCCTGCTGATCACCGCGTTCCTCTCGGTCGCGATGTTCACCGCCGGCAACTCCGCCGCAGCTCCTCCGGAAGAACCGTCGAACCACTGGCAGTACGACCACTGGCCGCAACAACAGCCGTGGCAACAATCCCGGGACACCGCGCGTGTGTTGGCGCAGAACGGATTCCCCGGCCCGATCGACCCGCAGAACTGGGTCAACCCCGACCACATGACGTGGGAACGGGACTACAAGAAGATCCCCGGTACCAACTGGGCCGACCCGGCGGTCAAGGGTTCGGTGCGCACCTTCAAGGGCGCGCTGGTCCTGCTGGACTACCCGAACCAGCCGTTCGTCGTCACGCAGGCCAAGAACTCCACGGTGTTCGGCAACCCGAGCGCCGAGGCCAGCGACGTGCCGCGCGCCCAGGTCGGGCAGTTCTACCAGGACTTCCTCAACAAGCCGAACGGCCTCAACCGCGGCCACACCGTGCACGAGTACTGGATGGAGACCTCCGGCGGGCGCTACGGCGTCGACCTGAAGGCGTTCGGCCCGTACACGATGCCGGGCAAGGACCACGAGTACGCCATGGAGTTCCAGGGCGGAACCGCCTGTCCCGCAGGCGATTCCTGCAACCGCAACATCCGCACCGACGGCCGGGCCGCGTGGGTGGCCGACGTCGGCGCCGAGGTGCCCGCGGGTTACGACTTCACCTACTACCTGTCGGCGGGCCAGGACGAGTCCGGTACCTGGCAGGAGTTCGGGATGATGAAGTTCCGGACCAAGGAGGACGTGACCGACGCCTTCGGCCCGCCGGACCCCGCGCTGCCGAACTGGTCGAACACCCGGTACGTGGACTGGACCTCGTGGGCCGCGGGCTCGTCGATCTGGCCCAACGCGGGCGGCGGCTCGTCCACCCAGGCCGAGAGCTCCGGCCAGGGCGTGTACGCGCACGAACTGAGCCACATCCTCGGCATCGGCGACAACTACAACAACCCGTACGGCAGCCCACCGCGCCGTGACTACAGCGGCCCGTGGGACATGCTGTCGCGCGGCTCGTTCAACGGCCCCGGCGGTCCGCACTCCCGCTGGACCATCCCGGCGACCGGTGGCGCGTCGCTCGGCGCGCAGCAGACGTTGCGCAACAAGATCAAGCTCGGCATCGTGGACGAGAAGAACGTCCTGCGGTTGTCCCGCGAAGCCCTGGCCGGCTCCGGCACGGTCATCGCGAAGATCACCGCACGCGAGGTCAACCCCGGCGCCACCGGCCTGACCGGCATCAACCTCGCGCTGGGCACGGGCGACAAGACCCCGTCCTGCAACGTCTCCACCAACCCGTTCTGCGACGGCGGCGGCTACAACAACTACACGCTCGAGGTCGTGGACCGGATGGGCGCCGACTCGTTCACCCCGGACTCCGGCGTGATGCTGGCCAAGACCAAGAACGCCGACGCGGCGCCGTTCACGTGGGTGATCGACGCGAACCCGCAGGACATCGGCATGACCGACTACGTCCTGCCCGACGGCACCAGGGTCCCGATCACGATCGGCGACTACCGCCAGCTGTCCGACGCGCTGCTGCACGCCGGCACGAACTCCGGCAGCGAGTTCGAGTTCGTCGACACGGCCAACCGCCTGCACTTCTACGTGCTGGACCTGCAACGCGACTCCCGTGGCGTGCTGTCCTACACGGTGGCGGTCCGGTCGCTGGACGGCGCGGGCCCGCAGCAGCGCGGCGTGCGGGTCAACCCGGCTGCCGCCCGTGTGGGTGCGGACGGCGTGGCGACGTGCCGCTTCCCGTTGACCAACACCGGCCGCACGGCACCTCCTGGTGGACAGCACCCGGAGCCCGTCGACCAGTACCTCAACGGTGACGTCTACCGCGTGACGGCGAAGGCGGAGAACGGCTGGACCGTGTCGGTGCCCAACGCGCTGGCCACGGCCAAGTTCGGCGCGACGGTCGACGTTGCGGTGCACGCGCAGCGGGGCAGTGGGCCGGTCATGTCCAAGGTGACGCTCACGGCCGTGTCGGAGAGCAATCCCGCCAGGTCCGCGACGTCCACCTGCACGGTGACCGGCTAACGGGGACGGCTCCGGACCGGCCTGCGCCGGTCCGGAGCTTGCCGCTGCGGAACCGGCCCTGACGTCAGCATCACGAAGCACGTCAACAACAAGATGGTGCCGCACGCCAGCCACGTCAGCGTCTGGACCGTGGAGACCGGGGCGATCACGCCGATGCTGAACAGCAGCAACGGCATGCCGAGCGAGTAGCAGACACCGGCCGCGAACGTCCGCCCCGAGCCGTTGACCAGCAATGGAACCGCGGCGATCCCGGTCAGCACCGCGAACAGCAACCACGCGTACGTGAGCCCGGTGTGCAGCGCGATCGTGACGTCCAGGCCGTCCTTCGCGCGGATCGCGGACTCCGTCTCGGCCGCGTGACTGAGCCCGACGGCGGCCCTCGTCCCCGCGGCGACGGCTGTGAGCAGCAACGACGCCCCCAGGATGGTGCGACCGCGCCGGACGGGATCGACTCGCTTCCTGGTGTCCACGAACCCAGTCTGTTGGCAGGTCCCGGTCGCGCGGCGCCGCACACGCCCAAGTGCACTCAGTGGTGGTACGCGATGCGGGCCATCGGCTCGATCAGTTGATCCTCCTCGTAGGACAGGTGGGAGAGCAGCGTGTCCGTGAGCAGGTCCACCGATTTCTGCACCTCACCGATCCGCTGCGGCTCCGCGACCGTGGCCACCAGCGCCGCGTCGAGGCGTTCGAGCACCTCGTGGATCACCTGGTGCTCCTCCGACAGCCGGTCGAGGACCGGTCCGAGGCGCGCGTCACCCTCCCTGAGCTGCGGGTAGAGACTGGTGTCCTCGAGCGTGTGGTGGATCGTCACAAGACGGCAGTAGGTCTCGCAGTACGCGCCCATCGTCCAGTTGTTCTGGCGCATGGTCATCGTGTTGATCTCGGACCGCGCCTCGCCGATGCCGATCATGCCGTCCGCGGCCTGCCTGACGACCGAACGGATCTTCTGCAGCTCGTCGCGCAGGTGGTTGTGGACGCCGACCAGCTGACGGCCCATCGCCCTGCCCGAAGCGGTGTAGACGGCGTCCGCTTCAGGCGCCGGGCCTTTTGGGCGCGTCGACTCGTCCCACAGGAGTTGTGAACCGCGTTCCTTCTGCACGATCTCGCGCACGGCCGGTGCGACCTCCTCTGCGAACGCGCGCAGCTCGTCGTCGGTGTTGACCATCAGGATGAATCCGCTCATGCCGTCGTTGAGTGCCAGTTCGGCGAGTTGTTCCGCGGTGAACTCGGCGCCGATGTTGTAGATCCGGCGGATGTCCTTGGGCTCACGCCCGGCTTCTTGCGCGGCCTCGTCGATGATGGCGTTCATCGTCTTGAGTTGTTGTGGTGGCGCGTATGGACTCGACGGCAGCCAACCGTCGGCCAGGCGGCCGGTGAGCTGGAGCATCCGCTTCTTGTAGGCGCCCAGCCAGATGCCTATGTCGTGCGCGGGAAACGGTCCGGGGCGCGCGCCGTTGAGCGAGTAGTGCTTGCCGTGCAAGCGAACGCCGCGACCGGGTGTCCACAGTGCCCTGATCACCCCGATGGCTTCCTCGAGTGCCTCGACCGACTCGGCCGGGGTGCGATGCGGTCCGTCCATGGCGGCGATGGCGTCCCAGAACGCGCCCGCGCCGAGCCCCAGCTCCACGCGACCACCGGTGATGACGTCAAGACTCGCCGCCGCGCGCGCAAGCACAGCCGGCGGCCTGAGGGGCAAGTTCGCGACGTTGGGGAACACACGGACGTTGGTGGTGGACGCGGCGATGACCGACAACGACGTCCACGTGTCGAGGTTCGCGGCGTTGTAGGGGTGGTCCTGGATGCTGACGAGCTCCAGTCCGAGCACGTCAGCGGCCTGCGCGAGCCGCAGCGTGTCCTCGAACCGCTCGGCGTCGGGCGGCAGGAACACCCCGAACTCGAGTGGGTGGCCGTAATCTGTCATGCCGAAAGTATGCCACGCAGATGTTCTGTTTCGCAGACGTTCTGCTCGGGCTATCATTGGCCGGGTGACCGCGCTTGAGGACGACTTCGGCTGGACCCTCGGTGTGGTGTTCCGCGCCTTCGTCAAGGCGACGAACCAGGCCGTCGGCGACCTCCCCGGAGGCCACCGCGGCTACCAGATCCTCACCGCCGCCACCCGTGACCAGCCGGAAAGCCAGTCCGCGCTCTGCCAGCAACTGGGCATCGACCGCACCGTCATGACGTACCTGCTCGACGACATGGAACGAGCGTCGCTGGTCGAACGCCGCCCCGCGCCCGCCGACCGCCGCACCCGCCTGGTCGTGGCGACCGACGTGGGCCGTGCGCGGCTGGAAGAACTGGATCTCCGGCTGTCGCACGCCGAGGCGCACGTGCTGTCCGGGCTGTCCGCTTCGGACCGGGAGACGTTCAAGGGGCTGCTCTGCCGGCTGGCCGGGCACGTCAACGAGCTGGACCCGGTGCCGAGCGCCTGTCAGGCCGTGCAGGACATCGCGGCGAGCACGTCCTAGTACCAGCTGCGGCCTTCCTGTGACGGTGACGGTATGCCCAGGTCAGCCAGCGTCTCCCGCAGTTCGGCAGCGGATCTCTCCCGGCGCTCGTCGAGTTCCGCGAGTGAAGTGCCGTACCGGGCCATCCACGTGCGGTAGATGTCCATCAATTCCCGTCGCTGCTTCGCGGTGAGCTGCTTGGCCCGCTCGTTGAGGTCGGCCTGCAGTGCGCTCATCACCTCTGGGCGGCACTCGCCGCTGCGGACGATCTCTCGCAGGTGGTCGTGATTGGCGGCCCACCAGTCCGCGAAGAGCCCGGTGAGCTGGAACTCGTCGAGGATCCGAAGTGGTGTCATAGTCAGGCGAAACGACTCGATGAGGCTTTGGCGGAGCACGGGTAGTGTGCGTTCGCTGTTGAGGATCCCGCGCACCCCGTCAGCCAGCCAGCGATCCAGTTCGATCAGGAACGTGGCTTCGCGTTCGCCGACCGTCCACAACACAACGTCGGTGGTGATCACGAGGCCGTGCCGGGGAAACTTCATCGTTCCCCACTCACCAGGTTCGAAGAGGTCGAGGAGATTGATACCCAAGGCCTCGAACCGTTCGCGCTGTGCTTCGATCTCCGCCCGCGGTACGCCTCCCGTGACCAGGGCGCGGGTGTCCAGGTTCACTCCAGTTGAGGAGGGCTGGCTGATGTACCTGCGAATGTTCAGGTTGAAGTTGTCCTCCTCCATCTCCTCGACGGAGACAAACCTGGAGAAGTGCGGGACCTCGATCCTGCCGTGGAAGACCTCGGCGATCTTCTCCACGTGCCGCGGGTCGAGGCGGTTTCGCGAACGTCCGGTGCTGATCTCGTGTTCCGCGTTGATGAAGAAGACTCCACGGCGTCCACCACGCGGGGCCGTATCTCCGGTCAGCACGAGGATGCAGGCAGGGACGCTTGTTCCGTAGAAGACGTTGGGGCCGATTCCGATGACGGCCACGAGCTTGTCGGTGTTGACGATCTCCCGCCTGATCTGCTCCTCGGAGCCAGGGCGGTACAACACGCCTTGCGGGCTGACGACCACGCCGACACCGTCTGGTACCAACGAGGCGAGCACGTGTTGCACGAACATCAGGTCGGCACGCCGTCCGGTGCCCCGGATCCAGCCGTAGCGCATGCGTTCGGGGAAGCGGACGTCCTGCTCCTTGTAACCCACCGAGAACGGTGGGTTGGCCAGCACGCGGTCGAACCGTCGCCAGCTGCCGCCAGGGGTGAGGTGGAGCGGATTCGCCAGGGTGTCGCCGTTGCGGATCGCCGGGCGTACAGCGCCGTGCAGCAACAGGTTGAGCTGGGTGGTCCGGCACCGCGCGATGTTCATGTCCTGGGCGAAGAGCTCGAGCACACCCCGGTTGCCGCTGTGCGCGGCCGCGAAGTCCTCCGCACCCGCGAGCATGCCACCGCTGCCGGCGAACGGATCGTAGACGGACTGGCCTGGCCTCGGCTGAGCGAGACGGACCATCAGGTCGGTCACCGATCGTGGCGTGTGGAACTCTCCGCCGAGCTTGCCCGCCGCGTCGGCGTGCTCGCTGAGCAGCGCGTCGAACGCCATCGCGACGGTGTCGGGGAACTTGAGGTTCGCCGGGTGGAGCGAGATCCGGTTGAAGTGCTCGACGAGATCGATGGTGTGGCGCTCGCTGAGCGACCTCTTGAAGTCGATCTCCCAGAACTGCCGCTCGAGAACCTCGGCGTTGGCTTGGACCAAGGCGGTCAGCGCTCGGGCGAGTGTGTTGCCGAGGTCGGCGTGGGCGGCTGTCGCGATGGAGTTCCAACTCGCGCGTTCGGGAATCTCGAACCGGCCGGGTTGATCCGATGCCCACTTGAGGAGAAGGAACCCGGACAGGACGTCCAAGTCACCGGTTCGCCCTCGACCGCGATCGGCGATCCGGTCGGCGTCGAGGAGGAACTTGGTCACCTCCTCGGTGGTGAGTGGCTTCATCCCCTTGTCTCCGTCCCGAGGAAGTCACTGATGACCGAGGTCCTCAGCAGTTCCAGGCGTTCCAGGGTGCTGCGGTGTACCTGGGCGAGTTCGTCGATGTTCGCGGCCACCCTCACCAGTTGCTGTTGGCGACCGAACGGCGGGAGCACGACGGGGAGGTCGCCCAGGAGTGCGGAGTTCAAGGACTGGACCGTGCCGGGAACCGCGCGTCCGAGCAGGAGTTCCTGGACCGGGGGGAACGCGAGGTACAACGTCAGGTATTCCGGCACGACCAGTTCGGGGACAGGTCGCAGGCGAATGCAGGACGAGTTGTAGAGCCACCCCTCCTCTCCTTGCCCGATGTGAGCGAGTCGGCCGAGTGCACCCTGCCGGACCACCACGATGTCGCCTACGCGCAGCAGGTGGCGGTCGAGCCTCTTCGCCTCCTGCCGAGGCAGCAGGCGAAGCTTCTGGGTGGCTACCTGATGGCGATCGGTGATGTCCGAGGGGGACACCACCGGTACGCCGCCGGGGTGGTCGCCGAGGCGATCGAGCAGAGAACCGGAGGGCCCGGGAGTGATCTCCACCAGGTCGCGGAGCGGGACCTGGGCCTCTTCGGACTCGAACATGGATCGTCTCCTGTTGGCGGGGGTGCGGGCGTGGCATTGCTACCACGCCCGCTCGGTCAGGCCCGGCGGGGCCGCGCCCGGAGCACGGCCCGGACGCCCTGGGTCGTCGCCGCGCTGACAGCAGCGATCACGATCGCCGCGATCACCTCCGCGCCCTGCCCCATCGCGTAGGCGACGGTCGTGCCGCTCAGGACGATGATCACCACGATCACTAAGACCCGTCGCCAGGGTTTGGGCAGGTAATATGGCCAGGTGGGACTGGTGCTCGACATGAGTGATCACTCCTTCTCAAGACCTCATCGCTTGTTTTGCTTGGACGCCGATCAAGCGATGAGGTCTCTATCAATTTCGCTGTTGGACACTAATGCTATCTCAAGGTGACTGCGAAGCTAGCTTCGCGCGTCCTCGTGTGTGGCTCAGAGTACCGCGCCGAGCGCGCTTCAAGCGACTGGGTGCTGATCCGTCGTTGGCGGGGCGTGGCCAACTCGGGTGTGGAATCCTTCGGACCGTACAGACGAACGTGATCTGGGGGACTGGGTGAAGACGCCCGAAGAGTGGATGCGGGACTTCGAGGCGAAGATCGCCGACGCACAGGCGAAAGCCGCGGCGGTCCAGGAAGGACTGGCGCAGGCGGGCGGTTCGGCGTCGTCGAACGATGGGGCGATCACGGTGACCGTCGCGCCCAACGGTGCGCTGACCGGCCTTGAGCTGACAGCGGACGCGATGCGGAAGTCGCACGCGCAGTTGTCGGGCGAGATCCTCGAGATCGCGCGCAAGGCGCAGCGCGGTGCGGCGGTGAAGGTCGCCGACACGTTCGCGGCCGTCGAGGGCGAGGGCTCCGAGACCTATCGCATGATCACCGAGTACCTGCCGCCGCCAGAGGAAGAAGAGCAGCCGAAGCCGGCGGGGTACGCGTTCAACGAGGAGTACGAGGAGCGCGCCGCGACCGCAGCGCCGCCGCCTCCGCCGCCCGTTCGTCGTCCCGCGCCGCGTCCGAGCGACGATGACGACGACTTCGGCGGCGACTCGATCTTCAAGAAGCAGTAGAGCGGTCTGGGGGAGCAGTGGCAGAGGAGAACAGCACGACCACGTGGTCGACCGGCGCGGGTGTCGTGGACAGCGTCGCCGGCTTCGTCGACTCGCTGACGTCCGAGTCCGAAGGCGAAGGGCCTGACGTCATCGACGTCGCGCTCGGCGGTGCCGGCGTGGTGGTGGACGTGGTCGCCACGATGGCGAACCCGTTGGGAATGCTGGCATCCGCGGGTGTCGGCTGGTTGCTGGAGCACGTCGACTTCCTGCGCGAGCCGCTGGACGCGTTGCTGGGCAACCCCGACGAGATCAACGCGAACTCCGACCAGCTCAAGCAGGCCGCGCTGCAGATGAAGATGGTCGCCCAGGAACACCACGAGGACATGCGGTCCGTCGCCGACTGGCAGGGCGACGCGGGCGACGCGTTCAAGCGCGAGATGGAACAGATGGCGGGCGAGTACGACGCGCTCGGCAAGACCATGGACGGGACCGCGGCGATCTACGCGTTGTCCGGCGCTCTCGTCTGCGAGTTGCGATCCCTGGTGTTCGGCTGGATCTCCGACCTGATCGGCGAACTGATCGCGAGCGCGCTGATCGCCGCCGCGTCGGCCGTGGTCACGCTGGGCAGCTCCATCGCCGCGTTCGCCGGCTACGCGGGCACGCGCGCCGCCATGATGGCGACCAAGATCGCGGGCAGGCTGTCGAAGCTCGCTTCCGCGATGGCGCGCTTCGGTGGTCGCATGGCCAAGCTGGCGGAGAAGATGGAGGGCCTGGTCAAGGGCTTGGAGCGGTTCGCGGAGTACGGCGGCTACGCCAAGTCCGCCTACGACGCCGTCAAGCCTTACGACATGCCTCCCGCCAACGCCTGACCCTCAGCCGGGCCGCCCGGCGAGCATTCGCACCAGGTCGTCGCCCCTGATGTCCACTCCCACCGCGCCGCCGGGGTTGACCAGCACCTGCAGCCCCGGCAACACCGTCCCGATCTTCTTGAGCACGATTCCTCCCGGCTGGTAGTCGCCGGGAGGAAGGTGGCGTGGAGACGAGTAGAGCGCGAGGATGTTGTTCCCGTTCACGTCTTGAGCGATGGCGAGGTTGCCGTCCGGGCCCGGCTGGGCCAGCAGCATCGACTCCAGTGCCGCCGACATGATCGCCTCGTAGGGCAGCCAGCCCGCCGTGACGAAGTTGAGCACCACCTCGAATTCGCACTGCGGCTCGGGCAGCCCCAGCCGTTGAGGGCTCGGCTTGTACTCGTCGTTCACCCAGGTCTTGCCGGTGAACCGACCGTCTGGTCCGACCTCGTAGGCACCGAGCAGGGTGAACAGCGGCGCGCCCTGGATGTAGCGCGGATCGATGTCCGGGTCCGCGCAGTAGATCCAGCCACCGGGGGTCCTCGCCGCTTCCGCGCGCATCGCGTCGCTGATCGGAGGCAGGCCCGGATGCGTCGTCTCTGCGGGCGCGTACTTCGGATCGAACGCCAGGAACGCCTCGGTGGCAAGACATTCGGCGAGATCGTGCTGCGGTCCGACAGGCAGGCCGGCGATGCCGTGCCACGCCCCGAGCAGGGCACCGGTCAGCGCCGCCACCAGGGGGTCGAAGGCAGCTGCGGCGAGCGCCGTCGGCGGGTGGTTGCCGAGCGAGCTCACGATCCGCACCGCAAAGCCCCACGGCGTGCCCGTGTCGGGTTCCGGCATGCCGAGTTCTTGCAGGATGTAGTGCGGAGCACGGGAAAACGCCTCGCGGGACACCGCGCGGGCGATCACCGGGCTGATCTCGTCGTCCCAGCCGACACCCCGGACAGCGGGATTCTCCGCGCCCAGGCCGGCTACGATCGCCCGCACCACGCGGACGGGTTCCTGCGCGTTCGGCAGCCATCCCTCGCGGCGCGGCAACCAGGGGTGATCGGCCTGGAAGGCCGGCGACCTCTGCGCCACCGTGCGGACGACGTCGTCGACGAGCCTGAAAAGCGCTGCCTCGTAGGGATTGTCGCCCAGTGCGAAGCCGGCGAGGAGACCGGCGATCCACGGCCACCCGTTCGACTGGGTCGCGGGCAGCCCGGCGGCCTTGCCGAACGTCGGCGCCTGCCAGACGCGCACGCCGTTCGCGTCCCAGGTCTGCTGAACCCCGTGCGGAGGTGGGCCCTGCCAGCCGCTTTCCTGCCAGCGCAGGCATTCCGCGAGGATCTCGCGCTCTTCCGCGGTGAACGAGAGGCTGTGCGCCCTGGCCTCGTCCACGCGTTCGACAAGCGCGGGGCCCCCGTCCTCGTGGCGTTCGACCGGAGCGGGCAGGGCGAAGGGCGCGGGCCAGCGGTCGAGCGGGATGGGCCTCTTGAGCGACGTCTGCCAGTCGTGGCCGGGGTTGACCCGCACCTCGTCCGCCGTCGTCGTGGTCAGGAGTTCGCGCATGCCGACCTCGCGCCACCGCCGGGTTCCAGGCGGAAGGAGCCTGTCGGAGGAGTAGGTGGCGAGCCACGTGTGGCCGTTGTCGTCCTGGCCGATCTGGTCTGTCGTGCACACCACCACGTCTACGACACCGGCCACGAACCTGGCGTCCTCTTCAAGCCAACCGCACTGGTAGTAGGAGAAGATCTTGTCGGCCGGCGTCTGCGGCAGCGGCCATCCGCGGGCACCGGGACCCGGGGTGTGCGCCGCGTTGTGGCGAAACTCGTCCGCACCTTCCTTGCGCAACCACCCCAGGATCGCGACGTTCGGCACCCCCAGGTGCCCGAAGGTCTCCAGATCCCACTCGGGGTCGACGATCGAGAGACCGGGACCCCGTTGGCCCCTGGGAACTCCCCGCTTCCACGGGGAAAGAGGGGTGGGCACGTACGCGCGCGGCTCGCCGCCGTCGTCCGGCACCTCCACCGCGGGAAGTGGTACGAGTACGTCGTCGGTCGCGTCGTACGGCACATGCCACTGACCGCGCACCAACACCACGTCGTCGGTGAGGATCTTCAGGTTCGCGGACCTGGGACCGTGCGTGCGAACGATCCAGTCCCACGCGGACCGGATCGCCTCGTCGCGGTTCATCGGGTTTCCTCCAGTGCGGTGTCCAGACGCCTGGAGAGCCAGGTCATGAACGCGTGGTAGTCGGCCTTGACGCTGATCCGCGCGAGGTTCCCGTCCGCAGCGGTGCTCATCCGGCCGATGTCGTCGAGCACCACGCGTTCCCGGCGCAGTGCCACATAAGGAAGTTGCAGGCCGGCGGCGAGAGCGAGACCGTCGTGCTGGATCGTGCCGGGGTGGAAGCGATCGAACCACTGGGCCATGTGCGCGGTGACCAGCTTCGCCCACGCGGGCTCCGCCTCGGCGAGCCGGCGGTGGAGCCCGGAGTCCTTGGCGATCTCCAGCTCCGGTGTGAACGTCGTGTCGGACAGCACCAGCTTCGGCAGCTTTCCCTTGGTGAGCAAGGTGTTCGCGGCCGCCGGGTCGAGTCGGAAGTTGTGTTCGGCCCGTTCGGGATCGCGGTAGTTCAGGGCGCCGCCCATCTGCGTCACGACCAGTCGTTCGGCGAGAGACGGGTTCGCGGTCAGCAACGCGGCGAGGTTCGTCGCCGGGCCCATGCCCACCCAGCGGACCAGGCCGTCCGTGCTCGTCACGACTTCCGCGACCGCGTCGGCGACGTCGGTGCGTTGCGGATCGACGGAATCCGGTACCAGGCCCGCGATGCAGTCCATCCTCCGGTCGCCGAGATCAGCGCCGGCGACCACCCGCACGTCCTCGCGGCCGAGCAGGTCGAGCAGGTGCCGGACGAACCGCGCCCTGCGTCCGCCCAGTTCATCCACTGTGGACACCAGGGTGAGCGTCGGTTCGGCCGCCGCGGCGACGAGGGCGATGGCGTCGTCGGGATCGCCGCCGGCGTCCGTGTCGATGATCAGGGGCGCACCCTCCTGCGACGGCGGGAACGGATCTCCCGCCACCGTCTGCGGCAGCCCGAACCGCTGCGCCAGACCGGTCAGGTCCTGGCGTTCCCGGTTCAGCTCCTCGCTCATCGCTTTCCTTCCCGCAGTTCGCGCGCGTACTCGTCCCGTTCGGCGATGGTCGGCAACGCGGCGAACTCCGTCCACACGCGACGCCGCTCGTCCGGCTCCAGGTCGCGCACAGCGGCTTCCACCGCCAGCACCGCGCCCTTGTCGCCGCGCCGCACCAACGAGTCCATCACCTCGCGGAACCTCGGGTCGCCGCTGCCGTCCTCAGCCACCCACGACCGCACCTGGTCCCTGCCGTGCTCAGCCCGTGCAGACAGCTCGTCGCGCCAGGCACCGCCCTCGGCCCTGAGTTCGGCCATCTCCCGCGCAACGTCGACGACCGCGCGCAGACTCATCGCCTTGGCGCCCTCGCGCACCGCCGGATCCTGGAAGGGCTCGGCCACCTTCAGCGGGTTGATGCCCGCTGTCAGATCGGGCTCGAAGCGTTGCGGCTGTTGCACAGGACCGTCCTCGTCGATCCGGCGCGGACTGGACATCGTACCGTGCAACGTTTCCTCGATGACGCCGATCGCGTCCTGGTGCGCGAAGGTGCGGCCAGGATCGTCGGAGAGTTCGCGCAACGGCTTGCCGCCGCCGTCCTCCGGTTCGAGGTCGACGAGGTAGCCCTTCTTCGCGTCAGGGTGCGGATCGCCGGGCGACTGACCGTGGAAGGCGTAGTGGCCCTGGAACTTCGGGTCCGGGTACGCCGCCGTCAGCATCTCCTGGACGGTGCCCTTGTAGCTGGTGTCGACGAGGCTGATGCCGCCGTCACCGTGGATCGGCACACCCGCCGAGTCGAGGTAGTCGGACAGCCGGTCGTACGCGCCGGGCACGTCCTCGTCCGCGACCTTCTTGTGCAGCCGGAACTCGTCGACCGCACTGAGATCCCGGTCCGGATCGGAACGCTCGACGTCCCTCAGCGCCGCCTCGACGACCGCACGCGACAGCACGACCTCGCTCGCGTGCCGGTCGAAGAACACCGGGTCGAGCTCCCTGCTCGCGAGGGCGAGGCTGTGCCCGTCGCGACCGAGGAAGACCACGCGGTGGTCCGGGTCCGCATCGGCGATCACCTTCAGGTCGTCGTGAATGCGCGCGGCGACGTCCACGATGATCGGCGCCGTGTACTCCCTCGCGGCGTCGTAGGTGTCGGCCAGCGCTTGCCGTTTCTCCGGATCGCTGATGCCGAGGTCGTCCGCGACCTGGTCAACGGCGTCGTCGCGCTGCTCCTCCGGTGTCGCGCCATAGCCGCCGTCGTCCTCGACATGCGAGTGCGCCGTGTCGTCCGTGTAGTCCTCCGAGAGAAGACGCACGTCCGTCGCGTTGTCGGGCAACTCGGCGAGCCGGCCCGTCTGCGGATCGGCGTACGCGACTCCGTCCGGGGTGTTCACGACCCTCACGACGTGGCCCTGTGTGCGGCCATCGTCGTCCGTGTATTTGTAGGCAAGCGCGCCCCGTGAGTTCTCCGGGGTGCTCGCCATCGCCTTCGAGACGCTGTCGATGTCCTTGTGGCTGGTCCACTCGCCGCCCAGCGCGTCCCGGACCCGGCTCAGCCTGCCCTGCTCGGCCACGTCCTCCGGTTTCGTGGGCCGTGCCTCGACCTGTTCGCCGTGGTAGCGCCGCTCGTCGGCGATCATGGCCTCGACGCAGTTCGTCCGGTGGCCGTCCTCGTCGAGCCTGTGCGCGTTGACCTGGTCGATGCCGGGGAACCGTTCCTGCAGCACGCGTTGCTGGCTCGACTCGTCGCCGTGCCCCGCGTGCAGTGCCGTCGGCTCTGGCGGTCGTGCGGGCGCCCCGCCCAGCCGGGCCTCGATGTCGACGTTCGTCGGCAACGGCCGCATGGGCTTCTTCTCTTGGGGAGACTCGGCCGGTTCCTCTTTGGGAGGCGGAACGTCGCCCCGTTCGGCGGCCGCGCGCGCCTCGTCCTCTTCGATCTTCCACGAGGGCCGCATCTCGACGGGCGGCGGTCCGGGTGGCGGCACGAACCTGAGGTCGTCAGGGACGTGGGGCTGCGTTTGCCGTGCGCCACCGATGAAGTCGGGGTTGGGCACGAACGGGCCGAGGGCCGATTGCCCGTTGCCCACGTAGACGACCTCGTGCCAGCCCTCCACGTACCGCCAGTCGACGCCGCCCGCGTGCAGGACCTCGCTCTCAGGCAGCGGCTTGCCCCCGTATCCCAGCCGCTGCTGGGTGTCGGCCGACAGGATGCCGCCGGGCGCCTTGATCCGGTAGACGTGGCCACCTGACGAGTTCGTGAACGTCATGGCGGTGCGCACGTCCGTCGAGGTGCTGACGAACGTGTTCATGTTGCCGTGGATGTGCTGGAAGAGGGGATCCGCCCGGCCGTCGGACGCGTGTGGCCTGAATCCGCCGTCCTGGCGGATCTGGTCCGGCGTCCGCGTGTCGCCGCGCAGCATGACGTTGTCGTCGGACAGGAAGTCGTCGACCTTCCGGCGTGCGATCTTCCAGTCGTCGTACTGGGACAGATCAGTTCGTTCGAGCGCCACCGGTGGCCGCTCGCCGTCGCGTGGCCGGTCGTGGGACGTTGTCTCCTGCGTGTTCTGGTCGGGGGTGTGGTCGCTCGGCCTGTCCTGCCGGTGCACGGGTGCGCCGCGGTCCGGCCTGTCAGGCGCGCGATGCGGCTGGCCGTCCTGCGGTGGCGTGCCGCGGACGGGCCTGCCGTCGTGAGGAACCGAAGGCGGCCCCTGCTCGTGCCGGCGTGGTCCACCACCGGGCGGGCCGTCCGCGTGCCGCTGGGGGTGCGGCCCTGGCCCGTGCTGCGGATTCCCGGGCGCCATCGGCCCACGAGGCGGAGCCGCCTGCGGGTGTGTCGTGCGCGGGTCGGCGGTGTGCGGGTGCGCTGACTGAGGACCGACAGGTCCGTGCCTGCCGGGAGGTGTCCCCGGAGGTCCGAAGTCCCGTGGCCGGTGAGGCGCGCCGCCGTCCGGAGACGGACCTCGCCCCGCCATGCCAGGTCCCTGGCTGGGCTGGCGCATGCCGCCTTGGCCGTTGAACGGACCGGCGCCACGCGGTGAGGCGGTCCCACCGTGCTGTCCGGCGGGAGGATGCCCAGGCCCGAAACCGGGCTGGTGACGGCCGGGCCCGTTCGGGGGTCCCGGAGGACCGAAGGGCGGCTGACCCCCTTGGCGTGGCCCGTTTTCGGGACCACCCGGTCGCGGCCCGCTCTGAGGGTGCCCGCCGGCGGCAGGCGGCCCCATCGGACCACGGCCCACCGGAGGACCACTGGCGGGAGGCCCACCCGGATTCCTGGTGCCGGGTCCGCCGGGATGGACACGGGTCGCCGGGCCACCGGGACCCCGGTGGCCCGGCGCGTTGCCGGAGGGGTGAACCCCAGGCGCGGGTGCGCCGCTCATTCCAGTCGAGGGCCTGGTGGCAGGTGTGTTTCCTGCCGGGCCGCTGCCGGGCGCGCCCGTCCCGGCCGAGGGCCTGGTGGCAGGTGCGTTTCCCGCTGGGCCACCGCCCGGCATGGGGCCGCCGCCCGCAGCCGAAGGCCTGGAGGCAGGTGCTCCCCCCACCGCGCCGCCGGGCGCGGTCCCGCCGGCCATCGGACCGCCAGGGCCTCGGCCAGGGGGAGGGGCGCTGCCTGGCACCGGACCGCCCGACGGCGGGCCACCTGCCGTTCGACCGGCCTGGGGACTGCCCGCGGGCCCGGCACCGGGCGCAGACCCGGCCGTCATCGGGCCGGTGGAGCCTCGACCGGTCGGCGAACTTCCTGTGAGGGGGCCACCGGCCATCGGACTGGCGGGCCCTCTGCCGGCCTGTGGGCCACCAGGGGAGCCGCCGCTGCCGGCAGGCGGACCACCTGTCCCTCGGCCCGCCCCGGTGTCGCCGGCCACGTTGGTTCGACGGTCGAGGCCACCCGCGGGTGGCCTCACAGCCGGAGCACCGTTGCCGCCGGGCATCGCGGTGCCGCCCAGTTGCGGAGTGCGCGAGACCGGTCCGCCCGCGGCGGCCGGAGCGGTTGACCGGACGGGATCGGAAGTCCCACCAGGCAGCGAGGATGGCGCTGTCGCCCGGCTGCCGGTCGACGACGAGGAAGTGGACGGCGAGGACGTGCCGGTCGAACTGCCGCGGTTGGAGACGGGCGCGGAAGAGTCGATCTTCCGCATCGAGTCGCCCACGGACCGCTCGGTGTCACGAGTCGCTTGTGCGGTGGCCTTCGTCTTGGCGCCGGCGTTGTCCGCGGCCGTCGCGGCCATCTCCGCCGACGTGCGGGCGGTGCCGATGGCGCGGTCCGCGTGTTGCATTGCGACCTGGCCGAACACGCCGGCGCTACCGCCGCTGGCGTTGATGTTCAGCATGCTCGAGACGTTGCTGCGAACCTGGTCACCGCGGCTGGTGATCTTGCTGCCGAGGTTCTCGACCGCGTCGGGGTCCATCCGGGTGCCACGACCGCCGACGCTGCCCGCCGACGAGGACGACGACGATGGCGGCGGGCTGCTGCGGTGGTCACCGCCGCTGCTGCCGTGGTGCGACGAGGACGATGACGGGCCTCGCTGACGTCCGGTCATGCGATGCTCGTCGCCAGGTCGTCCGGCTGAGCTGACAAGTTGTTCCCCCAGATGCGTCTTGTCTGCTCGGCAGAATGCCACATCCGGCCGGGCCGCACCCGAGAACCGCGAGTGTCGGCGATCGGGCCGCTCCCGCGACGCGTCCGGCACAGCTGTGGAATTCTCGGGACGTGGTGTCGAGCGCGAGGTCGGGGTGCGGGTGAAGGCGTGCGGAGAGTGGATGTGAACCATCCGACTGACAACCCGAGCGCGCGCATCGACGCGATCTTCGACGGCGTCTGCGCGAACGGTCTGCGTCGCGGGTCCGTGGCAGGCGCGTCCGACGACCAGATCGACCAGATGGCCGCGGACCAGGGCGTGGAACGCGTTCCCGAGGCGGTGCGCCAGGTTCTGCGCATCATGGGTGTCCGATCAGGACTGTGGCTGGCCGGCACCGCGTTCGGGGTCGACGCGATGACCGCCGAACGCAAACGGCACGTCGTCGCCACGCTCAACGGCCTCGACCACGAACTGGCCGACCCGCGTGGCCTGCTCGCTCTCACGGCGCACCAGGGTTATGCGTACCACGTCGTCGACGGCGCCGACCTCGACCAGGACGACCCGCCCGTCTGGGACGTCGTCGAAGGTGAAGGCGCACGCAGGGCTTGGGGCAGCGTCAGCGACTGGTTCGCGGACACCGCGCCCAACGTCGCCGATCTCCGCGACATGTTGGAGATGATGGAGGAGATGGGCAAGCAGCCGCCGAAGTGGGCCGAGTTCGTCGAGACGCGCCAGTCGTGACCGTTTTCCCGTTGTGCGGCAAGGAGTGAGGGACGTGCAGTTCGACATCGCGATCGACGGGAACGAGGCGTTCCGGATCGAACCCGGCACGGACGCGACGACCGCGCGGTACGAGACGGTGCTCGGCGCCGCGGTGTGGCGTGTCACCGAGGAAGGCGCGGCACCGACCGAGCTGGATCCGTTGCAGAGCAACGTGAGCACCGATCGGTTGGTCCTGCTCCGCGAGCTGTCCCCGCTGCCCGGCGCGTGGCCGCAGTACCCGTCGCTGCCTGCCGGCGACACGATGCCGCGCACCAACACCTCGATCTTGGGCCGTGTCGAAGAAGCCCTCGTCGCGCACGCTCCGGAGGGCTGGCAACAGATCGAGCTCCAGTGCCGTGCGCTCGGCCGCCGCATGGAGGTCGAGGCGACGGTCACCGTCGATGGCACCACCCACGTGTGGGCGCCGCCGGTGATCGTCAGCCAGTGGCTGCACCGATTGCGGTTGCGGGACTTCCGCAACAGCCTCGGCACGTGGTTCGCCGCGGGCTTCACCTTCGTCGCGGGAGGGGAGACCACGCGCCAGTTCTCGATCGAGGGCCAGCCGGAGTGACTGCTCTCGCCGGGCTACGGCGCCGCGCTCCAGCACGCCGCCGACGAACTGCGACTGCTGCCGAGGCGGCCGGAAGCCGTGCCGGACTGGATGTGGCACGCCGCGGGCAAGATCCAGCAGACCGGCCGGGTCAGCGCGCTCGAACCGCGGCAGCAGGAGACCCGGCTCGAACTGGCGCGCCCCTTCGACGTGATCGAGGACGGCAAGGGCACCTGGTACCGGCCGATGATCGGTTCCAGGGAACAGGTTCTGGTGCTGCGCTACCTGGAGAGCGCTCCTGTCGTCCTGTCGTCACGCGGCTCCGCGAAGGACCTCTTCACCGGCGGTGACGACCTGGTCGTACCGCTCGCCTACCGGACCGACGGCCGCTGGGTGTGGCCCGAGAGCGTGTCGTACCACCTGCGCGAGCACGAGATCCCGCCGTCGATGGAACTGGTCGACCACATCCGCCAGCAGCGCTACGAGATCCCCGTCGTGCCGGAGATCGCGAAGGCCCGCGCGGCCGCACTCTCGATGGGCAGGCCGTTCGACGAGAAGCAGGTCGAGGCCGCGTTCCGCAAGGCACTGGCCCCACTGCTGCTGGTGATCACCCGCGTCCAGACCAGTCCGCGCTTCTACAGCCTGGAAGGCCACCGCGACCAGTCGTGGTGCCTGGTCCGCGATGGCGACTTCTACGAGGTCTACTGGGCCGAGGGCGACCGCAGGGACAAGCGCGAACGGTTCGCGGACGTCCGCAACGCCGTCACCTACCTGACCGGCCAGCTCATCGAGAACCAGGACGCGCTGCGGTTCGAGGTCGACGAGGAACTGCCGGCCTGGCAGTCGCCGTACCAGGTGACCTCCGAGCACGACCCGCGGCTCGACACGATGACAGGCGTGCGGCTGACCCAGGTCGAGGACCTGTTCGTGCACCGCTACGGCGATCCCGGCGGCAACCTCGCCTACGAGAGTCCGATCGAGTCGGATCGTGAGCACCACCTGTACCGCCTCAAGGGCCCGTGGACCCTGATCACCGCGGTCGACCCGACCGGCGTCCGCGCCTACGTCCTGCCGAAGCCGTTCGTCGAGTACCCCGACCACATCGACGACTTCACCCTGCACCCCGGTCTGCCCCCGGTCTCGGACTCCCTGCGCGACCAGGCCCGCCGCCAGGTCCCCGACTCCTGGCTGTGGTGCGCAGACCCGGAGGTCAACCCGAACTACATCGAGGGCATCCCGGACGCGACGCTGTTCGGCGCGTACGCGGTGAACGCGGACGGCGAACTGACCGGCGAGACCTACCTGAACCCCAACTACCGTCCAGGTCCGCAACGGCGAGGCTTCCCAGAACCCTTGGCGGACCTGGACGTGGTGCTCGGCTACGTCGCGTCCGGCTGGGCGCCGCAGCAACGCCTGCTGACGGCGACGCTCGAGGCGAACCTGATCGCGGAGACCGACGGCCAGGGCAACCTGCGCATGGGCGTCACGCCGGACGGACGCCGCTTCATCGCGGTGTGGACGGCACCGGGCCACCTGCCGCAGGATGCCGCCTCACCGATGGAGACCACGGGCCGCGAACTGACGCCGGTGCTGGCCGGCGGCGTGCTGGTGATCAACCCCGGAGGTCAGCTCGGCGTGGAGTTGCCGGGCGACGACCTGATCGCCGCACTGAACGCCTGACGACGGCGCGCTGCAGCGGCGGACAAGACAAAGGGGGCCCGGCCGAATCGGCCGGGCCCTTTCGTCCGAGCACCGTGACTACGGCCAGTGCGAACAGCAGTGCCCTCCAGCTCTGGGACAAGCGGTGGACAAGGGCGTGCCACGGGCCCCGGTCGTGCGGGGCTACGCCGGGTTCTCCGCGACGGCGAGGTAGTCCGTGTAGATCTGCGGCGAGCCCGAGAACGAGGCGAGCTGCTTCCACTCCTCGTACATCTGCTTGGTGTCGCGGTGGGCGGCCGCGAACTCCGCGGCCTCGCCGGTGGCGATGTCGGGCTCGGGGTAGAAGACGTCCAGAGCGTCCAGGCTCGCGATCTCCATCATCATCACGTACTGGTCGAGGCGGTTGCCCCGCTCGCCCTTGAGCACGTGGAACCGCCAGTCCGGGTAGTCGTCGATCCGGTGGTGGTTCTCGGCGATGAAGCGGTCGAACATCTCCTCGGTCACACCGGCGCGCAACGCCAGGTTGTGGATCCCGACGACCCTGGCGACGGGCTCCTCCCCAGGGCGGTCGCGGTAGCGGGGGCCGGGCGTGACCGTGCTCCGCGGGTTGTCGGCCAGCAGCCGGTAGTCGGTGAACAACGTGGGCAGCTCACCGAACGTGCCCAGCCGCCGCCATCGCGCCAGCACGGCCTCCGCCTCGGGATGCCCCTCCCAGAACAGCCGAGCCAACTCGGTCTGCTCACCCCTGGCCGTGACGTAGCGGTCGCGCTGCTCGGCGCTCTCGATCTCGTACAACATCAGGTACTGCCCGGCCCGCTCCCCACGCAACCCGCGCAGCAGAGTCCACCGCCACCCCGGGTACAAGGGCAGGTGAACGCCTTCACCACGCACGAAGGCCTCGAACTCCTCCGGCGTGACACCAGCCTCCGTGTCGATGGCGATGTACTGAAAGGTGAACACCGACGAGCGTCCCATTACGTCCAATCCTCGGTCCGGAAAGGGAACGCGCGTCCGACGAGCACGACTCCCCTGCACCGCATCCTGCCAGCTGCTGCCGGCCCAGGAAGGCGTCACCGAGCTGACCGTGGGCACGGTCGAAACAGCAGGAAGGGCCGCCACCGAGATGGTGACGGCCCTTCCTGAACGCTGTTCTGTCGGTAGCTACGAGGCGCAGATCTGGATGGTGCCCCCGGCAGGATTCGAACCTGCGCTCCCGCCTCCGGAGGGCGGTGCTCTATCCCCTGAGCTACGGGGGCTCGAAGAGCGCCCGTAGCTACCAACGTGGAAGATCCTAGCGCATTCGCGCGACTGTGTTTCACACCCACCCCCAGCGGCGGTGGAGCGTGGCCTTCGTCACCACTGTGTGGGAGTGGGAATAGGCCGGATTGCACTCATGCGCATATCGCTATATGTTCCGAAGCATGGGTCATGGCCACGGACACGGATCGGCGTCGGCTAGCGGGCAGCACGCCGGCAAGCTGTGGATCGCGTTCGGCATCGGCGCGGTCTTCATGGTGGTGGAGTTCGTCGTGGGGTTCGCGACGTCCTCGCTCGCCCTGATCTCCGATGCCGCGCACATGCTCACCGACGTGCTCGGGGTCGGGATGGCGCTGGCCGCGATCATGGTGGCCGCTCGGGCCAAGGCCGGGAAGAACCGCACGTTCGGGTTCTACCGGGCCGAGGTGCTGGCCGCGCTGGCCAACGCCGTGCTGTTGTTCGGGGTGGCGGGCTATGTGATCTACGAGGCGGTCGGGCGGTTCCAGGACCCGCCCAGCGTGCCGGGGTGGCCTGTCCTCATCGCGGCGACGCTCGGGCTCGCGGCGAACCTCGTCAGCTTCAGCGTCCTCAAGGAGGGCGCGAAGGAGAGCATCAACGTCAAGGGTGCGTATCTCGAGGTGCTCGCTGACCTGATCGGGTCGGTGGGTGTGCTGATCTCGGCGCTGGTGACGATCACGACCGGCTGGACGTACGCGGACCCGATCATGGGTGTGCTGATCGGCGTGTGGGTGTTGCCGCGGACGTACAGCCTCGCCAAGAACGCGCTGCACATCCTGTTCCAGCACGCGCCGGAGCGGTTGGACGTCACTGAGATGCAGAAGGCGCTCACCCAGCTGCCCGGGGTCACGGAGGCGCACGACCTGCACGTGTGGACGCTCACCAGCGGTATGGAGGTGGCTTCCGCTCACCTCACGACCGCGGAGAACGCCGACCACGAGAACGTGCTGAAGGCCGCTCAGTCGTTGCTGGCGACCAGGTACCACATCGAGCACGCGACGTTGCAGGTCGAGGGTGGCACGTCAGCGCAGCGGTGCCGGGAGCTTTCGTGGTGAGCCCGGCAGGTCGCGGATTCCGTCCTTAGTGGACTGCGCGCCGGTTCGTGACGGAACGACAGGCGTGCGTGGTTGTGGCACCGCGACCCACACTCGGCCTCGTTCGAACGGCACCACAAGAGCCTCCCCAGTCACTGCGGACGAACCGTCAAGATCTCATCGAAGTATGTCTTAAAGGGATAGATCCTTTCAGGTGAACGGGAAAGGCCGCGTTCCGTGACGGAACGCGGCCTTCCTCAGTACAACGTCGGTCAGTTACGCGTTACAGCCCAGCGCACTGTCCTGCCTTCGGCCCCTTCACGTCGTTCGCGAAGCCGTTGTTCGACGGGTCGGGGGTGTTGCCGGTGCAGGACAACGGGCCGCCGACCGAGGTCGCCGCCACCACTGACCTGGTCTTGTTCGACGTCAGTGACACAGGGCCACCAACCGTCGAGTTCTCGACCGCGACTTCGGTCGTGGAACCGTGCACCGACACCGGACCGCCCACGCGAGTGCCCACGAGCACCACGGAGGCCGCGTTCGCCGCCGACAGCGGGCCCTTGATCTCTCCGCCGAAGACGTAGAGCGTGGCACCGCTCGCGACGGTCACCGGGCCGTTCACGGTGGCACCGTCCACATAGGTCACGCCCTTGACCTGCAGCGGACCGTTGACGGTGCCGGTCACCGTGGTGGTGGCCGCCGGCAGCGGCTTCGACATCAGCTCGAACTCGGCCAGGGCCACGTCGCCGGAGAACTCCAGCCGGTAGAAGTTGTACCGGCCAGGCGACGCGATCTTGAACGAGCGCGTGTACTGCTGCCACTGGAAGTTCTCACCGGAACGCTTGTCGACCGTCGACCACGTCTTGCCGTCGTAGGAGCCCTTCAGCTCCCAGGCGGAGGGCGACGTGCCCGTCTTGGCGTTGGTCAGCGTGTAGAACTCCGCCTTCTCCTTCACGTCCGCGGCCTTGAAGTCGAACGAGCGAACCACCGCGGAGGTCGAGGAGTTGTTGTCCACCAGAGCAGCGGTGGACACACCGGCAGCCACGTCGCGCAACGGCGTCGGGACCGCGTCACCGGTGGTGATCGAGTCCGGCACGTCGTTGACGCCCGTGCCCCACTTCGACGGGTTGGGGCCCATGTCGAAGTCGATCGTGGCACCGGCCGCGAGCACGTCGTGCGGCAGCGACGTCTTGTTCCACGCCTTGCCGTTGACCTTCACGCCCTGCACGTAGACGTTCTTCGCGTTGTTCTTCGGCGCGTTGATGACGAGCTTCTTGCCGTTCTCCAGCTTCACGGTCGCCTTGGTGAACAGCGGCGAACCGATCGCGTAGGCCGGCTTGCCCATCTGCAACGGGTAGAAGCCCAGCGACGAGAAGAGGTACCAGGCCGACATCTCGCCGTTGTCCTCGTCACCCGCGTAGCCCTGGCCCTGCTGCGAGCCCACGTACAGGCGCGACAGGATCTCGCGCACCTTCTCCTGGGTGCCGGAGGGCTTGCCCGCGTAGTTGTACATGTAGGCGATGTGGTGCGACGGCTGGTTGGAGTGGCCGTACTGGCCCATCCGCACGTCCCGCGCCTCGATCATCTCGTGGATCACGCCGCCGTAGCCGCCGGGGAACTTCGCGGTCTCCGGCAGGGTGAAGAACGAGTCGAGCTTCTGCGCCAGCTTGTCCCGCCCGCCGTACAGGTTCGCGAGACCCTGCCCGTCGTGCGGCACCGTGAACGCCATGTTCCAGCCGTTCGTCTCGGTGTAGTCGTAGCGCCAGTCCTGCGGGTTGTACTTGGCAGGGTCCTCGACGCGCCACGAGCCGTCGACGTTGCGGTTCTGGAAGAACTCGATCCGCTTGTCGAACGTCAGCACGTAGTTCTGGGCGCGGTTGAGGAAGTACTCGTACTCCTCGGCGTACCGCTTCTCGCCCGTCTTCTCGTGCAGCGCCTTCGCCATCGACGCGATGCCGAAGTCGTTGACGTAGCCCTCGATCGCCCACGACCACGCCTCGTCCAGCTGGTCGTTGCCGGTGTAGCCGAGGAAGATCGAGCGGTCCATGCCCTTGCGGCCGACGTTGTTGCTCGGCGGCACGACGGACGCGTTCTTGATCGCGGCGTCGTAGGCGGCCTTGATGTCGAAGTTCGACACGCCCTTGAGGTACGCGTCGGCGAACGCCACGTCGGAGCTCGTGCCGGTCATCAGGTCCGCGTAACCGGGGGAGGACCAGCGCGAGATCCAGCCACCGTCCTTGTACTGCTGGACGAAGCCCTCGGCCATCTCACCCGCCTGCGACGGGGTGAACAACGAGTAGGCGGGCCAGGTCGTGCGGTAGGTGTCCCAGAACCCGTTGTTGACGTAGACCTTGCCGTCGACGATCTTCGCGCCCGTCTGCGTGGGCGTGCTCGGACCGGTCGCCGGCGCCACCGGGGACGCGTACTTCGTCTTGCCGCCGACGTTCTCGAAGCCCGAGTTCGGGTAGAGGTAGAGGCGGTACATGTTGGAGTACAGCGTGATCAGCTGCTCTTCGGACGCGCCCTCGACCGAGATGATGCCGAGGATCTTGTCCCACGCGGCCTGCGCGCGGTCGCGCACGGCGTCGAACGTGTCGGACGCCGAGACCTCCTGCTCCAGGTTGGACTTCGCCTGGTCGACGGAGATCAGCGAGGTGGCGATCCGCAGCTCGACGGTCTTGTCGCCGAACGAGAAGTAGCCGCCCACGTTGTCGCGGCCCGCGCCGGTCAGCCGGCCGCTCGCCGTGACCGCCTTGTCGACCTTGCCGTAGACGAACAGGCGGGTCGCGCCGGTGGAGAGGCCGCTCTTGACGTCCGAGTAGCCCGTGACGACACCGGAAGCGGCGTCGAGGGTGACACCACCGAGGTTGTTCACGTTGTCGAACACGAGGTTCTTCTGGCCCGCGTCGGCGAACGTGAACCGGAAGACCGCCGCGTGGTCGGTCGGCGCGATCTCGGTCTTCATGCCGTTCTCGAACGTCACGCCGTAGTAGTGCGCCTTGGCGATCTCGTTCTCGTGCTTGAACGGCAGCGAACGCAGCGCGCGGTCCTGGGTCGGCGCCTTGTCCGAAGGCATGACCTGGAACGTCTGGCGGTCACCCATCCACGGGCTGGGCTCGTGGGACGTCGTGAACGCCTGCAGCGTCGGCAGGTTCTGCGCGTTGTTGCGCTGCGCGTACTCGTACAGCCAGCTCTGCGAACCCGCGTTGGTCATCGGGGTCCAGAAGTTGAAGCCGTGCGGCACCGCGGTCGCCGGGAAGTTGTTGCCCCGCGAGAACGAGCCGTTCGAGTTCGTGCCACGCGTGGTCAGCACGTAGTCGGAAGGCTTCGCGTACTGCTTGGTGACGACGTCGCCGATGCGGATGTCGTCGAACCAGGCACCGAACTCCGTCGGGCCCTTCGGACCGTCGTAGGCGACCAGGATCCGCTTGATCGTCTTGCCGGCCGCGACGGCGCCGATCGTGGACGCCACCTTGTTCCACTGGTTGGCGTACAGGAACTTGCCCGCGCCCTGACCCTGCGGCGACAGCGTCGCGCCGTGCTGGTCGACCGCCTTGAGGTCGCTCAGGTACGTGCCGTCGGAGAACGCCAGGTCCACCGTCGAGTACGTGCTCGGGTAGTTCAGGTTGTCGTTCACGAAGTCCGGGAAGATCATGTACGACAGCTCGGTCTTGGCGTTGACCGGCACGTTGACGTCGAAGACCTTGTTGTAGCTGTACGCCCGGCCCTCGGTCGTGTGCTTGCCCTGGGCGCGGAACGCCTTGATGCCCGTCCAGCCCGCACGCGACTTGGACGTGTAACCGCCCGTGGGGCCGGCGCCGACAACGCTGCGCATGTTCGGCGCGACCGGGGTCGTGGAGCCGTCGGAGAGCTGGACCTCGGCGAGCTGCACGATGTCCGTGGGGCCGGCGTTCAGCGTGATGTCGAGCTTGTACCAGGTGAACGCCGCCGGCGAGGCGATGTCGTAGGTCTTGGTCTGGAAGCGCTCGGCGAACGTCTCACCGGTGCGGGTGTCGACCACGGTCCAGTCGGTGCCGTTGTTCGAGCCCTGCAGCGTCCAGTTCTTCGGGTCGCGCTCCGGGGCGTCGTTGGCCGAGGAGAGCGCGTACTTCTTGATCGTCTGGGGGCCCTTGCCGGTGAAGTCGAACGTCGCCCAGCCCGTGGTGGCGAAGACCAGCCACTTGGAGTTGATGTTGAGGTCGTTGAGGTTGGCCGCGACCTCGTTCGACCCGACGTTCTCACCGTTGGCCTGCACCGTCGCCAGGTCGGCCACGTTGCCGGGAATGCCGCTCGTACCGTCCGAACCGATCACACCCGCCGACTTCGGCTTGCCCGCCGCGTCGGTCTCGACGGTGTTCGACCACGACGGTTGTGGTTGACCGTCCTCAAAGGACGACGAAAAACCCACTCCTGGCTCCTCTGGTGCGGCGGCCGCGTAGCCGTTGGTGACGCCACACACCAGTGTCGCAGTGATCGCAACGCTCAACAGAGTTCTGGTTCGTCTCTTCCCCAGTTGCCTCATTGCAACCCTTCCGCCGCCTAGCCCTGCCCCTTTTGGGTGGGAGCGTTTCGGCACGTGACATCGTTGTCAAGGGACAAGACGGGAATTGTCGCGCAACCTGTCTTCTCAACAGTTGCGCGCACGGGCAGTCGATCAAGATCTAGAATCGGCCGGTGAGCGACCGCAAGCCGCCAGAGGTGGGTACACCAGCGGGCATGCGCGTGCTCAACCAACGCGCTGTGCTCGATCGGTTGCGCCGTCTGGGTGCGGCCACGCGGCCCCGGATCGCCAAGGACACCGGACTGTCCAAACCCACCGTCGGGCAGGCGCTGGTCGATCTCGAACGCCACGGCCTGGTGCGCCCGACGGGCCGCACCACCACCGGTCCTGGACGTTCCGCGGTGGTCTACGAGCCGAATCCCTCCGCCGGGTACGTGCTGGGCGTCGACATCGGCCGCGAACGGATCCGGGCGGCGCTGGCCGATCTGGGCGGGTCCGTGGTGGCCCGCGTGGACGTGCGCAACCGCAGCCGATCGGCTGCCGCCCTGGTGCGCACCGTGACCGACCTGGCCGCACGCACGGTGGCGGACGCTGGGATCGCTCTCACGGACGTCGTGGTGAAGGTGATCGGCAGCCCCGGCGTGATCGACCAGCGCTCGCGGGTCGTGCGGCACGCGCCGCAGCTGCCCGGCTGGGAGTCGCTCGGTGTGCTGGACGGGCTGGAATCGGCGCTCGGGCCCGTGATGGTCGTGGAGAACGACGCGAACCTGGCCGCGTTGGGGGAGCACGTCTACGGGGCGGCCAAGGACGCACGCGTGTTCGTGTGCGCGACGGTCGGCACCGGCGTCGGCATGGGCATCGTCGTGAACGGCGTGCTGTTCCGCGGCGCGCACGGGGCGGCCGGCGAGGTCGGTTTCCTGCCGTACGGGCAGTCCGCTTCGGACGTCCGTCGTGGACAGTTCGAGGACGCGGCGTCGGCGGGATCCGTTGTGGAGCTGGCACGGGAACGCGGGCTGACGGCGCGCTCGGCCCGTGAGGTCTTCGGTCTCGCACGCAAAGGCGACGATCAGGCGTTGGAAATCGTGCGGCTGGAAGCGGAACGGCTCGCGTTCCTCGTCGCCGCCGTGGCCGCGGTGATCGATCCGGAACTGGTCGTGCTGGGCGGTGGCGTCGGGTCGAACGTCGACCTGCTGCTCGCGCCGCTGGAGGCGACGCTGCGCACGATGACCCCGCTCGCGCCCCCGATCGTGGCGGGCTCGCTGGGCGACGGCGCGGTGCTCTCCGGAGCAATCGCGATGGGCCTTGAGGCCGCACGTGAATTGGTCTTCGAAGTTACTCTCTGAGAGTAGTTGAGTAGCTCTCACCTGGTGATTCACTCAATTGTCGTAACTGTTAACGGCGATATGTGGCTTAGCGTTACCGGCACCTCCACCTGGAGGGTTGTGTCCTTCCGTTGCAAGGGGAGTCGGTAGGGGGATGCGGGGGACGTAGCCCCCTACCGGCCGTGCACTGGGCAGGTGCCGCGCCCGCACCACCATCAGCCTGCCCAGTGCAGCAACGGGACTACCGGGGCGTCGGGCGGTGGACGTTCTCCGTCGTCGACTCGTGGTGGGTGGAGTCCGCGATCCACGCCCCCGGGATGGACGCGTCGAGCACGCCGTCCTCCAGCCACGTGTAGTCGCCGTCGAGGACCTGCCTGGCCAGCACCACGTCGCTGTCGTCGGTGTTCTTCCAGAGCTTCTCGAACAGCTCGTCGACCCGGACCCGCGCCTGCTTGGCGAACGCGTCCGCGAGCGCCTGCGCGTGGGGGTTCGAGTCCTGCGCCGCCCGCACGCACGCGGCGCTGATCGCGAACAGTTCGGCCCCGATGTCCACGATCCGGCTCAGGAACCGCTGCTTGCGCTCCATCTTCCCCTGCCACCGCGACATCGCGTAGAACGTCTGCCTCGCCAGCTTGCGCGCCGACCGTTCGACGAACCGCAGGTGCTTGGCCAGCGGCCCGAACTCCGTGTAGCCGGCCGGGGTCTGGCCCTTGCCGACGACGAGCGTGGGCAGCCATTTGGCGTAGAACCCGCCTGCTTTCGCCGCCGCCTTTATTTTCGCGTTGCGGTCGGCGTCCGGGTCGATGATGTCGCCGGCCACGGACAGGTGCGCGTCCACGGCCTCGCGCGCGATCAGCAGGTGCATGATCTCGGTCGAGCCCTCGAAGATGCGGTTGATCCGGAGGTCCCGCAGGACCTGCTCGGCCGCGATGCCGCGTTCTCCGCGCGCCGCCTGGCTCTCCGCCGTCTCGTAGCCGCGGCCGCCGCGGATCTGGACCAGTTCGTCCGCCACCAGCCAGGCCTTCTCGGACGCGTAGAGCTTCGCGAGGGCGGCCTCGATGCGGATGTCGTGCTTGCCCGCGTCCGCGAGCTCGGAACTGAGGTCCAGCACGGCTTCCAGCGCGTACGCGGTCGCGGCGATGTAGGCGATCTTGCCCGCGACGGCCTCGTGCTTGCCGACCGGCAGACCCCACTGGATGCGCGAACCCGACCACTCGCGGGCGATCTTGAGGCACCACTTCGCGGACCCGGCGCAGAGGGCGGGAAGGCTCAGCCGGCCGGTGTTCAGGGTGGCGAGCGCGATCTTGAGACCGGCGCCTTCCTTGCCGATGACGTTCTTCTTGGGCACCCGGACGTGGTGGAACCTCGTCACGCCGTTCTCCAGGCCGCGCAGGCCCATGAACGCGTTGCGGTTCTCGACGGTGATGCCCTCGGCGTCGGCCTCGACGACGAACGCCGTGATGCCCTTGTCCGGCACCTGGGCCATCACGACCAGCAGATCAGCCACGACACCGTTGGTGGTCCAGAGCTTCACGCCGTCAAGGATGTAGTCGTCGCCGTCGGGTTTCGCGATGGTGCCGAGCCGGGCCGGGTCCGAGCCGACGTCGGGTTCGGTGAGCAGGAACGCGGTGATCTCGCCCTTGGCGCACCGGGGCAGGAACTCCTGCTTCTGCTCGGGGCTGCCGAACATCGCGACGGGCTGTGGGACGCCGATGGACTGGTGCGCCGACAACATGGCGCCGATCGCGGGGCTGGCGGAGCCGACGAGCATCAGGGCCTTGTTGTAGTAGACCTGGGTCAGCCCGATGCCGCCGTACTCGGGCTTGATCTTCATGCCGAACGCGCCGAGGTCCTTGAGGCCCTTCAGGACGTCGTCGGGGATCTGGGCGTCGCGTTCGATGACGGTGTTGTCGATGTGGGACTCGGTGAACTTCCGGAGCTTCTCGAGGAACGCCTCGCCGCGGGCGCGGTCCTCGGCGGTGCCGCTCGGATGCGGGTGGATGAGGTCGATGCGGAAGTGACCGAGGAAGAGCTCCTTGCCGAAACTCGGTCGCTGCCAGCGGGTTTCCCGTGCTTGTTCGGCGACCTGCCTGGCCGCGCGCTCGTCGACGGTCATGGGTTACCTCCCAGTAGGTGTGACCCACGTTACTCGGGGGTATGCGGATGTCCACCTGCTCGCGGGGTGAAACCAGGTAACGGAAGGCTGCCCTTTCCGGGGCGGCCTCGCGCACTACAGCCAGCCGCGCCGAGCGGCGAGCTGACCCGCCTGGAACCTGCTTCGCGCCCCCAGTCGTCCCATCACGCCGGCCATGACCCGCCGCACCGACCGTGCAGAGGTGCCCAGCCGTGCCGCCGCCGCGTCGTCCGTGGAGCCGGCGGCAAGCAGGCGCAGCACGGTCCGTTCTTGTTCTGTCAGCCCGTTCTGCGCCGGAACGTCGGCGGCCATCGCGCTCGCCCACAGGTGGTCGAACCACGCGGCCAGCAACGCGACCGTCTCCGGCGACGTGATGGTCACCGGAGACGCGCCCGGCACCACCGCGACGGCCGCGTCGCACAACACCAGTCCGGACGGCAGCCCCGCGTAGGTGCGCACCTGGTCGTGCCCCCGCAGGAAGGCGGGCACCGAGGTGCGGTCCACGTCGTCCGGGTACAGGACGCGCACCGGCGTCCCGCGGGGCAGCAATCGGACGTCCACCAGTTCGTCCGCGTCACCCGACATGCACAGGTCGATCCGGGCCTGTGCTCGCATCAGCACTTCCTGCACGTTGTCCATGTGGAAAGGCTATAAAGCCGCCCGGGACAAAACCTGCAGACGACCTGCACGGCACCTGCACGCGTTTGTCCTGATCCGGCCACGGCGTTTCCGGACGTGCGGAAACCCTTGTCCCGCAGCGGATTCGCCCGGCAAAGTTCACCCCACGATGTTCCTGATCGAACGAAATCTGAAGTGCGAAATCAATGCGGACGCGATCGAGCGGTCACAGCTTCTGAATCCTCGGATTCGCGTCGACGAAAAAGGTTCCCAGGTCGTGGCGATGGTGTCTGCCGCGACGAGGGAACAAGCCGAATCGATCGCCACGGAAATCTTGGGAGATTAGTCATGCGCGGAATCAAGCCGGTGCTCGCCGCCGTCGTCGCCAGCATCTCGCTCGCCCTCATGCCGATCGGGGCCGCCCAGGCCGCCCCGGCGACGCCGAGCTTCGGAGCCCAGATCGACCCGTACTCGCCGTACGACGGCCAGTCGACGTGCGAGGCCAGCGCCAAGGCCGGCCCGATCGGGGTGCGCGACCTGCTCAACGCCACCTACGGCACGCACACCGCGGGCATCAGCCGCAACTGCGACGGCAGCGTCAGCGAGCACCACGAGGGACGGGCCCTCGACTACCACTTCAACTACTTCGACGCCGCCGACCGCGCCAAGGCCGACGACTTCCTGAACTGGGTGCTCGCCTCCGACCAGCACGGCAACACGCACGCCATGGCCCGCCGCCTCGGCGTCATGTACATCATCTGGGACAACAAGATCTGGGAGGCCTACCGGCCGAACGCGGGCTGGCAGCCCTACTCCGGTGACAGCCCCCACCGCGACCACATCCACATCAGCTTCAGCTGGTCGGGCGCGCACAAGCAGACGTCGTGGTGGACGCAGGCCGCACCTCAGGTCGGCCGGATCGGCGCCGTCGTCAACGGCACGCTGAACGTCAAGGAGGGCAACCTCTTCTCCGCGTGGGTGCCGCAGATCGGCAACGTCGCGAAGTTCGAGATCGACGGCGACCGGATCGGCGTGCTCACCACCGGCGGCGAGGTGCTGGTCAAGGACGGCGACCTCTACTCGCCGTGGGTCTCGCAGGTGGGCGGTGCCAAGGACTTCCACCTCGCCGGTGACCGGATCGGTGTGCTGCGCAACGACAACACGCTCGCGGTGAAGGACGGCACGCTCTACGCCTCCTGGACCGAGCAGACCGGCAACGTCAAGGACTTCGACCTCACCCCGAACCGCCTCGGCGTCGTGTTCACCGACGGACTCGCGAGCGTCAAGGAGGGCGACCTGTACGCGGGCTGGGTCAACCAGCTCCCCGGCGCCAAGGACATCGAGCTGGCCGGCGGCCGCATCGGCGTGCTGCGCAACGACAACTCGCTGGCCGTGAAGGACGGCACGCTCTACGCCGCCTGGACCGAGCAGACCGGTGACGTCGCGAACTTCGAACTGACGGGCAACCGCATCGCCGTCGTCTTCGGCAACGGCATCGCGAGCGTCAAGGAAGGCGACCTGTACGCGGGCTGGGTCAACCAGCTCGGTGGCGCCAAGGACGTCGAACTGTCCGGTGACCGCATTGGCGTGTTGCGCAACGACAACACGTTCGCGGTCAAGGAAGGAACCCTCTACTCCTCCTGGACCGAGCAGGCGAGCCCCGTCACGCAGGCCGACCTCACCCACCGCTGACCACCACCTCGCAGAAAAGGACCAGGACATGAGCAAGAAGATCGCGGCCGCGCTCGTCGGAACGGCCATCGCCACCACCCTGCTGGCAGGCGCCGGCGCCACCGCGGCCCAGGCCGCCGAGGCCGGACCCAGGATCGGCGTCCTGATCAACGGCACGCTGAACGTCAAGGAGGGCAACCTCTTCACCTCCTGGGTGCCGCAGATCGGCAACGTCGCCAAGTTCGAGATCGACGGCAGCAGAGTCGGCGTCCTCACCACGGGAGGGGAGGTGCTCGTCAAGGACGGTGATCTCTACGCCCCGTGGACCACCCAGCTCGGCGGCGCCAAGGACTTCCACCTGGCGGGCAACCGGATCGGCGTGCTGCGCAACGACAACTCGCTGGCCGTGAAGGACGGCGACCTGTACGCGGGCTGGACCGAGCAGACCGGTGACGTCAAGGACTTCGACCTCACCCCGAACCGCATCGGCGTCGTCTTCACCGGTGGCCTCGCGAGCGTCAAGGAGGGCGACCTCTACTCGGGCTGGGTGAACCAGCTCGGTGGCGCCAAGGACATCGAGCTCGCCGGCAGCCGGATCGGTGTGCTCCGCAACGACAACACCCTCGCCGTGAAGGACGGCACGCTGTACGAGAGCTGGACCGAGCAGACCGGTGACGTCACGGACTTCGAGCTGACGCCGAACCGCATCGGCGTGGTGTCCGGCAACGGCACCGCGACCGTCAAGGAGGGCAACCTCTACGCGGGCTGGGTCAACCAGCTGGGCGGCGCCAAGGCGATCGAACTGGCGGGCGACCGGCTGGGCGTGCTGCGGGCCGACAACTCGTTCGCGGTGAAGGAGGGCTCGCTCTACGCCTCCTGGACCGAGCAGGCGAGCCCGGTCAGCCAGGCCGACCTGACGGCGCCGTCGAGCGCTCCCGGCCAGGTCGTCACGCTGCAGGACCTGCGCACCATCTACGGCGCGATCCCGAACGAGGCCACCGTGCAGCAGGGCCTGGAGTCGCTGAACGCCGAGATGATCCGGGGCGGCATCACCACTCCGGCACGCAAGGCGGCGTTCCTCGCGACGCTGCGCAACGAGAGCGGCTTCCGCTACAACGCGGTGGAGGGCGGCGTCTCGGCCACGTACAAGGGCCGCGGCTACATGCAGCTCACCTCCGAGGCGAACTACCGCGGCGCCGGCGCGCACCTCGGCGTCGACCTGCTCGGCAACCCGGAGGCCGCCGCCAGCCTGCAGTACAGCGCCTCGATCGCCCGCTGGTACTGGACGGTCGCCCGCTCCGACTCGAACAACGCCGCCGACCACTACGACATGGGCCTGATCTCCCGCTACGTCGGCTACGCGGCGAGCTCCGCCGAGGACGCCGAGCGGTGCGCCGACTTCAAGTCCGCGCTGCGCTACTTCAACGGCGGCTCGCTGCCGGTCGGGGAGGGCGCGATCACCTGCTACCGCCACTGACCCGAAACGACACGAGGCCACCTCACCGCGGTGAGGTGGCCTCGGCCTTCGTCCGGAACTACCTGCGGTGCGTCACATCTCCCCGCGAGACGGAGGGCGCCTGGGTCGTCCAGGACGCCCAGAGCGTGCCCTCCTTGACCTGGAACGCCCCGTGCGCCTGCCGCACCCCGACGCGGTTGCCGGACAGCTCCACCTCGGCGGCGTCGCGCAGCTGGTCGACCCAGTCCGCGAACAGGTCGCCGTCCTTGACCCGCAGCAGGCCGTCGGCGAGCACCACGCCGACGCGGGTGGGCGTGAGGTCGAAGTCCACGACGTCACCGGTCTGCTCGGTCCAGCCCGCGTAGAGCGTGCCGTCCTTCACCACGAGCGAGCCGTTCGTCCGCAGCACGCCGATGCGGTTGCCCGCCAGTTCGATGTCGCGGGTCCCGCCGAGCTGGTCGACCCAGCCCGCCGACAGGCCGCCGTCCTTGACCGTCGCGACGCCGTTGCCGAACACCACACCGATGCGGGACGGCGTGAGGTCGAAGTCGACGACGCCGTTGGTCTGCTCGGTCCAGCCGGCGTAGAGGTCGCCCTCCTTGACGGCGAGCGTGCCGTCCGTGCGCAGGACACCGATCCGGTTGCCAGCCAGGTGGAAGTCGCGGGCACCGCCCAGCTGCGGCACCCAGGCCGCGTAGAGCGTGCCCTCCTTGACGATCACGTCGCCCGAGGTGGTGAGCACGCCGATGCGGTTGCCGTCGATCTCGAACTTCACGACGTCGCCGCGCTGGGGCACCCACTGCTCCTGCAGCGTGCCCTCCTTCACGTGCAGCGTGGTCCCGGCCAGCACGCCGACGCGGCCGACGCGCGGCTCCAGGTAGGGCTCGGCGGCGGCCCGTGCCACAGGCAGCCAGTCCTGGTAGCGGGTGGTGCCGTAGGAGGCCTTCCACTTCGGCAGCCACGAGTCGCCCTGGGCCTTGTAGGCCTTCTGCGCCTCCTGGGCGTTGCAGGACGGCGTCAGGTAGCAGGAGTTGATCGTGCCGCCGGCCACGCCGAACTGGAAGAGACCCTGGTCGAGCTGGCCGTTCTCGTTCCTGTGCGTGGCGTCCGGGCGGCAGTGCGACTCGGTCATGCCGACGGCGATCGCCTGGACCAGCGCGTCGCCGGTGAAACCGGCCTGGTCGGCGTGGTAGGCGCACACTTCGGGGCCGCTGTCGGCGGCCAGCGCGGCGGTGGGCACGGCCGTGAGCGCGAGCGGCACAGCGGCTGCGGCGAGCAGGGCGCCCAGTCGTCGGGACATGGTGTTCCCCCAGTTGAGATGTGCTCCGGACGGTGTGGCGAGAACGCTAAACACCCACCCTGCACGAAACCTGTACGGCTATCGTCGTGACCGTCATGGAGATCGGAATCCTGGGGTCGGTCGAGATCTGGCACGGCGGCGAGCGCCTCGCCGCCGGGGCGCCGCAGCAGCGGTGCGTGCTCGCCGTGCTGGCGCTCAACGCGGGGCAGGGCGTGTCCGTCGACCGGCTGGCCGAGGCCGTCTGGGGCGAGGAACCGCCGGGGGACTGGCGCGGCGTCGTCCACGGTTACGTTTCGCGCCTGCGCAAGGTGCTCAAGCCCGCCGGACTGGAGATCGTCCGCCGCTCACCGGGCTACGCGCTCGACGCCGAGGTCGACCTCCACCTGTTCCGCAAGCTCGTCGCGGACGCCCGTGGATCGGCCGATCCCGCGTCCGGCCTGTTCAAGGCGCTGGCGTTGTGGCGCGGCACCCCGTTCGACGGTGCCGCGGGCTCGTTCGTGCTGGACCGGCTGCGGGACGGGCTCACGCAGGAACGGCTCGGCGTCGTCGAGGAGTGGGTCGAGCACGAGCTGCGGTTGGGCAGGCACCGCGAGGTGATCGGCGACCTGACCGTGCTCTGCGCCGAACACCCGTACCAGGAGAAGCTGGTCGGCCTGCTGATGCTCGCGCTGCACCGCAGCGGGCGGCAGGCCGAGGCGCTGCGCCGCTACGACGAGTGCCGGCGCCTGCTCGCCGACGACCTCGGCGTGGATCCCGGTGACGACCTGCGCGCGCTCTACGAACGCGTCCTGCGCGCGGACCCGGGGCTGAACCCGGCCCCCGCGGACGTTCCCGCCGCGCCGGTCGAGCCGGTGCGCGCCCCGGACTCACTGCCGTTCGACGTCCCCGACTTCACCGGTCGCGCGCTCGAGCTGGAGCGCCTGGTCGAACTCGTCGCCGGACGCGGTGGCGTGATCTCCGTCGACGGCATGGCGGGCGTCGGCAAGACCGCGTTCGCCGTTCGTGCCGGGCACGCGCTCGCGTCCCGCTTCCCCGACGGCCGGTTGTTCGTCGACCTGCACGGCTACACCCCGGACCGGCAGCCCGTGACCGCAGAGGCCGCGCTGGGCGTGCTGCTGAGGTCGCTGGGCCTGCCCGGCACGGAGATCCCGGCCGGGTTCGACGACCGCGTGGCCACCTGGCGCACCGCGATGGCCGGGCGGCGCGCGCTGGTCGTGCTGGACAACGCCTCGGACGCGGCGCAGATCCGTCCGCTCGTCCCCGGCTCACCGGGCTGCGCGGTGATCGTGACGAGCCGTCGCCGGCTGCCCACTTTGGACGGTGCGGTGCCGTTGTCGCTGGACGTTCTCCCTGCGACAGAAGCGGAAGAGCTTTTCCTGCGCGTGGTCGGCGAGGATCGCGGACCGGGCGCGGCCGAGCTGGTGTCGCTGTGCGGCTACCTGCCGCTGGCGGTCAGGGTGGCCGGTGCCCGGCTGCGGCACCGTCCACGATGGACGGTCGCGGACCTGGTCGAGCGGCTTCGCGTGGAGCAGCAACGATTATCGGAGCTCGCGGTGGACGACCGGGGCGTCGCCGCCGCGTTCACGCTGTCCTACGAGCACCTGGAACCCGCGCTGCGCCGCGTGTTCCGGTTGCTCGGCCTGCACCCCGGCGTGGACTTCGACGCGCACGCCGCCGCCGCGCTGACCGGTCTGCCGCGCCCGCGCGCCGAGGACGCGCTGGAGGACCTGCTCGACCACCACCTCCTCGAACAGCAGGTGCGCGACCGGTTCCGGTTCCACGACCTGTTGCGCGAACACGCCCTGGGGCTCGACGGTCCGAGAGAAGACGCGGACGTCCGCGTCCTCGACTACTACCTGGCCGTGGCGCACCGCGCGACGAACGTGCTGCAGCCCGGCCGCCGTCAGGTGGACCCGGAACTGGCGCACCCGCCGTCGTCCCTGCCCGTCGTGGCCGACCTGCCCGCGGCCTCCGCGTGGTTCGCGGCGGAGCACCCGAACCTGGTGGCGGCCGTCGCCCACGCCGAACGCCGTGGCGTCGAACGGCTGGTGCGCGACCTGCCCCGCAACACAGGGCACTACATGATCATCTCGCACCGCATCGACGACCTGATCGTGACGCAGGAGGCCGGCCTGGCCGCCGTGCGCAGGCTGGGCGACCCGCGCGAGGAGGCGCTGAGCCTGTCGCACCTCGCGCTGTCGTACTACATGGCCTGCCGCTATCGGCTGGGCGTGCGGCACGCGACGGCGAACCTCGAACTGGCGCGCTCGCTCGGGGACGAGGTGAACGAGGGGTACGCCCTGGCGATCCTGGGCCTGCTGCACCAGCGGCTCGGCGAGTTCGCCGCCGCCCGCGACTGCAACGCCCAGGCCGTCGAGCTGCGGTCGAACAGCACCGACTACCGGCTGGTCGCCATCTGCGTCGGGAACCTGGGCCGGATCGCCCTCGCGGCGGGTGACCTCGACGCCGCCTGGGCGTACCTGAGCAAGGCCCTGGTGCGCAGCCGGGAGATCTCCGAACGCAGCGAGGAGGCGTCCGTGCTGTCCGGGCTCGGCGCGACGCTGAGCAGGCAGGGCGACCACGAGTCGGCGTTGCGCCACCTCTACGAGGGCCTGGAGCTCGCACGGGAGGTCGGCAACACCGACTACGTGGTGCGGGGACGGATCAAGCTCGCGGAGGGGCATCGGCTGGCCGGGCACCTCGAACGGGCGCTGGCCGTGGCCACCGAGGTCGTCGACGACCTGCGCAAGGGCGTGCTGGTCGACCACCTCGCGAGCGCGTGGAACGTGCTCGGGCGGGTGCAGAGCGACCTCGGCGTGCCGGCGTCTGCTTCGTTCGAGAACGCGCTGGAGCTGGCCACCCGGATCGAGTACCGGATCGAGCTCGCCCACGCTCTGCGTGGCCTGGGACGCACGGACGAGGCCGCCGCGCACTACCGCGCGATGGGCGTGGCCTGACCAAGCGAAAGGGCCGCCCGGTGAACGGACGGCCCTCTCACAGCGAACGAGTGACACCGGGTTACGGCAGCGGTGCGGCTCCGCGCTTGGCCAGGTAGTCCTTCATCAGCTCGGTCTCGGCGGACTGCGACTTCAGCATGTTGTCGGACAGCGTCCGCACGAACGGCATACCGGCGGCGGTCGAGGCGTACTCGGCCATCGGCGCCCCGCCCATGTGGTGGCGGAGCATGAGCTGCAGCCAGTAGACGTCGAAATCGCGTCCGGCCGGCATGGTGCGCAGCTTGGTCAGTTCCTCGGTCGTGGCCATGCCGGGCATCAGCGGCTTGCCCGCTTCCGGCGTGCTGGCGCCGTGACCGTGGACTCCCGCGGCGTCCATCCACTTCATGTAGACGCCGGAGACGTTCTGCTCGTGCTCGTTCCACATCATCAGCCAGCCCTTCATCCGCCCCACCTGTTCGAGCTGGGTGGAGGCGATGTCGAACGCGAGCTGGCGGATGTCCGGTTCGGTCGAGCGGTCCCTGGCCACGTTCGCCATCTGGATGCCCTGCAGGTGGTGCATGGACATGTCCTGGCAGAAACCGACGTCCACGGAACCGGAGGCCGGGGCCGCGGCGGAGCTGGACGAGCCGGGGAGTTTCACGAGCAGGCCCACCGCCGCGCCCAGCAGGAGCACGGCGAGGACCGCGGCGCCGATCACGAGGGTCCGCGCCACCCCTGACGGGCGGTCGGACACCTCGGTCTCGTCGGTGTCGGTGGGGTCGGACATCAGCTCGACGGGGGCGTCGAGACGGTGCCCGACGCGGGCGGCGTGCTGGCGTTCGGCTGGCCCTCGGTCTTGGACTCGTCCTTGCCGCCGTCCATCGGCACGGCGTCGGCGCCCGGCTTCTCGGCCACGAACGGGGCCGGGTTCGACAGGAACTGCGGGTTCTCGCAGGACGCGCCGACCTCGGGGTAGGTGTTCGGGTTGCGCAGCAGCGACGAGATGAACTGGTCGACGCGCTCGTCCTCGACGTTGTCCAGCTTCAGCTGGTGGCCCCAGGACTGCAGCGAGACCGGCTTGTCGAGGCCGGGGAACGGCGAGAGCGCCATGTACGGGATGCCCTCGACCTTGACCTTGAGCTTGTTGAGGGCGTCGTCCTTGACCTGGTCCGGGTTGTACGCGATCCAGACCGCGCCGTGCTCCAGGCCGTGGACGATGTTCTCCGTGCGGATGGCCTTGTCGTAGACGACACCGGTGCAGTCGGCCCACGTGGCGTCGTGCGGTCCGCCGAAGGCAGGAGTCTGGTCGTAGGCGACGCGCTGGGTCGCCTCGACGTGGCGGGAGCCCTTGTACTCCTTGACCACGATGCCCGCGAGCTGCGTCGACGGGTCCTTGTTCGTGTCCGAGGGCTTCCACTTGGCCAGGGCGGCCTCTTTGACGTTGTTCGCGTGGATCTGCGAGTACGCATATCCGAAAACACCGCCCGCGAGGCCCAGCACTGCGATCACTGCGATGATCGTGCCCCACGGCTTAGGCTTGCTCGCCACCACCGAGGAACGGGCTGCGGCCACGCTGTTGCGTGTGGCCTTCGTCTTCTTGCCGCTGGTCATGTCCGCCTCAGATGTCGTCCTGGTCAACCGGCGCCAGTGTAGGGACATCGTGTCTGATCACTGTCAGCGCAGGGCGATACCACGTCCGCGTTAACACTTGCCGTCTCACCCTCCGAGACCCGGTAACCCGGTCGAGACCTGCGACAACGCTTCTCTAAACTGTTCCAGCGTGACCCCTGAAGCGCTCGCCGATCTGGTCCGGACCACGGTTGCCCAGTTGCTGGCCGACCGGCGTCTGGACGCCTCCGCTCTCCCGGAGCAGGTGACGGTCGAGCGACCCAGGAACCCCGAGCACGGCGACTACGCCACGAACATCGCGCTGCAACTCGCCAAGAAGGTCGGCGTCCCGCCGCGCGAGTTCGCGACGTGGCTCGCCGAGGCCCTGCTGGCCCAGCCCGCCATCGCGAAGGCCGACGTCGCCGGTCCCGGCTTCCTGAACCTCACGATCGCCACCGAGGCCCAGGGAGCGATCGTTCGTGCGGCGCTGGAGTCCTGGTACGGCACCGGCACCGAGCTCGCCGGCAAGCGGATCAACCTGGAGTTCGTCTCCGCGAACCCCACCGGCCCCATCCACCTCGGTGGCGCGCGCTGGGCGGCCGTCGGCAGCGCGCTCGGCGAGGTCCTGCGGGCCCGTGGCGCCGAGGTCGTCCGCGAGTACTACTTCAACGACGCCGGCGCGCAGATCGACAGGTTCGTCCGGTCGCTGATCGCCGCCGCGAAGGGCGAGCCGGCCCCCGAGGACGGCTACGCGGGCACGTACGTCAGCGACATCGCCGCCGAGGTCCTGCGCCGCGAACCGGGTGCGCTGAGCGACCCCGAGACGGTGCGCGCGGTCGGCGTCGGGCTCATGTTCGAGGAGATCAAGAGCAGCCTGCACGACTTCCGCACCGACTTCGACGTCTACTTCCACGAGGACTCGCTGCACCAGAGCGGCCGCGTGGACCAGGCGATCGCGAAGCTGAAGGCGAACGGCTCGCTGTACGAGAAGGACGGCGCCTGGTGGCTGCGGTCCACGGACTTCGGTGACGACAAGGACCGAGTCGTCATCAAGAGCGACGGCGACCCGGCGTACATCGCGGGCGACATCGCGTACCTCGTCGACAAGCGCGGCCGCGGCTTCGACCTGTGCATCTACATGCTCGGCGCGGACCACCACGGCTACATCGCGCGCCTCAAGGCCGCGGCGGCCGCCCTGGGCGACGACCCGGACAGCGTCGAGGTGCTGATCGGCCAGATGGTGAACCTCGTCAGCGACGGCCAGCCCGTCCGGATGAGCAAACGCGCCGGCACCGTCATCACGATGGAGGACCTGGTCGGCGCGGTCGGCGTGGACGCGGCCCGCTACGCCATGATCCGGTCGAGCGTCGACTCCAGCCTCGACATCGACCTCGACCTGTTGCAGAAGCACGACAGCGAGAACCCGGTCTACTACGTGCAGTACGCGCACGCCCGCATCTCGGGGGTGCTGCGCCACGCCGCCGATCTCGGCGTCACGCAGGGGGACGATCTCTCGCTGCTGGTGCACGAGCGCGAGGGCGACCTGATCCGCACCATCGGTGAGTTCCCCAGGGTGGTGGCGACCGCGGCCGAGCTGCGCGAACCCCACCGGGTGGCGAGGTACCTCGAAGAACTCGCCGGGTCCTTCCACCGCTTCTACGACCGTAGGAACGGCGTGCGCGTGCTTCCCCAGGGCGACGAGGAGACCACTCCGTTGCACCAGGCGAGGCTCACGCTCTGCGCCGCCACCAGGCATGTTTTCGGAGCGGGCCTCGGCCTGCTCGGCGTCACCGCACCGGAGCGAATGTAAATGCGAGCACATCCCGCTGGACCTCGGCACGCCGACGTCATGGCACCCGGCAACACCGCCGGAGACCGCCCCTCGACCGCCGACCAGCTCGACTACCTGCACCCGACCGTGTGGCCGCGCAACGCCTCCCGCAACGCTTCCGGCGTCGTGGAGCTGGCGGGCGTGGACGTGCGCGGGCTCGCGGAGCAGTACGGCACCCCGTTGTTCGTCATGGACGAACAGGACTTCCGCGCGCGTTGCCGCGAGCACGCCGAGGCGTTCGGCGACCCGACGCTCGTGCACTACGCCTCGAAGGCGTTCCTGAGCGTGCAGATCGCGAAGTGGGTGGCGGAAGAGGGCCTCTCGATCGACGTCTGCAGCGGCGGCGAGCTCGCCATCGCTCTGCGCGCGAACTTCCCGGCCGAGCGCATCGCGTTGCACGGCAACAACAAGAGCGTTCCCGAGCTCGTCGCGGCGGTGGAGGCCGGCGTCGGCGGGATCGTGCTCGACTCGTACCACGAGATCGCGCGCCTCGACCAGATCGCGCGCGACCGCGGTGTGGTGCAGCCGGTGCTGATCCGCGTGACGGTCGGCGTCGAGGCGCACACGCACGAGTTCATCGCGACCGCGCACGAGGACCAGAAGTTCGGCTTCTCGCTGTCCTCCGGCGACGCGGCCGAGGCGGTGCGCCGCGTGCTCAAGGCGAGCGGCCTCAAGCTCGTCGGCCTGCACAGCCACATCGGCTCGCAGATCTTCGACGCGTCCGGCTTCGAGGTCGCCGCGCGCCGCGTGATCGGCCTGTTCGCGGAGATCCGCAAGGAGCACGGCGACGTCCCGTCGTTGAACGTCGTCGACCTCGGCGGCGGTCTCGGCATCGCCTACACGCCGGACGACGACCCGCCCCCGCCCGCGGAGCTCGCGCGGCAGCTGCACAACATCGTGCAGAAGGAGTGCGAGCACAACGGCTTGGAGATGCCTCGAATCGCGGTCGAGCCCGGCCGCGCGATCGTCGGCCCCGGCACGGTCACCGTGTACGAGGTCGGGACGATCAAGGACATCGAGCTGGACGGTGGCGCGCGCCGCCGGTACGTCAGCGTCGACGGCGGCATGAGCGACAACATCCGCACTGCTCTGTACGACGCGGTCTACGACTGCAAGCTCGTTTCGCGTGCCGCCGAGCCCGAGTCGAGGGCCGTGCTGTGCCGTGTCGTCGGCAAGCACTGCGAGTCCGGTGACATCGTGGTGCGCGACTGCTGGCTGCCCGATGACCTCGCGCCGGGAGACTTGGTTGCGATCGCGGCCACAGGGGCCTACTGCTACTCGATGGCGAGCGGGTACAACCGACTTCCACGGCCCGCGCTCGCCGCGGTGACCGACGGAGAGGCGCGGCTGCTGCTGCGTCGCGAGACCGAGGACGACCTGTTCCGGCTGGAGGTGTAGGCAGTGTCAGTCAAAGAGGCGGGCCCCGTGAAACCTATTCGTGTCGCGTTGCTCGGGTGCGGCACGGTGGGCACGGAGGTAGTCCGGCTGCTGACGGACCAGGCCGAGGACCTCACCCAGCGCATCGGCGCGCCGGTTGAGCTCGCGGGCATCGCCGTGCGCAGGCCGAACAAGCACCGCGAGGTGCCGGAGCACCTGCTCACCACGGACGCCGCGGCGCTGGTGAAGTCGGACGACGTGGACGTCATCGTCGAGGTCATCGGCGGCATCGACCCGACGCGCGGCCTTCTGCTGGAGGCGCTGCGCAACGGCAAGTCCGTCGTCACGGCGAACAAGGCGCTGCTGGCCGAGCACGGCCCGGACCTGTTCGAGGCGGCCGATGCGTCCGGCGCGGACCTCTACTTCGAGGCCGCCGTCGCCGGCGCGATCCCGTTGCTGCGCCCGTTGCGGGAATCCCTTGCGGGAGACCGGATCACGCGCGTCATGGGCATCGTGAACGGCACGACGAACTTCATCCTGTCCGCGATGGACGCCACCGGCGCGGGCTACCACGAGACGCTCGAGGAGGCCTCGCGGCTCGGTTACGCCGAGGCCGACCCGACCGCCGACGTCGACGGGTTCGACGCCGCGTCGAAGGCCGCGATCCTTGCGTCCCTTGCGTTCCACACGCGCGTGACGGCGTCGGACGTCTACCGCGAGGGCATCCGCGCGGTGTCGGCGGCGGACATCGCGGCCGCCAAGGGCCTCGGCCGCACGGTGAAGCTGCTCGCGATCTGCGAGCGCGTCACCAGTCCGTCCGGTCAGGAATCAGTCGCCGTTCGAGTGCACCCGGCCATGATCCCCAGGACGCATCCGCTGGCCTCGGTCAACGGCGCGTTCAACGCGGTGTTCGTCGAGGCAGACGCGGCGGGGGAGATGATGTTCTACGGGCAGGGTGCCGGTGGCGCCCCCACGGCGAGCGCGGTCGTCGGCGACCTGGTCGCCGTGGCGCGCAACATGGTCGCGAGCGGACACGGTCCGCGCGAGTCGGCCTACGCCGCGCTTTCCGCGCAGCCCATGGGGAACACGCCGACCCGCTACCACATCAGCCTCGACGTGGCCGACAAGCCCGGTGTCCTCTCCCAGGTCGCCGCGGTGTTCGCCGAGCACGACGTGAGCATCGCCGCGGTGCGCCAGGAAGGCCGCATCGAGGACGCCAGTCTCGTGATCGTCACGCACGCGGCGACCGACGCCGCGCTGCGGTCCACTGTGGACAAAATCGGTGGCCTCCCCGTGGTGCGGGACGTCGTCAGCGTCATGAGGGTGGAGGGCGAAGAGTGAGCCCAGAAGGAATGCGCATGGCGAGAGCCGGCTGGCCCGGTCTCATCAACGCCTACCGGGACCGCATCGAGATCCCCGAGGGCGCCGAGGTCGTGACGCTGCACGAGGGCGGCACGCCGCTGGTGCAGGCGCGGCGCCTTTCCTCGCTCACCGGTTCGGACGTCTGGGTCAAGGTCGAGGGTGCGAACCCGACCGGCTCGTTCAAGGACCGCGGCATGACCGTGGCGATGACGTACGCGCTCGCCTCCGGCCTGAAGGCGGTCATCTGCGCCTCCACCGGCAACACGTCCGCCTCCGCCGCCGCCTACGCGGCCAAGGCGGGCCTGACGGCGGCCGTGCTCGTGCCCAGCGGCAAGATCGCGATGGGCAAGCTCGCTCAGGCCGTCATGCACGGCGCGAAGATCCTGCAGATCGACGGCAACTTCGACGACTGCCTGGAGCTCGCGTCCAAGACCGCCGCCGAGTACCCGGTGACGCTGGTGAACTCGGTCAACCCGGTGCGGCTCGTCGGCCAGCAGACCGCCGCGTGGGAGGTCTGCGACGTGCTCGGGCAGGCGCCGGACGTGCACTGCCTGCCGGTCGGCAACGCGGGCAACATCACCGCGTACTGGAAGGGCTACACGTCCTACGACCAGGGCCTCCCGAAGATGTTCGGGTTCCAGGCGGCCGGTGCGGCTCCGCTCGTGTCCGGTGAGCCGGTGCCGAACCCGGAGACCATCGCGACCGCGATCCGGATCGGTTCGCCGGCGTCGTGGACGGGTGCGATCAACGCCCGCGACTCCTCCGGTGGCCTGATCGACGCCGTCACCGACGAGCAGATCCTGGCCGCGTACCGCCTGCTGGCGTCGTCCGAGGGCATCTTCGTCGAGCCCGCGTCGGCGGCGTCCATCGCCGGTCTGCTGATGACCGCCGAGGACGGCAGGCTGCCGCGCGGGTCCACGGTGGTGTGCACGGTCACCGGCCACGGTCTGAAGGACCCCGACACGGCGTTGCTCGGCACCACCGAGGTCGAGCCGGTCCCGGTCGACCCCGGCGCCGTCGCGCACGCGCTGGAGCTGGCGTGAAGTTCCTCGTCTCCGTCCCCGCGTCGACCGCGAACCTCGGTTCGGGGTTCGACGCGCTGGGCATGGCGCTCGGCATGTACGACGACGTGGAGGTGGCCGGCGGCGAGGGCGTCGACGGCCTCTCGATCACGGTCGACGGTGCCGGTTCAGGCGACGTCCCGCTCGACGAGACCCATCTCGTCGTGCGGGCCGTCCGCGCCACCGGCTACACCGGTGGACTGGCGCTGAGGTGCCGCAACACCATTCCGCACGCACGGGGACTGGGCTCGTCGGCGGCCGCGATCGTGGCGGGTGTCGTAGCCGGATTCACCCTGCTGGGTCGCGAGTTGGACACGGACGCGTTGCAAATCGCCGCCGAGTTCGAGGGGCACGCGGACAACGCGGCTGCTTCTCTTTTCGGCGGCATTGTCGTTGCGTGGTCTGAGGGAGAGCGCTACCGCGCCGTGAGGATGGATGCCGACGCACGCGTGCGCCCGTTCGTCCTCATCCCGTCGCAGGAGTCGTCCACCAAGACCACTCGCGGCCTGCTTCCGGCCGAAGTGCCGCACGCGGACGCCGCGCACGCCGCCGGGCGCGCTGCCCTGGCAGTGCACGCGCTGACGTCGGATCCGACGGTTCTCCTTGCGGCTACTGAGGATCGACTCCACCAGAACTACCGCGAGCCCGCATGGCCGGACACCGTTCGGGTGATCAACGATCTTCGCAAGCTCGGAGTTCCCGCCTGCGTGAGCGGAGCGGGACCCACCGTGATCGCCTTCGGTGATCTTCCTCCCGAGGTCGACGTGCACGGCTTCGACGTGCGGAGACTCGACGTCGACGCCGCCGGCGTGCGCGTTCGTCCATTGGACTGACACGCCCGACCCCGGTTGTTGCATGGTGGGGGACCGGCGTCTACTCTCGGGGGCGATCAGTCACCGCGCGCACGGGCGCCGGTGTCGCGCTCGGACACTCGTTCCGAGTCGCAATCCTTTTGCGTTCCGGCTCTGTGCCGTGCGGGCGGGGCGAACGCAAAAGAGGCACCCGATCGCCGTGTGATCTGAGAAAAGTCCCGTGCTTGAGGGAAGCCGTCGTGCTTCCGTCTTCATCGGACTTGACCGCCGTTCCCCGCTGAGAGTGGGAAGGCGGGTCCGCTGGGCCGCGTAGGAGGCGGGGCCTGGTCAGGAAGGACATGTGTGACCAACACCGATTTGCTGAGCAGCGAAGTCGCAGCTGCCGCTGGTTCTGGAGCCGAGGAGAACGCTCTGTCCACCCCATCGAACGGCACGACGCCGCGCCGCCGCGCGGGTCTGTCCGGCATGGTGCTCGCTGAACTGCGCGAGCTCGCCGGCCAAATGGGCATCACCGGAACCGCAGGCCTGCGCAAGGGCGACCTGATCGCGGCCATCAAGGAGAAGCAAGGCTCCGGTGCGCCCGCCAAGGCTGAGAAGCCCGCGAAGGCCGAGAAGGTCGCCGCGAAGGCCGAGGCTCCTGCCGAGAAGCCCGTGAAGGCGGCCGAAAAGGTCGTCGAAAAGCCTGTTCAGCAGCAGCTCGAGGTAGCCGAGAAGCCGGCCGTCGCCGACTCCGGTGCCTCCGACGACGCTCGCTCGTCCGAGGACGGGGGGCGCCGTGGAAACCGTCGCCGCCGTTCCGGCCGTGGCGGTGGCAACGCCGAGGGCGAGAGCCAGCCGCAGCAGGAGCAGCGTTCCGAGCGTCCTGAGCGGGGCGACCGTCCCGAGCGTGCGGAGCGCCCCGAGCGTCAGGACCGCGCTGAGCGTTCCGACCGCGGCGACCGCGCTGAGCGTGGCGAGCGTCAGGACCGTGGCGAGCGTTCCGAGCGTTCCGACCGTGGCGAGCGCTCTGAGCGTTCCGACCGCGGTGACCGCAACGAGCGCGGCGGCCGTGACCGCAACCGCGACCGTGGCGAGCGCAACGACCGTGGTGACCGCGGAGGTGACCGCCAGGGTGGCGGCCAGCCCGACGGTGACGACGACGGTGGCCGCCGTGGCCGCTTCCGCGACCGCCGCCGTCGTGGTGGCCGTGGCGAGGAGCAGGGTGGCGGCGGTCGTGTCGACCGCGAGACCGAGGTGCGCGACGACGACGTCCTGCTCCCGGTCGCGGGCATCCTGGACGTGCTGGAGAACTACGCGTTCGTCCGCACGTCGGGCTACCTCGCCGGCTCGAACGACGTCTACGTCTCGCTCTCGCTCGTCCGCAAGTACGGCCTGCGCCGCGGCGACGCCCTCACCGGCGCCGTCCGCCAGCCGCGCGACGGCGAGCAGCAGCGCCAGAAGTTCAACCCGCTGGTCCGCGTCGACAAGATCAACGGCCTGGACCCGGAAGAGGCGCGCAACCGCCCGGACTTCACCAAGCTGACGCCGCTCTACCCGAACGAGCGTCTGCGCCTGGAGACCGAGCCGCACATCCTCACCACCCGCGTCATCGACCTGGTGATGCCGATCGGCAAGGGCCAGCGCGCCCTCGTCGTGTCGCCTCCGAAGGCCGGCAAGACCTCGGTGCTGCAGTCGATCGCGAACGCGATCACGACGAACAACCCCGAGTGCCACCTCATGGTCGTCCTGGTGGACGAGCGTCCCGAAGAGGTCACCGACATGCAGCGCTCGGTGAAGGGCGAGGTCATCGCCTCGACCTTCGACCGCCCGCCGTCGGACCACACGACCATCTCCGAGCTCGCGATCGAGCGGGCGAAGCGCCTGGTCGAGATGGGCCACGACGTGGTCGTGCTTTTGGACTCGATCACGCGTCTCGGGCGTGCGTACAACCTGGCGGCGCCGGCTTCCGGCCGCATCCTGTCCGGTGGTGTCGACTCGACTGCCCTATACCCGCCCAAGCGCTTCCTCGGTGCTGCTCGCAACATCGAGGGTGGCGGGTCGTTGACCGTCATCGCCACGGCGCTGGTCGAGACCGGTTCTGCCGGTGACTCGGTGATCTTCGAAGAGTTCAAGGGCACGGGTAACGCCGAGCTCAAGCTCGACCGGAAGATCGCGGACAAGCGGACGTTCCCGGCTGTCGACGTCGACTCTTCCGGTACTCGTAAGGAAGAGCTGCTGCTGTCGCCTGACGAGATGGCTGTCACGCACAAGCTGCGTCGGGTGCTGCATGCGTTGGACGGGCAGCAGGCGATCGATCTGCTGTTGGATCGGCTGCGGAAGTCTCGTACCAACATCGAGTTCTTGATGCAGGTTGCGAAGACGACGCCTGGGTCTGAGCAGGACTGAGTGTTGTTGGTTGGCGTGTGAGTTTCACGTGAAAAGGCCCCCGGTGCTGGTCACCGGGGGTCTTTTTGTTGGGGTTCACTCGAATGCCGAGGGGTGGGGTGCGCGCGGGTTGGGGTGGGGCGTCCCCCGGTTGCGTTGGCGGGCGGTGGTTTGTTGTCCGTAGGTGGGTCACCTTGCGGGCGTTCTGTGGCGGCTGATTCCTGGGGCTCCGCCCCAGACCCCGCCAATCTGATCAAAAGCCGGGGTCCACGCCATGCGCAGGTTGATGGCACGCCTGTTGCTTTGGGCGGAGTTGCGTTGCGTAGATGGGCGCGTTGGTGGGGTGGCTTCGTCACGAGCCGTACCAAGAGCGGGCCACACCAGGTCAGGGGTGTCAACTCGACGAAAAGCGTGTCGAGTTGACACCCCTGACCTGGTGCAGCAAGAGCTATGGCACGACTCGTGACGAAGCCACCCCACCCTTCCCGCACGGTAAAGACGGCTCGCCTTCGGCATCGCGGACGGTCAGACGCTGCCGTGACCGCGTGCTCTGACTGCTCGCCTTCGGCATCGCTGGAGTGTCAGACCCCGTCTGTAGGTTGGGTCGCGGGGGATCCAACTTTCAAGGGGACCCCTGCGTCAGCCTGTGTTTGTGCTGGTCAGCGCCCCTCGGTGGCAGCCTCAGCGGCCTCAGCGGCACTTTGTGGTCTGGCGGCTCTCGTCGTTCTGCACCAGCGCCTGGAACGCCAGGCCCAGCAGTACCGGCAGGCCCACCACCGTCGCGGCCATCGCGGGTACCTCCACCGCGCCCTCCACGACGCCCAGCACCAGTACTGCTGCCAGGTACGGCCACCGCAGCCACGTGCGTTGCCAGGTTCGCTTCCAGCGCACCCCGCCGGACACCGCCGCGGCCACTGCCACGCCGGCTCCTGACACGACCGGTGACAGCGGCACCGTGGTCCAGGATGCCGTGACCAGCCCTGCCGACCCCATCAGGCCGAACACGGCGGCGGAGAACAGGAACGGCACTGCCAGCCACATGTGCTGGTTCATCGGCCGCTCTGAGGTGCAGAACACGGCACACAGTCTGATGGAGACCCGCCAACAACACGGAGTTGTATTTGGCCGAACGGCCACACCTTGCGCCGAACGGCGTATCACGGAGGTTAAGCGGCTGTGACTTAAGCCACGGGGGAGCTTCGGGAACAACCGCGTTTTTGCACGTGTTGAACGGTCTGGCAAACTAAATGGTCGAGTCCGGCTCCGGTTCACCCGTTCACCAACAGGGACCCGGCGGCCATCCTTGAAAGGGACAAGATCTTGAAGACTGGCATCCACCCCGAGTACACGGTCACCGAAGTGACCTGCAGCTGCGGCAACGCGTTCACCACGCGCAGCACGACCTCGGCGTCCGAGGTTCGCGTCGAGATGTGCTCCAACTGCCACCCGTTCTACACGGGCAAGCAGCGCATCCTGGACACCGGCGGTCGCGTGGCGCGCTTCGAGGCGCGTTACGGCAAGCGCAGCAAGTAGCTGCTTTCACGGCGCCTGACCTCGGCCTTCTGGCCGGGGCGGGCGCCGTCGCCGTTTCCACGGAAACCCAACGAAAGCAGGAGACGTGTCGCAGTCGCTGGACAGCTTGCTCGCCGAGTACGACGAGTTGGAGAAGAAGCTCGCCGATCCCTCCGTGCACGCTGACCAGGCGGGAGCGCGCAAGCTCGGCAAGCGGTACGCCGCGCTCGGGCCGATCGTGCAGACGGCGCGGCAGATCGAGCAGGTCAAGAACGACCTGGAGGCGGCCAAGGAGCTCGCCGCCGAGGACCGGTCGTTCCAGGAGGAGGTCGAGCAGATCGAGGGGCAGCTTCCCAAGCTGGAGGAGAAGCTCAACGAACTGCTGCTGCCGCGTGACCCGCACGACGGCGACGACGTGTTGCTGGAGATCAAGTCCGGTGAAGGGGGCGAGGAGTCCGCGCTGTTCGCTGGGGACCTACTGCGTATGTATACGCGGTATGCGGAGCGGCACGGGTGGAAGGTCGAGATGCTCGACGGCACCGACTCCGACCTCGGCGGGTTCAAGGACGTCACCGTCTCCATCAAGACCAAGACCGCGGTGCCGGACGGCGTGTGGAGCCGGCTGAAGTGGGAGGGCGGCGTGCACCGCGTGCAGCGCGTGCCCGTCACCGAGTCGCAGGGGCGCATCCACACCTCCGCGGCCGGCGTTCTCGTGTTCCCGGAGACCGAGGAGACCGCCGCGGTCGAGATCGACGAGAAGGACCTGCGGATCGACGTCTACCGGTCGTCCGGCAAGGGTGGTCAGTCGGTCAACACCACCGACTCCGCCGTGCGCATCACGCACCTGCCCACCGGCATCGTCACGTCGTGCCAGAACGAGCGCAGCCAGTTGCAGAACAAGGCTCGCGCCATGCAGGTGCTGCAGAGCCGGCTAGTGGCCCTCGCCGAGGAGCAGAAGGCGCAGGAGCAGTCGGACGCGCGGCGCACCCAGATCCGCACCGTTGACCGCAGTGAACGGGTGAGGACCTACAACTTCCCCGAATCACGCATCTCCGATCACCGGGTTGGGTACAAAGCGCATAACCTGGACCAGGTGCTCGACGGAGACCTGGACGCGGTGGTGGACGCACTCGCCGCCGCTGACCGGGCAGAACGGCTCGCAGGCGGGTAATCCGACGTGGGAGGGGCGCGTTGTGGCCGAGATCCTGGTAGATCCACAGACAGCGCCTCTCGACCAACCGGTCGACGTGCTCGTGGTGGGGCTGAAGGCCGGTCAGACGGCCACCGTGCAGCTCTCCACGGGTGATCGCGCCTCTCATGCCGTGTTCGAGGCCGATGACCGTGGTGTCGTCGATCTGACGCGGCACGCACCGCTCGATGGCAGCTATCGCGGCGTTGACCCGATGGGGTTGTTCTGGTCGTTGGAACGCACCGGCGGCAAGGCCGGCCCCACCGTGCTGTCCGTCGAAGGCGTGGGAGACCGCGTTCTCGAACGGCTCGCGGTGCCCGAGGGCGTCGAACGGCTGGAGGTCCGGGAGAACGGGCTGGTCGGCACGCTGTTCGCCCCTGAGGACGACGGAGGCGAGCTGCCGGGCGTCATCGTGCTCAGCGGGTCAGAAGGCGGCATCCACGAGACTGACGCGGCGCTGCTGGCCGCGCACGGGTTCGTCACGTTCGCCCTCGGCTACTTCGGCATGAAGGGCCTGCCCGAGAACCTCGTCGACATCCCGCTCGAGTACTTCGGCAAGGCCATCGACTACCTCTCCGAACGCGCGGGCGAGATCGGTGTCGTCGGCGGCTCGCGCGGCGGCGAGCTGGCGTTGCTCATCGGGTCGACGTTCTCGCAGGTCAGCGCGGTTGTGAGCATCGTCGGCAGCGGCGTGGTGACGCAGTGCATCGGGCCGGGCGCCAACCTGCTGCAGAAGCTCTCGTACGAGGCGGCGTCGTGGACGTGGAAGGGCGAGCCGCTGCCGTACCTGCCCTACGACATCGGCGACGAGCTGCGGGCGCGGATCGTCAACGACGAACCGGTGCCGTTGCGGCTCGCGTTCAGCACCGAGGACGGCATCCCCGAGGACACCGAGATCCCCGTCGAACGGATCGTCGGGGGTGTGTTGCTCATCTCGTCCGGACAGGACGACGGGTGGCCGTCGGCCGACCTGAGCGAGGTCGCGATGCGGCGGCTCAAGGACCACGAGCACCCGTTCCCGTACGAGCACGTCGTGTATCCCGAGGCAGGACACCTGATCGCGGGCCCGCCGCACCGGCCGGCCACCGACGTGACCTATCCGGGGCCCGGTGTCACCTTCTCGGGTGGTGGTGTTCCGCGCGCCACCGCACATGCTCAGGCGAACGCCTGGAAACGGACGGTTGAGTTCTTGCGGGAGCAGCTCGGGAGCTAGGTTGTGTGCTTATGAGCGCACACTTTGATGTCGTGGTCGTGGGTGCGGGTCCCGGCGGGTACGTCGCCGCGATCCGTGCGGCTCAGCTCGGGCTGAAGACCGCGATCGTCGAGGAGAAGTACTGGGGCGGCGTCTGCCTGAACGTCGGCTGCATCCCTTCGAAGGCCCTGCTGCGCAACGCTGAGCTCGCGCACATCTTCACGCACGAGCAGAAGACGTTCGGCATCAAGGTCGACGGCACCGTGAGCTTCGACTACGGCCAGGCGTGGCAGCGCAGCCGCAAGGTCGCGGACGGGCGCGTCAAGGGCGTGCACTTCCTCATGAAGAAGAACGGCATCACCGAGTACAACGGGTGGGCCAACTTCACCGACGACCACTCGCTGACCGTCGGGGACGAGACGATCACGTTCGGCCACGCGATCATCGCCGTGGGCGCCACGACCCGGATGCTGCCGAACACGCAGAAGTCCGACCGCGTCGTGACCTACGAAGAGCAGATCATGACCGAGCAGCTGCCCGACTCGATCATCATCGCGGGCGCCGGCGCGATCGGCGTCGAGTTCGCCTACGTCATGCACAACTACGGCGTGAAGGTCACCATCGTCGAGTTCCTCGACCGGATGGTGCCGCTCGAGGACGCCGAGATCTCCGCCGAGCTGCTCAAGCGCTACAAGAAGCTGGGCGTCGACGTGCGCGTCGGCACGCGGGTCGAGTCGATCGACGAGTCGGGCGAGAAGGTGCGCGTCACGGTGTCGAAGGACGGCGCGCAGGAGGTCCTCGAGGCCGACAAGGTCATGCAGGCCATCGGTTTCGTGCCGCGTGTCGAGGGCTACGGCCTGGAGAACACCGGCGTGAAGCTGACCGAGCGCGGCGCGATCGACATCGACGGCCGCGGCCGCACGTCCGTGCCGCACATCTTCGCGATCGGCGACGTCACCGCGAAGCTGATGCTCGCGCACGCCGCCGAGTCCATGGGCATCATCGCCGCGGAGACCATCGCGGGCGCCGAGACCATGGAGCTCGACTTCGTGATGATCCCGCGGGCGACGTTCTGCCAGCCGCAGATCGCCTCCTTCGGCTACACCGAGGCGCAGGCCCGCGAGAAGGGCTTCGACGTCCAGGTCGCGAAGTTCCCGTTCACCGCGAACGGCAAGGCGCACGGCCTCGGCGACTTCGCCGGGTTCGTGAAGCTGATCAGCGACGGCAAGCACGGCGAGCTGCTCGGCGGCCACATCATCGGCCCCGAGGCGACCGAGCTGCTGCCCGAGCTCACGCTGGCGCAGCAGTGGGACCTCACCGTCAACGAGGTCGCGCGCAACGTCCACGCGCACCCGACGCTGTCGGAGGCCGTCAAGGAAGCGGTGCACGGCCTGGCCGGGCACATGATCAACTTCTGAGGTAGTTTTCGCATCTGATGATGAACCGGCAACCGCTCCGCCTCGCCGTCTCCGAGGCGGCCAAGATCCTCGCCGAGGCGGGTGTGGACAGTCCGCGCGTCGACGCGGAGTACCTGGCCGCGCACGTGCTCGGGGTCGAGCGCGGGCGGTTGCCGCTCATCCCGCTGGTCGATCCGTCGGTGATCGACCAGCTGCACAAGCTCGTTCTCGTTCGTGCCTCGCGCATTCCGCTGCAGCACATCCTCGGCTGGTCGCCGATGGGCACCATCACCGTCGAGGTCGGGCCGGGGGTGTTCGTGCCGCGGCCCGAGACCGAGCTGCTGATGGAGTGGGGCCTGAAGGCGCTGGCCGGCGTTTCGTCGCCGGTCGTCGTGGACCTGTGCACGGGAACGGGCGCGCTGGCGTTGTCCATCGCGGCCGCACGCCCGGACGCCGTGGTGCACGCGGTGGAGATCGATCCGCAGGCGATCTCATGGACGCGGCGGAACGCGAACGCGCGGGTGGCCGCCGGGGACACGCCGATCCGGCTGCATTCGGGGGACGCCACCGACCCGTCGCTGCTGTCCGATCTGGACGGTCTGGTGGATCTCGTGGTGTGCAATCCGCCTTACGTGCCAGAGGGAACGCCCGTGCAGCCCGAGGTCGGTGAGCACGACCCGCACCACGCGGTGTTCTCCGGTGCGGACGGGCTGGACGTGATCCGGCACGTCGTGCGGGCCGCGGCGCGCTGGCTCAAGCCCGGCGGGTCCGTCGGCATCGAGCACGACGACACGCAGGGGGAGTCCGTGCCGGCGCTGCTGGCCGCGCGCCGGGTGCTCGCGGACGTGACCGAGCACGCCGACCTGGCGGGGCGGCCCCGGTTCGCGACCGCCCGCAAAGTCGGTTAGATCTTCTAGAAGAGCGCGTCGAACGCTTTCGACAGGTCCTTCATCTGCTCGCCGAGGCCGCGGTCCGCCAGCTTGTCCATCAGGTGGTCCGCGACGTCCTTGCTGGGCTTGGGTTTGCGGGCTTCGGCGCGAAGATCGTCCACCGTCTCGATCGTGGACGTGGGGGCCTGCGTCTCGGTCAGGTCCTCGCGCAGTTCGTCGAGCAGCCGCAGCACGGCGCTGACGTCCTTGATGTGTCCGATGTGGACGTCCCCGGTTCTGGCGCGTCCACTGGTGCCGATGTTGCTGCCGATCACCGGCCCCTGGATCTCGAAGTTCCGCTCGTTCATGACTTACCCCTGGTCGTGCTCGCGTTGCCCGTGCGTGCCTTGCCGGCCGTGGCGATGTTGCTGGAGATCACCGGGCCCGTGATGTGCACGTTGTTGCTCGTCACCTGCATGGCCTGTTCCATGAACTCGGTGACCGAGATCCCCTTGCTCTCCAGGAACTCGCCCAGCGTGCGCAGCAGCCGTGACTCCAGCACCTTGATGTAGCGCTCGACGTCGGTGAGCTGGAAGTAGTTGTCGACCTGGCTCCTGCTCGCGAGCTCGCGCAGGCTGTTGCTGGCGCCGTAGCGTTCCGCGACGAACGTGCCTTCCGCCTGGTGGATCGGGTTCATCCAGCCGACGGCCGTGGCGAACCGCTTCGGCAGCGACGCCGGGAACTTCAGCAGGTCCACGACCGCTTCGAGGAACGGGCGCATCGACTGCTCCGGCAGCACGTCGATCTGCCGGTGGTGGGCGTGGATCGGGTGCAGGATGCAGGGAGTCCACTCGACGTAGAGCATTTCCTCGTCGAGTCCGAACGTCAGGTACGCGGAGACGACGACGTCGCGGTCCCACGTCTCGACCTGGAACGAGCGGAAGTAGCGCATCCACTCCATCGGCCTGGCGATCAGATCGTCCACAACGGACCTGCCGACCGCCGACTCCGGCGAATGATCCTTGTTGGGCAACACTATTCGCGCTTCGGCGTCGTCGATGTGGTCGATCAGCTCGACCGAGGAGATGACGACGCGGTCACCGGTCTTCAAGCCGCGCAACCGATGTCCCGGTGAGAGCGACGGCGAACGTCCCGTCTTGACCAGTTCGCTCGTGATGCGGTCGTACAGCTCCACGAGGGCGAATCCGGGCAATGGCGCGTCGGTCTTCTCCTTGGCGAGCCGGAGAGGCAGCGCCATGGACCAGGGTTCGAACATCGTGCCGGAGCCGACGAACGGGCGGTAGCCGTGGTAGACGATCACCTGCGCGTGGTCCGCGTCGTCAGGTTCGGCGTCGTCCTCGGTCGGATGGAGCGCGAGCGCTTCGGCGTAGTTCGAGTGCCCAAGCTCCCGGAACTTCCACTCGTTTCGCCACAGGTCCTCCTCGCCCCGGCTGGTGCGGAAACCGGCGCGCCGGAAGCTCTTCGTGACCAGCAGCCAGGTCACCACCCGATCGCTCAGCAGCAGCGCGAAGATCAGCACGATCGCGATGATCAAGGTCGCGAGCACGCCGTCGCTGCTCTCCTGCTCGCACACCTCGTACCTGGGCCTGCAGTACTCGCTGTCGGCGGCGAGCTCTGCCATGAACTTGTACAGCACGAAGAAGAGCGCGATCGCGCAGGCGATCGAGCCGAGCACGGCCGGCCCGCGCGTGTGCGGCGCGGGCTTCTTCGGACGTGTGAGCGTCAAACGCGCCCCGGTCCCGACTGCGATGATCGAGGCGACCACCAGCCACCCCACGAGCAGCGTCCCGTCCGCGGCGAACAGCACCACGACCGCCAGAGCCAGCAGCAGACCGTCGCGCACCTTGCGCCGCGTGCGCGCCGCCACCGCCTCCCGCAACACCGCGCCGGAGTTCACTCCTGGCGACCGCGGAATCGACCGAGTGGCCTCGACGAGGTACTCGCGAATGGCCGAGTCCGCGAACTCCTCGTCGCGGTGAGCGGCTCCGCAGAGGAAGCGGGTTGTGTCGTCGCGTAACTTCGGAGAATCGTTTCCCGTCGTTGCCGCGGGAGTTGACATTGTCCTGTCCACTTTCTGTCATTGAAATCGAGCACTCTGTGTTTGTGCTGGTCAGGGACATGGTGAGACAACGAACAACACGCAATTCGTACCGTTGCTGGCACAATAGTCGTTCCTGATCGGAATGGGATAGAGGTGGCCGAATTGCACATTGTCAATGCGCCGAACGAGGGCAAATGACGCGCTTCTCGGACGCGCCGCCGATCCGTTGCTTCCTGAGCTACGCGCGCCAGGACGACGTGGTGATGGACTTCGTCGGTCCATTCGCCACAGCGCTGCGCCACTACGCCTACGCGGACCGAGGCCGCTCGCTGGAGATCTTCCTCGACCGCGAGGCCATCGGCTGGGGAGACCTCGTCCAGCCGACCCTGCGTTCCGCCGTGCGCGGCACCACCGTGCTGATCCCGGTGCTGACCCGCCGCTACTTCGACCGCCCGTACTGCCGCGAGGAGCTGTTCCTCTTCTACAACCAGGCTTTCGTGGACGGCGTGCGCGGCCTCCTGCTCCCCGTGGTCCTGCTCGGCGCCGACCACCTGACCGAACACAACCCGGACCTGGCCGTGCAACTGGTGGTCGAACGCCAGCACCGCAGCGTCCGCGAGGCCTGGATCGAAGGCCCGTCGTCCCCCGCGTGGCGCCGCACGATGCTCGCGCTGGCGTCAGAACTCGTGGACAACGTGGAGGCCGCCGAACGCACGCTGCTCACCGGGTTCGCTCCGCCGGAGGTCGACGTTCCCGCGGTGCTGGCCCAGTTCTCCGGCGACGTCCAGACCGTGATCCACGCCTGCGGCAAGGTGATGGCGGACTTCCAGGCCCTGCTGGGCGTCGACTGGCCAGCACTGGCATCCGCCGCCGTGCGCCTGCGAGACGCCGGCCGCACGTTCGAACGCCAGGCCTTCGAAACGGACCGAGCCCTGCGCTCGGCCGACGTTCCTTCGTCCGCGCGCTTCGCGGTACTGGACGACCTGGTGCCGGGCGTGGAAGCCCTCCTGGCGTCAACACACCGCCTGGAGGCGTCCGACGTACCGATTCGCCGCACGATGGTGGTGTTCCGCGAGGGCCTCACCGCCCTGCGCAGCGGCCTGCGAGTCGTGGAGTCCTGGACGGAGTGGCCAAATCCTGGCCAATAACCCGTCGTTTGGGCCCGTTGGTGGCAAACGGTCGTATGTTCTCCGCGGGGAGGGCACGCGGTCACGCGCTATGAGGATCCGCCGCCTCGCGCGTGACCGCGTGTACGCCTACCGGTCTGTGGGCGCGGGTTCGCGCACCGGGAGCCAGGCGACGAGGAAGACGAACACGCCGTTCATGAGCACGGCCAGCAGGAGCATGAGGCTGTGCCCCAGGCCCACCTTGTCAGGCTCGAGGTTGGGCACGAACCCCGTCCTGTCGACGACGATGTCCATCTCGGCGCCGGGGTCCTTAGCCGAGTGTGACGACGTCGGGGTGTAGTGCACCTGCCGATCACCGCACCGCAGTTCGTTGCTGTAGGTCGTGGGGCCGCGCCGGCCCAGGTGCTCCTGGACGCTGATGACCTCGCAGTGCAAGGTCTCTCCGAACGCGGTGAGCCACAACGAATGGCTGCCGATGTTCGAGGGGAAGAGGGTGACGATGCCGATCACCATCGCGGGAAGACCGGCCCACCTCGACGGCTTGGGCCGGTAGCCCCCGACCGCGAGGACGTAGAAGATCAAGCAGGCGAGCGTCGCGAGCGCCACGACGATGAAGGCCTTGCCGACCGCCATGAACAGGAAGGCGCCCGCGATGATCCCCGAGGCGAGCAGGCTGATGCGGACGAGCTCCTTCGGCCGGAGCTCGGGTCTGGTGCCGCTCACTCGTCCAACGACCCTTGCTGCCTCGGGAACGTGCGGCCCTGATTCTCCAATTCGTCGTACTTCGCCCACTCGCGGAGATGGTCGGCCGTCGCTTTCGCGACCCAGCCTCCGTCCTCGATGTTGGGCATCGAGTGCGGCGTGACCGTGCCGTCCGGACGCGTGCGCGGTTTGTAGGGCGTGTAGGCCCCGACCGCGTCTTGGGCGTGTTCGGACACCCTCTTGACGTTCTCCCTGTTGCTCCAGGGTTCTTCGTACTTGTTCTTCCAGACGTTGCCCGCGTCCGTGTAGCCGTCCTTGAACTCGCGACCAGCCTGCTTGAGCTTGTCGCCGGCGTCGCTGAGCGACGGACGGGTGTTGCCCCAGTCCTCCAGGTGCTTGCCCGCGTCCGCGAGACCGTCACCCCGAGTCGAGGGGGTCCGTGGTGCGCTCGTGCCGCCACCCTTGCCGAACCTGCCGAGGCGCTTCAGAGCGTTGCCCAGTTGTCCGAAGAGCCCCTTCACCCGGCTCATGATCCGCATGACGATCTTCACCAGTTTGGCCAGCTGCTGCGTGATCTTGCCGAGCACCACCGCCCCGCGCCCGACGGCCCACGCCGAGAACGCCGCGATCGAGCTGCCCAGCGACACCACCGAGGACGCGAGCGCGATGACCGCGTTGCGGATCACTTCCCAGATGAACAGCGCGATGAGATCGCGGATCATGCCGCGGATCGCCGCCGTGATGGTGCCCGCGGTGGCAACCTCGGACGCGACGTAGGTGCTCATCTTCGACACCATCGCGATCTCGGCGGCCAGTTCGCCCTGGCTCTGCCGGAACCTCTCGGCCGAAGTGCCCTGCTCCCAGCACGCAAGCTCGCTCTTGACGGCCTTGTCCTGCTGCTCGCCGATGTCGTGGAGATCGGCAGCGACCTGGTTCCACGTGATGACAGCGGCCTTGATCTTGTCGCCGTTGCCGGCCAGCCAGTCGAGCGGTTCGCGCAGGAAGCTGAGGTGTTCGATCAGCCAGCCGATGCCGGCGGTGGCGAGCGCGCCCACCGGATCCATGACGGCGCCCAGCACGTCGAGGCCTAGCGCGGCCGCGTTCATGCCGAACTCGGCAACGTCTCCTTCTCCGAGGCGCATCGCCGAGTCGATGGTCTGAGCCAACGACTCGACAGGACCCGCGCCCGCGTAGTTGTCGGGATGCAGGGCTCCATCGCCGAAGCCGGTCCAGCTCATCGTGGGCCTCCGAACCGGTCGCGGTTGGCGTCCTCGTGCGAGGCGTAAGTCTCCGCTGTGGCAACGGTGTCTTCGGAGGCTTTGCCGGCTGCGGTGGCCAGCTCCTTGATCGCCGCGGTCGTGCCCTGCGCCCACTCCTGGGCGTTCGCGGCGAAGAAGGACAGCAACTGGCCGAACGTGTCGCCACCGAGGTCGACGGCAGCCGCTTTGTTGGCGGCGGCGTCCAGCGCGTCCTCTCGCGTCCGCTGGCCCTTCGCGAACTTGAGCAGTTCCGTCGGGTCGACTCCGAAGCCCGTCACCGGAGCACGCTCCCGAAGCCGTCCTCGTCGTCATCCGCCGGACGTTGTGGCCGTGGCGCCGGCTTCTGGGCCGGGTCGTTCCACGAGACCTCGCGCATCACCTGGCCGTCCTCGGGCGGTGGCGGCGCTTCCTCTTCCTCCGGCTGCGGGATGAAGCTGCGCAGGAAGTCCATCGCCTCGGTGCCGCCGAACTCGGGCTCCACAATGGACGCCACCTGTTCGGCGGACTGGATCTGGGCCTTCTGCACGGTCTGCATCACGAGCTGGCTCAGCTGCACGTGCGTCAGGCGCATCGCGGCGGGCGAGAACTCGATGTGCTGCAACGCGCCGTTCGGTGCGACCTGAACGGTCACCGCCTCGTTGGGGGAGGCGACGGTGCTGCTGGCCTGCTGGATCTGGTCCTGCATCTGCTGGGAGCGTTGCTGGAGCTGCTGAGCCCTGGACTCCAGGTCCGCGATCATCTGTTCCGGGTTCATCGTTCGCTCGTCATCGCCAGGACCTGCCCGAGGTGCCGTGCCAGACCCATGTTGTCGGCGGGGCCGATCGTGAACCAGCCGGTGCGGGCGGGCACGTTGGCGTAGCGGCCCGCCTTGGTGTCCACCCACGTGACCGGCGGGAAGTCGCGCTTGGTGCGGCCCTGTCCCATCTGCACGAGGAAGTGACCGTTGCCGATGGCCGGGCCCGTCAGCATCTGCTTGGCGAGGCGGACGTCGTCGTTCTCCGTCGTCCGCACCGCCTGCCGGAAGCCCTCCTGTTGCTGGGGCTGGGCCTCGAACGCCTGGGCCGGCACCGTCACCGGCTTGCCGGGACCGGGGCGCCCCGGCGGCATGGCGTTCGCGAGGCTCGTGGCGATCTCGTTGGGCTGCACCAGGTTCAGCGTGACGGTGGTGTCCTCCTGCGTCACCAGCACCGCGTACCCACCGCGCGCCACCACGCTCGCGCGAACCAGCTTCTGCTGGTTCATGTCAGGGATGCAGAGGGCGATCACGCGGAGTTCGGGGCGCGCCAACAGGTTCAGCGCGTCCTCAAGATCCGGCTCGGGCCGACCGCGCCGCGCCAGCTTGCGGCGTTCGAGGTCGGCGTGCACGGCGGACTTGATGCGCGCGCGTTCGTCGTGCGTCTCGCCGTGCTGACTGACGTCGAAGGGATAGGGAACGCTCCCCGCCCGCAGGTCCTCCCAGAGAACCTCGAACGCGGGCAGGGAGAGCTGCGCGATCTGCCTCATCCGCCGATCACCGGCGGCGCGACCATGCGTTCGTCGTCGAAGAAGTCGTCGGTGGGCACGAGGTAGTTGGACTTGTGCTCCTTGTCCTCCTCGCCACCGCCCTTGCCCGCACCGGCGCCACCCCCGGCACCCATGCCACCGGCAGCGCCACCACGACCGGCCGCACCGGCACCCGCAGCACCGGCACCCACGCCACCGCCGGGACCGCCCGCGACTCCGGCGCTGCCACCGGGCGTCGCGGGACCGAAACTGCCCATGCCCCGGCCGGAGCCGCCGACGCCGGCCATGCCGCCGGGGCCGGTGCCACGACCGCCACCTGCGCCACCGCCAGACCCACCACGTCCGGAGCCTGGACCACCAGCGCCGGGTCCACCGCGTCCCATACCGGGACCGCCGCCCGGAGGCCTGCCCTGCGTGCCTCCGCCGGGCGGTCGCACACCGGGAGGCAGCATGCCGGGCGGGGTGAACGGGGGCCGGTTCTGGCCGCCGGGGTTGTTCTGGTTGTTGTTCCCCGGCTGCAGCGACGGGTCCTTGACCTGAGGCGCGGCCCACGCGGTGTTGGTGGTGCCGTTGCTGGAACCCGGAGGCGTGGAGGGCATGCCCGTGTTGTTGCTGCTGTTGCTGAACTGCTGATTGGCGTTGACGTTGCTCAGGCTGTGCGAGCTGTTGGTGCTGCTCGTCTGCGTGACGCCCTGGTCCTGCGTGACCTGCGGGGTGGATTCCATGGCGGGCATGGACATCGCCGCCGACATCATCGTGTTGTCACGCGTCTGCATGACCCGCACGGCTTCTTCCTTCGCACCCTGCTGCTCGTTGTGCGTCGAGATCATTTCGACGGGTGCGCCCACCATGGCGACCGGATTCATGGGACCGCCTGCCAACGCCCACTTGCCCGCGATCTTCAACGGGTTGAACTCGACGGGAGCGGGCATGCTCTTGTTGGCCTGGACCGCCGCTTCCCGCTGTTGTTCGATGGCGCCGGCCGTGCGGGTGAAGCCTTCACCGGTCTGATCCGCGAACGTACCGATCTTGCCCAGCGCCGCCCGGACCCCTTCGGCGGCACGACCTGTCCACGCGCTCTGCGAGCCGTTGATCAGGATGTTGAAGTCGGTCGCCAGTTCCTTGAACGTCCCGCCGAACGTTCTCCACACATCAGCTGCCGCTGTCGCGGTTTCAGGGGCGTAGTTCTGGGTGACCAGGCCCTTCATGTGTTCGTGCTGCTGGCCTGGATAGTTGTCGTTCGGTGTCGGAACAGCGGCTTTGATGGGCGCCATGAGAATCCCCCCTCGGGCGTCGTTACGGCAGCTTCGGTGCGATCAGGTCGGCGGCCTTCGATGCACGCGCGCACGCAGCCGCGGTGTCGCCAGACGCAACTTTGACGACTGAGATGATTACAACGGACGATGTTTCGCTGGCGCCGACGGCGATGGCGCAGGTGTCCTTGGACCCGTCCTGGGCCTCCGCCTTGGTCGCGGTGAACTTGCCCACCTTGATGTCGTAGACCTTGTCGCCCTGAATGTTCAGGTCCTTCACGCCCTTGTTGGCGTAGATCCCCGCGTTGATGCCACCGTTGCCGGGGATCGTCCAGTCGCAGGTGTCGGCAGAGCCGATCTTTCCAGCCTCGCCAGGTAGCTTGAACCCGAAATCGGCTGCCTCAGAATCGGTGAAAAGTTCGCACGGCTTGAGCGACTGCAGGCCGGATGAGGCGCTGCTGCTCGTCGGAGTGTCAGCACCCGTAGTCGGGGCTGGCGTGGCCTGACCCGTCGTGCCAGTGCAACCGGAAGTGAGTCCGGCGAGCCCGATCAGCGTGGCGATGAGGATGCGCTTCATTACTTCCCGTCGAGTTTCGTTAGAGAGTCGGAACCGGCCTGGTCGACGTTCTGGTAGGAGGCACGGCTCTTCTCGATCTGCGTCTTCAGCGACTCGATGGCGCGAGCGACGTCCTCGATCTGCTTGATCGCCGCCGTGCCGAAGTCTGTGTTGGATGCGGCGATGTGCTCGGCGTATCCGCCGCCGAGTTTCATCTGGACGCTGAGCTGTCCTCGCTTCTGAAGGATCTTTGCGAGTTCGTCCTGCATCTCGGTGAGCTTCTTGATCATCGCGTCGACCAGGTGCGGGTCGACGGACAGCTGCTGGGTCTCCACTGCGACGGCCACAGCCTTGCCCGCGTCCATGATCGCGCTCAGCCCGCTGCCGAAGATGCCGTCCCAAGTGCCCCCAGCGGCCCTGTCGGCGAAACTGCCTGCCTTGCCGCTTGTCACTGCTTCCCCAGACACAGAACCTCGACCCTCCCCCGTTGCGCTCTGTGGTCGACCCATGACCTTACAGTTGTGCGGCCGTTTGGGGGATGAGTTGAACTACTCAACCTGTTTGGGTTAAAACTTCACGCTGGTCAGCAGGGTTTTGAACGCGCTAAGTGAGAACGCAGGCACGGCTTCAGTGGACCAGCCCGGCCTCCGCGATCGCCTGTGCCGCGGGCACGAGCAACTCGCGGCGCTCGTCCTGCGTGGGTTTCTCGGCGAGGGGGCCCCTGATGCTGACGCCGACGTGACCGACCTGGAACTGGAGCGTCCAGTCGGACCCGATCCTCAGCATGCAGCTTCGGCCGGTGCCGACGGACGGGGTCACGGTGACCACCTCGGCGATGTCGGGCCTGGACGTCAGGCCGCACAGCAGGGTGTTGTGCTCGGTCGCGATCTGCTCGTTCTCCCGGACGGACAGCGAGACGTGCAACTCGCGGTACTCGGCCTCGTTGAGGTTCCCGTCCGGCACGATGTTGTGGCGCTCGCAGGAGATCTGGCCCTCCCAGTCAGGGCCTCGGCTCGGCGCGGCCGGGTAGAACATGGCCTCCGTCATCGCCGCCTCACCTGAGTGCGCCGGGAAGGACTTCCGGAACGCCGTCCTGCTCATGGCCTCGCACGGGTTCTTCACCTTGCCGAGCAGTCCTGAGTAGACGTGGCGCATCGGGGCGGTGGGGCCTTTGGAGATCGCGGACTTCACCAGTGGTTCGAGTGCGGTCGCGAGCGTCTGGGCGTCCATCGTGCCGTACGGCCCGGGGTGGTACGTGTCGATGTAAATGTTGATCAGCAGATCGGGCTTCCACACGTCGATGTGGTGCGTCGTGGATTCGGCGTCGTTCCACTGGATCAGCGACAGGCCGTCCTCGGAGCGCGGGGTGCCAGGTCGTCGTGTTCCGCCGGCCTGCCGGAAGGCGAGGTCTGCCGCGGTGTTGAACGGCGTCTGGCGCACGCTCACGCTGAGCGTGTTCCCGTTCGACAGCACGTAGGCGCAGTAGCTGGCGGAGTCCGCGGAGTTCTGGGCGACCGCGGCATCGGGTGGTACGTCGCCGTCGAGGTGTTCGTGGGTGATGCTGTTCTTCGGGTCGAGCGAGACTCCGAGTCCTGCCAGCTGGTCGATCGTGATCACGGAGCAGGCGTCGTACAGGGCGGTGCCGCCGAACTTCAGCGGCTGGCCTTCGCCGGGCGCCTGTTTCAGCGTGATCTCCTCCACCTGTTGCGCCTGTGCCGGTTGCGGGTGCCGGCTGGTGAGGTACTTGATGCCGAACACGCCGGCCGTCGCGACGAGCAGTGCCGCCAGGCCGATCGAGATTCCGACGATCAGGATCGTGCGCGGCTTTGGCGGCGTAGGTGGTGGTGCGCCCACGGGCGCCCACGGGTTCGGTGGCTCTGCGTGCTGCTGGTCCATGATCTCCCCCAGATCTGAGCAAACCGCTCAAAACTAGCTCCTCCGGGCGCTGCCCCGCAGGCAGTTAGCTGGGCCTTGCGTCACGCCGTCGGGGCGGCTGACTAGGCTCACCGAGGTGAGCACGGTCTACGACTGCAGCGAACCGGGCAATCGCGCGGCGGGTCTTGCCGCTGCCGCCGGCGCGGTGCGGAGCGGGCGCCTTGTCGTCCTGCCCACCGACACCGTCTACGGGATCGGCTGCGACGCGTTCGACGCGGAAGCCGTCCGGAGTCTTCTCGACGCCAAGGGGCGCGGGCCCGACATGCCCGTGCCCGTGCTGGTCGGGTCCTGGACCACCATCGACGGGCTGGTTCTCAGCGTGCCGAGGCAGGCGCGTGCGCTCATCGAGGCCTTCTGGCCCGGTGGGTTGAGCATCGTGCTGCCGCACGCGCCCAGTCTGGCGTGGGACCTGGGGCAGACGCGCGGCACGGTGATGCTGCGCATGCCGTTGCACCCCGTTGCCCTGGAGTTGTTGCGCGACGTCGGTCCGATGGCCGTGTCCAGCGCGAACAGGACCGGGCACGCCCCGGCTTCCAGTGCGCAGGAGGCTCGGGACCAGCTCGGCGACGCCGTGCCCGTGTACCTCGATGGTGGACTTAGTGGCGAGAACGTCGCCTCGACCATCGTCGACCTCACCGGGCCTGACGCGCTGATCCTGCGCGAGGGCGCGGTCACCAAAGAAGAGGTCAACGAGGTGCTCGGCATCGAGGTCGAGGTCGCGCGGTAGCGAGCGGCTGCCACAATTGATCATGGTCGCCGCGAGTACCGTGGCGAGCACCCCGAACACCCCCGATTGATTGGTAGGCCCGTGGGGCCCGCATCCTCGTTCGTCCTTCCCGTGCGCGAGTACCTGCTCGTCGCGTTGATTGCTGCCGTGGTGACGTTTCTGCTCGTGGGCCTGGTGCGCGCCATGGCGTTCCGGCTCGGGGCAGTGGCCTACCCGCGGCAACGCGACGTGCACGTGCAGCCGATGCCGCGCATGGGTGGTGTCGCCATCTACGGCGGCGTGCTGTGCGGCATGTTCGTGGCGCACCAACTGCCGGTGCTGCGGGCGGCGTTCGACTTCTCCAACGACCCGTGGGGCGTCATCGTCGCGGGCGGCGTCATCGTGCTCGTGGGCGCGATCGACGACAGGTTCGAGCTCGACTCGCTCACCAAGCTCGCCGGACAGGTCACCGCCGCGGGCATCCTCGTGTTGTTCGGCCTGCAGTGGATGATCGCGTGGGTGCCGTGGGACGGCGGCGCGACCATCTCGCTCGACCAGAACCAGGGCGCGCTGCTGACGGTGTTGCTGGCCGTCACCATGATCAACGCGATGAACTTCGTCGACGGCCTCGACGGACTGGCGGCGGGCATCGGCCTCATCGCCGCCGCGGCCACCGCCGTGTTCTCGATCGGTCTGCTCGTGGAACGCCAGGGCGCCGTCGAGGCCTACCCGCCCGCCCTGATCGCCGCCGTGCTGGCGGGCGCGTGCCTCGGCTTCCTGCCGCACAACTTCAACCCGGCCCGCATCTTCATGGGCGACTCGGGCTCGATGCTCATCGGCCTCATGCTCGCCGCCGCCACCACCAGCGCGTCCGGCAAGATCAACCAGGCCACCGGCAGCGCGGCCGACCTGCTCGGTCTGCTCTCGCCGCTGATCGTGGTCGCCGCTGTGCTGTTCGTGCCGCTGCTCGACCTGCTGATGGCGATCATCCGCCGCACCCGGCGCGGCGAGAGCCCGTTCTCACCGGACAAGATGCACCTGCACCACCGGCTCCTGGAGATCGGGCACTCGCAGCGTCGCGCTGTGCTGCTCATCTACTTGTGGGCCGGCGTCTTGGCGTTCGGCGCGGTGGCGCTCACGCTGTTCGACCCGATCATCGTGGCCACGTGCTTCGTCATCGGGCTGATCGTGACGTTCGTGGTCTCGGTGATCCCGCGGCTCAGGGACGCCCGCAGCAAGTCCTGACGAGACAGGTCAGATCGGGTTCTCCACGCACGGGCGGCCGAGCAGCTTGAACGTGCCGTCGTCCTGCAACGACCAGCCCTCGGAACAGTGCTTCTGCCCGTTCGCGTAGTCGCGGTCGAGGTTGTGGTAGTACAGGCTGCTCTGGCCCCACTTGCGGGTTTCCGAGGTCACGCTGTAGTCCGGCCCGAAGATGCGGAAGTAGCCGTAGAAGGCCAGGAAGGGGCCGACCGAGGTGACCTTGGTCCGCACCTGTGTCACATGTCCGCCACTGCCTGCGGCCGTCACCGCGATGCTGCCGTTGATGCCGCTCGCGTCCGCGTGTGCGGTGGGCGCGACCATCAGCGATACGGCCGCCGCGGCGGCCAGTGCGATCGACGTCGTTCGAACCTTGCTCATCGGATCCCCCAGAGGTGGTTGGCAACGGGGCCGACGCTAACCATGCGTTGCGCCAATTCACCTACATGAGGTGTAGGCGAATGGACTAGCGTCGATGGCGGTTGACTTGTCTGGGGGGATGACAGCCATGGAGAGCTGCACGTTCGGCCTGCTCGGAGAACTGTCGATAGACGACGGCGCGGTGGACCTGAAGGCGCGCAAGCTGCGAGGCCTGCTGGCAGCACTGCTGCTCAGTCCAGGCAGTCCCGTCCCGGAGACCGAGCTCATCGACTGGATCTGGGACGCACCGCCGTCCCGTGCGAACTCGACGCTGCAGGTCTACGTCGTGCGGCTGAGACGAGCGTTGGGGCGCTTGGGGTCGTTGGTGTCACGCAGCAGCACGGGTTATCGGATCGACGTCGGCATCGATCAGGTCGACCTGCACAGATTCCGTCGTCTGGCGATGAGCCGCGACGCCGATGCGCGCACCGAACTCGGCGATCTCCGCGAAGCTCTGTCGCTCTGGCGCGGGCCGGCGCTGGCGGATGCGACGTCGGAGGCGATGCGGTTCGAGGCCGACCGGCTCGACGAGGAACGACTCGTCGCGGTCGAGCGCAGGATCGAGCTGGAGATCGAACTGGGTGCGCACCGCGAGCTCGTCCCCGAACTGCGCGCGCTGACCCGGCGGCACCCGCTGCGGGAACGGTTCGCGGAGTTCCTGATGGTGGCCTTGCACCGCGGCGGGCGTTCGGCGGACGCGCTGGCGATCTACCGGGATGTTCACCGGATGTTCGCGGACGAACTGGGAGTACGCCCCGGACGGCGGCTGGCCGAGCTCCACGATCAGATCCTGTGCGGCCGGGAAATTGGTGCGCCATCTTGTTTGGGGCCGCTTAACCGTCGTTAATCGGGGGCTGCCCGCAGGCGCTGCAATGCGAGTTCCTAGACTTCGGGACATGAGCGACGCGGACAAGGCCGTCACGCACGAGCTGACCGTCCAGCGGCTCGCCGGGGAAATGTTCCGCGAGGCCGCGTGGGCCGCGCTCGGCACGTTTGTCCTCGGCGTCGTCGTGTCAACTGTGATCTGGGGGACCGCTGGTCTCTTCGGATCATTGATCGGTGGTGCGATCGCCATCGGTTCGAGCCTTGCCACGTTGTTGTTGATGCGCAAGACGGCGGCGCTTGATCCGATGTTCGTCATGGTCGCCGCACTCGGCGGATTCATGGGCAAGCTGATCGTGTTGCTACTGGCGGTGATCCTGCTGCGCAACCAGCAGTGGCTTGAACCCAAGGCACTCGGAATCACCCTGGTGGCGACGGTGCTCGTGACGTCGTTCCTGGAGGCAAGAGCCTCCAAGCGCAGCCGTAGTCAGATGGTGGTCCCCGCCTCCGAAGGCGCCTAGACCTGCTGATATGGTCCGCGCAGACCAGGGACACCCGATAGCAGGGGTGCCTCTGGTAGTCGCTTGCGAACCGTAAGGTACGTTAAGTCCAGATCGTGACGATTCCCCCGGCGGAGTGAACGCCGGCCGGGAGAACCGGAAGGAACACAGTGACCAAGTTGCTGGCTTCGGGGAGTGAGTTCGTCGCTCCAGGCGTGAAGGACTTCTTCCTCCCGCCGATCTTCGGCTCGGTCACGAAGCCGATGGTCCTGCTGGTGCTGTCGATCGTGATCATCGGGGTCTTCTTCATTGTGGCGACCCGCAACCTCAAGGTCGTTCCCGGCAAGTTCCAGTTCGCCGCCGAGTCGGTTTACGACTTCGGGCGCAACAACATCGCCCGGGAGCAGATCGGCGCGAAGGACTTCAAGCCCTTCGTTCCGCTGATCCTCACCATCTTCTGCTTCGTCCTGGTGAACAACCTGTTCGGGCTCATCCCGATCGTGCAGTTCCCCACGATGTCGCACATCGGCTTCCCGCTCGCCGTTTCGTTGCTCGTCGTTTACCCGGTGTACCACTTCGTCGGGTTCAAGCGGCACGGCTTCGTGGGCTACTTGAAGCACCAGACGATGCCGCCGGGCGCGCCGTGGTTCGTTCTCCCGCTGCTGATTCCGATCGAGTTCATCCAGAAGTTCATCCTGAACCCGATCACGCTGGCGGTCCGAGTTTTCGCGGCCATGTTCGCGGGACACCTCCTGCTGCTGGTTTTCACCCTGGCCGGTGAGTTCCTGCTGCTCAATGGCGGGCTGACCGTCATCGTGGCGCCGGTGTCCTTCGCCTTCGCCATCGCGCTGACCTTCCTGGAGGCGCTGATCATGTGCCTGCAGGCCTACATCTTCGCGCTGCTGTCTGCCAGCTACATCGGCATGGCGCTGGCAGAAGAGCACTGAGAAACACAAGCCTCCGATCCGCGAACTCTCGCGGACCGAAGTGAAAGGGAACAGCAACAGTGAGCGCTTCCGTCGTTCTTGCCCAGGCCGGTGACATCAACCCGGGTCTCGCTGCTATCGGCTACGGCCTCGCCGCGATTGGCCCCGGCATCGGTGTCGGCCTGATCTTCTCCTCGGTCATCAGCGGCACCGCCCGCCAGCCCGAGGCCCGCGGCGTGCTGCTCGGCCTCGCGTGGACCACCTTCGCCATCGTCGAGGTCCTCGCGCTGATCGGCTTCGTCGTGTACTTCATCGCGACCGCCGCGACCGGCGCCTGACCTAACCCTTCAACGCGTTAGGAGACGTCGTGTTCCACGCCTTGATCTTGGCTGCGGAGGACCCCGCGAAGGTCAACCCGGTCATCCCGCACCCGGCGGAGATCATCCTCGGGCTCGTCGCCTTCCTGCTCCTGCTCTTCGTCGTCAAGAAGTTCGTGTCGCCTCGCTTCGAAGCGCTGTACGCCGAGCGGACGGCCAAGATCGAGGGTGGCATCGAGAAGGCGGAGCAGGCTCAGGCCGAGGCTCAGCGCACTCTTGAGCAGTACAAGGAGCAGCTGGCCGAGGCTCGCGCCGAGGCCGCGCGCATCCGCGACGACGCTCGGGCCGAAGGCCTGCAGATCGTCGAGGAACTGCGTGAGCAGGCGCAGGCCGAGTCCTCGCGCATCATCGCGCAGGGCCAGCACCAGCTGGACGCTCAGCGCGCTCAGATCGTCGCGGAGCTGCGTGCCGACCTCGGCCGCACCGCTGTCGAGCTGGCGAGCAAGGTCGTGGGCGAGTCCCTCGAGGACGACACCCGCCGCCGTGGCACCGTCGACCGCTTCCTCAACGAGCTGGACGCCGTCGCGGCGCCCGCGAGCAAGTAGAGGCAGCCGATGACGTTGCATGCCGCAAGTCGTGAAGCTCTGGCAGCCGCGGAACTGCGGCTGCTGGAGCTGGCCGACGCCACCACGTCGACGGATGACCTCGCCAAGCTCGGCGAGGAGCTCTTCGCCGTGCTCGGCCTGCTGGTCGGACAGCGGTCGCTGCGCGGCGCGCTCGCCGACGCCTCGTCCGAGGCCGCTGGTCGTGAGCAGCTGCTCAACGGCCTGTTCGCGGGCAAGGTGAGCGACGCGACGCTGCAGGTGCTGGTCGCTGTCGTGACCGCGCGCTGGTCCAGCCCGCGCGAGCTCGTCGACGGTGTCGAGTCGCTCGCCCGCACCGCGCTGCTGGTGCGTGCCGAGCGCGACGGTCAGCTCGACTCGACCGAGGACGAGCTGTTCCGGCTCGGCCGCATCGTTGCTGGTTCGAACGAGCTCGAGCTGCTGCTGGCGGATCCCGCCGGTGACGCCTCCGGCAAGGTCGTGCTGGTCGACTCCCTGATCGAGGGAAAGGTCAGCCCGGTCACCAAGACGCTGGTGGACCAGCTGGTCCGCAACCCGCGTGGGGTGCGTGTGGCGGACGGGCTCTCCGAGCTCGCCGACCTGGCGGCCAAGCGCCGTCAGCGTTCCGTCGCGCACGTCCGGTCCGCGGTGGCGCTGACCGCCGAGCAGGTCGACCGCTTGACCGCGACGCTGACCACGATCTACTCGCGCCCGATCGCTCTGCACGTGGAGGTCGACCCCGCACTGGGCGGCGGCCTCACGATCAAGATCGGCGACGAGATCATCGACGGAAGCATCGCCGGCCGGTTGGCGGCACTGCGCCGCAATCTCGCCAGCTAGCCCCCGAGCCCTTTCCCAAGAACGAAGAAGTGAGAGCAGGAACGACATGGCGGAGCTGACGATCTCGTCGGACGAGATCCGCAGTGCGATCGAGAAGTACGTCTCGAGCTACTCCCCGGAGGTCTCCCGGGAAGAGGTCGGTACCGTCTCCGAGACCTACGACGGCATCGCCATCGTCGAGGGCCTTCCGGGCACGATGACCAACGAGTTGCTCGAGTTCCCCGGCGGCGTCCTCGGCGTCGCGCTGAACCTCGAGGTCCGCAACATCGGTGCGGTCATCCTCGGTGACTTCGACAAGATCGAAGAGGGCCAGGAGGTCCGCCGGACGGGCAAGGTCCTGTCCGTGCCGGTCGGCGACGGCTTCCTCGGTCGCGTCGTCAACCCGCTGGGCACGCCGATCGACGGCCTCGGTGACATCGTCGCGGACGACACCCGCGCCCTGGAGCTGCAGGCGGCGTCCGTGCTGCAGCGTCAGCCGGTGTCGGAGCCGATGCAGACCGGCATCAAGGCCATCGACGCGATGACCCCGATCGGCCGCGGTCAGCGTCAGCTGATCATCGGCGACCGCAAGACCGGCAAGACCGCGGTCTGCATCGACACGATCATCAACCAGAAGAAGGCCTGGGAGTCGGGCGACCCGAAGCAGCAGGTCCGCTGCGTCTACGTCGCCATCGGCCAGAAGGGCTCCACCATCGCGGGCGTCAAGGCCGCGCTGGAGGAGGCGGGCGCACTCGAGTACACGACGATCGTCGCCGCCCCCGCTTCTGACTCGGCCGGCTTCAAGTGGCTGGCGCCGTACACCGGCTCCGCCATCGGCCAGCACTGGATGTACCAGGGCAAGCACGTCCTGATCATCTTCGACGACCTGACCAAGCAGGCGGAGGCGTACCGCGCCATCTCGCTGCTGCTGCGCCGCCCGCCGGGCCGTGAGGCCTACCCCGGCGACGTCTTCTACTTGCACTCGCGTCTCCTCGAGCGTTGCGCGAAGCTGTCGGACGAGCTCGGCGGCGGTTCGATGACGGGTCTCCCGATCATCGAGACCAAGGCGAACGACGTGTCGGCGTACATCCCGACCAACGTCATCTCGATCACCGACGGTCAGTGCTTCCTCGAGTCCGACCTGTTCAACGCCGGTGTGCGTCCGGCCGTCAACGTGGGTATCTCCGTTTCCCGCGTCGGTGGTGCCGCGCAGATCAAGGCGATGAAGGACGTCGCGGGTTCGCTGCGTCTCGACCTGTCGCAGTTCCGCGAGCTGGAGGCCTTCTCCGCGTTCGCGTCCGACCTCGACGCCGCGTCGCGCGCCCAGCTGGACCGCGGTGCCCGTCTGGTCGAGCTGCTCAAGCAGGGCCAGTACTCCCCGGTGCCCGTCGAGGAGCAGGTCGTCGAGATCTTCGCCGCGACCAAGGGTCACCTGGACGACGTCCCCGTCGCCGACATCCGTCGCTTCGTGGCCGACTTCAAGGACTCGCTGCGCCGCAACCACGCGGACCTGCTGAGCTCCATCGTGGAGACCAAGAAGTTCCCCGAGGACTCGCAGAAGCGCGTTGTCGCCGCCGTGGCCGAGTTCAAGAAGCAGTTCACCGCTTCGGACGGCACGACGATCGTCAACGAGGCGCCCGAGAAGGCGATGGACGCCGACAAGGTCGCCCAGGAGTCGGTGAAGGTCCACAAGCCCGAGCCCACCAAGAAGTGATCTGAGCCATGGGCGCACAGATTCGGGAGCTCCGCCAGCGGATCCGAACGGTCAACTCGACCAAGAAGATCACGAAGGCGTACGAGCTCATCGCCACGTCTCGCCTCGCCAAGGCGCAGACCAGGGTCGCGGCCTCGCGCCCCTACGCGGACGAGATCACTAACGTGCTCTCCGCGTTGGCCGAGGCCTCGGCGAACCTCGACCACCCGTTGCTGACGGAACGCAAGAACCCGAAGCGCGCCGCTGTCCTCGTCGTCACCAGCGACAAGGGCATGTGCGGTGGTTACAACTCCAACGTTCTCAAGGCCGCCGAGCAGCTGATCGAGCTGCTCAAGTCCGAGGGCAAGGAGCCGGTCCTGTACGCGACCGGCCGCAAGGCCATCGGGTTCTACAACTTCCGCCGCCGCGCGGTCACCGCGTCGTGGAGCGGGTTCTCCCAGACCCCGCACTACGTCAACGCCGTCGAGGCGGGTGACGCGCTGGTGGAGGCGTTCCTGGAGGGCACGGAGAACGGTGCACAGGGCGTGGACGAGATCCACGTCGTGTACACGGAGTTCAAGTCCATGCTGAGCCAGACGCCGACCGCCAGGCGGATCGCGCCGATGGACGTCGAGTACACCGGTGAGACCCCCAAGGGCCCGCGCGCGGTGTACGACTTCGAGCCCAGTGCGGAAGCGCTGCTCGGAGCGATGCTGCCCAAGTACGTGAAGACGCGGCTGTTCTCCGCCATGCTGGAGGCGGCGGCTTCGGAGTCGGCAGCTCGTCGTACGGCCATGAAGGCGGCGACGGACAACGCGACGGAGCTCGTGCGCAACCTCAGCCGGGCGGCGAACTCGGCCCGTCAGGCCCAGATCACCCAGGAGATCAGCGAGATCGTCGGTGGCGCCTCCGCGCTTACCGGTGGCGCAGGAAGTGATGAGTGACATGAGTGCTACTGCCACCACCACCCGCACCGGCCGTGTGGTCCGGGTGATCGGTGCGGTCGTCGACGTGGAGTTCCCGCGCGACGCCGTGCCGGAGCTGTTCAACGCTTGCCACGCCGAGATCACCTTCGAGGCGGTCGCCAAGACGCTGACCCTCGAGGTCGCGCAGCACCTCGGCGACAACCTGGTCCGCACCATCTCGATGCAGCCGACCGACGGTCTGGTGCGCGGTGCGACCGTGACCGACACCGGCAAGGCCATCTCGGTTCCCGTCGGCGACGTCGTCAAGGGCCACGTCTTCAACGCCCTCGGTGACTGCCTCGACGTCCCCGGCCTCGGCCGTGACGGCGAGCAGTGGGGCATCCACCGCAAGGCGCCCGCCTTCGACCAGCTCGAGGGCAAGACCGAGATCCTCGAGACCGGCATCAAGGTCATCGACCTGCTCACCCCGTACGTCAAGGGCGGCAAGATCGGCCTGTTCGGCGGCGCGGGTGTCGGCAAGACGGTGCTCATCCAGGAGATGATCACCCGTATCGCGCGTGAGTTCTCCGGTACGTCGGTGTTCGCCGGCGTCGGTGAGCGCACCCGTGAGGGCACCGACCTGCTGCTCGAGATGGAAGAGATGGGTGTTCTCGCGGACACCGCTCTCGTCTTCGGTCAGATGGACGAGCCGCCCGGCACGCGTATGCGCGTCGCGCTGTCCGCTCTCACGATGGCGGAGTACTTCCGCGACGTGCAGAACCAGGACGTGCTGCTCTTCATCGACAACATCTTCCGGTTCACCCAGGCCGGTTCCGAGGTGTCGACCCTGCTGGGCCGCATGCCTTCGGCCGTGGGTTACCAGCCGACGCTGGCCGACGAGATGGGTGAGCTCCAGGAGCGCATCACCTCGACGCGCGGCCGGTCGATCACGTCGCTGCAGGCCATCTACGTGCCCGCGGACGACTACACCGACCCCGCCCCGGCGACGACCTTCGCCCACCTGGACGCGACGACGGAGCTTTCCCGTCCGATCTCCCAGAAGGGCATCTACCCGGCCGTCGACCCGCTGTCGTCGTCGTCTCGAATCCTCGAGCCGTCGATCGTCGGCGAGGAGCACTACCGGGTCGCCCAGGAGGTGAAGCGAATCCTGCAGAAGTACAAGGAGCTGCAGGACATCATCGCCATCCTCGGTATGGACGAGCTCTCCGAGGAGGACAAGGTCCTCGTCGGTCGCGCCCGTCGTCTCGAGCGCTTCCTCGGCCAGAACTTCATCGTGGCCGAGAAGTTCACCGGTCAGCCCGGCTCCTTCGTGCCCATCAAGGACACGATCGAGGCGTTCGACCGCGTGTGCAAGGGCGAGTTCGACCACTACCCGGAGCAGGCGTTCTTCTCCTGCGGCGGGCTGGACGACGTCGAGGCCAACGCCAAGAAGCTTGCCGGTAACTGAGGCTCGCTGACTTCCGAAGGGCCGTCCCTCCAATGTGGAGGGGCGGCTCTTCGTCATGTCCGGACTACATGACGTTTCCGGTGAATGGAAATCGCACTCCCGGCGCAGGGCCCTGACGTCGCACGATGCTCGGCATCACCAGGCCTCAGCGAGGAGGAAGTGCGCGTGAACAAATGGGTGTTGCCGCTGTGCTGGACCGCTGTCCTGCTCGACGGCTTTGACCTCGTGGTGCTCGGCACGGTGATTCCCTCGCTGTTGCAGGAGAAGCTGCTCACGACGGCGAGCGCCAGCGCGGTGTCCACCGCCGGGCTGGTCGGGATGATGCTGGGCGCGCTGATCATCGGGACCATCACCGACGTCATCGGGCGGCGCAAGGTGATGATCTACGCCGTGGCCGGGTTCTCCGTGTTCACGCTGGCCTGTGCGTTCGCGCCGGACGCGACGACGTTCGGGATCCTGCGGTTCCTCGCAGGGCTGGGGCTCGGCGGGTGTCTGCCCACGGCCATCGCGCTGGTCAACGAGGCTCGCCCGCAACAGGGTGGGCGGGCCACCACGCTGATCATGACCGGCTATCACGTCGGTGCGGTCATCACGGCGCTGCTGGGCATCGTGCTGATCCCGCAGCTCGGCTGGCGGTCCCTGTTCGTCGTGGGGGCGCTGCCCGCGTTGGTGCTGATTCCGTTGATGGTCAGGAACCTGCCGGAGACGGTGGCGCGCAGGGCTCCCGCGCTGGAGGCGGTCGGGTCGCTGTTCAAGCCGGGCCTGCGGAAGGCCACGATCGCGTTCTGGGTGGCCTCGTTCATGGGGCTGTTGCTCGTGTACGGGCTCAACACCTGGCTGCCGCAGATCATGCGCAGCGCCGGGTACGAACTCGGAACGGCGCTCGCGCTGTTGCTCACGCTCAACATCGGTGCGGTGATCGGACTTCTGGTCGCCGGCGCGGTGGCGGACCGGATCGGGATCAGGCCCGCGGCCATCGGGTGGTTCGCGGCGGCGGTGGTGTTCCTGGCGTTGCTGAGCATCAAGTTGCCCGGCTTCGGGGTGTACGTCGCGGTGCTTCTCGCCGGGTTCTTCGTGTTCAGCGCGCAGGTGCTCGTTTATGCCTACGCGGGGCGGGTTTACGAGGAGAACCGGGCCACCGGCATCGGGTGGGCCGCAGGCGTTGGGCGCTTGGGCGCCATTAGTGGGCCGCTATTGGGCGGTGCGTTGCTCACGGCTGGTTTGGCGCACCCGTGGGGCTTCTACGCGTTCGCGTTCGTTGCTGCGTTGGGCGCAACGGCCGTTGGTGCGATTGGGCTGAAGGCGAAATCGGTCGTGGCGCAGCCCGGCTGATGGCAAGGTCGGAGGCATGGCCCGACATGCCCCGTACGACGATCCGGGAGACCCGGATCTGCGCTCGCCCTGGCGGTACCTGTGGTGGCTGGTGCTCGCTCAGCGCGGGCGGGTGCTCGCCGGGGCGTGGTGGGGCACGTTGTCGATGTGCGGGCTGATCCTGCCGCCTTACCTGATCTCTCAGGCCATTGAGGACGGTCTGCGAGGTGGAGATCGCATCGCGCTGGTGTGGTGGTGCGCCGCCCTGCTCGCGGTAGCGGCCGCGCTGGCCCTGATCTTCATCGGCCGGCATCGCACGATGACGCTGGTGCGGACCGACGCCTCGTTGCGCACGGCGCAGCTCGTCGTCCGGCACGTGACGCGCCTCGGTGGTGTGGTGCGGCGCAAGCTGTCCACCGGGGAGCTGACGTACCTGCAGAACGGGGACACGGCACGGATCGCACACGCCCTGACCAGTACCGGGCCCGGAGTGGGGGCGGTGGTCGCGTACGTCGCCACGGCCGTGTTGCTGGTGCGGATCTCACCGCTGGTCGCGGTCGTCGTCCTGCTCGGCGTGCCGGTGCTCGCCGTGATCACCGGGCCCGTCCTGCAGCGGCTGCACGCCGTGGAGGCCGGGTATCGGCAGCGGCAGGGGGAGCTGAGCTCACAGGCGGGCGACATCGTGGGCGGCCTGCGGGTGCTGTCGGGGATCGGTGGGAAGCCGGCGTTCGAGGCGCGGTTCCGGGCCATGTCCACAGAGGTCCTCCGCGACGGATACCGGGTGTCGGCGTGGCTGAGCTGGGTGCAGGCGCTGACGTGGGGGCTGCCGGCGTTGTTCCTCGCCGTGGTCACGTGGATCGTGGCGCGGATGGTGGTGAGTGGAGCCATCTCGGTCGAGGAGATGGTCGCGGTGTACCTGTACGTCACCACGCTCACCGTGCCGGTCAGCTTCTTCCTGGAGGGGGCGGACGCGATTCCCCGAGCGCTGGTATCGGCGGGGAGGGTCGTGGACGTGCTCCGGTTGAGGCCGGAGGAGAAGGACGACGGTGCTGAGCAGCTGGACGTGAAGACCGGTGCGTTGACCGTGGTCGTCTCGGCGAACGCGACGCTGGCCAGGGAAGCTGTCGAACGGCTGCCCGCGGTGGTGGCGGACAACGACGACTACCTGTTCGCGGGAACGGTGCGCGAGGCGGTGTCAGTGGGGGAGCACGGTGATCACGAGCTCGACGTGGCGCTGCACGCGGCGGCCGCGATGGACGTCGTGGAGGCGCTGCCGGACGGGCTCGACTCGCACCTGGAGTCGCAGGGGCGCAACGTGTCCGGCGGCCAGCGGCAACGCCTGCGGCTCGTGCGGGCGTTGCTGAGCGAACCGGACCTGCTCGTGCTGGTGGAGCCGACGTCCGCGCTCGACGCCGTGACCGAGGCCGTGGTGGCGAAGAGGGTGCGGGAGAGGCGCTCGGGACGGACCACGGTCGTCGTGTCGTCGTCACCGTTGTGGGCGGGGCAGGCGGATCAGGTCGTGAACCTGGAGGAGAGCCGATGACGAGGCTGCCCATCGCGGACCGTCGTGAGGTGCGGCGGGCGGCCGTGCGGTTGCTGCGGGGCGAACGGCCCGCGCTGGCCGTGGTGCTGGTGCTCACCGCGCTCTCGGCGCTCGCGGGGCTCGTCGGGCCGTACCTGCTCGGCAAGATCGTCGGCGGGGTGGAGGAAGGGGCCCTGACCCCGTCCACTGTGGACCGCCTCGCGCTGGGGGTGCTCGGCGCGGCCGTGGTGCACCTTTTGCTGGTGCGGTACAGCGCTTTGCTGACGGCCAGGCTCGGTGAGCGGTTCCTGGCCTCGTTGCGCGAGGAGGCGGTGACGCGCACGCTGGCGTTGCCCGCGCGGGTGGTGGATCGGCTGAGCACCGGTGATCTGCTCACGCGCGTGACGAGTGACGTCGGCACGGTCGGGCAGGCGTTGCGGGACAGCGTGCCCGAGGTGCTCGCGGGCGCGACGCACCTCCTGGTCGTGTTCGTCGCGGTGTTCTGGCTGGACCCGGTGCTCGGCCTCGTCTCGCTGGCAGGAATGCCGTTCGTGGTGTGGGTGGTGCGCTGGTACCTGGTCCGTGCGCGCGACGCGTACCTCGCGGAGAGCGAGGCCAACGGGGACGTCGCGGAGATGTCCGCGGCGGTCGGCGAGGGCAGCCGGACGATCGAGACGTACGGGCTGCGTGATCGGATGGTGGCGGCCGCGGACGGCACCGTCGCGCGCTCGTACCGGGCACGGCTGAGGACTCTCCGGCTGAGGAACGTGCTGTTCCCGGTGACCACCTTCGTGAACATGCTGCCGACCGCGCTGGTGCTTGTCGCCGGGGGTTTCCTCTACGCGGCCGACGGAATGCGGATCGAGGTCGTCGTCACGGCGGTGCTGTGGGTGTGGCGGCTGGTCGAGCCGATGGACCGCATTCTGTTCTGGGTGGAGTTCCTGCAGCGCGGTGGCGCGTCGTTCGCACGCATCGAGGGGATCGGGGCTCACGTCGAATCGCCTGCGCCCGTCAGGGAACCGGACGGCGATCGCATCGAGGTGAGCGGCGTCCGTTATTCCTATGTGGACGGCCACGAGGTGCTGCACGGCGTCGATCTCGTGGTGCAGCCGGGAGAACGGCTGGCGATCGTCGGCGTCTCCGGTGCGGGCAAGTCGACGCTGGGCAGGTTGATCGCGGGGGTGGACCGGCCGGCCGAGGGCTCGGTGCTCGTCGGCGGAGTGCCCGTCGCGGATCTCGCGGCGGCCGGTGAGCAGCGGATCGTGCTGGTGACGCAGGAACATCACGTGTTCATCGGCACGGTCAGGGAGAACCTCGCGATGGCGGCTCCGGACGCGCCGGACGAACGGCTGCTCGAAGCGTTGCGCACCGTGGACGCGCGTTGGTTCGAGGAGTTGCCGGAAGGCCTCGACACGGTTCTGGGCGCGGGCGGAGTGGAACTGGATCCGGCGCAGGCACAACAACTCGCGCTCGCACGGGTCGAGGTCGCCGATCCGCACACGCTCGTGCTGGACGAGGCGACGTCCTCGCTCGACCCGGCCACGGCCCGGCACGCGGAGCGCGCGATCGCGGCCGTGCGGGAGAGCCGCACGGTGATCGCGATCGCGCACCGCCTGCAGACCGCGCGCGACGCCGACCGGATCGCGGTCGTCGACGCGGGTCGGGTCGTGGAGTTGGGGTCGCACGACGATCTGGTCGCCAGAGACGGCACCTACGCGACGCTCTGGCGTTCGTGGCACGGCACCTAGGGGAGTTGGACCACCTTGGGAACGCCCTGCCGGCGCACGGTGACCTCCTTGGTGCCGCTGGGCGCCAGCCAGGCGTGGTCGCGTTCCTGCGGACCGATGACGGCGTTGAAGTCGGCGACGATCGTGCCCTGGCCGTCGGGGAGAGGCAGCACCGCCGGCTCGCCCTTGACCGCCTTGCCGCCGAGCACGGGCGCGCTGAACGTGCCGTCCGGCTGGTAGAGCGCGCCGTACAGGTCGCCGTACGACTCGAACATCAGGGCGTAGCGACCGTCCGGCAGCCACGCGCAGACGCTCCAGTCACTGGTCGCCTCCCAGCTGACGACGTAGTCGAGCAGCGCGCGCTTCTGCAGTTCTCGCTGTGCCGTGGTCGCGTCCATGCCCGGCCACGTGCCCTTCTGCTCCGGGAAGTCCGTGGCGCAGAACCGCCCGTTCCAGCCGAGGCCGGGATGGGGCACGAACTGCTGGTCCGGCTTCAGGTCGCCGGTGATGATCGCGGCCTGGGTGAAGTCGTCGGGCTGGGGCACGGAGTCGCCGCGCACGAACACAGGCCGTTCGCCGATCGGGGCGACGGTGAAGACCACGCCGTCCTCGTCGTGGGGCGCGGAGGCCCAGGTGCGGGTCAGGCGGTGGTCGGGGCCGCGCTTCGGGTTCTGCGACCAGGACACCGTCTTGCCGAGGGTCAGCACCACGTACTGGTCGCCGACGGGGCCGAAGCGGTAGAGCCCGGCCTCGCGGTCCCTCGCCTCCGAGAGCACGACCTCGCGGTCCACCACTTTGCCGTCGGCCACGAGGCCGACGAGCGTTGCGGGGTGCTCGGAGGTCCGCACCCGCACCTCCTGCGCGACCAGGGCCGCGGGGCCGGTCGGCGTCTGCCCCGTCCAGAACACGTTCGGCTTCGATGAGACTTCGGTCACGGGCTCATCCCGCTTCCACGGCTCGTCCTTCTGCGCCTCACTCCACAGGTGCGACGCGGTCGCGATGAACTCGGAGTCGCCGGCGAGCGGCCCGGTCGTCGCCGCGGTCAGCCGCGGATCTGCCGGTAGTTCTGTCGACCGCGTCAGAACGACTCCCGTCGTCACGCCCGCGAGCAGCGCCACCGCCGCGGTCACCGTCACGAGCTTGCGCGTGTGCCTTCGTCGTCCCCCGGCCATCACGTCCCCCACGAATCCCGGCCGCACGTCCAGTTCCGAGGTCGCGGCCTCCATTGCCTGCTTCAGTTCCACGTCAGCACCTGCTCACCCATCAGTTCCCGCATGCGGGCGAGGCCGCGCGAGGTCTGGCTCTTGACCGTGCCGAGGCCGCAGCCGAGCGCGCGGGCGGTCTCGGCCTCACTGAGGTCGTCGAAGAACCTCAGCACCAGAACGGCGCGCATCTTCTTCGGCAGTTGCGCCAGCGCGCGCACCACGCTGTCCGCGTCCACGACCTGCTGCTCGTGGCCGTGAGCCGTGGGTACCGCCCCCAGTTCCAGAGGTGCCTCCGGCTTGCGCGAACGCCGTCGCCAGCGGTTCGCGGCCGCGTTGGCCAGCGCGGCGCGTGCGTAGGCTTCGGGAGAGGTCCTGATCCGGCGCCACTTGCCGTACATGCTCATGAGGACGTCCTGCAGAATGTCCTCAGCGGCGCCTTTGTCTCCGCCACACAGCAGGTAGGCGGTGCGCAACAGTGCCTGCGAGCGCAACGCCACGAAGTCCTCGAAGTCCTGCATGTCCCCCCTTCGGCGGTCGTCGAAGGTACTGACACCGGGCGGGGCGGCAAGGTTGTCAGGCGACCGTTTAGACTCAGTTCGACTCCAGACGACGAGGGAGATACGCGTGGCCGAGATGACCGTTGAACTGGTCGCCGTTGAACGCCGTTTGTGGTCCGGTAAGGCCACCTCTGTTTCGGCGCAGACCACCGAGGGCGAGATCGGCATCCTGCCCGGTCACGAGCCCGTGCTCGGCCAGTTGGTCGAGGGAGGCGTGGTGCGCGTGCGCACGACCGACGGTGGCCTGGTCACCGCGGCCGTGCACGGTGGCTTCCTGTCCGTGACCGGCACCGGCGTATCGATTCTCGCCGAGGACGCCGAACTGGCGGGCGAGATCGACGTGGACGCGGCGCGCACAGCGCTGCAGGACGCGGACGACGCAGAGCGCGCACGTGCGGCAGCGCGCGTGCGGGCCGTGGAACAGTCGGCCTGAGACCGGGCACGAGGCCGCAGCCGTGGGGATCACCGAGATTGCCGGCCTGATCCTTCTTGGGGTGGCGATCGTCATCGCCTACTTCGCCTGGCGCCGCATCCGGCTGCTGCGTGAGGGTGGCGTGCACGTCGCGCTGCGCAGTCAGTTCGATGATCGCGGGCGTGGCTGGCACCTGGGCGTCGGGCACTACCGGGGCGACAAGTTCGCCTGGTTCCGGGTGTTGTCGCTCGGGTCCGGGCCGAATCAGCTGATCACTCGTGATGGGCTGGAGATCGATGCTCGGCGGGAACCTACTGGGCCTGAGGCTTATGCCATGCCTGTTGGGGCGACTGTGCTGAGGTGTCGGTCGGTTTCTGGTGAGGTTGAGATCGCCATGGGGCCGGATGCGTTGACCGGGTTCTTGTCCTGGCTTGAGTCTGCGCCGCCTGGGCGGTCTATTCCTTGGGCTTCTTGATTTCGCATGACTGAGGGCGCGTTCCTGTGGGGGCGCGCCCTTTTTGTTTGCGCGGTGCGGGTTGCGTGCGGGCCGTTGCTGTTCCAGCGGGGTTGGTCGCGTTCCGGGCGAGAGGTCACCTTGCGAGGGTGCTTGCGCAGGTCGTGACGAAGAGCGGGGTTGCGATTGGGGCTTGACCTTGAGCCTCTAGCTGGGCGCGTAGTCGGCCTCAAAAGCCGGGGTTGAAAGCGCCCCGGCCGAGCCCAGACAGGGTGGCACCCAGCCCCTCAAGGTCAAGCCCCAATCGCCATGAGCGGGGTCCACCGCTACCCGGCGCTCTAGGTTCAGACGGCTCGCCTTCGGCATTGCGCCGCCAGGCTTCGTACGTGGTTGCCTTGCGAGGGGCCGCGCCTGTTGGCACCGCGCGCCGGGCGTGCGTCGTGGTCGCCTTGCGTTGGCGAGTGCGGGTGGCAGCGTGCGCGTGGTCGCCTTGCGTGCGTTAGGCGTTTTCGCCTGGCTGCCAGAGCACGTCGCCGTCTGGATTGGCTACCCGCGCCAGGATGAACAGCAGGTCCGAGAGCCGGTTCAGGTATTTGGCGGTCAGGATGTTCGTGTGTTCCGGGTCGGCCTCGATCAGGGACCACGCTCGGCGTTCTGCTCGGCGGGAGATCGTGCGGGCCTGGTGCAGGAGGGCTGCTCCTGGGGTGCCGCCGTTCAGGATGAACGAGTCGAGTTTGCCCAGGCGTTCGTTGAACGTGTCGCAGTAGCTCTCCAGGCGGTCCACGTAGGCCTGAGTTACGCGGAGTGGGGGGTACTTCGGGTCGGGGACGATTGGGGTGCAGAGGTCCGCTCCGACGTCGAAGAGGTCGTTCTGGACTTTGCGCACCACTTCGAAGACGTCTGGGGCCAGTTGACCCAGGGCCAGGGCTACGCCCAGGGACGCGTTCGTTTCGTCCACGTCCGCGTAGGCCTCGATGCGTGGTGAGGTCTTCGGGACGCGGGAGAAGTCGCCCAGGCCGGTCGTGCCGTCGTCGCCGACCCTCGTGTAGATCTTGGTGAGATGTACCGCCATGACCGGCACTCTATGGGCGTACGTAGGATTGCCGCGTGAGCGAGCATTTCCGGGTACACGGTGGCGCAAGGCTGGTCGGCGAAGTTGATGTCGTCGGCGCCAAGAACAGCGTGCTCAAGCTGATGGCCGCTGCCCTGCTGGCTGAGGGTACGACGACCATCACCAACTGCCCGGACATCCTCGACGTGCCGCTGATGGCGGACGCGTTGCGCAGTCTTGGGTGCGAGGTCGAGCTCGAAGGTGACGTGGCGAGGATCACGACTCCGCAGGAGCTCAGTCATCGCGCTGATTCCGAGGCGATGGGCAAGCTGCGGGCGTCGATCTGCGTGCTGGGGCCGCTCGTCGGGCGGTGCAAGCGTGCCGTTGTGGCGTTGCCCGGTGGGGACGCGATCGGGTCCCGGCCGTTGGACATGCACCAGAGCGGTCTCGAGAAGCTCGGTGCGCGGACCTGGATCGAGCACGGCTGCATCGTCGCCGAGGCCGAGGGGCTGCACGGCACGCAGATCTGGCTCGACTTCCCGAGCATGGGTGCCACCGAGAACATCCTGATGGCGGCGGTGCTGGCCACCGGGACGACGGTCATCGACAACGCCGCGCGCGAGCCCGAGATCGTCGACCTCTGCCTGATGCTCGTGCAGATGGGCGCGAAGATCGAGGGCGCCGGCACGTCCACGCTCACCGTGCACGGCGTGACCGAGCTCAAGCCGACCGAGCACCGCGTCATCGGCGACCGGATCGTCGGCGCCACGTGGGGGTTCGCCGCCGTCATGACGCGCGGTGACGTGCGAGTGCGTGGCGTGAACCCGCACCACCTCGACCTGGTGCTCGAGAAGCTCCGCATGGCGGGCGCCGAGGTCACCGTCTACGAGGGTGGCGAGGACGAGGGGTTCCGCGTCGTCATGGAGGGGCGGCCCAAGGCCGTCGACTTCGTGACGCTGCCGTACCCCGGCTTCGCCACGGACAACCAGCCGTTCGCGATCGCGCTGTCCACGGTCTCCGAGGGCACCGCGATGATCACCGAGAACCTGTTCGAGTCCCGGTTCCGGTTCATCGACGAGATGATCAGGCTCGGGGCCGACGCGCGCACGGACGGTCACCACGCCGTGATCCGCGGCATCGAGAAACTGTCCAGCGCACCGGTGTGGGCTTCGGACATTCGCGCTGGTGCGGGGCTCGTTCTCGCCGGTCTGTGCGCGGACGGGGCCACCGAGGTCTACGAGATCTTCCACATCGAGCGCGGTTACCCTGGGTTCGTGGAAAACCTCCGCAAGCTCGGCGCCGACGTGGAACGCGTCAGCTCCTGAGCACCAGCCGCGCGTTCGCGACGTCCGCCGGGAACACCATCACCCGGTAAGGCGCGTTTCGCGAGCGCGTGGCACGCACCCCGTTCCTCTTCAGCTTCTGCACCAGCACGATCGCGGCCTCCTCCGTGGGCACGACCGCCACCTCGTTCAGCAACCCGAAGTCCGTGCCGTCCAGATCCGGCACGGGCCGCTTGTCGTTGCCCGCGAAGTACCGCAGCACCAAGGCCAGCAAGGCGAGAACCCCGAAGACGATCCCGGTCTGGTAGAAGCCCGTCACCCCTTCATCATGCTCCCAGCGGTCACGATTCAGTGAGCAATCGCACGCGCAGCAATGGTTACCGGCCAGTACGCTCCGATGAACGACGATGTGGGAGGTTGCTGTGCCGTACCCCGCTGACCGGGAGCGCGACCGCCCCTGGGTGATGCGCACGTACGCGGGCCACTCCTCGGCCGCGGCTTCCAACGCGCTCTACCGCCGGAACCTCTCCAAGGGGCAGACGGGCCTGTCCGTGGCGTTCGACCTGCCGACGCAGACCGGCTACGACCCCGACGACGAGCTCGCGAAGGGCGAGGTCGGCAAGGTCGGCGTGCCCATCAGCCACATCGGCGACATGCGGCAGCTCTTCGACCAGATCCCGCTCGCCGGCGCCAACACGTCGATGACGATCAACGCGACGGCCATGTGGCTGCTCGCCATGTACGTCACCGTGGCCGAGGAGCAGGGCGCGGACCCGTCGGCGCTCGCCGGCACGACGCAGAACGACATCATCAAGGAGTACCTGTCCCGCGGCACGTACGTGTTCCCGCCGGGGCCGTCGCTGCGGCTGATCACCGACATGGTCGCGTGGACCGTGTCGAACGTGCCGAAGTGGAACCCGATCAACATCTGCAGCTACCACCTCCAGGAGGTCGGCGCGACGCCGGCGCAGGAGGTCGCGTACGCGATGTGCACGGCGATCGCCGTCCTGGACTCGGTGCGCGACTCCGGTCAGGTGCCGCAGGAGAAGTTCGGTGAGGTCGTCGCCCGCATCTCCTTCTTCGTGAACGCCGGTGTGCGGTTCATCGAGGAGATGTGCAAGATGCGCGCGTTCGCCCAGCTGTGGGACGAGATCACGCTGGAGCGCTACGGCGTCGAGAACCCGAAGCACCGCCGGTTCCGCTACGGCGTGCAGGTGAACTCGCTGGGGTTGACCGAAGCCCAGCCCGAGAACAACGTCCAGCGCATCGTGCTGGAGATGCTCGCGGTCTCGTTGTCCCGCAACGCCCGTGCGCGTGCGATCCAGCTCCCTGCGTGGAACGAGGCCCTCGGCCTGCCGCGCCCGTGGGACCAGCAGTGGGCGTTGCGCATGCAGCAGGTGCTCGCCTACGAGACGGATCTGCTGGAGTACGACGACATCTTCGACGGCTCACCGGTCATCGAGGCGAAGGTCAACGAGATCCTCGCCGGTGCCCGCGAGGAGATCGACCGCGTGCAGGCGATGGGCGGTGCCGTCGCGGCCGTCGAGTCCGGCTACATGAAGTCGAACCTGGTGTCCTCACTGGCTGATCGCCGCCGTCGCGTCGAGGCGGGCGAGGACATCGTGGTCGGCGTCAACAAGTTCGACACGACCGAGCCGTCGCCGCTGCAGGCCGAGGGCGCGAACTCGATCGAGACCATCGACCCGATCGTCGAACTGCACGCCGTCGAGGCGATCCAGCAGTGGCGGGCGAACCGCGACAACGCTGCGGTAGAAGCATCTTTGGACGCTCTGCGCGAAGCCGCGAAGACCGACCGGAACCTCGTCGAGGTGACGTTGGCCTGTGCGCGCGCCGGAGTCACGACGGGCGAATGGTCGCAGGCATTGCGTGAGACGTTCGGCGAATACCGTGCCCCCACAGGCGTTTCCGGCGCCTCGGCGTCCGGCGAGGCGGGCTCGGAGATCGCCCGCGTGCGCGACCGGGTGCGTTCCACCGGCGAGGAGATCGGCGAGCGCCTGCGCATGCTCGTCGGCAAGCCGGGCCTCGACGGCCACTCCAACGGCGCCGAGCAGGTCGCCGTGCGTGCCCGCGACGTCGGCTTCGAGGTCGTCTACCAGGGCATCCGCCTCACGCCGTCGCAGATCGTCGCCGCGGCCGTGCAGGAGGACGTGCACGTCGTCGGCCTCTCGATCCTGTCCGGCTCGCACCTCGAAGTGGTGCCCGCGGTGGTCGACGGCCTGCGCGCGGCCGGCGCCGGGGACATCCCGGTGATCGTCGGCGGCATCATCCCGCCGGACGACGCCGCCAAGCTGCGCGATCGTGGTGTGGCGCGGGTGTTCACGCCCAAGGACTACGAGCTGACCGAGATCATGGACGAGATCGTCACCGTGATCCGAGAGGTGCGTTCTCTCTCGTAGGGCCTTAGTGTCGCGGAATGGTTGACGTTTCGCGGGACGGGTCCGTCGTCCGGATCACGATGAACCGCGCGGCCAAGCGCAACGCGCTGTCCGCCGAGCACCTCACGGAGCTGCTGGACGCGTTCCGCGAGGTGCGCGCGTCGGATGCCGCCGGGATCGTGCTCGCCGCCGAGGGGCCGGTGTTCTCCGCCGGGCACGACTTCGCGGACGTGCACGCGCGGGACGAGGAAGGCGTGCGGCTGCTGCTGGAGCTGTGCACCGTGCTGATGAAGACCATCCAGTCCGCGCCGCAGGTGGTGATCGCGCGCGTGCAGGGGCTGGCGACGGCCGCGGGGTGTCAGCTGGTGGCCTCGTGCGACCTCGCGGTGGCGGCGGACACGGCCGGGTTCTCGTTGCCCGGTGGCAAGGCCGGGTGGTTCTGCCACACGCCCGCGGTGCCGGTGGCGCGGTCGATCGGGCGCAAGCGGTTGATGGAGCTCGTGCTCACCGGTGACGTGATCGACGCGGCGACGGCCGTCGAGTGGGGGCTGATCAACCGCGCTGTGCCGGCGGAGGAGTTGGACGCCGCCACGGACGAACTGCTGGCACGCGCCACGCGGGGGAGCCGGGCGTCGAAGGCCATCGGCAAGCGGACCGTCTACGCGCAGCTCGACCGGCCCGAGATCGACGGGTACGAGATCGCGCTGTCCGTCATGGCCGAGACCTCGCAGTCCCCGTCAGCCAAAGAGGGACGGGCGTCGTTCCTGGAGAAGCGGCCGCCCGTGTGGCCCGACTAGTCGCGAGGAGCCGCAGCGCGTCGGCGTTCGGGCCCGGCTCCGCCTGGTAGACCACCAGGAACTGGCCGGGCGCCTCGCGCACGTCGAACGAGTGGTAGCTCAGGTGCAGCGGGCCGACGGCCGGGTGCAGGAACTCCTTGGCGTCCTGGGTCTTCCCGCGCACCTCGTGCTGTTCCCACAGTTCCCTGAACACCGGGTTCTGGTTCAGTTCCGCGACCATCCGCCGCAGGCGCGGGGACTTCGGGTCCGCGGTGTGCCGCAGATGCCCGACGGTGCTCTGCGCGACCCAGTTCCAGCGCGGGTAGAAGCTCGCGGCGGCGGGGTCGAGGAACGTCATCCTGGCCGCGTTGTCGGCAGGCGTGAACGGCTCGTACAGGGCTTCGGCCAGCGCGTTCATCGCGAGGATGTCCAGCAGTGAGTTCATCACGAACGCCGGCATGTCGTGCATGCCGCTCATGAGCTGCAGCAGTTCCGGGCTGACCTTGTCCGTGGCGTGGCCTTCGTCGGCGACGACCCCGGCCAGGCGGTGCAGGTGCGCGCGGGCGTCCGTGTCGAGGCGGAGCGCGCGGCTCAGCGCGTCGAGGACCTGCGCGGACGGGTTGGTCTCGCGGCCCTGCTCCAGGCGCGCGTAGTAGTCCGCGCTCACGCCGGCCAGGACGGCGACCTCTTCGCGTCTGAGGCCTTTGACCTTGCGCTGGGTGTGCGACGGGAGGCCCGCGTCCTCCGGGTTGACGCGGGCGCGGTGGGCTTTCAGAAACTCGCCGAGCACGTCTCCGAGGTTATTCGCTCGGCCTGCGCTCTGCCTGGGTGTGGCACACCTAGGGAGAAGGTGTCCTGGTTGAGGCCGTTCTTCGGCGCGAGTGTTGTGGCCATGAGCAAAGTTGTGTTGATCAGTGGAGCTTCCAGCGGCATCGGCGAGGCCACGGCCCGAGTGCTGGCGGCGGCAGGACATCAGGTGTTCCTCGGAGCACGGCGGGAGGACCGGCTGGCGGCGCTGGCGGACGAGGTCGGCGGTGCCCACGCGCCGCTGGACGTGACGTCCCGTGCGTCGTTCCAGTCCTTTGTGGACGCCGCGGTGGAGCGGTACGGGCGCGTCGACGTGCTGGTGAACAACGCCGGCGTGATGCCGTTGTCCCTCATGGACTCGTTGAAGGTCGACGAGTGGGACCGCATGGTGGACGTGAACATCAAGGGCGTGCTGAACGGCATCGCCGCCGTGCTGCCACGGTTCGCAGGCGGCGGGCACGTCGTGAACGTCGCCTCGGTCGGCGCGCACATGGTCATGCCGACCGCCGCCGTGTACTGCGCGACGAAGTACGCGGTGTGGGCGCTGTCCGAGGGACTGCGTCAGGAGCGCGACGACCTGCGCGTCACCGTGATCTCGCCCGGTGTCACGGAGTCCGAGCTGGCGGACACCATCACCGAGGACTTCGCGGCGTCGTTGATGGAGGACTTCCGCAAGCTCGCGCTGCCGGCGTCCGCCATCGGTGACGCCATCGCGTACGCGATCTCGCAGCCGGCGGAGGTCGACGTCAACGAGATCGTCGTGCGGCCGGTTTCGCAGCGTTAGGCGCCGGTGGTCGATCCCGGCCGGAGGATCATCAGCACGGTCACGGTGGCCCACAGCAGGTTGAAGATCCCCGTGTACATGGCCAGGTGCTTGATGTCCTTGGTCTTCAACGCCTTCTCCTGGCCGGGAAGGATCTTCAGGGCCAGCACGAACGCGGCGGCGGTGGTGAGCGCGATCGACACGATCACCCAGGGGTGGCCGGTCACGCCCATCACGCCGGCCGTCGCGAACCCGAAGACCGGCACCGAGATGCCGATCAGGGCGTAGACGCGGCAGATCCGGTGCAGCAGTTCGGGATTGCCGGCCGTGGTCACCGCCTTCGGGAACATGCTGGCGGCGACGGTGACGGGGCCGATGGCGATGATGGCGGCGAGGACGTGCAGCGAGAGGAAGAACTTGCTCACGCGGCCCTCCACGCGGTGCCGCGGCGCTCGTGGGCGAACAGCTCCTCGACCTCCAGGGCCTGCTGGGCGCCGAGTTCGCGGTCGATCAGGTGGATGCCGAGGTCGACGCCCGAACTGACGCCGGCGGCGGTGACCAGGTCGCCGTCGTCGACGATGCGCGCACGGATGGCGTTCACGCCCATGGACTCCAGCGCGTGCAGCCCGAGGTGGTTGGTGGTGGCGTTGCGGCCCTTGATCAGACCGGCGATGGCCAGCAGCAACGACCCTCCGCACACGGTGGCGATGATCGCCTTCGCGTCCTTCAGTGCGGGTCCGAGCGTCGCGGCGCCCGCGCTGAGCAGGGCGAAGATCTCGTCCTCCTGGAGTGCTGCCGCTCCGGGGACGACGATGACGTCGGTGCCGGGGTCGAGCCGGGCGGTTGCCTTCAGGGACAACAGGCCGAGGCCGGCGGGGACCTCGCGCGCACCCTCGACCGTCACCAGTTCGGTCCGGACCCCGCCCGCGGTCAGCGTCTCGTACGGGCCGATCGCGTCCAACGGGTCGAAGCCGTCGAACAACACCACTTGAGCTTTCACTTCGTTCACTCCTCGCTTCGGTGATCAAAACGGTAGGAGCGGGAGGCCGTGGCGAGAACTGGCTGGAATGCCATGTTCCAACGGATTCTCGCCAGCTACGGTGGTGGACGTGCACGAGGTGGCAGTGGTAGCGATGGACAGCGTGGTCCCGTTCGACTTCGCGACGCCGGTCGACGCGTTCAACTGGGTCGGGCGGTACCGGGTGCGCGTCTGCGGTCCGAAGAGGACTGTCGACGCGGGCTGTTTCGAGATCAAAGTCCCGCACGGCTTGGAGTTGCTGTCCGAAGTGGACACAATTGTTCTTCCCGGCCACGACCCGCGCATGGTCGTGCCGAAGCCGTTGATCGACGCGCTGCGGCAGGCGGCGGCGAGGGGCGCGCGGATCGCGTCGATCTGCACCGGGGCGTTCGTGTTCGCGGAGACCGGCCTGCTCGACGGGATGCGGGTGACCACGCACTGGCTGGGCGCCGAGGAGCTGGCCGAGCGGTTTCCGGCGCTGGAGGTCGACCCGGACGTGCTCTACGTCGACAACGGGCAGTTCCTCACGTCCGCGGGCGCCGCGGCGGGGCTGGACCTGTGCCTGCACATGATCCGGCGCGACCACGGGTCGGCGGTGGCGGCCGACGCGGCGCGGTTCGCCGTGATGCCCCTGGAACGGGAAGGCGGGCAGGCGCAGTTCATCGTGACACCGCCCGTGACGCCTCAGGGCGCGGAACTGGAGCCCGTGCTGCGGTGGATGGAGGCCAACGCGTCGCTCGAACTGACGCTGGAGGACCTGGCGAAGCAGGCGGGCATGAGCACGCGGACGTTGAACCGGCGCTTCCGCGAGCAGACCGGCACGACGCCGCTCCAGTGGCTGCACCGCGCGCGAGTTCGCCAGGCGCAGCACCTGCTGGAGACGACCAGGGACCCGGTGGAGCTGATCGCGAGCCGCGTGGGCTTCGGCTCGGCCACGGCGTTCCGCGACAGGTTCAAGCGGATCGCCGGGACCTCACCGCAGAGCTACCGGGCGGCTTTTCAGGGCTGAGAGTGCTCGTGCAGCAGGAGGAGCGTGTACGCGGCGATCGACTGGGCGTCGGTGATCTCGCCCTTCGCGATCATCGACTCGAAGTCGGCACGCGGGAACCACGCCGAGCGCATGTCCTGTTCCTCGTGCTCCCGCTCGTGGAAGCCCTCGGTGAGCTGGGTCGCGAGGAACACGCGCCCGCGCTGCGACGACATGCCGGGCGCGACGTCGAGCAGCCCGAGCTCGATCATTTTCCCGGCGCGCAGCCCGGTCTCCTCGCGCAGCTCACGAGTCGCGAGCTGCAGCGGGTTGGAGTCGGCGCGGTCCGGCGCGGTGCCCTGGGGGAACTCCCAGCGGCGCAGGCCGATCGGATACCGGAACTGCTCGACGAGCCGCACGCGCTCGCCGTCGAGCGGGATGATCAACGCGAAGTCGGGCTTGTCGACCACGCCGTAGATACCGCTCGAACCGTCCGCACGCTGGATCTCGTCCTCGCGAACGGTCATCCACGGGTTTACGTACACCTGACGGGTGCCGAGGCTTTCCACGCCACGGACCGTACCTAACGTCGGCATTCTGGACACACCCCGTAGCCTGTCGCGGTGCGTCTCGTCATCGCTCGCTGCAAGGTCGACTACGTAGGCCGGCTCACCGCCCATCTGCCCATGGCTCAGCGACTGCTGCTGATCAAGGCTGACGGCTCTGTGTCGATCCACTCCGACGACCGCGCGTACAAGCCGTTGAACTGGATGAGCCCGCCCTGCTGGCTGATCGAGGACCCGGACATCTGGACCGTGCAGAACAAGGCGGGGGAGAAGCTGATCATCACCCTCGAAGAGGTCCTGCACGACTCCAAGCACGAGCTCGGCCCAGAGCCAGGCCTGCAGAAGGACGGCGTCGAAGCCGACCTGCAGAAGCTGCTCGCCGAGCACGTCACCACCCTGGGCGACGGCTGGTCGCTGGTGCGCCGCGAGTTCCCGACCCCGATCGGCCCGGTCGACCTGATGTGCCGCGACTCCGCGGGCAAGTCGGTCGCCGTGGAGATCAAGCGGCGCGGCGAGATCGACGGCGTCGAGCAGCTGACCCGGTACCTGGAGCTGCTCAACCGCGACCCGCTGCTGGCGCCGGTGCAGGGTGTGTTCGCGGCGCAGCAGATCAAGCCGCAGGCGCGGGTGCTGGCCGAGGACCGCGGGATCCGGTGCGTGGTGCTGGACTACGACGCGTTGCGCGGGATCGAGCCGGACGAGTTCCGGCTGTTCTAGCCGCCTTCGAACATGCCGATGGCCTGGATCGCCGCCGAGAGCGAGTGGTCCGGGCCTGACGTCTCGTGCGCGAGTTTGACCGCTCGCATCGGTCTGCCCGCGATGACCAGTTCCATGAGTTCCGCGAGCGTTTCGTCAGCCAACGACTCCAGCAGCGCGAGTGCGGCGGTGTCGCGCGCGACGGCGTGCGTTTCGAACTCGGTCACGACGTGAGTTTCCGCGAACGGGCTTCCGCCCGCACGCGGGTTTTCGCGCGCCCGGACTTCAGTGAGCGCCCCAGATCAGCTCGTGGTTTGGTGATCAACCACACGGGGTAGGAACTCGCTCACCTGGAGTACTGTCCTCTCCTGGTCGGTTATGTTCGACTTTGTTGAATTCTTGGAGGTGGGCAGTGTCGATGTCGGTGCTGGCCGAGGCGGACCTGCGGCTTGACGCGGGACCGATCGACTACGCGTTGCTAGTCATCTACTTCGGAGTGGTTCTCGGCATCGGCGTGATGGCACGACGATCCGTCTCCTCCAGCCTGGACTTCCTGCTGTCGGGGCGGTCGTTGCCCGCGTGGGTGACCGGGCTCGCGTTCATCTCCGCGAACCTCGGCGCGCTCGAGCTGATGGGCATGACCGCGAACGGCGCGCAGTACGGCATGGCGACCGTGCACTACTACTGGATCGGCGCCATCCCCGCGATGGTGTTCCTCGGTCTGGTGATGATGCCGTTCTACTACGGCTCGAAAGTGCGCAGCGTTCCCGAGTTCATGCGCCGCCGCTTCGGCAAGCCGGCTCACCTGGTCAACGCCATCAGCTTCGCCGTCGCGCAGATCCTGATCGCGGGCATCAACCTGTTCGCGCTCGCGGTGATCATCGACGCGCTGCTCGGGTGGCCGTTGCCGGTGTCCATCGTCGTCGCGGCACTGGTGGTGCTCGCGTACACGACGCTCGGTGGTCTGTCGGCTGCCATCTACAACGAGGTGCTGCAGTTCTTCGTCATCGTGGCCGCGTTGGCGCCGTTGACGATCATCGGCCTGATCAAGGTCGGTGGCTGGCAGGGCATCGTCGAGAAGATCAGCGACCAGGAGCAGCTGTCCGCGTGGCCCGCGACAGAACTCACCGGCATCAACAGCCCGGTGTGGAGTGTCGTCGGGTTGGTGTTCGGTCTCGGCTTCGTGCTGTCGTTCGGTTACTGGACGACGAACTTCGCCGAGGTGCAGCGCGCGATGAGCGCCAAGTCGATGTCCGCGGCCAAGCGCACGCCGATCATCGGCGCGTACCCGAAGGCGCTCATCCCGGCGATCATCATCATCCCCGGCATCATCGCCGCGATCATCGTGCCGGAGATGGCGCAGCTCAAGGCCGGCGACACGAGCAGCGGCGTCGTCTACAACAACGTGCTGCCGTTGCTGATGCGCGATCTGCTGCCCAACGGCATCCTCGGCATCGCGATCACGGGTCTGCTGGCGAGCTTCATGGCCGGTGTGGCGGCGAACGTCAGCTCGTTCAACACCGTCTTCACGTACGACCTGTGGCAGGACTACATCAAGAAGGACCGGCCGGACGAGTACTACCTGCGCGTCGGGCGGTTGGCCACGGTCGGCGCGTGCGTGCTCGCGATCGGCACGGCGTTCATCGCCGCGGCGCTCGGCGGGTCCAACATCATGGACTACATCCAGGCGCTGTTCTCGTTCTTCAACGCGCCGCTGTTCGCGACGTTCATCCTCGGCATGTTCTGGAAGCGGATGACGCCGACCGCCGGTTGGGTCGGTCTGCTCGCGGGCACGTTCACCGCGATCTTCATCTACGTGATCTCGGAGCCCTCGTTCGGCATCGAGCTGCTGGAGCTGCCCGGCCAGGGCGCGAGCTTCCTCGGCGCGGGTCTCGCGTTCGTGGTCGACATCGTCGTGAGCTTCGCGGTCAGTCTCGTCACGCGGCCGAAGCCGGACAGCGAGCTCGGCGGGCTGGTCTACAGCCTGACGCCCAAGGAAGACAGGGCGCATTCCACCACCGGTGAGGACGCCGGCTGGTACCGCTCGCCGGCCCTGCTCGGCGGCGGAGTGCTGGTCCTGACCACTGCTCTCTACTTCATCTTCGGCTGAGGGAGGTTGCCATGAGGTTGTTCGACCTGCGACTGATCATCGCTTTCCTCTTCGGCCTGTACGGCGTTGTACTGGTCGTCATCGGTCTCGCGTTCACGACCGACGAGGACCTGAAGAAGGCCGAAGGGGTCAACATCAACCTGTGGGCGGGCATCGCCATGGCGGTGCTGGCGGCGGTGTTCGCCGCGTGGGCGATGCTGCGGCCTCAGTTCGCGGAAGCGGACAAGCAGCCGCTCAAGGAGCTATGACTGGGGACGACCAGGGTAAACAGGGTTGAAGGCCTCGATCGTCCACGCGTCGAGCCAGTTGAATGCGCGGCGAATTCGGTTTCGCACGTCTCTCCTTCTGTCGGGGTCTTCACCCTGTACATCGCGTCGATCTTCTGAATCGTTCCCGTAGCGCTGGGTGACATGTGCCACGGGACAACTCGGGGTACCGCCCACGAACGCACGCAAAGGGCACTACCGTGCACGTCGTGCCTCGTTTTCGTGCCACCGCTGTGGTCGCCGCCGCCGCGCTGCTGATGGCCGGCTGCGCGACCGGGCCGGGTCTTGCCAAGACCAACTCGCCGCGCCGGACCGTGCAGGCGGGTGCGGACGCGAACACGACCGATCCGTCGACCAAGCCGTCGGCGCAGGCGGGCAAGCCCGTCGACCCGGCGTTCGCGGCGGAACGGCTGCGGCTGATCAACCCGTGCGCGTTGATCGACAAGGACGTGTTGCAGACGGTCGGCACGCCGTCGAAGTACACGAGCAGCTCGTACACGCGCTGCTCCAACTACATGAAGGACAAGGGCGGCAAGACGCTCAACTTCACGCTGGACATCGGGTACTCGCTGACGTCCACCGAGGTGAAGAACGCGACCAAGCAGATCGCGAGCCTCAAGAGCGGCGAGCAGAAGCTGAGCGGCACGTCGTGCTTCATCTGGGTCTTGACGCAGGAGAACCCGGCGCAGGCCGTACGGATCCAGGTGAGCACCAGCAGTGACGGCAGCGAGGCGTGCGAGCCGGGACGCAAGGTGCTCGAAGGCGTGGTGCGCAAGCTCAAGGGCAACCCGCAGAAGTACAGCCCGCCGAAGGGCTCGCCGGTCGAGGTCGACCCGTGCACGATCGTCGACAAGGCGACGCTCTCGCCCGTGCTCGGTGCCTCGCCGCGTGCGCTGCCGTTCGGTCTGCACCAGTGCTCGTGGACGGGGCAGAGCGCGCAGATGCAGATCGAGTTCAAGACGGCGCGCATCCCGAAGGACGGCAAGTTCGACACCAGGTCGGTCGAGACCGATCTCGGCGGCGGGCTGAAGGGTTACCAGGCGTTCAAGGACGGTCCGTTCCCGACGTGCGAGCTGGTGGTGGTCCGGACGAAGGACCAGAGCGACGCGGGTGAGATCGTGGAGTTCATCGTCGCGGCCTCGAAGGAGAAGGAAATGGATCGCTGCCAGGCGGCGCAAGCGTTCGCCAAGGCGGTTCTTCCTGCCCTGCCCCAGGCCTGACGGCTCCCTCCACGGGACCAGGCGGGGGCTGAAAGTTCTTCGAGTACGCGTTAGTGTCGAGGTTACTGGCGAGTACCGGAGGAGTCCTATGACGCAGACCGCTTCGAACAGCGCGCTGTCGGCCGATGGCGAGCAGCGGCGGTTCGCATCACTGGACCCGCGCACGGGCGAAGTCGTCGCGCATCACCCGATCCACACGGCCGCCGAGGTCGAGGACGCGGTGTCGTCGGCGCGCGACGCCGCCGCGTGGTGGGCGGGCCTCGGGTTCGAGGGGCGCAAGACCAAGCTCGACGCGTGGCGCAAGATCCTCTCGCAGCGCGCGGACGAGTTCATCTCGTTGATCAGCTCGGAGACGGGCAAACCCGCCGACGACTCCCGCGTCGAGGTCGCGCTGGTGATGGACCACCTGCACTGGGCCTCGCGACATGCCGGCCGTGTGTTGGGCAAGCGCCGGGTGTCCTCGGGCATGCTGATGTTCAACCACGGCGCGACGCTGGAGTACCGGCCGTTGGGCGTCATCGGCGTCATCGGGCCGTGGAACTACCCCGCGCACACGCCGATGGGTTCGATCTCCTACGCCCTGTCCGCGGGCAACGCCGTCGTGTTCAAGCCGTCGGAGTTCACGCCGGGCGTCGGTACGTTCCTCGCGTCGACCTTCACCGAGGCGGTGCCGGAGTACCCGGTGTTCCAGGTGGTCACGGGCTTCGGTGAGACGGGCGCGGCGCTGGTCGGCGCGGGCGTCGACAAGATCGCGTTCACCGGTTCCACCCGGACCGGCAAGAAGGTCATGGCCGCGGCCGCCTCGTCGCTGACGCCGGTGCTGGTCGAGTGCGGGGGCAAGGACGCGTTGATCGTCGACTCGGACGCCGACCTGACCGCCGCCGCCGAGGCCGCGATCTGGGGCGCGGTGTCCAACGCCGGCCAGACGTGCGCGGGCGTGGAGCGGATCTACGTGGCCGAGGACGTCGCCGACGAGTTCACCGAGATCGTCGTGAAGCGCGCGAAGAAGCTCAAGCCGGGTGGCGAGCCGAACGCGAACCTCGGGCCGATCACGATGCCGTCGCAGGTGGAGATCATCCGCGAGCACGTGCAGGACGCGCTGGACCGCGGCGGCAAGGCGCTCGTGGGCGGGCCGGACTCGATCAGGCCCCCGTACGTCGAGCCGGTGGTGCTGGTGGACGTGCCGGAGGACTCGCTGGCGGTCACCGAGGAGACCTTCGGGCCGACCGTGGTGATCAACCGGGTGCCGAACGCGCTGGAGGGCGTGCGGCTGGCGAACCAGTCGAAGTACGGGCTGGGTGCCGCCGTGTTCTCGAAGGCGCGTGGCGAGGAACTGGCGTCGGAGCTGCGGGTCGGGATGGTGTCGATCAACTCGGTGCTGACCTACGCGGCGATTCCCGGGCTGCCGTTCGGCGGTGTCGGCGACTCCGGGTTCGGGCGCATCCACGGCGAGGACGGGCTACGCGAGTTCTCCTACGCCAAGGCCGTGACGAAGCTGAAGTTCAAGTCGCTGATCAACATGGCGACGTTCGACAGGTCCTCCATGGCGGGCAAGCAGATGCTGCGCCTCGCCCGGACGCTCTTCGGTCGCTGAAGAGCGTCCGGGGCGTGAGCTCTCAGACGCCGAGCTGCGTCTTCATGTCGTCCAGGACCACGTTCGCGGCGAGCACGCCGAGGCCGAGGAAGTAGGTCTCGTCGAGGACCGGCTTGGCCTTGCCCGCCTTGACGGCGTTCAGGCCGGTCCACAGTGGACCGCCGAGCACCGAGGGCTGCGCGGTCTTGGCCGGGTCGCCGTAGGTGGAGTAGAGGATGAAGTCGCCGTCGGCCTTGCTGATCTGCTCCGCGCTGACCTCGGCGGCCAGGTCGTCCACCTGGGACGAGGTCGGCTGCCCGATCTTGGCGTCGATCAGGATCGTGCCGATGAACGACTTCTTGGCGTACAAGCGGATGCGACCCGGCATGAAGCGCAGCGCCGTGACGGTCGGGCGCACACCGAGCTTCTTCTCGATGGCGTTGCCGGTCTCGGTGGCCTTGTTCGTGTACTCCTCGAGCATCTTCGCGGCGTCGGCCTGGCGGTCGAGCGCGGCGGCGTTCAGCAGGAAGTTCTCCTTCCACACGTAGCCGGGACGCACGCTGAACACTGTCGGGGCGATCGCGGAGAGCTTCGGGTAGAGGGCCTCCGCGCGCAGCTGCGAGCCCAGGATCAGGTCCGGGTTCAGCTTGGTGATCGCTTCGAGGTTGAGGTTGTTGGTCGTGCCGACGTTCTCCGGCGTGCCGCCCTTGTCGCCGATGTAGGACGGCATGGTCGGTGAGCCGTCGGTGTAGGCGATGCCGACGGGCTTGATGCCGAGCGCCACGACGTTGTCGAGTTCGCCCGTGTCGAGCACGATCACTCGTTCGGGTTTCTTCTCGAGCTTGGTCTCGCCCATCGCGTGCTTGATGGTGCGGGGGAACTCGCCGGGCTTCTGCGTCGTGCCGAAACCGTTGCTCAGTTCGTACGCCTTGCCGAAGTCCTCGCCACCTTGGGCGACGGTCGGCTTGTCCGGCGTGCTGGAGCAGGCGGTCAGGGTCAGGGCGACTGCTACGAGCAGCGCTGCTCTCTTCGACACGACGTTGTTCCTCCACTACGGAACGTGATGTTGACCTGCATTTGTTAGGGCGGCCTAACGGTAGCGGGGTCCTTTGCCTGTTCCGAGTGTCAGACCCCCGGAGTAAGAAGGAACACGGTCACCGACTTCTCGGGAGGGCTGTTCTATGAAGAAGATCATCAACGATCCGGAAACCGTGGTGCAGGACGCGCTGCGGGGGATGCAGGCCGCCCATCCCGATCTGCTGGCCGTGCACCAGGACCCGGCGGTCATCGTGCGGGCCGGTGGGCCGGTGCAGGGCAAGGTCGCGATCATCTCGGGTGGAGGGTCGGGCCACGAACCGTTGCACGGCGGGTTCGTCGGGCGGGGCATGCTCGACGCGGCCTGTCCTGGCCCCGTGTTCACGTCGCCGACGGCGGACCAGGTGGTCGACGCCGTGGCGCGGACGGACGGCGGCGCGGGCGCGTTGCTGATCGTGAAGAACTACACCGGCGACGTGCTGAACTTCGAGATGGCCGGCGAGCTGGCGGAGACCGAGGTCAGGTCGGTCGTGATCGACGACGACGTGGCGGTGAAGGACTCGCTGTACACGGCCGGCCGCCGGGGCGTCGGTGGCACGGTGCTGCTGGAGAAGATCGTCGGCGCGGCGGCGGAGCGCGGTGATGATCTGGCGGCGTGCGAGGCGCTGTCCCAGAGGGTGATCGCGTCGGTGCGTTCGATGGGCCTGGCTCTGACGTCGTGCACGGTGCCGCACGTGGGCTCGCCGTCGTTCGAACTGGCCGACGACGAGATGGAGATCGGCATCGGCATCCACGGCGAGCCGGGCCGGCAGAAGGTTCCCGTGGGCACGGCGTCCGAGATGGTGTCGGCGTTGCTGGAGCCGATCCTGTCGGACCTGCCGTTCTCGTCGGGGGACCGGGTGCTGCTGTTCACGAACTCGATGGGCGGTACTCCGCTGATCGAGCTGTACTTGGCGCACGGCATCGCGGAACAGCTGCTGGCCGATCGGGGGATCGTCGTGGAACGCAGGCTGGTCGGCCCGTACATCACGAGCCTGGAGATGCAGGGCATGAGCCTGACACTGCTTCGGCTGGACGACGAGATGATCTCCCTGTGGGACGCGCCGGTCCACACGCCCGCGCTGCGCTGGGGAGTCTGAAGTGGGCTGCACGGCAGCGGACGTCGTGACGGCACTGCGAGCCGCCGCGGCTGTGGTCCAGGAGCACCGCGACGAGCTGGTGCGCCTGGACCAGGCGATCGGCGACGCCGACCACGGCGAGAACATGAGGCGCGGCTTCACCGCGCTGCTGTCGCGTTTGGACGCCGAACCGCCGGACACCCCGGGCAAGGTCCTGAAGCTGGTGGCCACCACGCTGATCTCCACGGTGGGCGGAGCGGCGGGCCCGTTGTACGGCACCGCTTTCCTGCGCGCGTCGGCCGCCGTGGGCGACGCGCCCGAACTCGACGGCGCTCTGATCGCCCGCGCCTTGCAGGGCGCACTGGACGGCGTGTTCGCGCGCGGCAAGGCCGTCGTGGGCGACAAGACGATGGTCGACGCCCTCACACCGGCCGTGACAGCAGCGGCGTCCGCCGAAGGCTCGGTGTCCGCCGCCCTGTCGGCAGCGGCCGACGCGGCAGCGGAAGGGGCGGAGTCGACGGTCCCGATGGTGGCGCGCAAGGGCCGAGCCTCCTACCTGGGCGAGCGCAGCGCCGGCCACATGGATCCGGGCGCCAGGTCGACGGCGCTACTGCTCCGTGCCTTCGCGGACGCGGCGGCCAAGGCATGACGGCGGCCGCGGACACCGGCCGCGTGGGCCTGGTAGTCGTCTCGCACAGCGACATGCTGGCCAACGGCGTGGCGGAGTTGGCCACCCAAATGGCCCCCGACGTCTCCGTGCTGCCCGTGGGCGGCACGGACGAGGGTGGCCTGGGCACCGACTACGCCTCAGTCGTCGAGGCCCTGGCGGACGCAGACTCCGGCGCGGGCGTCGTCGTGCTCTACGACCTGGGCAGCGCCAAGATGACGGCCGAGATGGCGGTGGAATCGGCAGACGACCCGTCCCGCTACCTGGTGGTAGACGCACCCCTGGTCGAAGGCGCGGTAGCCGCGGCAGTCGCCGCCCAGGGAGCCGCTTCCCTGGCCGACGTGGCCGCCGCGGCAGAGGGCGCGTCCGGCGAGGCCCCGGTAGCCGCACCAAGCCGCCCCGCCCTGCACCTGGTGCCGGACGCGGTGTCGGCGGAAGTGCTGCTGACCAACGAGGTAGGCCTGCACGCCCGCCCAGCGGCCTTGCTGGCCCGCACCGTCGCCGAACTCGACGCCGACGTGGTCGTCCGCTACGGCAACGAGGAGGCGAACGCGGCCAGCGTGCTGGCGCTGATGGGCCTGAGCGCGCCCGGCGGCAAGTCCATCACCGTGGTGGCCACGGGCAAGGACGCCGGCGAGGCGGTGCGCCGCATCGAGGAGCTGGCGGAGAGGGGGTTCGACGACTAACGCACGGCCACCGCGGCCGCGCTGCGCGCCGTGAGGTGCGGGTGGGCTGGTGCAAGCTGACCGTGAGGTGTGGGCGGGCTGGTCGAAGCTGGCCGCAAGGAGCGCGCGGGCTGTCGGAAGCGGGCTGCGAGGTGTGAGTGGCGTTGGTAGTAGGCGGAAGGTCGTAGGTGCGGACGCCCACGCCGTCCACCCAGAACCGCGCCGCCGTGGCGTCGTAGAAGCGGGCGATGAGTTTGTCGAGGGCGACTGACCGAGAGCGGGGGCCGCGGTGCGTGGGCGGCTGGCCGCGAGCTGTAGCGGCTGGTCGAGAGTGGGCTGCGAGGTGTGAGCGGCTGGTCGAGGGTGGTGTCGCGCGGTGTCCGATGGCGTCGCGTGGAGGTGGCCGCGTGGTGACGCCCTACCCGGACCTGAGGGCGTTGCCCCGAACCAACCTGGCTCGTCCGGCGCTGCCGGGTTCTGTCTCAACGTGGGTCGCCGCGGCAACTGTCCCGACCGCGCTGAGTTCGAGCGACCCGCATGCCCCTGGGCGGTCCCCGTCCTGCCGAGTTCGATGGCACTCGCGCGTCCGCAGCGCTTCCTGGACGTGCTGGCTCCATCCAGCCCGTGGTCCCCACGGCGTCGACCCCTGACCGCGCCGGCTCCGGCGCGACGCGCGCCCCCACCGCGATTCCTGGCCGCACCGACTCCCATCCGACCCGCGTCCCCACCGCAGTTCCCAGCCCCGCCTGCTCCGCTGCCGCCCGCAAGACCCAAGGCCGTCCCCGACCGAGCCGCCCCGACTCGGATGGCGCAACTCCGCGTTCACCCACCTGGGTTCATCAGGCAAAAGGCCGGGTCTAGGCGTTTGCTGGACCGATAACTGTTTCGATCCTGATGGCGAAGCTCACGGCTCCCGCCAGCGCGAGGAGTGGCATAGTCGCCCGCAAGTTACTCCTTGGTAGCCCACGCTTTACCCCGCTTGGGAGGTCTGCAGTGGCGCGCGAAATCAACACCGTCGGAGTCGTCGGCTTCGGAACCATGGGCGCGGGCATCGTGGAGGTACTCGCGCGCACCGGGCTCTCGGTCAAGGTGGTGGAAGTCGACGCGGCCGGTGTCGAGCGCGGGCTCGGGCACCTGGAGCACTCGACGAAGCGGGCCGTCACGCGGGAGAAGCTGACCGCGGACGAGAGCGCCGCGCTGCACGGCCGGGTCACCACGAGCCTCGACCTGCAGAGCCTGAAAGACTGCGATCTCGTCATCGAGGCGGTGCCGGAGAGCGTCGAGCTCAAGGCGCGGATCTTCCGGGAGCTGGACGAGATCCTCGCGCCCGAGGCGATCATCGCGTCCAACACGTCGTCGCTCTCGATCACCGAGATCAGCGTGGTGACGAAGCGGCCAGGCAAGGTCGTGGGGCTGCACTTCTTCAACCCGACGCAGGTCCTCAGGCTGGTCGAGGTCGTGCGCACGGTCGTCACGGAGCCGGACGTGATCACCGACGTGGTCGCGTTCACCGAACGGCTGGGCAAGTCGCCGGTCGTGATCGGGGACAGGGCCGGCTTCATCGCGAACGCCCTTCTCTTCCCGTATCTCAACCACGCGGTCAAGATGCTGGAGTCCCGGTACGCGACGCGCGAGGACCTCGACGCGGCCATGCGGTACGGCTGCGGTTATCCGATGGGACCGTTGGCGTTGCTGGACCTCATCGGTCTGGACACGGCGTACGAGATCCTCGACACGATGTACCACCAGTCGCGCAACCGGTTGCACTCGCCGGCGCCGCTGCTCAAGCAGATGATCACGGCGGGGCTTCTCGGCAGGAAGACCGGCCGCGGTTTCTACACCTACGACGGGCCCGACTCGCCGGTCGTCGTCAAGGACGTGCAGACACCGTCCGAAGTGGACAGCGCCACGCAGACCCGTGAGGTTCAACGGGTCGGTGTCATCGGCACGGGCACGATGGCGACGGGCATCGCCGAGGTGTTCGCCAAGCGCGGGTACGACGTCGTGCTGCGGGCGCGCGGTCTCGACAAGGCGGAGAAGGCGATCGGCGCGGTGCGCAAGTCGCTCGACCGCGCGGTCGGCAAGGGCAAGCTGTCGGAGCAGGACCGCGACGCGACGCTCGCCCGCATCTCGCCCGCCGTGGAGTTCGTGGAACTGGCGGACTGCGACCTGGTCGTCGAGGCGGTGGCCGAGGAGATCGGGATCAAGAAGGAGGTCTTCGCGGCGCTCGACGAGGTGTGCAAGCCCGGCGCGGTGCTCGCGACGACCACGTCCTCGCTGCCCGTCATCGAGGTCGCGGCCGCCACGAGCAGGCCGGCGGACGTCGTGGGCCTGCACTTCTTCAACCCCGCGCAGGTCATGAAGCTGGTCGAGATCGTGGAGACGATCTCCACGGGCGCCGACGTGGTCGCGACGGCCCGCAAGATCTGCCTCGACCTCGGCAAGCACCCCGTGCACTGCGGTGACGTGGCCGGTTTCATCGTGAACGCGCTGCTCTTCCCGTACCTCAACGACGCGGTGAAGATGCTGGAGGCCCACTACGCCGAGGGCGACGACATCGACAACGCCATGAAGGTCGGCTGCGGCCTGCCGATGGGACCGTTCGCGCTGCTCGACGTCGTCGGCCTGGACGTGTCGCTCGCGATCCAGCGCACGCTCTACAACGAGTTCCGCGAGCCCGGCTTCGCGCCGGCGCCGCTGCTGGAACACCTGGTCACGGCCGGTCGCCTCGGCCGCAAGACGGGCAAGGGATTCCGCGACTACTCGTGAGCCGCTAACAGGGGCACCATGTCGCGTCTGGCATGGTGGTGGCATGCGGCGACTGGTGCTCCTGTTGGCTGTCCTCGTGCTCGCGTCCGGCTGTGCCCGTGCGATCGTCGAGGGCAGTCCGGTCGCGCAGGCGCCGCTCGACGTCACCTCCCCGTTCGACCAGGAGGGCTCCACGGATCCGAGCACGGACCCGAGCGAGTCGCAGGACCCGGAGAGCTCGCCGATCGACGGCGAGATCACGCCCACCTGCGCCAAGCTGAAGTGGACCGACCTGCCCTACCCCGGCGCCAAGGCCGAGACGCCGCCCACGCAGATCAACTACGACTCGACGTTCGAGGAGTCGTGCCGGTGGACGACGAAGATCGACGACGTCGAGGTCGGCGTCTCCCTGCGCTACCGCGAGGGCAAGCAGATCACGATCGAGCGCACCACCGGTGACTGGGACGTGAAGGGTCACAAGGTCATGTACCTGGACCGTTCCGACGAGCAGGACGTCGATCCGTCGTGCGTGCTGGCCCTGCCCTACAACGGCGGCGGGCTCGGAATCATCATCATCGACCCGTCCGGCAAGTTCGGCAGCGTCTGCGACCAGGGCCGCAAGATCGCCGAGGTGCTGATCGACCGCGAGACGGCCTAGTCCTGCACCGCGGTTCGCCAGGGCTTCAGCTTCTCCGGGTTCCGCACCGCCCAGATCCTGGTGATCCGGTCGTTCTCCACCTCGATCGCCGCCACCGTCACGGCGACACCGTCGAACGTCGCCACCAGGCCCGGCCTGCCGTTGACCGTCCTGGCGAGGATCGTCAGTTCCGGCGCCACCTTCCCGATGCCGACGAGGTAGCGGGCGATCTGCTCACGGCCTTCCACCGGCCTCAGCACCGTGGCGACCTGGCCGCCGCCGTCGGCGATCATGACGGCCGCCGGGTCCAGCAACGCGATCAGGGCCTGGATGTCCTGCGCCTCCCACGCCTGCTTGAAATCCCGCACCACGTCCGCCTGCCGCGTGGCCGGGATCTCGTCGCGCCGCGACGCGCGAATCCGCCGCCGTGCGGACGTGGCCAGTTGCCGGCACGCCGCAGGGCTCCTGCCGACGATGTCCGCGATCTCCGCGAACGGGAACCGGAAGACGTCGTGCAGCACGAAGCTGACCCGTTCCGCCGGGGTCATCTGCTCCAGCACCACGAGGAACGCCATGGTGACCGACTCGTCCAGGGTGACGCGGTCCGCCGGGTCGAGCCCACCGCCCCATTCCTCCCGGTCCGGGAGCGGCTCCGGGATCCACTCGCCGACGTAGCGTTCCCGCCTGGCCCTGGCCGACCCCAGCAGGTCCAGGCAGATGCGACCGGCCACCCTGGTCAGCCACGCTCCGGGGGACTCGATGGCGTCCCGCTGGTCCGGTGACAGGGCGTACCACCGCGCGTAGGTCTCCTGCAGCACGTCCTCGGCGTCGGCCAGCGAACCCAGCAGGCGGTAGGCGAGGTTCAGCAGCTGCCGCTGTTCGCTCACGATCGCGTGCACACCAGGATCAGCCAACGTCCCCCGCCTCACATTTCCGGCCGCTGCGTCGTCGGACCGTCATGGTCACGCAAACCACCGCAAAACCCGCCAACCTCAAGGTCCTGCACGCCACCGTCGCTCTGCAGACCGCGGCCGTCTTCGTTCAGTCCATCACCGCGGGGCTGATGATGACCCTCCCGTACGGACACGTCCTGCACAGCGCGGGCTCGTACACGTTGTGGGTCGTAACGGTCGTCCACGTCGTCGTCGCGGTTCTCGCGTGGCGGCCGGGCGGCGGGTCAGCCCGGCCCATCTGGTACGCCGTGGGCTTTCTGGCGCTGATCACCGCTCAGGTGTACATCGGCGTGTTCCACCTCACGGCCCTGCACGTTCCCCTCGCCGCGGCGCTGCTCGTCGCGAGCGTGCTCTACCTGCTCCGGATCAGGCGCTAGCCGCAGCAGCCTCCACCGCAACAACCGCCGCCGCCACCACCGGCCGCGGCCTGCTGCGTGCCGCCGATACCGGCCATGGACAGCAGTTTCACCGTGTCGGGATGACCCTCGGGGCAGTTCGCCGGCGAGGACGACTCGCTCATCGGACGCTGCACGTCGAAGGTGTCGTCACAGGTTCGGCAACGGAACTCGTAGGTCGGCACGGACCGATTCTACGAGCGGTTAACGTGTTGTCGTGCCACGTCGTAACAGCCCCAAGCCAGAAGAATCCCGTCCCCTTGGAGGGGGCGTCGGCTGGGCGCGCGCCGAGTCAGGCCCGGACGGTGACTGGCTGGTCCGCGCCATCTCGGGCGCGCAGGCCCAGAAGACCTACCGGTGTCCCGGCTGCGACCACGAGATCCGCCCCGGCGTCGCGCACGTCGTGGCGTGGCCGGCGGAGGACACGGGTTCGGTCGAGGAACGCCGCCACTGGCACCAGACGTGCTGGGACTCGCGCGGCCGGCGAGGCCCGACCGCGCGCCGCTGGTAGTGGCTAGAGCCCGACCTGCTCGCGCCACCGCTCCAGCCTGGCCAGGAACTCCTCCGGCTGCTCGACGGGCGGCAGATGCCCCGCGTCCTCGATGCGTTCGCTCGTCGCGTGCGGCAACGTCACGGCGAGCTTCGCGGCCACGTCGGGCGGCGTGAGCTTGTCGTGCTCGCCCACGAGCACGAGCGACGGGACGTCCAGCGACTCCAGCACTTCCGTGGAGTCCGGCCGCTTCGCCATCGCGCGCTGCCACCACGCCACGTCCTCGGCGCGCTGCTCCAGGATCATGGTGCGCACGGACGCCCGTGCGGTGTCCGAGGCGTTGGGGCCGAGCAGGTTCGGCAGCATCGCGTCCGCGAGCCAGTCGCCGACGCCCTCGCGTTCGACGCGGTCCGCCATCGCGTGCCGGTTCGCGATCGCTTCCGGCGCGTCCGCGGTGTGCTTGGTGTCGACGAAGATCAGGCCTCGCACGCGTTCTGGTGCACGCCTGAGCAACGCCATCGCCACGTAGCCGCCCATCGAGCAGCCGCCGAGCACGACGCTGTCGAGCTTCCGTTCGTCGAGCACGCCGAGAACCTGCGCCGCGACGGTGTCGAGGTCGGGTTCGCCGTGGCCGCGCAACGACGGCGTCAGCGCGCCCGGCACGTCCCACATCCGCGCGTCGAGCGGAAAGGCGTGCAGCAGCACCAGATCGTCCATCAGCTCTCCCACTCCGACGCCAGCACCGACCACACCTCGAGGTCCTGACGAACCCCGCGGTACAGGAAGTACGAGCGCAGCACCCCGTCCCTGCTCATCCCGAGCCGCCGCGCGACCGCGATGCTGGACGCGTTCTCCGACGACACCTGCCACTCAACCCGATGCACGCCGCGCTCGCAGATCGCCCAGTCGATCAGGATCCGCGCCGCCCGCGTGATCAGCCCCTTGCCCGTCGCGGCCGGCTCGAGCCAGCACCCGACCTCGGCGCGCCCCTGCGGGATCTCCATCACGCGGAACAACACGCCGCCGACCAGCTTGCCGTCGAGCCAGATCCCGAAGATCCGCCCGGTGTCGGCCGCCGCCTTGTCCGCGTAGCTCTGCAGGAGCTCCCGCGCGCTCTCCAGGTCCTTGGCCTTGTCCGCGAACCCGATGTGCTGCCCGATGAACTCCCGGCCGCGCTCCATGTGCGCGAAGAACTCCTCGGCCTGCCACGGGTCCAACGGCCTGAGCTCGGCGCCGTCGACGCCCAGCGGTTTCGCGAACATCCTGTTCCCCCAAGATGGTGTGTTGTGTCCACACGAATCGTATTGGTGCGTCATGCGGAGTCCGTCCGGCCGCTGCCGGGCGAGCCCGACTACGACGAGCGCCCGCTCACCGACAACGGCTTGGTGGCGGCGGAGTCGCTGGTTCCACGCCTCGCCGCATACTCACCGGCGGCGGTGCTGTCGAGTCCGCAGCGCAGGGCCGTTCAGACGGTCACGCCCGCCGCTGACGCGCTCGGGCTCGCCGTGACGACCTGGGCCGAGCTGCGGGAGTGGGAGTCGGGGCTGGTGCCGAGCGCGGACTGGGAGACGCCGTACACCTACAGCTGGGCTCATCCCGGCTTCGCCCACGGGGAGGGGGAGAGCCTCGACGCGCTCACCGTGCGGGCGGGGAAAGCGTTGGCGCGCATGGGTGAGGAGTATCCGGACGTGACAGTGCTCGTCGGGTCGCACGGGACGTTCCTGACACGTGCGCTGATCGCGTCGGGGCTGTCCGCGGACTGGGATTTCTGCCGCACCATGCCGATGCCCGCGATCTACGAGATCACCGTCTGACCTGCGCGGACCCGAAATTGTCGGTGTCGGCTGGGATAATTGAAATCAGGGGTCCCCCTGGGCGGGGGACCCCTGCGTGAGCTTGCGGTGCGAGCTTGCCGAGTCAGGACTTCTTGGCCGTCTGCGGGCGTGCGAGCTTGGCCGTGGGGCCGTCGACCTGGGGCGTCTGGGCCTGTGACGCCTGAGCCTGGGGAGCCTGAGCCTGCGATGCCTGGGGCTGAGGCGTCTGGGCCTGGGAGCCCTGCGCCGGCTTGTTCTGTGCCGAGGGCGTGGCCTGCTGAGCCGGGGCGGCCTGCGTGGGCGCCTGAGGCTGAGCGGGCTTGTTCGGCGTGGCAGGAGCGGCCTGAGGCGCCTGAGTCTGGGCGGGCGCTTGCGGCTGAGCCTGAGGTGACGCGGGCCGTGCCGGAGACTGACCCGCCTGCGGTGCCTGGGCGGGCTGGGCCGGCACCGGAGCGCCACCCTGTCCTTGTGCAGGAGCCGGTGCCGCCGGCTTCTCCTCGTCCACCGGGTCGAGCAGCGGCACGACCTCCTGCAGCGCCGTCCGCACGTTGTGGAGCTGGTGCGAGAGGCGGTTGCGGAGGTTGCGGAGCTGGTCGACGCGCTGCGTGGCGGCGGTGGTGCGGCGGTTGGCTTCCTCGGTGGCCTCGCGGACGCGGCGGTTCGACTCGTCGGTCGCTTCCTGGATGCGCGCGGTGGCCTCGGAGATCGAGTCGTGGCGGCGGCGGTTCGCCTCTTCGGTGGCCTCGCGGACTCGGCGTTCGGCGTCGGCCTTCGACGTGGTCTGCTCGGTGGTGATCGCGGCGCGGACTCGGGCGGCCTCCTCGGCTGCCTCGCGCAGGCGGCGGTCGGCCTCGCCCTTGGAGTTGGCCTCCTGGGACGCCAGCGTGGCCATGGCCTCGGAGCGGCGGGCGGCCATCGCGATCTCGAAGTCCTCTTCGACGGTCACACGGCGCTGCTCGGACTCGTCGGCGATCTTGCGGGCGGCGGACTCCGCCTCGGAGACGATCTTCTCCGCCTCGTTGCGCGCGGTCTCGAGGACGCCCTTGTGCTCGGACTCCATGGCGCCGCGGCGCTCGTCGAGTTCGGCGATGAGCTTCTCGTAGCGCTGGCGCAGCACACCCGCGTCGGCCTCGGCCTTGGCGCGGATGTGCCCGCCCTCCGCTTCGGCACGGGCCTTGATCTCGTTGGCCTCGTCCTGCGCCAGCCGCAGCATGCGCTGGAGGCGCTCGGAAAGCCCCTCCAGCGTCGTCGGCGGCAGCGACAGGCGCTCCACCTGGTTGCGCATCTCGGTGATCTCCGAGCGTGCGGCTTCCAGCTGGCGCGCCAGATCTGACGTCTGGGAGACGGCGGCATCGCGGTCCGCGGCGAGCAGCCGCAGGTCCGAGTCGAGGCGTTCGAGATGATCCTCGACCTGAGCGCGGTCGTAACCGCGCTTGACGATGTCGAAGCCGGATCCCAGTGGGACGAGGTCACGGTCGTCGGCGAGGCCCATGCCCCTCACGCTACCCGTTCGGGTAGCCCCAGAAGGTCACACACCCCGGAATCGATTGATAGCTGTGAGGTGTTGCGCGCGTAGTTCGTGATCCAGCACACCAAGACCTTCTTCGGGCGCAAGGCAGAGCACGCCGACCTTGCCCTGGTGTGCGTTGCGGTGCACGTCGTGTGCTGCCTGGCCCGTTTCGTCCATTGAGTACACCTTGGACACTGTCGGGTGGATCTTCCCCTTGGCCACCAAGCGGTTCGCCTCCCACGCCTCGCGGTAGTTCGCGAAGTGCGAGGAGATGATGCTCTTGAGGTTCATCCAGAGGTAGCGGTTGTCGTACTGGTGCATGTAGCCGGACGTCGACGCGCACGTGACGATCTTGCCGCCCTTGCGCGCCACGAACACCGACGCGCCGAACGTCTCGCGGCCGGGGTGCTCGAACACGATGTCCGGGTCCTCGCCACCGGTCAGCTCACGGATGCGCGCACCGAACCGCTTCCACTCGCGCGGGTCCTGCTCGTGCTCGTTCTTCCAGAACTTGTAGCCCTCCGCCGAACGATCGATGATCAGTTCGGCACCCATGGAACGAACGATCTCCGCCTTCTCCGGCGAGGACACGACGCAGATCGGCGTGGCGCCACCGTTCAACGCGAACTGCGTGGCGTACGAACCCAGACCGCCGGACGCGCCCCAGATCAGGACGGTGTCGCCCTGCTTCATGTTGCCGCCGTTGGTCGACACCAGCTGGCGGTACGCGGTGGAGTTCACCAGGCCCGGCGACGCGGCCTCTTCCCACGTGAGGTGCTTCGGCATCGGCATCAGCTGGTTCGACTTCACCAGCGCGAGGTCGGCGAGGCCACCGAAGTTCGTCTCGAAGCCCCAGATCCGCTGCTGCGGGTCGAGCATCGTGTCGTTGTGCCCGTCCGGCGCCTCCAGCGGCACGTCCAGACAGTGCGCCACGACACGGTCGCCCGGCTTCCACGCGGTGACGCCGGGACCGACGCGCACGACGACGCCGGCCAGGTCCGATCCCACGACGTGGTACGGCAGGTCGTGGCGGCCGCCCAGCTTCTTCAGGAAGCCGAACGTGGACACCGGCTCGAAGATCGAGGTCCACACGGTGTTGTAGTTGATCGCGGAGGCCATGACGGCGACCAGCGCCTCGCCCGGCCCGAGCTCGGGCGTGGCCACCTCGTCGACGTGCAGCGACTTGCGAGGGTCCTTGTCCCTCGTCTCCAGGCCCGAGAACATGTCGGCCTCGTCCGCGCGCACTGTCACGCCCCGATAGCTCTCCGGAACGTCCAACGAACCGATGGCGTCCAGCTCGTCGGCCAGGATCGCGTCAAGGATCTTCTGCACGGCGGCATTCCTTCCCTAGTGAGGGATAGTCGCAGGTTGCCGGAGGTTACTCAGGAGTAACCGATTCAGAATCCCGCTTGTGAGGGATTCCACTCGGAAGAGTTGACCGGGCGGCCAACCAAGGAGGACCATCGAAGGTGTCCGAGAAGGAGGTGGTGGAGATGACCAAGGCGTGGACCAGGTGGCAGGACTGGACCGAGGTGGCGATCGGTGTTCTGGTGCTGCTGTCTCCGCTCGTCGTGGACACCTCGAACGCGGCCATGTGGACGATGATCGTGCTCGGCGCGCTCATCGCGATCGACGGACTCGTCGACCTCGCCATGCCCGCGATGATCTACGGGGAGTACGTGCAGATGGTGCTCGGAGCACTGCTGTTCATCTCTCCGTGGGTGATGAGCTACAGCGACCTGATGGCGGCCTCGTGGGTCTCCTGGGTCGGTGGCGTGCTCACCGTTGCTGCTGGAGCGCTGGCGATGCCGTCGGCGAACGCGGCACACTCGGCCGCGGCCCAGCCGCACTGATCAGCTGGAAACCTGTGGGCCCGAGAACGTTCTTGGGCCCACGCACTCGTGGAGGAGACGCGTGGAGGATTCGGCCAAGGAACGCATCCTGGCCGCGGCCGAGGAACTCTTCGCCGACGGAGGCTTCGACGCCACCCCGACCTCGCGGATCGCCGAACGCGCCGGCGTGCCCAAAGGCCTGGTGCACTACTACTTCAACCGCAAGAAGGACCTGCTCGCCGCACTCGTCACGAGGCTGCCGGACAGCACGGTCGACCACCGCAGGATCGTCGTCGCGGGGGACATCGCGGAGTCGCTCAGACGACTCGTCGCCGCACTCGACGCCCGCTTGAACGCCTCACCGCTGCTGTCGCACCTGTTGTGGCGTGAAGCGGATACGCATTCGGCTGTCAGAGACGCCATGCAGGCGCGCTACGAGAACGTCGCGGCGCAGATCAAGCAGGTCATCCTGGCCGCGGGAGGCGCGGCGGTGGCGATCAAGGACGTCGAGGCGGCCGCGGCACTCCTCGCGCTGGCCGTCAGCTACCGGCATTCGGTGGCGCGGCACAGCGACGAGGAGGACCCGATCGACCGGGAACTGAGCTTCGTGGCTAACGCGCTGGCTCGACCAGCTCGATGAGCACGCCGCCCGCGTCCTTGGGGTGCACGAAGTTGACCCTGCTGTCCGACGTGCCGCGCCGCGCCTGTTCGTAGAGCAGGCGCAGGCCCTTGGCCCGCAGCGCGTCCGCCGCGACGTCCACATCGGACACCCGGTAGGCGAGCTGCTGCAGGCCCGGCCCGGAGCGGCCGATGAACTTGGCGATCGTCGAGTCCTCGTTGAGCGGCGCCAGCAGCTGGATGGCGGTGCCGTCGTGGTCGCCGGGCGCGTGCAGCATCGCCTCGCGCACGCCCTGCTCCTCGTTGACCTCCTCGTGCGCCACTTCGAGGCCGAAGTTGTCGCGGTAGAACGCGATGGCGACGTCGAGGTCGGGCACCGCGATGCCCACGTGGTCGATCGCGGTCACGAATCGAGCGATGTCTGCGTTCATAGCGGGGAAGGGTAACTACCTGATCGGTGCAGGTGCCGCTGTGCGGGGTCTCACACGATTACCGCCCAGTAGCCCCAGGTATGGTGCCTAGTTAACGACCGTTCGCTCTTCCAATGGAGGCAGTTGTGTCCGGTTCCGTGATCGTCGCCGGGGCGCGTACCCCGATGGGCCGACTGCTGGGATCGCTCAAGGACTTCTCGGGCGCCCAGCTGGGTGGCGTCGCGATCAAGGCGGCACTGGAACGCGCGGGCGTGGCCCCCGAGCAGGTGCAGTACGTGATCATGGGTCAGGTGCTCACCGCCGGCGCGGGCCAGATTCCCGCCCGCCAGGCCGCGGTCGCCGCCGGCATCCCGATGAGCGTGCCCGCGCTGACCATCAACAAGGTGTGCCTGTCCGGCATCGACGCGATCGCGCTGGCCGACCAGCTGATCCGCGCCGGCGAGTTCGACGTCGTCGTGGCCGGTGGCCAGGAGTCGATGACGCAGGCGCCGCACCTGCTGCCGAAGTCGCGCGGCGGGTTCAAGTACGGCGACGTGACGATGCAGGACCACATGGCGCTCGACGGCCTGTTCTGCGCGTTCGACCAGGTCGCGATGGGCGTCTCGACGGAGAAGTACAACGGCCGCTACGGCGTCACGCGCGAGGAGCAGGACGCGTTCTCCGCGCGGTCGCACCAGCTCGCCGCGAAGGCCGCGGAGAACGGTGTCTTCGAGGCCGAGATCGCGCCGGTCTCGATCCCGCAGCGCAAGGGCGACCCCGTCCTGTTCAGCACGGACGAGGGCGTGCGCGCCGACACCACCGCCGACTCGCTCGGCAAGCTGCGCCCGGCGTTCGCCGCGGACGGCACCATCACCGCGGGTTCGGCGTCGCAGATCTCCGACGGCGCGGCCGCTGTGATCGTGATGAGCAAGGCGAAGGCCGAGGAACTGGGCCTGGAGTGGATCGCGGAGATCGGCGCCCACGGCGTCGTCGCGGGCCCGGACGCCTCGCTGCACGAGCAGCCGTCCAACGCCATCAAGGCCGCGTGCGCCAAGGAGGGCATCGACCCCGCCGACCTCGACCTGATCGAGATCAACGAGGCGTTCGCGGCGGTCGGCATCGTGTCCTCCCGTCAGCTCGGAATCTCCGAGGACAAGGTCAACGTCAACGGCGGCGCCATCGCGCTGGGCCACCCGATCGGCATGTCCGGCGCCCGCATCGCCCTGCACCTCGCACTGGAGCTGCAGCGGCGTGGTGGCGGCGTGGGTGCGGCGGCGCTGTGCGGTGGTGGTGGTCAGGGCGACGCTCTGATCATCCGCGTGCCCTCCAAGGCCTAGTGTCCTTGGCTGTGGCCACAGCTGTTGACGTAGCAGGACTGGTCGACCGCGCGCGTGACGGCGAACCGCGCGCGGTCGCCAGGCTGATCTCCCTGGTGGAACAGGGGAGTGCGCAGCTGCCGCTGGTGGCGGCGGCCCTCGCCCCGCACACCGGGCACGCCCAGGTCATCGGCATCACCGGTGCTCCCGGCGTCGGCAAGTCGACCTCCACGAACGCGCTGGTGCGTGCTTTTCGCGAGCAGGACAAGCGCGTCGCGGTGATCGCCGTCGACCCGTCCAGCCCGTTCTCCGGCGGCGCGCTGCTGGGCGACCGCGTGCGGATGGGCGACCACGCGACGGATCCCGGCGTCTTCATCCGTTCCATGGCGACCCGCGGCCACCTCGGTGGCCTGTCCTGGGCGACCCCGCAGGCGCTGCGGGTGCTGGACGCCGCCGGGTTCGACGTGATCATCGTGGAAACGGTCGGCGTCGGTCAGTCCGAGGTCGAGATCGTGGCACTGGCCGACACGACGCTCGTGCTCCTCGCGCCGGGCATGGGCGACGGCATCCAGGCAGCCAAGGCGGGCATCCTGGAGATCGCGGACGTCTTCGTGGTCAACAAAGCCGACCGCGACGGCGCCGACCAGACCGCGCGCGACCTCAAGTACATGATCTCGCTGGGCCGCAGGGACCGCGAAGGCCCGTCGTGGCGCGTCCCCGTGGTGAAGACGGTGGCAGCGCGCATGGAGGGTCTCGACCGCGTGGTCGAGGCGATCACCGAACACCAGTCGTGGATGGCCGAGCACGGCGAACTGACCGAACGCCGCCTGCGCCGCGCGGGCGCCGAGATCGAGGCGATCGCCGTCGAACGCGTCCGCACCCGCTTCGGCCCCGTCGACCAGCTGGCCAAGCGCGTGGTCGAGGGTGAACTGGACCCGTTCGCCGCCGCGGAGCTGTTGATCAGCGGTAACCTGCGGCCATGACCGCTTGGGGAGCGCCTCCGCCTGTCGTCATCGACCTCGGCAAGAGCGACACCCGCAAAGTCCTGATCGGCGGCTCGGTCGCCGGGATCCTGGGCATCCTCGCCCTGGTCGGCGCCGTGACCGCCTTCATGGACGGCGAACCGGTGGGCGGCAGCATCGCGGCCGTCATCGGCATCGCGTTCACCTTCATCGGCGTGATGGCCGTGGTGAAGTGGAAGACCATCTCCCGGCCGCGCAAGCTGATCATCGAGCAGCAGGGCATCCGCCTGGACGACCCGCAGGGCATGCCGTGGGCCGTCGGTTGGCAGGAGCTGGGCGCGATCTCGATCTCCCGGACCCAGGAGCGCGCGGTTCAGCTCGCGGACGCCCTGGTGCGCAGGACCCTGGTGCGCGTCGACCTGCATCCGCGCGATCCGCAGCAGTTCCGGCCCGCGCACCCGACGATGGAGCCGTTGTGGGAGTTCCACCGGGTGCAGAACGGGTACCGGCTGCCGCTCGGTGACTCGGCGGGGTTCATCGCGCCGCTCGACCACGGGTTGCGGACCTTCGCCCCGCAGATCTACCGCGGCGTCATCGACGAGGGCTTCACGGTCGGCCTGCACTGAGCCGCCTGGCCCCTCCAAACAAGACGCACCTCTACTCTCAGTAGTCCCAAAGTTCACTGTTTGCAGTGATGGTCTCCCCCTTGACTACGGTGTGGAGTTACCCTCAGTCGTTCGTACGGTGTCACTTCTATCCCCCCAAGGGGTGAAGGCCGTGGGCGGCAACGTGAGCACGGAACAGCGAGTGCTGGACGTCGTGCTGTCGTTCGCCGAAGTCGACACCCTCCCCGATCTGCTCCGCCACACCGTCGAGTCGGCCTGTGAGCTGATCGGTGCCTCCTACGGCGCGCTGGCCGTGATCAACACCCACAGGGAGCTCACGGAGTTCACCGCCCACCACGACGGGCAGGTGCAGATCACGTCCGGTGATCCGCGCTCGATCGGCCTGGCGGACTTCCTGGGGGCACCGATCAAGGTGCACGACGAGACGTTCGGCAACCTCTTCCTGAGCGGCAAGGCGGCGTTCAGCAACCAGGACCGCGACATCCTCACCGCGCTGGCCACGGCGGCGGGCAGCGCCGTGGAGCACCTCGACCGCTACGAGCAGACGCGCAAGCGTGAGGTGTGGCTGCGCGCCGCCGCCGAGGTGACCACCAACCTGCTGACGGGCACGGACGGCCGTGACGCTCTCTACCTCGTGGCGAAGACAGCGCGCACAACGGCCAACGCCGACTTCGCGGCCGTGGTGCTGCCCGACCACACCGGTGACCTCGTCATCGAGGTGACCGACGGCGGCAGCTACGACGCCGAGGGCATGCGGGTGCCCAAGGAAGGCACGGTCACCTACCGGGTCTACGAGTCCGGCCAGGGCGAGTGCCACGCCGAGGGCAAGGTGTCCGCGGTGCCGGGGCCGTGCGCGGTCGTGCCGCTCAAGATCGGGAAGCGGACGATCGGCGTGCTGATCCTGTCCAAGTCCGAGGGCGAGCCCGGCTTCGACGACCCCGACCTCATCGAGGCCTTCGCCGCGCAGGCCGCGCTGGTGCTGGAGTTCACGCGGGCGCGGGGCGACACCGAACGGCTGGCGGTGCTGGAGGATCGCGACCGCATCGCCAGGGACCTGCACGACCTGGTCATCCAGCGGTTGTTCGGCCTCGGCCTCGGGTTGCAGGGGCTGACCGGGACGAGCAGGCCCCAGGTCGCCGAACGGATCACCGGGTTCGTGGAGGAGGTCGACCGCACGATCCGCGAGATCCGCCGCACCATCTTCTCCCTGCAGGAACCGCCGGCCGGGGGCACCAGCCTGCGCGGGCAGCTGCTCAACGTCGTGCACGAGTCCGCACGGCTGCTGGGGTTCGAACCGGACGTGTCGCTCGAAGGCCCGTTGGACACCGTGGTGCCGGACCAGGTCAGACCCGATCTGCTGGCCACGCTCCGAGAGGCGCTCACGAACGTTGTGCGGCACGCGAGAGCGCAGCACGTTGCTGTCGCCGTGAGCGTCGATCGCACCGTGACGAGTCTTGAGCTCATGGTCAAGGACGACGGCCGAGGCTTGCCGTTGGCTGACGATTCCGGCGGGGCGCCCCAGCACGCGGGCGGGCTCGCGAACATGGCGGCTCGGGCGCGGCGCCACCACGGCGACTGCGCGGTCGACTCGATCCCCGGAGCCGGGGTGAGCGTCACCTGGTTCGTTCCACTGGTGCTGCAGGAGGCGAGATGGCGATAGCGGTGCTGGTGGTGGACGACCACGAGATCGTGCGGCGCGGGCTGGTGCAGTTGCTGGCGCAGGCGGAGGACGTCCAGGTCGTGGGCCAGGCGGACAGCGCCGCGGCCGCGATCGCGCAGGCCCCGCGGCTCAAACCCGACGTGGCGATCATCGACGTGCGGCTGCCCGACGGTGACGGCGTCACGGTGTGCCGGGAGATCAGGAGCCTGGTGCAGCCGCCGCCCGCGTGCCTGATGCTCACGTCCTATTCGGACGATGAGGCGTTGTTCGGCGCGATCATGGCGGGCGCGTCGGGGTACATGCTGAAAGAGGTGTCCGGCAACGATCTCGTCGCCGCCGTCCGCACGCTCGCCTCCGGCGGCTCGCTCCTGCACGCCGGGGTGACGGCCACCGTCCTGCAACGGCTCCGCGGCGGCCCCGAGGAAGATCCGCGCTACGCCGCGCTGAGCCCGCAGGAACGCCGCATCCTCGACCTCATCGCCGAGGGCATGACAAACCGGCAGATCGCGAACCGCCTGTTCCTGGCGGAGAAGACGGTCAAGAACTACGTGTCGTCGCTCCTGCACAAGCTCGGCTTCGACCGCCGCACCGAGGCGGGCGTCTACGCGGCGCGACGCAGACGTACCCACCCCGGCGCTTTCTAGACGGTCACCAACCGGCCTGAGCGGCCAGCTGCTGTGCCTTGGCGAGCGGGTTTCCCTTGCTCTCACCGGGTGCCGGCAACGGCACGCCGGGGCAGCTCAGGTCCTTCGCCGGCACCACGCCGTCGACGAGGTAGCTCTCCACCACGTCGCTGACGCAGTCGTTGCCGAACCCGTAGATGCCGTGGTCACCCTCGTCCTTCACGGTCAGCATCCGCGAATTGGCGAACCCGGCGTGAGCCCGTTGCGCGCCTGCGAGAGGCGTCGCGGGGTCACGCACCGACTGCACCATCAGCGCGGAGTCGACGCCCCTTCCGTTGGGACGCTTGAGTTGCACGTCCGGGCGGTCCCACCACGCGCATGGGCCGGTGATCTGGTACCCGCCGACGAGCGAGTACTGCCGGACGCTCTTGTTCCCCTCGCGCTCCAACGACTTCCGGTCCCCGCGGAACGGGGTGTCGTTGCACAGGATCGACATCTGCGTTCCCATCAGCGAGTCCGGGTACTGCTGGGGCGCTGCGAGCGTCATGGGCAGCGTGCCCGCGATCAGCGCGACCAACTGGGCCGTGCCCTCGAACGAGTCCTTGCTGTAGAGGCCCGCGAAGATCACGGCGTCCAGCAGAACCGGTGTGACGACGGTGCCGTCCGGCAACGTGGCGGGCTGCTCGACCAGCCGTGCGCGCGTGGTCTCGTAGCTCTGCCGCACCTCCTCAGCGGTCTTGCCGAGGTGGAACACGTTGTCGTACTTCGCCACCCACGGCAGGAAGTCCACGCGGAACCGGAGTTCCGACCCGGCCGGGAGGTTGTCGAAGACCTTCTGCCACGACTGCGTGAACTCGGTGTTGGAGTCGAGGACGATCTTGTCGAGGGTCTTCGGGAAGTAGGTGGCGTAGTAGGCGCCCATCCAGCTGCCCGCGGAGTAGCCGAGCCAGCTGACCTTCTTGCGGCCGAGCACCTGGCGCAGCAGGTCGAGGTCGCGCACGGTCTGCTCGGTGGTGATGAACTTGCCGAGTTCGCCGGACTTGGTCTGGCAGAACTTGGCCTGTAGCTCCATGCCGCCGTAGAGCAGGTCGAGGTTGGCCTTGCTCCGGTCGCGCCAGTCGGTGGCGAGCCGGTGCTGGTAGGAGCCGCACGTGACGTTGTCGCTGCCGCCGGTGCCGCGCACGTCGATGCCGACGATCTCGGCGTTCTCACTGAGCTTCGGCCGGTTCAGGTAGACCAGCGGCAACGTGCGACCGGCGCCGCCGGGGCCGCCGGGGTTGGTGAAGACCGTGCTCTTCGCCTTGCCGTTCAACGGAACCGTGCGGCTGACCGCGATGGTGATGGTCTTGCCGTTGCGCGGGTTGTGCCAGTCCATCGGTGCGGTGAAACTGCCGCACTGCAGCCGTTCGAATCCCGGCTCGTCGGTGCACTGCTGCCACTTGATCTCCTGGCGCGCGAACTCCGTGCTCGCCGAAGCCTGTGGTGTGGCCAAAAGCGTCGTCGCCACGGTCACGGCGGCCGCGGCCGCCCACTGCTTTCTCATCGGAACCTCCTCACCAGCCGAGCCGGGTTGCCAGGGTGCGCGCCTGCTCCAGCGTTCCGGCCTGCTGCTGACCCGGCTCGGGCAGCGGCACGCCGGGACAGGACAGGTCGCCGGACGGCGTCACGCGGTCGACGAGGTAGCGCTCGACCACGTCGTTGACGCAGTTGTTGTCGAACCCGTAGATGCCGTGGTCACCCTCGTCCTTCACGGTCAGCAGCCGCGATCCGGCGAACCCGGCGTGCGCCTTGCGCGCACCCTCGATCGGCGTCGGCGCGTCGCGTTCCGACTGCACCATCAACGTCGGCGTGACGCCGATTCCGGTGGGCTGCTTGAGCTTCACGTTCGGCCGGTCCCAGAACGCGCAGGGGCCCATGATCTGGTAGTAGCCCAGCAGCGGCCACTTGGCGCCGTCCCGCACCGCGTCGCGTTCCAGGTACCCGCGGTCACCGCGGAACTCGTTGTCGTTGCAGATGATCGAGTTCATCGTGCCGGTCGCCGCGTCCGGATAGGACGCCTGCGCGCTCATCGGCGCCGGCACCGTGCCGGCCAGTTCGGCGAACTTGCGCGCGGTGCTGTCGAACGCGTACTTGCTGTACTGGCCCTGGACGAGCACCAGGTCCAGCGTGACCGCGTAGTACGTGCCTTCTGGCAGGGTGACGGGCTGCTGGGCGAGCTTCGCGCGCGTCCGTTCGTAGCTCTGCCGCACCTCTTCGCCGGTCTTGCCGAGGTGGTAGATGTCGTCGTACTTGGCGACCCACGGCGCGAAGTCGACGCGAAATCGCCGCTCGAACCCCATGCCGAAGTCGCCGAACACCGAGTTCCACGTGCCGGTGAACTCCGTGTTGGAGTCGAGCACGACCTTGTCGAGCGTCTTGGGGAAGTACGTGGCGTAGTAGGCGCCCATCCAGCTGCCGCCGGAGTAGCCGAGCCAGTCGACCTTCTTGCGGCCGAGCACCTGGCGCAGCAGGTCCAGGTCCTTCACGGTCTGCTCGGTGGTGACGAACCTGCCGAGCTCACCGGACTTGGTCTGGCAGAACTTGGCCTGCAGTTCCATGCCGCCGTAGATGAGATCGAGGTTGGCCTTGCTGCGGTCCCGTGGATCCGTGGAGCCGAGCGTGTCGAACCCGCCGCAGGTGACGTTGCTGCTGGCACCCGTGCCGCGCACGTCGATGCCGTAGATCTCGGCGTTCTCGCTGAGCTTCGGCCGGTCGAGGTAGACCAACGGCAGCGTGCGTCCCTCACCGCCCGGTCCGCCGGGGTTGGTGAAGACCGTGGTCTTCGCCTTGCCGTTCAACGGAACCGTGCGGCTGACCGCGATGGTGATGGTCTTGCCGTTGCGCGGGTTGTTCCAGTCCATCGGTGCGGTGAACTCGCCGCACTGCAGCCGTTCGAAGCCAGGCTCGTCGGTGCACTGCCGCCAGGTGATCTTCTGATCGGCCAGGCCGGTCGCCGCCTGAGCCTGTGGGGCGATGAAGAGCGATGTCGCTGTGACGACGGTGAGTGCCGCCGCGATCTTCTTGCGGTACATGCGTTTCCCCCTCCTACCAGCCGAGCTGAGTGGCGAGCTGCCGTGCTTTCGCGAGCGAGTTCTGCCCGCTCTGCGCGTCGGGAGCGGGCAGCGGGACGCCGGGGCACTTCAGGTCCGCCGCGGGAGTCACGCCGTCGACGAGGTAGCGCTCGACGACGTCGTTCACACACGGGTTGCCGAAGCCGTAGATGCCGTGGTCGCCCTCGTCCTCGACGGTCAGCAGCACGGAGTTCTTGAAGTTCCGGTGTGCCCGCTGCGCCTGCTCGATCGGCGTCGCCGGGTCGCGCACCGACTGCACCATCAACGTCGGTGCGACGCCGATTCCGGTGGGCTGCTTGAGCTTCACGTTCGGCCGGTCCCAGAACGCGCACGGGCCGGCGACCTGGGTGTAGCCGACGAGCGGCCACTTGGCGCCGTCCTGCGCGCCGTCGCGCTCCAGGTACTTCCTGTCGCCGTGGAACGGCGTGTCGTTGCAGAGGATCGAGTAGGCGGTGCCCGCCTGGGCGTCCGGATAGCTGGCCAGCGTCTTCGCCTGCGGGGACACCGAACCGGCCAGTTCCGCGAGCCTCTGCGCGCCGTCGGCGAAGCTGTCCTTGGTGTAGAGCGTGGTTCGCAGCGCGAGGTCGAGCGTGACGCCGTTGTACACGCCGTCCGGTCGCGTGACGGGCTGCGCGTTGAGCTTGGCGCGGGTGCGTTCGTAGGACTGGCGAACCTCCTCGCCGGTCTTGCCCAGGTGGTAGACGCTGTCGTACTTCGCCACCCACGGCAGGAAGTCGACGCGGAACCGGCGTTCGAAGCCCATGCCCCAGTCGTCGAAGATCGGCTGCCACGGCAGGGTGAAGTCGACGTTGGAGTCGAGCACGATCCTGTCGAGCGTCTTGGGGAAGTAGGTGGCGTAGTAGGCGCCCATCCAGCTGCCGCCGGAGTAGCCGAGCCAGCTGACCTTCTTCTTGCCGAGCACCTGGCGCAGCAGGTCGAGGTCCTTCACCGTCTGGTCGGTGGAGACGTACCTGCCGAACTCGCCAGACTTGGCCTGGCAGAACTTCGCCTGCAGTTCCATGGCGCCGTAGAGCAGGTCGAGGTTGGCCTTGCTGCGATCACGCGGATCGATCTGCCCGTCGGTGTTGAAGCTCCCGCACGTGACGTTGCTGCTGGCGCCGGTGCCGCGCACGTCGATTCCGATGATCTCGGCGTTCTCGCTCAGCTTGGGCCGGTCGAGGTAGAGCAGCGGGACCGTGCGGCCGGGGCCACCGGGACCGCCGGGGTTGGTGAAGACCGTGGACTTCGCCGTGCCGCTCTTCGGCGTCAGGCGGCTGACCGCGATGGTGATCGTCTTGCCGTTGTGCGGGTTGTTCCAGTCCATCGGCGCGGTGAAGCTGCCGCACTCCAGTCGTTCGCCGCCCGGCGGAAGCCCCGGCGTTCCCGGGTCGAAGCACTGCTGCCACTGGATCTGTTGTGCTGGTGCTGCCAGCGCCTGTGGTGCGATGAGCAGGGATGTTGCCGTAACGACGGCAAGTGCCGCTGCGATTTTCCTTCGTAGCATTCGAGCCCCCTCCAATGTGCCTACAGCTCATCGGTTTTCGGGACTCCGAACATCCGCTGAAGGATGACTGGCTCGTACGACTTGGGTCTTAGCCCAACGCGGCCAAACGGCCATGACATGCGTCATCAAGGCCCCGAAAGGCCGAAGGGCCGTCCCCTAGGTGGGAACGGCCCTTCGCAACGGGAAAACTCAGCAGGATTCCTTGTAGAAGTACTTCGAGTTGGCCGACGCGTCGTCCTTCGTGATGGCGACGAGGTCCGTCTCGATGTTGCGCTTGTTCTCCTTGCCGTCGATCGCGGCCAGGGCCTGCTCGACGCCCTGCTTGCCGATCGTGGCGGGGTCCTGGGCGATCAGGGCCTGCACGGTGCCCGCCTGGAGGTCCAGCACCTGCTTCGGCGACGCGTCGAAGCCGACCAGGTTCACCGCGCCGGTCTTGCCCGCGTTGCGCAGGCCGGTCGCGGCGCCCTCACCGCTGTTGAGGTTGGTCGCGAACACGCCGATCAGGTCCGGGTTCGCCGCCAGCGTCGCGGTCACCTTCGAGGCCGCGGTGGCGGGCTCGTTGTCGGTGTACTGCTGGCCGATGTACTTGAGGTTCGGGTACGCCTTGATGGCGTCCTCGAAGCCCTTGGCGCGGGCGTCCGTCGTCGACGTGCCGGCCTTGGTGTTGAGCACCAGCACCGAACCGGTCTTGCCGGCCGCGAGCTTGTTCAGGGTCTCGGCGGCGAGCTTGCCGCCCTGCTCGTTGTTGGACGAGATGGAGGAGACGCCGATCGAGGTGTCCTGGAGCTTGGTGTCGACCTCGACGACCTTGATGCCCGCGTCCTTGAGCTGCTTCATCGGGCCGGCCATGGCCTTGTCGTCGGTCGGCGCGATCAGCACGGCGGCGGGCTTCGACGCGAGGATGCCCGTGACGATCGGGGTCTGCTGGGCCGCGTCGAACTTGGCGGGGGCCTGCGTGTCGAACTCGTAGCCCGCGGCCTTGGCCGCGCCCTCGAAACCGCACTGCATCGAGATGTAGAACGGTTCCGCCGAGATGCCGGGGATCAGCACCAGTTTCTTGTTCGCGGCCGAGTTGCCCGAGTTCGAGTCACCAATCTGCCCACCCCCGCCACACGCGGCGAGCAGGAAAGCGGCTGAGACAGCCACTGCGGAGCGGATCTTCATTGGTCCAGCACCTTTCCTAACGTTGGTTGCGCGCCCGCCGCCGTGTCTGGTCCAGCCACACGGCGGCCACCAGCACGATCGCCACGGCGATCGGCTGCCAGAACTCCTTGACCCCGATGATCACGAGGCCCTTCTCCAACACGGCCGGGATGAACACGCCGAAGACCGTGCCCAGCACCGAACCCATGCCGCCGAAGATGCTCGTCCCACCCAGGACGACGGCGGCGATCGCGTTCAGGTTGTCCGTCTCGTGGCCGGTGACGACCGCGACGCGGAAGAACGCGTTGCCCATGAACCCCGCGAGACCCGCCAGGGTGCCCGCGAGCAGGTACACCTTCGTCAGGTGGCCGCGCACCGAGATGCCGACGCGCCTGGCCGCCTCCTCGTTCGAGCCGACCGCGTAGGTGTACCGGCCGAAACGCGTGGTGGACAACAACAACGCGCCGAGAGCGGTGACGATCGCCGCGACGATCACGATGTTCGGGATGCCGAAGTACGTGCCGGAGCCGAACGTCGTGTTCAGCTTGTCCGGGATGCCGGACACGTTGGAACCGTTGTTCAGCAACAGGGCCGCGCCCTGCGCCGCACCGAACGAGCCCAGGGTCACGATCAGCGGCGGGATCTTCGCCCGCGAGATCAGCAGACCGTTGAGCAGGCCCCAGACCGCGCCGCTGACCACGGCGACCAGCAGGCCGAACGCGATCACGCCCCAGCCGGCGTTCGTCGCGTCGCCACCGGACACCGAGTTCATCGCCAGCGCGCTCGACACGGACGCGAACACCAGCACCGAGCCCACGGACAGGTCGATGCCGGACGTGATGATCACGAACGTCATGCCGACCGAGAGCACCAGCAGCACGGCGGTCTCGGCGAGCAGGAACTGCAGCGTGGTCACCTGGAAGATCGCGTCCGGGCGGATCGCGCCGAACGTGGCGACCAGGACCAGCAGCACCAGGCCGATCCACAGCGTGTTCGCGCCGGTCAGGCGCTTGAGCAACGGCGTGCGCTGCTCGTCCGGCAGAGTTGACAACGTTGTCTTCTCGTCGGTGCTCATTACGCCGCGTCCTCCTGAGTGAGCGCGCCGGTCATCGCGCCGACGAGCTCTTCCACGCTGGTGTCCGAGGCCTTGAAACGGGCCACGCGCCGGCCGAGGCGCAGCACCTCGACGCGGTCGGACACCGACAGCACCTCGGGCATGTTGTGCGAGATCAGCACCACGGCGACGCCCTCGTCGCGCACGCGCTTGATCACTTCCAGCACGCGTTCCCGTTGCACCACACCGAGTGCGGCCGTCGGCTCGTCCATGAACACGAGCTTCGACGCCCACGCCACCGACCGCGCGACCGCGACGGACTGGCGCTGGCCACCGGACAGCGCCGCGATCGGCACGTCGATGCTCTGCAGCGTCGCGCCGAACCGGGAGAAGTGCTCGGCGGCCTGCCTGCGCATCGCCTTCTTGTCCAGCACGCCCAGGAGGCCGAGGACGCCGGGCTTGAGGATCTCCCTGCCCAGGAACATGTTCGCGGCCGGGTCGAGGTCCGGCGCGACCGCGAGGTCCTGGAACACCGTCTCGATTCCCAGGTCGCGGGCGCTGTTGGGGGAGTCGAGCACGAGCGGATCGCCGTCGAACAGCAGCGTGCCGCCGGTCGGCTGCTCCACCCCGGACAGGCACTTCACCAGGGTGGACTTGCCCGCGCCGTTGTCGCCGATCAGCGACACGACCTCACCGGGGTAAGCGGTGAACGAGGCACCGCGGAGAGCTTCCACGGTGCCGTAGTTCTTCGTGAGATCACGAGCCTCCAGCAGTGGCTGGCTCATGCGGTCACATCCTCCACAGTGGATAGAACGGGTGGGCGGCAGCGGATCGCCACCAGGTCACCGGTCAGACCGAGCTCGCCGGCCGCGTGCGGCACGACGACGGTGCTGCCCTTGTGCACCTCCAGCTCACCGAGCTGGCCGGCACCCTCCAGCACGACCACCACGGCGAACGACGGCTCCAGTGCGAAGGAGCCCTCCACGTGCAGGCGGTCGGCCTGGAAGAACGGGTCCGCGTCGCGGCCGAGCAGATCGACCGACGGCGCCCACTTCTCGGACGTCTGCCGCACCAGCTCGTCGAGCTTGCCGCTCCAGCCCTGCCGGTCCACGCAGTCCAGTGCGACGTCGTAGCCGAGGCCGAGGTGGCCGATGTCGCCGTTGGCGAGGAAGCCCTGCCACTCCAGCGTCACCGAGAAGTCCGTGGGCTGCTGCAGTTCGACGATGAACACGCCCTCACCGATCGCGTGCGGCACACCGGCGGGCACGAAGACCGTGTCACCGGGCCGGACGCAGACGGGGTTGAGCGCGTCGAGCATCGCCGTCGTGTCCTGCGTGGCGACCCAACCGGCGACCACGTCGGCAGGCACGTCGTCGCGGAATCCGATGTAGACGGTCGGGGTCGACCCCGTCGTGCCCACGACGATCCACGCTTCCGTCTTGCCGTGGCGGCAGTTCAGGTGCGAGGACGCGAAGGCGTTCGACGGGTGGCAGTGCACGGGCAGGCGCTGGCCCGCGTCGAGCAGCTTCACCAGCAACGCCGTGTCGCCGCCGAACTTGGCCGCGTGGTCCGCGCCGAGCCATCCCGTCGGGTCGGCTTTCACCGCGTCGCGCAGGAGCACGCCGTTTGGCAACGTTGTCAACCCGGCATCGTCGCGCCCGTAGAGCGTCGTCGTGGACGCCACCCAGTCCTCGGGGCCGAAGTCGCCACTGGTTCCGCCGCGCAACGCGGCGATCGCCTCACCGCCGCGGTAGAACTGCTTCGGCTGGTTGGCGGGCAAGTTGACAGGCTGGTGGAGAACACCAGAACTCACGCGTGGACCTCCCCGGATCCTCGTGGCACCAAGCGCACCGGCAGCACGACGCGGCGCGGTGGTGAGTTGTCGCCGTCCAGTCGGGCGAACAACAAATCGGTGGCCGCCTTGCCGAGCGCGCTCGCGTCGTGCGCGATCACGGTCACCGGCGGCGACAACAGGTCGGCGAGTTCGAAGTCGTCGAAGCCCACGAGAGCGGGCCTTTCCGCGACGCCCGCGAGCGCGCGCAGGATGTACACGGTGATGCGGTTGTTGCCCGCCACGATCGCCGTCGCGGGCTCCCGCATGCTGTGCAGGCGCTGCAACGTGGTCCTGACGCTGCTTTCGTCGTGCGGCCCCATCGCCACGAGTTCCTCGTGGTAGCCGATGCCCGCGCGCACGCAGCCCTCGCGGTAGCCGCGCAGGCGCTCGTTGGCGGTGAAGATGTCCGGCGCGTCCCCGAGGAACGCGATGCGGCGGTGCCCGTGCGAGGCCAGGTGCGTGACCGCCTCGACGGTGCCGCCGATGTTGTCCACCAGCACGGTGTCGGCCACGACGTCGCCCGCGGGCCGGTCCAGGAACACCACGGGCGTGCCCGCGCGCATCTCCGGCACCAGGTAGCTGTGCTGCAGCCCGGCGGGCACGATCAGCAGCCCGTCGACCCTGCGCGAGCAGAACTCCAGCGCCAGCTCGCGCTCGCGGCTCGGATCCTCGTCCGACGACCCCGAGATCACCTGTCTGCCGCGCAAACGGGCGATCTCCTCGACAGCGCGCGTCACGCCGGAGTAGAACGGGTTGCCGACGTCTTCCAGCACCAGCCCGATCGTGCCGGTGGACGAGCCTCGGCGCAGGTTGCGGGCACTCAGGTTCCGCCGGAACCCGAGCTGGTCGATGGCCGCCAGCACGCGCTCGGCGGTGGACGGGTGCACGCCTGGCTCGTCGTTGACCACGCGCGAGACGGTCTTGATGCTCACGCCCGCGAGCCGCGCGACGTCGTTCATCGTCGCGCGACGTACCTTGCGCTGACCGGCTACGGGCCCGCTGGGGGACAACGTTGTCATAGTGGGCGTATCTCACCCCGGCCTTACGCCCTTGTCAACCGTTTCCTTACCGGTCAAGGGCGCTGCCCGCGTCAACGCCCATGGCTCACAGCGCCGCTTGAGACGCGACGAGCCGGGTCATGTGCGAGGACGGCGTGACGCCCAGTTCGCGGTGCAGGAGCGCGCGGTACTGCTGGTAGTGCCGCAGCGCCGACCCGTAGTTGCCCTGGGCGAGGTGCGCGGCGATCACGGTCCGGTGCGCGGTCTCCCTGACCGGGTCGATGGAGATCGCGGTGAAGGCGGCTTCCAGTGCGGCGAGGTGCGCGCCGGCCGAGATGAGGTGCTGGGCGACCGCCTCCAGCGCGTGCAGCCGGACCTGCTCCCACCGGCGCCGTTCGGGGGCCAGCCAGTCGTCGGTCCAGTAGGGCAGCAGGTCTCGGGACAGGGCACCGACCAGGTCCTCCGCTCCGGGTGTGGCGGAGCTGACGACGAGGTGCGCGGCCTCGACTGCCCGGCAGAAATCGACGGTCAGCGCGGGCGACAGCCTCAGCCGGTCCACCGAGGGCTCGACGACCGGCCGTTCCGTCGCCCGGCGCAGGTGCCACAGCGCCTGCCTCACGTTGGCGGTAGCCCGCTGCCTGCGGCACTCGGGCCACAGCTGCTCGGCGGCGGCCTGCCGGCTCACCGCGTCGCCGTGGTGGATCGCGAGGTAGGCCAGCAGCCGCTGCGCGCCCTTGGGCAGCACGACGTCACCGCATCCGGCGAGCAGCTCGAACCGGCCCAGCAACACCAGATGCGCGTCATCGGCTTCTCTCATCGCGGTCCCTCCCTCGGCCGTCCCGAGCATCACCCGGCGCCGTCTCCAGGGCATCTCTCACCTACCTGCCGCGGTGTCCCGCCGACTGCCGGTCGGCGGTGGGCACTCAGTCGTGCGGACTTGACCACCACCCGGTCGGGAACGGGCGGCGACGGCGCGTCGCCGGTTCCCCTGCCGTTCGCCCGGCACCCGTAACGCCAATGGCCCAACGGAACCCGCTCGGCCCAGTCCAGCCCATCGAGTGACGCCGACGGCGCGGTGACAGCGGTGCGCGCGTCGCGAAGACCTGCCGGAGACGGCCGCTCCGGAGCGTGTGCAGCGGGCCGCCCCAGGCCCGGACGACATCCAGCACAGGAGCGCGACCATGACGGACGGACAGATCAAGAGCGTCGACATCCGGATCGCCCCGGAGGACCTCAAGACCCTGAAGGACAGCGGCTACAAGCTCTGCTTCGCGAAGAAGGTCAACGAGACCTACAACGTCGTCTGGCAGTCGGCGGACAGCTACCTCCACGAGAACACGTTCTCCTGGCAGCCGCTCTACCACCTCTTCGGCAGCAACACGTTCCAGGGCAACGTGAGCGTGCGCGTCGCCACCAACGAGGTGGCCGTCGGCCTCGGCGACCAGTCGACGCTGGACAAGGAGGGCATCCTCGGCGACGCGGTCACCGGCGGCCCGAAGACCGGCATCACGCTGGTCAACGAATTCGGCAAGATCCACCCCGGCCTGTCGGCGTACTCGACCGACATCAACGGCAACAGCACGACGACCCCCATCTACGTCGCCGAGAACCCGATCGTCTCGGGCAGCGACCTGCTCACACCGGTGGAGGCCGTGCAGGTGTGGTTCGAACAGGACGTCGCCACGGGCACGATGTTCAGCGCGGCCAGGTCCAACGCCGTCGACATCGACCTGACCACGGCCAACTCGGCGATCCGGCTCTACAGCGGTGGCGCGTGGACGACACCGAAGTCCAGCGCGCTCTACGTGGACCCGGTGACGATCCTGACGATCGTGGCCGGCCTGACCGCGGCCGTCATCGTCCACGACCTCGCGACGAAGATCGCCTCGAAGCTGACCGGCGTCTACAAGGACATCAAGGTCGACGTGACGGCGGCGGACGGCAAGAGCGTCAAGATCGTGTACAGCGAGCTGCCGCGCCTCACCGGGGCACGGCAGGCCCAGACCCGGCTGTTGCTCCAGAACCCGACCATGCTCGACCAGCTCTCGGAGTTCACCCTGGAGGCGTTCGCGCAGCTCGGCGTGGGGTACACGACGCTGAACGCGATGTCGGCCCGCTGACGGCGCCGATGTCCGGAACCGGACAAGTGATCGTCAAGGGCTTGACCTGGACCGTGTGCGCTCAGCGATGATCTGGTGACGGACAGCGTTCTCAGCCCGCGCGAGTCCGGCGAGTAGGCCCCCGGGCCGGGGTGCGCATGCGGCGGCGGTCGCACCCCGGCCCGGTCCCTCCCGCCAACCACCCGACCGGACCACAGCGCCACCCCACACCACCCCAAGATCCCAACTAGGGTGAAAGTCGTGGACGCACTGGATCCCGTTGAGTCGGTCAACACCTTCATCGGCACAAAGGACGAGGGCAACACGTTCCCCGGCGCGTCCATGCCGTTCGGCAAGGCGCATTCCAGTCCGGTCGGCTCCCACTACGCCGGCTACCGCTACGACGACCAGCAGATCCGGGGCTTCGGGCACTTCTTCCTGTCCGGCGCGGGCTGCTGGGAGCAGGGCGGGCTGGTGCCGATCCTGCCGGTCACGCAGCTGCCGCAGATCTTCGACCACAAGCGGTACGCCAGCGGCTACACGCACGACGGTGAGATCGGCAAACCCGGTTACTACAAGGTCAAGCTGGACCGGGACATCACCGTCGAATGCACGGCGACCACGCGCGCGGGTGTGGAGCGGTACACGTTCCCCGCCGGCGTCCAGGGCACGCTGCTCGTCAACGTGGGCCAGGCCAACGACAAGGAGCCGGTCAGCGCCAGTTCCGTCAGGGTCGTCGGCGACCGGACGATCGTCGGAACCGTGGAGACGCAGGCGTTCTGCGGCGGTCGCCCGTACCTCACGCACTTCGCCACCAGGTTCGACCGCCCGTTCACGCAGTTCGGCACGTGGGGTCCGACGGGATCCAAGCCGGGCCAACGGGATTCCGCCGGCGGTGCCGGGCTCAGGGGTGCCTGGGTGACGTTCGGCCCCGGCCCGGTCACGGCGACCACCGCACTGTCCCAAGTGGACGAACAGGGTGCGGCGAACAACCTGGAGACCGAGACCGCAGGCAGGACGTTCGACGACATCCGCAACGAGGCGCAGGAAGCCTGGCGCGCGGAGCTCGGGTGCATCGAGATCGAGACCGACGACTGGGACGAGCGCGCGGTCTTCTACACCGCGCTCTACCACGTGCTGCTCCAGCCGCTGACCGGCAGCGACGCGGACGGCCGGTACCGGGGCTTCGACAACCAGGTCCACCAGGCCGACGGCTGGACCTACTACGAGTACTACTCGCTGTGGGACACCTACCGCGCGCACAACCAGCTTCTGGCGCTGCTGCGCACGAAACGCTCGCAGGACATCGCACGGAGCATCCTGGCCATCCACGACCAGGGCGGCTGGCTCCCGCGCTGGGCGTACGCGAACCAGGAGACGAACTGCATGACCGGCGACCCGGTCACACCGTTCCTGGTCGACCTCTGGCGCTTCGGCCACCTCAAGGGCTTCGAAGAGCAGGCGTACCAGGCGTTGCTGCAGAACGCCGACGGCGTCCCGCCGCAGAGTTCCCGTTTCCAGGGCAGGTCCGGCAACCCGAACTACCTCGCGAACGGATTCGTCCAGTACGACAAGCGCTTCCCGAAGAAGGGCCAGGACACCGATCCGCACCACGGCGCGTCGGCGACCCTGGAGTACGCGCTGGCCGACGCCACGCTCGCAATCATGGCCGCGGAACTGGGCCACGCCGAGGACGCGGAACGGCTCCGCAAGCGCGGCCTCAACCACCGCGCCCTCTGGGACAACAGCGTCACGGACCGAGGGTTCACCGGGTTCCCGCGGCCGAAGTTGCAGGGCGGCGCGTGGCTCACCCCGTTCACACCACAGGGCCCGGAAGGGTTTCACGAAGGCACGGCGTGGCAGTACCAGTGGCTCTGCCAGCACGACATCGCCGGCCTGATCACGGCGCTCGGCGGCAAGGCCGCGGCCGAGGCGCGGCTGGACGACTTCTTCGCGTACCCCGATCTGCTGGTGGACCCCGCGCGGACCGTCCGCGAGAAGTGGGTCGTGGGGCCGTACGACTACTACAACCAGTTCAGGTACAACCCGAACAACGAGCCCGATCTGCACGCGCCGTGGATGTACGCGCTGATCGGCAAACCGGAGAAGACGTCGGTGGTCGTGCGGGCCGCACAGACGTTGTTCGTCAACGGGCCGGCGGGTGTCACGGGCAACGACGACCTCGGCACGATGTCGGCCTGGTACGTGTTCAGCGCGCTCGGGATGTATCCGGCCGTGCCGGGGACCGGCGAGTTCGTGCCGCACGCTCCCAAGTTCACGAAGGCCGTGGTCCATCTGGAGAACGGCAAGGACATCGTGATCGAAGCGGAGGCGGCCGACGTCACGAAGACGCAGGTGGTGCGGCGAATTCGCAGCGGCTGGCGCTCCAGGACGAAGGATCGGATCGAGCTCGCGGAACTGCGTTCGGGGACCACGCTGGAGGTCGACCTCCACACACTTTCCAACTGAGACGTCAGAACGGTCGTAGTCTCGTGCGATGGGCATCTGCGCGAGCTGCGGCACGGGCTTCGCGCCGCTGCCCTCGCGGGCGCGCTATTGCTCGAACGCGTGCCGTCAGCGCGCCTATCGTCAGCGTTCCGCCGGAACGTCCACTGTGGTCACGGAGCTGCCCCGCTACGACGACGCGTTCGTCGGCAGGGAGAGCGAGCTCGCGGAGCTGCTTTCGTTGCTGCGCAAGCACAGGATGCTCACGCTGGTCGGGCCGGCCGGGGTCGGCAAGACGAGGCTCGCGGCCGAGCTCGCCGGACGTGCCAGACGCACCGAGGTCCGCACCGTCGAACTGGGCAGGCTGAGCCGGCCTGAGCAGGTGGTGCAGGCCGTCGCGGAAGCCGTTGGGGTGTACCAGCACGCGGGTGTCGCGCTGCGGACCACGTTGCTCCAGGAACTGACCGGCCGCCGAATCTTGCTGCTCGTCGACAACTGCGAGCACCTCGTCGAAGAATGTTGTGCCGTCGTGGACGCGCTCCTGTCGCGGTGCCCGCACGTTCAGGTTCTCGCGACCAGCCGGGAAGCGCTGAGATCCGTCGGCGAGGTCGTCTATCCGCTGCACGGCATGGAAGCCGACGCGGCGAAGTTGTTCATCGAACGCGCCGGGGCCGGCGGTGACCGCGATGCCATCGCGGCGATCTGCGCCCGCCTGGACGGCCTGCCGCTGGCCGTGGAACTGGCCGCGAAACTGTCCGGATCGGTGCCGCTGACCGAACTCGCGGACCGCCTCGACCACCGCCTCGACCTGCTGAGCGACGCCGGTGAGCAGGTGCGGCACCAGAGCCTGCGTGCCGCCATCGCGTGGAGCCACGACCTGCTGACCGCGCCCGAGAAGGAGCTGTTCCGGCGGCTCGCGCTGCTGCCCGGCGGGTTCGGGCTGGAGATCGCCCAGGTCGTGCACGGCGGCGCGGTGATCGGCCTGCTCACGGCGTTGCAGGCGAAGTCGTTGGTGGTGCGGGAGAACGACGGCCGGTTCCGGATGCTCGAATCGGTTCGCCTGTACGCCGCTGAACGGCTCGAAGAGCACGGCGAGCACGAGGTGACGGCCGAACGGATCGTCGAGTGGCTGTGCGAGAAGGGCGAACCCGCCGTCTCGTCGTCGATCCTGACGCCGGAGCAGGTGAAGGCGCAGCACCAGGAGTACGACAACGTGGCGTACGCGTTCGCCCATCTGGTGGCATCGGAGGACGACCGGCGGCTGATGCTCGCCACGATGCTGCTGCGGGTGTGCTTCGACCGCGGCTACTTCGCCGAGGCCGGCGCGGTGCTGATGCAGGTGCTGGACCAGTCGCCCGCCGACGCCCGCTACCGGATCCTCGCGCTGGAGTACGCGTCCCTGCTGGCGGGCCACGACCAGCGGCACGACGAGGCGGTGAAGTACGCCATCGAGGCGGTCGAGACCGCGGAGGCCGGCGGGCAGGACCTGATCAGGTGCCGCCTGTTCCGGACGTTAGCGAGCGCTTACGACGGCATGGGCGACGTGGCGAACACCGCGTGGGCGTTGCGCCAATCGATCCAGCACGGCGTGCGCAACGGCAACGACGTGAGTGTGGCTGTGTCCAGCCAGAACCTCGGCTGGCGGCTGCTCGTCCAGGGTGACGTGGACGCCGCCGCGGTGCTGATCGACGGCGCGTTGCCGGTGCTCAGACTCCATGCACGGCAGGACGTCGTGGCCATCGCGGTGCACACGTCGGGCTGCATCGCGTTGGAACGAGGGGATTTGGCGGCGGCCGGCGCCCGGTTCGCCGAGAGCGCGCGCATGACGGCGACCACGCCGCGGGCCGTGCTGGAGTCGGTCGAGGGACGCGGCCTGGTCGCGATGCTGTCCGGACGTCACGAGCTCGGCGTGCGACTTCTGGCAGCCTGTCAGCAGATGCGCACGTCGTGGGTTGTTCCGTCCGAAACGTGGTGGCGGCGGAAGATGGACGCCGCGCTGGACCTCGCGCGGGAATCCTTGTCTCCGGCGGCTTTCGGGCGGGCGCTCGGCGCGGGCCGGGCGATGGACGTGCGGCACGCCCTGGAAACCGCGCTGGACAAGGAGATCGTGCAGCACCCTGTGCTCAGCGACCGGCAGCGGATGGTCGTCGAACTGGTCGCACGGGGTTTGACGAACGCGCAGGTAGCGGCCAAACTCGGCATCTCGCACCGCACCGTGGAATCCCACGTGCACAACGTGAAAACGGCGTTGAATCTTTCGTCTCGCGCGCAGCTCGCGGCCTGGGCCCAGTCGCACTGACGCGTCCAACTGAGACGTAACGCTGCGGTTCATCCGGATGACTTCCCGCCCCCTGCCGTTCATTGTGAGGACGACTACGGAAGGGGAGGGGTGACGTGGAACCGTTCCGCCTGCTGCACCCCGACCTCGTGCCCCAGCAGCGCGAGTCGCTGCAGCACGCCGCGTCCACGCTCGTCCAGATGGGCTTGGACGACACCGTGCTCTCGGCGTCGCCCGTGCACCAGCGCCTCGCGCGCGTGGTGCTGGCGAGCAGCGGCGTCATCGAGTGGACGCCCGGCTACTGGGTCCAGGACGACACCCTCGACGAGCGCTTCGGCGTCGTCCGGGTCGGCGGCGACCGCGGCGGGATCTTCCTCTCCGGTGTCCTGATCGCCTACCTCGACGTGCTCGAGAACGCGGCCAGGATGGGCACCTCGATCACCGAGGACTCCTGGCGCACCCTGCTCTGGGCCCCGACCGCGCTCTTCGACCACGTGCTGCGGCGTCCCCAGGTCGGCATGACCGTCGTGACGCCCGGCTGCGGCGCCGAGGACCTGCCGTTCGAACGCACCCAGGCCGGCCAGCGCCTCTACCTCGCGCTGATGCAGGCCGCCCGGTTCGCCGTCACCGGCGTGCTGCGCGCCCAGGACGACCGCACGCTCGTCGAGGACTGCGTGACGCTCGCGACCGCGTGCCTGCGCGCCGCGGCGGTGGCGCTCGCGTTCGCCTGCGACGTCCCCGGCGGCCTGGCGGTCCCGGTCGTGGAGACCGCCGAGCACCGCTACCTGTGGCAGGTGATCGGCGAGGTCCGCGCCGCGGTTCCGCGTGCTCGCTTCGAGCAGTTCGCGGCGGCCCTGCGCAGGTTGAACGACGCGTACACCGCCTGTCCCCTCCTCGTTGCAGGCGGCTGACCCACTTCGTCTCGACTTGGCGCCGACTTTCGTCGTTTCGCCACGCGAACCGATCAGCGCTGACCTACCGTCACGCCCATGACGGAGGAACGGTCGGCGGTCGTGGTGCGGGACATCCGCAAGAGCTACGGCGAGCTGAAGGCGGTGGACGGGGTCTCGTTCACCGTGGCCGAAGGCGAGTTCTTCGGCATCCTGGGGCCCAACGGCGCCGGGAAGACCACCACGCTGGAGATCGTCGAGGGGCTGCGCAAGCCCGACAGCGGTGAGGTGCGGTTGCTCGGCGAGAGCCCGTGGCCGCGCAACGTGAAGTTGTTGCCGCGCATCGGTGTTCAGCTGCAGGCGACGTCGTTCTTCGACAAGCTGACGGCCAAGGAGCAGCTGCAGACGTTCGGCGCGCTCTACGGCGTGAGTCACGGCACGGCCGCTGACATGCTGGAGCTGGTCGGCCTCGCGGACAAGGCGAACGAGCAGGAGAACAAGCTCTCCGGCGGTCAGCGCCAACGCCTTTCGATCGCGTGCGCGCTGGTGCACGACCCGGACATCGTGTTCCTCGACGAACCGACCGCCGCCCTCGACCCGCAGGCCCGCCGCAACCTCTGGGACGTCCTGCGCGCGATCCAGGAACGCGGCAAGACCATCGTCTACACCACGCACTACCTGGACGAGGCCGAGATCCTCTGCGACCGCGTGGCCATCATGGACACCGGCAGGATCCTCGCGCTCGACCCGCCGGCCGTGCTGGTGCGCGGCCTCGACGCGCCGACCCACGTGACGCTGCAGAAGGGTGTTCTGTCCGTTGTGGACGCTTCCGCGCTCGACGGCGTCGACGAGGCGCAGGAGGACGAGGTGTCGCTGACGCTCTCCACGCGCCGCCCCGCTCCCGTGCTGTCCGCATTGGCCGAACGGGGCGCGCTCGACGGACTTCAGGTCCGCACGGCCACCCTCGAAGACGTTTTCCTCAACCTGACCGGTCGGGAGTACCGCGCATGACCGCGTTCAAGACGCTCTCGGTGGCGATGCTCAAGGGATTCCTGCGGGACAAGGTGACGTTGTTCTTCACCTTCCTGTTCCCGTTGATGTTCCTCGTCATCTTCGGCCTGATCCTGCGCGACGCCGGCGCGGACAAGACGAGGATCGCGGTCGTCGGCGACGGCCCGATCGTGTCCGCGTTGCGCGACAGCGGTGCGCTGGAACTGGAGTCGTACAACGACGAGAACTCCGCCGTGCAGAAGGTGAAGGACGGCGACCTGCCCGCCGCGCTGATCATCCGCGGGCAGCAGCTCGACGTGCGGTTCGCGCAGAGCGACCAGGTCAAGTCCGCGACCGTGCTCGGGATCATCAACGGGTTCGTGGACAAGGCGAACCTCGCCGCGACCGGTCAGCCGCCGACCTTCACGTTCGCCGCGGAGAAGGTCGAGGACGCCTCGCTCAAGCCGATCCAGTACCTGACGCCGGGCATCCTGTCGTGGGGTGTGGCGGTATCGGCGGTGTTCGGCGCGGCGCTGACTCTCGTGTCGTGGCGCCGCAAGCAGGTGCTGCGGCGGATCCGGCTGGCACCCGTCTCGGCGGGTTCCGTGCTGTCGTCGCGGATCCTGGTCAGCGCCGGCGTCGCGCTGGTGCAGGGCGCGACGTTCATCGGCATCGCGTCGCTGCCGGTGTTCGGGCTGAAGCTGTCCGGGCAGTGGTGGCTGGCGATTCCGTTGCTGCTGCTGGGAACCATCGCGTTCTTCGCGCTCGGCATGCTCGTCGGCGCGTTCGCCAAGACCGAGGAGGCGGCGTCGGCGGCCGCGAACATCGTGGTGCTGCCGATGGCGTTCCTGTCCGGCACGTTCTTCCCCGTCGACCAGGCGCCCGCGTGGCTGCAGACCGTGTCGAAGATCTTCCCGTTGCGGCACATGAACGACGGCATGCTCGACGTGCTGGTGCGGGGCAAGGGGATCGAGGCACTGGCGATGCCGGCGGCGATCCTGGTCGGGTTCTCGCTGGTGGTCGGTTTCATAGCCTCCCGCGTCTTCAAATGGGAGGAATAGGACAGGGGTGGGTGCCGTGTGCCGCCCGTCACGGTTCATGATGGGGAACCATGACGTTCTCCAGCGTGGTCGGACGGTTCCGCATCCTCGCCCTGGCCGAGGCCATCTCCTGGGCGGGCCTGCTGCTCGGGATGTTCTTCAAGTACGTCGTCGTGCAGAACGAGATCGGCGTCAAGGTCTTCGGCCCGATCCACGGCCTGATCTTCGTCGGCTACGTGCTGGTGACGCTGATGGCCGTCGCGCCGCTGAAGTGGGACGCGCGCACGACGGTCCTCGCGCTGTTCGCGAGCATCCCGCCGTTCGGCACGGTGATCTTCGAGCGCTGGGCCTCGAAGACCGGCCGCCTCAGCGAACCGGCAGCCGAACAGCTCTGAGCTCCGCTTCGGGGTAGCCCGTGTGGTAGATCCGCTCGGACTGCTCGACGTTGTCCAGGAACTGCTGCGCCTTCACCGCGTTGTGCAGGTGTGACGCGGCGCGGGCGACGTCGAGCGCTTCGAGCGGCCTGCTGTCCGGTCTGAGCGCGAGCCACGCCTCGCTCCACACGCGGCGGACGTGGTCGTGGATCTCCGGCCGGGTGAACTCGATGATCCGGCACGCGTCGAGCGCCGGGTGACCCCAGACCGCGTCGGCCCAGTCGATGATCGCGCCCGTCCTGTGCCAGTTGCCGGGGTGGAAGTCGCCGTGGGTGAGGGTGTCCGGCAGGCCGAAGCCCGGCATCGGCACCGCGGTGGAGCGGATCCGCGGCTCTCCTGCCAGCGCGTGCTGCACCGCCACCCAGCGCGGCACGATCGTCTCGACGTCCTCGGGCGTGACGTCCCAGCAGTTGCCGCCCGGTTCGTCGCCGAGCAGAACCCGTTGCGGCGCCGAGGCGATGAGCTTCGGGACCAGCGTGGGGTCGACGTCCGCGACCATCTCGATCACCGCGCCCTCGTCGCTGAAGAACGGCGGCACGGCCTTGAGCCACACCGGTCCGTCCGCGGTGGGCAGGCGGTGCACGACCGACATGGCCCAGGTGCGGACCTGGACGGCGGGCCCGGTGCGGCCGACCTGGGTGTCGGCCCACGCGACCAGTTCCGACGGGCCGCCGCGACGTGCCCACGGCATCCGGTGCTCCGCGTCCTGTTCCGGCTCTTCCGCCGCGTGGAGCTTCGCTCCGCCGGGTTCGCCCAGCGCCTCGACGTGATAGGTCACGAAGCCGCCGCACGGCCTGTCGCCGCCCTCGGCCGAGATCAGTCGCAGTACGTGCGTTGGGACGCCGAGCAGGCGTTCGAGGGCGTCGTTGACCGGTTCCACGTGGTACCAGTCGAGCGTCGGGACCTCGAACGCGTCCAGGCGGCCCGCGAACCCGCCGGGCGCGCTGACCAGTGCGGTGACCGTCCTGCTCATCCGGCGACGAGCCTCAGCACCTCGCGGAGTTCGACCTGCGGATCGCCCTCGTGGTAGATCCGCTCGGACTCCTCGATGTTGTCGAGGAACTGCTGGTACTTCACCGCGTTGTGCAGCCGGGACGCGCGGGGTGCGATGGCCAGGGCTTCGAGCGGCCTGCTGTCCGGTCTGAGCGCGAGCCATGCCTCGCTCCACACGCGCCGGATGTGGTCGTGCAGCTCGGGCTTCGCGTACTCCATGAGCCGGCACGCGTCGAGCGCCGGGTGTCCCCAGACGGCGTCGGACCAGTCGATGACCACGCCGCTGCTTCGCCAGTTGCCGGGGTGGAAGTCGCCGTGCGTGAGGGTTTCGGGCAGACCGAAGTCCGGCATCGGCACTGCGGACCGCTGGAGCAGTGGCTCGCCCGCGAGCGCGTGCTGGACGGCGACCCAGCGCGGCACGACGTCGTCGACCTGCTCGGCGGTCAGCTGCCAGCAGTTCGCGCCGTCGGCCTGGCTGAGCAGCACGCGTCCCGGTGCGCCGGCCAGCACCTCGGGCACCAGCGTGGGGTCGTGGGCGGCGACCGTCTTGATCACCGCGCCCTCGTCGGCGAAGAACGGTGGCACGGCCTTGAGCCACACCGGTCCGTCCGCGGTGGGCAGGCGGTGCACGCTCGACAGGTTCCAGGTCCGCACCTGGACCGCGGGGCCGGTGCGGGTGATCACCGAGTCGGCCCACTCGACCAGTTCGGACGGACCGCCCGGACGTGCCCACGGCAGGCGGTGCTCGGCATCGGGTTCGGGTGCGTCGACAGGTTCCAGAAGGCTGTGATCAGGCTCTTCGTGCGCTTCGACGTGGTAGGTGACGATGCCGCCGAACGGCACCTTGCCGCCCTCGGCCGAGAGCAGCCGCAGAACGCTCGTCTCCACACCGATCAACTCCCGCAGAGCGGTGTTGATCGGCTCCACGTGGTTCCAGTTCGGTGTCTCGACCGGGATCGCTTTCGTGCGCCCGTTGAATCCGCCGGGGGTGCTGACGAGCGCGATGATGGAGCGGTCCGGTCGATCCCACATGGGCCCATCAGGCCACAGATCGGCCTGCGCTCCCAAACGGTTTTCTCAGTCCTCGAAGTCGCCGCTCGCCCGGCGGACCTTGGCGAGCAGGTCCGTGAGCTGCTCGGTCTGCCGGTCGGTGAGGCCCTTGAGGCCGAGGTTGACGTCGACGACGGCCGCGGTCGCGCTCTCCCGGCGCTGCAGCCCCGCGTCGGTGATCTCGACCAGCGTCGTGCGGCGGTCGGTCGGGTGCGGCGTGCGGCGGACGAGGCCGTCGCTCTCCAGCCGGTCGACGATGTTGGTCACGCTCGTCGGGTGCAGCTGCAGGCGCTCGCCCATGACCCGCATCGGCAGCGCGCCCTTGCGGGAGAAGTAGAGCAGTACCAACGCCTCGTAGCGCGCGAACGTGAGTCCGTGCGGCTTGAGGGCTGCGTCCACGGCGGACTGGATGATTTGCTGGACACGCATGACGCTCGTGACGGCGGCCATCGACGTGGAGGAACCCACCCGGTCGTCCCACAGCTCGGCCGCGCGGGCGATCGGATCGAACGGCAGCGGTGTCATGGGCAACGAAGCTACCAGTCAGTACTACCCGTGGATCATCAGGAGGCACGTGTGCTCGTCGCGTTCAGCGTCGCTCCGTCCGGTTCGGACGAGACAGGAGGCGTCGCGAAGGCCGTCGCCGAGGCGATCCGGGTCGTGCGGGAGTCCGGCCTGCCCAACGAGACGAACGCGATGTTCACTCTGATCGAGGGGGAGTGGGACGAGGTGATGGACGTGGTCAAGCGCGCGACGGAAGCCGTGCAGGCCAGTGCCTCGCGCGTGTCTCTCGTGCTCAAGGCGGACATCCGGCCCGGCTACACCGGTCAGCTCAAGGCCAAGGTCGACCGGATCGAGGAGCACCTCTCCGACACGCCCTGATCCGATCCGGTTCCGGCACGTCTCCTCGGATGGCCGAACGCTCTACGCCGGCCCGGTGAGTGCACCCGTGCAGCGGCGTTCGCTGGGTTAGCGTGTCGGGCGTGGACGCGAGACAACTGTGGTTGAGGTTCGAGCCCTACCACGACGTCACGTACTTCACGCCCGAATCCCGCGCGGCGACCGACGCGCTGGGCTGCAAGGGCGGCTGGATGGGCTACTTCGGCATGCGCGCCGCACCGCTGGGCGCAGCGTCGCCGGAACTGGTGACGGCGGTCTTCTACAACTTCGCGCCGCGCATGGTCTCCCGTGCGCTGCCGGACGCGTGGGCGGTCGCCTCGCCGTCCGAGTACCTGCGTGTTCGGCTGGCGGGTGCGGACGGCGCGTTGCGTCGTCTGCTGGGTTCGGTGGACACGCCCGAAATCGCCGAGGCTGCTGCTTTGGCTCGTGTGGCCGCTATGGCGGCGCCTCTCGCCGGGCGTCCGCTGGCTGCCGCGAACCGTGCGTTGCCGTGGCCTGCCGAGCCCCACCTGGAGTTGTGGCACGCGTGCACGATCCTGCGCGAGGCCCGCGGCGATGGTCATGTCGCCGCTTTGGTCGCTGCCGGCGTGGGACCGTGCCAAGCGCTTGCGCTCTATACGCGTGAGCATTCCCTCGATCCGGCATACATGCGCACCGCGCGTGGTTGGACTGTCGAAGAATGGGAAGCAGTGGAAGGACTGCCCGGTGACCTTCCATCGGTGGAACGAGCCACGGACTTGGCCGCTCTAAGTCCGTGGGAAGCACTGGGTGAAGTTGGTACGACGCGGTTCATCGACCTGATGACACCGCTGGCTCTACGCATCGCCTCAGCCAACGAGGCGATGCGCGTCAACCCGATGGCCCTGGACCCGGTCCGGGAACTAGCCGTGCCAGGATGGAACACGTGACAAGGCCTGATCCTCGCAAGACCGCCGCACTGTCCGCCGCGCTCTCGGGCGCCGTCGATCTCGGCGCCCTGAAGGCCCGCGCCGACGCTGCCCGCACGGCCGCCGCCACACCGGCCGCCGCCGGCGCCTCCGCTCCCGACAACGGCTCCGTGCCGTGGATCGTGGATGTCACCGAAGCCTCGTTCCAGGCTGTGGTCGAGCAGTCCCTGCAGGTGCCCGTCGTGGTGCTGCTCGGGGCCTCCTACAGTCCTGAGTCGCAGCAGCTGGCTTCGTCTTTGACCCGGTTCGCGTCCGCTTCCGGCGGGGCGTGGATTCTTGCCCGCGTCGATCTGGAGGCCTCGCCTCGGATCGGGCAGGCGTTCGGGGTGCAGTCGGTGCCCACTACCGTGGCCGTTGCTGCTGGTCAGCCCATTGATGCTTTTGCCGGGCCCATTGACGACGGTGAGTTGTCGCAGTGGATTGCCCGGTTGCTGGATGCTTTGCGGGAGCGGTTGCCTGGGATTCGGGCCGGGGAAGCTCGGGCCGGGGCTCCTGTGGTGGCTGAGGACGAGGTTGTCGAGGACCCTCGGATCGTTGCTGCTGAGGAGGCCTTTGAGCGTGGGGATTATGTTGCCGCTCAGGGGTTCTACTCGGAGATTCTGGCTTCTGAGCCTGGGCATGAGTTGGCCAAGGAAGGGCTTGCGCAGGCTCGGTTTGCTGAGCGGGCTGAGGCTGTTGATCCTGCTGTGATCGCCAAGGCTGATTCCTCGCCTGAGGATGTTGATGCTCAGTTGGCTGCGGCTGATGCTGAGGTTGCCGGGCAGTTGGTCGACGAGGCGTTTGCTCGGCTTGTCGGGACTGTTCGGCGGGTTTTTGGGGATGATCGGGATCGGGTTCGGGTGCATTTGGTGGGGTTGTTCGAGTTGTTCCCCGCTGATGATGCTCGGGTTGCTGCTGCTCGGCGGAGTTTGGCTTCTGCGTTGTACTAGCGTTCCCCGGCTTGCGGGCGGCGACCTTGCGGGTGGTCACCTTGCGGGCGGCCTGGTTGCGTTGGGTGCTTCCCCTGGGGGCTCTGCCCCCAGACCCCCGGCAATCTGATCGGGGGGTGGCGCCGCCTGCGGGTAGATGGCACGCCTGTTG